>JAXHLB010000017.1:0-586750 GCA_034522695.1 Ignavibacteriaceae bacterium | reverse complement strand
AGTTCTGGAGAACTGAGCTACGGAACGTTTTTATCCCTCAAATCAAAAAAAATCTTTATATTTGGCTTCAATTTTCACAAGAAATAAATTTGAATGCAGAGTATCTATATCAATCAACTAAAGATTCATGGTGCAAAGAAATAACCCTTCGGGGCTGGCTTTTCAACAAACGGTCAGCGGAAAAATCAGGTTTGTTGATCCTCAGAGACGGAACTGGTTATGTTCAATGTGTTTACTTCAAAGGAAATGTTTCAGATGAAATTTTTGATCTGGCAGATAAGATTGGTCAGGGAATCATCGATAATTGTTACGGGTAAAGTTAAAGAAGATCCACAGCAAGTCGGTGGAATTGAATTAGATGCTACTGGCCTGATTGTAATTCAGTAATGCAAAAGATTATCCTATCACTCCCAAAGAACACGGACCTGAATTTTTTCTCGATCATCGTCATTTATGGCTTCGTTCAAAAAAGCAGGTTGCGATAATGAGAATTCGGCATCGCATAATAAAAGCTATAGAGATTTTTTTGATGAACAAAGATTTTGTTTTGATGGATCCGCCGATACTTACTCCAAATGCAGTTGAAGGAACATCAACTTTATTTGAAACTACCTTACTTCGATCTTGGTAATGCTTATTTGACTCAATCCGGACAGCTTTATGCTGAAGCAGGTGCAATGGCTCACGGAAAAGTTTATACATTTGGGTCCTACATTTCAGAGCAGAGAAATCAAAAACAAAAAGACATCTTAACCGAATTCTGGATGTGTGAACCTGAAGTTGCTTTTGCTGATCTCAACGATGATATGGATTTGGCTGAAGAAATGCTCGAGTATATCGTTCAAACTGTTCTCAAATGAAAGAGCAGAAGAGTTAAAAATTCTTGAGCGAGATACTTCTAAGTTGGAAAAAGTTGTCCGACCATTTCCAAGAATAAGCTATGATGAAGCAGTTGAAATTCTCCAGAAGAATGGGAGTTGAACTTTGAGTGGGGAAATGATTTCGGCGCAACCGTGATGAAACAGTAATCGTTCAACAGTTTGATAGACCGGTTATGGTTCATCGATTATCCAGCTGAAGTAAAAGCATTTTATATGAAACGCGATCCTGAAAAATCTGAAAGTTGCTCTGGCGGTTGATGTACTCGCATCAGAAGGTTATGGAGAAATAATTGGTGGCAGTCAGAGAGAAGATAGTCTTGATGAATTCTTAAGCAGAATCAAAGAACACAATCTTCCGCAGGAAGTTTTTGAATGGTATCTGGATTTAAGAAGATACGGAACTGTTCCTCACGCAGGGTTTGGAATTGGTCCTTGAAAAAACAGTAAGCTGGATTTGCGGACTTGATCATCAAGGGAAGCGATTCCTTTTCCGAGGATGATTTATCGGAATACTCCGTAAAGGATGGAAGATGGAATATGAGATGGTTGATGGAAGATTGGTGAAACAATTGAAAATTTTTTAAGTATTGAAATCCCGCTATTAAAACAAGGAAAATGAATCCAAACTGAAGAACTATTAAATAGAACTTTTAATGTTTGGAGTTAAGTGTTTATTCTTTTCTGGAAACATTACCTAAAACAAAAAAATCAGTAATTACTTATCAACTTGCTAAAGCTTCAACTTCAATTGGAGCAAATTATGAAGAAGCGCAAGGAGCCGAATCACCAAAAGAATTTATTCATAAATTGGAATTGTATTAAGGGAAACCCGTGAGAGCAATTACTGGCTGAGGGTTTTAGACGCCATTTTTAATAAAGATCACAAAAATTCTGAAAAATTCTATTTCCTCCTGAATGAAAGTTTCGAATTTTAAAGGATTTATACTTCAATTAAATTAACAGCACAAAATAATTTAAATAAGCAAAATTGAATCAAAATGGTTAAATACATCTTCCATTTTCCATCAACCATCTTACATTATTAAAGGGACAATGACTTTAGAAATAGTTCTCTTTATACTCTTCGGTTCAATCTGTGCTGTCTCAGCAGTGCTTATTGCTTACTCGCCCCAATCCTGTTATCTCAGCCTTATTTCTGGTTTTAAATTTTTGTTCACTTGCCGGCTTGTATTTAACTCTTAACGCTCAGTTCATTGCTGTTGCTGCAGGTAATTGTTTATGCCGGTGCGATAATGGTTTTCTTCCTGTTTGTAATTATGCTTTTAAATCCTGAAAAAGAAAAGAGATTTTTGGAACAGAAAGCCAAGCTGAGAATTTTCATCGTTGCAATTGTTGCTTTAGTTCTCGTGCAGATTGTTTATATAATATTTCTTTCACGACCTTCGGAGGTAATTACAAGGGAAGTTGCAAAGAAGTGTAGAGACAGGAACCGTTGAAAATATTGGAAGAGAAAATGTTCACAAATTACATTTTACCTTTTGAAGCTGCTGGATTATTTATTACTTGCTGCAACAATCGGTGCACTGGTTTTAGCGAAAAAGAAATTTGAATGAGTTATGCAGATACCCATTGAATATTATCTAATCCTCAGCGCTTTTATGTTTACAGTTGGAATTGTCGGCGTACTCAAACCGTAGAAATGCAATTGTGGTTTTTATGTGTATTGAGTTGATGTTGAACTCAGCTAACCTTACTTTAATGACATTCTCGTCTTATTTAGGTGATGTGGCAGGACAACTTTTTGTTTTCTTTGTAATGTCGGTAGCAGCAGCAGAAGCAGCTGTAGGATTAGCAATAATCATTGCTATTTTCAGAAATAAGCTAACAGTTAATATTGATGAAATAAATATTCTAAAAGTGGTAAGGAAGATCCCCTATAAGACAGAAATGAATTTTTTTAAAAAAGATGACCAAAAATTAATATATTTAAAAAATGGGGGAGGGAGGGGGGTATCATATCTTACATTGTCTTCTTGCCCTTGCTGGGATTTTTATTTAATGGATTCGTCGGTCCAAAAATAGGGCCTGAAAAATGAAGAAACTTGATAGGCATTGTTGGTAGTGGTGCGATTGGTTTATCATTTATCATAGTTGTCGGTGCTTTCTTTGAAACGCTTGCACTTCCTGTTGATCAACGATTAAAATATTGTAACACTTTTTCAATTGGATTGCTGTTGCTGGATTGAACATCAGGGTTTTCTTACCAGGTATGATCAGCTTTCATTGTAATGTCTTTAATCGTAACAGGAGTTGGATTCATCATCCATGTTTACTCGATAGGGTATATGCATGGTGATAAAAGTTTTGGAGATTCTTCGCTTATGAATCTTTTCATCTTTGCGATGATGAATCTTGTTACTCGCCGAGAATTTTCTTCTTCTCTTTCTTGGGTGGGAAGGAGTGGGATTATGTTCTTATTTGCTTATAGGTTTTTGGTATGACAGAAAATTTGAAAAGAGTAGCAATTTCTGCTGCTAGGATTAAAAGCTTTTATTGTTAACAGTGATTGGCGACTTTGGATTTCTTCTCGGAATGTTTTTGATCTATTCGACTTTCGGAACATTAAGTTTTTACTGATGTTTTTTCACGAGCAGTTTCCTTCGCAGTTCCTGAACACTATTTTCGTTTTGATTGCAATCTTTCTTATTTATTGGAGCAACTGGTAAGTCTGCACAGATTCCACTGCTTGTCTGGCTTCCGGATGCAAATGGCTGGTCCAGACTCCTGTATCAGCACTCGTTACATGCGGCAACAATGGTAACTGCTGGTGTTTATATGGTTGCGCGTTGTAGATATCATTTATGCATTCAGCTCCAGCGGCAATGATGGTTGTTGCTGTTATTGGTGTGTTCACAGCATTCTTTGCTGCAACGATTGGTCTTGTGCAAAATGATATCAAAAAGGTTCTTGCATATTCTACTGTGAGCCAGCTTGGATATATGTTCCTTGCTTTAGGTGCAGGAGCTTTCTCAGCAGGAATTTTTCATGTGATGACTCACGCATTCTTCAAAGCCCTACTCTTTCTTGGTGCAGGATCAGTTATTCATTCGATGCATGAAACAGCAGGATATCAGGCATTACGGCGGCTTAAAAAATATATGCCGCTTACTTATGGAACTTTCCTTGTTGCTGCAGTTGCTATATCCGGAATTCCACCTATTATCAGGATTTTTTAGTAAAGATGAAATTCTCTGGTATTCCTTTACCAATCTAGGATTTGTTTTTTGGTTGATCGGACTACTGACTGCTTTGATGACCGCATTTTATATGTTCAGAAGTATTACTTTATGACTTTTGAAGGAAAAGAAAAATTTAAGATTTTCAGTCATTCTTCATTGAAAGCCCCTTCCCTTGGGGAAAGGGGTTGGGGATGGGCTTCATCCACACGAATCACCAAAGTTGATGACAGTTCCATTAAGTTGTTCTTGCAGTACCTTTCTGCCATTGGTGGATTTTATTGGAATTCCTGAAATTTTTTCGGCGAGCACGGAAATTTTTTCATACCTGGCTTGCACCTGTTTTCAAAACTACTGAAATGAAATTGATGCATTTTGGTGGTCACTCACACTTCGAAGAATTATTGTTGATGATAATTTCTGTCGTCGCGGCTGCCGGTGCAATCTTTTACGCACGATATGTCTATTTGAAAAAACCTGAAATTGCAGAAAAAACATCATCAAAGTTTAAAGGAATTTATAATGTTCTCTTAAATAAATATTTTCTTGATGAGGCTTATGAAGCTTCTATAGTCAACCCTATCGTTAAAGGTATCTGAAAATATTCTCTGGAAGATTGCTGATAATAAAATCATTGATGGGTTATATAATAGATCTGGCGTAAGTTATCTGATTAATATTTCTGGTTCGATAAAAAAAATTCAAACTGGTATTGCACAATCTTATGCACTTGTTATGGTTCTTGGGAATCTTAATTGCTCTTTTCTGGATAATTACTGAGCTACGCATAAATGGAACAATCATATTTATTAACATATCTTCTCGCAGTTCCGGTTATCGGTTCTTTGCTTCTCTTTTCATTAATAAAGAAAAAGCGCAAGCTGATTAAAAATGTCGGATTGATCGTTTCACTTATTGCTTTCATTATCTCGTTGATTATATATTTTGATTTTAATGATCAGTCAAGCGAATTCCAATTCGTACATAAATTCAACTGGATATCAGGACTTAATATCAGCTATCACGTTGGCATTGATGGCTTGTCAATGTTATTAATACTTTTAACAACATTTCTTACTCCTCTTACTCTCATTTCAAGCTGGAGCGGCATTAAAAACAAAGTAAAAGAATTCACTTTCTTTATGCTGTTTCTTGAGTTAGGAATGCTTGGTGTTTTTTCTTCGCTTGATATGTTTTTGTTCTACGTTTTCTGGGAAGCAATGCTTATCCCTATGTATTTCATAATTGGAATATGGGGCGGTGAAAGAAGAATTTATGCATCAATCAAGTTCTTTATTTATACGATGGCTGGCAGCTTGTTAATGTTGGTTGCAATAATCTGGCTTTGTGTTTACTCTGCGGATTTACTTGGTGGTTTTACTACCAATCTTCTCGATTTTTATAAAACAGGGCCAACAATTGATACGACAATTCAGGGATTTTTATTCCTTGCTTTCGCATTAAGTTTTGCGATTAAAGTTCCGCTGTTTCCATTCCACACCTGGTTGCCCGATGCACACGTGGAAGCACCAACTGCTGGAAGCGTTATTCTTGCAGGTGTATTACTAAAAATGGGTACGTATGGTTTTATGCGATTTAATCTTCCATTGTTTCCTCAGGCTTCGATTGATTATGCTGGTATTATTTCTGTACCTGGCTGTAATAGGAATTATTTATGGTGCACTCGTTGCGATGGTTCAAACAGATATGAAAAAACTGGTTGCTTATTCTTCTGTTTCTCATCTCGGATTTGTAATACTCGGAATTTTTGCTCTTAATCAGGAAGCTGTTCAAGGCGCGGTTATTCAAATGATCAATCACGGTTTATCAACAGGGGCACTCTTCCTTTTAGTTGGAATGATTTACGAAAGAACTCACACAAGAAAGATTGCTGACTACGGCGGAATTGCAAAAATAGTTCCTTTCTTTTCATTTGCATTACTTTTCACTTCGCTTTCTTCAATTGGTTTGCCGGGACTGAATGGCTTCGTTGGTGAATTTTTAATTTTAACTGGTGCATTTAAATCAACCGTTCTTGGGAGCTGGTGGTTTACTGTCTTTGCTGCAACAGGAGTAATCTTCGCTGCTGTTTATCTTCTATGGATGTATAAGAAAGTTGCTTTTGGTGAAGTTACAAACCCAAATATGAATTCAGTAACAGATCTGAATTTCCGTGAGAAATTAGTTTTAATACCTATCTTCATTTTTATTGTCTGGATAGGAATCTATCCCAGCACATTCTTAAAAGTATCGGAAAAATCATCCGAAAAAGTAATCGAACAGGTTCTTAATCCCGCAAAAATAAATTTAGAATAATCAGGTATGATAAATAAGAACTTATCAATGTTAATCATACTTGTGCTCATCTTGATCTTGTACCTTGGTGAATTGCAAGCTGCAGATCAAAGCTTAATTGATACATCGGCAGTAACAGAAAATTCTCTTTCCAGTCACTCAGAAGAGCATCCCTTGCCTGCAGCTTTTATGGTGATTCCGTTTGTAACACTTTTACTAATGATTGCCACCGGACCACTTTTCTATCGTCATTTTTGGGAAAAGCACTATCCTAAAATCGCAGTCATTCTAGGATTGATTACAGTTGGGTATTATCTATTTGTTATCCATAATACTCAAACGGTCCTTCACACACTGGACGAATACATTTCTTTTATTGCTTTGCTTGGTTCGCTTTTTGTCGCTTCAGGTGGAATTCTAATTAAAATTGACCGTAAATCAACGCCGATGCTTAATTCACTTCTTTTCCTTTTTGGTGCAGTCATAGCCAATATTATTGGTACTACCGGTGCATCAATGCTTTTGATCAGACCTTTTCTAAAATTAAATAAAGATAGAATTAAACCATATCACATAATTTTTTTTATTTTCATTGTAAGCAATATCGGCGGTGCACTTACACCTATTGGTGATCCACCTTTGTTTTTAGGATTTCTTAAAGGAGTGGGATTTTTCTGGGTAATTGAACACGTTTGGTATATCTGGCTTCCAACTGTACTTGCAATAATATTAATTTTTTATTTAGTTGATAGCCGGAATATGCCAGAAGTGAGCAGAGAAATAAGTCATTCTAATAAGATTGAATTTAAAGGATTTAAAAGCGTGATATTCCTTGGTGTAATTATTCTTTCAGTTTTTATTGATCCGGCTGTCCTTGACTGGGTTCCAAGTTTTGACCCGCTTCCGATCGGAATAAGAGAAATAATTATGTTGAGCATAATATTTGTAGCTTACAAAAGTGCTGCACCAGAAATACTAGCTGCAAATGAATTTGACTTTGAACCGATAAAAGAAGTTGCTTATTTATTTGTTGGAATTTTTGCAACAATGATGCCCGCACTTCAACTTATTGCTTATGAGTCAAATGTTTATGGGCAGTCATTAACACCGGGAATTTTTTATTGGGCTACTGGAAGTCTATCAGCTTTTCTGGATAATGCTCCTACTTACTTAAACTTTTTAAGTGCCGCAATGGGTAAATTCAACCTGGATGTAAATATTCCAGCTCAGGTTTTACAGTTTGAGCTAGCACACCCGATTTATTTATCTGCTGTGTCAGTGGCAGCGGTGTTTTTCGGTGCAATGACTTATATTGGCAACGGCCCTAATTTTATGGTTAAATCAATTAGTGAAAGAGCCGGAATCAGAATGCCAAGCTTTTTTGGATTCTTATTCAAATATGCAGTCCCGATTCTTCTTCCAATATTTATCTTAGTCTGGTTAGTTTTTTATTTTGGTAAGGTATAAAATGAAATCACTTGATGAAATACTTAAAAACAACATTAGTGGAATGTATTACGGCAACAGAGTATTGCTTCCATTTCATTTCACTGCACTTAAAATTGTAATCGAAGAAGATATAATTACAGATTTTAGCATCAGAGAAAAAGGTGCTTATGTAAATGAGTAGTCCGGATTTTACTGAAATTTATTTTATAGACTATCCTGTTCTTGAATCAAATATTCCAAAATATGAAAATATAAAACTGGTCATAGTTGAAAAGGGAAACGATATATTTGATTTTAACACGCATAGGAAAATTGCTATCCGACCGGAGGGCAATCATGTCCTTTCAATTAAAGAAATTGATGAAAACACAATCTTCATAGAGTAATTATTATGATATATATTAACGAAGTTTACAACATTATACCGCTGATAATTATCGGAGGTGGGATAGTAGTATCAATATTAATTGAGCTATACTCAAAAAGCGGCAAATCCATTCTTCCGTGGTTTTCGTTCATATTATTTCTGGCAGCCGGATTTTATTCCTTGCTGACAGTTGAAAATCAGTCGATTGTTTTTCAGAATATGCTATCCACGGGCGGTATTACTAATATCTTCTATTTTATTTTTAACATTGGAGCCGCTCTTGTTTGCCTGCTTTCGATTGACTACACAAAGAAGTATGGAATAAATTATTCCGAATATTATATCCTGATGCAAAGTGCAGTTCTTGGAATGATGATGATGGCTGGTGCAAAAAGTTTATTTATGATTTTTCTGGGACTTGAAGTTATGTCAGTTTGCTTCTACGTTCTGGCAGGTGTTAACAGAAAAAAAGATAAAGCAATCGAAGCATCACTTAAAGTACTTTTTACTCGGGGCATTTGCAACAGGGTTTTTAGTATATGGAATAGCACTTATTTATGGTTCTGCACAAACCACATTCCATTGATGCAATAACTGCAGGATTTCCCGAATACTCAAGTAATATAATTTTTCTTGTTGGTATTCTTTTATTCCTGATTGGTTTTTCATTTAAGATTGCAGCCTTCCCGTTTCATATGTGGGTCCCGGATGTTTAATCAGGGCGCTCCAACAACTGTTACGGGACTATTCTCTACTATTGGTAAAGCTGCTGCTTTTGCGGCGATAATTGCAACACTCACGGCGCTTTTCTCGGGAGAGAGCACAAGTATGTTTCTACCATACTTAGCAGTACTTTCAATATTTTCAATGTTGTTCGGAAGTATAGTTGCCATTGCACAGAGTAATATTAAAAGAATGCTTGCTTACTCATCGATCTCTCACGCGGGATATATTTTGATTGGCTTAGCTTCAGGTACACCTATAGGTGTTGCCGGAGTAGTATTCTATTTAGCTGTATATACCTTTATGAACTTAGCAGCCTTCGGGATCATCGCTTTAATCGAAGGTGAAAACGATACCAATCTTGAAATCAACTCTTATTCTGGTTTAGGTACAAAAAGTCCGGTACTGGCTGCACTTCTTGCAATTATAATGTTTTCACTTGCCGGTCTTCCTCCATTGGCCGGATTTTTCGCAAAGTATTATGTATTTATCGCCGCAATAAAATCCGGGTTAACCTGGCTGGCAATTCTCGGAATTATTTCCAGTGTCATCAGTGTTTACTTTTATTTGAGGATTGTTGTTCTTATGTATTTCAAAGAGGCAGAAGGAGAAGTTGTCCCTTCAAAAAGTTTAAGTGGATTTTTTGGCGTTGCAATTTCTGTTATAATGGTGATATTACTTGGAATTATTCCTGGTTCATTACTGGATTTGATTACCTCGTTTCTTTAATTTATTTCAGTTCGCTCAGGATTTTTTCTTAATTTTTATATTTAGATGATTCCACTTTATTCCACAAAACAAATCCGTCAGGTTGATGAATTCGCCATAAGCTAAACATGGGAATTCCCGGTACTATTTTGATGGAAAATGCTTCACGAGAAATCTTTCAAAAGATTGCTGACAGAATAGATCACTTGGATTCACCTAAGATTGGTTTTGTCTGTGGCAAAGGAAATAACGGTGGAGATGGTTTTGCTGCTGCAAGACATTTTTCTAATGCTGGATATGAAGTAGTCGTTATTTATCTCGGAACAGAAAGAAATTGTCGGATGAATCTGCAGGTTCAACTATCAGGTATTAAAAAAACTTGTCTCCGACAAATAAAAAAATATCTCTTAAAAAGTTCAGCTCAATTTCTTCCCTTAACTCATTGAAACATTGCACAATTGTTTGTGATGCATTGCTTGGCAGTGGGATTGAGGGATATTTACATGATCCTTATCTTTCAATTGTAGGTTATCTTAACAAACTTAAATCAATCAAAGTTGCAATTGATATCCCAACAGGGCTCAATGCTGATACTGGTTACGCAGAAAATTCTTTTAATGCGGATTTTACAATCACGCTTGGTCAGTTGAAAAAAGGTTTGTTTTTTGGCGATGGTTATCTTTTTTCAGGTGAAGTTGAAAAGGGAGAGATTGGAATTCCGGATTCGCTATTTGATAAATTTACACCAACTGAATTTCTAATTGAACCTGAGGATGCCTTGCTTGGCTTACCGGTTAAAGCAAAAAATCTTCACAAATATTCTGCAGGAAAAGTTTTAACGATTGCTGGCTCGGGTTCCTTACCCGGTGCAGCAGTATTAACAGCAATGTCTGCTTTGAAGATTGGTGCCGGCGCATCCATTCTTTGCTTTCCAAAATCTGTTCGTGAGCTTGTTCATAAAAAGTTAGGCGAAGTGGTTGTTAAAGCTTATGAGGATTCAGGCAGGGAATATCTCGCTGAAAAAAATATTGATGAGCTTCGTGAAAAAATTAAATGGGCAGATGTTGTTGCCATCGGTCCCGGGCTTGGCAGAGAAAAGGAAACTCAGAAAGCTGTCTTATCTCTTCTAAAAAAATATAATCCTAAAAAAGTTGTCATTGATGCTGATGGAATCTTTGCTTTGGGGCAGGGTAGATATAAAAAATTAAATCTTAAAAATTCTGTTCTAACTCCTCATCATGCTGAGTTTGCTTCTTTAATTGGTATTTCAAATTCAGACTTAAAAAAGGATATCTTGAAATACGGAAAGGCATTTTGTTAAAAAAACTGGCGCTTACCTGGTTTTAAAAGGAGCCCCAACAATTATTTTTACACCAGAGGGAGATGCATTAATAAATACCACCGGCAATCCTGCTTTGGCAAAATTTGGAACTGGAGATGTACTTACCGGATTTATTGCCGGACTACTCGCTCAGCAAAATGATATCGAGAAAGCAGTTGTTACTGCAGTTTATCTTCATAGCCTTGCTGCTGATATCCTTGCAGAAAAGAGAACGAAGCTGGATATACTTGCTTCGGATATTCAGAACTATATTCCTCAAACAATAAAATTTCTGGTAAATTCTGTTGTTTGAGTTTTTAGAAAAAAGAAAAGTCTGGCTGGTTTATGTTCCGTTAATCACTATACTGGCTTGGTACTATTTATTGCAACAACTCTTCCAGTGGAAAGATTACCAAGTGTTGGTTTCTAGTGATAAGATAAGCCACTTCCTGGCTTATTTTGTTTTAGCTGTTACTGGTGAATCTGTACCTTGATCTACCAAAGAAAGTGCAGGATTTCTTTTTGAAAAGGCACAGATTGCGACGATTGTTATTTGTTTGTTTTATGGTGCTGTAGATGAGCTTCATCAAATGCTAGTTCCCGGTCGTTTTGCTGAAACCTGGGAATTGGGTTGCCGATGCTTTAGGTGTTTTCGCCGGAGTTTTAATTGTTTACTTCCTGATAAACAGGCTCAGGTACAGTCTGGAATTTGATTAAGTAAGGGAAAATTTGAGTATCGTTGGAACATTCTTAAAAAATAATTGTAAAAGGGGCAGAAACTAAGTTGACAAAACTATTATCATTTAGTAATTTTTCATCAGTTAAATGCTTTTAATAGGAGAGCTGAAATGAAACTAAAAAATCCAATTGCTGATCTAAGACTTAAATATAGACGTGTTTTTGAAATAAGTCTTATAATAGCTCTTGCCATAATGATCGTCGCATTCAAATTCTTCCCTGATGTAACATCAAGTGGATTAGATCTTGATGCAACACAGGAACTGTTTACTGTTGAAGATATTCAACAGACTAAACAAGAAAACAGACCACCTCCACCACCCAAACCGCCAATTCCGATTGAAGCACCAAGCGATGATGTGCTTGAAGATATTGAAATTGGTGATACTGAAATAGATCTTAGTGAAGAGATGGAAGCTCCTCCACCTCCGAAAGAAGAGAAAAAGGTAGAGGAAGAACCAACATACTTCGTTGCTGTTGAAGAGATGCCGGAACCAGTTGGTGGAATTAAAGCAATACAGGAAAAAATTGTTTATCCTGAAATTGCAAAGCGAGCTGGTGTTGAGGGTAAAGTTTATGTTCTCGCATTTGTTGATGAATCGGGTAACGTGACTAAAGCACAGGTGCTAAAGGGTATCGGTGCCGGTTGCGATGAAGCAGCGCTCGATGCAGTTCAAAAAACTAAATTTAAACCCGGCAAGCAAAGAGGCAAACCTGTTAGAGTACAGGTATCCATTCCAATCATATTCAAACTTCAGTAAATTTTAAGAGGCGTCCACCGGACGCCTTTTTTATGAGACTTATTTCAATTCATTCATCAAACGATTTGTCCAAATTGTATTTTTTGATGTTCTGTCATTGTTATTTGATATTGCATACTGTGTGTTTAGTTTAAAGAGTGTGTTTGGTTAAATTTTAATCACTTAATATCAAGATGATAGAAATAATATCCATTCCGGGTTAAATTGTTTGTAAAAGTTGGGTCAATATTTTTGCTATGCCGAACAAATCTCAAAAAAAATATTTAATCATAGTAGTTAGTCTATTACTGGCTCAGCTTATTTTTCTTTTTGCTGTGAAGTATATGAATCAGGCTCTTCCATTTAATTATTTTTCAATTGCGAAGACTGGAAACATCTTCAACCTCCTGATTTATATCGGTATCATTTCCGGGATATTAATCGGTATCAGAAAAACCAATTCCGGCATTTCAAATAAAGCAATTGCAACATTTCTTGTAATTAGCTGGTTTTTACTTATTATCTCATTCATCACAACTAAGGTAAAAATTGTTTCAACGGGTATTTATATCTTCGAGCAGCCAGGAGATAAAGTTTTAACCGGTCTGCTATTCTTATTTTTTCTTTTGACTCTTTTTTACTTCTTGATTTTCTTATGGAGCAGAATTATCAGCAAACGCCGATCAACAATCGTGAGGAATATTTTTAGTACGATGCTGATGCTGGTTCTACTCTTGATTTTAACTCTGATTTATATTGATAACGTTGGTTATGCTTCGGGGAGGTGGATACTTAATAAAAATCAAAAAAATATTGCAGTCGTTTTAGGTGCTGCAGTCTGGAGTGGGAATATTCCAAGTCCAACACTTTCATCAAGAGTTGATAAAGCTTTGGAACTTCTTGAGCAGGGATTCGTTGGGAAGATACTGCTAACTGGTGGAAACGCTCCTGGTGAATTACCCGAGTCCGAAGTTGGTTACGAGTATGCTCGTGTTAAGGGAGTTGATACCTCAAAAGTTATTATTGAGAATTTAACTTCTTCAACCGCTGACCAAATTAAGTGGATTAAAGATAATCTTTTAACTAACAACAATTCGTTCGAGGATATTATCTTAATCTCTGATGCTTACCATCTGCCCAGAGCTATTGAAATCAGCAAATTCTATAAACTTGATATCAAAGTGGCTGAATCGGTTCATAAGCAGGATTTTAAGGGTAAAATTGCTAATAAAATCAGAGAAAGTATTGCACTATTTAACTTCTGGAATTTTGCTTTATAAGAAACAGTTTTAATATTAGCAGTAGGATTATATACTGAAAAGTAAATTTATATTTTGTTCTTATTATGATGACAAATAAATCAAAACGAAGAATCGTAAGAGAAAAAGTTTTACAGATTTTATACGCTTACGAATTGAATAAAGAGTCACTTCAACCTCTCTCTTTAGAAATTCTTAAAGATGTTACAGATGAAGTTGACAATGCATTTGCGCAGGAGCTGATTCGAAAAGTGCTTGCTAATATTGAAGAGCTTGATGGAAGAATAATTCAGCGTGTTACTAACTGGGAAATGAACCGGATTGCCTTGATAGACAAAATACTTCTTAGAATAGGTATTTGTGAACTTCTTCATTTCCCGGATATCCCACCGAAGGTATCGATAAACGAATCAATTGAAATTGCCAAAGATTACAGCACGGCAGGCAGTGCAAAATTCATTAACGGAATTCTAGATGCTATCCTTGCTGAAGAAAAAAACAAGGCAAGCTTAATAAAACAGGCAGGGGACTTGTCGAAGAATCAATCTCACCTTCAAGGCAGTAGCGGATGAAAGAAAAGGGAAGAGTATTTGTCTGGACTCTCTTTGATTTTGCTAACACATCTTTTTCAATAATCGTTGTAACATTTCTTTATGCTGTGTACTTCAAGAAGACAGTTGCCGGAAATGAAGCCATCGGCGATTTGTATTGGAGCATTAGTCACAAGCATCGCAATGATCATCACCGCGTTCATCTCGCCTCTGCTTGGTGCAATTGCCGATTATAGTGCCGGTAAAAAAAGATTTCTTATATTCTTCACACTTCTTTGTATTCTCGGAACATCTTCACTTTACTTTATCGGACCTGGACAAATCTTCTGGGGAATTTTTCTTTTTGTGCTTGCTAATGTTGGTTTTGAAGCAGGACTAGTTTTTTATGATGCTTTTCTTCCGGAAATTACAACGCCAAAAAATTATGGCAGAGTAAGTGGTTATGGTTTCGGTATGGGATATCTTGGTTCATTGGCAACTCTGGCGATTGTTTTTCCTTTTATTGAATCTTCAATGATTAAGGAGACATTCCCTGTAGCTGCATTATTTTTCCTTTTATTTTCACTCCCATTATTTTTCTTTTTAAAAGAAACGAGAAACAAAGTTGAACGAACAAAGTCATTTATAGCAATTGGATTTGAGAGAGTCTGGTCAACATTAACACATCTTAAATATTATAAGAACCTTGCAATTTTTCTTGTAGCTTATTTCTTTTATATTGAAGGAGTGAACACAGTTATTTTCTTCTCAGGCAATTATGCCAGCACAACTCTTGGCTATACAGAGATGGAACTCCTTGTCTTCTTCATTGTGGTTCAAACGACGGCAATTGCAGGTTCGGTTTTGCTGGGAATAGTTGCAGATAAAATCGGGCAGAAGAAAACAATTGTAATTTCACTCTTTATGTGGCTTGTAACAGTAGCACTTGCATATTTTATTTATGATAAAACAGGTTTTTATGTTGTTGGATTAATTGCAGGTGCTGCGATGGGTTCTTGCCAGTCAGCCAGTCGAAGTCTTATGAGCAAACTAACGCCACCAGAAAAGAAAACAGAGTTCTTCGGGTTTTATTCTTTCTTCGGAAAAAGTTCTGCGATAATTGGACCTTTGGTGTTTGGATTGGTCAGCTTTCTTTCCGGTAATCAACGAATTGCAATTATTTCAATTGCATTCTTTTTTATAGTTGGATTGCTGATATTGACCAAAGTGAAGGATCCGCAGGTTCAAACCATTGAATAGGTTTTATCGTCTACTTCAAAATCTTATAAACAGCTTTCCCTGCTGACTTCTCAACATTCCACTCAAAATTAATTGTCTTTTCCTCTTTGCGTACTTCACATTTTTGGTAACCGCAGAACTTGCAAAGTTCCGGTACACAATAATCGAAATGTATTTTTATTTGTGAATTTGGGAATTCCTTTTCAAGCTCTTCATCAATTCGTTTCTCTTCTGTATGTGATTGCTCAATCGTAAAATAATAGGGGAGAAATAAATGAAAATCTATATATGTTCTGTCACCTGATTGCCAGTATCGTAGTTCGTGAATATCAATCCAGTAATCTTTCTTGATCGAAATCAGTCTGTCGGAAATATTTTTCAGAATATCGGGGTTTGTTTCCAGCATCAATCCGCCAATAGATTCCCTGATTAATTTATAACCTGTAAATAAAATATTTAGTGCTACAATTATTGCAAGTATTGGATCGAGCAGAACAAAATCAGTAATGATAACCAGAGTAATTCCTACAATAACTCCAATGCTGGTTACTGCATCTGTAAGGACGTGCTTTCCATCAGCTACAAGAGTTATTGAGTTAGTTTTCTTTCCAGTCCTTACCAGATAGTATCCTAATCCCAGGTTAACAGCTCCTGCAGCACTTATAAATATCACGCCAATGCTTAGCGATTCAAGTGTTGGTCCTGCAATTATGTCGAGAATAGCCTGGTAGATGATGAAGCCTGCTGCTAAAACAATTAAGAATCCTTCAACTCCTGCAGAAAAATATTCAACATTTCCGTGGCCATAAAGGTGGGATTCATCAGCAGGTTTAGAACTAAGGATAATGCTGAACAAAGCCATACCTGTTGCCGCAACGTGAACAACTGATTCAGCAGCATCTGAGAAAATTGCAACCGAACCGGTTATAAAATAAGCTGTCATCTTTGTGACGAACATTCCAATGCCAACTGCCAGGGAAATGTACGCAGCTTTTTTTCGAAGATTTATTTGATCGGTTCTGTTCATAATAATTATATCTTTAAACACATAGGCATATAGAAGCACATAGTATTAAAACTTATGTGGTCTATGTTCCTATGTGGTTCAATTTATTTGCTGCTTCTTTTAACACTTCATCTGATTTGGCAAAACATATTCTGACTAATGATCTGCTTTCCCTATCTTCATAAAATGGAGATAGTGGAATTACAGCAACTCCAATTTCTTTAGTGAGATACTCAGCAAATTCTAAATCGTGCTTGCCGGATATATCTGAATAATCAAGAAGTTGAAAGTAAGTTCCATGAACACTTTTGAGCTTTGAATTTTGACTTTTGAATTTCATTTTGAAACACATCCCGCTTATGCTGATAAAAATTTCCCAGCGAAAGATATCTTTCTTCCTGTTTCATAAACTCTGCATATGCATATTGAATCGGAGTGTTCACCGAGAATACAATAAACTGATGCATCTTCCTGAATTCTTTAGTTAGACTTTCTGGAGCAGCACAGTAGCCCATCTTCCAGCCGGTTGTGTGATAGGTTTTTCCAAATGAGGAAATGACAAATGTTCTTTTTGCTAACTCCTCTGAACCTGCAAGACTCAAATGTTTCTTCCCATCAAAAGTTATATGTTCATAAACTTCATCACTCAAAATTAAAATTTCGGTTCCCTTTGTAATATTCTCAAGTTCTTTTATATCATCTTCAGTGATCAAGCTTCCGGTTGGATTGTGGGGAGAGTTAATAATAATCAATCTTGTTTTGTGGGAAATTTTATTGCGAACCAAATCCCAATCATATGAAAAATCTTTTGGGTTCAGAGGAACATAAACTGGAATGCCGCCGTTGGATAAAATATCCGGAACGTAACTATCGTAAGCAGGTTCAAAAACAATTACTTCATCTCCGGTTTTAACAATTGAAGTTATTGCAGTGTAGAGCGCCTGAGTTGCTCCAGCAGTTACAGTGATTTCATTTTCAAAATCATAGACTTTTCCATATAGCTTTTCAATTTTTTCAGAGATAGCTTTTCGCAGGTTAACAACTCCCTGCATCGGTGCGTACTG
Organism: Ignavibacteriaceae bacterium; assembly: GCA_034522695.1. GTDB lineage: Bacteria > Bacteroidota > Ignavibacteria > Ignavibacteriales > Ignavibacteriaceae > IGN2. The sequence goes on along the minus strand of JAXHLB010000017.1, from coordinate 569,233 downwards.
ATTAAATCCTTTTTTCTGGAAGTGATGAACCAGTTCAAGTAATTCATCATCGCAATTCCAATCAGGGAAACCTTGTGCAAGATTGATAGCATTATGCTCAACTGCCATACGAGACATAATTGTAAAAATACTTGTTCCCCAATCAGGAAGCTTGGTTTTAATTTTCATCTTAAATTAATTTGATAAAATAAACTGTGCATCCGCAGGTCTCATCTCATCATAGATTCTCTTCAATTCTTCATAAGCAAAACGGCTTCCGCGCTGAGCCGCCATCTTGAAATAATTTACCGCTTCAGATTTAGATTGAGATGTTCCAATTCCTTGCTCATAACATATTCCCACAGTGACCATAGCGAAAAGAGAACCTTCATCTGCAGCTTTTTTTAGCTTCTTAAAATCTTCAGATTTGTTGTATCCTCCGAATTCATCCAGAAGTCTTGATGCTGTCAACCTGATTTCAGCTTCTTTACTTCCTAATTGTGATGCGGTATTCCAAATGCCTAAACCTGTTTCGGGATTATATCTGCCGAATCTGTTAGAGTAGTAATTCAGTCCTGATTCAACCATAGCGGGGAGGTAAAAAGCATCTGCAGATTGATCGAGTAAATTCAAAGCATCTGAAATTGCAATTCGTCTGTCAAAACCAATTGCTGTTAGTCCATACCATAAATATTGTGCAACGATATTTCCGTTTTCACTTTCACTCCGTACAATTTCCTGGAAATCCGTTTGCTGTGATAACTGCCAGAGCAAATAAGTCCCTGATGGTGAATCATTTCTTAACGCGCGATAATAATAGACTCCGGCATCAACTAAATTTTTATTATAGTAAATGCCTTGTTCATACATTTTGCCAAGAATTGCCTGAGCTTCCGGACTTCCGTTATCAGCTAACAAATTAAGTATTTCAATATTACGCGGGGTTTGCAAGTTCGTTCAAGCTTTTTGGTTTATCAGCAAGCAAAATTTTTGAAAGACTGTCTGTTCCAATCATTTCAATGTTATCAATCAGCATACTATCGGTAATAGCAATAGCTGAATCAGTCATCGTTTCAAAATCAATAAATACCAAACCAATATTTGAAGTAAGATTTTCTGATGCATCAGGAATTGGATTTTTATCTTCCGGTTTGCCTGAATAATTCAGAAGAGAATCTACAACATTTTGTGAGACTCTGGGTTCAAGTTTTGCAACAATATCTTTTGCGGGATCATAGTCATTGTCGGCTGCCTTTTTAATCCAATAATAAGCTAGGTTATAATCGCGCTTAACTGTAAGATTATCTGTGTATAAAATTCCAACTACATATTGTGATTGAATCATTCCATCACTTGCGGCACTTTGAAACAATGTAAATGCATTGAAGGGGTCCCACTGAACTCCAATTCCGTTAATCAATAAAATTGCATAATTATATTTTGCGGAAGTAAGATTTTGGTCTGCTGCTTTCTTAATCCAAAAGACCGCTTGTGAAGTATCTGCAGGAACACCTTCACCAAGTAAGAAGCGTAAACCTAATTCGTGCTGAGCCAGCGGATCGCCGGCATTTGCTTCCTGGGTTAGTCTGAATTTTTGCCAGATCTGGTAAGCGAGGTCGGGTCTATAAAAATATGGTGCATTTTGCTGAGGTCTTTTATTCTTGAATGCAAGACTCTGCGTGGTATCCTGTGAGTAAACATCTGCACAAAAAACAGCGCCAATAATTATTATGAACCAAAAAATATTTTTCAACAATACCCTTGTAAAAACTTCTTATTATTGAAACAAATATAGTTGAATTATTGAAGGTAGTTCAAGTTGATTATTGGTGCGTCAACGACTGATTATTTAGCTTTAGTAGAAGGCTTTGCTTTCTGGAAATATAATTTCATCGGTTTGAAATAATACTCTTTCCAACCCTTCTCATATTTCTTTTCATCCCCATTTGGTAGATGTGTATGGATAATTGTAAGCTTTGTACCACCGTTATGCTTTTCAAACAGAACCTCCAATTTAGAATCAGGGGCTCCCTCAGGAAATTCCGTTGTTCTCCAATTCTGTACAATTCTTCCGTATGGTTGAAGGATGAGGTTTGTGCCGGTAATATATCCATTGGAAACAGAAAAGGAAGAACCATTTCTTGAGTCAATGTGTGCTTTGGTGCCTGTAAAATCTGAATGAGTCTTGCTGTTCAACCAGGAATCGTAAAGTTTTTTAGCGCTTACAGGGAAGATTGCTGATATTTTAATGCCGTGTTCCAATACTTTTTTCTTTTTTTTATAAGAATAAGAAAATTCCAGCCTAATGGCAAATCAAAATTCAATATTTATTAAAAAAAAATATCTCTTCTCCCTATAAGTAGTTTGTAAGTAATCCATTTTTAATTGCCCTCAAATTGCTTATAACTTGACCTTAGTCTATATTTGAAAGCAAAAAAAAACCAAATGTCCCGCGGTAAAAAAGTAAAATTCATATTCATAACAGGTGGCGTTGTTTCCTCCTTAGGAAAGGGAATAACTGCCTCCTCACTCGGTCTCCTTCTCAAGCAGCGAGGCTTTAGTGTTACCATCCAAAAATTCGATCCGTATATTAATGTAGATCCTGGAACAATGAGTCCATTCCAGCATGGCGAAGTTTATGTTACAGATGATGGAGCTGAAACTGATCTTGATCTTGGGCATTATGAAAGATTTCTTGGTGTGAATATGACTCGTGCTAATAACACAACTACGGGTCAGGTTTACAACGAAGTAATTACAAAAGAACGAAGAGGGGATTATCTTGGTGCAACTGTGCAGGTGATTCCTCACATCACTGATGAAATTAAAAGAAAGTTAGTTCGCCTTAGTGAGCTGGGAGAGTATGACATAATTCTTACGGAAATCGGTGGAACAGTTGGTGACATCGAGAGCTTACCATTCATTGAAGCAATGAGACAGCATATGCTTGAATTTGGCAGAGCTAATTCGATGGTAATTCATGTTACTCTTGTTCCATATATTGCATCCGCAGGCGAAGTAAAAACAAAACCAACTCAACACAGTGTTAAAAACCTTTTAGAGCTTGGAATTCAACCTGACGTACTGATTTGCCGATCAGAAAAAAAACTGGCAAAAGAGATTCGTGAAAAAATTGCTCTCTTCTGTAACGTTGATTCTAAAGCTGTTATTTCCGCTTACGATGTTCACTCAATTTATGAAGTGCCGCTGGTGCTTCACAAAGAAAAACTTGACTTACTCGTTACCAGCCGGCTACATTTACCTGAAAGAAAAATTAAGCTCGATGAGTGGGAAAATTTTGTTGACGGAATTAGAAATCCTAAGCGTGAAGTTGAAATTGCAGTTTGTGGAAAGTACATAACTCACCTCGACGCGTATAAAAGTATTATGGAAGCATTTATTCATGCTGGTGCTGAGAATCAGGTTAAGGTAAAGATGAAACCGGTAAATGCAGAAGATTGTGAGACTGAAAAATTTGAGGAATTATTAAAAGGTGTGTCGGGTGTTCTTGTTCCGGGTGGTTTTGGTGAGAGAGGTATTGAGGGGAAAATAAAAGCAATTCAATATGCACGGGAAAATAAAATTCCATTCTTCGGAATTTGCCTTGGGCTGCAATGCGCTGTTGTTGAATTTGCCCGTAATGTTTGCGGGATGAAAAATGCGAACAGTTCTGAATTCAAAAAGACCAAATACAATGTAATTGATTTAATGCCTGATCAGAAGGATATAAAAGAAATGGGCGCAAGTATGCGGCTCGGAGCTTATCCGTGTGTTATTCAGGATAAAACAAAATCCTATGAAGCATATAAAACAAACTACATCTCAGAACGTCATCGTCATCGTTACGAAGTAAATAATAAGTTCAGAAGGAAGCTGGTTGATAATGGACTTATACTCAGCGGTTTATCTCCTGATAAAGAGCTTGTTGAAATGATTGAGCTTAAGGATCATCCGTGGTTTGTTGCCTGCCAGTTTCATCCTGAATTAAAATCGAGAGCAACCAATGCACATCCACTATTTCGGGAGTTTGTGAAAGCTGCAATGGAACATTCAATTGAAAAAAATGGAAATTGAAGTCTAAAATTTTTGTAATATTTATTTTCTCCTTTCTCAATTAAAATGATGCTTTTCAACTCTTTCGAAAGACGATTTACAAGGATTTTACTTATTGCTATCCTGATAGTCATTTGTCTCTTCAATAATTCGCACGCACAAACAAATATTAAATTCAAAATATCTTCAGGACTGGAAGCGTTATACAATTTTAATTTTACATCTTCAGAAAAATCATTCGATAACATCATCAAGAATTATCCCGACCATCCCGCCGGTTATTACTATAAATCAATCAGTCATTTATGGTTCTATCTTGATAGTAAAAATGATATTGATTTGACAAACTTCATTTCTTTGACTGATACAGCAATCCTAAAAGCGGAAGAAATTCTTAAAAATGATTCCTCTGATGTATTCAGTTTATACATTCTCGGTTCAGCATACGCAAACAGAACTTTCGCATTTACAAGAGACGAAAGTTATTTTGATGCTGTAATCGCTGCAAGAAAGTTTCATTCCTGCTTCGATGAATTGTTGACTGAAGATAGTCTTTATTATGATGCTTATACAGGAAAAGGTTTATTTAATTTCGCCATCTCTCAGGCACCACAGACCTGGTCGTGGGCGATTAACCTTGCTGGAATGACCGGTGATAAAAAGATTGGATTAACAAATCTTGAAATTGCATCGAAGAAAGGAAAGCTATCAAAGGTAGATGCTCAGTTTTATCTGTCACAGATATACTCTGAATTTCTTCTAAAGTATCAACCAGCAAAAAGAATGTTGAATGATTTAACCTTCAGATATCCAAAAAATTTACTTTTTAAATTTGCATTAGCCAACCTTCAGGTAAAAACTTTTGATTTGAGCAGTGCATCCAGAAACTATAAGACGGTTTATACATCGAAGGATACTAATTTTATCCAGCTCAAAAACTATGCGGGCATGGCATTGGGTGATATATTGTATTATCAGGGTGACTATGAGGATTCCAGAAGTTATTATGTAAAATTTCTTGAACAGTCAACCGATCCTCACTTCAAAGGAATTACAGCACTTAAGATCGGATTGAGTCATCTCTTTGAGGGAGATTCTCTTTCTGCATTAATGTATTTTGATAAAACTGATGAAGGAAATGATGACCTCGATGATGATGAATTTGCAAGAAAGAAAGGTGAAGTATACTTAAATCAGCTTCCGGGTGCTGATGAGTTAAAACTTATTCTCATAAAGAATAAAATACAATCTGGAAAGTTTAATGCAGCTATAGATTCTCTCGAAAAGTTTGTTGAACAAACACTCTCAGATACTTTAAGAGCAGAAGCAATTCTTAGTTTAAGTGATGCATATTTTCATCTTGGAAAATATAAGAGATCACTTGAGTACGCAGTTGCTGTTTTTAATTTTGATGACTATGAACTCTGGGTTAAACCATTTGCATGTTACTACGCGGCAAGAGCAAGCAGGGAATTGGAAAACATTACTGATGCAGAATTCTTTCATCGGCTACGCGAGCAACTTTAAAAATTATTTTTATGAAAATAAGCTTACAGACAGACTGAGTTTCCTTTCCTTTTTACTTACAGAAAAATGATGAGCAAAGCTCGGGCTTATTTGATAAATTAAATGTCTTTAAGTAGTTTTGGCCAAATAATTTAACAGGAATGTGTTAGCAGTTGCGGTCTTTGTTTCGGGTCGGGGTTCAAACCTGCGAGCTATACTCGATTCACCAGCACTTAAAAATTTAATTCAAGTTAAGGCTGTTGTTGGTGACAAATTATACTGTCCTGCATTCGATATAGCTAAAAATTTTTCGATCCCGGTTTATAGTGTCGGTAAGAAGGAAGGGTTTATTTCTTTCGATGATCTTGAAGTTATTCTCAAAGATTTTAAAGTTGATTTGATTGTTCTTGCTGGATTCTTGAAATTAATTCCAGGGAATTTTGTAAGAGCATTTCACAACAAGATGATAAATATCCATCCTGCTCTTTTACCATCGTTCGGTGGTCCTGGTATGTTTGGATCGAATGTTCATCGGGCGGTGTTTGAATCATCTGCGCAGGTCTCGGGTGCTTCGGTTCATTTTGTGGATGAAACTTACGACACAGGCAGAATTATTGCTCAGCAATGTGTAGATATTTCTGGCGTAAAATCACCGGAGGAAATAGCTGAGCGCGTCCTTAGAATTGAACACCAACTCTTGCCGTATGTGATTGAGAAAATAGCTCTTGGCAAAGTCTTTGTTGAGAATAATAGGGTAAGAGTCGAGACTTAATTTTTTTCACCCAAACCTCATATGATGCATTGAAAAAATTAGCACTAATCAGTGTTTTTGATAAAACAGGGATAATTGAATTCGCAAAAGGATTAAAAGAATGCGGGTTCGATATAATTGCTACCGGTAATACTTTCAGGCTTCTTACTGAAAAGGGAATTCAGGTAACTGAAATCAGAGACTTGACCGGCTTCCCCGAGATCTTCCACGGCAGAGTAAAAACCCTTCACCCCAAAATCAGTGGTGGAATTCTAATGAGACGAGATATACAATCTGACCTGAAGGAAGCTGAAGAGAATAGTATATCCCCAATTGAAGTGGTTTGTGTTAATCTTTATCCATTCAAAGAAGTAGCAAAAAATCCTGATGCTGATCTTGATACACTGATCGAGAATATTGACATCGGTGGTCCAACAATGATCAGGGCTGCTGCAAAAAATAATAAATTTGTTTCTGTTATAACTAATCCACAGCAGTATGATCCTTTCCTTGAAGAGTTAAAAGCCGGTAACATCAGTTACGAAACAAAAAAGAAATTGGCGATTGCTGCATTTGCTCACACTGCTGATTATGATTCGTATATTGTGAACTCACTTCAGCAAAAGATGAATATAAATTCAAATTATTTTAACAGAAGTTTTAAGCTTGCTTCATCACTCCGATATGGTGAGAATCCTCATCAGCAGGCTGGTGTTTACGGAGAGTTTTATGATAACTTTGAGTTCATACACGGCAAAGAACTTTCTTATAATAATATTTTAGATTTAGTCTCAGCAGTTGAACTGGTTGAAAGCCTTGGAGAAAATTCCTGCACAATCATAAAGCATAATAATCCTGCTGGTGCCGCCATCGGTAACGATTCTTATGATGCTTATGTTAAAGCGCTGAAATGTGATCCTGTTTCTTCTTTCGGTGGGATTGTCGCATTCACTTCTATTGTCGATGAAAAGCTTGCAGAAAAATTGAATGAAATATTTCTTGAGGTTGTTTGCGCTCCTGAATATACTGAAGGAGCGATATCGATATTAAAAAAGAAAAAGGACCGAAGACTTCTCAAACAGAAAAAATCAATTCTGTCAGAAAATGTAAGCTTCAGATCAATTCCAGGAGGTGCAATTGTTCAGGATGCAGATTTAATGGATTTAGATGAGTCTAAACTGAAAACCGTTACAGACAAAAAACCTTCTGAAGTAGAATTGGAAGATTTAAAGTTTGCATGGAAAATTGCAAAGTATACAAAGTCAAATGCAATTGTTTTTGTAAAAGATAAAGCTACACTTGGTGTAGGCGCTGGACAGATGTCAAGAATTGATTCGGCTAAAATTGCAAAGATGAAAGCAGAAGAGCATGGTCTTGACTTGAAAGGTTCAGTTGCAGCTTCGGATGCATTTTTTCCTTTTGCAGATGGTTTAATTGAAATTGTAAATTGTGGTGCTGCTTCTGTAATACAACCCGGCGGATCAGTCAGAGACCAGGAAGTAATTGATGCTGCCAACCAGAGAAATATCTCTATGGTTTTTACAGGAATAAGGCACTTTAAACATTAAGAGGATTTATGGGAATATTTGATTTTTTTTCTACAGACATTGCGATTGATCTTGGCACAGCCAACACACTCATCTATGTTAAAGGCAAAGGAATTGTACTAAACGAACCATCCATAGTTGCATTTGACAGAAGCACAAAGAGAATTATCGCACTCGGTAACAAAGCAAAAGAAATGCAGGGCAGGGAACACAAAGAGATTAAAGTGACTCGTCCCATGAGAGATGGTGTGATAGCAGATTTTGAAATTGCGGAAGGAATGATACGAGCATTCATTAAAAGAGTGAAAGCTGGTGCATTGAGCAGCAGAAGAATTGTTGTAGCAGTACCGAGCGGTGTGACTGAAGTAGAAAAAAGAGCTGTTAGAGATAGTGCCGAACATGCGGGTGCAAAAGAAGTTCACCTTGTTGCTGAACCGATGGCTGCTGCAATCGGAATTGGAATTGACGTTCACGCTCCCGTTGGAAATATGATTATTGACATCGGTGGTGGTACTACTGAAATTGCTGTAATTGCTTTATCGGGTATTGTGAATGAAGAATCAATCAGAATTGCTGGCGATGAAATGAACTATGCCATCATGCAATTCTTTAAAAGAAATCATAATATTCTAATTGGAGAAAGAACTGCTGAAGCAATTAAATGTGAAGTTGGTTCTGCTGTTCCGTTGAAAGAAGAAATTACAATCCAGGTTAAAGGCAGAGACCTTGTTGGCGGTATTCCGAAAACAACAGAGGTAAGTTCAGTTGAGATTCGCGAAGCTTTAAATGAGGCAATCACTCAAATAGTTAATACAGTCAGACAGACACTTGAGCGCACACCCCCGGAATTGTCAGCAGATATTCTTGATAGAGGAGTAATGTTAACTGGTGGTGGAGCTTTGCTGAAAGGACTTGATGAGCGTATAAAAATGGAAACTAATTTGCCGGTTCATATTGCAGATGATCCATTAACAGCGGTTGCGAGAGGAGCCGGAAAGATTATTGAAAATCTTAATGAATATTCAAAGGTTCTTATTCGCAACAGAAGATATTAATGTTCAAGCTGCTTTCAAATGTTTGGAATCAATTCAGGGAATATCTGGTTCTTGTTTCATTAGTCATCATCAGCCTTTCACTTCTTACTCAAAATAATAATCCACAGGTACAAAAAGTAAGAGCTGTAGCGTTTGGAAGCTTTGCTACGGTTACTTCAGTTTTTTATGACTTGTTCAATATAACTCAGCTAAAAAATGAGAACCAGGTTTTAAGAAAATTAAATGCTGAAATGATGATACATCTTAGCATGCTAAGAGAACAGGGTATTCTTAACAGAGAACTTAAAGGAATGCTTGGAATCAAAGACACTACATCATTACCTCTCATGCCTGCAACGATTGTATCAAAGTCCCTTTCTATAACTCAGAATACAATAACTATTAACGCCGGTATTAAAGAAGGAATTAAACCCGGTATGCCTGTGCTCAGCTATCGCGGGCTTGTTGGAATTATTCAAACCTGTTCAGAAAATTTTTCTATTGCCCGAACTATAAAAAACGTAGACCTGAAGCTGACAGTCAAAAATGAAAACAAACGTTTGAATGGAATAATGAAATGGGATGGCGAGAAATTGGTAATAGTTGATGTTCCAAGAACCTTCGATTTTGATATTGGGGATAGAATAGTAACTTCCGAGATCAGTTCAATAATTCCCATTCCAATTCCGGTTGGAATCGTTTCAAATATTGAAGAGGATAAAACCGGATTGTTGAACCTTATTCACATTAAGCCATTTGAGGAAGTTCTTAGTGTTGAAAATGTATTTATTTTGATGATTGTAGAGAATGCAGAAAAAAATAATCTTGAACTTAATTTTTATAACAGGTGATGAAACTTAAATACTTCATACCTCTAATTGTTTTCATCCCTGTAGTACTAATTCAGCTAACAGTAGTTCCATTCATTTCAGTTCAGGGAGTTGTTCCAAATCTTCTATTGATCGCAGTCGTATATTTTTCAATTTCAAATGGGCAAATATTTGGGACAGTCACAGGCGCTTCATACGGTTTGCTCTTTGACCTGATCTCAGGAAATCTGGTAGGCAGCAATATGTTATCTAATACTGTTGCTGGATTTATAGCCGGCTATTTTTCAAGTGAAACAAGACGAGAGAAGTATCTTTATACTTATTCTTTTACACTTGTAGTTTTAATAAGTGCGCTTATTAATGCAATGATTTTTTCTTTTTTTTCAGTGATGGATTTTAATACAAATTTTTTACAGGCTTTGTTTAACCATGCGTTATTGCCTTCAATATATACTTCGATTGTAAGTATTTTAGTGGTAATTATTCCTTATAAAAGGGCTTTCGATTGAAGACTGAAAAATTCGGTTCATTAAAACGAAGAGCTATAATTTATGCTTTGATTATCGGAACTGTGATAGTTCTTGCAGGAAGACTATTTCAAATGCAAATTCTGCAGAGAATAGAATACGATATGAAAGCAACCGATAATAGCATAAAAAGTATAGAACTTCAGCCGCTTCGTGGAATATTCTATGATAGAAATTATAAAGTATTAGTAAGTAATGTACCTGCGTATACAATAAGAGTTACACCTGCTTATTACGATACCAGCCTTAATAAAATCCTTGAGACAGTCATAGGTACTGAACCTGGTTATATTAAAAATCTCTTGCAAAAAAACAGAATCTACTCAAAATTTCTCCCGGTAAAAGTAAGAAGGGGAGTTGACTTTAGAGCAATAGCCTGGTTTGAAGAAAACTCTGAACACCTTACCGGTGTTGATTACATAATTGAAATGCAAAGATTTTATCCTGAAGGAATCATAGCCTCACATACTTTTGGTTACACAAAAGAAATCTCTCCGGAACAACTTGCAAAAGAAAAGGACATATTCAAACCGGGCGATTATGTTGGGCACAGTGGAATCGAAAAAACTTATGAGAAATTAATTAATGGGACAAAAGGATTCAGGTATGTTTTAGTTGATTCAAGGCAACGGCAGATCAGCAGATACCATGAAGGCAGAGAAGATTTACAACCGATAAAGGGGAATGATCTTGTATTAAGCCTGGAAGCTTCTGCTCAAAAAGTCGCTGAAGAAGAGTTCAAAGGGAAGCGAGGTGCGCTTGTTGCAATTGAACCTACAAGCGGCGAGATCATTGCAATGGTAAGCGCTCCTGATTATGATCTTAACCGGTTTTCATATTTCACTCCCAAAACTTTCTTAGACAGCATTTACAGCGATCCTTTTACTCCATTATTCAACCGTGCAACTATGTCTGTTCATTCACCAGGTTCCACTTTCAAAATGTTGTCAGCGCTTGCAGCACTTGATATGGGAATAATCACAACATCATATACTACAACTTGCGGTGGTGGATTTACTTTCGGAAGATTCTTTAAATGTCACGGCAATCATGGAACTATCAATGTAGTTACTGCAATTGAAAAATCTTGCAATACATTTTTTTATAAACTAATCTATAAGATTGGAATAGATAAATGGAAAGAGTATGCAGCAAGATTTGGATTTGGCAGTGTTACTGGTGCTGATTTAACAGAGGAAGCTCCCGGTTTAATTCCTGGTGAAAATTATTATAAAAAAATATATGGAGAAAATTGGCCGCGAAGCATCATGGCAAGTCTTGGCATTGGTCAGGGAGAAGTAAGTGTAACCCCACTGCAGCTTGCTCTTTACGCCAGTCTTATTGCAAATGATGGTAAGTCAAAAACACCTCATGTAGTCAGAGGTTATATTGATGATAACACTGAAAAGCTTGTTCCGCTCGAATACAAAGAAATTAATACTGGTGTTAGTCAGTCAGCTTTGGATATAGTTAAAAATGCAATGTATTTAGTAGTTAACGGACACGGAACTGCCACACACATTAAACTGCCTGACATTGCTATTTGTGGTAAAACAGGTACTGCACAAAATCCACACGGTAAAGATCATGCCTGGTTTGTGGGATTTGCTCCGTATGAAAATCCTAAAATTGCTATTGCAGTTCTTGTTGAAAATATTGGATTCGGAGGAACGCACGCTGCTCCAATTGCAAAGAAAGTTATTCAGGCTTATATGAATAGCTTCAAAGGAGAAGGTAAAACTTTTCAAGATGAAATTGCTGTTGTAAAAGTAGATTGAAAGAATAAATTACTTTGAGAATTGATTACAACATAAAAGATAAATTTGATTTTGGGCTTTTCCTGCCTGCATTGATTCTATTTGGATTCGGGTTGTTAGCCATTTACAGTTCAACAGTGAATAATACTTTTGCCCAGGAAAATTTTCAAAGGCAGGTTGTATGGGGCGTGGTTGCCTTTATTGTTTTCTTTATTACTTATTCACTGCCCACAAATATTTTTAAGTCCTTCGCCGTTCCAGGGTATTTAATTTCTTTATTATTGTTGTTAGCTGTTCTGGTGATCGGTAGACAAATATCTGGTTCGAAGAGCTGGCTTGTCATTGGTTCAATGGGTTTTCAGCCATCGGAAATTGCCAAAATTGCTACTATCATGGCAATTGCTGCATACCTTAGCAGAAATAATTCTAACATAGATTCTTTTAAAGATATTCTTATTACACTTGGTATCGGTATTACTCCGGTTTTACTTATTCTTTTAGAACCTGATATGGGTACTTCTATTGTTTTTATGGGCGTGATATTGATAATGTTTTTCTGGAAAGGGATAAGCTCATTTTCACTCTTCACAGTTTTATCTCCAGCTTTTGTAGCTGTTGCCGCAATCTTTGGTACAGTTTATTTCATTGTTGCTTTAGCACTTGTAATAGTTTTGCTCGTCACTTTTAAAAAGGACCTCTTTTTCAGTGCTTCAATATTTGCAATTGGTTTGTCCAGTGGATTTTTTGCTGATTACGTTTATCATGCATTGAGCCCGCATCAGCAGAGACGTATTCAATCTTTTTTAGATCCGAATGCAGATCCTCTTGGTGCTGGTTACAATACAATTCAGGCAAAGGTGGCTATAGGTTCGGGCGGATTAACAGGAAAAGGATTTCTTGCCGGCAATCAAACACAACTTCAATTCATACCTGAGCAATGGACTGATTTTGCATTCTGTGTTATAGGTGAAGAATTCGGTTTTATTGGTAGCATCTTTGTCATAGGCATTTTTCTCATTCTGTTTCTGCGGATACTAAAACTGACTTTTAATACCAAAGATGAATTTCTGAGTTTAGTCTCAATTGGAATACTATCTGTCTATCTCATTCATTTCATCATAAATCTTGGAATGGTTGTGGGAATTCTGCCGGTGATTGGTATTCCTCTTCCATTTATAAGTTACGGTGGAAGTTCATTGCTTGTAAATATGTTTATGCTGGGCATATTAGCAAACTTATATCGAACAAGAAAAAATTATACTTGATTTTGAAAATGAAATCTATTGAAAAACTTAACTTAGCGAATAACTCAGGTAAATACATTTGTGTCGGACTTGATACCGACCCAAAGAAACTGCCTCATCATTTATCCTCAGTTAAAAAACCTGTCGTAGAGTTTAATAAAAAAATTATTGAAAAGACAAAAAATTCTGCGGCTGCATATAAATTAAACCTTGCCTTTTATGAGAGTGAAGGAATAAAAGGTTTAGAAGACCTCGAAGAAACTTTATCATTTATACCAGAAAACATCCTTACTATCGCTGATGGCAAGCGCGGAGATATTGGCAACACATCAAATTTGTACGCACGCTCAATTTTCGATCACTTTAAATTTGATGCTGCAACACTTAATCCATATATGGGCCAGGATTCACTCGAGCCGTTTCTTTCCTATTCGGATAAATTTAATTTTATTCTTGTTTTAACTTCAAATCCCGGTTCGGAAGATTTTCAAAAACAAAAATTGCAAAGCGGCTCGTTTCTTTATCAGGAAGTAATAAAAAAAATCCATACCTGGAATAAAAATTTAAACTGCGGAATTGTTTTTGGCGCAACCAACTTAGCTGAACTTAATGAAAACATTAGTCTCATTAATAATTTACCTCTTTTGATTCCCGGAGTAGGAGCACAGGGAGGTAGTCTTGAACATGTAACAAATCTGTTATTCACTGCAAAAAAGAATTCTTTCCTAATAAACGTAAGCAGGGGAATAATTCAAAAAAGTCTTGGTGAAAATTTTGCCGATGCAGCAAAGAATGAATTAGTCACACTGAATAAAATAATAATCCAAAATTCGCATTTGAAGAAATAATTCCAACCATTCAGATAGTATCCGAACCTCTTACCATCGCATTCTCACTGCTTAATCCAATAAAAAAGAATACTTAATTTTATCTTTTCTATATTGTTAAAAGGAAATATCTTTAATAAGAGAATGTCGGGTTAATCTCAAAATCGATTTAACGTTTACTTATGAGCATCAACGAAAAAATTATTTATGAAATCTGGAAAGAAGGAAAGTTCAAAAAGGAACTTACCGTTGACGATTCTCAAAAAATCGAGATCATAGATCCCGGTACTCACAATAAAGATTCAGCAGGACCAGATTTTCTGAATGCACGCATTAAGTTTGGAAATATAACTTATCTAGGTGATGTTGAAATAGATTCCTGGTATACTGATTGGAAAACTCATGGACATTTCTTTGATAAAAGATACAATAAAGTCATCCTGCATATTGTCATTTCAAGAGATAAGCATCAGCCGTACGTTTTTTGTAAAGATGGAAGAAAAGTTTATTCAATCTGTCTTCTTGATTTCGTAGATGAAAATATTCATACTGCTTTAATTGATGCTGTTAAAGCTGAGAAGCAGAATAGAAAATTTGATATGCCTTGTCTTGGCAGAAATGATGGTGTACATAAAAAGGAAAAGCTGGATTTTTTATTTGAGCTTGGTGTTGAAAGATTTAATAGAAAATCAAAACGCTTTCTTGACAGACTTAAAGAGATGATTTATTTGAAGGAAATGAAGATTAGAGAACCAATTTTAAAATATGACTTTGGTGAAGACTATTATAATAAAAAATATGCTCCTGCCGATTTTAGCGATATACAAATATGGGAACAACTTGTCTACGAAATGATTTTTGAAGCGCTTGGCTATTCGAGAAATAAAGAAATTATGATAAAGCTTGCCAAAGCTGTCAACATTCCTTTTCTAAATAACTTCCGCAGCGATGAAAATTTTGAATTAATTACTGAGAGTGCTCTTTTTAATGTTAGCGGCATCCTTCCTCAAAAAGCAAAATATTATGAGGAATCTACAACAGAATATTTAAGACAGCTCGTTGAGGTTTGGAATTCCATCCGGCAAATGTATGATGGAATTATTTTCAAAAAAGAGGATTGGAATTTTTTCAAAAGCCGTCCGCAAAATTTTCCAACGATAAGATTAAGAGGGGGCGGGCTACTGATTACACATTTTTTGGCCAGCGATGTCTTTAAAACTCTAACAAATTATTTCAATGAAGACAGATCAGTGAAAGATGCCAATATTGTTTTGCGTAATTACCTTATTACTGATGCTAAAGGTTATTGGGCTAATCACTATAACTTTGATAAACAATCTCCGGAAAAGTTGAATTATTTCATCGGTGTATCGCGTGCAGATGAGATAATCGTGAATGTTTTGTTTCCAGTACTCAACTTATATTTTGACATCTTCGAAAAAAAAGAACAATCAAGGAAGGTTAAACAACTTTACATTCACTACACTCAATACGGCTCAAACATGTTGGTTGAGCAAGTTGAATCAACACTCGGATTAACCAACGCTTCCCGGCGAAGTATAAACTATCAGGCAATGATTGAACTATTCAGAAATTATTGTGTTAAGGAAAGATGTCTGGAATGTAAGATTGGGCAGAAAGTTTTTAACTAAAAGAATTAATTTTCGCTTGTAAGATTTTTTATTTGATCTCTTATTTTAGCTGCTCGTTCGTACTCTTCTCCTTCAATTGCTTCCCTGAGTTTATTTTGTAAAGCTGCAAGTTTTGTTTCTTTTGAAGGTGGTTTTTTTGTTTCTGCTGAATCAGTCACAGGATTTAGATGGGAAGCATCTTCAGTTTCATCCGATGGAATAAAAGCAGCTGCATCCATAACAGTCTCAAATACATAAATTGGTGCCTGTGCTCGCACAGCAAGTGCAATTGCATCGCTGGGTCTTGCGTCAATCTCTTGCGAAAAACCTGAAACCTCAAGTATGATCTTCGCATAAAAAGTATTGTCCCTGAGTTCATCAATAACTATTTCCAGAACTGTAGCACCAAGACTATCGGTTAGCTGTTTTAATAAATCGTGCGTTAACGGTCTTGGTGGTTTTATGCCCTCTATCTCTAACGCAATTGCTTGAGCTTCAAAGGCTCCTATTATAATTGGCAAACGTTTTTTACCATCTACCTCTTTTAAAAGGATTGCATAAGCTCCACCGGTTGCCGGACTTGATGATAAACCTAATATTTCACAGGGTATTTTTTGCAAGTGTTATTCTTTTTTAGGATTGCTTTACTTTTTTAATTTCATTAGTTAATGCTGGAATTATTTCAAACAAATCACCGGTAATGCCATAATCTGCAACATTAAAAATTGGGGCATCTTTATCTTTATTTATGGCTACAATATATTTTGATGAAGACATTCCAGCAAGGTGTTGTATTGCACCTGAGATTCCACAAGCCACATAAAGAGTTGGTGAAACTGTTTTTCCTGTTTGTCCCACTTGTTCATTATGAGGTCTCCATCCGGCATCAACAACTGCCCGGGACGCACCGACAGCAGCTCCCAATGCTTCAGCAAGTTCTTCTATCAAATGAAAGTTCTCCGGTCCCTTCATCCCTCTGCCGCCTGATACGATTATATCAGCTTCAGCCACATCAATTTTACCTTCTGATTTTTTGAAAGAAGTGACTTTGCTTTTAAGATTAACTCCGGATATTTCTTTAACTACTAATTCAGCTGCTGCAGAATTTTCAGCAGCCTGCGCTTTAAATACATTTGGCCGAAGAGTAATAACTTTTTTATCACTTAATATTTTTACATCAATTAAAGCTTTCCCTGCATAAGCTGGTCTAGTCAGGATTATATCGCTACCAGATAAATTTAATTTTACGCAATCAACAACACAACCGGCTTCAAGTTTAATACTTAGCCGTGGTGCTAAATCTTTTCCAAGTGATGTATTGGATAAAATCAGAATATCATAATTAGATTCCTTCGCCAAATTGGTAATCACCTCAGTATATCCTGAGGATGAGTAATTAGCTAATTCTGAATTTTTTAGATGTATAACTTTCTGAACGCCATACTTTGAAACGTCATTTATATTTGAAATTGCATCACCAACAACAACTGCGTCAGCAGAAGTATTCAGATCTTTAGCAAGTTTTGCGGCTGTGGAGGCAGCTTCAAATCCTGATCGCTTAATTGTTCCTTCTCTCTGTTCAAGTACAGCTAATATTTTATTTGCCATTTTAATTTTCCCTTAAATTACTTTTGCTTCTTCTTTTAATAACCTTACAAGTTCCGGTACTGCGGATGCGTCGCTGCCGACTATTCTACCAGGTTGTTTTCCTGCTGGAAGGTGCATACCAACAACTTCACTTGTCGGAGTATATGATGCAGCCGATTTCTCTTCAATAGTTTTTTTCTTAGCAGCCATAATTCCTTTAAGTGAAGCATAGCGAGGCTCGTTTAAACCTTTTTGACAAGTTATTACTGCAGGCAGGGAAGTCTCAACTATTTCTCTTCCACCTTCAATTTCTCGTTCTGCAGTAATCTTTTCTCCACTAATTTCCAATTTAACACAAACAGTTACACAATTATAATCTAAAAGTTCCGCAGTTAACTGGCCTACTATAGAATTATCATAATCAACAGATTGTTTTCCCATAAAAACTAATTGAGAACCCTGTGCTTTAATTTCTTCAGCAAGTGCTTTTGCGATTCCAAAAGAATCTCTTTGATTGTCATCTTTTAATAAAACACCGCTATCAACACCCATTGCTAATGCTTTGCGTATGGTTTCCTTGCTATTTTCTGATCCCAAAGTAACAACCACTACTTCACCTGTACCTAATTTCTCTTTAGTCTTTAAAGCTTCTTCTACTGCATACTCATCATAGGGATTGATTATATAAGTAACACCTGCGGGGTCAATAGTTTTTCCATCACTTCCTACCTTTATTCGTGACGCGGTATCCGGAACGTGGCTAACACAAACAACTATTTTCATTGGAACTCCATTTTTTTACTTTATTTTATATTCAAAATATATAGACGACCTGATATAAAAGCAATTAACTGTGTCAGATAGATACTTACTATTTAAAAAAGCTTGCTTTAATTTTTACTGTCTAATAAGTATTTTCACACTATGGAAATCCCAACAAAGCAATCACCGCAAATATCCAACCTCGAAGAAGAAAAAACTGATATCAATATAGGCAGCAGGGTAGTTCTTTTCAACGATGACTGGCATACGTTTGAGGAAGTAATCGCTCAGATAATCAAAGCAACTAAATGTTCATTCATTGAAGCACGGGATAAAACTTTTGAAGTCCACGTTAATGGAAAAGCTGTAGTTTATTCCGGCGAAATGGCAGACTGCTTAAGAGTATCCGGTATTCTTGAAGAAATATTATTGCACACTCAAATCGAGACTTAGTAAATCACTTCTATAAAACTTAATTCATTTTTTGTGTTTGCTCACCCTTCGGACCATACAATTCTTTTAACAGGAAAAATAGCAAAGAGTTATCCGTTATCGGATATGCGTACCTTATACTCTCCGGCGGCATCGGTTTATCGTAATCAAATGAAAATATTTCCTGATTACTCAAGTTATAGTATCGTATTTTCAAAATGCCATATTTCACTGTTGTCAGATTAATTGTATAAAGAGTTTTTGACCTGAATACGTCTCCTTCAATTCCCTCATATTTTTTAGGCGGCTGATTAGTCTCAAGTATCCAAATATTAAATCTATCTCCTTTAGTTGTATCTATTGAAGACGCATCATACCAAAATTTTGAGCCATCATCAGCATTTACAACTTTCCAAACGTGCTGCTCTTCCTGCTGGGCATTTATTGAAATATAACAGATAATGAAAAATAATATCGTTTTAAGCATAACACCGATTTCCTTTAATTCTTTATTGAAAAGATAATTAAATCCCTCTGAATCAAAAAAGTAGAATTCAAACTCCGTAACAAGATTGAATCACAGGTTTAATTTTAATATTGCTTAGTTCGGTATGAAATAGTTTGACTGTGATGGAGGCGAATCGTTCTCCTGATTATTAATTTTTTAAAACATCTTATGGTGCTGGATAGTTAGATTTTTTTCAGTTTTCTAATGAATGAGAAGTAATAGTTGTCTATTCTCAATAGTTGGAATTCATCATATAAAATAAATCAAATTAAAGCAAAATTTTTAATAGTCAGAAGTCTTAAAGTTGGTGTGATTGTTGATTTTAATGGCGCATAGCCTCCTTAGTACAAAGGAGAGCCATGTTGTAAATTGTTGTTGTGCTCTCCTTTGTTTTTTTTTGGGACATTGTGTAAATAGTAATTGTAAAAATTAATAATTTTTCAGGAGGGATCATGTTTAGTAGAATCCTTATAACACTCATCAGTTTACCTATCTTTTTAATCTCTGCTCAAACAGAACACGGTTTCATTGGCTCTAGCTCATGTGGTATGTGCCATAAAACTGAAAAGCAGGGAAGTCAACTATCGATCTGGCAAAATAGTAAGCATGCACAGGCTTATAAAACTCTTCAGACTGAAAAAGCTGACCAGATAGCTGCCGAAAAAGGATTTAAAACAAAAGCGGTTGAAACACCTGAATGTTTGAAATGTCACGCATCTGGTTATAATGTTGATGCCAAGTTAATCGGAGAAAAATTTAAAGTTGAAGAAGGTGTTCAATGCGAAACTTGTCATGGTGCTGGAGCAGATTACAAAAGTAAAAAAGTTATGGAAAATCGAGCTGAGTCAATCGCTAATGGAATGATAGCTCACGATAATTTAGAAGATTTCTGCATCGGATGTCATAATGCTGAAAGCCCAACTTATGTTGATTTTAATCTTGAAGAGATGTGGGATAAGATTAAACATCCGGTTCCGGAGAAATAAAGAAATTGCATAAATAGTTCAAAACTTTATGAAAAAAATTCTACTATTTTTTTTAGCAAGTGGGATGCTACTTACAACTCTCCCACAAAATCTTAATGGCAGGTTCTCAAGTTCAGTATATACTTTTGAACGATTTGATACTGCAGGCTCATCAAATACACACGCCAGAACCTACCAAATGCTCTCCTTTAACTTCGGTAAAGAAAATCTGTGGCTGCGTTCAAACTTTAATCTTGAATATGATATCGCAAGTAAAATGCAATACGATCCAAGGTTCAGAGTTTATAATCTTTATGCCGATATTCAGAAGATTTTTGACGTTGCTTCTTTAAGATTAGGCAGACAGCCGCTTTTTAACTCAGTTGCAGGTGGTGTGTTTGATGGTGCAACCGTTGGCTTAAATTATTCTGGCTACAAATTGCAGGCTTATTACGGAGGGAATGTACCTGCTTATCAAAAACTAGAGCTAATTGATAACTGGAGCGATAATTATTTACTGGGCGGCGAGTTTACGGTTTATGCTTTAATGGATTGGCGTTTCAGTGCTAAATATATTAACAAAAATTTTGCAAGTCAGTCCTACAATGCAGTCAGATTAGATCCTGATTTAAATCCGATTAATGTCTTAATTGAAAATCAATCGAATCAGTATCAATTCCTTTCCGGCGAAGTTTCATATTACAAGCAGAAATTTGGCAGCGGAAATATCCGGTATGACTATGATCTTAACTTTCAAACATCATCAAGATTTGAAATATCTGGCAGATACGAACAGATAAAAAACCTGGGCATCACAGCTTATTATAATTACAGAGAACCAAAAATCAGATATAATTCAATCTTCTCTGTTTTTGATTATGGAAACACATGGGAGATTGAAGGCGGAGTAGATTACTTAGTTGATAATAAGTACACATTGATAGGAAAATTTGCAAACGTTACTTATAAGGATGAAAGATCTCAACGAGTAACTTTGGGTATTTCATCTCAGTATGGTTCTATTACAGCAAGAAAGAATTTTGGATATGCTGGTGAGATGGATGCAATATCATTTTACACTGCGCTCACTCAACTTGATGGACTTATAACACCTTCATTAGGTTTTTCTTATACAAGATATAAGCTCTCTGAAAATGATCCTTCAAATCAATTAGTATCAGTTTTGGCAGGCACTAATATCAGACCTTTCAGAACTCTTTCGTTCGATATTCAGGGTCAATATCTTAATAACAAGATTTATAATAATGACTGGAGATTATTCTTCAAGCTTAATTTCTGGTTTAATACCATTTTTTAATTGAGTATTATGATTAAAAATTTTTACATTACAATCTTTATTATCGGTGCAACTTTCTTGCTGTTTATGGCATTCCTTAACCAGCAATCTGATCCGGTAAAAAGCAATAAAGAACTTATTAAATTCTCTCACGCTCTGCACTATGAGTTAGTTGAGTGCGCAGAATGTCATTCTGTTGTTTCTGAAAGCATTTCTTTGAATGACAGATTACTTCCCAATCATGATAATTGTGTTGACTGCCACGATGTAGATGACGACAACGAATGTGCAACCTGCCACATTGATGATAATTACGAACCCCTGATACAAAAGAAGTCTGAACTGATTTATAACCATAAGATTCACAATCTTCAGGGGATGCAGTGTACATTGATTGCCACAAGGGACTTGATAAGGTTGAATACAGTTTTGAAAGTGCAGAAGTCAATCCATCAATGGAAATTTGTTCTGCTTGTCATAACGAAGTTAAGATTGCTTCAAATGCCTGCGAGTCCTGTCATACGACAACATATAATCTTTTACCTCAGAACCACAGAAGTGTTGATTATACGCGTTCACATAAATTCGGAGCCTGGGAGCTAAATGCTAATTGTATGATGTGTCACGATAACACTACCTGTCAGGATTGCCACGTATCTACAACTGGAATCACTGAAACAAATATACCAGATGATTTTTATTCTCCATATTATCCCAAGCAATTATGTTGATGGAGCCAAACAACAGGCGATTCTGAAAGTTCACGGAGATTTTGGTTACAGATATTCTCACGGTATTGATGCAAAAGGTAAAACTAAGGAATGTCAGTCTTGTCATCAGATCGAAACATTCTGTGCTGCCTGCCATCAATCGGAGAACAGAGATTTTGCTATGGGTGGTATTCTTCCTTCTTCGCATTTATCACCGGACTTTAAAACTTTTGGTGTAGGTTCTGGTGGTGGTGAGCACGCCAGATTAGCGAGAAGAGATATCGAGCGATGTGTATCCTGCCATGATGTTCAGGGTGCAGATGCGAATTGTATTGTCTGCCATCTTGATAGTGATGGAATTAAAGGAACAAATCCAAAAACACACTCTGCAAATTATATGAGTGGTGAAAGAGGAGATTGGCACGATAACCAGGGTTCGATTTGTTACAATTGCCATACAAGTGCTTCACCAATGTCTCAGCCAACTTCTGGTTTCTGCAACTATTGCCATGGAGGGATGTAATGATGAAATCAGAAAATAATATGACTAAAATTCTTTTAACATATTTTACATTCTTTCTTGCTCTAATTTTAATTGCAGCTTGCAGTGAATTAAACACTGACATTCCTTCAGTGCCGAAAGTAAATACTCATGGTGATAGTTTGTATAATCCAACATCACCAAATTATCATCCAAAGACAATAGCCGGTTCACCTAACGGAATGTATGACTGCCAGGAATGTCACGCTGCCGATTTTTCAGGAGGCGTTGCCAAAGTTGGTTGCAATACGATTGATTGCCATCCAACTATAAATGTTCACGTTGCTGGTGTTATTGATCCTTCCAGTGAAACCTTTCACGGGAAATATATTCGGAATGATCAGTGGGATATGAGTGGTTGCCAGAGCTGTCATGCAGAGGATTATTCAGGCGGATTTGTCTCACCCACTTGTTTGGATTGTCATACTTATGTTGGAGGACCAGAAAATTGCACAACCTGTCACGGCAGTTCGACATCTAATGCGCCACCACAAGACTTGAATGGAAACACTTCGACAAGTGAACGAGGAGTTGGTGCTCATCAGATTCATCTTAAAGGCGGAGATATTGGAAGGAACTTAACCTGTACTGAATGTCATAATGTACCCGGCGGGGTTTATACACCCGGTCATGTTGATTCTGAACTTCCTGCAGAAATATTTATGAATAATCCACGGGCAAATACTACCACAAATGATGACTCTTCTCAGTTTAATTTTTTTAATATTGATCCAAATCAAATAACGTATATTCCTAATCCGGTGTACAATCCAGCAGATTTAACTTGTTCCAATTCTTATTGTCACGGTTACTTTAAGAATGGAAATATAGATAATAAACCGATTTGGAATGACCCAACAACATCTGAATGTGGAAGTTGTCATGGTAACGGCTCTAGTCCTCTGCCAAAAACCAGTGCCGAAGGAGGAAGCCATCCGAATGCTATGAATTGTTCGGTATGTCATGGAGGTGTAGTTGATGCGAATCTTAAAATTATAAATCCATCTAAGCATATTGATGGTTTGTTAAACCTGGCTGGAAAAGATGTTAAATACTAGCTCTAAATAAATTAATATAAATAATTAATCAGGAGTACATTAATGAAAAAACTAAAAAACCTACTAAGATTGCTTCTAGCTGCAGTCGTATTAGTTGGTATGTTCATAGCTTGCGAAGGACCTGAAGGTCCCGCAGGTCCAAAAGGGGATAAAGGAGATCCAGGAGATCCAGGTCCGGGATCAGTTGTAAACTGGGAAGGATTTAAAGAAGGCATTGTTTGTGCACAATGCCATAACCCCGATTACGATACATTATATTTTGTTTGGGGAATCAGGACACAGTGGTTAGATTCCAAACACGCAAACGGCGGCGCTTATTTTGAAAACAGTAGCACTTGTGGTCCATGCCATACTACAGAAGGATTTGTACAGGCATCACTCGGCCAAACCGTTACTGGTCAACCGATTTCTTCTCCAATCGGATGTTTTGCTTGCCATTCACCACATTCACGTGCAGATTTTTCACTTCGTGTGACAGATCCAGTAACGATGTTAGCTGGTGTAGTTGGAGCAGCAGATCCGGTGTTCGATTATGGAAAAGGCAATCTTTGTGCATCCTGTCATAAACCACGCAGCATAAACCCAAAACCCGATCCAACAAAAACTGCTGTTACAGATACAATCACTATTACAAATTCACGATGGTATCAGCACTATGGAGTTCAGGGTCCAATGTTAGCTGGTACAAATGGATTTGAATTCCAGGGTTATAATTACTCGAATTCATTCCATACCTTATCCCAAGACATTTTAGAAAATGGTTGCGGTATTTGCCATATGGCTCTTGAGGAAAGAAATCCAGCTGGCGGACATACAATGAAGCTTGATGGCGATGAAGGTGAATTACTTACTGGGTGTAATTTAACCGGTTGTCATAATGGCGAAGTTGAAGAACTTGACTTTAGAGGAACGCAGACTGAAGTTCACGAGCTATTAGATAGCTTACATACTCTGATTTTAGACAGAAACTGGATTACAGCATCTGGTTCAATAAATGCTAGTAGTAGCAATCCACTGAAGATAGCTCCTGCATATCTCTCAGGTGCATTATACAACTACTTCTTCGTTGAACACGATTTAAGTTTTGGAATTCACAATACAAACTATACAATTGATTTGTTAGAATCATCAATAGAAGTACTAACTGCTGAATAAATTTTCTGGTACTTATAGTTAATAAAAGAGCCGCCTGTTATGGGCGGCTTTTTTATTCTATACAAAATAATTGCAATAATTATAAATATTCGCGGAGAGGGTGGGATTCGAACCCACGGTACCCTTGCGAGTACACTACCTTTCCAGGGTAGCCAATTCAGCCACTCTTGCACCTCTCCGAATTTGGTGTGCAAATATATTAAATACCTCACAAACATTCAGATGTCTGAAGAATATATTTGCCTGTATTCCGCAAAATGAGTTAGATAGAAATTTATATATTTGGTGTAAACTGGTTTAAATTTATCTTGGAGAGGTGCCGGAGTGGTTGAACGGGGCGGTCTCGCCACCGCCTTCAGCGGGGTTCCGCCAAAGGCGGAAAAAACCGTTTATAAGGTAAAATGTATTTCGTTTATATAATTAAAAGTTTAGTAACTATTCGATATTATATCGGTTCAACGGAGAATCTTGACAGGAGATTATCAGATCATAACTCAGGAAAGGTTAAATCAACAAAAGCTTACAAACCCTGGAAACTGGTTTATACAGAAAGATTTGATACAAAGTCAGATGCTATAAAAAGAGAGAGACAAATTAAATCCTACAAAAGTGGGAATGCATTTAAAAAATTACTTAACTTGTGAATATTGGAGAGGTGCCGGAGTGGTTGAACGGGGCGGTCTCGAAAACCGTTGTCCCGCTTGCGGGACCGAGAGTTCGAATCTCTCCCTCTCCGCTCAATCAGTATTAATTTTCATAGTATTATGTATTTTGTTTATGTACTTTTCAGTAAGAAGTTAGATAAACGTTACATTGGATCAACTCAGGATGTTGATCGAAGGCTAAATGAACATAATCTCGGCAAATCTAAATTTACTTCAGGTGGAATTCCTTGGGAGCTTATTTACAAGGAATCATTTCCAACAAATGCTGAAGCCAGGAAAAGAGAGTTGTTTCTTAAATCGGGTGTTGGTAGAAAATTACTAGATGAAATTCTGAAATGAGTTTACGAGAGTTCTGAGCCAAAGGCTCATCAGCCTCTGGCTGAGAATCTCTCCCTCTCCGCTCAATCAGTATTAATTTTTATAGAGTATGTATTTTTTTATGTACCTTTTCAGTAAGAAGTTAGACAAACGTTACATTGGATCACTCAGGATGTTGATCGAAGGCTAAATGAACATAATCTCGGCAAATCTAAATTTACTTCAGGTGGAATTCCTTGGGAGCTTATTTACAAGGAATCATTTCCAACAAATGCTGAAGCCAGGAAAAGAGAGTTGTTTCTTAAATCGGGTGTTGGCAGAAAATTACTTGATCAAATTCTGAAATGAATTTACCGAGAGTTCTGAGCCAAAGGCTCATCAGCCTCTGGCTGAGAATCTCTCCCTCTCCGCCATTATTTATTATTAGGAGATTTTTTTTCAATCATTGACTTCTTTTTGATATGAAATCAATTTTATTAAATATTATAAATATCTCTTTGGTAGCTTTTATACTCATCATAATCTATCTGCTGGTTTTTAATGACGGACAATATCCAGAACCAGTTCTCAAAGATTTAGCTGGCACTCGTGTCGACCAGGCATCAACGAAGGTATCTATCAAGCAGCTTGATAGTCTCAGTGCTTCAGCCAATTTTCACTTTTCGAAGTATTATACTGCCAATCTATTGCCCGGTGAATAGAGGGAAAATTTCGGTTCTCTGTTCATAAAGGAAGTAGATTTCTAATCAGATAAATTCACCACTTATAAGAATTACATTTTAGTCGTCTAAGCTCTGAATTATATTTCCATCAGAGATTTGAGAAGTCATATTTAAAATAGAGTTATCCCCCCAAGACAGCAGATAAACATGCTACCCTGGAAGAGTCCCGGATTTTATTCGGGACTTTTCTTTTATAAGAATTTTGATCTAACGCACTTAAATTCATCTGCATTTATTTAATTTTACAAATCGATTAAAATCCTATGGTTCATATTAAAAGACATATTGCAAGCACATTTCAGTTGGCCTATCCGGTAATTATCGGACAGCTTGGAATAATTATGATGGGAGTTGTCGATAGTCTTATGGTAGGCAAACTTGGTGCTGCTCCTCTAGCTGCTGCATCTTTAGGTAACGGCATGGCATTTATTATAATGATTATTGGAATCGGAGTTTCTTATGCTGTAACTCCGCTTGTTGCAATTGCGGTAGGAGCAGGGAAGATGGAAGATTGTGGTGTTTATTTCAGGCAGTCACTTCTGGTGAATAGTGTTTTTTCAATTTTCATCGCTATAATCATTTATTTTGCAGCAGATTTAATCCAATACTTAGACCAGCCTGAAGATGTACAAATACAAGCAACATCGTATATGAAAATATTGGGATTAAGCGCAGTACCGCTTCTATTATTTCAATCTTATAAGCAATTCATTGAGGGCTTATCGGTTATGCGTCCGGCTATGATTATTACTTTGATTGCTAACCTTGTGAATGCTTTCACTAACTGGTTATTGATATTTGGTAATCTTGGTTTTCCTGCACTTGAACTTAACGGAGCTGGGTGGGCTACATTTGCTTCAAGAATTTTTATGGCTTTGTTACTTATGGGATTTGTGATGAAAAATAAATTCTTCAAACAATATGATGTCTCCTTCCATTACAGAAGCATCAACTTGCCAGTGATTAAAAAAATACTTTCGCTTGGATTGCCAAGTGGTTTTCAATATTTCTTCGAAGTTGGCGCATTTGCATTCGCGGTTGTGATGGTTGGTTGGCTGGGAACAGCGCAACTGGCTGCTCATCAGATAGCATTAAACCTTGCTTCCATTTCATTCATGGCTGTGCTTGGTATCTCTGTTGCAGGTTCGATACGGGTTGGTAATGCTGTTGGAATGAAAGATATAGCAGAAACCAGGAGAGCAGGATTCACTGCCTCGTTAATGGGTGCATCAATAATGTTTGTTGCGGGAATTATATTTATTCTCGGAAGAAATTTTTTACCGACTCTTTATGTTAATGATGAGGTCGTGATTTCGTATGCTTCATCCTTGCTGGTTATTGCGGCGCTTTTTCAATTATCTGATGGAACTCAGGCAGTTGGTATCGGAATTCTTCGTGGACTTACAGATGTCAAAATTCCTACAGCAATTACTTTCATAGCGTACTGGATTGTAGGATTGCCGGTTGGCTATCTCCTTGGATTTAACTTAGAAATGGGTGTTCAAGGTGTTTGGATCGGTTTGTTATTAGGATTAACAACCTCGGCAGTCTTGCTTACTCTTAGATTCAATTCTCGAAGTAAACATATAGTATCACTTTAGTCAGTACAGATTTTAGTGATGAATTTCTTTTCTATCTCTTCAAAATAAATGTTACTAACTGATATTTTTTTTACTTTGCTATCCCAGACTTCTTTTGGATTTTCTTTCTTTGATTTGAAGATTTTTTTCTTTGAGAGTTTAGATCTGGAAGTAACTACATAAAATGGTTTTTTATATTCCCTGCAAAGTAAAGCAAGCACCTTGCTGCCAACTTTGTTAACTACGTTTCCAGTATTTAAAACTATATCTGCACCAATTATTGCAGCATCTACTTTTGGAACAAATAATCCCAGCATTGCATCCGTAATTAATTCAACCCTAATCCCATTAGCAGCCAACTCTTTTGCCATCAACCTTCCTTCAAATTTTGGTCTCGATTCACAAACAACAACTCTAATGTTCTTATTCTTCTGATGCCATAACTTCAAGATTCCTAAAACAGTACCGCTTCGTGATAAAGTAATCACGCTATTTAAGTTCTTTAAATGCGAATATATTTTCTTAAAAATTATATCCACTTTTTCTTTTTGCTGAATTGAATGATTGCTTAAAAAAATTAGTAAACCTTTCTCCGATTCTGATGCAGTCTTTAGTTGTTTCAGATATGAATTAACTGCTTCAAAATGACCAAGCCTTGTTTTTACTAAACGAATGCTTCGCAATATTTCTGATTTATTTTTATGAATAGAAAGAAAGTAACTGTTCAGAAATTGAACTAACTCAGAAGATCCAAGTGTTTTGTTATTCAGAATACGGTCAAGTTGATGAGATTTCAATCTATTCATCTATCGAGCTTTGTATTGCTAATCTTTTCACATTGAAATATTTTGTTGATTTTTTTGATGAAGATTTATTTGAATTCATCGCATTGAATAACTCTTCCTTTGAAACGAACTCTTTCAAATAAAAGATCCTGACTTTATTCCTGTTTTTTGCCAGCCAGTTCAAGCTGATCTTCATTTTTTCAAGGTCTTCTTCAGTAGGATTTATATCAGTCTGTATTGTATGCGAGTAATAATCATCTAATGCATCTTCAAAACTATCTGTCCCTGAAGCAGAATTCTTTTTGATAAAGTATTTCCCTTCAAGAAGAAGTATATAATCGTGATTAATTCCCTCTGTAATCTCAAACAGAACATTAGCTTTATTGACAGGTTCGGCTAAAAGAGAAGATTTGTGAGTCTGAGATAGTAATAAATCAATTACTTGCTTTGTTTCAGAAGCTTTCTCAAACTTTTCATTAGCTGCGTAGTCTTTCATCTTATTCAGCATACGATTCAAAGCTGATTGATTTCCACCGGAAAGAAATTCATAAACTCTTTCTAATTCATCAAAATAATCAGGATCATCTTTCTTTATACAAGGCGCTGTGCATCTTTCAATATCTGCGAGAAAACATTTTCTTCCTTTTTTGAATTCTTTTTCATCACATTCACGAAGCGCAAATGTTTTATCAATTATATCAAGAACTACTTCAGCTTTTCTCCGGGAAATGAACAATCCAAAATAATCATTGCCATCAAAATCAAACTTAGTTGTTATTTCAGCCTTGGGATATTTATTACTCTTGTTAATTCTGACAAAGTATTTATTCCCATATTTTTTTAGCTGCCGGTTATGTCTTGGATTTATAAGCTTAATACTTTCAGCTTCCAATAAAAGTGCAGTCAGTTCAGAGTTTGTTATTTCTGTTTTTATTTTCACTGCCTGTTTAACAATCTTTTTCGGCTTTCCAACTGTCGTAGCAGCGAAATAACTTCGCACTCTATCCTTCAACGATTTTGCTTTACCTATATATATAATCTCATTCTTTTTATTCAGGAAATAATACACACCGGGAGTATCGGGCAGGGAATAGATTGAGTCGTGAATATCCTTTGGCAATTTTATTACCTGGTTTGATGGAACAACCGATGTTTGAAACTCAACCAATTGCTGAATTGTTTTAATACCTTTCTCTTTGGATAATTTCTTTATCAGTTTGATTAAAATTTGTGCCGTAGCTTCTGCATCAGAAAGTGCACGGTGTGAATCTCTGTTTTTAATTCCAAGGTACTCAGATACGGATCCTAATGATTTGCTTTTTAAAGACGGGAAAATTTTTCTCGAAAGTTTTAATGTGCAGACAGACAGATTACTCAATGGTTCAAAACCATTTCTTGCGAATTCACAGCTTAAAAATCCTTCATCAAAACTTAAGTTGTGTCCGCTTACAATTGAATTACCAATAAATTCTTCAATTTCTTCTGCGGTATCATAAAAGCTTGGTGAATAGGCTACATCACTGTTGGAAATTCCTGTAAACTGAGTTATGAAATATGGAATATCGCAGCCGGGATTTATTAGAGTAGTATACTTGTCAACCACTTTTAGGTTTTTAACTTTAACTATTCCAATCTCGATTACACGATTATTTCTTGCAGAGAGTCCTGTAGTTTCAACATCAAGCACGCTGAATTCTGCTTCTTTGAGAAGAGTTGATGGAAGTTCTGATGTAATCATACTCGAAATCTATCACTTCTAATTCACAGTTTCAAAAATCTCTTTATGCTGAACATTACTCAGAAGTTACTTTTTATTTGCTCTGTATTTTGGATATATTTTGCATTAAAAATTCACATTTATATGCCCACAATCAATATTCTCTTCATAGGTGATACAGAAGAAAAAATCAGAATATTAAAAATCCTACTATCAATTACGTAATGTTTGAAGATTTAAGAATTGAAGTTATTATTCATTTTTCTTAGATTTCATTAGGGTTTATCAAAATAAAGGAAATAAAATGGCATCATTTAATAAAGTTCTCGATTTGGTTATGGAATTACCACCGGGTGATAGGGACACTCTATTAGAAATCATTAAGAGTCGAAGGATAGCGGAAAGAAGGAAAGAAATAGCTGTTGAGGTTCATGAATCATTGGCTTTTTATAAGTCGGGTAAATTAGTACCTCAAAATGCGGATGAAGTGATTCAGATACTAAATTCATTATCAGAAGAAAAAGAAGATTGAATTCAATATTACTTACCCCACACTTCAAGAGAGCCTTCAAGAAATTCACAAAAAAATATCCTAATCTTCATATAAGCATCAACGAGAGCATTAAAAAATTAGAACAGAATATTTTTGATCCAACCTTAAAAACACATAAGCTTTCAGGTGAATTATTTGGTTCACTCGCTTGTTCCTGCGGTTATGATTGCAGAATTGTCTTCACTATCCAAAAAGGTAAATCGAAGGATTCATTCGATATAATACTTGTTTCCATTGGTACGCATGAAGAGGTTTATTAACTCTTCTAAATTGTCTCTAATTAATTAAAGATTTTAGTTTCTAAATAGAATTCGAAGTCCGTTTCCTGTAAACTTTCCTCGATTATAACTATATTTTGCACTAAAAATTCATACATATATGCCCACAATCAATATTCTCTTCATAGGTGACATAGTAGGAAAACCGGGAATGGATCTTGTTCAAACCTGGCTTCCCGGACTCATTCAGAAATACAAAGCCGATCTGGTTATTGCCAATGGTGAAAACGCTTCGGAAGGCAAAGGCTGTACTGACAAAGAAGGCAACATACTTTTTGATCTTGGGAATTCACGTTCTTACTGGCGGGAATCACACATGGGATAAACATCTTTCTCAGGATTATCTTAAAAAAGAACCGCGAGCTCTGCGTCCGTTAAATTATCCGAAAGGAACTTACGGCAACGGTTACTATGTTGCCGAAACTAAAAAAGGAAAAGTAGCTGTAGTAAATTTACAGGGAAGAACGTTTATGGCTCCAATTGATTGTCCTTTCCGCTCTGCAGATTGGGTTCTGAACAAACTCAATACAGAAACAAAAGTAGTTATTGTTGATTTTCACGCTGAAGCAACCGCAGAAAAAATTGCAATGTCACATTATTTAGATGGAAGAATAAGTGCACTCATCGGAACTCATACACATGTTCAAACTGCTGATGAACGTATTATGCCGAAAGGTACTGGTTACATTACAGATGTTGGTATGTCCGGTCCGTATGAGTCTGTGATAGGGATGAAAGTTCTGGCTGCAGTGAATAGGTTTTTATATCAAACTCCTCAGAAATACGAAGCAGCAACAAACGATGTTCATATTTGTGGCGTTTTTCTGAAAGTGGATACAAGTTCAGGTAAATCAGTTCATATAGAAAGAATAATGTTCCCGGATTTTGTAAAAAGTAATGAAAGTTGAAAAAGTTTTATAATTAAAACTTTGCGGTTCTTTGTGGCTCTCCGTGTTCCTTCCAAAAAATGTTACACAGAGACCACAGAGTAGGCACAGAGAACCACGGAGAATGAAAAAAATGGAATTAGATAAATTAAATGAGTTAACACAAAAAATTATTGGTTGTGCTATTGAAGTTCATAAACATTTGGGTCCGGGATTATTAGAATCCGCTTATGAAGAATGTTTAAGTTATGAATTGACAAAGAATGGATTGTTTAATGAAAGACAGGTTCCGGTTCCTGTAATTTATAAAGAGGTTAAACTTGAAACAGGATATCGAATTGACATTTTAGTAGAGAAAGAAGTTATCGTTGAGTTGAAGGCTATTGAGTGTTTAGCCCCTGTTCATGAAGCACAGATACTAACTCACTTAAAATTTGCAAAGAAAAAGATTGGTCTGTTGATGAATTTCAATTCATTAAAATTAACTGATCAATTAAGAAGATTTATTAAATAATTACTTCGTGGTTCTCTGAGGTTCTTTGTGGCT
This sequence comes from Ignavibacteriaceae bacterium, assembly GCA_034522695.1. Taxonomy (GTDB): domain Bacteria; phylum Bacteroidota; class Ignavibacteria; order Ignavibacteriales; family Ignavibacteriaceae; genus IGN2. The sequence goes on along the minus strand of JAXHLB010000017.1, from coordinate 536,480 downwards.
CTCTGTGTTCCAAATAATAAATTAATTACACAGAGTACACTGAGAATTTCACAAAGGTCCGCCGAGGGAAAAAATAATTGATAGAGTAATGATAATACTTGACGGTAAAAAAATAGCGCAGGATATCAGGAATGAATTAAAATCTGATATTGAAAAATTAAAAGTAACTGGAAGTGATGTACCTGGTTTAGTTGCAATTCTTGTTGGAGATAACCCTGCTTCTGAGAGTTATGTCAAAGGTAAAGCAAAAGCCTGCGAAGAAATTGGTATGCGTGCCAAAACAGAAAAATATCCTTCTGATATGAAAGAAGATGCTTTACTTCATTTAATAGAATCATACAACAACAATAAACAATTTCACGGCATACTTGTTCAGCTTCCTCTTCCAAAGCATATTGATGAAGATAAAGTGATCGAAGCAATCTCACCTCAAAAAGATGTGGATGGTTTTCACCCTATAAGTGTTGGGAATCTTGTTATTGGCAAGCCTGCATTCAGATCTTGCACACCGGCAGGAATTCAGGAACTACTTATCAGATATAAAATTGAAACAAAAGGAAAGCATCTTGTTGTTTTAGGAAGAAGCAATATTGTTGGCAAACCAATCGCAAACATTATGCTCCAGAAAAAAGAATTCGCTAATTCGATTGTAACAATTTGCCATTCCGCTGCACCAGATGTTTCATATTATACAAAGCAGGCAGATATTTTAGTTGCTGCGATGGGCTCTCCAAAATTTGTTAAAGCAGATATGGTAAAAGATGGAGTTGTGGTTATTGATGTAGGTATAAATAGAGTTGAAGATAGCACAGCTTCAAAAGGTTATCGTCTTGTTGGTGATGTTGATTTTGATGAAGTTTCGAAAAAAGCATCTTACATTACTCCAGTTCCCGGAGGAGTTGGACCAATGACAATTGCAATGCTACTTAAAAATACTTATGAAGGGTTTATAAAGTATGGCAGATAAAATAAGTCACAAAATATCAGATGAAGATGTTTCTCAGGAATTTCTTGAGAAAGTATTAAAAGATTATTACTGCTATGGAGATTCCTGCAAAGGCTGGGAAACAAATGTAATCACTCAACCTAAAACTGTGAAGAATATTGTTGATGTTGGCGCATCAAGAATAGCAGCGGGAAAGGGAATTGGAAATTCCTTAAAAGATAAAAACATTGCTTCAAAAATCGATCACACAATGCTAAAACCTGATGCAACTCCTGCAGAGATAACAGAGCTTTGTGAGGAGGCAAGAAAATATCATTTCGCTTCTGTCTGTATAAATCCTGGCTATGTTTCTCTGTGCGCTTCATTATTAAAAGGAACAGATGTCAGAGTATGTACAGTGGTTGGATTTCCACTTGGTGCAAATACAATTGAAGTAAAGAAATTTGAAACCGAGCAAGCTATTCGGAATGGCGCTACTGAAATTGATATGGTGATAAATGTTGGCAGATTAAAAGCGGGAGATTATGAATACGTTGAGAATGATGTATCGCGGGTAGTGCAAATAGCCAAAACTAATAATGCATTAGTCAAAGTGATTATTGAAGCTGCATTATTAAGTGACGAGGAAAAAGTTAAAGCCTGTCTGATTTGTAAAAAAGTTGGAGCAGATTTTGTAAAAACCTCAACAGGATTTAGCAAAGGCGGTGCAACAGTTGGTGATGTTGCTCTGATGAAATATGTTGTCGGAAGTTCAATTGGAGTGAAAGCGGCTGGTGGAATCAGGTCTAAAGAAGAAGCTGAAGCAATGATCGCTTCCGGAGCTGATAGAATTGGTGCAAGTGCAAGTGTTAAAATTGTTTCAAGTTAAGTTCGTGATTGTTTGAACTATGATACTCGATGTTGTTGTTACCCAGACAAACGATGGCTATACCGCAGAAATTCCCTCACTTAGCGGCTGTGAAAGCTGGGCTCACGATGAAGATACTGTCTTATCAAAAATTCTTGAATTAGCTGCCTTTTATTTGAAAACTGACATTAAGAAATTCAAGCTTGACAAAGCTAGAAGAGTTAAAAACCATTCCGTTTATAAATTAGTATTCTACAAAAGTGTCTGATTCATATTTCAGAACTGAAAAACGAATTGAAAAAATAAAATGGGTAGTCTCAAAGAGACAACCCTCTCTCCACGTTGTATTCGAAAACATCCACGACCCTCATAATGTAAGTGCAATTTTTCGCACCTGTGATGCGGCCGGTGTGCCTAAAGTTTCATTAGTTTATAATGTTGAAAAATTTCCTAAGATTGGAAAAAAATCTTCAGCCTCTGCATACAAATGGATTGAAAAGGATAAGTATAAATCAGTCGAGGAATGCTACATTCAACTTAAAAAGGAAAAGTTTGTGATTTATGCTTCATCGTTAAATCCTGATTCAAAAAGTTTATACGATCTTGATTTCACAAAGAAATCTGCAATCGTTTTTGGAAACGAGCATCGAGGTCTAACTAAGGAAGCAGAGGAGTTAGCTGATGAAAGATATTTTATCCCGATGTATGGAATGGTGCAAAGCCTGAATGTATCAGTTTCTGCAGCGATTACAATTTATGAAGCTTTAAGACAAAGAACTCTTAGAGGGCTTTATGAAAAAAGTGAAATGACCTCGAAAGAATTAAAGAAATTGATTGATGAATGGGCTAAAAAATAAAATCTATTACCAATGATTCAATCATTTAATAAAATTAATAAAGTTTCGGGCACATTATCTCTTTCGGGAGATAAGTCAATATCTCATCGTGCACTTCTGATCTCTTCACTCGCTGATGGTAAATCTTATATAAAAAATCTTTCTAACAGTGATGACGTTAAATCAACAATAAGTTGTCTTAGAAATTTGGGGATTGAGATTGAGTGTAGTAAAAATGAGTTGATAGTTTTTGGCAGGGGATATAAAGGTTACCAAAAACCTCTAGAGCAATTGTATGCCGGAAATTCAGGAACAACTGCACGTTTATTAGCAGGAATTCTGGCGGCACAAAATTTTGAATCAGTAATTACCGGAGATGCATCTCTTTCTTCCAGACCGATGAAAAGAGTAATCGAGCCGTTGACCGAAATGGGAGCTAAAATAAAAGCTAACGAGGGAAGTAAACTTCCACTCTATATTTCTCCTGCAGAAAATTTAAAATCAATACGGTATCAATTGCCTGTTCCGAGTGCTCAGGTTAAAAGTGCAATTCTATTTGCAGGATTACATTTAGAAGATGAGACGGTAGTAATTGAATCACAGCAAACAAGAAATCACACCGAGAATCTTTTAGACTTAAGAGTAGTTAAAGAAGAAGAAAAAATTATTTCTTCTGTTTCAAAAAATAATTATCCAGAAGCTAAAGAATATTTTATTCCGGGTGATATTTCTTCAGCTATGTTCTTCGTTGTGCTGACGTTGCTTACTAAAAATTCAGAACTTCTGATTAAAGATATTTCATTGAATCCGACAAGAACAGAATGTCTGAGTCTGCTAAAAAGAATGGGTGGAAATATTCAGATAGAAGAAAAAGGAATTTCGAATAATGAGATTTATGGTGACTTACTTGTGAAATCGAGTGATCTTTCAAATGTAAGAATCGACAAGCAAATTATTCCTTTAATTATAGATGAAATTCCAATTCTTGCAGTAGCTGGAATTTTTGCCGAAGGGGTTTTCGAGCTTCGAGGTGCATCTGAATTAAGAGTAAAGGAATCGGATAGAATAAAAGCTATTTGTACAAACTTATTGAAGCTTGGATTGGATGTTGAAGAGTTTGAAGATGGTTTCAGAGTTTCAGGCTCAATTAAAAAACAATCTGAACCATTTGATAGTTTTGGTGATCATCGAATTGCAATGGCTTTTGCAATTTTATCATCACTTTTGGAATGGTGGTGGAATGGTTGAAGGCTTTGAATGTGCTTCAGTTTCAAACCCGAATTTCCTGGAACAACTATCCTCAATTACTCATTAAATCTTTATTACCTGGTGCTCAAATTTATTTATTTGCAGTTCATTGAAAATTTTCTTTAGAAATTCCTCACCGTACTTATTTGCAAAATTTATAAAGTTGATTTCTCGTTCCTGTAAATTTGAATTTGGGAACAAATGAACCGCAGCACGGTCAATTTGTCTTAAGGTCACTTCGTATTTTTTCTGCTGAGCTTTCTCTGCCTTCGATTTCAGCTCGTTCACCGTACTCAGAATTTTATCTCTATATCTGTTGCTGGAATCAGCAATTGTTTTGTCAAGATCTATTAATTTTTCCTTCAGTTGGTCGAATGTTGTTTCTATCTGACCGGCAATCCCATTAAACATTTCATCAACAGAGGTTTCCTCTACTGAATTGATTATTCTTTTCTTAACATTCTCAACATCAATGAATATTTCGTTTATCGACACAGAATATTTTTCCAGAGAATTACCGATTGCATTCTCGAGGATAGTTGCTGACGATCTTGGGTAAATCATCGGTTGAGCAATATCATAAAGTTCGTACAGCGGTTTAATTTGGGCGAAGTATGATATTTCGCTTGGTCCTGCAATATAAAATGCAGTCGGGAATAAATAATCCTGGCAAATTGGTCTCAATAAAACGTTCGGGCTGAATTTATCAGGTTCATTTTCCAGTAGTTCAAGCAATTGTTCCTGTGTAAAACTTTTTCTTTTTCGTCTCAATCGGTATTCATTCTCCACAGGTTCAATTGAATGTCTTCCTTCATCAACTCTAAGAAAAAGATTAACTGGTTTTACTTTTACCTGTGCATGATATAGTTCTTCAAGTGTTGCGCTAACTTGTACAAGTTGTTCTGTATGAATTCTAAAATCTGTTATTTCTTTTTTGAATACAGGCTTAAGTAATTTTTTAACTTCATCATCCTGCGGGTCAAATATTATTAACCCGTACTCGTCGAAGTAATTAAATACAAGATCCCTGAAAGCATCCTTAAATGATTTACCCTCATTATAAAAATCTTTTAAATGACTGAAAAGGGGAGACTTAAATTCAGTTTCCTTTAAACTATTGTTTAACTTATCTAAGAATTCGTTAATTGAACTATCGAAGTGAATACGTCCAACACTTTGCTTTAAATCATCTTCTGCTATTTCTTCTTTGTAACCAATGGTTAGAAGAGAATTTCCTTCATCAATAATTTTAACGGATCTGACTTCATTGAAATCGTGATCGTCAGCTTCAAGCCAGAAAACCGGCACAAAGTTGTAGTCGTCATATCTTTCAGAAAGAAAACGGCTTAGTTTTATTGCGGTAATAATTTTATAAAAAGTATAAAGTGGTCCTCCAACAATTCCAAGCTGCTGACCGGTTACGATCGCAAGTGTCTTCTTATCAGAAAGCTTTTTAATATTCTGCTGAGTGAGCTGGGAAGGGTTGAGCTGAGAATATTGTCTGGTTAATAATTCACTAATATCAGGGGACAAAATGCGTCTGTTTTCAGCAACATTTTTAAATATCTTAAGATAGTTCTCCTTGTTCCTGAAATCGTTTGTATAAAATTCGGCTACGTTTTCAAATTCATACAAGTAATCCAGGAAAAGATTTTGATGTCCCGGTATGTCACTAAAATTAATGTACATTTGCTCCTCAGTGAATGAATTGGTGAGATTCTGGCTCGAAAGATAATGTTTTAACAGCTATTTTAAAAAGGGAAATCTTTCAGGTTAGTACTCCTTTCCCTATTTTTAATTTAATGATTAACAAAATTCGTTTGATTCTTTGGAAATAAATTTATTAAGATACTTCACAATTAACAGGGCTGTTAATGCTGTTAAGATACTCAGCTCATTTCAAGTATCAAGGATTCTGGGAAAACCTGTTGTTTGGGGAATGCCGATCTCTTATTCCATTGAACCAACTAACCATTGCAATCTTCAGTGCCCTGAATGTCCATCGGGTTTGGGAACATTAACTCGTCCTTTGGGCTTACTGAAAACAGATGACTTCAAAAAGCTTATTGATGAAATCAGTGATACAGGTTTTTACATCCAGTTATTTTTCCAGGGAGAGCCTTACATAAATAAAAATCTTCCTGAGATGATAAGATATGCTCAGGATAAAAATGTATATGTCTCTATCAGTACTAACGGACACTTTGTAAATGAAAAGAATGTTGACCTTGTTCTTGATAATGCACCGGACAAACTAATTTTTTCTGTTGATGGACTTGATGAAGAAAGTTATCAGATGTACCGTGTAGGTGGAACATTCGAGCAGGCAGATTCTGGACTAAGATCTTTAATCAAACATAAAAAGGAACGCGGCTTAAAAAAACCTTTCGTTGAATTTCAATTTATTGTGATGAAGCAAAATGAGCATCAGATGGATGAGGTCAGAAAATACTGCAATGAAGTTGGTGTGGATAAGCTGGTGTTTAAGACAATGCAAATTTCATCATACGAGAATGCGGTTAAATTTCTTCCAACAAATAAAAAATATCGAAGATATATCCTGGATAACAATTCCTTTGCAATAAAAAATAAAATAAAAAACCACTGCTTTGCTTTATGGAGAACATCTGTGATTACATGGGATGGCAGAGTAGTTCCATGCTGTTTTGACAAAGATGCTTCAAATGAAATTGGAATTGTTAATGGGAGAGCGTTTGGTGATGTGTGGAAATCAGAAAAGTATTTTAATTTCAGACAAAAAGTACTTTCGAGCAGAAAATCTGTTTCTATGTGTACTAACTGTACCGAAGGTTTAAAAGTTAATATATTTGAGATAGAGCAATAGAATATTTATGACCGATAAAAACTCATCTTCTGGTTCACTAATTTTTCGTTTTCTGAGCAAGAATACGATAATCATTGCAGCCAAAATACTTATCTCTGCTGGATTACTTTATTATCTGATAAGTTCCGTTGAATACAACCAAATAATTTTAGCATTAAATGAAGCAAACATTGCCATCATTGGAGTTGTCATCCTGTTGGGGGTCGTCAATATTTTCCTGCAATATTCTAAATGGCGGCTAACTTGTGCTGAAGTACTTGAGGTGAATGATAAGTTCAAAATATTTCGATCGTTATTTTATGGTTTCTCTGCTGGAATTATTACACCGCTTAGAATAGGTGAATATTTTGGAAGGGGAATCGAATTCCGAGATAAATCACTTGTCCAGGTTACAGTTGCAACACTGGTCGATAAATTTTTCCCACTGATGATGGTAGCTTCATTTGGTTCGGTTTCAAGTTTACTTTTTATTTATGTCAATTATGATGTCTCTATTTATATTGTGCTCTCTCTCTTTATCATCATCTTCACGTTTTTTTACTTGCTTATTGTTCTGCTGCTTAGTAATAGATTCTGGAATAGTATTTTATTTTCAAAACTTAATTCATCAGTCAAGCTAAAACCTTTTCTTGAAAAGTTAAGAATTTTTGAAAGTCTTGATAGAAATTACTTTTTCAAGATGCTGGTTATATCGTTTTTGTTTTACTCTTGCTTCTTGATTCAATATGCCCTCCTTGTATCAGCATTCTCAAATCATTTCGATTTTGGGAATTATCTCTGGGCAGCTAACCTGATAATGTTTGCCAAAACGATTATACCACCGATATCTTTTGGAGAGCTTGGAATCAGGGAAGGTGCTTCAGTTTATTTTCTAACCCAGATGGGGGAGACCGCTTCTGTTGGTTTTAATTCTTCTATATTGCTTTTCATAATAAATCTGCTCATTCCAGCTTTGATTGGCGTTGGAATGTTTCTAAGAAAAAATGATAATTGATTCTTCCATTACTACTCTACTGATCTCGATATTTTTATTATTTCTCTTGCATTACCTTCTCTTTCTGCAAAGAATCTTTAGGGGATTGAAAAATTTAAAGCTGACAGCAAACGAGAAACTACCTTTTGAATTTATTTCAATTGTGATCCCATTTCGTAATGAAGAAGAAAATATCCTGGCAAACCTTAAATCAATTGAAGCTCAATTTTATCCCACAGAAAAGTTTGAAGTTATTTATGTAGATGATTCCTCGGAGGACAATTCACTTGAGTTACTAAAAAAAAATATTAAAAAAAATAACATCAGAGCAATATCAGTTCCGGATGACTTTTCTAAAAATGCTCACAAAAAAAGGGCAGTCAGATATGGAATTGAAAATGCGAAAGGAATGATAATCGTGACAACCGATGCAGATTGTGTCCACGATGAAGAATGGTTGAAATCATTAATGCAATCATTTGATCCTGTGACAGGGTTTGTTTCAGGTCCTGTTGAGTTTGAGACAGATGATGGTTTGTTCTCAGAATTTCAGAAGCTGGAATTTGCCGGGTTAGTTCTTTGCGGTGCGGGGTTAATCGGTTCCGGTCATCCAACTATCTGTAATGCTGCAAATATTGCATACAGAAAAAAAGTATTTGATGAAGTCGGCGGCTTTAAAGATCAGATGAATTTATCTTCAGGTGATGATGAACTGCTGATGCAGAAAATTGCAAAGGACTCCGATTTCAAAGTAAAATTCTGCATTGATAAAAATGCAATTGTTAAAACATCTGCAAATAAAACAATAAGCGATTTTTATCAGCAAAGGAAACGATGGGCGAGCAAGGGTTTGTTTTATAACGATAAGAGTCTTGTGTTGAAGCTCATTCTAATTTATGCATTCTATGTTGGATTGATGGCACAGCTAATTCTTGGATTATTTTATCATCCCATCTTTCTACTTTCATTTCTCGCTTCAATTCTATTTAAATTTATTTTTGAATTTCGAATTCTCTATAAAGGGAAAGAAATACTTTTCAACAATCTTCAGTTAAAATATTTATTTATTGCAGAAATTTTTCAGATCCCCTACATAATTTTTACCGGACTAGTCGGTGCATTTGGCAACTACTTATGGAAATCACGAAAAGTTAAACGATAATTTTTCAGCATACATTTCAGTATACTTCTGTCCACTTAAATAGACACAATACTTTCGTATTCAGCTTAAATTTCAACAAAATCAATTTAATGTAATTGGCACCTTCGTTGAACTTTATGAACTGTAAAACATAACACGGAGGTGTAAAATGAAACGGATCATAATTCTTGCAGTAGTTCTTTTTGTCGCAGTAACTTTTAATGCGGAAGCAAAAAGACATAATCACGGGGTGGGTGGATATTTCTACACACAACTCGCTCCATACGGATCATGGATTGAAGTTGATTATGGAGTTGTTGTTTGGAGACCTACAATAATTCGCACTAACTGGACGCCTTATAATGTCGGAAGATGGGTTTGGACTTATGACGGCTGGTATTGGGATTCGTATGAGCCTTTCGGGCATGTTACATATCATTATGGTCGATGGTACTATGATGATTATTATGGCTGGCTCTGGTATCCTGACTATGAATGGGCTCCGGCGTGGGTAGAGTGGAGATATGATAACAACTACATTGGTTGGGCTCCGCTGCATCCGTATGCTACATTCTCAATCTCTATCGGAATTTTCTGGAGTAATACTTATTACTCACCTTATCACCACTGGAACTATGTTAATTACAATTATTTCTGCGATCCTTATGTTTATAACTACTACGTTGAGCCTAATTATAAATACAGGATTCACGGTGGAACGAAGTATCGTCATGACTATGGATATCGTAACGGCAGAGTTCAAAACAGAGGAATTGATGTTAAATATATAAGTGATCGTTCTGGACAAAAGATAAAGCAGCGTGACTTGACCAGAGTCCGTGACTCTAAAGATCTGAATAGGGATAGTTTTGGTAGCAGAGATGACATCCGTACTCTTGATCTGAAAAGAGATGAATTAGTAAAGAACGATTTAGGTCGTATGGAAATCAAGAGGGAAAACAGAAAGACAGCTCTTGAACTCGACAAAGTCCAGATTGGAAGAAGAGAAAATGTGACGACTGAAAAAAGAGAAGATAACTCGAGAGACAGAAACCTGGATGTTAGAAAGAACGATCAGACCAGAAACGATGTGAAGACAGGTGTTGATAAAATATTTGAACAGAAACGAACTGAGACTAAACGTAACTCTGATATAAATGTAAACAGGAATAATGATAATATCGAGACACGAAAAAGAGAGACAAGTAAGATCAGCACCCAAAATGAAAATGTCAGGAAGACTAATGATCTCAATACAAGAAATAAAAACCAGGTTAAGGAACAGAGTACTCAAGTGAAGCGTGAGAATACCAGAGTCACAAATAATGATCAAGTCAAGAGAAATGAAGTTAAGGAACAGAGCAGAGTAAAAACCAATGGATCTGTTGAGCTTAATAAGAAGAGACAGGAACAGAATACCCAAGTAAAGCGTGAAAACACCAGGGTAACGAATAATAATCAAGTCAAGAAAAATGAAGTTAAGGAACAGAGCAGAAGTAATAACCAGCAGAACAGAACCAGTGAGACAAGGGTGAATACAGATAGAACTAAGGAAAAAGATAATTCTAGAGAACGAAGCCGAAGATAGCACTGAAGAACAAACTCTCTCTCCACACAAGCGGTATCATTAACGATACCGCTTTTTTTTATATATTTCCCGCCAAAAAATAAATTATCAGAAAATCAAATGCGCGACAAAGCCAATACTTTATTCTACATTCTTGGATCGTTTTTCGTAGCCAATGCACTTCTCGCTGAATTTATTGGAGTAAAAATATTTTCACTCGAAAAGTTGCTAGGTATTCAGCCCATTAATCTTTCTTTTTTTGGAGAAAGCAATCTCTCATTCAATTTAACTGCAGGAGTTTTATTGTGGCCGGTTGTATTTATTATGACTGACATAATCAATGAATATTTTGGACGAAAAGGTGTTCGATTTATGTCCTTTACTGCAGCAACTCTTATTGCTTATGCTTTTTTGATGGTCTACTTTGCAATGGGCTTAAGTCCTGCTGATTTTTGGATTCAAAGGGAAACTGGCAATGGCATTATCAATATGGATTTTGCTTTCAATGCCATTTTCGGACAAGGACTATGGATTATAGCAGGCTCACTTGTTGCTTTCTTGATTGGACAACTTGTGGATGTTTATGTATTTCATTTTCTCCGATCATTCACAGGAAGTTCAAAGATTTGGATTCGTGCTACCGGATCGACTCTCGTTTCTCAGTTCATAGACAGTTTTGTAGTTCTACTTATTGCCTTTTACTTTGGAGCCGGTTGGGATCTTTCGCTTGTTCTGGCAATAGGTTTAGTGAATTACATTTATAAATTCACAGTAGCTGTCTTTCTAACCCCTCTTTTATATCTCCTCCATTCCTTAATTGATAGATACCTGGGAAAGGAACTATCGGATAAGCTTATCGAGGAAGCAGCTTTGGCAAGTAGAGTAAATTAGTTGCTAATCGTTAAACTATATTTGCACAAAATCGTGCTGTTTACTTAGGCTAATTCAGGAATTTCCAGTAATTTTGTGGTGTGATTTTATTTGAAAATTTTCATCATCCATCAAATCAGAATTTCATCCCAAATGATAAAACTGAAAACAAAAGTTTATTATATCCATTCTAATCATAATCAATAATTTATCTTAGTGAAATAAATAATTACCAGGAGTTAAAATGAAAATAAGTAAAGAAGAAGCGCTGGAATATCACTCAATAGAACGAAAAGGCAAGATAGAAGTAATCGCATCAAAGCCTTGCTTAACATCCCGTGATCTCTCGCTCGCATACACACCCGGAGTTGCAGAACCCTGCCGGGAAATTCATAAAAATGTGGAAGATGTATATAAGTACACGGCAAAAGGAAACCTGGTGGCCGTGGTTTCCAATGGTACTGCAGTTCTTGGTCTTGGAGACATTGGACCAGAAGCCGGAAAACCTGTCATGGAAGGAAAAGGAGTTCTCTTTAAAAGATTTGCAGACATTGATGTTTTTGATATCGAACTTGCCTCACACGATTCAAAGGAAATAATCAGAACTGTTCAGATGCTTGAACCAACATTTGGCGGAATAAACTTAGAAGACATAAAAGCTCCCGAATGTTTTGAGATTGAAGAGAGACTTAAAGAAACGATGAAGATTCCGGTTTTTCACGATGATCAACACGGGACTGCAATTATTTCCTGCGCAGCACTTATTAATGCTGTGGAAGTTGCCGGTAAGAAATTGGACAAAGTAAAAATTGTAGTAAGTGGTGCAGGTGCTTCCGCAATTTCTTGCTGCAAGCATTATATAATGGCCGGTGCTAAGAGAGAAAACATCTGGATGTTCGACACTAAAGGTTGTGTTACAAAAGACAGAAAAGATCTTAATAAATACAAAGAATTATTTGCTCAGTCTAAAGGATTCGCTACACTTGCTGATGCAATGAAAGGAGCAGATGTATTTATTGGCTTGTCAACGGGTGGTGTTGTAAATAAGGAAATGGTTAAATCGATGGGTAAGGATCCTATAATCTTCGCAATGGCAAATCCGGATCCTGAAATAATGTATGATGAAGCAGTGTCGGTCAGAGAAGATTTAATTATGGCTACCGGCAGAAGTGACTTTCCGAATCAGGTAAATAATGTGCTTGGATTTCCGTTTATCTTCAGAGGTGCTTTAGATGTTAGAGCAGTAGCAATAAATGATGAAATGAAAATGGCTGCTACATTGGCTCTATCCAAATTAGCAAAGGAGAAAGTTCCTGAAATGGTACTAAGAGCGTATGGTGGAGAAGATTTTACCTTTGGAAAAGAGTATATCATCCCTAAGCCATTTGATCCGAGAGTTCTTTGGTATGTTGCTCCCGCAGTTGCTAAGGCTGCCATCGAAACAGGTGTTGCAAAGATAACTGAAATGGATTGGCAGAAATATGAAGAAAAACTGAAGGAAAGACTCGGATTATCCAAAGAATTAATTCGTGTGATGATTCATAAAGCACAGAAGAAACCTCTTAAAGTAGTTTATCCTGAGGGAGAAGAAGAAAAAATTATCAGAGCCGCGCATGTTGTTTATAATGATAATATGGCTTATCCAGTGCTTTTAGGAAATGAGAAGATTATTAAAGAAGAAATCGACAAGTTAGGATTTGACCAGAGTGAGTTTCAGATTTTTGATCCTGAAATAAGTGAAAAACGAAATCAGTATGCCGAATCATACTTTAAGAAGCGTTCAAGAAAAGGTGCAACACTTAAGGATACCAAAAACCTTATGAAGAAACCTAATTATTTCGGTTCAATGATGGTTGATCTTGGAGAAGCTGATGCACTTATTAGCGGATTGACAACCAGCTACCCAAATACTATTCGTCCTGCTCTTCATTGTGTAGGTATAAAAGATGGATTGAAGGTTGTCTCTGGGTTATATATTGTTTTTGCAAAGCAGGATGTTTATTTCTTTGCCGATACAACCGTTAATGTTAATCCTACTGCTGAGCAGCTTGCAGAGATTGCAATATCCGCTGCAGACACTGTAAAAGAGTTCGATGTTACTCCAAGAATTGCAATGTTATCATTCAGCAACTTTGGCAGTTCACCTTACCCTGATTCAATAAAAGTTAAGCAGGCAACTGATTTGGTGAAGAAAATTAGACCGGACCTAATGATAGACGGCGAAATGCAGGCAGATACTGCTGTAGTCCCTGAAATAATTGAAAAAGAATTCCCATTCAGCAATCTGAAAGGGAAAGCAAATGTTCTCATCTTCCCGGATCTTAATGCTGGTAACATAGCTTATAAATTAATGGCAAGAATTGGACAAGCGTCTGTTGTCGGTCCGATTTTAATGGGAATGAAAAAACCCATTCACGTTTTACAGCGCGGTGCTTCAGTTGATGATATTATCAATATGACTGCTATTGCTGTAGCAGAAGCACAAGCTAAGAAAAAATAATTATTTATCGGGTGAAGGGAAAGAATTGCAAAAGTTCTTCCTTTCACCCAAAATCATTTGCAACCGCTGATTTAGGTTTTGTTGCATTTAATCGATCAGTCCTTTAATTTCTTCCCGTTTCTTAAAAATTTTACTTAAATCTATTTAACTTTTATATATGAAAGAAATAAGAATGCTTGCCGCAATAATGTTTACCGACATGGTTGGCTATACAGCGTTGATGCAGGAAAATGAGAGACAGGCAAAAATTTTAAGAGACAAGCACCGTAGCGTTCTTGAAAAATTGATTTTAGAGCATCGTGGACAGATTTTACAGTATTACGGAGATGGCACATTGTCAATCTTCGGTAGTGCAATTGAAGCGGCGGTTTGTGGGGCTAAGATTCAACAAGAGCTACAACTAGAACCGAAAGTACCTCTAAGGATAGGCATTCACGCGGGAGATGTGGTTTACGATGATGAAGGCGTCTATGGTGATGGAGTTAATATAGCTTCCAGAATTGAAAACTTATCTGTACCAGGAAGTGTTCTTGTTTCAGATAAAATTAATGATGAGCTAAAAAATCAAACAGAAATTTCATCGACTTTTCTTGGCAGATACGAGTTAAAAAATGTTAAATCCCCGGTTAAAATTTATGCACTGACCAGCGATGGTTTAGTTGTACCGACCCACGACCAGCTTGAAGGTAAATCTGCAATTTCTGAAAATTCAATCGCTGTCCTGCCTTTTATCAATCTTAGCACTGACAAAGAAAATGAATACTTCAGCGATGGGATTACCGAAGAATTATTAAATGCACTTGCGAAAGTAGATGGGCTTCTGGTTACTTCACGTACGTCATCATTTGCTTTCAAAGGAAAGAATTCAGATATCCGGGAAATTGGCAAAACACTCGGTGTTAAAACTGTTCTTGAAGGAAGTGTACGAAAATATGGAAACCGTGTACGGGTTACAGCTCAGCTAATCAACTCAGAGAATGGTTATCACAAGTGGTCAGAAACCTACGACAGAGACCTCGAGGATATTTTTGCCGTTCAGGATGAACTCGCCAACTCAATTGTTGATCAGTTAAAGAAAACAATAAATATTAATAAGCCATCTCAACATCTGGTTAAAGTTCCAACTGAAAATATTGATGCATACAATTTATACCTGAAAGGATTATACAACTGGAACAAGTGGTCACCCGATTTTGTGTTTAAAGCTATAAAATACTTTGAAGATGCTGTAGCAATTTCTCCGGATTTTTCAATTGCATATTCACGACTAGCGGCTTGCTACATATTTTTAGGTGCTGTAGGTTTTATGCCCAATTTAGTTGCCTACGCAAAGGCAAAAGGCTACGCAAATAAATCATATGAACTTGATAGCTCCCTCATTGATGTCCACATCACTATGGGAATGATTAAATATTTTAACGATTGGGATTGGGAAGGTGCAGAAAAGTGCTTTCTTAAAGCCCTTGAAGTAAATCCGAACTCTGCCGAAACCCACCAGTATTATGCATTACTTCTAACGACTCTGGGATATCACAAAAAAGCTCTAAAGCAATGTGAATTTGCATATCAAATTGATCCGTTGAATGCACCCATCAGTTATAGTCTATCTTATGTTTACTATAATAACAACCAAACTGAAAATGCAATTGCGCAAGCTAAAAAAACTATTGAACTCGATCCTGATTTTGGAGATGCATGGAACAGCATGGCTTGGATGTATTTGAGATCAAATCAATATGATAAAGCAATCGAAATTTTCAATAAGATTCTAAATGCACCAGCAAATATTATGAAAGCAACAGCCGGTCTGAGTTACGCTTATTCTAAGCTTGGACAAACTGAACGGGCAATGGAGTTCATTAGAAATTCAGAAACATCAGAATCAGAGCACTTAACAATTGATTTGGAGCTTGCAATCGTTTATACTGGATTGGGTGAATTGGATAAAGCAATTGATTCACTTCACAAAGCGATCGATAAACGTGTGGGTGGTCTGAATTTTATAAATGGTAAATTCTGGAAAGAGCTACATGATTATCCCCGATTTAAAGAAATTCTTCAACGTATGAATTTACCGTTGGAGTAACCTCTTCTCTTTTTATAAATATATTTTCTACTATATTTTAGCTAATGATCCTTTTCACAGATTATTACATTCAGAATTATTCTTGATTTCTTTGAAAAAATTCTTTTACAATAAATTCCTAATATCAATATTCGTATCCTTCCCGATCAGTGATTGTTTTACACAAGACACATCGAGTCATTTTAAAGAAACTGAAATTGTTATTGCAGGAGACTACTCTGCGGGAAGCTTAACAAGATTTTTTGCAGGGGACCATTGGAGAAACTTATGGATTACGCCGATTAAAGTTCCTGTCCTCGATTTATACACATTCGCTGGTGGTTTAACGCCATACGAAAAAGGCGGAGGACTTCAGACCAAATCTCTGAAATTTATTGGCAGCGATGGTAAAGAATACAGATTCCGATCAATTGATAAAGATGTTACAAGAAGTCTGCCTCCTGATTTCAAAGAATCAATTGTTGCTGATGCGATGCAGGATCAGATAAGTGTTACAAATCCTGCTTCATCAGTTGTAGCTTCTTTGTTAATGGATTCAGTTGGAATTCTTAATTCGAAACCTATAATCTGTCTAATGCCTGATGATGAACAATTAGGTGATTTCAGAGATGAATTTTCCGGTGTATTAGGAACGATTGAAGAAAATCCAGAAGACTATGATGATGAGACATTAAATTTTGCAGGAGCAGATAAAATTGTAAACACTTTTAAGCTGTACGAAGAACTTCAGGAAGATAATGATGAAAAGGTTGATGCGGTTGAATTTCTAAAAGCACGATTGTTTGATGTATTTATTGGTGATCGTGATAGACACGCGGGTCAGTGGAATTGGGCTGGTTATAAAGAAGGGAAGAAAAGAATTTGGAAACCGATACCAAAGGACAGAGATTTTGCATTTCCACTTTATGATGGATTATTTCCAAGAATGATGACAGTTGCAATCACTTCAATGGTTCACTTCGATTATGATATGCCGGCTATGCTTGATATGACCTGGGAAGGAAGACATTTAGACAGAAGACTTTTAAGTTCACTTGATAAACCTGTTTGGGATTCCGTCTCAGCTTTTATGCAAACCAGATTCACTGATGAAACTATTGAACAGGCAGTAAGACAAATGCCGGAAGAATATTTTCAACTGGAAGGAGAACATTTAATTGCTAAACTTAAATCGAGAAGAGACCAGCTAACAAAGGCTTCTGATGAATTTTATAACTGGGTCTCAAAATATGTAGATGTGTATTGCAGTGACAAAGATGAATATGCAGAAGTTAAAAGAGTAAATGATATTTTTACTGAAGTAACTATTTTCAAACGTGATAAAGATACTGGTGATAAGCGAAATATAATTGTGTACAATCGCCTACTCGAAAATACGATCACAGATGAATTAAGGCTTCATATGCTCGGCGGTGATGATTTCGTTTTAGTCACAGGAGAAGTTGATGAAGGAATTAGAATAATAGTTGAAGGCGGTGAAGGGAAAGACGAATTGATTGACAGCTCAAAAGTGCACGGATATTTTTTATCTGTTACTCCATTCCCATCAGTTAAAACAAAGACCGAATTTTATGATTCAGGAAAGAAAACCAAATTCATTGAAGGGGAAGGAACATATGTAAATAATGAGGAATATATTTTACCTGAAGATCCACAGCAAAGATACGAACCAGTAATTGAAGACAGATTCAGAGATTACAGCGTGTTAGTCCCATTTGAGTATAACACAGACGATGGCTTTATACTTGGACTCGGCGGTAGAATTAATTATTATGATTTCAGAAAATTACCTTTTGCTCATCGTTATGATCTTACAGGCTCATACGCAACAATTTCCAAACGGGCTGAATTTACATTCCTTGGAGATTTCAACGATATGTTTGATGGAATGAATGTTAAAATTCCGGCAAAGTTTACTGGGCTGGAAATAACTAGATTTTATGGCTTCGGAAATGAAACTGTAAGGAATGATAGTTTAGTTGAAGCAGAATACTACAATGTAAATCAAAGATATTTCAGTGCAGGATTCTATTTAAAAATACCTATGCAAAAAGATTTAACAATTCACACTGGTTTATTGTTTGAGCTCGCCAATGTTTTGAGGCAGGAAAATCATCTTGTGAATGAACTTCAGCCGTACGGTTTAGGAACACTTGATTTCTTAGCACTTTCGACATTGCTTAGATATGATAACAGGGATGACAAAGAGCTTCCATTTACCGGTTTCTATTCTGATGTTTTAGCAGAAATTTATCCGCCAACTCTTAACAATAAAGATTTTTTTGGAAAAATCACTTTAGATGGCAGGACTTACTTAACCCCTAAATATTTACCGGATGTAACTCTTGCCTTGAGAGCCTACAGCGAAATTGCCTGGGGTGATTATCCCTTCTATAAAGGTGCTTCAATAGGAGGGAAAAAAACATTGCGGGGATTTACGCGTGACAGATACGTTGGTGATTTTGCTGTTCTTGGTTCAGCTGAGCTAAGATATTATTTAACAAAAGTTTATTTTTTAATCCCATTTCAATTAGGAATAAATTTGTTCACAGATACCGGACGTGTTTTTTATGCTGATGAAGAATCCTTCAAGTGGCACACTTCATTTGGCGGAGGATTCTGGTTCAGCATAAATGAAAGAGCGATTAATTTTTCTCTCAACATTGCAAAATCTCCGGAGACTTTAAGATTTTATATAAGTGCAGGACAGATGTTTTAGTTATGAGATACTATGATCTGATATATTTTCTTGTATTGCTCATTCTGTTATTTGATACTGAAATACATTCTCAGGAAAAATCAAACAGTCTACTTGGCGAATATAATTTTGAAGGAGCAACTTTATTTAAGCTGAATAAGTCATTAAAAGAAGTTAGCGGACTCGCATTATTAAATGATGAAGCAATACTCACACACAATGACGAAGAAGGAATAGTTTATACATTAAAAATTACTAACTTCGAAATGACCGGTAAACTGAGAATAGGGGATGAGAAAGTCCAGAAGGATTTTGAAGGAATTGCTTATGTGAATAATTCAGTTTATATGGTAACCAGTAACGGAGTCATATTTCGATTTAATCATTTAACGAAGAATGAATCTGCTGATTTTGAAATGTTTAAAACATCTCTTAAAGCTGAAAATGATGTTGAAGGATTGTGTTATGATAAAACTACAAATTCACTACTGTTAGCTTGCAAAAATGAACCCGGTATGGGCAATGCAAATTCAAGAACAATTTATTCCTTCAACCTGAAAAAAAAGAGTCTTGAACGTTCTCCGAGATTTGTGATCTCATTGAAAGAACTTATGCAGAAATTTGGGTTTAAAGATTTTGCACCCTCAGGTATTGAAAGAAATCCGGTGAATGGAAATTTTTTCGTGCTTTCATCCAATCCTCCGTCTGTTATCGAATTAAATCCTCAAGGAAAAATTTTAGCGGCAACCAGGCTCAATCCCAAAGTAAATCCACAACCGGAAGGAATAACTTTTCTCCAGGATGGAACTATGCTGATTTCAGATGAGGGTCAAAAGAAATCCGGAACGATATCAACCATCAAATTAAAATCTAAAAGCAAAAAGTGAGATATAATTCTGCAAAAATATTTTTGATTGTATTCTTTGTATTCAGTTCCACATCTGTTTTTCCATTCGTTTTCCCCGATTCATTATTATCAAACATCGATGAAAATATATCCTATAAAATTATACTTATTGGTGATGCCGGTGAACCTGCAAAAGATATTAAAGAGCCCGTTCTTCAGGCCTTGAAAACCGAAGCGTCAATTAATCCTGACAGCACCTTGGTTATTTTTCTTGGAGATAATATTTATTCAAATGGACTTCCAGCTGAAGATGATCCGGATAGAAAGGAATATGAGCGAAGGATAGATGAGCAAATTAATGCGATTGTTGAAGCAGGAGCAAAAGGAATTTTTATTCCTGGTAATCATGATTGGGCACAAGGAAATGATGAATGCTGGGAAAGAATAATTCGGCAGGCTGAGTATGTCAATGGTAAAGAAATTAGTAATGTTAAATTCTTACCCGTTAATGGATGCCCCGGTCCAGAAGTGATGGACTTTGGAGATCAGATTCGTGTTATTATTATGGATTCGCAATGGTGGTTTCAGGATGAACATTTACGTCCTGCACCAGCAGATAGTTTATGTAATTACTGTACAGAAACAGAAGTTACTCAAGCGGTTGATAGTTTGTTGAGTTGGTCACAAGATAAATTTGTACTAGTAGCCTCTCATCATCCATTGAGCACTCATGGACCGCACGGTGGTTACTTCACCTGGCAAGACCACATATTTCCATTAACTAACTTAAATGAATATCTCTGGCTTCCTCTTCCGATCATCGGTTCGATATACCCGCTGATTAGGGGAAGCGGAGTTTCTAGTCAGGATATTGCAAGCGATAATTATCAAAATTTTAAAATCAAAGTTGAACATGTTTTATCCAAATATTCAGGAATTGTATATGCTTCAGGGCATGAACATGCTTTGCAAATTTTAGAAGGAGTTAATGATAATCTATATGTTGTTAGTGGAGCAGGAATTTGGGGACACGTTGAGAAAGCTCTTGGTGAAGGTGATGACACAATATTTGCGGGAAAATTTGAAGGATTTGTTTCACTCAATTTTCTTAAGGATGGTCGAATTCAATTAAATGTGATCAGAGTAATTAATGAGAATGGAGAAACTGAAAACGTTTTTTCTATGTGGGTTAAGGAATGATAATTTTCAAATCATTTTTTATATTTATTGGTAATTGATTTCCGAATTATGAAACACGTTTTAACCTTTTTTTTGTTACTACTCAATATTTCAATTTTATATCCGCAATCTGATTCAATACCTGATCACATCACATTAATTCCAGGTGAAAGATATTCTGCAAATGAATTACACAAATTATTCTTCGGTGAACACTGGCGTGAAGTATGGACAACTCCTGTAAAAGTTGAAGTTCTTAACCTTGATAAATTTGCCGGTGGATTGATTCCAATCGAACGAGGTGGGGGAATGCAAACTAAATCACTTCGATTCGAAGGAAAGGATGGAAAAATATGGAAATTCAGATCCATCGATAAAGATCCTTCAAAGATTTTACCGAATGAACTTAGGGAGTCAATTGCAGAAGATTTGGTCAAGGATCAGATTAGTTCAGCCAATCCTTATGCAGCACTTGTTGTTGCATCACTTCTTGATGCTGTAGGGGTTCTGGATGCAGCACCACAGTTAGTGTTTATGCCAGACGATGAGAAACTTGGTGAATATAAGATTGAATTTGGCGGAATTCTTGGATTCATTGAAGAGCATCCTTCCGAAGGCGAAGATGGTTTCCCAGGTTTTGAAAATGCAATTGATGTGAAAGGAACTTATAAACTTTTTGATTACTTAGCTAAAAAACGAAATCAAAAAATTGATGCCGAAGAATTCCTGGAAGCACGATTGCTTGATCTTATCGTTGGTGACTGGGACAGGCATATGGATCAATGGCGATGGGCTAAATACGAAGAAGCAGAAGGAAAGATCTGGAAACCGATTCCACGCGACAGAGACCAGGCTTTTTCAAAGTATGATGGACTTTTCCCATTTGTTGCAGCTTATCTTGTTCCTCAGTTGAATCATTTTGGAGAAGATTATCCTCAGATTGAAGATCTTACCTGGAACGGCAGATTTCTCGACAGAAGAGTTTTGACAGAGCTTGATAAAGAAAACTGGGATTCGGTAACATATTATGTTCAACAAAAAATTACTGATGAAGTAATTGATAGTGCAGTTAGGCAGCTCCCACCGGAAGTTTATGAGATTTGTGCTGATGAAATTGCTTCCAAACTAAAATCAAGAAGGGATAATCTTCAGTTGGCTTCTGATGAATTCTATGGTCTCGTAAATAAATACGCTGATGTTTTTTGCAGTGATGAAGATGATTATCTCGAAGTCAACAGGCTGGATGATAAATCAACTGTTGTTTCTGTTTTCAGGAGAGATAAATCTGAAGGTGATGGAAAGGAAGCTCCATTATTTTACAAAATATTTGATAACCAGATTACCACAGACTTAAGAATTCATTTGAATGATGGAGATGATAAGGCTTATGTTTATGGAGAATGTTCAGAAGCACCGGTGATCAGAATTGTAGGTGGAAAAGGAAAAGATGAATTAATAGATGAATCTATTGTTCACGGTTATTTCCTTTCTATAACACCCTTTTCAGCAGTTCAAGGAAAAACCAAGTTTTATGACAGCGGTGAAAATACCATTGTAGTGGAAGGGCCTGGAACATCATTCGACGATTCAATTTGGCCTGAACCAGTCGATGAATTTGAAAAATATGAACCACAGCAGCTTGACAGAGGTCATAACTGGCTGCCAGTCCCTATTGTTGGACTCGATATTGACTATGGTTTGACGATTGGCGGTGGAATTCAACTGAATCAATATGGCTTTAGAGCAATTCCACAGGATTATATGCAGCAAATAACTGTAAGCTATGCAACACGCTTTGGAAATTATACGGCAGCTTATGAAGCAGATTTTTATTCGGTGCTAAGAGGTGGACGCCTGAACTTGCTGCTGGAAAAAACTGAACAGTTCGTTGCGCGGTACTTCGGTTATGGTAATGAAACATCTTTTGATATAGATCTTGAAAATAATGATTACTATAAAGTTGATCAGGAATTAATTACGTTGTTTCCAACAATGTTTTACAATCTGAGTGAAAACTTAACAGGGAGCTTTGGAATTTCATTCATTCATTCAAATACTTTTCTGCAAAATGACACACTTCTCACTGGTTTCAGGTACGAAGAATATGGTTTGGGTAAAATCAGTCCATTAGGTTTTCATCTTGGTCTTGAGATTGATGGCAGAAATAGTCTTGACTACCCAACCGAAGGTTACTTTATGAAATTTACCGGCAGATTATTTCCGGAAATATTTAGTGATCCGGAAGGATTTTATTATGCGGGATTTGATCTTAGAAGTTATTTAACACCTGAGTTCAGTTCGTTTGCTACTCTTGCTTTGAGAGCAGGAGGGAGTAAAGTGTTTGGCAAGTATCCGTTTTATGCAGGTGCAACAGTCGGCGGTGAAAACAGTTTGAGGGGATATAACGATAAAAGATTTTCTGGCGATGCTGCACTATTTGGACAGGCGGAGCTTAGACTGTTTGTTACACAAATAAATATCATTTTGAAGAGCAGAGTAGGAGTCAATCTTTTTGCTGAAACAGGACGAGTGTTTATTGAGAACGATAACTCTGATAAGTGGCATCCATCTTATGGAGTTGGACTTATGGGTATCATATCTAAATTCAACTATCATCGGTACAACTTATGTTGCCTTCTCACCGGAACGAACTACTTTTAATCTAGGTCTCGGGATGGGGTTTTAATATATAAGGTTACAAAAGAATTTGTAATCCTATAATTTTATTTCATCAACTTATAAATCTCAGTTTGGCTTCTGATATTTTTCTCTCCGGATACAGGTCTATAACTGTTGCTCTGCTTCTGGTCAATAATTCTGGCTTTCTGATTATCACTCCATTGCAGATCAATCATCTTCTGCAATTGCTTTTGAATTTCTTTGTCATAAACAGGGAAGGCAACTTCAACTCTGCGGCTTAAGTTTCGTTTCATCCAATCAGCGGAGGCAAGAAAATATTTTTTATCGCCGTTGTTATGGAATATATAAACTCTCGAATGTTCTAAGATATCTGTCAACAATACTGATTGCTTCGATATTTTCACTAATTCCTTTTAATCCGGGTATAAGGCAGCATATACCTCTAATGATCAGCTTAACTTTCACACCGGCTTCCGATGCTTCGTAAAGTTTTTTAATCATCTTTTTGTCTTCAAGACTATTAAGTTTTAATAATATCTCTGCAGTTTTGGCTTCCTGAGCATTTTTAATTTCAGCATCAATTAAATCAACTAAAGTTTTTCGCAAGTTGAAAGGTGCAACAAGTAAATGCTGGAATTTTTCTTTTTCACTTTTTCTTTCTAGAAATTTAAAGACTTTCCCAATTTCTTTACCAAAATCCTGGTTAGCTGTCAGCAAACCATAATCAGCATAAATACGTGCTGTCTTTTCATTAAAGTTTCCTGTTGAAAGGTAAGAGTATAATTTAGATTTACTTTTTTCCATTCTTTCTATCAAGCAAATCTTTGAATGGACTTTCATTCCGGGAAAGCTGAAATACACTTTCACTCCAGCTTTCTCAAGTTTATCTGCAGAAGCAAAGTTAGTTTCTTCATCAAACCGCGCTTTTACTTCCACGAAGACAGTAACATCTTTTCCGTTTTCTGCCGCCTTAACAAGTGAGCGGATAACCAATGAATCATCAGCAATTCTGTATAGAGTTATTTTGATGGATTTGACATTGATATCGTCAGCAGCTTCCTCTAAATATTTTAGCACATAACCGTATGACTGGTATGGATAACTGAGCAGAATATCCTTTTGTGCAACCATCTGAAATAATGAAACGATACCGTCAAGTTCTTTAATATTCAAAGGCGGCATTGGCTCAAATTCAAGATGAGGCTTATTGAACTTAGGAAAGCTGAAAAAGTCATTAAAGTTATGATACCTTCCGCCCGGAATAAGGTCATCCTTCTTCAGTTGAAGTGTATCCTGAAGAAATTTCAAAAAATCCTGAGGCATATTCTGATCGTAAAGAAATCGGGAAGGGGCTCCGGTTTTTCTTTTTGACAATCCTTTTTTGATTTTAGAAACCAGATCACCGCTGAACTCATCATCTATATAAAGTTCCGCATCCCGTGTGAGTTTAACTGAATAACAACTCTCAACCTGGTAGCCGGGAAGTAGTGATGGCAAATTTATTTTTACAATATCATCAAGAAACATCACGAACTGATTCCCGTTTTCTGGTGGAAGAGTAACAAATCGTCCCAATTTATCCGCAGGAATTTCTACAATTGCATACCTGAACCTTTGCAGCTTCGCTTTACTTGAAGGATTAGATTTTTTCCTGGTTTTTAATTTTACGGCAAGATAAATAGCTCTGTTGTGAAGGAAGGTTGATATTTTATTCTTATCCAAAAGTGTTGGCTGAACAAAAGGCACTACCTGATCAAAGAAATAGTTTTTTATAAATTCTTTCTGACCATCACTTATAGTTTGATCATTTACTAAATAAATATTTTCATCATTTAATCCTGGAATTATTTCTTCCCGATAAATCCTTCCGAACTCTTCCTGCTGAGTATGAACGGTTTCTCTGATTTTTTTTAGAAGAATCCTTGGTTGAAAGGGAAGTGCTTCACGTGATTTTTCTTTCAGGTTTAGCAGACTCCGAAGCGATGCAACCCTAACTCTAAAAAATTCATCAAGGTTTGAAGAATAAATCGCCAGGAATTTAATCCGTTCGTAAAGAGGTACTGATGGATCTTTTGCTTCCTGCAATACGCGGTAATTGAAAGAAAGCCAGCTTAGTTCACGATCGAAAAAAATATTTTCTGCCATAATCAGGTCGTCATTTATTCAAGATACAATTTTGGGTATTCGAAGAAAAGAAACTTGCAGGTGTTCTTACCAAGCTCATTCCATTTTTTATCTAATTGTAGCGCTACGATACCGCAAGTAGGAATATTCTCAATGTAGTTATTGGAGATGTGATTATTCAAAAGTGTCAGCCCGGGATTGTGTGCGAAGATCATCACTGAATTATATTTCTCATCAATCTTATTTAATATTTTGATTATAGTATTTGAAGAAGCTTCATACAAATCTTCATTATACAAAATCTTTTTTTCAGAGTAACCAATTTTAGATGCTATTTCTATAGCTGTCTTTTTTGTTCGTTTTGCCGGGCTGGATATTATCAGATCAGGTATAACTTTTTTATCCTTCAAAACTTCACCCATAAATGGAGCATCCCGTTTTCCACGACTATTTAATGGTCGGTCAAAATCCGGAATACTCTGGTCTTTCCAGTATGATTTGGCGTGTCTTGCGAGATATAGTGTTTTCATAATGCTTTGAATCACAAATACTTTTATATGCGAAAGCTAATGATTTGAAATGAGGAAATTCACTCTGCAATATTAAATAATTGTGATAAATATCACCATAGGAGATATAAATAGAATCTAACTTTTATCACAAATAATAGAATTTTAGAAATACAATAAAATGATGGAGATAAACAGAACAATACTTACTTTGCAAAACACTAATATTACAGGGAATGAAAATGAATAACGGTATTCTCAGCAAAGTGAAGGAATTTATAGGGAAGACCTTCCGTGAAAAAGGTTCTTCCGATTCATTGTATCATAATTTTACTCATACCGCAGAAGTTGCAAAAATCGCCGAAGAAATAGCGAATGCTATGAGTATTGATGAGAATGATAAAGAAGCTTTGCTTATTGCTTCATGGTTTCATGATATTGGGCATACTCAATGCTGCGATGGACACGAGGATATTGGGATAGAGATGGCTACTAAGTTCCTGAAAGAAAATAATTATTCTGATGAGGGCATAGCAAAAGTTGTTTCCTTGATCAATGCTACGCGGATGCCCAGGAATCCAAAAAATACTCTTGAAGAAATTATCTGCGATGCTGATCTCCATCATCTTGGAACAAATAACTTTGAAGTTAAAGGAGACCTTTTTAAAAATGAGATTGAAGCATTAAACGGCTGTAAAATCCCGGAAGAGGATTGGCTGAAGAATAATCTTAAGTTTTTTAATGAGCATAAGTTTTTTACTGACTATGCAAAGCAGCGATTCGAAACTCAAAAAAATATTAACTATATTAAGATTGAGAAGAAACTAAAGAAGGTTAATAAAAAAATGGAAGAGGAAAAACAGTCTGGATTTGAGGAGAAGAATAAGGAGAAGAAGAAGGATAAAGAAAAGGACAGTGAAAAAGTAAAAGATGCTGGTCGTTCCATTGAAACAATGTTTCGGAATACAGTCCGTACACACGTTGATTTCAGCTCAATGGCTGATACAAAAGCCAATATTATGATAAGTGTAAATACTCTTGTACTTACAATTATTGTAAGCATAATGGTTAGAAAGCTTGATACAAATCCACATCTAATAATACCAACAGCAATGTTAACTTTCACCAGTCTTGTAACTCTAGTTTATGCAATACTTGTTACCCGCCCGAAAGTTACCAGAGGGATATTTACTGAAGAAGATATCAAGCAGAAAAAAGTTAATCTCCTTTTCTTTGGTAATTTCCACAAAATGACTTTGAAAGACTTCAGCTGGGGAATGAAAGAAATGATGAAAGACAAAGAATTTCTTTATGATAATATGATAATGGATTTCTATTACCTGGGACAGGTGCTCGGTCAGAAATACCAAAAGCTAAGAATCTGTTACACGTTTTTTATGTACGGATTAATTATCTCAGTCATTGCTTTTGCAATTGCCTTTATCCTGAACCCGGGAACAGACTTAGGTCCGTTAATTGAGTAAAATATATTTACTCTTATAATTCTTTCTCAAACTTTGCGTCTTCAATCAATACAGGGAAGAAATATCCTGCACCAAAATCTTTATCAACAACAACTTTTCCTTCTGCTGTAATAATTTCACCAACCTGCACGTCCTGATCTGAAGTAATAACAAGATCAAATTCATTTTCGCTTCCGGTTCCATCCTGAATATGTATCCAGTTTCTTTTCATTATCTGCTTGTTGAACTTGACAACTTTACCTTTCACTTTTACCACTTCTCCATTAAGTGATGATTTGTCACTATAAATCTGTTGAATAGTTTTGCCATCGCTCAAAGGTTCAATTTTGATTTCTTGTTTTTCACCGGAGAGGACACCAGAATGAATTTTCTTCATTTCATCGGGAGTTGGTGATTTACGTGCATCTTCCACGAACAAAATTTCGTCAAATGATTTGTCAATATTATCACTTTTGAAATCTTCCATAACCATAAATTTGGAGAAATAAACTGTCTCACCAATTTCAATTTCCATTGTTGGTACTGCAATCCAAAAATCCTCTTTATTTTCAGTCACTTGCAAGTATGTATAACCTTTAGCAGGAATTTTATCAATAACTTTAGCAATATGAGGCTCGCTCTTCATTACTTCTTGTTCGGTCAACTCCTGTTTATCTTCGCTTGCACATCCAATTAAGATCATAAAAGAAACTAAAATAAGGGATAATACTTTCATCTTTTTTCCATAATTATGTTAATAAATAATTGCTGCAAATATACTCATTCAGAGTGTTATTTTTGTGGGTGAAATTTTACTCTAGCTATTCATTATCGGTTTGATTTTTTATTACAAAACTTTTTAAGTCATTATTTATTATCTTTTTAGTGAAAATTTTAAATAGTTAAATAATTATGCTTAAAAAAATTATTCTGGGTTTATTCCTTTTATCTCTAAATAATTCTTCGTTTGGGCAGAACTTTTGGGAACGAATTCAAAGCCCCACAGATAACTTCCTGAGAACATTACATTTTACCGATAGCTTAACTGGATGGGTTGGGGGAGATTCTGGTTCAATATTTTATACAAGTGACGGCGGTTTGAATTGGATTCAGCAGCAGACCAATACAAATAGTAAAATAATGAGATTATTTTTTCTTGATGATTACAGAGCCTGGGCTTTAGCTTGGGCTGATGCAGGTGCTGGTGATAATTCATTTTATGGGACGGAAATTCTTAAAACAACTGATGGCGGTGAAAACTGGAGTGTTGAACAGTACAGAGAAGAAAATGTTTTTTTAAGAGGGATTTATTTTTTAGATACTTTAAAGGGATTTGCAGGTGGTGTGCCGGGACAATTTTTGCAAACGTCAGATGGTGGAATGAATTGGGAACCTGCAAATATTGATTCGGGTATATTTTCGCATTTTCCTGTAATTGATTTTAAATTTTACGATGATTTATTTGGTTTTGCCTGCGGCGGTCGTTTTGATATTGCCGGGGTTATCTGGAGAACAACCAATGGTGGAGAAAGCTGGGCTCCGCTTGATGCTCAATATTCTCCTGCAGATGAAGTATGGGATATACATTTCTTCGATTCATTAAATGTTATGGGGGTTGGAGGTGATCCTGATTTATTCGGTGTTGGGATTATGCATTCAACAGATGCTGGAATTTCCTGGAGTTATGAAGAAATTGGAGTGTTTGGTCAGGCTTTAGCACTTTCATTCAGAACTGAGAATGAGGGCTGGGCAGTTGTTCCTCAATCCGAAACTTTTGTTGCTACATTTGACTATGGAGTGAGTTGGCTATCCTATCCAACTCCTGACAGCTCAAAATTATATGATATACAATTTACCGATTCCCTCACCGGCTATGCAGTGGGTGAGGAAGGTGTGATTGCTAAGTATAAATATCAAGCTCCAGACTTTGTTAATGAAGAGTCTATTTCAGTGGTTAAAGATTTTACTCTTAAAATTTTATTTAATCATTACTACTATAATTATATTTTGAATTTAATTTTCAATATCTTAATTTCCTTACCAAAACTTCCCTAATCCGTTTAATCCAATAACTACTGTAAGTTATAATTTATCGGAACCCGGGCAAGTGTCATTAAATATTTACGATGTACTTGGAACTCAAATTACATCACTTATTCAAGAATATAAATCAAACGGCAATCATAGTGTGGTTTGGAATGCTAAGGATGAACCAAGTGGTGTATATTACTATCAGTTGAATGTAAACGGAAAACTCGCTACAAGAAAGATGTTGCTGCTTAAGTAATCAGATTTTATTTGATTATTAGCTAACCCGATAAAAACCCGTCCTCCGAAAATTTATCGAAGGAGAATCATCTTCTTTGTTTCCACAAATGAACCCGCCTGAAGTTGGTAAAAATATATTCCGCTGGATAAGTTGAAAGCATTTCCGCCGGAGGCGGATCCGCCTTTGGCGGAAAATTCAACTTCATAACTTCCTGCCGGCTTTTCTTCATTTACTAGTGCTGCAACTTCATTTCCTAAAACATCATAAACTTTTAATGAAACAAATTGCCTACTGCTTAATGCATACTGGATACTGGTAGATGGGTTGAAAGGATTCGGATAATTCTGTTCTAATCTGAATTCAGAAATTATTTCAGAGTTTTGCTCAACATCAACGGAAGAAATTTCAATTGGAACAGTCCATATCTGATAAACACCAGTTCTGTTGTCCATCCACACAGGCCAGAGCTTATTATTTGAAGATGTTATGGAAATATTATCTCCCTGGTAACCCTGTCCTAATCCGCCAATTGGAAGTGGTTTGAAATTCTTATCGCTAATTTCAAATTCTCGCCAGTTATTTCCACCATCTTCAGATCGCGCAAGGAATACTCCTGTAGAATCAGGAGTGGTATTTCTATCATCATAGAAAATAACATTCAATCCGCCGGTTTTATCAACGTGAACAGCAGGGAAGTATTGGATTTTTCCATTGTTAACAGGATCCTGGTTAACTCTTATTCCTGCTGACCAGGTTAGACCATTATCGGTAGAACGATTCAGGATTACATCAGGATCGCTTCCTGCCGGGGCTAAATTTCTTTGAGTGGTTATTATGTAAATCCATCCGTGCCTTGGTCCACCGGTTGTATCAATCGCAATATCAGGTAGGCCATTTACTCTGATATTTCCTTTTTGAGGAAAGAGACCATTTATCCCATTCATATCAAAAGCGTTTTCAGTTACCTGCCAGGTAGTTCCTCCATTTGTTGATGAAGCAACACCAACAAAATCTTCTGTGAAGGGGGAGACGGAAGTAACGCCAGCCCAGCAAACATAAACTTTTCCATCGGGGCCCATAGTTATATCACCACCTGCACTTCGCTGAATCGGATTATTTATTTGAACAGGAGTTGAGTAGTTTATGCCACCGTCATCTGTAACAGCGAAGTTTAAAGGAAAGGGCGGAGCAAACCTAACCCAGGCAACATAGCTCCTACCAAAATATGGACTTGAAGGATGAACATCTGAGGTCATTGTGCCACGTTCGAGATCATCATTAGTAATGGTTTTCTGGTTAGACCAGGTTACTCCAAAATCTGTTGAAAAATGTGAGTATAAACCGGGAGAAAATCCGCGTCTTGTTAGAATAAAAGTTCCATCTTTGTTAATTGTTATTCCGGGATCACCGCCGTGCAAAGTTATTGGTGCTCCTTTACAAGTATCGGAACCATACCAATTGTTTCCTCCATTTGTGGTAGCATAACATCCTTCACTGACAAAGAAGGGATTAAATATTATAGTATTACAAGCAGCAAACATTATGTCCGGATTTGAAGGATGGGTAACAATAAAGACTTCTGTTTGACTTACGTTGCTTGGATATATCCTGAAGTTTTCTCCAATGCTTAAAGTGTTAACTTTATCAAGATTTTGAGCTTGTATAAGGGACGATAAAAGTAAGAAACTAAAAATTTTCGTGTAAAAGAGCATCATTTTTCCTGTGCTTATTTTTATTTCAAAGATAAGAATTCTAAAGATTATTTGTAAGCTAAATCGCCTTCAGATTCAGAAAAATCAGGAGCTAAATTTAAATGGCGAGTAGTTGATAGAAATAAAAAAGCTGCCCAAAACGTGAGCAGCCTGAAAAATAATTGATAAAATTTATTCGACCGGAGGGTATTGATCCAGAATTTGTGCAACTGCTTCATCAATAAATTGTTGTCTTTCTTCCGGTGTTCCTCTATCCTGTAATGCTGCAGAACCGATTCCGCGCCAGACTAATTCCTTTTTTGAGTTATCAACAAAATCAATTATCAGTGAAGCCTGTGTGTAATAAGAAACATCTATGTCTCTTCCATAAGGACTTGGTCCCCACCATCCACCGTAGCCATAACCATAATCAGTAACATTCATTTTTTCTGTAGTGCCGCCATGAGCATAAATTGTCAAGTCCGCAATAGCTGCTTCGGCTTCGGTTAATCCTTTCTTCTGCATTTCGTTATTGATTGCTTCAAGAACTCTTTTCTTGGCTAACGGTACATTTTCAAGTTCACTATCCTTGATAATTCCATCATAAATATTAAATGTACTATAAGCTGAAAAATCTGCAGCAGGATCGTAGTCATTTGTTACGGAAACAGATGAACATCCAGCTAAGAATACGATTACTATTATTGTAAGGAAAAAATATTTAATCACGCTCATACTCCTGAATTATTTTTTATATGATTTATTTTGCTGATTTAATTTAATCATTGGTTAGGTAAAGTGAAAAACCAGTTTACACCGACACCGAGTGATAGCAATCTGCTGTTTGCAATTGAAGTGCCTTCATAATCAATATATTCGGAATCATTTACCCAGTGATAACGCACATTCACATCCAACGATAATTCTTTATTTAAGGGGAACAGTACACCACCGCCGAATGCAATTCCTGCTTCACTTCTGAATTCTGATTCATCAACCGGTGCACCACCGCCATATGTTCCACTAAAGCTTGTGCTATAAGAATATAAGCCTCCTTCCAGTAAACCATATAGTCTCATACCAGGTCCTGGTGATATTAATCTTATACTTATTAAAGCAGGAATAACACCTACTCCTCCGGTTATGTTAGCATCTTGCCCTCCGCTTGCATATATTTCATTGACTTTGCTCTCATTAACACTTGAGCGCAAATAACCAAGAACTAGAGCCACTCTGAAATTTTCAGCGACATCGTAGTAGAAACCAACCAATCCACCAAAACCGATATTGAAATATTCTGCATTTTTGCCAATCGGGATTACTACATTTCCAGTTAGCTCAGTGCCATAACCTGATTGAGCGAATAAAGTAAACGTTAGAGCCAAAAAGCAGATTGTTACAAGTAAATACTTTTTCATTGAAGATTCCTTTTTATTGGTTGAGTGAATTTATCTAAAGTTCAATTTCCATTTTCTCTCTGGCAAGAAAGCAGTTCTTAAATCTCTTCTGACATTGCTTTTCCATTTTTTTGAGGAAGTCATCATCGTGATCAGGATCGTGATGAGTAAGCGCAAGCATTTTTACATTTGCCATTTCAGCAACTTCAATTGCCTGACTGTAGCTGCTGTGCCCCCAGCCCTTTCTATTTTTCAATTCTTCATCTGTGAACTGAGCATCGTGTATTAAAAGGTCGGCTCCTTCAGCAAATTTAACAACCTTTTTGTCGATTGAGTTCCGATGCTCGATATCGGTGCAGAACACCATCGCCTTTCCATCAAGTTCAATTCTGTATCCGTAAGCTCCACCCGGATGTTCATGTTTATTGGTTTTAACAACAACCGGTTTTGGTTTTTTAGTCTGGGTTCTGAATACTCTTTGCGTCTCTTTTAACAGCATAAATTTAAACTTAGCACCCATTTTTTCAAGCTGCACAGGGAAAAATTCTTTTTGCATCTGAGTTTTGAATATATCTTTTAGGCAAGTGATTCGCTCTCCCCAACCTAATGCTAGTAAATTAATCTTTTGCTTTTTGTCGAAAGCAGGTTCAAAAAAAGGAAATCCCTGGATATGATCCCAGTGAAAGTGAGTGAACGCAATAAAAATTTCCTCTTGCTTGTGACCGCTTTCAATTAAATCCTTTCCTAATTCTCTTATACCTGTACCAGCATCGAGGATTGCAATATTGTTCGATTCGATATCTCGAACTTGTACACAGGTTGTATTTCCACCAAACTCCTGGAAATCAGGACTGCAGACAGGAACTGAACCCCGAGTTCCATAAAACTTGACAAGCATTATTTAAAGTAACCCTGGCTTTTTAGTCTTCCTAACTAGCTAATTCGCTAAATGAATTGATAACGTCGGAGGCTTTATCCGGCTCAACAGTTTCTGAAACGCCACTCCATATTAATTTTTTATTCGTTGTCTCATAAATATTTGTTTCTAAAACAACAACCACTTCCTGCGAAAGATATCCGCCACTGTTAGCATATGCTATCCCCGCATTGTAATATCCATAAAATCCATAGTAGGAGTTATAAGGTATTGTATAAAGATACCCGGCTTTGTAATCACGTTCAGCATCAACAGCAACAAGTCTCGACACTACAACAGCATCAACCTGTAGCTCTTTAAAATATTTTTCAAAAGTTGTTGAATCAATAGCTTCATCATAAGGCATGTGATCCATAGAAGGAGTTGCATTTATCCCTCCATCCTGAAAAGCTCTTGCCATTCCATCTTCAAAATTTCTTCTCAAAAGAGGTTTCTCCTTATTAACAATTCCAAGCAAGAGAACTTTTTGTATGTTTCCTTTCTGGTATGTATCGTCCTGCCATTCACCAATGATATCGGTTTTTGTTGATGAACAGGAAATAAATACGATTGTTAGAAAAATAAAGAGCACTGTCAAAATGGTTGGTGTTTTTTGCATTTATATATTCCGATTTAAGTGTATTTAATTTGAATAACTTTTTTTAATTTTTATTTTTTAATATAGCGGATAACCAACCCCAACCGGTGGATAATATCCCGGTCCGTAACCACCACCCCAGGCTCCGGGAACATAGACTCCAACTCCAACACTTATATGTCCGGTACCACAACCTGAAAATGCCAGAACGATTAATAAAATTAAACAGAAGACTAAAGTTTTAATTTTGAGATTCATTATTTCACCTCTTTAAATTCACCTTTTTCCAATGGCCATTTTTGAACAGTGAAAACAGCACCGGACGGATGCATAATGGCATTATTACCAGCAATTCCTTCGGTACTTAAATAAACGGTACCACCTAACTGCTCGACTTTCTTTACAATCTCCGATGGATCTTTAACTGCTATGTATGGCATCCAGTGGGGCTTAACATTTTCAAATGGGATTTTAATAATTCCTGCCCTTGGTTTGTTTTCTTTTTCAAACGTGATATTGGTTTTCAGCTCTTGTGTCGAATTTTTTATACTTATATCCAATATTCCGAGTATAGAATTTTATTGAGTTGTCAACATCATTAGTCCAGAGTTCAGTCCAGAACCATTCGTTGTAAACAGGATCTGCATCCTGTGGATCGCCGCTGCTGGATTTAACAAATGAAAGAATTGCATTCTGTGAATCGAATACATATGAAACCGTACCTCTATTGGGAGTTCAAAGGTTCTCTGTAAATGCTGCCACCGCTGGCTTTTGTATAATTGATAGCCTGGTTCATATCCGTTACAGAAAGGTAACTTATCCATTGTGAATATCTCTGTCTCGCTTCTACATCACGCAATCTGAACATACCTGCAATTGGTTTTCCATCGTGCAGAACAACAGTATAATCATTATCAGATTCACCAATATCCAGGTAAGTCCATCCAAATAGTTCAGAATAAAACTTTTTAACTGAAGGAATATCATCAGTCATCAAATCTCTCCAAACAAATTTTCCAGGATGTGACTCACCCGTTGGAGCACTATTAATTGGAGGCACAACCGGTAAATCAGGTGAGCACGAGAAGAAAATAAAAAGTGTTATAAAACTAAGGGCTATAAATTTTAACATATAATTCTAAATTGATTTTTTAATTTCCCGATAGTTGATGTGTTCGATTATATGAATTATGAGATTTACTATTATCCATTAATGTAAAGATATATCAATTTAGTTCAGGAATTCAAATGCAAAAACTATCGTTAAATCATTAGTGCTTTTATCATAGTTCAAATCCCAGAAGTACTTTAATCTGCGAATATTCAAAATCTGATTGGCGACTTACGGTATTATTTTCTTCATCCGGTGTTATATCAATATTATTTGCGAGCGTTTGTGAACCAAATGAGTAAACTACTCCTATGGTGATTTCCGATTTCCAGATAGGGAAAGTTGACCCTCCGGCAACATGAAATAAATCCCATGCTGAATAGGTTGCAAGATTTGTACTGGTGTTTTCTATGTAAGCGGAGAAGTCGCTTGTAACGCTTAAAGAAAAAATAAGACTGTCACTTGCGAAATAATCCAATCCAACGCCAAAGTTTATGATACTTTTTGCTTCGTGAGTAAGATCGTTTGTTAAAACTTCACCCGAACTTTGGGATAAATAGGATTCAGTATCGAGCACATCAAATTTGCTTATTGCATCATACCATTCAGTGCTAAAATGGAGCTTAATCTTTCCAAAGTTGTAAGCACCGCCAAGCCCTGCCGCCCAGGAAGAATTAAACTTTGATTCAATTTCTTCTTGATAGTTACTGTCAAATCTGTTCGTGTCTATTCCGGAAATGAATAGGTGAGTTCCAACTGAACCGGTACCAAAGATGTTCAGGCTCGGTGAAGTTACGGTTAAGCCAATTGTCAAAGGATTTAAATTGAAACCAATACCTGCTTTCAATAATGTGCGACAATTGTTAAATCTGTAGTTTGTAATATTTGAGTAAGATGCAATATCTCCGTTGGACTGCAATGCTTGGAGAATTGTAAGCGAAGTTGCTTTATGACTTCTGTATGAAACATAACCTGTAACTCCTAAGCCTATTATTTTATTCAATTTAGTAGAGTATGTAATGCCACCCCAAACATCGTTAAATTTCTTTGCGGAGTTTATACCCCCGGCAAAGCTCTCCTTACCTGGTGAGGATTCAATCACTTCAAGTGAATCGATAATTCTTGTAGAAAATTCCAGATCTGAATTCTGACGTGTTAGTATTGAAAGTGCCAGGCGATCATCTCCAAGGAAATCAAAACCAAGATCAAAAGCTACAAAGTTTGGTGAAGGAACGATGGATGAATATTCAAGATCTTTTCCTTCAGCTGCGCCATCTTTGATTGTGTAATTATCCAATTGATAAACCTGAGCACTCAAAATAAATTTAACATCAGGGAAAAGTGCTATAGCTCCGGGATTATAAAATGTAGCACTCAAATCCGAAACACTTCCGATTACTGCACCACCGAGCAGAGTCGATCTGGTTCCATACTGGATGTTCCAATAATTATTCTCCTGAGCCGGAAGCTCGGCAGAAAGCACAGTGAATAAGATTGCGATTGTGCAGAGTGATTTTAATATCAAACTTCTCATAGCTTTATTCCTTAAAATTCAAATTTAATTGAAGTATCAATCCTGTAATCTGATTGTGAAGAATTTGCGGATTGAGGTGCATTATCATATTCATAATAGAAGGTCAAGTCCCAATAAAAATCAATAAAAATTTCCCAACTTAATTGTGCGTTGTAGTTGAATCTGTATCTGCCTAAATCAGTAAGACTTGGAAATATATAAATATAAGTTAAAAGATTTGCCTTCGGATGATCATATTTAAATAATTGGTACTGCGCATTAATTAAACCCTCAACATTGAATGTAGCTTCGGTTTGATCGGTTTTTAGTTCTCTGTTAATGGATAAACCTGCTAAGGTATACAACCATTGATTCTGTGATTGGATAATATTATTACCTAAACCGCCTCCTAATGAAGTTCGGAGCTTTATTCCAAGTTCGCTGTTCTCCTGAAGTGCCGCAATACCTGCCGCAAACCATTGCTGTTCCAGGTTATGTTGATAGGAAAATGATAAATCATTTTTGCTCGAGGTTGGTTCTTTTTCAGTTGTTGTAATAACTGAGTTTAATGATAATTCCGATACATTAATTTTTGTTCGATATTTAGCATTACCACCAAAACTTATCTGTCCAATCTGACTTGCTTTTGTAAAACTAAAACCAAATTTAATGTAGCCATCAAGTATATCCCAGAAGGATTCTTTAATTCTATTTATCCGCACTATATATTTCATAAAAAGGTTATGATCCAGAGTAACTCCTTTTACAATCATCATTCCTTCGTCATCAGAAGGAGCAATTGAACCAAAAAAAACTCTACCATCAGCAACTTCTATTTCAAAAAAATTCTTTGTTTCAATGCTCTTAATTTTATTCCACTGAATGCTTACGGACTCCATATTATCTGTACTATAAGTAAGAATACCTACTCTTAAATATTTAACTTCGCCAGTAATTTTATCCCCGTTGAGCAATCTAACAACGTCAGTTTTTTGTGCAAAAGTCGAAATGTTTATCAGAAGGATAAGTATAAAAGTTAAAAATAACTTCAAACCTGTAATTGAATCGCCTAGCATATTCAAAAATACAAAACTATTCAGTATTCTCGGGTCCAAGCAGAATTGAAAGCCAGCGTGTCTCTTCTGAACTGTCGAGAGCAATTTTAATGGTTATCGTTAATGGAACAGAAAGCAGCATTCCGATTGGACCAAGCACCCATCCCCAAAAGATCAAAGATAAAAAAACAACGAGTGTTGAAAGTCCCAAACCCTTACCCATAAATTTCGGTTCGAGGATATTTCCCATAATTGTGTTGATTATTACAAAACCAACTAAGACTATAAGCGCTTTACCGAAACCGAACTGAATTATTGTTAGCAGCACTGGCGGAATTAGTGCAATGATCGATCCGATTGTTGGAATAAAATTCAAGGCAAATGCAAGCACAGCCCAGAGAAGGGGATAGTCAACACCAATTATCAGAAGTAAAAAATAAACCAGCAAACCCGTTACTAAACTGATAGCTGTTTTAATAGCGATGTATTTATTAATGTTTTGAGAAACAGATTGAATCCGTGAGAGTGATTGCTCAGGATTAGAAACCATCTTTTTTATTTTTACAGGAAGGCTTACTTCCTCGAGCATAATAAATATCACTGTTAAAAGTATAAGAAAGCCGTTTGCGAACAGGTTGCTAACCTGGTTAAATGTATCGCCAACAATCTTTAAAATTACACCCGGATTGAATGCACTCGAAATTTCAAAGTCAGACTCAATAAATTCTTTTTCTCTTAACCATGCTATTACAGCCTGGGTTTGTTCCTGCAGTTTTTGTTCATAGAAAGGAAGTTTTGAAGAGAAATCCGCAATTGATGTACCGATAAGTAACCCGATGAGAAAAATAAAAGCAAGGAAGACGAGGATTATAATAATTAAAGCAATTCCTCTCGGAACTTTTTTCTGTTGAAGCCAAAGATATGGTGGCAATGCTATTATTGCGATGAACAATGAAAGTAAAAACGGAACAACTATTGACTCGGCTGCTTGCATTCCGGCAACGATAATTACAAAGCTGGCGAGGATCACCATCACCTGAAAACTTTTTCCTGTTTTATTTACTGAATTAGTCATATGTTTTTAAAATAAAATATTAATTGCCAAATGCATAACCCAATCCAAATGAATATTCAAAACCAGTGTTCATCGCATCGTGCTGATAGAAATTAGATTGGTAATTAACACCGATATCTAAACTCAGATTACTAATTACATTTACGGTTAATCCAAATCCAACCTGCCAGGCATATTTTAGCATGGTTTTATCTTTATTCTCTCCTTCAAGATTTGTGTTTTCAAATACCAGGTTCAATCCATTTATAAATTGAAAAAATGGCATAAATCTGTCATCAAAAAAATAATATCTGCCGCCAATCTCAATGGGGATCATAGTTAATGAAGCTTCTTCGACATTAAACTTCTCGTGCTGAGTTCATAATTAAGTTATTGATAAAACCTGTTCTCATTATAAGCAAATTATGATCTGGAAAAGCAATACCATATCCAATGTATCCGCCGGATGCGTTTGTCCAAACCTTACCGAAGTTACCGAGGTTACGAATGTAAAATCCTTCAACTAAAATTCTGTTCTTCAAATATGGATCCGATTGAGCAAAACCGGTAAAAATTGAACTTGTCAATAAAACTATTAAAGTTGTTAAAATTATTTTTTTCATAGTTAATTCCTTTTAAAGAATTTCCAGTAATCCTAAATAATTATAAATCTAATAATAGCTGAAAATACTCTTCAAACTGAAAGAGTTTTATTAACGTCACTGATTCTCTACTTATTCACTCCATTGATGATACCTTCATAAGCATCATAATAACTGTTTCTCCAATATACTCCAACACTAAAACCAGCAGAGAAGTATGGTCGTGAACTGGATATTGTGCTTCTAAGAATCAAGAAGTGAATATGATGTTTGGAATTATCAGGCTGCGATTGTGTCCATAGCCATGCACCGTAATAAAGAATGCTCACGTAATTCCAGATTCCATTCTGGATTGCCGCGATATATCCTGGTTCCGACTCCGGACCAAAATCATATAGCTCTACCTTCAACATCAATATAATAATCGTTAGGAGTGGCACCCATTATAATACCATTTATGCCAACCTGGGTTACGATATTGGTTTTTTCTCCAATTGGAAAGACTGGATAACAAATGCGGGAATAACTGAGTAGTTCCAAACAAAAATCCGTTATAAACAGTATCAGTTTCTGATAATATTCTTCTTTGATGAGGTCATCATAATTGAAATCGAGGCTTACGTCAAAGCTTGATGTTTGTTTTGTTCTATATTCCCAGCCAAAGAGAAATCCTGCTGCTATTCATTGTAGTAAAGTGAGGCTTGTTGGAAGCTATCGCAAACTCGAATCCGAAAAAATCAAATGGCTTCTTTGCTTTGAAGCGATTACCATAGGCCATATTCAAAGTAAAAAGTCCTTCTACTTCTTTATGCTGTGTAAGATTCTCATCGCCGTCTTTATCCATTGATCTTGTGCCGCCATCAAATGTTATAACAAAGTCTTCTGGTCTGCTCCACTCAGGGTTATCAAAATTCTGACCCATCTCTCCGGAAATTGCTCTGTTAAATCCTCTCACAGGATTAAGCAATGATCCCCAGATTTCTGACCAGACTCTTTCAGATCCGGTAGCTCGATTATCTGTAACCATTGATGATAATCTGTAAAGAATTTCTCCGAGGTTAGCACCTCCAACACCTGTATAAATCCAGTCATTAAAAGATGGGCGGAAAGTTTCACCAAAAAATTCCCATACAGCACTTCCTGTGAGTGAAAAAGCGGATGATTCCCAGAAGTCATATCCGTTTGTTCTTCCGGCATTAAAAAATAAAGCGCCATGGTATGGATGAGAGAAGTTATTTGTTAAGAAAATTATCACCATCATATTCGAATCCGCTCTGAAGATTTCTCCACCAGGTCTCCGAGGAAACATTAGCCCAGTTATCAGCGGGATCTTCCCACGTTCTAATCCATTTTGCAAGTGCCCACGGAATGAATTCAAGAATTGCTATTTCGCCAACACCAATCCAGAAATGTTTTTCAGATTCCCAGGGTTTAAAGTCATCATTAATCAATTCCGAGGGTAAAGTAAACTGAGCGCCATTTGTGCTTTAATTCCTGTTTGAATGCAAGACTATTATGGGAATTAAATTGGATGAATTATTTAACTGATATTTTGAAATGTAAAACGATGTTGTGTTCCCTGACATCTCTGAATGCTTTGTCAAAGGATCGCTATTTTGTGCGAACAATGAACAAATTGGGAATACGTTCATAATTAAAAGAAAGGAGACAAGCTTTAATTGGGTAGAGTTGTTTCATAGTGGATATTATCTGATTATTATTTTTTTTCTCTCTTATCTAAGATAAAAACAAAAAGCAATTTGAAATTATAAATTACATTATCACCTGAAATATTAACAATATTTAATCTAAAATTTACTCCTCCTTACATATCAGATCGTATAATTCTTTTGCTGATTGATGACCTCGCTCAATGGCAGCTAAAAGATCCGGACAGGCTTTATCAGGATCAACTTCCATATTTGCGAGAGCTCTTCTGAAAAAAACTTCGGAGAGAGTTGGGTCTAAACTAACAGCTTTGTCAAAATCATTTAAGGCTGCCTGTTTGTTACCCAATTGAAGATAGGTTCTTCCTCTGTAAAGATAAATTTTAGCAGGCTCATCACCTTGATATTCAAGTGGGGTGGACTCATACTTTTTAGTTTCAGTGCTTATTTTTTCTCTCTTGGAAATACCGGTATATGTCTCTGAGGAGGTTTCCATATACTGCTTTTCAGATTCATCCGTATATTTCTTTTGAGATTCCCTAATGTAATTTTCATTCGACTCTTCCGCCAGCGGTTCATTTATCTCTGTACTTGAACTCTGAAGTGCGGCATTAAAACTCATCAATGCAGCCTGATAGTCACCATTCTGGTAATTATTAAATCCTGTTTGAACTTGTTCCGAAGATGATTGACAAAAGCTAATTGAAGCAAAAACCAAAATGAATATGAAAGTGGAAATAAAATTTTTAAACATTTTAAGTACTCCTTTTTGAATCTATCTAAAAACTATAATTACTCTTCTTTAGTCGGAGGAAATTGCTCTAATATTTTCGTAACTGCATTGTTAATGTTTGCTGTACGTTCTTCAACGCTGGGGGATTCACTAAGAGCACCGGTACCAACACCACGCCAGACTAATTCTTGCTTTGCCATATCAACAAAGTCAATAACAAGTGTTCCCTCATCGTATTGATTGACGTACGTACTGCCGCCCATTCCACCATAACCTCTGTAACCATATCCATAACCATAGCCATATCCTCCAGTGGATTGAATACTTGTCTTTGTATCTTTAGTAAAAAATAAAGCAATACCAAAATCTGCATTCTCGGCAAGTGTATAACCTTTTGCATTGAGATTGGATTTTATTGCATCACCTAAACGGGTAGCATTTAGCTGATCAATTCCAGCATCTTCAGTAATAGGAATGAATCCGTAAGTTTTTAGTTTTGAAAAATCATACGCTGGATCGTAATCCTGGTTGACCGAAATAGTAGAACATCCTGCCAGAAATATTACAGCAGTTATAATAATACTAAAAACTGAAAAGTTGATTTTTGTTGATAACATAGTTGTCTCCATTTTTTTATTGTTTTAAAAAATATTTACCATTTTAAAAAATCATAAACAAATACAAATTGTAAAGCTATTGTCTGATCCTGAAGTTTTGAGAAATAAGAATAAAGTAATTCTCCGCCAACAGCCATTGAGTTAGTTATAGGATAAGTATAAGAAATTCCCATGTGCGCACCTATACTTATCTGATTGCTGCTAAGTTCATCTCCAAATAACTCGCCGGAGTTAAAAAGTAAATATACACCTGAACCTGCAGTTAGTTTAATATTTGGCAGAACCTTCATTGCGAATACGATAAATATCGGAACAGTATACATCGAAGCTTTAACATTCGTATTCCCAAATTCTGTACTGAAATCACTAACATCAAGTGAGTATAAGTATTGATATCCGGACTCAAGACCAAGGCTTAACAAATGTTCCGGATTCCACATCACTTTAACCGTTCCTGAAAAACCGTTTTGATTCAGATCATCGTAATCCATTGTTGTAAAATATCGTGAGTACCCCAAACCAATTTCTGTTGAAAGGGAATAGGTCGTATCGTTGAGTTGCGGAAACGTTACAGAAGATATTACAACAACAGCGATTAATATTTTTATTATTTGCATAAAATTTTCTCTACTGCTTTATATAGTAAAAGTATGAAACTATAGTAGGATAGTTTGTAAGAATTCCATCAAACTGACCTTCATTAATAAATTGCTCGATATAATTTTCGTCATCCAGTGTCCAGGTGAATACTTTTCTTCCTTCAGACTGCATTTGCTGAACTGTTGATGTTTGTGTTCCCTGTGTCCATCTTGGTGCCCAAATCAAAGCGTTTGCTTCTCTAACCTGATCAATAGAAAGTTCGACAAGGCAAGGAACATCCTCATAATTTGGCTGAGCAAGGAATGCTTCATAAATATCATCTGCTGGAATGCCAAGATAAATTTTTAAGTTCCTTCCCGTATTAACTGCACGTTCATTAATTTCTGTTAATAATTCAATCGATGCTTCCACAACATCAACATCTTTTGTATCAAGCCAGACTGTTTTTATATTTGTTTCTTCCAGAGTGAATTCAAGTGCTTCCCGAAGCGAAGGAATCCTTTCTCCATTTCTTAAAGTAACGAGGGTTCTCAACTGTGCCCATGTGAAATCTTCAATATTACCCCAGATTAAACTTTTCTGTGTAAGTCTAAGATTTATGTCTGCATCGTGATAAATAAACGGCACACCATCTTTAGATAGACGAGCATCTATTTCAATCCCTGTGGTACCAAATCTCTCCGCAATGTTTATCATCTCAATTGAATTTTCGGAAACACCAAGGTAATCGGAATTTCTTCCACCTCCTCGGTGAGCCAGAATATCAAAGTTGCTTTGTTTTACTTTCTGGCTGAAAGGTCTTTTGTATTTCAGTGTTAGTGGATTAGCAGCTAATTCATTTCCAACTCCATACTCGCCAACAAATTTAATTGTTGTAAAAGATGTATCACCAGAAAGTATTTCACTTCCGCCTTCACTTGCCGGGATATAAAATGTTGCTGCGCCGGTTTCAGTGTTAGTTGAATAGCGCCAATAACCCATAAAGAAAATAACCGAATCAAGATATCCGCTTTCAAGAACTAAATAACCACCATTTATTCCTGCAAAGATTGATAATCTGTCGCGGTTCCATTTTACCACAACCTGGTCACCAAGCAGTTCATTTCCTTTTGTTACTTCATACACACCATCCATAATCGGTTTGACATTGTCAGGCAGGGGATTAGTCTGGCCCAGGAAATTGCTTGGATCAACTACGGGAGTAATCACTTCTACTTCATTATCACAGGAGTAAAAAAGAAGCAGGCTTGCAAAAAGTATAATTAGTGTTTTCATATTCATTGACTTCAAAAGATAAATGTAAATGTTGCTTCGGGGATATAAAAAGATCTGTCGAATGTAGAGAATGCTGCCCACATTGGGTAGTAAAATTTGAGGAATGTAGACCTTACACCTAGAACAACATAGTTGTCTCCCCAAAAGGG
The DNA here is from genome assembly GCA_034522695.1 of Ignavibacteriaceae bacterium. Classification (GTDB taxonomy): domain Bacteria; phylum Bacteroidota; class Ignavibacteria; order Ignavibacteriales; family Ignavibacteriaceae; genus IGN2. Next base: position 491,914 of record JAXHLB010000017.1, on the reverse strand, counting down.
CTGTTCGATGTAAAAGCCGATTGTCCATCCGTTAAAAAAATCCAGATCGTTTTCAATTTCTGATTCACCGTTTTTTGATGTCTCTGCAAGATTGAAAACCAATTCAGATTTTAGGGATAGAGTAAACTTTTCAAACTGATACCCAGCACTAATGTTCGGATACAATGCCCATCCGTTAAACTTGGTATCGAATCCAAATTGTTCGAGTTGTCCGAAATAATATGATAAGTCGGTGCCTACTGAAAATCCAAATTTATCAAGCTCGTAATTCCATTTAGGACCCAACATAAAATTGAACGTAACTATGTTTGACTCTACACTACCTTCAGCTAAAAAGTTTTCGGGTAAACCGTACTTCATCCGGTATGAAAATAACGGAGCTCTGAAAACATCATCAGTTTCAACAACATCTTCAGGAAGTTTTGCAAGAGATAACCCTAATGAACTTACTATCTGACCGGAATTAAAGGTATGCGGATAGAAGAAAGTATTATCATTAAAATTTAATTGCTGAGCAGATACAACTGAAGTGAACTGAATAGCGATTATGAATGTAATTAATAACGGTAGAATAATTTTCATTTAGATGCCTAATAATTTTTTTTGCACGATTTAATTTAGCATTTTATATGAATAAATAAGCACGGCCATAAAAAAAACCGGTTGAAGAATTACTCCAACCGGTTAATTGTTAATTCTATTTTACTCGGCACCTGGCTTCTTTGCCAATGGCAGATTCGAGTTAATGCTTAAATCTATAAGAAGCTGTACTTCGTATTCAAGCTGCATATATTTAGCGGCTGTAATTGGACCCAAGACTTCAACAAATTTCTTGTGATACTTTTTATTTAAATCTAATCGGTCGTCCTGAAAATCGAAAGCTGTTTCAATCAGTTGATTTGCTTTTTCATCGCTTAATACATCATAGTTAGCCGCAAAGTCTTTAATGTTGGCTATCCGTTTATCAGATAATTTATCCAATTCATATTCAAAATCTTTATAGATAGGCCAAAAGGCCGCTGACTGAGTTTCATCGAATTGCATGACTTCAGTGATGATGGCTTTCTTATCAGTTTTAATATCTGATTTCAGAAGCTCGATATAGCTGTCCATATCCTGAGCAAATACACTTGTAAATGACAACAGGAATGAAAATAAAAGTAATTTTTTCATTGTAGTATTTTCCTTTGTTTTTATATTTTATTAACTGGAGTATTAAGGTTCCCAAACAAAGCCAACGTTTATAGACCAGTAAGCATTATTTATTTCATTGCCGATTGCATCTTCACCGGAAAAAAACATATTATACTTGCCATTAATTAATAACCCGAAATCTCTTTCAACAGGAATTGCAACTCCGACTTCCGGTGCAACACCCCATTGCCATTGGTCATTATCCCAAACGAAAATTCCAATTGCTTTTTGCTGAAGCATTACAGATCCGCCGGCATTCAAACCAATATAAGGTCTTAATTGTTTTCTTTCACCGAAGTAGTAGTGAGCGCTCGCCATTATCGGAAATGAATTGATTGTATTATCCTGTGTCCCATAAATTGTTCCCGGCGGATCGGTGTTGAGTTCAGTCTGCCCGGTTACTCTCTCATACATATAATTCCAGCCGAAAAACAATCCAACAGATAAATTCTTCTGAACCATATAACGATAATCTAATCCCATTCCCCACCAGCCAATATCTCCAATAATATCTTTGGTATCTCCTGATGGAACAGAAACAGAATAAGTAAGAGCTCCGTACCATCGCTCTTTCTGTGCATAACTGCTGCTAAAAAGTAAAATAGTTAAAGCAAATACAGTAAGTACCTGCCAAAATTTAATTTGAGTAATTTTCATCTTGTTATCCTTATAAAATTTAATATTCATTTTTTAATAGATGATGTAATTGAATTATATCAATGGTTACTTACCTGCACCAAGATATGGTGATTGACTGAATGCCTGCTCAATACCCTGATTTATCCGGGTTAAAGTACCACTATTGTTGTCACCAAGTAATCCGTTCATTGCCGCAACCCAAAGCCCATCTTTTTCTTCAGTTGTATCTTTTTCAATCATAGCAATGAGCAATGTCCCTGTATCGTAAGTGTAATAAACAGGGTAGCACCAGCCATAATAAGGATAATACCAGCTATACCAACCGGAATAGCATCCACCCGAAACCCACGTTGAAGTCGAGATTACTGCAAAAACAATAACGTCAGCATTTGCCGGTGTTTCCTCAGTAAATCCATATCCTTCAAGCTCATCTTTTATTTTATTTAAGATACTTGGATCGTTTGCACCCGGATCTACAATTGGATTACCTTCATCATCCAACCTGTAAATAGTATCCGGCATAGCATAGGTAGACTTTGTTGCAAAGTCAGCTTCTTTATCGTAAAAAGTTGCTATGATATCAGTATCACTGTATGTTAATTCATCGCCCGGGTAACATGATTGCAGTACGACCATTGCAGCGGTGATAAATATAATTAAGCTTAATGCTGTTTTTCTCATTGATTTTACCTTTCAGGTTTTTTTGTTGTTAATTTATATTAATTATCTAAGCTCTGATTTTGCAGAGTAAAAAGTAATTTTACTTGTTAATTTATGTTATTACATACAATAAAATAAAACACGTCAAACTTGTCCGAAATAGGTACTTAGTCCTATTGATTACATTTATTTTAAGAATGATTAGCTCAATTAATGACTACGTCAATAACAGTTTCATTTTACAGATGAAAAATTTTTCAATGCCAGAGATAAACTGTACATAAAACTTTACTTTCAAATATTATTTTGGTGGAAACTGTGCCAATATCTGATTAACAGCATTATTAACATTTTCTGTTTTTTCCTCCACACTTGGCGAATCACTTAGTATACCAGTACCAGTTCCTCGCCAAATCAATTCTTTTTTCTTCATATCAATAAAGTCAATTAACAAAGTTCCTTCATTGTACTGGTTAACATCAACACCACCCATTCCGGGTCTACCCCACCAACCACCGTAACCGTAACCGTATGATTGTACGCTTGTTTTGGTTTGTTTACCAAAATGAAGTGCAATTCCAAAATCAGCATTTTCGGAGAGTGTGTATCCTTTGGAAATTAATTCTGCTTTGATTGCATCACCCAACCTGTTTGCGCTTAACTGGTCAATTCCGGCATCTTCAGGTATTGGAATAAATCCGAATGTTTTTAGTTGTGAAAAATCGTAAGCAGGATCGTAATCCTGGTTTACAGAAATTGTTGCACAGCCTATCAAAAATACTGATGCTAAAAAGAGTGCAACAAGGTTTGTAGATATTGTGAATGATCGCATAAAATGTTCCTTCCTTTTGATTGTTGAATAACTTTACCATTCTAAAAATTTATATGCTAACGAAAGCTGTAATGCTATAGTATAATCATCATATTTTGCTATCTTCATTCCCCTGAGTTCAGCTCCAATATTGAAGTCTTTTGAAACAGGGAAGAAGTAACCGGCTGATAACATAAAAACAGAACCAAAATCGGTTGAACTTGATTCAACCCCGAATGCAGAATTATTTACCGTTGTGAATCCTAAACCTGTTGCCAGATTAATTTCAAGATTTGTAACGGGTGACATGGAAAACACTGCCATATAAGTCCACGCATATACATCGGTTTGTAAACTTGTTGTTCCTGAATCTGTGGGCACTGCTGATTCATTCACTGAATAAACATCTGATCTGCTAACTTCGATACCTGCTCTTAACAGATAATCCGGCTTCCACATAATTTTTAAATTTCCAATAAATCCGTTTCTATCTAAACTTGGATATTCAAAATCAAATGAAGTAATGTTTCTGACAAATCCCAGGTTGCCATAAGCAGTTAAATTGTAAATTGAATCAACAGACTGACCATAGCCGGAGCCGAGATAAATTAGAATTAAAGTTGCAATTAATATTGTCTTCTTCATTTTATTGTCCCCAGTAATAGTAAGCGAGTAAGGTACAATAGTCCGTGAGCATACCATCAAATATTCCTTCCTCAAAATATTGATACATAAGATCCGGAATATTTACAGTCCAGGTGATCGCTTTCTTTCCCTGTCCATGTAAAGATGCAACTGTAGAGTTTTGAGTACCTTCTGTAAATCGTGGAGACCAGACTTGTGAATTCATTTGCTGCAGTTTTTCTATCTCAAGTTCACATATTGTAGGTATGCTTTGATAATTTGGCAACTTTAAAAATGCGTTATACAGATCTTCAGTTGTAATTGCCATATAGATTTCAACCTCTCTGTTCTGAGCTAAAGCTTTTTGCCTGGCGGATTCACATATTGCTGCGATTGTTGCAAGTCCTGGTTCACTCGTTGGTTTGCAATCTACATAAACAAACTCAAGAGTTGTTTCGGTAACAATTGCATCTAAGATAGCTTCCAGTGATGGTATCCGTTCACCATGAATCAATCTTACAAAGGAACTCAATTCTTTAAAAGTGTAATCTTCAGACTTACCTATGAGCGAACCTTTTTGAACAAGACGTGGATTTAGTGCATTGTCGTGATACATATAAGGAATACCATCTTTCGAAAGTCTTACATCAAGTTCTATCCCGTTAGCGCCATATCGTTCAATTATTTTACAGATTTCAATTGTGTTTCAGTCTGCTGAGATACTCGGGACCTCCACCTGAACCATGATGGCTGACAATGTAAAACTTATTTTAAGTAACTCAGGTTTAATAGGACGAACAAACCTGAACCTTATTGGTTCTTGGGATTATCTTGATTCTTTCCCCAGGTCCCTTTAATATTTTTTTACCATAATCCTTATAAAATACTTAACCACAAAATAAACAATCATTCCCTCTTAAAAGGTATTTTGTAGTTTTTATAATCCTAAAAATATATTAATATTAATTTTTATCCATAGGAAAATTACGCCATCTTTCATCCATAATATAAAATCTATGACAAAAATTTAAAAGAGTGGAATTAAATTTATTTATACTCATTCTCTATCTCCAAATAAATAATTTATCTAATTTTAAATATATTATCCCAATCATTTAATTCTATTTAATTGGATCAATATAACATCAAAACAGGAATAAGGCCATCAGATAATAGAGTTTATAATTAACTAAACCCACAGAGGTTTTTTATAAAATGGGTCCAAAACTTATTAAATCAATTATATTTAAATTAAAAAATTCTCTTAATAACACAATCATAACCATTGACATGGTAAAACCACCCTTCACTTATTTATAATACCATAATCCTATACTAACCCATTTCTCCAACTTAATTTTACAATCTCTAACTTCATATCAAACAAAATTGATGGAGTCCCATAACAAAATCATCAACCAGCAAGTATCAGTTCCAAAATATCTTCAGCATTCAATAAACTACCCCAACGAAATCCCATTCTACTTTCTAATCATCCGGGTAATCCATTTTTCGGTGTTTACAAATAATTACTCAAGCAGGTCATTATAAAAACAAAACAACAAACTTTAAATATAAATTCATATTTTTATCCGGCTTTTATTATAAACTAAATTCACAATTCATATCTAAATAAAATATTTATTCTTTATTTGTTCCATGTGATGAAAACAACATCGAGCAAAGTTCCTTTACCTAATTATTGCTATATAAGAAATTAAATTTATCCAAGCAAAACCAAAAACAACTATGGTATTTACCCAGACGTGATAAATATCCACATGATTAAATACCTGTTGGAGCGATATCCAAACATATTCATCACGACCTTCAAAACCTTTTTTAAAATATAACATACACCAAAAGATAAGACAGTCCCATCAATATCTCATATATGGCTGTTTTTAACCCATTTACCAGAGAATATGTTCCATTATTAATAAAACTTTCTATATGAGTCACCAATTATCTCATAACACACCAAAAATTTAATTTGTATTCTTTTAAAGAAGAAATTTTATAAGCATAAGCGTACTGAAACAGAATAAAAAATATACTGTTGCAATTCCAACTGACTTAAGTTCGCTTTTTAATTTTTCTTTCCAGCTCATTACATGTCTGCTTTTTATTTAATTGTTAATGGTGCTTTTAAAGGGACTTCAACCAGCGTACCTGCAGGAATTTGAATATGGTTTTTTCCGGAACTTAAAACAGCCAGACCGCCCGCAATCAAAGCGCCTGTACCGGAACCGCTGCCACCACCAAAAGCTCCACCGATAAGTGCACCGGCACCAACCATTTTTGCAGTGTTTCCTTTTCCACCTTCAACTCCAATTGGATCAGTTACAATTTCAGTTAATTGGTTATTTACTGTTATGCCGGTGAATTCAAAAGTAAGTTTTGATCCCCCGAGTACTCTTCCTCCCCGACACTCGTCAATCCGGCCATAAATCGTTGAACCTTTTGGCGAAATAACTTTTCCGTCGTAAACAAAATCAACTTCCAGGATTGCTGTAAAAATTGTGCCGGCAGGATTTTTTGCAGTGCTTACAGGCTTATCCATATTAACCATTAACTTTGTGCCGGCAGGAATGGTTATGCCACTTACCGGTACTGTTGTTTTTACCACTGTTGAATCTTTCACAGTTGCAGAATCAGTTTGAGCAACTAACAAGAATTGATTAAACAGGATAATAAAGTTAATGAGTACAAAGACTTTTAAATATGTATACATTTTTGATCTCCTTATAAATTAATTATTCTAAAATGAATTTTGACTTTGATTCACTTAAAAAAAGTGTCAACTATATTTTTCCTTAATTAAAAACTAAATACAAAACCAAGCCCGAAACCGCCGGTTGTACCATCAAGCATGAAATAATCAAGACCAGTTCCGGAATCATAATCCATGTTAAGAATTCTATAAGCAAGTGCAAGTGAGAATAATTCACTAAAACGATATCCGACTGCTGCATTTGCATACCAGGCAAATCCGTTACCACCATAACCAGCATCTCCACGAATTGCTGCGTACCATTTTTTATCAAACTCTTTGATATATCTTGCACCAAGATAAAATGCAGGCCACGATTGGCTGGCAGATCCTAAAGTATTATCTCCATTAAGAAGATCTGCATTAAGGGAAAAGAATCTTGTTGCCAGTAGTACTTCAAACTCCGGATTTATCCGATAACCTGCAGAACCCTCAATTATCCATTCATCAAATTCCATTGAAGCATTTGGTGTTACAGTATTAGCTCCAATCGTTTTGGCTTCTGCATCTGCTTTCAATCCAACATAAAAAACATCAAGTATTAAACTTACTTTTGGATTTTTAGCTTCAAAGTGACCTCCTGCTGTAAATGTCAGATTTTTCATCAGATCACTTACGCTAGCTTCAAACTGTTCCTGTTGATTTGCAACTCCCACTGTCCCTTCCATGCCGGCAAACCAGCCATAAAGTCCTGCATCGTATTTCCATTCTGATTGAGCATGAACAGATGTCAGTTGAGTAAAAAAAGCTAAACAAAAAATTGCAGTTGTAAAAAGTTTTGTTCTCATCATTTGATTCCTTTTTTTATTTAATTTAAAAAGCTTCTTCAATTCCAAAATAAATTCCTGTATCACCATCGCGGGTAATTCCTATATCAGCCCTGATATTTACTTTCTCTTCTTCATTAAATAAAAATCTTAAACCTGCACCATAGCTGAATTTGAATTCATCAATTCTTAATTTCTCGGGAGAAGTTGCAACACCGCCGACACTGCCAAATAAAACATATCCGAACCGCCACCAGAAAAACTGGCGGTATTCAAGCTGTAAAGTAACATAAACGTTATCCCGGTATCTTCCGTAATAATAACCTCTCATTCTGTTTTGCCCGCCTAATGACGGCATTTTATAGAATGGTATATCGCCGCCCGAAGCAACAAAATAACCCTGACCGGCAAGAACCTGATCTTTACTGAAGGAACTATAATGCCTGACATCAAGTTCTAAGGAATAAAAGTTAAAATCCCCAATTGGATAAGACAGAAATTTAAGCGATGAAAATTTTCCTTCATTTGGAAAAAATAAATTGTCCCGGTCATCCCAGACAGCTTGAAGGCCTATTCCATAAAAGTTCCCGCCTTCGCTGCCTGTAACCGTATTGTTTACAAGCTCCGGATTGGTTTGCTTATCAACCATTTCAGTAGAATTAAAATCAAGAATCAACCCTGTCCTGTCGCTCGTAAACCAGTAGGAAGGAATTTGAACAAACAGAGTTGCAGTGTAAACTCTTGAGATATAATCTTCATTGCCGTCATCAACAGAATTAGGACCAACTCCAAAATATTTGTCGACAAAATATCCAAAGCTTAAAGGCATATTTATGAAAATACGGTTGTCGGAGAAATAAAATGCAGGGTCTAAAGTTATTTTATACTGCTTCTTAGTCGAGTAGTATCCACCCAGTACTACTTTTGAAGGTTTGATGACCGGCGAATCGGAGGTATAAAAAACCAATATTCCTCCTACACCAAAAGCAAGCTCAGTTTCGGGAGTGTAGTACACATAAGGATAACCATTGAGAGAAAGTTCTCTCGAACTTGTTGAATCTGAATCTTTCTCCGTGTCGTTTTTTGTCTGACCAAATATCATTGGCTGAATAAATAAATAAATCGAAATAAAAAACCCTATCAAATAAAAATGTTTGATATACATAAAAAGCATGTTTATATAAAAACCAATGCCGAGTTGCATTTTAAACAATTTGCAAAATCTTAATTATTCTTCACCAGGCATCTTTGCCAGTGGAAGATTTGAATTAATACTCAAGTCAATGAGAAGCTGGATCTCATTTTCGAGCTGCATATACTTTGCTGCAACGACTGGATTTAGTACTTCAGCAAATTTCTTATAATACTTTTTATTAAGGTCTAAGCGATCGCTTTGAAAGTCAAATGCATTTTCAATCAGCAACCTTGCTTTCTCTGTGGTAAGACTATCAAAGTTCGCAGCGAAGTCTTTAATGTTAGCAATTCTTTTATCTGATAATTTGTCCAGTTCATACTCATAATCTCTGTAAATTGGCCAGAAAGCTTCTGACTGTTGTTCATCGAAATTCATGACTTCAGTAATTATAGCTTTCTTATTTGCTTTTAAATCTGACTTTAGCAGCTCAATGTAACTATCAACATCCTGTGCAAACAGATTAGTCAGAGAAAATAACGTTAAAACTAAAATTATATTTTTCATATTGTTCCTTATATATTTTTTTGTTGATGATTATTTTTTTGATTTTAATATTCCTATAGAATACTTGCCGGAAGAAGTATAGCTGCCTGAAATCTTAAAGTCCATTCCGCACCGTAATCTGGTTTCACAAGATTATTATAATAGCTTACGTTGCAATTAACGGGAAGTTTTCCAAAGCGGATAAGTTTTCCTATGCCGGCACCTAAAGGAACAGTCCATTGCTGCCCGCTTTGTGCCTTCCAGTTCGAGGAGATGATCGGCGAAAAAGTTAAATAAAAATCCGGGAAGTTATAATTAATAAACGGCTGGAATGTAAAAAAGTTAACATCTGCCGCATTCTCCTCGCCTGCGAAAGACCAAACGTTATTAACCAACCCGCCTACGACCCACTGACCGGGCATAATTAGAGCTACGAGTGAAGGACCAGCACCCCATTTCTGAGAACCGAATTTTTCACCACCCGTTGGAAAAGAAAGAACAGGTCCCACGCCCCAGGTAACGCCTTCAGATTCGGGTGAATAAAATGCAGTAAAGACGATATCGCCCAAACCAAAATCTGTTCCGCCATCGGTAGTAAAAACTGGCTGCCATACAAGCGGGAAGATTGTTCGTGTAATTATTCTTCCATCTGCAAGCGGTATAACCGGTTGTATGTTCAGAACATTTTGTGTCCTATCATTCAAAGGACCGAAATTGAAGTTCGTGTTATTCTGGAACGGAATGCTGATCAAATTTGCAATAGGATTTTGTGCTGCTTTAGTCAGCTCTTTATCGTCCTGTGCTGATAAATTGATAACTAAGGCTAGTAAAAAAATAATATATAAAAGTTTTTTCATTTTTTTCTTCGAATATTTATTAACTGAAATAGTTTATTACAAAAGATGCTTCAGCTACCCTGATTTCAAAATCATCAGGATAGCTGAAAGCTATTTAGTTTAAAAGAGTTATTTCAACTCAACTACTAACTTTGGAATCCTGCCAGTAAATTTTGATTTACGTTCAGCGCCAATTCTCTCAACGACTGGTGTTGCAAGATCAATTCCTACGTCAGCAGTTTCATCTGCAGAGAATATTGCCGCTTGAGTCCGATCAATTCTTCCTTCTCCGCCTTTTTGTCCATTGATATATAAAGTGCCTGTTCCTCCTTTACCAGGTCCTCCGCCATCATAAGCAAACTCAAACAGGATGGTTGATTTTCCACCAGGCAATTTTTTGTTGGCTGAAAAACTAAATCGCTGCATTCCAAGGAAATTATAATCAAATGCCGGAACACCGTCTTTTACATATAAAGCCCAGCCACCAAAACGACCGCCTTGTGCAATTACAATACCGTTACCACCATTTGATGGAACGTCAACATCAGCCGTAACTGTAAAAGAACGATTTTTAATACTAACGAATGTGTTTTCGGTCATGCCCGTCATTCCTTCCGCAAGCGTAAGCGAAGTTCGTCCGGCCATTAAATCTGGTCTTCCAACATTTTCTGCAATAATTCTTTCGAATACACGGTCATCGATTGGCAATACATTATATTTTTTTCCTTCTTTCAAGAACAGCTCCTGTAATTCTTTTAACTTTTCAGGATGTTCCTTCGAGAGATCTTTTGCAAGACTGAAATCATTTCGTGTATCATAGAGTTCCCATATATCTTCTGCTAATGGACGACGTGGTTTTGGTTCCCACGGTGCCCGGTGAATGGTTCTTGCTAGCCAACCATCTTTGTACATTGCACGGTTACCAAACATCTCAAAATATTGCTGTGTGTGCTGGTCTTTAGCGTTTGCCTCGTTAAAAGAATACAACATACTGGTACCACTAATCGGAACTTGTTTAATACCATTTACTTCAACAGGTTCAGGTAAACTGGCAGCTTCAAGGATGGTAGGCACTATGTCGATCACATGACTAAACTGAGTTCTTAATTCTCCTTTTGATTTTATTCCTTTAGGCCAGTGAACTGCCATACCAACTTTGGTTCCTCCAAAATCAGAGCCAACTTGTTTTGTCCATTTATAAGGTGTATCGAACATAACAGCCCAGCCTGCAGCCATATGCGGATAAGTTTCAGGACCACCCCATTTGTCCATTACTTTTAGCATATCTTCAACCTTTTCCTGGACTCCATTGAAATAGGTCATTTCGCTGAACATACCATTTTGACCTCCTTCTGCACTGGTTCCATTGTCGCCATAGATAAAGATGATCAATGTATTATCCAGTTGTCCCGTTGCGTCGAGGGCATCTACAAGACGTCCGACTTCATAATCTGTCATATCAATAAATGCAGCAAACACTTCTGCCTGGTGTTTAAATAATTTTTTTTCGTCATCGGAGAGATTGTCCCAGTTAGGTATTGCGGATGGCTTTTCAGTAAGCAGCGTTCCCTTGGGTACGATACCTGATTGAATTTGTCTTGCAAGGATTTCTTCCCTCATTTTATCCCAGCCATTTTCAAATTCACCTTTATGTTTTTCAATATATTTCTTTGGAACATGATGCGGCGCATGAGTAGCCCCAGGTGCAAAATACATAAAGAAAGGTTTATCGGGCGCAAGTGCATTTTGATATTCAATGTACTCGACCGCTTTGCTTGTCATATCTTCAAGGAAATGATAATCCGGGTCTTCAGGAAGCTCAACCGGAGTGGTTCCATCATAAATAAACGGTGCCCATTGATTGGTTTCGCCACCAAGAAATCCATAAAACTTTTCAAAGCCCTGGTATGTTGGCCAGCGATCGAAAGGACCTGACTGATTAGCTTCCCATGCAGCCAGTTCATGCCATTTTCCAAATGCTGCTGTATTATATCCATTTAATCTTAGCATCTCCGCAACCGGAGCAACATTTTGTGGTATCTGTCCTGTATTGCCGGGGAAAGCAGTTCCGGTTTCAATAATACTTCCCATATTATTTTGATGGTGGTTTCGACCGCTCTTAAGTGCTGCGCGTGTCGGTGAACAAACTGCTGTTGTGTGAAAATTATTGTAATGCAAACCTTCATTTGCAATTCGATCAAATGTTGGTGTATTGACTGGTCCGCCAAACTTACTCGGTACCTGCAAAACCCAGATCATCAATAAGCACGAGAAGTACATTTGGTGCGCCTTCAGGTGCCTTTACCTCAAATCGAGGTGGAGGAGTAGCGTTGCGAACATCTAACTCTGAATATGTTGGTGCAATAGGTGCTTTAATCGGCAGAATTGTTCTGTCTAGTTTACCAGAAGTGTCTTTCATTTCTGATTGTTCCTCACATCCTGAGATGAATATCAAAAATAGAAGCACCGAAAAAATGACTAAAATATTTTTCATTTTTTATAACTCCAGAAATTAATGATTGAAATAAAGTATTTAAATCTTATTTGACTAGTTAAGAATTAACTTAATAAATATTTGACACACTACAATTATAATATTTAATTAAAAGAAATCAGCAGAATGAGTCAGGATTTTTTTCTCTCCTCCGCATCAATCAGTATATAATGTCTTTTAAATTCATATTCGACCAAACTTTCAACCCGGCAGAGAGTACCCAATACATTTCCGTTACTTCAATAAATTCATTTTTCGAACTTCAGTAAAATTTCCTGCAGACATTTTTACCAGGTAAACTCCGCTTGCTAAACCCGAAGCATTAAACTGACCGAATCTACCTGCTGTGAAAACTTCATTTGCAAGTTGCGCAACTTCCTGACCTAAAGAATTGTAAACAATCAGGTTTACTAATTCGCTGTTTGGGATAGTGAAATTAATTGTTGTTGTCGGATTAAAAGGATTGGGATAGTTCTGCTTCAATGCAAATCCATCCGGATTTTTTAAATCGTCGTCAACCGAAACCTGATTTTCTATTTTAATTACAAATCCTCCGCCAAAGGGAATATTATTGTTTACCATTTCACCTCCGATTACACTACCATCTGCTGAATCCTCGTGCATAAAAACATCCAATAATTCCGGTCACACCAGAAATCCTGCAAATAGGAACCAGCAGCACTATTAACCCAGCCGGACTTCCAATAATCAACGGGAAAAAATCTTCACGTGTCCAACAATTATATCATTGTTCGATACGTCTGCGCTGTAACCTCTTGCCCAAAGCAATGAATCAACAATCATCTGCATTCCGTCTGAGGTTGTGTAACGAAAAGCATAACCCGGTGAAAATCCTGCAGCAGAAGTTCCTACAAGGATATTTCCATCAGGACTAATTCCATTACATTCTCCGGCTCCAGGCCGATCAAATCCCCCATAAAATGGGTGCGGATCCCAATATATGGCTCTCTATCGGGCTCCGGTTTCATTTGCATTCCAACCGACTATTATTGAACCGTCATTCGATCATCATCGGCACGACCATTTTGCCCATTTATCTGACCGAGTAAATGTATGCTCGTGTCAGGCAGATTCCAGTAGCAAGCTTCTACTCTGTAATTAGGTCTTGCAGCCATACCTGTCATCAATGTTCCTGAAGCGTTTATCGAATAAGCGTATGTATAGAAGTTTGGATCGAATGGATCGACTCCGTGTATACCGCCAACTTTATTCCATTGTCCGCCTGAATAAAAACCAGCTACCCAGGTTGGATCTCCGTTGGTAAGTGTATTTGGGTCTAAAAACTTTCCTGCAACAATTCCGTCATTGGAAACACCATTAGCTTCAGTATTCACTCCCAGTAAAACTTTCCCGCCTGCTTCTGTCCATAAGAATGCCTCACCGGCAGTAAAATCAAAACCACATGCATAAATCCCATTATCCGAAATACCATTTACGCTACCCTGGATTTCAAATACCTGAACTGTCGGTTGTGCAAATAACAGAGAAGAAAAAAGTGAGAGGATGATTAATATATTTTTCATTTATTACTCCTTAAATGATCTGGTTAACATTTTGTTTTAATTTATTGTTATTTCTATTTCTGTTCAATTACATCGTTTATCATAATAGTCACATTATCACAAAGACTTCGAACAGTTCCTTTTAAAATATTGAACTCATTATTATTAAAATTTTTCTCCATCTCTTTTTTACTTTCGAAACTGATATTTATTTGTAAGTTATTTTCAGGGCTTACTTCGATTTCAAGCTTTTGGCAATAATTTTTTACTAATGACTTTAAAGGTTCGATAGTTTGAAAGAATTCAATCTTCCTTTTTTCTTGAATTGCAGCACTAATCGTTACGATTTCCACGATGATATATTTCTTGCTTGAATGGTGAGAAAATAGTTTTAAAACAGTTGAGGACAGCCAATTAACCTGCCAGCAGTTATTTGTTTGAATTAAACTTGTTTTGGAGGGATTTAAAGAAAATTATCAGATTAAAAACGTTGTATTTAACGATTATCGTTAAATATAATGAAGGTTAATGGTTGGAACTCCGACGTATCCCAAGCTTTCTCATCTTGGATCTGAGTGTTTCCGGATTGATTTTCATTAATGATGCTGCCCCATTTTTCCCGCTAATTTTCCAGTGAGTTTTTTCAAGCATTTTTATGATATGGTTCTTTTCTAATTCAACCAGGGGAATATTATCCTCTGAAGTGCTGACGGATTTTTGAAGTGGTTCAATATTTAATTTATCATTATGTGAAGAGATGATTCCTCTTTCAATTACGTTTTCGAGTTCGCGTATGTTTCCCGGCCATGAATATTCTGTTAAAATTTTTAATGCTTTTTTAGGTATAGCTTTTATTGGCTTTTTATTTTTTTCAGAATAGAATTCAGTATAATATTCAACTAGCAAGGGTATATCTTCTTTTCTTTCCCTGAGAGGAGCGATTGAGATTGGAAACACATTTAACCTAAAATAAAGATCATTCCTGAACCGACCTTTCTCAACTTCGTCCTCAAGTATTTTGTTTGTTGCAGAAATAATCCGCACATCAGTTTTAATTGTCTTTGAACTGCCTATTCTTTCGAATTCACCATGCTGTAAAATATTCAACAGCTTCGACTGAAGACTGAGAGGTAATTCCCCGATTTCATCTAAAAATATTGTACCGCCGTTTGCTAATTCAAATCTTCCAATCCGTTTTTCAATTGCACCTGTAAAGGCACCTCTTTCATGACCAAACAATTCGCTCTCAATAAGATTCTCAGGAATTGACGCACAATTAACTTTAACAAAAGGTTTATTCTTACGTTTACTTTCATTATGAATTGCTCTGGCTACAAGTTCTTTACCGGTACCGGTTTCTCCCTGAATCAAAACAGCAGCATCGGTAGGCGCTACCTGCTTGATTTTAAAGAGAACATACTTTAATAATTCACTTTCTCCTACCATATTATAATATGCACCCGATAGTTTAAGCTGATCTTTCAGATAAATATTTTCAGCTTCGAGTAGTTCATTCAACCTGGATATTTCTTTTAGCTGCACTTTGATTTTATCCCTTGCACTTACCAATTCACTGATATCAATGGATAATCCAATGAGGTATTCTTCATCTTCAATTTTTACTGATCTGGCAGAAGCTAGTAACGGAATTCTCTTTCCAGATTTGGCAACAACAAGATGCTCCACCTGACCTTCACCTTTTATTAAAACTTCCTGAAAAGCCGCCATAACTTTTTCTTTATCTGCGTCATCAATGAAATCCATAACATGTTTATTATTCATTTCTTCTTCAGAATATTCAAGAATGTCCCAGGCTTTTCTGCTGCCCCAGGCAACCAAATTTCCTTCTTTCGAATAGATGTAGGCAAGACCAGGCATGCTGTCCATTATAATGTCATTCAAAACTATTTTGGAAAATTTTTCTTTCATCTCACAGTGTTAATATTTTAAAGCAAATATAAGAATTTTGGACGTTATAATCGGAATTAATACTCAGAGTTATCAGTGCAATTGAACAATTTATTAGATTCTAATTATGACTTTTTAATTGGCTCATTTATATAATTTAATAGCTGAGAGCCTGCAGGATTTGATGGGAATAGTGACTTAAGTTCTTCAGAATATTTAACTGCACTTTTATAATCCTGTTTCTTTAAATAAAAATCAGCCAATGCATAAATAATATCGAAATCAATTTTAGAAATATCATAAGCCTTTAAGAGCGAAGCCTCTGCTTTTTTGTTTTCATTTAGATATTGATAGATGATACCAAGGTTATAAAATATTCTTGGATTAACATTTTTTTTCAAAGCAGCTTTCTCAAGAATTTCAGCAGCTTCAGTGTATCGCTGTTGCTCGGCGTATAATAACCCGAGATAATATTCTCCCTCGGTATATTCTGAATGATTCTTAATCAGATCGAGAAATAATTCTTCCGCCTCCTTCATTTTCCCCTGATTATAATAAAGCAGTGCTAAATTTGATTTAGCAGGATAAAACTGTCTATCCATTTTAATTGATTCCGCATAAAACTTTTCTGCATTTAAATAATCACCTTTGTTGGAATAAAAATTTCCAAGATTGTATTTACCGGTAGGGAAGTCAGATGTATATTTTAATGATTGAAGATATTCATCAAGCACCTCGTTCAGCTTTTTGAATTGTTCTTCGGTGAAATACTCTTTACCTAAAACGGAAAGTTTTGCTGCGGCTGCAAGACGTACTATTCTGATTGGATCATCAAGCAGCGGAGAAATTACCCTGACTAATTCCATAGCCGAACCGGAATTGAACGCATCAATTGCTCTTTCGCGCACTAACGGTTCAATATTATAAAGCATTTCCTTGATGACTGAGTCAGCAGCCGAACTGTTGTAAGCTGATAAATAGCTTAATGCTGTTGCCCTGACCATTTCAGGATACAAATCATTTTTAATTAATCTTATCAAACTTGTATCAGCGTTATCTTTTTGCAAATAACCATCAGCCAGAACAGATGCATAAGTAAATTTTTTTCGTTCGCCGTAATATTTTTTAATCCAATCTTCCGACCATTGGTAGCTTTTGTCTGCGTGACAATCGTTGCATGCATTCGGAACATTATACTTTATTGAAAGATCAGGTCGTGGAATTCTGAAACTGTGGTCTCTCCTGAAATCAACTCCCATATAATAATTACCGGGCATATGACAGGTTTTGCACAGAGCACCTTCTCCGACAGGAATCATTTCTCCAAATTTATTTTTTACTGCTTCACCTTTTTCATTTGCGTATTTATGAAAGTGATGCTGATAGGTATCGTATTCTTCGGGACGATGGCATTGTGTACAAAGTGCGTTTCCTTCAAACTTAAATTTTATGCTGTGAGAATCGTGACAATCACTGCACCTTACATCGTGCATATACATTTTGCTTTGAGTGAATGAAGCAAAAACATAAACTTCATCCAAAATATGTCCGTCAGCATAATAGAGCGGGGGAGAAATATTCTGGGGACGATGAAGATTGTAATATTCACTTTCAGTATGATCATTTGGTCCAAGCGAAGTTCTTCTTGAATGACAGGGTGCGCATGCTTCAATGTATTGTTTGGAAGTTGTACCGCTTGTCTTTAAAACCAATCCCATATTTCCGTCATATTCTCTTGAACCCTCAGGTAACTTTGCCCAATCAAGATGTTCAGAACCGGGACCGTGACAGGCTTCGCAGTTTACATTTATATCCGACCAGGTTGTGTTGAAAGAATCTTTTTCCAGATCATAATTCTTTTGAAGATTTGTTGAATGACACTCGGCACACATCCCGTTCCAGTTTTGCGATTGGTTTGTCCAGTAAAACCAGTTGTCAGGTTTTAATTCTTCAGATTGGTAAACCATTCCAGCCATATCAAACCATTTGTTTTTTTCTGAGTCCCATGCAATTGGCAGGCACTGATATTTTCCTTTTTCAAAAGGAATTAAATATTGCTGAAGCGGACGAACACCAAATGTGTAGGCGATCTGAAACTCAGTCATCTTTCCGCCAATACCTTCAGTGTGAACAAAAAACTTTCCATCACGTTTGTAAAACTTATGTTTCTTGCCTCTGAATTCAACTTCAACATTATTAAAATTGCCAAGCACTGTTGAATCGTTTGCAATCATCATAGCTTTATCGTGATCAGAACCTTTCCATAATTCATACTCTCTTTGATGACAACTAACACACTCTTTTCCACCGACAAATTGAGCCTGTTTTTGATTTGATATTGATGAGGATGAATGAAGAATTAATGAAAGCGGGATCATCAATACAATAATTCCTGTAGCAATAATTCCGGTTATTTTCCAGTTACTAATTGTCTTCATCAACTGTAAGCCACTTGCGTTTTACTAAAGCGTGTCCTGCTCATCTTCGTTCCTACATCAACCATAACTTTTCCACTTTGGATTTTTACAGGAAAGTAATCTAAAGCAGAAGGGGCAGGAGGATTAAGTACATTACCGGTAATTTCAAATGCTGATGCGTGACAGGGACAGATAAATCTTTGCTTATCTTCTTCCCACTCAACTGAGCAGCCAAGATGTGTGCATCTTAAAGACAATGCAAGAAAACCGCCATCGGCTAATCGAACCAGATAAAATCTTCCACCTCTGAAAATTGTTACTGAATCCGGTTGAAAAGATTTTACTTCGCCTGCATCGAACAACTGTTTTGGTTTTTCATTCTCTTTTTCATCTTTACCGGTGAAAAGAAATCCGAAGAATACTGCAGCGAATTCAACAACAGCAACAATTCCTAATCCTTTCCAGAGTTTATTCAAAAATTCACGACGACTTTGCGTTAAATCTTTTTGCTGAGTTGGTTCTGAAACTTTGCTTTCAGTTTGCTTTACTTTTTTCTTTTCTTTTTTTGTTTTCATTACTTAAAGATTCCACGGAAAGGTTAATGCCATATCAACTCCACGGAAGAATATTCCAATTAAAGTAAGGATGATGAACGAAGTTGTTATAAATATGAACATGGTTTGAACAACTTCAAGGTACGATAAGCTGAATTTCTTTGTTACGAATTTATAAAAGATCCAAAATATCAGCAGGATAATTATGAGAGGAATAATTCCATTACTGATAAAAGGATTTAGCGAAGGTAAAAGCGTTTCAAAATCGGGGATGTATTCATTGATCACTATCAGAACTAAAGTAATTATTGCAGAAACAATCGCTGTGAACTTAGCAGCTTGTTTTGCTTTTTCAGAATGAAACCAGAAACCGCTTGGTTCTTCTTTAAAATTGATGAACGGAAGAGCTATCAGTAAAAAAATAATTGCCAGCGGAATCAGAAATGCAGCTACAAAAGGATGAAAGTGTAAAAGTAATTCTTGTATGCCTGCAAAATACCATGGAGCTTTTGTTGGATTCAGACTGACATCCGGATTTGCTTTGCTAAGCAGGGGAGCGTTCAGAAAAACAGAAAAGACAAGCACAACAGCAATCAGTGCTAAAGCAACTATGAATTCTTTGTAAACTAAATTCGGGTATGTGGGAATATTTTCATTTACTTCATTTGATTTTGGCAAAATGATTCCACCAGCTTTTCTGACTCTCCAGAAATGATAAGCCATCAATAATAATATAAGAATTGGAATAACTGCTGTATGGAAATTATAAAAGACGATAAGCGTGTTTGCATTTACTTCATCACCTGCTAAAACAAACTGCCTGATACTTTCCCCGACAACAGGAAAATAATTTAGCAAGCTTGTGCCGACAGTTACAGCCCAATATGCCAGTTGATCCCATGGAAGAAGATAACCGGTGAAGTTTGAAAAGATAATTAAAACAAAAAGCACTAAACCGATAATCCAATTTACTTTTCTTGAAGATTGAAATCCTCCGGTAAAAAAAACTCTGAGCAAATGAAGGAAGGTAATGATAACCAGAAACACTCCGCACCAGTGATGAATGTTTCTTATCAACTGTCCAAACAGGACATTGTTTTGCAGATGTAAAATTGAATCGTAAGCTTTTTGCGGAAATGGTTCGTAATAAAAGCGAAGCATTATTCCTGTAATGAACTGAATTACAATGAGCAATGCTGCCATTCCACCCAAACCAAAAGTACGGTTGAATGCTATCGCATCTTTCTTTATTGATTGCGGATGCAGATGAAGAAGAATACCTGTGAAGCGTTTTGGTTTCTGATTTTCCTGCGTCTGCATTAGAATGATATAGAATAAATAATTGTAATCACTAACAAAAATTACAAAAATGGGTTACAATTTTTATCACCTGGGGATAAATTCTTTTGACTAAAAAGGATCTTAGCAGGGATACACTGCTAAACATTCCTACAAGAACAAAACATTTTATACTTCTAATTTATTCTGGTTTTGTATTTATTAACAACCACCCGGGCCTTTGTGTGATTTAGATAGCTGTTAGTTTAATTTTTAGTTGTTATGATATTATACTCCTTCAGGCAACGAGTGATTTTTCATATTTAAAATCGCTTCAAGTAATTTTATCGTCGTGGCGGCAATTCAAATTATTGTTATTTTAACATTATAAATAACTTAACTATTTAAGAAATTTCATCAATAACAAATCATGAGGAATGAAAATGAAAAAAATTATCTCTGTTAATGTTGCTATCTTATTGATTGCAATTATAAGCCTAGCACTTACCTCTTGCTCAAGGGAAGTTACACCGGAAGAAGCAAGGCAGATATCAAAAGAAGCTTACATTTACGGCTTTCCAATGGTTGATAGTTACAGAATAATGTTTGCCTACTTTGTTGACAAGGAAAATCCTGAGTACAAAACATCTTTCAACCAGATTAAGAATATACCCCGTGTTTATACACCTGAAGATAAGGCAGTCCAGAGTCCAAATTCAGACACACCATATTCAATGATGGGTCTTGATCTTCGTGCTGAACCAATTGTGTTAACGGTGCCCTTAATTGAAAAAGATCGCTACTTCTCCATTCAACTGGTAGATCAATATACTTTTAACTTCGATTATATAGGCAGCAGAACTACCGGTAACAATGGTGGCAGTTATCTGATCGCTGGTCCAAACTGGAACGGAGAAAAACCGGAAGGAATTAATAAGGTCTTTAAATCAGAAACTGAATTCGTACTGGCAATATATCGCACTCAATTGTTTAATCCTTCTGATTTAGATAATGTAATAAAGATTCAGGACGGTTATAAGGCTCAAACACTTTCTGAGTTTCTGGGGAAGCCAGCTCCGCCACCTGCACCAATAATAGATTTTATTACGCCGCTTACACCTGAAGAAGAAAAAACATCTTTGAAGTTTTATGATATTTTAAACTTCTGGTTGCAATTCTGTCCAATTGATCCAAGTGAAACAGAATTAATGTCTCGATTCGCAAAAATTGGAATTGGTGGAGGAATGAATTTCGATTCCGAAAATTTATCTCCCGAGATAAAAGAAGCAATTGAACAAGGAATGAAAGATGCCTGGATTGAATTATCCGAATTTGAAAAAACAGAATTAGTTACTAATAAAGTAACAAGCGGAGATGTTTTTGGCACCAGAACCTATTTAAAAAATAATTATCTCTATCGTTTTGCTGCAGCAGTAATTGGCATATTCGGAAATTCCAAGGATGAAGCGATGTATCCGTTCTATAGAACTGATGCAGCAGGAAATGCTTTAAATGGAAAAGAAAATAATTACACAATATATTTTGCTCCGGATGCGTTTCCACCCGTAAATGCTTTTTGGTCACTAACAATGTATAATTTGCCGCAAAGTCTGCTTGCTGCCAATCCGATCAATAGGTATTTAATTAATTCACCAATGCTTCCGGAACTGAAGAAAGATGCAAATGGCGGAGTTACGATATACATTCAAAATAATTCACCAGGTAAAGAAAAAGAATCGAACTGGCTGCCGGCACCTGACGGTCCGTTTTGGATGGCATTAAGACTTTACTGGCCAAAACAAGCTGCGCTCGATGGTTCATGGAAACAACCACCGTTGGAGACAGTAAAAAAATAATTGTAGTTAGAAGAAATTTTTATAGACATTAGTCCCGAAATTTTTCGGGACTTTTTTTTCTTACCTATTCGTCGCCTATTCAACACTTAAAATAATTGAGATGAGACAATAAATTCATTTCACATTTTTGTCTGGTTTTGTTTTTTCTTGCCTTTAAGCTGTGCAGCTTTGAAGGTGATGATATCCCACATAATATTCTTACCATGGCGAAGTCCGGTGTCTGCCGTGCGAAGCCGGAAAGGCAATCGCTGAGGTAGAGCGTGTTCATTAAAATATTTCTCCCATTATTTTTTTGTCCCGTTAGGGACAGAATATCTATAGAAAACAAAACACAAATAATATTTAAGTCCCGTCAGGGACGATATAGATTTCATATTACATCTTTCTAAATTAGTTTGGAAATAACAAGACAATAGCTGCTCGCCATCCAAAATCAGCTTTACCGCCATCAGGTGCAGCAAGATTAATTCTTGGACCAATAACGAACTGAGTTTTTTGATCACCAATACTTGTAAGAGCACTTAAGGTTAAATTTAACCAGACAACTGATGTATTGCTTTTCCAGTTTTGTGTCCATTCTGTTATTGCACCTACCCCAGCTCCACTTTTCCAGTTGTAGGTTACAAATGGCTGAACAAACATCTGGCTGACATCAGATCTGTCCTCACTACCTGCAAAACTCCATATTTGATTTACCAATCCACCTATTGTCCATCCATTTGTTTGTAAAAGAGCCACAGCAGTTGGACCGACTCCCCATTTTTTTGTTGTAAGAAAATCATTAGTACCTATCGGAAGTAAGAACACTGGCCCTACACCCCAGGTGATTTTTGATTCAGAAGGACTGACAAAAGCACTCACAACAGCATCACTCAGACCAAATTGTTTCTGGCCCGTGCCGGTAATGTTATATTGAGCAATTACCGGAACAATATATCTTGTTATAAGATTAAGATTATTATTAAGCTTAAATGGTACCACCGGTTGAATGTTAAGCGTATTCTTTGTTCCAAAATTATCACCAATTCCAAAATCAGTGTTATTCTGAAAAGGTACGCTTATGAGTGAGGCAATCGGGTTTGATAATTTCTTGGCTAATTCTTCTGCCGTTTGAGCAAATGAGTTGAATTGCACCAAAAGTACAAAGGTTAAAATTGTTATTAAAAAGTTTTTTTTCATTGCTTTTTCTATTATCTAAATGATTTACAAAAATTTGTTATCTTATTTTAATTCAAATGGATAGATTACTTTCCAATCTTTCTTCATATCAACGACTGTCCACCCCTTTGAAATTGCTTCGTCAAGACCTTTATTAAGCTGACCGATATGTGATTCTCTGTCGTATGCCCATTCTCTTTCAGCATCTGTGTGATGAATATATAACATAAATCTTTTCCCATCTCCGGCTGAAGTGTATTGCAGCATTTGCAAATCACCATCAGAATTTCCGAAAGCAGCTATTGGTCTTTTACCAATAAACTGATGAATACCTACTGGCTTGCCTTCTTTGTCATCTATAAAATTTAGCTCGGGAAGCTTAAATAAATCTGGCTGTCCATCTCTCATTTCAAATTTAACCTTCACAGAACTACCGATAACCTGTTCTGCGGGAACACCATAAACTTCTTCAGACCAGGGACGCATAAACTCAATCCCACCGCCTGATACTATGTAAGTTTTAAAACCGTTTGCCCTTAAATAATCAAGCAGTTCAAGCATTGGCTGAAAAACCATTTCTTTATACAACTTGTTTGTTTTAGGATGTCTTGCCGTGTTTATCCAATCATTAACAATCTGCTCAAACTCTGTTGTTGTCATTCCTGCGTGTGTAGTCATAATAATTTCCATCAGGCCTTTCATACCTGATTCCATTATTGTCTTCATATCATTTTCAAGAACAGCTTTAAATGGCTGAGTGTTTTTCCATTCAGGATGTTCGGGAGCCATTGCTTTGACTCTGTCTAAAGCAAATGCAAGCTGAAAATAAAATGGCTGTTCAGACCAGAGAGTACCGTCGTTATCAAAAGTTGCAATCCTGTCTTCGGGTTTTACAAAGTTTGGACTGGTTTCGTTTGTAACATCATTAACAAAATCTATAATAGATTGCTTCGTCTTTCCTTCATTCCAGGATGGAAGTGGATTAACTGAACCATTCTCTTTTTCAGAACATCCATAAATCAGAGTAATAATTAATAATATGGTATAATATTTTAGTTTCATTTTCATCTTTTTACCCGAATATTGAAATGATAAAGGGCAGCCATTCAAGCCGCCCTAAAGTGAGTTGTAAATTTATTTTTACTACAATTTTATTAACAATTATACCTTACTGTTTTGAGCTGCTCATAACTTTTTCCATCACTCTGTCAAGATTAAAGGATCCGGGTTCTTGACGTGGAGGAAAATCTTTAAAGCTTTGAAGCCATTTACCAACATATGCCCCCGCGGGAGCGATTAAGAACATATGTTCAAGAAACCAGCGTTCGTAGTCCATACCAATCTCATGGGCTAATTCAAAGGGATCCATTCGCAGATTTGTCAACATTGGAGCGCGAAGTTCTTCGAAGGGTTCAAGCCAGACGTGCAAACCATGAGCGTTTTGCCTGAGGAAAGTTACCTTCCAATTGTTGTAGCGTAAAGCGGCAACACTACCATCGTCAGTCCAGTAAATAAATTCTTTTCGCGGCCATTCAGCTTCTCCCTTCAACGCAGGAATAAGATTGTACCCGTCAAGATGAACCTTATATGATCTTCCGCCAACAGATTTACCTTTGAGTAAATCTTCTTTAACACTTGTATTACCAGAAGCTGCTAGAAGAGTTGTAAGCATATCTTCGTGTGCGCCAATATCATTTATGATGGTACCCCGGATTTATTACACCTGGCCAGCGAATAAGGCAAGGCACGCGGTAACCGCCTTCCCACTTGAGTATTTTTTTCTCCTCGAAACATGGTTGTTCCACCATCGGGCCAGGAAAAAGACTCTGAACCATTATCTGTTGAATACATCACGATTGTGTTTTCTTCAAGTCCAAGTTCTTTAAGTTTTGCCAATAAAATTCCAACGTGGTTGTCATGTTCAACCATACCATCTGCATAAATACCTAAACCTGTTTTTCCTTGTGACTCTTCTTTAAGATGTGTGAAGATGTGCATCTTGGTTGAATTCCACCAAATAAAAAATGGTTTATCATCGTTCTTTGCTTTTTCCGCCTATAAATTTAAATGTTGCTGCATTGACCGTTTCTTCATCAATTGTTTCCATACGTTTTTTGGTTAACGGACCAGTATCTTCAATTGCCCCTTCCATCTGAATAACTGTGGATTACTCCGCGTGGTCCGAATTTCTCTTTGAAAGTTCAGCATCTTTTGGGTAATCAGGATCGTTCAGGTTCTTCTTCGGCATTAAGATGATATAGATTTCCAAAAAATTCATCAAAACCATGCATTTGTTGGCAGCATTTCATCACGGTCGCCAAGATGATTTTTCCCGAATTGCCCCGTAACATAACCTTGCTCTTTTAATAGCGTTGCAATAGTAGGATCTTCTATTTTCATTCCTTCAGGTGCGCCGGGTAATCCAACTTTCGTTAACCCGGTTCTTATAGGTGACTGACCAGTAATAAACGCTGCACGTCCAGCAGTACAACTTTGCTGTCCGTACCAATCTGTAAATGTTGCACCCTCTTTGCCGAGGCGATCAATGTTTGGTGTTTTATAACCCATCATCCCCATATTGTAAGCACTGATGTTAAAACCTCCGATATCATCGCCCCAGATAACGAGTATGTTTGGTTTTTTGTCTTGTGCCATTAAAGACACAAAAGAGAATAGAAATAAAATCAAAAATGACTTCTTTATCATATTTGATACCTCCTTGATATATTGATTGATAGTTGATTAAAAAAAGAATTGCAATAGTAACGCTTTTAATATATGAAAAGTTCAATTAGATCATTATTCTAATTGTTGCGGGCAAATTTAACATAAAAAGTTAAACCTTCAATAGCCTGAAAATTTTCTTATTTGTATTCTTTTAGAATCCTGTTTTGTTTCACCAGCTATCATAAATATTCTTTTATTAAATTGTTTGAACCAATTCCAAGTCCTCTCAGGCACTTCATAGCATCTCTCATCGGTATAGTTGTCTTTTTTATTCTTGCCTTTTCTAAAAAATAAACCGAACCGGAAAGTGGATTAGGGGCACCGGGAATATATACGGCATAATTTTCACCTTCAATTTCTTCGATTAAAAAAGCCAACTGCCAGGCATCTTCAATCCTTGCAAGAACTGTTGGAAGTGAATTCTCAGTTTCGAATCCTACAAAACTTTCACCTGTTTTTTTTATGATTTCATATCCCGGAACCTTTGACAGCAGATTATTTTCAATCTTTAAGACTATTTTTTTTGCCGCCGATGTTTTTGAAATCAAACCGCCCATATATAATATAAAAAGTATGATGACAATTGAGATGACAATTTCAACTCCAATTCCAAAAATTTGAGTTATGTCCAATAACTTTATAATCGGACCCACCAGTACTGCTGATATTTGAAAAGCTTTTTGAACTATTACAATTAAAATTATTAGAGGAATAAAGAAAATTATGCCACCAACAATCATACTTTTTATGAAACCAAATATCTTTTTCATTTCAAAAACCTATTTATTATTAAAATATTGTTCGTCTGATTAGTTTTGATTGGAGCGGGCAAATTCTACATAAAAAGTTAAACCTTCAACTGCCTGAAAATATTCCCCTGCAAGTATATCTCTGTCAGGTAGATAATTTAGTGTATAAGTTGAACCGGGATAGTTAACATCTCTCAATTCAATTATAATTTTGAGATTACCATAACTTTCTTCCCAGTTTGCCTTTCCAACGTTAATTGGATTTGGATTGAAGTAATTTGCTTCGAGTGTAAAATCTTCATTCACTTTAGAAATTTGAATTATATAATCTGAATCCGTTCTTAGCCAATTGCCCACCAGTAGATTTTTGTTGATGGTTTGTAAACCGTTTGAAACACTATCTGAAGATTCTTTATTTAAAATAAAAATAGCAGCAATCAATACAACTGAAGCGAGCAGCGATAAAATAATTATAGTAGGTTTTTTCATAATATGGTCATAAGACAAGATGATTAAAGTTTTAGTAAAAATAAAATCTATGTTTGCAATATAAGTAAACTGCGTCGGCAGGTTGGCTGCTCACAAAAAGTTATTTTTTATTTGTGCCTGGCGCCGGAAACCATTTCTCCTTAGGTACTACCTTGGGCTCGGCCGGATCACCTTCATAAGCCGGAGTCATGATCTGCACGTTATTCTCATTAAAAACATCTATAATGTTTTGGTGAAGTTGAGAATAGATAGGCATCATTCCGGAAGGGTTGTCGCAGTATGCATTTATCTCATAAGTTACAGCAAAATCCCCGAGTGATTTCTGCATGACAAAGGGAGGCGGTTGCTTTAATAATCCCTCTGTTCGATCGGCTGCTGACTTTAACATCTCTTCAACCAATCTCCACGGAGTTTCGTATCCTATGCCGACGGTAGTGTGCAGGATGAGCGCATGCTGTTTAGCCAGCGAACTGTAATTATTATTCTTTTATCATATAATTCAATTATTATTTTCATTTTTCAAAATAACTACATATATTTCATATCAACAATCCCAAAAACATTATTTTATTTCATTAAAGTTCCTGTAAGTTAAATTATCCTCAATATATTATTATAAAAGAAGATGAGCCAATAGAGAACATAATTCCAAGAATCACGGAAATCCCTTTGAACGCATCCGATTCAGATCCCGGTATGTATGGATATGCAACAACAACAGCTAACACAATTATGAAACCACTATTTTATATCCAAAGCCCACAATCAAGTTGCAAAGAATCTTCCCTATTTACACCGACAAAAAATAATTTTATCAGCTTGAGTAAATAACGGATTACAATAAAGAGGACAATTAAAAAAAGATAAGCAATCCCATCCCCAAGAGGCAAAAAAAACATCATCCCAACCTAAGTAACATAAAACCAACTCCAGGTATAAAAAATTATAGGCACAAAAATTATTTTTAAATTTAATAAATCCTACATCCATAATCTATCAATTAAGATCCCCCTCTATCTTATTTTAATTTAGTTTGTAAAAGATTATCAAGTATTTTTGAGATACGATTAAATAAAAACAACAATATAAATAGCAGAACTGTAGCTCCTGCGGCCCAAAGTATATTTTGCAACAATACACTGCTCTCTTCTAACATAAGAATCAATCCTTTAGCTATAGTTTCTTTATTATCACGGAAAGAATTGTCTTTCCAATCCTTCAATCTCTGCATCAGTATCTAAAATACTTACAATAAAATCCTTACCGGCTAGCACATTACTCCGGTCTGCCAATTCTTCTACTCGAAGTGATGCGGTATTAATAGAATAATTTTTGGCAATATTTTTAATTCTTTCGGCGATTATCCGCGCACGCTCTTCAGCAGGGAAGGAAGTTATACCACGAACATAAAACAATACTTTACCTTCGAATTTAACCGGAGCAGTGGAATGGTGAACATTTAAATTATTTTCTCCGGTCCTGATGCTGTCAGAAGGTGAGGCAGCAAAAAAGTTTTGCGTGGGGGTTATGATGAACATCAATAGAACAATAAGATAGAATGGAATTATTTTCATTCTTCGGAGTTTAGAATTTGTTTGAGTTTTCATACTTCGTGGGGATTTATTGTTATAATTGACCAAAATCTAAGTAAAACAAGTTGTGGTTCAAATAGGTATTTAGACCCAATCTTTCCTCATTCGTCTAATATTATCAAATTCAGTTTTTTCATTCTTAGGTGAGTAAGTTTGTCTATAAATCTGATTGAACTGGTTTCAATTATTCGCTCTTTTGATATTTCGCCTTTCTGCTTCCTTCATAACTATCTATCTGCAACAGAACTCCTTCAAGTTTTCCATTAACTAATGGAATTCTTCTCGAAGTCTTTAACCCGATATGTTTTCTTAATGAAGGTTCACCAGTATAAATAAATGCTGAGGTACCTTTACATTTTGTTTTTAGAAAATCGCCAAGTTCTTTGTAAAGATTTTCGACTTCATCTCTTTTGCCAAGCCTGATACCGTACGGGGGATTTGTAATCAAAACTCCGTTCTCAAATTGCTTAATGTGCTGAAACGGATGAGCAGATAAAGTCACCGATTCAGAATAGGGGAGTCTTGATAAATTTTCTTTAGCAATATTAATTGTAATCTGGGATTTATCACTGCCGCTTATAATTCCTTTTGGTAATGGTCTGATCTTACTATCTGCTTCAACTTTAAATTTTTCCCAATCAGATTTATTAAAATCAGGCAGATGAAAGAATCCGAATTTTTGTCTGAGCTTTTGAGAGGGAATTCTGCAGTAATGCATCAGCGCTTCACATAAAATTGTTCCTGATCCGCACATACAATCAAGTAAAGGTTTTTCGCCATCCCATTTGCTTAATCTTATTATTGCAGCAGCAAGAGTTTCCTGCATTGGAGCTTCACCAGCAAGAAGTCTGTATCCTCTTTTGTGCAAAGATTCACCTGAGGTATCTAAACTTAAAACTGCATTATCTGTTTCGATGAAAAGATTAAACCTGACATCAGGATTGACGGTATCCACATCCGGTCTTTTTCCGAACTTTGCACGGAAGTAATCTGCAATACCATCCTTAAGAACTTGTGATGCATATAGTGAATTAGTAATTGAACTTTTTATGACATTCGATGTAATTGCAAATGTATTTTCAAGAGAAAATAATTTATCCCATTCAACTTTTTTTGCCACTTTCATAATTGAATTTGCATCTCTGCAATGAAATGATTTTAGTGGGGCCAGTACTCTTGAAATTGTTCTGGAGGTGTAATTGATTCTATAAATAGCAGGGAGGTCAGCTTCAAAATAAATTCCGCGATAGGCAACTTTAGTATTTTTTGCACCAAGCTCGATCAATTCCTGCTCACATAGTTCCTCCATCATCCCGGGGACTTGAGCAAAAAAAGTATTATTGGTTTGATATAGGAACAATGAATCTCCTGCTCTGTTAGGCTAAGTTGAAACTCAATTTTTTCTTAATGGAAAAGTTATTTGAAGAATTATTAAAGTAATTGAGTTACGCCAAAAAATAAATTAAAGTTATTGTAATATGCTTCCGATGTTCCGCGGTTGCCCGGAATGAAAAAGTTATTTTTATCAATACTTCCTGTTGGGAAATTAAATGTCCGTGGGAAGTCAGCCCTTTGACTGTGGCTGTATTCAAATCCTACTCCAATAAAAGTATTATCCATTTCGAAAGAAGTACCGGCAGTAAAATGGTAAATGTTGAAATCTGTATATCCAATAGATAACCCATTAATGGCATCATAGTTTGCATTACTGAAATCTGTTCTGAAAGCTGCATAGCCTGTAAACTTTTCAGTAAGTTTATGTTCAATAGCAATTCCCGCATTGAATATACTTTTTGTCGCATCATAAACTCTTAATATTTCCGCACTATCTCTTGGCTTAATTGTAGCGGGATCATTAAGAACAAAATCACCGCTTTCCGGCTGCATAACAACATAAGTCGAAAGTGGTGCAAACCATTCAACGGCGAGATGCACCAAAGTCTCGCTCGAAAATCTGTATTCAATCCCTGTAGAAATCGAAAACGGTGACGTATAATTAACCGGTAAACCTTCCTGCCTGTCTGATGCGACAATATCAATTGGTATCACCTGGTTGGTTATGCTGTCAACTAAAACAAAAACATTATTTGACATTAGACTTGCATGGTCAGTTCCGCCGCTAGCTTTCTTTATGGCAAAGCTTGGTGTTGTTATCGTAGCTCCCAATTTCAAGTCATCCCACTCAACGGAGATTCCGGCTTTTACTGAAAACCTCACAGCCCAGTAATCTAAATCCAGATAAATATCGGAAGTTGCCGAACGCTGATTAACTGAATCATACGCAACATAGGATTCATATCTAATTTTAGTTTGGTCGCGATATGCCCCTATTAATGAAACACCAAGTCCAACGTTGTCACCTATTTTTTTACCATAGCCAAAACCAACACTTACTTCAGAGAGAAGCACATCAAGCTTGCCCTGGTTGATCAGATATTCCTCACCTTCAAAAGCGTTTGGAAATCCTGTCTGATATGGCGGCCGGGTTGGAATCACATCAGCATAACCCTCATATCTTTCAGAAATTCTAACATAGGAATATCCTGTACTGTAAATCATATAACTAAAACGGTTGAGAGAATCACCAATGAATGGAAGTCCACCGGCTAAGGATGCGGGATACAATGAAACTCTTGTATATCTTGAATCAATACCCGGTCCTCCGCCATCAATGAATGAAAAGTCCTTAATTCCATACATATTAAAATTAAAGTTCATACTATTTTTGCTGATGAAGCCCAAAGCACCGGGATTATAAAATGTTGCGCTGTAATCTCTCACGCCGCCAACTGCAACACCTCCGAGAAGTGCAGTTCTTCCGCCAACGGCCTGATCCCAGAAATGCCTGTCCTGTGCTTGAATTGAAATGACTAATATGAAAAAAATTGTAAATGTTGCTTTTAACATGATCGATACTAAAAGTAATTGAAGCTAAAAGAGTTCAATTAGAAAAAAAAATTATTTGCCTAGTCGAACAAAAATTCCACCAGTAAAATCAGCCTGGACAAATGTAGCCCAACTACCAACAGTTGCACTGCATCCTCCGGATCCGCACCACATTCCTACACTTGAAAAATTAATTGGTAGTAGTAAACGTGCTTGTAGTCTGAGTCCTATCTTATCGGACAGATAAAATTTCCCACCACCACCGAAGGTTATCGAAAATCGCCACTCATCTGAATAAGTACTACCATGCGGTGTAAACATGGTTGCACCTAGACTAAACGAAGTAAAAGGAAAAACTTTCTGCATGCTGTTTTGTTTAAATTCATAAATTGCACCCAACTGGAAGTAGTGAATACCAATATCGAATAATGGTTTGGTTATTCCATTAAGTTGTTTCAGATCCATAGTTGTCTGTTGTCCAATCCACAGCAATTCTGCTTGTAGTCCTCTATCAACTTCAAAAGCGATGCTTGCACCGTAGTTTGGATTGCTATAAACATTTAAATCACCTTGTGCTACAGCAACATCGCTGGCAACCTGATAACCTCCGAAGCCAAATAATTCTACCTGTGCGAATGTTTTGTCGGGAATAAAGAAAGCGAGGATTATTAAAAAGAGATTGAGATTAATTACTCTGTAAAGAACTGGCATCATTGAACCCTCCGGGGTTTTATCTTTTTATGAAAAAATAATCAATTAGTGATTGTAAAATAGTCTTAATGCAAACAATTAAAAACGATTGAGAATTGCTTTCTTTTATGTATCAGAAATTTTTGATGAGCTATTTATCGGATGGCTATTCGTCAAACTTAATTTCTTCCTGGACATAAGGATTCTTTGAATGGTTATTGTTGTTAGACTCGACTACATCTTTTGCAATTCTCTTTGATAGGTAGTAAATGCGTTTCATATTCTCAACGATATCTGAGATGATCCGGTATTCAGTTAAAGGTATATCTTTTTCAGTGTGAAGACGATCTTCAAGATGATCCTGAGCAATTCCTGCCAATCGATTTACTTCGTGCTTCATATCAATAACATTTTCAGCTCTTTTTTTATTGCTTTCGACCAGTGCCATGAAGGATTCCTCAGCACAATAAATTACTTTATTGAAGAATGGCTGCAAGTAAGATTCCGATTTTTTGCTGAACTCAATTTCAGCTTCAACTCGTTCCCGACCCAGCGTTACTAAATTTGTTTCAATAACGTCACCAATGTATTCAATGTAGTTTGAAGAAATTATGTAACTCTGAAGTAAACTTGATTCAGAATTTGAAAGTTCCTTCTTTGAAAGCTTACTCAGATAGCTTATTATATATTCATGCAATGCATCTATATCATCATCCATCTTTTTTATTTTTTTCAATTTTGATTTATCAGCAATCAAAACTGCTTCGGAAATCTCCTTTATCATTATTAGAGCTCTTCTACTTTGTCTACCTAACTCTAATCTGACACGTTCCAGGGCAAGTCCCGGTGTTTTAAGAAAGACTTCATCCAAATATTTTGGTTTAACTTTTTCGGGTTCTGCTATTGGTTTTGCAGGCAGTATCCATGAAATAAATTTTGCCAAAGGGGCAATGAATGGAAGGAATAAAATAGTATTAGCGATATTAAAAATAGTGTGAGCGTTTGCTATCTGTCTTGGAACCTCAGCAGCTAATCTTTTCATTCCCGATAAATAGGGGAATGATGGTGATATAAATTTCACTGCCTCAATAAGATAAAATATAAATGGTAACCAAATAAGAACCCCGATGACATTAACAATGATATGACTTAGTGCTGCCTGCTTTCCTTCTCTTGGGGTTCCGATTGAAGCAAGTATAGCAGTCATACAAGTTCCAATATTTGCTCCGAAAGTTAAAGCTATACCAGCCTCCAAAGATATTAATCCCTGACTTGCCAGAGTGATTACAATTCCGATTGTTGCTGCGGAAGTCTGAATAATAGCTGTAAAAATAGTAGCTGCTATTATTGCAAGCAGAGGGTTCTCCATGCTGCTCATTAAATCTATAAATATTTTGTAGGACCTTAATGGATATGTTGATTCACTCATCAGGTTCATTCCAAGGAAGATCAAGCCCAGACCAAGTATCATTAATCCAAGATGTTTTACTTTTTCCTGTTTCACTAAAAGTTTCAATCCAAATCCAACTATGATCATCACAAATGCTAACTCTGTAACTTTAAATGCAATTATTTGCACAGTCAGAGTAGTTCCAATGTGTGCGCCCATAATAATGCTGATTGCTTGCTTAAGATTTAGCAGCCCTGCAGAAATAAAACCGACAACAAGAACTGTAGTGATTGAAGAAGATTGGATGACAGCGGTAACAAAGGCACCGGTAAAAGCACCTTTAAATCTATTTGCAGTTATTCTTGAAAACATATTCTTAAGGCGATTGCCGGCTATGCCTTTAAGAGCAGTTGTCATTTGCTCCAGCCCGAATAAGAATAGTGCTAAGCCTCCAAATAAGCCAAGTAACAACGGAATGATTTTGAACGAGAGCGTGGTTTCCATAAAAATACTTTATTTCAGAAAAAACAATAGTCTAAATAAAGTATTTAAAATGAATTATTCCACTATGAAAGAATTTTTAGTTTGATAGAGGATTCTAGCTTAGTACAGTTGAGAAAGTTTTTTTTCCAAGAAGATTTGCCATTTCAGACAACTCTTTCATCAACTTGTCGAATGTTGGTATATCCAGTGATTGCTGACCATCTGAATATGAGAGGTGAGGTTCAGGGTGAACTTCAATCATTAATCCATCAGCGCCTGCTGCTAATGCGGCTTTACTTGCGGCTGGAACGAGACTACTTTTTCCAGTGCTATGCGATGGATCAACAATTACAGGAAGATGTGTTAATTCTTTCAAAGCCGGAACAGCAAGAATGTCGAGTGTATTTCTGGTGTAGGTTTCAAATGTTCTGATCCCACGTTCACAGAGAATTACTTTTTCATTACCTACAGATAAAATGTATTCGGCAGCAAGAAGGAATTCTTCCAGGGTTGCACTCATATTTCTTTTGAGGATTATAGGCTTATTGGTTTTACCTACAGCTTTGAGCAGTTCATAATTATCCATGTTTCTTGAGCCGATTCTCAGGATATCTGCTTCACCGGCGAGTGCTTCAAGGTGGTCTGTGCTCAATACTTCCGTTTCCAGCAGTAGATTTGTTTCGGAGTGTAGAAGCTTTAAAAGTTTAACTCCTTCAATTCCGTATCCCTGATAAGTATAAGGGGAAGTTCTTGGTTTAAATAATGAACATCGAAAAACCTTCGCACCAGATTGTTCAACTGCCTTTGCGGTATTAATTGCAAGTTCTTCACTCTCGAGAGCGCAAGGTCCTGCGATTACAGTAAAATGTCCTTCACCAAAAAACACGGATTGTTCTTCAATTACTGTAAAATGGTCTTTATTATTTTTTTGAACTTTTGTTTCTGATAATCTTTTCATTTTGACTAAATAATTCTACAAATTCAACTAATAAAAATATATAATACTTATCATAAGAACACATTTATCTTTATTTTAGTTCACGATACTAACTAATAATCAGGGCAAATTTAGAGTAATTTTTGATAAATAATTCGTGCATTCGTGGCTGATAATGTTGCCACTAACCTGCCTGACGGTAGGCAGGTTCACGAATAAATACAACATCAACAATTAAAGCTGTTTGAATAAGCTAACCATTTCAATCGCCGAGAGGGCAGCATCCCAACCTTTATTTCCTGATTTTGTTCCGGCACGCTCTAATGCTTGTTCAATGTTATCTGTAGTTAGAACTCCAAAAATTACCGGAAGATTTGCATCGAGTCCAACCTGTGCAACTCCCTTCGAAACTTCAGCAGCTATGTAATCGAAGTGTGGAGTCCCACCGCGAATAACTGCGCCGAGACAGATCACCGCATCATACTTTTTTGAATGAGCCATCTTTTTAGCAATCAGGGGTATTTCGTATGAGCCCGGTACCCAAACAACTGTTATATCTTCTTCTTTACATTCGTGTCTTATTAAACAATCTTTCGCACCTGATAGTAGCTGGGAAGAAATCAGTTCATTAAATCTGCTAACGACTAATCCGAATTTCTTTCCTTTAGCGTTTAGTTTTCCTTCAATAATGTTTGCCATTTTATCCTCTTAATTTTGTTTTAAAATTTAATCTGAATGAAGAAGATGACCTAATCTGTCTCTTTTAGTATTTAAATATTTTTCGTTGATTGGATTCGGTGGAATTTCTAATGGAATTCTTTCTACGATTTCAAGATCATAACCTTTCAGTCCAATTACTTTTTTTGGATTGTTAGTCAGTAATTTGATTTTCTTCAATCCAAGGTCTTTCAAAATTTGCGCACCTGTTCCGTAATCCCTTAAATCAGCTTTGAATCCAAGTGCCTCGTTTGCTTCAACAGTATCTTTTCCTTGTTCCTGTAAATGATAGGCGAGCAGTTTATTAACCAAACCAATTCCTCTTCCTTCCTGACGCATATAAAGAACAACACCTCTGCCAGCTTTTTCTACCATACTCATTGCAGCAATAAGCTGCTCACCGCAATCACAACGCTTTGAACCGAAAATATCTCCGGTCATACATTCTGAATGAACTCGAACAAGCACCGGTTCATCTCCACTTATATCTCCTTTAACTAAGAGCCATTGGATTGTCCAAATGATCAAGAGTATTTTCATAAAGATGAAGTTTGAAAGAGCCGTATCGTGTTGGCAGATCAACAGTAACTTTTTTCTGAACAAAATGTTCTCTCGACATTCGGTATTCAATCAAATCAGCGATCGTTATAATTTTCAGATTATACTTCTTGGCAAAATCCATCAACTTAGGCACACGAGCCATTGTTCCGTCTTCTGCAAGGATTTCACATAAAACTCCAACAGGATTTAGTCCAGCTAGTTTAACAAGATCAACGACTGCTTCAGTATGGCCAGCACGTTTGAGTACTCCACCTTTTTTTGCAATCAGAGGAAAAATATGACCCGGTCTTCCAAAATCGTCTGGAATAACTTTTTCATCTGCTGCACGATTAATCGTGATTGCTCTGTCGTGTGCAGAGATGCCGGTTGTTGTGCCATGGCGGTAATCTATTGAAATTGAAAAAGGTGTTCCGTGAAGAGCAGTGTTATTTTGTACCATTAAATCAAGATCAAGATCTTTAGCTTTTTCTTCTGTAATCGGCAAGCAGAGAATGCCTCTTCCTTCTCTCGTAATAAAATTTACATCTTTTGACTTGCAAAGTTCTGCAGCCATAACAAGGTCGCCTTCATTTTCGCGGTCAGCATCATCTACAACAATCAGCATCTTGCCGGCTTTGATATCTTCAATGGCTT
The DNA here is from genome assembly GCA_034522695.1 of Ignavibacteriaceae bacterium. Classification (GTDB taxonomy): domain Bacteria; phylum Bacteroidota; class Ignavibacteria; order Ignavibacteriales; family Ignavibacteriaceae; genus IGN2. The sequence goes on along the minus strand of JAXHLB010000017.1, from coordinate 454,890 downwards.
CTTCAATAGTATTGAATTTAAACTCGTTATTATTGTTCATTTTATCTTTCATTAATAGCCAATCTCTTTAAGCCAGCTTTCGGTTATATTTTTATCTGAAGGATATTATTCACTTTGGTTAAAAGTTTTTCAACATACTTCGCTAAAATATCAATTTCAATATTCACTTTTTCATTAACCATTTTGTCTTTCAGGTTTGTATTCTGCCAGGTGTGAGGAATGATTGAAATCGAAATTTCATTTTTAATCACATCAGCAATAGTAAGGCTAATCCCATTTATTGCTATTGAACCTTCATTAACCAAATACCTTTCAAGCTCTTCAGGGATTATAATCTTGACTAAATAATTTTCGCCAAGCTTTTTTATTTCAGAGATTGTACCAATTCCATTTACGTGTCCCTGAACTAAATGTCCACCAAGCCGATCGCTCAGCCTTACAGATCTTTCTAAATTTACTGAAGCATCTGCTTTAACTTTGTTGAATGTACTTTTCTCAAGTGTCGCTCCGACTGCATCAACCCAAAACGAGTTTTTATCTGACTTTGTTACCGTAAGACAAACACCATCAATACAAACCGAATCATTTACAGAAATATCTTCAATTATTTTCTTTGCACGAATAGTTAGGCTGATGCCACCCGAAATTGGTGAAACCTTTTCAATTGTGCCTATTTCCTCAATAATTCCAGTAAACATAAGGCAAAGTTAATTATTTTCAATCACAAACTAATCAGATAATTTTCTACCGTAAACCAGCCTAATATCCTTACCAAGCTTATCCATCTTCAATAGCTGAATCTTTTTCAACCTTTTCATATTAAACCCATTAATTCCTTTACCCAAAATTTTAGGAGCCTGGAGAACTATAATCTCATCAAATAAATCTTTTTCAAGAAATTGAGTGAAAATATCAGCCCCACCTTCAACCAGCAGGGAAGTGATTTTGTGATCTGCTAAAACTTTGAGAATTTTTTTTAAGTTAAAGTGATTTTGCTTAGAGTTAATAGTGAAAATTTTTATTCCTTTATCTGCTATCCTTTTAACTTTTTTCTCGTCAATATTACTCTTAGTAAAAATCCATGTCTTTTCAGGATCGATTGGATTTAAGATTTGTGATTGAAGAGGAATGCTTAGTCTACCATCAATAATTATCCTGATTGGATTTCTTCCTTTAGCTTCTCTAACATTCAAGTGGGGATCATCAATTTTAATTGTGTTAGCACCAACTAAAACTGCATCATATTCACTTCGCAGTTTGTGAACATATTTAATTGATTCTTTTCCAGTCAGCCAGGTCTGCTTGTTTTTTGCTTCACTAATTTTCCCATCGAGCGATTGTGCAACCTTTAAAGTTATGTATGGAAGTTTTTTTGTGATATACTTGAAGTAAAACTTATTTAATTCTTTCCCATCGTCTTCAAGAATTCCTGATATTACTTCAATGCCGGCTTCTCGTAATTGTTGTACTCCCTTACCATTGACATCTTTGTTTGGATCTAAAGTGCTTATTACAACTCGTTTTATTTTATTCTGAATTATTAGCGGAACACAGGGAGGTGTCTGTTTATTTGTGTGGCAGCAGGGTTCAAGATTGCAATACAAAGTTGCACCTGCAACATTTTCAGTTGCATTTTTTATTGCGTCAACTTCTGCGTGAGCTTCACCAAATTTTTTATGATAGCCCTTACCAATCACTTTCCCGTTCTTGACCAGTAAAGCACCGACAAGAGGATTTGGGCTGACTTTCCCTTTTCCTTTTCGAGCAAGTTTAAAACATTGTTCAATGTACTTTTTGTCTTTTACTTCAATACTTTTCAACTATTTAATAAATGCTTTTTGATAAATTAAAATTGGTGACCAATCTTAGTAAAAATTCTGAGCAAAAAAAAAGCTCCCTTCAGGAAGCTTTCTTTGCGGAGAGAGAGAGATTCGAACTCTCGGTACCAGTTTACCCAGTACGACGGTTTAGCAAACCGTTGCCTTCAGCCACTCGGCCATCTCTCCGAAGGGTTTAAAAAAAAAAATATAAGAAAAATCAAAAACACATTTAAAGTTTTATCCTCCCTTGGGAGGAATTTCTCCATTTCATCAGACAAACCACTACACGCAAAATCCATTTTTATGGAACGCCCCCCCCCCTCATTATTCGCAGTGCAAAAATACTATTTTCAACTTAATATTGAAACATTAACCAGCAGCCTAATTCCTCAACTTTTTAATCACAAAAACGGTAAGGAAAATAAGCAGTGCTACAACTACCGCTGTCGGACCACTCGATATATCATAAACAAAGGCTAAATATATTGCTATAGGAGGAATCACAGATCCAATAATAATTGCATAAATAAAAACGCTTGTAACACGTTTTGCAATCATTAAAGCTGTCGACGCTGGTAATATTAAAAATGCAAAAGTGAAAACATCGCCAACAAACCTGGTTGTCAAAGAGATGCCGACACCAACGGTCAAATAAAAAATAAGCAGCCAGAGCCTGTCGTTAATTCCGTGCGCGGCTGCTGTGTCTGCATCAAAAGTAACAAACCTTAGCTGCTTGCTGAACAAAGTGAATACGAAAAAAATAATGATCAAAATAATCAATAGAGTATAGAATTCCTGTGAACCAATAAAAAGAATATCACCTTTCAGAATAGACTCTATTTCTGCAACTTCAGCAATTGGACTTTTTTGGATGAAAATAATCCGAAGTGCAATTGCGGCAACAAAGATTATTCCCAGCAAGCTATCTGTGGTTAAAAATTTCTGACGATTACTTTGAGAAAAAATAATCACTGCAATTACTGCAAAAAGTAGCGAAAAGAAAGTATGCTCAAAGTGATGAAGAAATGATTCATCAATCACTTCAATTCCTAACGCAGATGCAATAAGCTGTTCTAAGTTTAATAAGTGAAGGAAAGAAAATGCTACTCCTGCGATAGCTGCCTGTGTAAGTGCAGCTCCAAGGAATACAACACGCTGTGATACTACAAACACACCCAGAAAGCTGCAAATAAAACCTGCAGCAATACTTCCTAATATTGCATATGGAAATAATTCAAAAAGTATTTTTATAGTTTCCAATCTACTTACTCAGAATGCCTTGATGTGATATGATATTCTCCATTTACTCTTTTTACTTCAATATTTGCTGAATATGTTTGAGCGAGATTTTTTTCTGACAGCATTTCCTCAATTGATCCTGATTGAAACTTGCCGCTTTCAAATAACATTAATTTCTTTACGAGGTTTGCTACATCGCTAAGAAGATGACTTACCAATAATAATGTCAGATTACGTTTTGAGTGCAGCTCTGAAATCAGATTCAGCAACGAATAATGTGAAGGTGTGTCCATTCCGTTAGTCGGTTCATCAAGAATTAAAACATCGGGTCTAACTGCAAGTGCCCGGGCAATTAGTGTTCGCTGCCTTTGTCCACCGCTCAGACTGTTATAATTGTGATTTTTAAGGTCTGTAATTCCAACTTTCTCTATGCACTCATCAACTTTTTCTTTATCTGATTTTGAAGGCTTTTTGAGAAGACCCATCAATGAATATCTACCCATCATAACAACATCGTGTACTGTGTATGGAAGTAATGGCTGAACAGTATCACGCTGAGGGACATAACCGAATATTATATCTTTTTTCTCAATCACTCCGGATATTGGTTTTATATTTCCAAGCAAAGTTTTCAATAAGGTTGTTTTGCCTGAGCCATTTGGTCCAACTAACCCAATGAAATCATTCTGCTCGATTTCAACATTAATATTGCTGTGAATGATCTTGTTCCCATAGCCGATGGAAACATCTTTTAATTTTATTATGGAAATATTTTTATCCATTTGTTGTTATTTGATTAATGATATAGTCCATCATTTCAATATATGAATTTATATTTTCGAGTCCATAAACCTGAGTTGGAAGCTTCAGCACTTTTGCTCCAGTCGTATTTGCGATTTGGTTAGGTGCATTATCGCTATAAAAAACATCCGTCACAATCAGCTTAATCTTTTTTTGCTGGACTATCCTGATTATCTCCGCATTGTGCGATGGTGTCGGTGGAATCCCGGGTTTTGGTTCAACATAACCTGCTATTTTTAATCCGAATCTGTCAGTGAAATATATCCAGGAAGAGTGGAAAAAGATTATCTCCTTTTGCTTAAGCTTAGACATTTTACTTTCCCACTCAGCTATTTTTTTGTCGAGTTTAGCGAGGTAATCATCAAGATTTTTTTTGAAGTATGATCCATTCTCCGGGGATAAAAGTGCTAATTCTAAATAGATAACTTCTGCCATTGATTTGGCATTATAGGGATCAAGCCAGTAGTGAGGGTTGCCGAAAGGATGAACGTCGCCCTGGCTTGCATCAACCTTGGTTGTAGGAACTTCTTTAGGAGTTATTGCATCAGAGAGATAAACTATTCTCAGTGATGTATTTCTTGAACCATCCACCAGTTGAGGTGCCCACATTTCAAGCTGTAATCCTATTTGAAAAAAAATATCTGCTTTACGAAGTTTCATCATATAGCTTGGTAGAACTTCAAGAAAGTGAACATCTTGATCACCTCGCGATAAATAATCAACTTCAACTTTATCTCCGCCAACATTTTTAACAAGGTCGTAAATCACTGTAGTTGTTGTAACAACTTTAATTTGTGAAAAGACAACCGAACCAAGCAAACAAAAAATTATAATTATTTTATTAAACATTTTAGATTCCTTTCATAATTAAAATGGATGGGCTTTGTGAGGACCCAACGAAAAGATTAATTGCATATTTATTGTTGTCTCTCCATCTCTTTCCGTTCCATCTGCATAGCTGAACATCAGATGCTGAACACCAAGTCGCAGTGCAAGTGTTTCCTCAAATGGATAGTATCCCAGCCATCCTTCAATTCCGGAAGTTTTGTTCTGATCATCATTAGCTAGTGTATTGTAGTTGGGTTCATCTCCGATTATTCCATACGTAAAATCATATTTTGCTCCAACGCTGAATATTTTATTAAACTGATAATCCATATAAATAAAAGCCCCGAAAGTATTTATATCCTCCTGAACATCTAAACCAAAATCATCTTTGCGGAGAACATTTCTACTGTTCAAGAGAGCTTCGCCTTGAATTGTAAATGAAGTATATGAATCAGGTCTGTATTTATATTTGAAGTCTAGTCCACCATAAGTGTAATTCAAAGATTTGTTTTCCGGAATTGCTGTTGAGTCATCCGATGTATAAAAATCGTCTTTCGAATAAACACCATAAGAGCCACTCAATCCAATTTCCATATTACTGAAATCTCCAAGTGAAAAGAAAGAACCGAGTCTTCCAACAAATATTGGACTATTCCCTCGTTCCATTTCATAATGTTCTTCCTCTTCTTCAGATTCATGTTCATCTTCATGGTGGTGTTCGTGAGTTAAAGCATCACCTTTGAAAATACCAAGATCTAAAGTTGTGTAAACATCACCTGTTGGTAAAATGAAACTTAAATTCGCACCAATATCATTGAAGCCTTCTTCTCCAAAATAGATTTGCTGATATAATGGCCTATAAATAAATGACCACGCGTGAGGATGGATAGTATTGATTTTTCCAAATCCAAGTAGATATTTTCCCACTTTAATCTGAACATCCAAAGGAAGTCCTCGAACTACTTGTGCATAAATTTCCTCACCGTGAAATTCGCCATTGTGGAAAGCAACATTGAAAGTTGCACGGGCATATGGATTTAGATAGCCATCTACAAATAATTCAAATTCTGGCATATCGAAGTTTAACTTACCATATTCAGGTGTATCTTTAATAAAATTTGTATATGTATTGAACGTGCCAATTGCACTTATATCAGGGTTAATCGTTGTTTGGGCAAAAATGAAACTAAAACTCATTAACAACTGGAACGAAAGCAGCCACTTCCGCATAAATTTTCTCCTTTGATTATTAATAAAATTAGTGAATTCTTCTTCTATGAATAGAATAACGAATAGATTACTATGAATCTGATAAGAATCAGGAGAAAGTGGGAGGTGCTCTTAAATGATTTGATGAGTAGAATTAAATTATTTAGATGAGTGCTTGGTCTGAGCATGAAAGTTTAATAATGTGCCTGACAGACTAAACAAAATTTGTTCGGAGCGGGTTTGTGTAAAGTAAATATATGAAGAGAATGAGAAATTTTGATGGATGATGACATTGAAATTCAGGATATTGATAGTATGATCTTGAGGATTTGATGTCATTTGTTCAAATCAAAGACGGAATTATCGACTTAATAATGTAATTCATGATAATGAAATATATTTATCGAGTAAAAAGAATAGGTAGCAGAGTAGAGTATACTGCTGCTAAGAACGTATATTTTATTATAAAATTTTTCATAATACTGGATCGCAAGATTAATTATTGCGAGTCAATATCAAGTTAATATTTTTGACAGAACTTTACTGAGTTACTGTCTAAATTAATTGTTTATCAAACCGTGCTTTTGATAGATTTGATACTAAAATTAAATTTCTAATAATAGGTTAACATGAAGAATAAATACAAAGGTGTAGATTATTATAATATTAGAGTCTCTTACTAACTCCGGAAGAGATAATGATTCGTGATACTGTTCGTGAATTTGTATCCGATGAGGTAATCCCGATAATAGAAAAACATAATAGAGAATCTACTTTTCCAATGCATCTTGTTCCTAAAATGGCAGAGCTTGGATTATTTGGAAACACTCTACCGCAAAAATATGGCTGTGCTGAACTAAATTATGTTTCCTATGGATTAATCACCCAGGAATTGGAAAGAGGGGATAGTGGTATTAGGAGTTTTGTTTCAGTTCAAAGTTCACTTGTGATGTATCCGATATTCCGTTTTGGCAGTGATGAGCAAAAAGATAAATGGCTTCCTCAGCTTGCAAATGGGACGAATATTGGATGCTACGGATTAACTGAACCTGATTTTGGATCTAATCCATCCGGAATGGTAACAAAAGCTGAAAAAGTTGATGGCGGTTATCTTCTTAATGGTGCAAAGATGTGGATTACAAATGGAACTATTGCTGATGTTGCTGTTGTTTGGGCAAAACTTGATGGTGTCGTTCGTGGTTTCATTGTTGAAAAAGGAATGAAAGGTTTTACTGCACCGGAAATGAAAGGTAAACATTCCCTCAGGGCCTCTGTTACTTCAGAGTTAATTTTTGATAATGTTTTTCTTCCGGAAAAAAATCTTCTACCTAAAACAGAGGGATTAAAAAGCGCCTTGATGTGCTTGAATCAAGCAAGATACGGTATTGCCTGGGGAGTTGTCGGAGCAATGATGGCTTGTTACGATTCATCTTTAAATTATGCAAAGAGCAGAAAGCAGTTTAGTAAACCCATTGCCGGCTATCAAATGACTCAGGAAAAGCTTGTTTACATGTTAACTGAAATTACAAAAGCACAATTGCTTAATCTGCAGCTTGGTAGAATGATGGATAAAGGAGAATCTAAGCACGTTCATGTTTCAATGGCGAAAAGAAATAATTGTGAGAAAGCCCTTGAGATTGCCAGAATTTCCCGGGAGATTCATGGAGCAAATGGAATTCTTGACGAATATCCGATAATGAGGCACGCAGCTAATCTTGAATCAGTTAAGACTTATGAAGGCACTCACGAGATGCACACACTTATTTTGGGTGAAGATATAACAGGTATTCCAGCGTTTGACTAAAAAGAGGATGCAATATGAATGATAAATTTAGAATAGAAGAAGCCCTTACATTTGATGATGTATTATTGGTGCCTGCTAAATCATCCGTCTTACCTCGCGAAGTTGATGTCACAACATATCTCACTCCGCAAATAAAATTGAACATACCAATTATCTCAGCAGCAATGGATACAGTTACTGAAGCTAACCTTGCAATAGCTTTGGCACGTGAAGGAGGAATCGGGATCCTTCACAAAAATATGAGTATCGAAAGGCAATGCGAAGAAGTTGATAAGGTTAAAAGATCAGAAAGCGGAATGATAAAAGATCCCGTAACACTTTCTCCCGATAAAACAATAAAAGATGCATTGCAGTTGATGAAAAAGTACAGCGTTTCTGGTATACCCATAGTTGATAATTCAAAAAGACTCGTTGGTATTTTAACAAACAGAGATCTACGATTTGAACCAAATGAAAAGTTAAAAGTCTCCCAATTAATGACTAAAGAAAATTTAGTCACTGCACCTATGGGTACGACGTTAGAGAAAGCGGAGAAAATTCTTCAGCGACATAAAATTGAGAAGCTGCCAGTAGTAGATAAAAAAGGAATTCTAAGAGGATTAATTACGTTCAAAGACATAATGAAAAAGAAAAGGCATCCTTATGCCTGTAAAGATGAACACGGAAGATTAAGAGTGGGAGCAGCGGTTGGCGTGACCAAAGATACATTTGAAAGAATCCAAGCACTAACTTTAGCTGGTGCCGACGCGATAGTCATTGATACGGCTCACGGTCATTCTGCTGGAGTACTCAAAGTGATAAAAGAAGCAAGAAAAAAATTTAGGTATATTCAGCTAATTGCTGGAAACGTAGGAACTTATGAAGCAACACTTGATTTAATAAATTGTAAGGTGGATGCTATTAAAGTTGGTATTGGTCCTGGCTCTATTTGTACCACTAGAGTAATTGCAGGTGTAGGTATTCCTCAGATATCTGCAGTCATGAATTCCTATCGAGCCGCTATGAAATCAGGCATACCAATTATAGCTGACGGCGGAATAAAACAAACAGGTGATGTTGCCAAAGTTCTTGCAGCGGGAGCACATAGCGTAATGATAGGAAGTCTTTTTGCGGGAGTTGATGAAAGTCCGGGCGAATCAATTCTTTATGAAGGCAGAAGCTTTAAATCTTATAGAGGTATGGGTAGTCTGGGTGCAATGAAAGAGGGTAGCAAAGATAGATATTTTCAGGATGTTGAGGATGATATTGCTAAACTAGTGCCTGAGGGTGTAGAGGGAAGAGTTCCATATAAAGGTCCGCTTGAAAATACAATTTATCAGCTCGTTGGAGGATTAAGAGCGGCGATGGGTTATTGTGGAGTCAAGAATATCGAAGGACTAAGAAAGAATGCAAGATTTGTTAAGATAACCTCTGCAGGCTTAAAAGAAAGTCATCCACACGATGTTATAATAACGCAGGAAGCACCGAACTACCAGGTTAAATCGTAGTCTTTCCAAGAGGGCAAAAAAATTACAATGCACAAAGTTTTAGTTATTGCATATTACTTTCCTCCTATGGGTTTGAGTGGAGTCCAACGTACTCTGAAATTTGTTAAGTATTTAAAGAACAACAATTGGGAACCAACGGTTATAACAACTGGTAATGTTGCATACTTTGCTCACGATGATTCGCTTCAAAAAGAATTAGATGAAACAGGAGTTCGGGTTATCAGAGTTGCTGGTTCTGATCCAAACTCGTTGCTATCAAAAAAAGGTACTGTAAAACTTCCCAGTGAATTTGTTCGAAAGACATTTAATAGATTAAGTCAGACTTTTTTCATTCCGGATAATAAAATATCCTGGGCTAAAAAGGCTTTTAAAAAAGCTATTGAAATTCTTTCATCTGAACATTTTGATTGCGTGTTTATTACAGGTCCCCCTTTCAGTCAGTTTGATGCTTTTAGTTCGCTAAAGAAAATACAGAACATTCCATTGATTCTTGATTACAGAGATTTATGGTACGATAGTTATTTCGCTTTTTATCCTACTCCTTTTCATAGAAGTTACTCCACAAAAGAAAAGAGTACAAAGCCTTAAAAGCAGCAGACCTGATTATCGTTACCAATAGAAAATTAAAAGAAAAACTGCTAACACTATTATCCATTTCTAACTTTTAACGAAGTTGTAGATCATTCCACATGGCTATGATCAAGAGGATTTTGACACGATAACTGCACAACCGAAACCCCAAAACAAAATGGTTCTAATGTACTCGGGAATATTTCTTGTTTATAATACCCCAGAATATTTTCTTAAAGCATTTAAGCAGCTGACAATTGAAAGAACTGATATAGCCTCTAATATTGAATTACATTTCGTTGGATTTCTAAATAAAGAAAATCAAAAATTAATTCACAAATTAAACCTGCAGTCTTTTGTTAAGGATCATGGTTATGTAAGTCATATTGAATCAATTGCAAAATTAAAATCTGCTGATGTATTGTGGTTTATGGTTGGTAAGAGAAGAAATATTGATACAATTCTTCCGGGAAAAGTATATGAATATATTGGTTCAAGAAAACCGATTATTGCCTGTGTTCCTGAGGGTGCTGCAAAAATGGCTGCCGCTGAATACAAAGCTTCATTCATTACAGAGCCTGATAATGTCGAGCAGATTAAAAATACTATTATGGAAGCTTACAATTTATTTAAAGCTGGCAAGCTTCCCATTCCTGATGAAAATTTTGTTGAAGGTTATAGAAGGGATTTGTTGACCGAGCAATTAGCAAAGCAAATGAACAAAGTTTTGAAGGTCTAATGTGAATGTAGTTATTATTGGCTCTGGTGGAAGAGAGCATGCACTTGCACTCAAGATTAAAGAAAGTTCTGAACTAAAAAACTTTTACATTATTCCCGGTAATCCCGGCACACGTTTTCTTGGTGAAAATATAGACATAAATTCTTCAGATCATACAAAAGTTGTTGAGTTCTGTAAAGAAAAAAAAATAGACCTGGTTGTAATCGGACCAGAGCAGCCTTTAGTGGAAGGGCTTGCTAACGTGCTCAGAGAAAATCAAATAAATGTTTTCGGACCGAATAAAGAAGCTGCTCAAATTGAATCTTCAAAATATTTTGCAAAGCAAGTTATGAAAGAAGCAGGTGTACCTACTGCAAAATATCTTTCTTTCACTTCAAATATGCTTGCACCTGCAAGAGATTATATCAGAAATAAAAAATATCCCTGTGTAATTAAGGCTGATGGATTAGCTGCGGGTAAAGGAGTTTTTGTTTGTTATGAACCGAAAGAAGCAGAAGATGCACTCAATTTAATATTTCATGATAAAGTTTTTGGTGAGTCCGGTGAAAAAGTACTCGTTGAAGAATTTTTAGTTGGTGAAGAAGTTTCCGTATTTGCTATTTGCGATGGCAACGAATTTATTTGTTTACCTGCATCTCAGGATCACAAGAGAATTGGAGATAATGATACAGGAAAAAATACCGGGGGAATGGGTGCCTACGCTCCAGCTCCAATTGTTACTCCTAAAATGTTTGAAGAAATAAAGAACAGAATTTTTTATCCTGTCATTAACACTTTAAATAAAAGAAATTCAACTTTTATTGGTTGTCTATATGCCGGTTTGATCATTACCGAAGAAGGTATAAAAGTTATTGAGTTCAATTGCAGATTTGGCGATCCGGAAACTCAAGCTGTTCTGCCAATTGTAAAAGGTGACTTTCTGCAGCTTCTCCATTCAGCTTCTCTGGGAAAAATTGATAAGGCCGCTGTTGAGTATAATGGTGGTTCTTCAGTTTGTGTAGTCGCCGCGTCTGGTGGATATCCTGATTCATTCGAAAAAGGTTTTGAAATTACAGGACTTGATGAACAAATGGTTGGTATCCTTGTATATCATGCCGGAACAAAGGAAGTAAATGGAAAAATTATTACTAACGGCGGAAGAGTTCTTGGCGTAACATCAGTATTACCTGATTTTAATTTAATGCTTGCAAAGGATCTCGCTTATAAAGCTCTTGCAGGAATAAAGTTTAAAAACATTTACTATCGGAAAGATATTTCAGACAAGGCTTTCAAATAAGCCTTCAAACTCCAATCGACTTTTCCTTCTAAATTTTTATCAATACATTACTTCGTAAAAAGTTACTTTCTTAAAATTTAATGATACCACTTCACGTTCACTCGAATAATACTTTATTGAACGGGACAATCTCTGTTGAGAAGCTTGTTCAACGAGCTGTTGACTACGGACTTTCTTCTATTGCGTTAACTGATAACAATTCGATGCATGGTGTAATTCAATTTTCAAAAATTGCGATTGATAAAAACATTAAACCGATTATTGGCTGTCAGATAGATTCACCTGAAAATTCCAGCGAGTATGTCATACTTCTGGCAAGAAACAATAAAGGATATTCTGAGTTGTGCAGGATCATCACTTCAAGAAAACTAAATGATGATTTCTCATTGAATAATCTTCTCAGTAACAAATTAGATAATCTTTTTATTCTCACTCCATCAATTGAATTACTCAAAAACCATTTGCCAAAAGATAATTTATTTATAGAATTAATTGCATCGAAGAAAGAAAAGAGAAATAACAGAAACAGATATCAGTTTGCACTGGAGAAAGGGTTCAAATTCGTTGTAACAAACCCCATTTATTTTCTTGATGAAAAAGATTATCTGCTGCACAAAACATTAACGGCTATCAGACTAAAAACTACTATAGATAATTTACTACCTGAAGATTTAGCAGATGAGGAATTTTACTTCAAGAAACCGGAATCAATCGAGCATGAGTGGAAAAAGCTTTCAGAAGCCTTAGCTAATTCAGAATTGATTGCAAAAGAATGTAAAGTTGATTTAAAATTTGGTGAATACAAGTTCCCCGTTTTTTCTAATCCCACAAACACCCCTGCTGATACATTATTATGGAATGAAGCATACAAAGGATTAGCGAAAAGATTTAATCCTCTAACGAATGAAGCTAAAAAAAGACTTGAGATGGAACTCTCTGTGATAAGTGAAATGGGTTTCTCAAATTATTTTTTAATTGTTTGGGATATTGTGAACGAAGCAAAGAGAAGGGGAATGATGACTATTGGAAGAGGTTCTGCGGCTAATAGTTTGGTTGCTTTTTGTCTTGAGATAACACAGATTGATCCTCTTCAACATAATCTATATTTCGAAAGATTTTTGAATAAGGCAAGAACATCTCCGCCAGACTTTGATATTGATTTTTCCTGGAAAGAACGAGATGAAATTATAAAATATATTTTTGAAAAATATGGATATGAGAGAGTTGCAATGATTTCTACAACTGTGACTTTCAGAGCAAGGTCAGCATTTAGAGAAGTTGCAAAAGCGTTTGGTTTTACAAATGAAGAGATATCAAAATTCAGTAAAAAAATTCCATGGACTGATGCTGCAAACCTTCCTCATCTTTCTGAACTTTTTCCTGAGTCGAAGGGATTGAACTTCAAACAGGAACCCTGGAAAACCATAGTTAATATTGCTTCACAAATTGCAAGATTTCCCAGACATCTTTCAATTCACCCCGGCGGAATTGTAATAACTCCAACAAAAATTACTGATTACGTTGCACTTGAGTACGCAAAGAACAAAGGATTAGGTTTGATAGTTACTCAACCGGATATGTATTCAATTGAAGACCTGGGATTAATAAAGATTGATATTCTTAGTCAGAGATCTTTGGGGGTTTTAAGAGATACGATGGAAAGTATAAAAAAAAGAAATTAAATTTTATTCGTGCCTGGCAAGGGAAAGAAATCTTGAATCATACTTTATCAAGATCAAACCGAGAATAAGCAGACCAACATTTTCAAGAATTTTCATAATCCCAACTTTCGAACCATCAACAGTACCAAAACAGCCACAATCAATATTTAAACCTCTTGCCATACTGATAGCAATTGCAATAATAAAAACTACAAGTAATCCAGTGAGAATTGCAGAGTTTTCTTTTACAGAAATCCCAAAGACTAAAAGTATTCCGGCAACCAATTCAATCCACGGAAAAGCTATTGCAAGAACATTTATCAGAACATCCGGCATCAGTTTATAGTTATAAATTGAAAGTGAGAATCCTTCCGGGTCGGTGACTTTTGTAATGGCTGCAAAGATGAAAACAAATCCGAAAAATACCCGGATAGTCAGCAAAAGAAATTTATTATTTAATAATTTATTCAACATATTTATTCGGTTGGATATTCAACAGGATAATTAGCACTCAACCAATCGAACCATCCACCAAAGAACACGTACACTTGTTTATAACCTTGTTCAAAAAGTAAATTCCCGAGCAGATGGCTTAAATCGCAATCTGTACCGCCGCAATAAATTACCATTGGTTTTTCTTTGGATAAAAGTTCGAGTTTCTGTTTATGATTATCAAAATCATCGAAGGGAATATTTATAGAGTTGGTTATGTGCCCAGCCAGATAATCTGCCTCATCTCTCGCATCAACAAATTTTACATCTCTATTAAAAAGTGTATAAGCTTGATCAAGCGTTATGGCCTTTGGTTCTGTGAATGCAATGGTTTCTTTAACTTCGTCAACTATTTTTTTTGGTTCTGAAGTGATAGGTTCGGTTTGCTTCTCAACAACTTCTTTTGGTTTTGTGTTTTCTAAATCCTTCTCTTTATTAACTTCGGAAATTTCTAAAGATAACGAATCGTCGATACTTACAGGATTACTTTTATCCAGCTCAAGAAACAAAGAATCTGGTGCCCACTTAAGTTCAACCTTTTCTCTGATTAGTGGAATTCCCTCAGGATTAAAATAGTTTACAACTAATCCCAGTAAAGTACTGGTTATCAAGATTCCAAATATTTTCTTATAACTTAAAATTGAGAAATCTCCATATTTAAAATAAAACCCTCCTCAAGAGGGCAATCAAGTAATGAAGGTCTGACTCTCCCAAAGGGATTCCGCCAAAGGTATTCCTTCGGAACTATGGAAGAACCGGCACCAGTGTAAACCAAAATATTATAAGAACATTCTTATAGTACCGAAGGCCGGACTCGAACCGGCACATGGTTTAAGCCATACTGGATTTTGAGTCCAGCGCGTCTACCAATTCCGCCACTTCGGCATTAATTAATTTTTTTTAAGAACTCTTTCCCTACACCCGACTTGAAATATTTTTCTCTAATCCGTGCATCTTTTCTTGTCAGCTGAACCTCTTTATAAATAAGTTCAAAGGTGCGATATCTGTTTGGTTTTAACGAACATTGCTTTATTATCTCGACCACTCATTATGTCTTTTTAGTCAACGCCGCGTCAACAATTGATCGGCATAAGAATCTTTTTATTCCTACACATAAACATATCAACGATTCTTCACTAATCTCACTACTTTAAGGTATTGCTATGCAATAACCGCATCAGTGTACAACTAAATATATTCATAAGAGCATTCTTGTTAGTCCAGCGCGCCTGCCTCGAACGGCTACTGCCACATCAATACGGTTTAGTTCTGCAGAGTCTACCAATTCCGCCACTTCGGCAAACAAGTCATTTTAACGATTAAAAAAGAACGTGGCAAAGTTAAAAAACTTAGTCCGATATGGCAATCCAATTACAATTGTTGTCGTCATCAGATAGCGTCAAAACTTTCAGTCCGTAATTTATTCTGGAAAAATGCCTCCTTTTTTTCCTGATTCTATTTCCTGTACACTCCCGTTAAATAAATATTGCTGAAAAAATCAATGAATAATTACTTTTTCCTGACACGAGTACAAAAATGTCGGCACGACACATCTGGCATTAAAGTTGGACTTTAATAATCAAATAATTTTTTTTCAATAAGGAGGTACTAGAAGTGAATAAACATTTACAGCAAAAACAAATTTTTGATTCTTTCTTCAGTGATGAAGAGTTGCCTTTACTTTCAGAGGATGAACCTTGTATGGATCCTGAATGTATAGACAATGAAAAAATTTACGAAATCATAGATAACAACGGCTACGGAGATATTAGTATGAATGAACTGGAGCTGGATGATTATGATGATTTTATGCAATTATAAATTTTAACAGAGGGGGATCAATGAAAACTTTTATCGGCAAAGAAGGCTACTACGATATAGAAGACAATGGAAACGTAATCCAGAGAATGGTTGATGGATTAGGAAAACTGACAGGAATTATAAAAGAGTACAGAGACATCAGTAAAATACCTAATCCGTTTGATAGAGAGGAAATAAATAATCTCTTGAAAATGTTGAATCTTTATAAGTTCGTAGGCCGCTGTTAAATATACTTTCTAGAATGAATTTCTAAATTCATTCGGGAATGACTTCATAAATAGAAGTAGATCCCATACATTTTTTACTTACCTGCCTGTTCAATTTTAGCCCAGGAATCTCTAAGTGTAACTATACGGTTGAATACCGGTGAATTTTCCTTACTGTATTTTGTATCAACACAAAAATAACCTATCCTTTCAAACTGAAATTTTTCACCGGATAAAGCATTTTTCAACGAAGGCTCAAGTTTACAGTTGTTTAATATTTCAAGTGAACTCGGATTTAGAAATTCAGTGAAATCTTTTCCTTCTTCGCCTTCGGGATCTTCAACAGAAAATAACCGATCATAAAGCCTGACTTCAGCTTCAAAAGCGTGTTGTGCAGAAACCCAGTGAATTGTTCCTTTTGCTTTTTTTGAACTAGTGCCTGAACCGGATTTTCGTATCAGGGAAGTAGGTGCATCTTAACTCTATTACCTCACCAGAATTTTTATCCTTAATAACTTCATCACAGCTTATTATATATGCATATCGAAGCCGTACTTCCTTGCCGGGAGATAAACGATGAAATTTTGGCGGCGGAACTTCTCTGAAATCGTCTTTATCAATAAAAATTTCTTTTGAAAACGGAAGCGACCTGGTTCCCATTGAAGAATCTTCAGGATTATTTACTGCTTCAAGCTCTTCAGTTTGATCATCGGGATAATTTGTGATTACAACCTTTAACGGATTCAAAACAGCCATCACTCGCTTGGCTTTCAAATTCAAATCTTCTCGAACACTGAATTCGAGCAAAGACACATCAATAGTATTTTCACGTTTTGCCATCCCAACTCGTTCAGAAAAATTTCTTATCGATTCAGGTGTATAACCGCGTCTTCTCAATCCGGAAATAGTTGGCATTCTTGGATCATCCCAGCCGTCAACTAATTTTCCTTCAACGAGTGAAAGAAGTTTTCTTTTGCTCATAATTGTGTAGCTGAGATTAAGCCTGGCAAACTCAATCTGTCGAGGTGGATAAATCTCAAGCTCCTGAACGAACCAATCATATAGTGGACGATGGTTTTCAAACTCAAGTGTGCAAAGTGAATGAGTTATTCTTTCAATTGAATCTGATTGACCATGAGCCCAATCATACATTGGGTAAATGCACCATTTGTTTCCTGTTCTATGATGTGATTTGTGAAGAATCCTGTACATCACCGGATCACGCATATTCAGATTTGGAGATGCCATATCAATTTTAGCTCGCAAAACATATTCACCTTCCTTGAAGTCACCATTTTTCATTTCTTCAAACAGTTGAAGATTTTCCTCAACACTTCTGTTTCTGTACGGACTTTCTTTACCAGCTTCGGTTGGCGTTCCTCTCGTTTCTCTTATCTGATCAGCGGTTAATGAATCCACATAAGCTTTTCCTTTTTTAATTAGCTTGATTGCATATTCATACAACTGATCAAAATAATCCGATGCATAATACTCTCTGTCCTGCCAATCGAAACCAAGCCATTTAATATCTTCTTTGATTGAATCAACGTATTCCTGTTCTTCTTTAGTTGGATTTGTATCATCGAAGCGAAGGTTGCATAAGCCATTGTAATCTATTGCTAAACCAAAATTCAGGCAGATAGATTTAGCGTGGCCGATGTGAAGATAACCGTTTGGTTCAGGGGGAAATCTTGTATGAATTTTTGTATGCTTACCAGTTTTCAAATCTTCATCGATAATATCGCGAATGAAGTTTGTTTGTTTCTTGCTTTCGTTTTTTATTTCTTCTTGACTCATAGGATTTAATATATTTTATTAACTCAATTTTTTTAATGCAGCATTTATTCTGGAAATGGTTTCTTCTTTTCCAAGAACGGATACAATATCATAAACTCCCGGTCCCTCACCAACTCCGGAGACTGCGATCCTCAAAGGGTGAACCAGCTTTCCTTTATTAACATCAAGCCCGTTTGCAATTTCATCCAGTGCTCTTTCAAAATCTTCTTTTGATGGATTTTCTAATTTCTCAAATCGTTCTTTTAATTTGTTCAGCAATTCTGCTGAATCTTCCTTCCAGCGCTTCTTAAGATTTTGCTCCTCATAAATTTCAGGAGCTTGAAAGAAGTATGGGCTTTTTGTTAAATATTCTTTAACGAAAGAAACTCTTTCCTTCATTGCAGCGATCACTTTTAAAAGATATTCATCGTTATAAATATTACTGCTGAATTCCGATTTAGCAATTTCTGCTCTTAACATTTTAAGAACTTCTGAATCAGGTTTCCTTCTGAGATGTTCGAAGTTGAGCCAGTTTAATTTTTCAAGATTGAAAACTGCTCCTGCTTTGTGAACTCTTTCAAGTGAAAATTTTTCTATCAGTTCATCCATCTCGTAAAATTCTTTATCATCACCAAAGTTCCAGCCTAACAAAGCAACAAAGTTGATGAGTGCTTCTTTCAGATACCCTTTTTCTCTGTAATCTTCAACAGCAACATCGCCCTGTCTTTTGCTTAATTTTGATTTATCAGGATTCAGCAGAAGAGGAAGATGAGCAAAGACTGGTTTCTCCCAGCCGAAATAATCATAAAGAATTATGTGCTTTGGAGTAGAGGAAAGCCATTCTTCACCTCTGATAACGTGAGTGATTCCCATCAGGTGATCATCAACAACATTGGCAAGATGATAAGTCGGATAACCATCACTTTTTAATAAAACCTGGTCGTCAATGTTATTTGTATCGAACTCAACTGTCTCTCTAATCACATCATTAAAAAAAACTTTTTGTTCGGGATGAACATTTAGTCTTATCACAAAAGGAATATTTGAATTCAATTTTTCATCAATTTCACTTTTAGATAATGAAAGACAATGCTTATCATATTTTGCCTGGGGTAGTTTTAACTTTTGCTGTTCTTCTCTAAGCTGGTCAAGCCGCTCGGGTGTGCAGAAACAATAATAAGCTTTTTGTTCAGCTACTAATTTTTCAACTAGTTCTTTGTAAATCTGTAGCCTTTCTGATTGCAAATATGGCCCGGATTCTCCACCCATATCTGGTCCCTCATCGAAACTTATTCCCGCCCAGTTTAATGTGTCAATAAGATTTTCAACCGCTCCTTCAACAAATCTTTTTCTGTCAGTATCTTCAATTCTCAGTATCAGTTTGCCATTCTTATTTTTTGCAAAAAGATAGTTGTACAAAGCAGTTCTTAACCCACCAATGTGAAGATATCCAGTTGGACTTGGAGCAAAACGTACACGTGGTGTTATACTATTCATTACTATTCAAATAATAGAAAAAATTGAGACTAAAGATAAAAAAGTAAATAGGTAAAAAGCTAAGTAGGTAATGAGATCAGTATTACGATTTAGCAACCAGCTTATTCTCGGTGTAGTATTTAACTTTTTGTATAAACTCGTGACTGTCAATAGGCTTTGGAATATAGTCGGTAGCACCGGCATCAAGACATTTTTCTCTGTCACCTTTCATTGCAAATGCTGTCAATGCGACAATTGGTGTATCTTTATATTCAGCAAGTTCCCTGATTTTTCTCGTTGCTTCAAAACCATTCATCACTGGCATTTGCATATCCATCAGGATTAAATCGTAATGCTGCTGCTTCACGGCATCAAGAGCTTCCTGTCCGTTTTCAACAACAACTATTGAATCAAAATCATTTTTCTTAAGCAGACGGGTAACAATTATCTGGGAATGTTTGTAGTCTTCCACCAGTAAAATTCTAACAGTGTCTTTTTTCTCTTTAACTTCTTCAGGTGTTGCCGCTTCTTCATAACGGTTAATCATTGCAGTAATAGTGTCCTGCAGATTTTCAATGTTTGTGCTGCTCTTATGCAATAAGTTTTCGAACAATCCGTCTATTCTTTTAATATCATCATCCAAACCTTCTTTGCCCGTATAAATAATAATCGGCAGGTTTTTGAATTGCTCATTGGATTTAATCATTTCAATAAGTTCAACGCCGCTTATTTCAGGCATATCAAGATCAACGATGGCAAGATCGAGAGAAAGATTTTGAATGAGATCCATCACTCTTGTAGAATCTGATTGAGCAACTGCTTTGAATCCAGCCTGCTCAACGGCTTCTTTAATTAAATTTAAAGTTGGAATATCATCGTCAACAATCAGAATGTGAGAATCTTTTCGAAGTCGATAATGAGTTAAAACTTCTACTAAAAATTTATAGTTTATTGGTTTAACAAAATACTCAACTGCACCCATCAGGAAAGCTTTCTGCTGTTCGGCTTCAACTGAACAGATAACCACAGGTGTTTTTTTTGAATTTTTAATTTCCCGAATTCGCTGCAAGAGTTCCAGACCATTTGCATCCGGCAACACTATATCCATTAATATCGCAAGAAATTGTTCTTTCTCGAGTATCTTTAAAGTTTGTTCGGCTGAATTTACAATTGTTGGTTCGTAGCCCCATTTATTCAAATAATTACCAAGTAGTTTAGATGTTGCATAATCATCTTCAACAACCAGAACTTTATTTGTAAAATCAGGTTTTGGCAGTGTACTTATTTGTTCTTCAATTGCAGTTATTTCTTCGACCGGGATGTTGAGATTAAATGTAGTACCTTTCCCAACAGTACTGGAAATTTCCAGTTCACCATTTAGAAAATCAATATATCTTTTTACGAGAGTTAAGCCAAGACCCGTTGTGCTGCCGGTAGTATTAACATATTGATCCATGAGGGAATATGGTGTAAAGATATCCTTTAGTTTGTCAGCAGGTATGCCTGTGCCTGTGTCAGAAATTCTTATTTTAAGTTGATTTTTTTCAGAAGAAAACACGCTTAATGTAATTTTTCCTCTTTCGGTTAATCTTAGCGAATTCGTAAATAAATTCACAACTATATATCTTAGTTTATTTGGATTAACTCTTGCTGATACGGGAAGGTTCTTATCTACGTTTGTGATTATTTCTATTTTGTTTCTGTCAATCTGATCTTCAAAAACTTTTATTATTTCATTAAAAAATTGGGATAAATTTATTTGTGTTAGCTCAGAACTACTTCTATCGGTTTCAAGTTTTGCCAGGTCTATAACATCATTTAAAAGTGAGAGTAATTCATGAGAGTTTTCCTTTAAAGTAGCAAGATATTCCAATTGGGCTTGTGATACTTTTTCTTCAGTAATCAGCGAAGCAAATCC
Source organism: Ignavibacteriaceae bacterium (assembly GCA_034522695.1). Classification (GTDB taxonomy): domain Bacteria; phylum Bacteroidota; class Ignavibacteria; order Ignavibacteriales; family Ignavibacteriaceae; genus IGN2. The sequence continues at coordinate 433,767 of JAXHLB010000017.1, read as the reverse complement.
TAAAATACTATTAGTTGGTGCTCTTAACTCAGAGCTGATTGATGCAATAATTTCACTAACCGAATTACTCAGGCTTCCTTTTTTCCCCATCCAGAGCCGCAGTAAGTTTCTTATCGTATTGCCAATTACTATTAAGTTGTCCTTATCGTTTGGTGTGAATTCTGATTTTTTGGCAATCTTGAGTAATACGCGCTCACTATCAGTAATACTTATATGCAAACACGCTTCATTTAAAACAACATCACTGGCTTTAAATTCGCATTGTGGATTACTCTCAAATTTCGTTTCAGTTGAATTATAATTTAAAGAGTTGCAATGTGTACACAATAATTTAGAATTAATATCATAAGATTTCTTCGCAGAAGATGATTTACCTAAAAACTCAAATCCATTCTCTTTTATTTTTACAAGCACAACTGCTTCAATATCGAACTCACTGACAAGATAATCACATAAATTTCCAGGGAATTCACCTGAGGCAGCCAGTGCGACATTAATAAGATTATTATACTTTGAAATGAAATCTATTTTTGAGCTTTGCATGAAGTATGTTCTTCCAAAATCTTGTTTAAGATAAATTAATTCAGTAATCGGTGTAAATTATTTTAACGCGTCTCAAACCTAAACTAATAAGTTTAGGAACAAGCTACACTGAAAACATTTTTGATTTAACTCTCTAAATATATTGAATTGCAACGAATTAGAATACCGGATAAAAATATATGAAAAATTTTATTACAATAAAGGCTATCTGAGTTATTAAAAGTTTAAATCTAGTTGTACTGATACAATATTATCCAGGTTACCGGGTATACTGCTATCCCCTGAACCGAGAGATTTTTCAATAGGTTTGTAGGTTTCCGAATACTTAGCAGAGATAGTTACCAGCTTGTAAGGTCTATATCTTAAAAGCAAATACCATCTTATTCCTTCATTGAAAAGAGGAATATTTGTTAAAACGCCTGTCAGGTTATTTTCATATTCATATATCGCTGAGCCAAATGAATCGGTTTTGAAGAATATAATTCTTCCGTAAAGATTGAAATTACTTGTTGGTGAATATCTTACATCCTGAAAAATCAAATAGCCATTTTCATCCTCACCTGTTTGAGCAACTCTGAAGGTGTTGTATTCAAATCTTCCTCTTAGTCTGATTTGGTTAGAAATTGAATAAATAATTTCTCCCCGAAATACCTGTCTTAATCTTTTAACGATAATCTTTGAATTATCAACCAGTTCAGTAATATCCTTGTTCTCATATTTGTATCGCGCTCTTAATTCAAATTTTCGAATTGGCTTTGTAAGGAAATCAACTAAGTATTCATCACCCTGAGTTGAGTTGGGGTTAAAAAAAGTTGCATAAGGAAATTTGAACTGATCGTAGTAAAAATTTAGCAGACCAATTGGAGTCCTCCATCTGAAGCCTGTGTAAATTCCAAATTCATTATTTGTAGCACCGTTCCTTTCTCCGAAAGCATATCCGTGCAGACTATTAAAATTTCTAGGATAGCTTCTAACCGAGGTGATGAAGGTAAAGTCACTGCTTATTAAAAATTGAAACATATTTATCGAGGCAACAGAAATGCCGTTGTATGAAAACTCACCTGAAAAGTTGAGTCGGTTAAACATGAGCGAATACGAGGCTGCAGTATAGTTGAACTTATCGCCCGAAATATCATACACATTGGTTGGTTGAAATTCATTACTGAAACTGGATTGATAGTAGATAGCTCCGAGGTGTAGAATATTCTCAAATCTATAATCAATTCTTCCTCCGATCATCTTTTCGCTGGCCGTTTTTCGTTTGTTTATTTCATTCGGAGTTCTGTGAAGTCCATCTATTGGTGCAGAGGTTATCATACCGGTTACGCTGTCAATATTTGCATCAAAATAGTTATAAGAATAAAAACCGGATAAAATAAAATCACCCAGATTAAAAGCTGCGGCTGCTCCTCTGAAAAAATTATTTTCAGTTGAGCTTGTGTATGGTCTTATTATTCTGTCATTTCTTCTCACTGGAACTACTGCATCTGCACCTTTGCCGTATGCATAAGGACTCCAGAAAGTTAATCCTTGCCCAAACTCCAGAAAGTAATCCATTATAACTGCCCTGTGTATAACACCAATATCATTAACAGCAATGTGAAATGTTGAGAATTCATTTATCGAACTTTCACCTGCATCTTTATCAGTAAGATATCCAGCCTGCAGTTGATTGCTGTACTTAACAAGCAGACGATTATAAATTTTTGGCTTAGTTCCTTCAAACCTGTTTTTTAAAAAGCCCTCATTTGTTTGGAGTGCATTAATGAACCTGCTTCTTAAAAGAACATTTGTTTGTGAGGCGATAGTCTCCATTTTACCGGGCGGTTCAACTACCTCAGAAGGCTTTTTATCAATACGAAGGAATGGAGTGATTTTTTTTACCAGCTCCTTATCGAGATTTTCAATTGAATTAAGTTCGTTTAATGAAAAGAAATAACCATACTTTTTTCGATGGTCGATAATTAATCTCGCTGTTGAAATATCAATAGAGGGAATCTGTACTAGTTCTTCTATTGTTGCGGTGTTAATATTTATCGGGTTGAGCAGTAATTGCTCAAGCTGGTCGTATAAATCTGATTCATCAATATCACCGACAGGTTCCTGCAGAATATCTTCAAGAATTTCCTCAGTTCTCAGGTAAGTCGAATCTGTTTGAGAAAATATTTCTTCAACGACAATGCTTGATAGAAAAATAGCAGGAATCAATATGAAAAATATTCGTTTCAAAGTACTCAGGGAATTTTATTCGCTTGAATTTAAATATCGTCTAACGGCTGCTGACCGGCTTCCTTCTTTGCCGAAACTTAATATTATTCCTGCCTGATGTGTTAAACCAAGATCCTGATGAGTAAAAAATGCATAGTCAAGACTGAAGATTGAATAGTTAATTCCAAGTCCTGCTGTAAATCTTGATGGGTCATTCGAAGTGCCGGCTCGTAAAGAAAGATATTCAATTATGTCATACTCAATTCCAAATTGCACTGAAGGATTATAACTGATATCTTTTTCCAGTGCTAAATTCAAAGAAAAATTTTGGAGGATATCATAACTAAAACCGGTTAAAAGAACCATTGGAATCTGATCATCAATATCAGCAATCGATGCTCTGTTCAGATTATTTACAACAAATCCCCAGCGTAGTTCATCAAGTATATAAACAAGACCGCCGACATTAAAATACACTGCACTTGTGCTTCCATAATTCTGAATTGAATAAGTATGATAATTAATTGTGGCTCCGGCGAATAAAATATTTTCATAATTGTAAGAGTAACCAAGCACAACTTTTGATTCCCGGTAAAGATCAAAACCGTATGTCATTCCACCAATACTAATTGAACCAAAATTAAATGGCTCATTGTAAGCAACATAACCGTTTGATAATTCTGTTAAGCCGAATGGAGCGGGGGAGTAATAAATACCAACTTCTCTCCAGTTCAATTGTGCAAGTCCTGCCGGATTGTTGAATAAAGAAAATACATCATTGGCGAGTGCTGCATCGGAGTTAGCCATTGATATTTGTCGCGCCCCGGGACTGTACTGCGGGTAAATCAGTGAATTCAGAATAAGAAGCAGGTATAGGGTAAAAACTTTTCTCATAGAGTGTGCTTTTTAATTTGTTGAGTCAGTATAACTAAATTCCTATATTTAACCCGTTAGATAGTCAAAATATTGTTCTAGTCATTTAAGTGGAAATATCTAACGGGTTAAACCCGTTAGATAAGTAACAATTTATCTAATTTGTAATTCAGGTTTTTAATCTAACGAGTTTAACCCGTTGGATAGTAAAAAATATTATTTAAGTTCTTCAAGAGTAATTATCCAATGGATTAAAACTACAAATTTCTAAGAGTAAGTAATGAAATATACAGTATTATTTTTATTGTTTTTATCCTTTACAACTTTCGCTCAGGAACTCAATTGCAAGGTGGAAGTTAACTTCCAGAATTTACCTGTAAATAACCGCGAACTTTTAGTTGACTTTGCAGGTATTATTGAAAACTATATGAACACGACAAGATATACGAATGAAGACTATGCTCAGAAAATAGACTGCTCAATGAGCATTTTCTTCACAAGTGCCGGTAGTGATGTTGATTATTCTGCACAGATAGTTATTATAAGTCAAAGACCAATTTACAGATCAACAAATAACTCGCCTATTTTAACTGTCAACGATGGTCAGTGGCAGTTCAAATATCAAAAAGGGCAGGCGCTTTATGCCAATCAAACTTCATTTGATCCACTAACAAGTTTTCTTGATTATTATGCGTTGATCATAATCGGGATGGATATGGATACATTTGAACCAAGCGGCGGGACTGTTTACTTCAAACGTGCTCAGGATATTGTAAATTTAGGTTCGAACAGCGGGGCGAGTCTTGGCTGGCAATCCAGCAGCTCAGCTTATAGCAGATGGGGATTAGTGAATGACATTTTATCTGCGACTTATTCATTCTTTCGAAATGCTATTTTTGATTATCACTACGGCATTGACATCTTTTCTCAGAACAAGCAGCTTGGACAACCGAAGATTGCAAACCTCGTAGATGTTCTCTGGATTATGTATGAAAAATTAGGAAGCATTAATAGTGTATATGTAAGAACATTTTTTGATGCGAAGTATGGAGAATTAATTGATTATCTCAGAGATTATCCTGACCCCGAAATGTTTTCAAAACTTAAAAAGATAGACCCGCCACACTCCTCAAAATATGATGCGGTTATGCCGTAATAAGTAAATTTTGGTTTTGATTTATTAAGTGATTTTTAATCATGGAATAGATGCATGTATTCCCAAACAACGTCTTCCCTCAGATTCATCAGAGCAATTAGCAGCACAGAGAGAAAATACAGATATTATTTAGATTGATAACCGAATCGTATTTTAATCAGTAAGTGAAAGCTCTTATCCACCAGTCAATCTGTTTTAAAATGAATCAGTCCGAATTCTTAACTGTCCTGATTAAAGATTGGCATAAAAAAAATTTTAGTCCCGCAGCAAAGTAACTACGATACAAATAATTTCTTTTATTATTTTTACTCACCGAAACAAATAACAAATGTCAGAACAAATAATTCACATAGATGGTGTTGGTAAAGTTCTTTTCAAACAAAGCAAAAGAACACGTCATATAAGCATTTCAATTAAACCATTTACCGGTGCAAAAGTTACAGTCCCTGCCGGAGTGGATGATGAAATCGCTTTCCGGTTTGTAAGAGAAAAAAAGCATTGGATAAATAAACATCTTGCCAGGATGAAAGAACTCGAAGCAATGCAAACTAAGTTTGATGAAAATTCATCTTACTCAACCAGGCATCATAAGCTTCATTTGAGAAAGACACAAAGAAGAGACATTTCTGTCAGACTTTCAAAAGGCAAAATAAATGTAGTTTATCCAAATGTAATAAATCCTGATTCTAAAGTGTTGCAGCAGGAAATTAGAAAGGGGATTGAGCGGGCATTAAGATTAGAAGCGAAGCAGTATTTGCCGGATAAAGTAAATGAATTAGCTGAGAAGTTTGGGTTTAAGTTCAATAAGCTGACTCTTAAAAATATTAAATCAAGATGGGGAAGCTGCTCAAGGAAAAACAATATTAACTTAAGCATTCATCTTATACGTTTACCGGATCATCTGATTGACTATGTAATTCTTCACGAGTTAGTTCATACAGTACACCACAATCATAGTGCGAAATTCTGGAAAATGTTGAATGATATCACAGGTGGATCCAAAGTTCTGGATGACGAATTCAAAAAATACCGGATATCGATTTATTAGATGCTGTGTACTCGCTTATAAAAACCCCTCCATCAATTCTGGATTTTAAGGAATCGGTAAAGAATGCAGCAACAGGAATGTACATCTATGGAGTAATAACAGAAAAGTTTACAGCAATAAAAAAGATGATTAAAAATGGCTAAAAAGAAAAACAAGGCTCAGGTAAAGGACAATTATTCAACTCTTGTAAATGATCTGGGTGGGATACTTGAGTCGGCACGTAAGGTTTCGGTTCGCTCAATCAATTCAATTCTAACGGCAGCTTACTGGCTCATTGGTTACAGAATTGCAGAATTCGAGTTGAAAGGATTAGACAGAGCAGATTATTATGGTGATGAACTAATTAAAAAAATTGCTGAAGATCTTTCCAAAAAATATGGTAAGGGTTTCTCCAGTCAAAATATTTTTTTGATGAAAAGCTTTTATTAAGACTTATCCTTCCGAACAGATTAGCCAGACACTGTCTGGCAAATCTTCAACAGATATTAACATTCGCCAGACACCGTCTGATAAATCTTCCGCTGACATTGCGCAGACACTGTCTGCACTATCTATCCGGAACCGGCATTCAGATAACATTTCGCAGACACCGTCTGCACAATCTTTTTTTACTGAATTCTCAGAATTGTTCCCGCTTCCCTGGTCTCATTACGTTCGTCTTCTTTCAGTGAAGGATGAGCAAGCCAGGAAATTTTATGAATCAGAAGCACTTAGAAGTGGATGGACTGTAAGGCAACTAAACAGGCAAATATCTTCTCAGTTTTATGAACGGACTCTCCTTTCAAAAAATAAATCTGCAATGCTTAAGAAAGCTGAAAAACCATTGCCTGAAGATTTAGTGACGCCGGAAGAAGAAATAAAAGATCCGGTTATTCTTGAATTCCTCGGATTGAAAGATGAGTATTCAGAAAACGATCTTGAAGAAGCTCTGATTTTACACCTTGAAAATTTTCTGTTGGAGCTTGGCGGCGATTTTGCTTTCATCGGTCGTCAAAAACGCTTGCGTATTGGAAACGAATGGTACAGGATCGATCTTCTTTTCTTTCACAGAAAACTCAGATGTCTTGTCGTGATTGATCTTAAAGTTGGAAAGTTTACTCACGCAGATGCCGGACAAATGCATCTCTATCTTAATTATGCAAAGGAACATTGGACAAACAAAGATGAGAATCCTCCCGTTGGTTTAATACTATGTGCAGAGAAAGATTCTGCTGTTGCAAAGTATGCGTTGGAAGGATTGCCAAACAAAGTACTCGCATCAGAATACAAACTTGCTCTACCTGATGAAAAAATTCTCCGCGATGAATTGAAGAAAACACAAAAGCTTCTTTTAAGAAGAATGAAATAAAAACTTAGTAAACACCTTGGAATAATTCACTTCTAAAAAAGACTTTAAACTTCAATCTCCCAAATCCTGTACTTTTTATATCTCTCTGCATTCATAAGTTCAAGTCCGCGGTTCATCATATCATTATCTTCTAGAACCCAGCTTGCTTCACCTAAGCGAATTCCAATGTCAGCAGCTCTATTGACTATTTCCCAATAAAATATTGTATCCAGACCTTTCTTTTGATGTTCAGGGATAATACCAAGAGTAAGGATTCGTGCCCATTTAATTTTTTTCTTTTGAGTGAATAGTTTTATGAAATTGAAAGGGAAAAGTCTGCCGTTCATTTGTTTAAAGATGACATTATAATCAAGCATAACGAGTGCAGCCCCGACCAGCTTGTCATCAATTTCACCAAAAAGAACCAGAGAAGGTTCTGCAAGAGGTTTCATATCTTTAGCCATTGCATCAATTTGTTCTTCAGTCATCGGAACGAAACCCCAGTTTGGTGCCCATGCTTTGTTGTATACGAATTTAAATTTCTCAAGATCTTTCTGAAAATTCTTCATATCCAGTTGAGAGATTTTCATATTGTATCTTTTCCTTACAAGCTCCTGCCCGCGTTTTAATTTTTCGGAAGCCATAAGTTTTTCATTTACTAATTTCCAGGCAAACAAATCTTTTGCTTTTTTCATTCCGTAATTTTCGCAAAGCTTAATGTAGTATTCAGGATTATATGGCATTAATAGTCTTGGTGAATCATCGAATCCTTCCACTAACATTCCATAAATATCATTGCTTGAAGGATTAGCCGGACCTGTCATATATTTCAATCCTTGAGTCTTGATCCAGGACTTTGCTGTATCGAACAATGCATTTGCAACTTGCTGATCGTTAATGCATTCAAAAAATCCAAATTGTCCCGAGGCATCATTATGATATTTAAGATGGATATCATTTTTTATCGCCGCGATACGACCGACAATTTCACCATTTCTGTAAGCAAGAAAATATTCTGCGGTGGCGGCCTTAAAGAAAGGATTTTTTTGTTTATCGAGTAAGGTTTTTTGCTCCATTAAAAGTGGAGGAACCCAATGCTTATCATTTTTATAAATCTTCCACGGAAATTTGATGAACTGGTTTAGTTCACTTTTTGTAGTAACTGGTTTAACAGTTATTTCCTTCATCGTAGTTCCTTCCATAAAAAAAGCATACCTCAGAAAACACCAAAGTATGCCTTAAAATATGATTTGTGAATATTAGATTAATCCTAAAGCTTTGCCTGCTTTATCGAACAGATGAATTATCTCATCAAGGTGTTCTTTTTCGTGAGTTGCCATGTAACTGGTTCTCATCATCTGTCTTCCTTCCGGTACACCCGGAGCAACGAAAACATTTACGAATACGCCGCTATCATAAAGCAATCGCCACATCTTGAATGCAAGTTCATCGTTGCCAATAATAACAGGAACAATCGCAGTTCTGCCATCAATTACACTAAATCCTTTTTCCTTCAATCCTTTTCTCATATAGTTTGCATTGCTGATAAGCTTTTGAACACGTTCTGGTTCTTTTTCGAGAATATCAAGTGCAGCTAATGCAGCTGCAACGGATGCTGGGGTTGGAGATGCACTAAATATTAATGCAAGAGAAAAATGTTTTATATAATTAATTACTCGTTCAGGTCCTGCAACAAATCCGCCTAACGATGCAAATGTTTTACTGAATGTTCCCATAGTAAGATCAATTTCTTTTTCAAGATTGAACTCGCTGGCAGTTCCTCTTCCGCCTTTACCAATAACGCCAACTGAATGAGCATCATCAATCATTATTCTTGCTTTATGTTTCTTTGCAATTTCGTTTAATCTCGGAAGATCAACAATTTCACCACCGGTACTAAATACACCGTCACTTACAACTAACTTAGCAGAATCTGGAGGCAACTTTGCAATTACCTTTTCTAAATCATCCATATTGTTGTGTTTGTAACGAACAAAATTTCCCAGGGCACCTTTAGCCATCAGGTTGCCGGCTACAATACAAGCATGGTTATCTTTATCTGAAATTATATATTCGTTTCTACCAACAAGAGTTGGAATTACACCTTGAGCTGTTAGGTATCCGGTGGTGAACAACAGGACACTTTCCACATTAAAAAATTTAGCAAGCCTGTTCTCAAGCTCAATATGTAAATCGAGTGTTCCTGTTAAGTAACGAGAACCTGAACAGCCGGTACCATATTTCTCAACTGCTTTTACTGCAGCCTCAACTACTTTTGGATGAGCAGTTAATCCGAGATAGTTATTAGATCCTGCCATAATTACTTTTCGTCCTTCAATTTGAACAACGGGACCTTCATTTGCTTCAATGGGACGGAAGTACGGGTAAACTCCCAAAGCTTTTATTTCATCAGCTCGTGTAAATTCAATGCATTTCGTGAATAGATCCAAATGGAACTCCTTGGTTGGTTTTGATAAGCAATAATAAACTAAAAAGTTATAGATTTTTGTTAATTTTGGAATAAAATGTATTACTAAAACGATTTAAAAGCAAACAAACTGAATGAATAGCAAACAAATTGCAGCCGTAACAGGAGCTAATGGATTCGTTGGAAGTCATCTTGTCGATTATCTTCTTGGAAAGAATTTTGAAGTAAGATGCATAGTTCGTAAATCAAGTAACCTTCAATGGCTCGAAGGAAAAAACGTAAAGATTTACGATTGCGGATTGTTTGATAAGGATGGATTACGTGAAGCATTTAGAGATGTTAATTATATTTTTCACGTTGCCGGTGTTGTGAAGGCAAAGGATGAAGAAGGTTACTTTCAAGGGAAATGTTGAAGCAACCAAAGTATTACTCGAAGTTGCTGCTGAAGTGAAAGATCAGATTAAAAAATTTATTATGGTAAGCAGTCAAACTGTAAGCGGACCGGCTTCAGCTGGAAAACCAGTAACAGAAGAGATGGAACCAAACCCTCTAACTACGTACGCCAGAAGTAAGGTAAAGCAAGAACAGGTTGTATTGAGTTACAAAGATGTTTTTCCTGTTACAATTTGCCGGGGGCCTGCAATTTACGGCGAGAGAGATACAGAGATATTTATTTATTTCCAGGTATTCAACAAAGGATTAACCACAATGATCGGCTTCGATAAAAAAGAATTAAGTCTTCTTCATGTTTCTGATTTAGCTGAAGGATTATATCTCGCTGCAATTTCTGATAAAGCAAACGGTCAAATTTATTTTATCAGTTCCGAAAAATTTTATACCTGGAATGAGGTAGGAAATATCACTTCAAAAGTCTTAAATAAAAAAGCATTCAGAATAAGAATTCCACATTTCATTGTTTTTATAATAGCGGCAATTGCTCAGTTCTTTGCAATGTTCAGTTCGAAGCCGGCAACTTTGAATATCGAAAAGGCAAAAGATTTAACTCAGCGTTACTGGATTTGCGATACTTCAAAAGCAATGAGAGAACTTGGTTACAGGCAAAAAGTTTCTATTGAAGAGGGAATTAAACGAACTTGTGAATGGTACAAACAAATGAAGTGGATTTAGTCATTTGTACACATTACTCAAATGAGAGAGATAACATCTTTTATTAATAATGCGAAGATTTAATTTTTGACTTAAAATGTTATTTATCACCTGAATTCAATTTGTAAAGAAAGATGTTATCTCTTTAAAACTTACCGTTTTGTGTGATGTATATTAATTATTCTGGGCTCCTTCTCTTATCCATGTTCTAATTCCATTAATATGATTTCTCTGCAGCCATTCATTAGGCGGCATTGGTGCATAAGGTGGTATTCTTTCAATTGTAAAAACTAAAATACTTGTGCTGTCACTTCCCGGGAAGATGATAGTTGGATCTCGTGTAGCATTTACCCACGAAGATAAATCTAATCCTGCTTCACTTCTTTGAGAATTATGGCAGGGCACACATTTGATTTCAAAAACAGGTGCAACGTGCATACTGTAGCTTACATTTGAATCCGGCATTACAATGTTGTCAATGTCCGTCGAAGTCAGCGAGTCGTCACAGCTTTGTGCAATTAAAATCACAAAAGCTAATGAGATGAAGATAAAATATTTAAGAATATGTTTTTTCATTTCAGGAGTAAAAATATTCCCGCTATGGTTGTTTTTCAAAGGTTAAAATAAATACACCTTAAAGCACTTTCAAAATTGACAAAGGAGTAAAAGATAATTAGTTTTGTTTCGGGAAAAAGAAAAACTGGGGCTATAGCTCAGCTGGGAGAGCGCTTGAATGGCATTCAAGAGGTCAGCGGTTCGATCCCGCTTAGCTCCACCAGTCTTCGTTTTGAACAAAGTGAAAAAACGAAGACTGCCACGGCGAAGCGCAGCGAAGCCGGGCAAATAACACCAAGAATTATTATTGCTTAAAACTTCGCCTTGGCAGGCATTTCAGGCGTTGAATAGTTTTGTATCAACGCCTTTTTGATTCTAATTCATTTTGAATAAAAAATATCCTCTCAATTATTATTGAACTTAATCATTATACTTTCGATAGTTAGCCTTTCATTTAATGAAACTGCTCCCTGTAAATAATTATTATAAAAAAATCCTTCAGGTTGCGCTTCCTGCGATAGCTGGATTGTCAACACAAATGGTAGTTTCCCTGGTTGATACGGCTATGGTTGGAAGAATTGATGATGCTACTTATGCTTTAGCAGCTATGGGAATTGGAGTTCTTGCAACATGGGCTTTGATAAGTTTTTTCTCAAGTCTCGCAACCGGGATACACGTTGTTGTCGCAAGAAAGTTTGGCGAAGGAGATTATATATCCTGCGGTGTAACTTTAAATAACTCGCTTCTCATAGCGGTGATTATTGGTACTATCGTGGCAATGGCTGGTGTTTTTTTTTCATATCCTATTGCACATCTTTTTGCCACTGATGAGAAAGTAGGAAACTACGCAAGTGAATATCTTTATTACCGATTTATGGGTATTCCCTTCTTTTTAATTTCAGTTTCTTTCAGAGGATTTTTCTTTGGAATCAGCAAAACAAAGATTTTCATGTTTTCAGGTGCCATTACAAACCTTCTAAACATAATTTTTAATTACATATTTATTTATGGTGAATTTGGTTTTCCAAAAATGGGGTTGGCTGGTGCAGGGCTTGGTTCAACTCTCGCGACTATGTTTGATGGCTTATTTTACATTGTGATTATAATGTTACCTTCTTATCGCAAGCGATTTCAAAATCTAAAACATCTCTTGTTGAATAAAAATATAATTTCTGCAATAATAAAAATCTCGTTGCCTGTTTCATTTCAAAATGTTTTTATCTTGATTGGCTTTCTTAGTTTCGTTTCAATCACAGGCATAATTGGAACTTTGGAACAAGCATCTACACAGGCAATAATAAGTACTCTCTTCATTTCATTTTTACCATGCTTTGGATTTGGTATTGCTGTGCAGACTTTAGTTGGAAATAATCTTGGTGCAAAGAAATTTCTGCTTGCAAAAATTTATGGATTTGAAACTGCAAAGGTTGCGACGATTTATACTATTATTCTTGGTTTTATTTTTATAATCATTCCACAATATGTCTTACTTATTATAACAAATGACCAGACAATTATTGATACAGCAGTTCCATCTTTAAGAGTTGCTGGATTTGCTCAAATCTTCTATGGCGTAGGGGTTGTACTTGCAAATGGTTTGCAGGCGGCTGGCAGGTCATTTTATGTTATGAAATCAGAAGTGATAACAAATATTGTGATATTTGTTCCTCTTGCTTACTTTCTTGGAGTTTATTTAGATCTCGGATTGATGTGGGCATGGATGGCTTTGCCTGTATATATTATACTTTATTCGCTGGTAATCTACTTGAAATTCAATTCCGCGGACTGGCATACAAAAATTCCTCTTGAGAAATGAGTATATTTCCGCAGGAAAACTACAAAAGTTTGAGCTCTAAAGGCTTACACAAAAGTATTGACATTAAGCTTGAAGAGAAATATATTAGCCCTATGAAAATGAAACTTTCGCAAATCTTCATAATTCTTCTGATTGCAACCGCAGTTTTCGCAGGAACTTTCCTTGAATATTTCCATGGACGAAGTGAGGGAGAGGATATTCGATTAGAATGGAAAACCAGGGAAGAAGTTAATCTTCAGAATTTCAAGATTGAAAGAAAAACTCCTCAGAGTTCGTTTGCAGAAATTACGACAGTTCAACCTAAAGGCAGTAACTCTTCTTATTCTTACCTCGATCAGTCAACTTATAAAACAACAGATATGATTTTTATTTACAGACTTAAAATTGTTGATACAAATGGTCAGGCTTCCTATTCTAATGAAGTAAGTGTTTCTCATAATGTTTCTGGTGTTAAGCGTACCTGGGGTAGTATCAAGGCTATGTTTCGGTGAGTCGTAATAACTCAGGTTCTCTCCTTAAACTAAATATTTTTTCTTTCCTTAAGTCCCACATAACTTCTAAATCAATTCTCTTTTTTCTAATCTCAATAATTCTATTTATGCTTTCCTGCGCACCCGCAAAGCGATTTCCTGAGAAAGATGAAAAGGATGAAAAAATTGAGAAGGATGAAAAAATAGAAAAAGAAGAAATGGCTAAACCGGATTATAGCTTTGCTGAAATTAGAGTACTTTTAAAAGGATCAATACCTTCTGAGTCTTTAACAATAGAGTCACCGGTTTATTTGTATGACAAAGAAAGTAAAATATCTCTAATCAAATCAGGGAATACAATTAATTGTTTTGAGAATAATGGCAAAGTAACGTTAACGGTAAATGGTGAAAACTTTGAAAGTGAATTATTTTTTCTTACCTCATCTGAAAGTGATGATATTGTAAAAATTAATGGGAAAAGGTACAGGAATAAAATCCAGATATCATCATCTGGTAATTCTATAGATATTATAAATTTAGTCAACCTGGAAGATTACGTTAAAGGAGTACTTGCCAAAGAAATGCCTTTGGGTAAAAATGAAGAAAACCTGGAAGCTTTAAAGGCACTGGCAATCTGCGTAAGAACTTATGCTGCTCAAAAAATGAAGGATGGTAAAGTTTATTTTGATTTGTATGCCGATACTCGTGACCAGGTTTATGGAGGTGTAGATGCAGAGAGTCCTTTATCAAACAAAGCCGCTGAAGAAACAAAAAATTTAATTCTTAAATACAACGGAACTCAGTCAACTATTTTTTACCATTCAACTTGCGGCGGACAAACTGAAGCATCTCAGAATGTGTTTACAAAAGAAAATGTTCCTTATTTAACAAGCATAAAAGATGGATCGGATCCTTATTGTAAAATCTCTCCCAGATTTGAATGGACAGAAACCTACAGTAAAGAATTAATAATTAGCAGATTAAAAAGTTATTCACTTCTCGATAATCAAAATTATAGTCTTGACGATATTTCTATAATCAATAGGTTTAGTTCAGGCAGAGTGAATGAAATGGAAATTAAAGTAATTAGTGATGGCGGAGAAAAAAAATCTATCATCATAAAAGGAAATGAAATCAGAAGTATTATCAGGACTGCAGATGGTAAAATGATTCTTTGGAGTACTTTGTTTGATTTATCTTTAAAATCAAATTCTGTTGTTTTAAATGGTAAAGGGTTTGGTCACGGCGTTGGACTTTGCCAATGGGGTGCAATTGCATTGTCACGAAAAGGTTGGAACTACGAAGACATTTTAAATCACTATTATCCGGGAACTGAGACAGGTAATCTCAATGATTAAGACAAAGCTGCCTATTTATCTGGCATCAAAATCTCCACGAAGGCGAAAGCTTCTAAAACAGCTTGGAATAAATTTCAAATCATTTTCTGTTAATTCCTCAGAAGATTTTTTAGATGGAGAGCATCCGGTCGAGTGTGTTAAAAGAATAGCTATAGAGAAAATGGATATAGCAAAAAAAAGAGTTAATAACAGCATAATCATAACTGCTGATACTATAGTTGTTCTTAAAGGAAAAGTTATTGGCAAACCAACAAACAAAATAGATGCAATAAAAATATTATCACTTTTGAGTGGAAAGGTACATACGGTATATACTGGCTTTTGTGTATTCAATCAAAAAACCAACAAGCAGCTACTCGATTATGAAAAGACACAAGTTGAATTTCGTAAGCTGACAAAAGATGAAATAGTTGACTATGTTGATGGCGGCAGTCCGATGGATAAAGCAGGTGCTTACGGTATCCAGGATGATTTCGGTGCTGTTTTCGTAAAACGAATTAACGGTTGTTATTATAATGTTGTTGGATTGCCTTTGACTAAACTTTACAATGCTCTTAGGAAAGTAACCTGACTTGCTAAAAAAACTTAAGCAAAAAGTTATAATATCAGTTGTAATTGCTGGAGTACTGTATCTTGCTTTTACTATCTATGCTGATTTTACACAAGTCATAAGTGCTTTCGGAAAATTTAATTTACTTCTTCTGCCATTACTTTTGTTTCTTTCATTCCTGAATTACTATACTCGTTTTCTTAAATGGGATTATTATCTCTCAATAGTAAAAGTTAAGATGAAAAAAATCGATTCACTTTCAACTTTTATGTCAGGACTAATTATGAGTGTTACTCCTGCAAAGCTGGGGGAGGTTCTTAAATCTGTTCTTGTTAAAGAAATTACAGGCGAACCTATCAGCAAAACCGCACCCATTATTCTTGCTGAACGAGTTACAGATTTTTTATCATTACTTTTAATTGCAATTGTTGGTGCATTCGTATTCGATTATGGTGGAAATATCACAATCATTGTGGCAGCATTTTTCGTACTCCTGATCATAATTATCAGCAATAAAAAAATTGCTCTGCCGATTATTAATTTTTCTGAAAGAATCCCTCTGATAAAAAAATATATTCACAATATTCATTCAGCCTATGAAAGCTCCTATCAGCTCTTAAAACTTAAGCCTCTTGTTCTGATGACAATTCTAAGTTTAATTTCCTGGGGATTCGAATGTTTGGGATATTATTTTATTCTGGTAAACTTTGATGCAGATTTTGGACTTCTCTGGGCTTCGTTTAGTTACAGCTTCTCAACTATTGTTGGTGCAATTTCAATGTTACCCGGTGGATTGGGTCTAACCGAGGGATCGCTGACTTATCTTTTAATGGAAAAGGGAATAGCTGCCGATATTTCTGTTGCAACAACATTTATTGTTAGAGCTGTTACACTCTGGTTTGCCGTGCTTGTTGGAATTGTCAGCTTATCATTTTATCAAAAGAGATTCGGAAAAATTAAAATTGAATCAGTTTAATTTGTATTAAAAGATAGCTGAAAAGCGCTACAGAGATGAAGTCTGTTTACTTTTCTGATGCATTAATTAAGAACTTAGATTTAAATTCGGGTTATCACTGATTACGAATGTTTAAATGGCGTATTTCCTTGATTTAAAGGAATATGGTTGGTATTTTTGTGCCCCACTAAAAAATGAAAGGAAACGATTATGGGACAAGGAAATAATTTCAAAAAAGGTCTTTTGATAGGCTTTTTTACCGGTGGAGCCTTAGGTGCATCTCTCGCATTACTTTTTGCTCCAAAGAGCGGTAAAGAATTGAGACGGGATATTAAAGAAAAAAGTGATGAGTATCTTGATGATGCTGAGAAATATATCTCACAGGCAAAAGAAAAAGCTGTTGATATGATAAATGAAGGCAAAAAGAGATCGGAAAGACTGATCAAAGATGCCAAGGATAAATCGGATCAGCTTATGAAGGATGCAGAAAAAGTTTACAAAGATGCCAAGGGTAAAGTCTCCGATTCTGTAAAGACCGGTAAAGAATCTTTTGATCATAAAAGAGATCAAGTTAAAGAAGCTATAAAAGCAGGTGTTGATGCATACAAAGAATCTAAACATTCCGGGGAATAATTTTATTAATGACATTAATTGATGTATTAACAGCTGTTGTTCTGATTCTTGTTTCGGCTCTTATTGTTTTCTTAATTGTTTATCTTGGGAAAATAACACGATCAATTCAAGACCTTCAGAAAAACATTGGTGAATTGACTGACAGGCTTGAACCATTAGTATCTTCCCTTGCAGATATGACTCTAAAGTTTTCAGATCTAAGTGATCAGGCTAAGAAACAGCTGGAAGCTACAAAGGGCATAGTTTTCAGCGTGAAGGAAAGGGTAGAGAAGATTCTGGAATTTGAAGAAAAAATAAGAACCGGAATTGATGGACCTGTAATGGGTGTCATCAATCAGTTTAAAGCAATCTCGAACGGAGTAAGTACTTTTCTCAGCTACCTTAAAAAATAAATTTCATACTAACTAAATACTTCCAGGAGGGTTCCATTGAAAGAGTATATTTCGGAGGCTATACGAAATATTGCATTAGTCGGTCACGGCGGAAGCGGTAAAACTTCATTATCAGAAATTATCCTTTATACTGCAAAAGAAATTAATCGAATTGGTAAGATTGAAGACGGGAATACTGTTTCGGATTATACACCAAACGAAATTGATAAGCAGATTTCCATTTCATCTTCCTTAATGAACCTTGAATGGAACAACACAAAAATTAATATTGTTGATGCACCAGGTTTCTCTGACTTTATTGGCGATGTGAAAAGTTCATTAAAAGTTTGTGATACTGCTGTAATGGTTGTTAAATCTGCAGAAGGAATAGAAGTCGGAACGGATGCTGCAAAAAGTATCATTGATGAATACAAATTACCTTTCTCTATAATAATTAATAAAGTTGATAGCGAGCACTCTACATTCTTCGATACTTATGAAGATATTAAAGAAAGAGTTCATCCTGGTGCTACGGTTATAACCTTTCCTATTTCTGAAGGAATTAATTTTAATGGTGTTGTTGATATAATTTCTATGAAGGCTTACACTTATGGCGAAGCAGGCAGCAGGAATGTAACCGAGTCAGAGGTCCCGGGTAATTTAAAGGAACAAGCTGAAGGCTTCAGAACTCAGTTGATCGAAAAAGTTGCTGAATTCTCTGAAGAGCTAATGAATAAATATTTTGAGGGTGGTGCTCTTTCCGATGAAGATCTCAAGAAAGGACTTAAAGCCTCAATAATTAATGGAAACCTCGTTCCTGTATTTGCTTTGTCTGCAACAAAAGCAGTGGGTATAAACAACTTTTTAGATTTTGTGAGTAATAACTTTCCGTCACCGGTTGACAGGGGAACCGTTAGTGCAAAACTTGCAAATAAGAAAGAACCTGTTTTAGTTAAAGTTAACTCCAATGGTGAACCTGTTTTATTTGTATTTAAAACAATTTCAGAGCAGCACGTTGGTGAGCTTTCACTTTTCAAATTATTTTCTGGTAAAGTTTCCCCTGGAATGGATTTATTGAATGAAAATAATAATAAGACGGAAAGATTAAATCAGCTCTTCACGTTAAACGGTCATAATCGTAAAGATATATCTCAGGTTGTTGCTGGTGATATTGCTGCAGTTGTAAAACTAAAAGACACTCATACAAATAATACTATCGCTTCAAAAAATTATTCAGTGATAGTTGACCCGATAGAATTTCCTGACCCTGTTATTCGCGGAGCCATCAAGGCAAAAGCTAAAGGAGATGAAGATAAGATAGCCACAGGTCTTCATACTTTGCACGAAGAAGATCCTTCTTTCAATGTGAAATTTGATCCTGAAATATCTCAGACAATAATTTCGGGACAAGGCGAGCTTCAGCTTTTGCTTGCTGTTAAGAGATTAAAAGACAGGTATGGTGTTGAAGTTGATCTTGTAGAGCCGAGAATTCCTTTCCGCGAAACCATAAAAGCAGTTGCTAATGATGTTGAATACAAACATAAAAAGCAATCCGGCGGCCGAGGTCAGTATGGACATATTCATATTAAAATGGAACCGCTTCAAAGAGGCAAAGGTTTTGAGTTTGTTAATGCAATTGTTGGTGGCGTAGTGCCGGGAAGATTCATTCCCGCTGTTGAAAAAGGAATTATTGAAACAATGACGAAAGGTGTACTTGCTGGCAACCAGGTTGTTGATGTTAAAGTAACACTTTTTGATGGAACTTATCACACAGTTGACTCCGATGAAATGTCATTTAAGATAGCTGCAAGTCAGGGCTTTAAAAAAGGATTTCTTGAAGCTAAGCCAGTACTACTTGAACCAATTTATGAAATTGAAGTTAAAGTCCCGGAAGAGTATATGGGTGATGTTATGGGTGATATATCAAGTAAGCGTGGAAAAATTTTGGGAATGGACAGCGATGGTCGCTTCCAGGTAATCAAAGCACTTGTCCCTCTTGCCGAACTTTACAAATACTCCACAAATCTTAGAAGTTTAACTCAGGGCAGAGGAGTGCATAAACGTAAGTTTGATCACTACGAAGAAATGCCGAAAGAAATTGAGCAGAAAGTAATTGAAGAGTATAAGAAATCACGCGAAGAAGAAAATTAAATCATCACTTTAACGAGGCTATCTCAAAAAAATGTGGAGCGGATCATGGTATCCGCCTTCGACTTGGATTTCACTGAATGCAGATAAATTTACACTTATAAGACAGCCTCTTTTTTTATTATTGATATGAAAAACCTCTGGTCTCCCTGGAGATCAAATTATATAGACTCCTTTAAAGAAAAACAATCTGCAGGCGAATGTATTTTTTGTGCTGCTGTAGAAAAAGATATAAAGGATATGGATAATCTTGTTGTGCATAAATCAAAAAATACTTTGGTTATGATGAACCTTTATCCTTACAACAATGGTCATCTGATGATTATTCCTAAGCGGCATTTGGGTTCGCTGGAACAGATCACTCCTGAAGAATCTCACGAACTAATGGATGAAATACTTCTTGCTGAAAAGGTTTTACAAAAAATCTATTCTCCTCAGGGATTTAACATTGGTGCAAATCTTGGCAGAGCTGGTGGTGCAGGAATCGAAGACCACATACACTTTCATATAGTACCAAGATGGAACGGTGACACCAATTTTATGCCGGCTATTGGTGAAGTAAAAGTTATTTCCCAGGATCTTGCTGAAACTAAAAAAAGATTATTAGCTGGTTATAAAGAAATCCACATTTAGATAATTATCCACTCTTTTTTCAAATAAATTTAATATGAACGAATCTAAACTTCAAAAGCTTTCTCTTCTCTTTGCTTTAATATTTTCACTATTGTTTTATTCCTGTACTAAAGAGGAGATTCCAAAGTCATCATTGATAGTAAAAGATAATCTTTTATACAAACAAAATAGTAATATTCCATACACTGGTAGGGAAAGAGCTTTAGTTGAAAATAAAATCGTTGAGTATGATGTTAAAGATGGTTACAAACATGGTGAATTTCGAATATTTTCTGAGGATGGAATACTTGAGATGCAGGGACAGTTAGATAGTAACAAGAACGTGGGAAAGTGGCAGTATTTTTATTCGAATGGAGAAATTGAATCAGAGGGTGATTTTAAAAATGATCGCCCCGATGGAATTTGGGTATGGAATTATCCTGATGGAAAAAAAAGAGAGGAAGGATTTTTCCAAAATGGTGAACGCATAGGAATGTGGTTCCAATATGATAATAACGGTGAAGTGATTTTTGAAAAGAACTATGACCTGGATGATTCTTTGACTATTAGAAAAGATACTACAAATAGTTAGCGAAAAATATTTTTATGATAAGATTTGGAACGTGCAGCTGGAAGTACGATTCCTGGAAGGGAATAGTTTACTCAGAATCAAAAAGTAAAAATTATCTTAAAGAGTATTCGCAAAAATTCAACACTGTTGAAATAGACCAATGGTTTTGGTCTCTCTTCCCGCCATCGAAAGTTGTTTTACCTCAAAAGAGTGTTGTTGAAGAATACAAAAAATCTGTACCTGATGATTTCCTCTTTACAATCAAAGTTCCAAATTCAATTACACTTACTCATTTCTATAAAGACACAAAAGATGATGCATTAAAACCCAATCCATTTTTTCTTTCGGTTGAATTATTTAATGAATTCCTAAATGCTATTGAACCAATAAGGAAGCAAGTTGGTTGTCTCATCTTTCAGTTTGAATATTTGAATAAGCAGAAGATGAAATCATTATCCGAATTTCAGATGAAGTTTATGGAATTTCATAAACAGCTAAATCAAAAGACTCCACCAATTGGAATTGAAATCAGAAATCCTAATTATCTGAATGAAAAATATTTTGGCTTTCTTGCTGATCTAAACATAGCTCCGGTATTTCTTGAGGGTTACTACATGCCACCAATAACTGAAATATATACAAAGCACAAAAAGTACATTAAAAATCTTGCAGTTATCAGATTACACGGACCTGACAGAAAAGGTATTGAAAAAATTGCTAATGACAATTGGAATCAGATTTATATTAATCGTGATGAGGATATCAAATCTATCGTTGAGATGATTAAAGAACTTCAAGCTAGTGAGGTCGATTTATTCGTAAATGTAAACAACCACTTTGAAGGATCAGCACCACTTACAATTGAGAAGATTAAAAATATTCTTGGCTAATTATTTTTAGAGACGTTACTGTTTTATTGTATTGTTAAAATACCAAATAACAATAACCAGATCACAAATAATATCCAATTATCAAAAAATTAAATCTCAAGCATTTAAAAATATTGTTTAAATTGAAATTTGGATTTATTGAATTTTGTAATTTGAGATTTGGAAGTTTGACTGCTTAATCATCGAGATTTATAATATTGATTTCTGAATGAGAGAGTATTAAATTTGCGTCGTTAATTTTGGGCTCATAGCTCAGCCCGTTCCCAATGTGAGACGAGGTCTCTGGCCACGATAAAGTCGATGAGGGATTGGAAGAGCATATGACTCATAATCAGAAGAAATTATAAAATAAATTCATTTCGGGCTCATAGCTCAGTTGGTTAGAGCATCTGACTCATAGATCAGAGGGGTCGGTGGTTCAAGTCCATCTTGGGCCCACAAATAAACCCTTAAGGCATTTTCGCTTTCAAGGGTTTATTTTCACATTTAATGATATCTACAAATTAAAAAAGTTCAAATCATGGAATTCACATCTATCCAATCAATATCAAAATTTATTCATTCAAAGTTAACTATAAAGACTCTATGATGAACGTCATAAATTTAAATATCTTTAATATTCTTCAGAGACTCTATTAATCCAAAAGACCATTAGAACAAATATGAACTGGGGAAAACAAAAGCTTGTTGATCAATCTAAAAAAGCTAATCTTGCAGGGTGAAAAAGATGAAAAAAACTGGACAAACTCATTTCGTAGAGACCCGCGATCGAAAAATAATCGGTAAAAAAGTTAAAATAGTTTAATGCATTGTGTGAGTTGCTAAGTACAATAAGTGGTAAACAGCATTTTAAAATTGATTTGAAAATTCCTGATTCAACTGATAAAATGAAGACTCAAAAATCTATTAGCTCGACGATGTTTTTGATTTTACTTTAAACATTTTTTTGGCGTTATTTTTTTATGTTTTGAATTAGTCTTTCATCTCCTGATGCGTAAAATATTCTCCTGCGAAAACAAAATTAATTTGTAAGAATTTGTAAAAAATCGGATTGATATAGTCTTATTTTTGTTTTTCAAAAGCTGGGCCACTTAAAAGACAAATTTGTCGCAGACTCAGTTTGTTAATAAAAACAAAGACTTATAGAGATGTGTTTAAAGCTGAACCTTAATTGTAATAAAGTATGGCACTTTTTATGTTTTTAATTTTTAAAAAAAGTCATAAAAAAATAATGTACAATTTTTTGACTCTTTAATTTTTTTTTATTAACCTTGCACCATCTTTTGAAGTGTTTCTCGATTTCTGTTATCAAATTTTTATTGTGCTGTGCTTTTAACGTAATAAACTAATTCTTAAAAAACTCAGTAGCTGTGAGGTGTACTATTGCTACTCAGGACTAAATTATTTTTTTTGGCTTTAAAAAAGGGCATTAAGCGTGTTCATCAATTCACGAAAAATTTATTCTTCCCGGAGATATATTCTTATCTCAGTTTTATATCTATACCTAACTCACAACATAATTCAAACAATAAATATGGAGGGCTTTATGGAGAATAATTTTCCGCTCATCTTTCCGTTGTAATTGCTTTACAGGCGTGTGCTCACGGTGGTTAACTGTAAAGCTTTAAATGTGTGTCTTATTTAATAAATATTTTTTTTAATCTCAATTGGAGGGATTATGTTTTAAAACTTTTTCAAATTTATTCATATCCGTCTTCCTCCTTGCCATTTTTTGCTTTTTCTCGCAAAATTCGTATGAGCGCAGTTATCCGGACCATATACAATTCCGGTACTCCATTTGCAACGATAGGCTCAGGCAGTTGATTCATTGAATCAAGTTGGCGTAGGATCGGGCGGTGTAACTATTTAACGTAACTGGAGGTTATACAGAAAATATAACTGCACCTATCACAATTACTGCAACCGGTACTGCTGGAAATGCTATTGTTTTCCAGAAGAGCGGTGCAGGTACAAATCCATTAGTAACCAGAACTGATGTTGGAACATTAGGA
Organism: Ignavibacteriaceae bacterium; assembly: GCA_034522695.1. GTDB lineage: Bacteria > Bacteroidota > Ignavibacteria > Ignavibacteriales > Ignavibacteriaceae > IGN2. Next base: position 410,136 of record JAXHLB010000017.1, on the reverse strand, counting down.
ACAACATCGTTGGGTGCCGATGGTGATGCTATATTCCGTATGGAAGGAACTGACTACATAACATTCGATGGAATAGATGTAGCTGCAACCGACCAGGGCATTGAATATGGTTACTATACATTTAAACCAAGTGGTACTGACGGAAGTCAATTTGTTACAATCCAAAATTGCGTTGTTACAATGACTAAAGGTACGAGCGGTTATGTAATTGGTATTCATATTAGTAACGGACCTGTATCAACTTCCTCGCAACTGGCGTTGGTAGTGACCGCATGCAAACCGTAAGGAACACAAATGTCACCACGCAATGGTAACACAGTTCAGAATGTTCATGCAGGTATTTATGTAAGAGGCGCAACTGCAATCCATTGCAGCAGTATGATAACCATCGGTGCATCCAGTGCAGGCAACATTATCACGAATTTTGGCGGCGGAAGTGCTATCTTCAACATATGGTGTTTACTTCATCTATGTTGATGATCCATCTGTTGCTTACAACACGATAACAAGTGCAGATCACGCTTCTACACTATACGGAATATTCTATTCTTCAGGTATTGCAGGCAATGTAGTTGGTAGTAATAATGCATTTACTCTATCTAATATTTCCTCTGCCTCAGCTACTCAGTACATCTACAGTAGTAATAGTGTTACATCCAATACATTCAATAATAATACTTTTGCTGCCGCAGGGACTGTCTCATCTAACCGGCACATATGTATATCATATACGCTTCAAGTGGTAACACCGAATCGTTAATATTTCCTGGAAACCAGACAAGCGGCACGATGACTCAAAAGGTGGTGGCACAACATATTGCTATTATATTCTTGGTAGCCCGGCATCCGGAACTAGAGACAATTACTAAATAATAATCTCGAATATAACTGTATCAAGTGGTTCAAGCGGTTTATATGGTATTTACTCCAATACTGCTGTTGGACAGAATCGTGTATGCAGTGGAAACACTGCTTCAAACCTGACACATTTAGGCACAGGTATAATTTATGGACAATAGCACCTTAGGTTCTACTCGACAACCAACTTTATAATAATACGGTTCGCGATTTAACAGGTGGTGGTAACTTTAGTTTACGGACTTATATTTCAGCTGTGTACCAATCCAACCGTTTACGGAATATAATGTTCATAATATCACAACATCCCGGTTCATCATTATACGGGTTATACAAATGGCGGTACCTTGAACAACACCCGTGTTATAAAAACCAGGTTTAATAAATTGACCGTGACTTGACGCTACTCAGACACTATATGGTTTTTATATCACAACCGGAACAAACAACAGTGTTTTATAACAACTTTGTTTCCGATTTAAGCTCCTGAACTCAGCTTCAATAACCGGCTTAGTTGGAATGTATGATTTCCGGTGGTACTGCTATCGGACTTTACTACAATACAGTTTACTTAAATGCAACAAGCGTTGGTGCAAATTTCACAGTTAGTGGAATTTATGCCGAGCTCAACTCCAACTGTTGATTTAAGAAATAACGTTGTAGTAAATGCATCTACACCTAACGGAACCGGTTTTGCAATTGCATACAGAAGAAGTTCTACAACTTTAACTTCTTATGCTGCTGCATCAAACAATAACGATTTCTATGCAGGAACACCTTCTGCAGCAAATCTTACATTTTTTACTACTGCACAAACGCAATTCAAACAACTGGGCGAGGACAAAACATTTGTATCACCGAGGGATGGTGGATCCGTTTCGGAAAATCCTCCTTTTGTAAATGTTACAACTGCTCCCTATGATTTACATCTCAGCACTTCAATCGCGACAGAGCTTGAAATCTGGTGGAGCTCCTGGAGCTGGCATTACTGATGACTTTGATGGACAGTACAAGAAATGCAACAACACCAGATATGGGTGCAGATGAATTTAATGGTATTGGTGCTGATCTGACTCCTCCACTAATTGCTTACAAGTAGCTTGTCAACTCGAATCCGAATGTTATTCGCTTACCAATCTGTTTCTTTAACTGCTACAATTACAGATCCAAGTGGAGTTGCGAGTGGATCAAATCTGCCGAGATTATACATCAAGAAGATTAACGATGTATCTTATGTATTTAACAATACTCCAACAGTTGCTGGCGATGACTATACATTCACAATTGCATATTCTGCAATAGGTGGGCGTTGCAATCGGTGATACAATAGTTTATTACGTTCGCAGCACAGGATGTACCCTGGTAATGCCGGCACAAATCCAGCTGGCGGTTCCGGTTTTTAATTCCTCCGGGAACAACACCTTCTCCGGGACCCCAATGGAGATCCCGCATAGTTGATGTTCCACTTAGTGGAGCTTCTACCGTTGGTATCAGTTCATTTGGAATTGTTAAACTGAAGAAAGCTTGACCTTTTCGAACGCCAGAACAAGAACTGTAACGAGAGATATGAACGGCGTTGATGCTTATGAAGATATTAATGCAAATATAAATGACAAAGAAAATCCATCTACTCCAAACTTTCTCCACGTTATGAAACAGTAACAGAAACTTACGTTGAGATACTGGAGAATGGAAAACCATTTGACAGAAGTTTCTTTGCAAACAACCCAAGATTAGCTGCATACCCGACAATCACGGCTGCAGTTGAAGATCTTAAATTACGCGGCGCATCAGGTCCGGTAACTTTCTCATTGGTAGATACTTTGTATGCTTCTGAAACTTACCCGATAGACCTGACAAACTTTGGTGGCGCAAGTTCAACAAATACTGTAACCATTAAGCCAGCCGTAGGCGTTAATACAACCATACCGGGTGTTACTGGACAGACCACAGCAACATTTTGGTTGCAATCTGGTAGTAATTATGTAATTGACGGTTCTAATACAGTTGGCGGAACTACTAAAAATCTGACCATTCAGTCTTTTGGTATTGCTATCCCTGCTGTTCATTTCTATAGCAGCGGTAATAATAACTTGGTGAAGAACTGTATAATCGAAAGTGAAAATACCAGTACAGGTTCAGGATCATTGATACTTGCAGCAGGAACTGGCAGCAGTAATAACCTTATAACTAACTGCTTATTTAGACAAAAAGCTGGTGGTTCAAGATTTGGTATTGGTGTTTATATGTTCTCATCATTCGTAGGAACTAATAATGTTATTTCAAATTGCGAATTTAGGGACTTTAATGATAGAGCAATCACAATACAGGGTGCTCTTGGTGCCGATAATAATGATGCAATTGGTAATGTTATTTATCAGATCAATCCTTCTTCAGCAACTACTGTTTATGGTTTCTACCTTGGAAGAGCACTAAACACTGACATCGTAGGTAACCAGGTATTCAACCTATCCAGTGTCAGCGCATCTCCTACTATCTATGGATTGTATGCGATTTTAACAAGCGTTGATATGACGGTTAAACTTATTAATAATACATTTTCATTAGGTGGTCTAAATGCTGCCGGAACTATTCGCGGTATAGATTACTTCGGCTATTCAGTAAATAATTTTGAGATGTATTATAACACAGTATATATAGCAGGAAGCGGAGTAACCGGCGGTACACACAGGTGCGGTTAACAAACGTGACGCTGTTAATAACTGGGTAATGGTTGATAACGTATTCTTAAATGAAAGATCAAACGGAACAGGAACAGGATTCCATTATGGTGCTCAGTTTACTAACACTTCAGCAACCGCATATAGTATGAATTATAATGATTACTATACAAATGGAGCTGGCGGAGTACTTGGTATTTATGGAACAACTTCAACTGATACACTTTCCGAATGGCAAACAGCTACAGGTCAGGATGCAAACTCATTTAATACTGATCCTCTATTGGTATCAGAATCTGATCTGCGTCCTTATTTAGGTTCACCGGTTATCGGTGCAGGTACACCTGTAGCGGGAATAACAACCGATATTCTTGGAGTAACACGAAATGTAACAACTCCGACTTTGGCGCTTATGAACAAGGCGCTCCATTGCCAACTGTTCTTGATCCAACAGATGTTACTGCAACAGCTGTTAGTGATGCACAGATAAATGTTGCCTTTACACCAAATGCAAATACAAACAATGTAGTTATTGTTTATAATTTAACCGGTATATTCACAACTCCTACAGGCACACCAACAGTTGGTGGTACCTTAGCAGATGGAGAAGTATTATATATTGGTACAGCATCTCCATATAATCATATGGGATTAACTCAGGTAACTACATATTATTATAAATTATTCTCTTATGATGGTTCAGCTTATTCACCGGGTGTTACAGCGAATGCAACTACGTTATCTACACCATTAACTGTACCTTACAGCCAATCATTTGCTGGTGCTACATTCCCACCAAGCTGGTCACAAAGTGCGAGCCAACTACAACAATTTCTGTAACAGCACTTGCAGGTGGTGCACCAAATGAAATGAAAGCTACCTGGTTTAGCTTTACAGGTCAAACGAGATTGATAGTTGGACCAATTGATACTACCGGTCTTACAAGTCTTGCTCTTGAATTCAAACACCTCTTTGATGATTATGGTGTTGGAATTACAGCTAAAATTCAATCGAGTGCCGATGCTACAACCTGGACAGACGAAGCATTTAGCTTCCCTTCAGGTGGTGGAAATGTTTCAGGAACAGTAAACACTACAATTGCAAAGGATGTTGGCACAACAACATATATAGCCTGGGTATAGATGGAAATCACTTCCAATATGATTATTGGTATGTTGATGATGTTATAATTACAGAACCTCTTCCAAATGATGTTGGAACATTTTCTGTTGATGTAGCATCCACAATTGGTCCTGGTACTATTAGCACCGCAAGCTACTGTTAAAAATTTCGGAGCTAATACAAATACATTCAATGTTCAGATGACAATCGGTGGGTACACATCCACTAAAACTGTCACTAGTTTAGCACCCGGAGCTACTCAGCAGGTAACATTCGATAACTGGAATGCTACACTTGGAACTTATAATGTAAATGTATGTACACAATTAGGCACAGATCAAAATACAGCAAACGATTGTTTGTCGAAAGTAGTTAATGTAAGTAATGCTTTTGGTCGAGCGGTGAGTTTATTCCGTCAACTGCTACTACATATATAGGCAGCGGTGTTACTTTGAATGGCTATCCTGTATAGTCTTGGTGGAAATACAACTTCCAGGACTTAATACTGAAGGCTGCTAAATATAACGTTGCTACTGATACATGGACCCCGATTGCACCATTACCAGCAGGTAGAGGTGTTTTTGTCAACTGCGTGCTGCCGGTAATTATGTGTACGCTATTGGTGGTTATGATAATGCAAGTGTGTGCCAATCAACAGTATATAGATATGATGTCGCTGGAGATACTTGGTCTACGGTAGCATCTATTACCTGCTACATCTCGCTTGGGCTAAAGCTGTTAGCCTACAACAATAATTATATTTACGTTGCTGGTAGGTTACTGATATGTTGCAAGCGTGGTACCAACTGTATATACTTTACAATGTTTTTCCACTGATACCTGGACAACAGCTACACCAATGCCCGCGGAATAAATTTGGCGGTGCATTCGGTATAACAGGAAATAAACTTGTATATGTAGCGGGTGTTGATTTGTATCTTTATATACACAGACGTATATGTAGGTACAATTGATGGAACAGATCCATCCATAATTACCTGGGCAACGATGATGAATCCTTATCCAGGTTCGGATAACGAAGCTTATTCATTTTATCGTGGAAACATGACTGAACCGATTGCGAATCTATTAAAGGGAGATAAACTTCCTGAAGCAACTCCTTATCCTCCGGGAACAATGTTCAAATTTGATGCTGCAACCTGGGGTACGGATGCTATTATTGTTGCTGGAGGTGATCCAACTGCGGGTTGGGTTCCTGCAAATCCAAATCCTTGTTATGTATATAAACCAGCTACCGATTCCTGGATTCAGCAGGCAGATGTTCCAATACCGGTTCTTGGTTCTTCACTCGGTAGTGTTAATAATGGTTCAACTTGGAAACTTATTGTTGCGTCGGGATATACAGGCTGGTGCAATAGATGCAACACAAATATATTACTGATATCTTAGGTAGTTCAGCAACATTCCAGCTCACAGTAAATGTAGCCAATGGATGGAATATGGTATCAATACCAGGCTTGCATCCAACGGATCAGAACGTAAATACCTGGTGGGCATTCAGAGATTTGGGGAGCAAACGTATTCAGATATGCTGGTGGATATCAGTCAGTAACAGATGCAGTACCTGGAATCGGATACTGGATGAAACACGCTGGCGCCAGAGTTTACAATACTGGCGAGGAATGGCCGGCAGGCGGAATACAGACAGTTGCACACGATCCTTTAGCAGGTGCCTCAGGTTGGAATCTGTTTGGAGGATATGAGTTGAGTGTAACTGCAGCAAATGTATCAACAAATCCTCCGGGATTGCAGAGCGGACCGATCTACAGGTATTCAGGTGGATATGCAGTAGCAACAACATTGGATCCGGGATATGGATACTGGATAAAGCTGACAGGTAGCAGGACAAATAATAATTCCTGAGACAATGGCAAAAGGTGAAGTAGAATACTTTGCTGAAGATTGGGGAAGATGATAGCTGACAGATGCAACGGGAATAAATTATACGTTGTATGCAGTAAAAGGTGAAGTCAATCTTGACAATTATGAATTACCACCGGCACCACCAACAGGAATGTTTGATATCAGATACTCAAGTGGAAGGATAGCAGAAGACATAAACAGTGCAATAAAGACTATCGATATGAATGGAGTAACATATCCATTGACAGTAAGAGTAGAAGGAATGGATATCAGATTGATGGATGAAACAGGAAAAGCAATAAATGTAAATCTGAAAGCAGGAGAAGATATAGTAATCAGTGATGCCACAGTAATGAAACTGATGGTATCTGGTGAACTAATTACCTGCACAGTATGCACTGGAACAGAACTATCCAAATCCATTCAACCCAAGCACAGTGATAGAGTTCTCATTACCGGAAGATGTAAGTAATGTGAAGTTATCGATCTATAATGCATTGGGAGAAAAGGTAGCAGAGTTAGTGAACACAGCATTGACAGCTGGAAAATACCAGTATCAATGGAATGCACAGAACGTAGCAACCGGTATGTATATCTATGAATTAAGAACTGACAAATTTGTTTCAATAAAGAAAATGATACTACTGAAGTAATTAGTTCATTCAAGAGCCCTGCAGCAAGCGGGGCTCTTTAATTAAGTTAATAGTAGGGATATTTTAAGTTTGATAGGGGAGATCAATAAATTAGACGAATTATTTTTTATACCAGATAAAGTAATCCTTCTTCTTATTTATATGTTGCTGTGATTGTAAATTCAGTTTTAATAAATGTTATCTCACAAAGACCAAATAAATCTTTTGCTGATTCATTGTACGAAATATCTCAACATAGCGATTACATTGATTAGATCTTATAAATCCTTGATTATCAGATATTTTGTAATGTGAATTAATCAACCGTTTTATGCTTAGAAAAAAATAGAATCAAAATGAAAAATTTATTACTAATAGTAATTTTATTGTTAATATCGGGTAACTTATTAATGCACAATATAATATTTGGATTGATATTCCTGAATCTCAGATAACCGTAGTGGGTGAGCGATATATAATTCCAGATTCATACCGCACGATAAAATTAAATGTAGACCCGCTCCGATCACTCCTGAATTCAGCACCGATAGAATTTACTCTGGAAGCCATTGAAGGCAGAAGTGAAATAATTCTTCCTATGCCTGACGGGACTTTTCACTCATTCAAGTTTTGGGAATCATCAACAATGGAGCCTGAACTTCAGGCTAGTTCATTGAGATAAGAACATATACCGGTCAGGGAATAGATGATCCATACGCAACATTGAAATTCGATCTTACTCCCCACGGTTTTACATGCTCAAGTTCTTTCACCAAACGGAAGAGTTTTTATCGATCCCTACTCAATGGGTGATATTAATCATTACATTTCTTATTACATAAAAGACTTTAAAAAAGCTGATGTTCAGCTTGATATGCGAACTGTATGTTCGATGAATATAGTATTATCAGAACCTGATTATGATACAGACGCACCTGTTCCTCCTATTGGATCCTCAACTACGAACATATCAGACTTACTAATGCTGCAACAGGTGAATATACAATAATTTCATGGTGGAACTGTTGCCTTTGGTACTGGCAGCCGTTACAACAAGTGTGAAGCAGAGTGAACGGTGTTTATGAAAAAGAAGTAGCCGTAAGGATGATTCTTGTAGCGAATAAGATCTGAGAATTGATACCAATCCCAGCACCGATCCATATACAAATAATAATGGTGGTACAATGTTGGGTCAGAACATTAGCAACCTTAACTCGGTAATTGGTAGTTCTAATTATGATATCGGACACGTTTTTAGTACAGGTGGTGGAGGAGTGCATATCGGGATGTGTTTCTACGAGCAGCAAAGCTGGTGGGGTTACCGGTTCATCTTCACCTGTGGGTGATCCATTTGATATTGATTATGTAGCTCACGAAATGGGACATCAGTTTGGTGGTAACCATTCATTTAATGGTAATGAAAGTTCCTGTGGTGGGGGAAACAGAAATGCCTCAACGGCTTATGAACCTGGAAGTGGTTCAACTATTATGGCTTATGCCGGGATATGTGGTTCGCAAAATCTTCAAAGCAACAGCGATGCCTATTTTCATACAATAAATTTTTATGAAATCCGTACTTTCACACATTCTGGTAGTGGAAACGGATGTGCTGTTATAACAAACACAGGAAACAGTGCTCCTGTAGTAACAGTTCCTTCGGGAGGATTTTATATACCTAAAAGTACTCCGTTTCGGGACTTAACTGGCTCTGCAAAACGGCATCCTAAACAGGCGATCCAATGACATATCGCTGGAAGAATGTGATCTCGGCGCAAGCCGGACATCCCAATAGCCCATCCGGGAATGCACTCAATTTTCAGAAGCTTCACTCCAGTTACTTCACCGACACGAACATTTCCAAAACTCTCGAATCTCTTAAACAATACACAAACAATTGGAGAGATTCTTCCAACTTATGGAAGAAATCTTACATTCAGATTAACAGCAAGGGATAACCGTGCAGGCGGGGGCGGAGTGGATTATAGTCAAATGTCAACTCTCTTCTGTTGATGGAAACTCGGGACCATTTCTGGTAACATCGCCAAATACAAATGTATCATGCGTCAGGGAATACTCAGCAAACAGTTACCTAGAATGTAGCAAATACTTCTGCATCCCCCGTCAATTGTGCCAATGTGAAAATACTTTCTATCGACAAACGGAGGAAATAATTTAAATACGGTCCCTGATTGCAAGCACGCCAAATGATGGATCAGAAATAATTGAGCTTCCAAATCTGCCAACCTCACAAGCAAGAATTAAAGTTGAGGCATTCGGCAATGTGTTTTTTGATATTTCGAATGTGAACTTCACTATAGTTAATAATCCTGTTATTATTAATGATCCCGGTTCGTTAACTGCGCAGCCAATTAGTTACTCACAAATAGATATTGGATTCACACCAAACGGAAATAATAACAATGTAGTTCTAGTATGGAATCTAACAGGAACATTTACAACGCCAGTAGGAGTTCCACCTGTTGCAGGTCAGCCATTTGCGGGAGGTACATTATTATATAACGGAACGCTTCACCAGTAAATCATACATGTTTAATTCAACTAACAACATATTACTACAAGGCTTTCTCTTATGATGGATCTAACTATTCACCCGGAGTTTTAACTAATGCCACAACCTTATCAGCACTTGATTTTGGAGTAGACTTGTTAGTATATGATAATTGTATGAATCAGGTTCCATTAGTATTTGGAACAGCACCGGGAGCAACGGATTGCTATGATATTGGATTAGACCAATCCGCACCACCACCACCACCAGCAGGAGCCTTCGACGGAAGATTATCCAGTTGTGGAGAACACTGGTTTACGGATATCCGAGGAACAAATCCATCAGGAGAAAGGATCTGGTCTATACTATATACACCAGCCAGTGATTGTTCACCAGCAAGTTTCAGTTGGAATCCAGCACAACTGCCACCGAGTGGATATTTTCATCTTGTTGATCCGATACATGGAAACCTTGTAAACGTAAATATGCGAACAACAAACAATTATACAGATATGACAGGTCTTGGACTTGGACAACTGCAGATAAAATATAATTATCAAATACAATCGAAGTATAACCTAGCCTCAGGTTGGAAAATGCTAAAGCTCTCCCGGTAGATGTATCGAACAATAACTATCTGGCATTGTTTCCAACAGCAGTACCGGGCACACTGTTCGGATATTCAGGGGCATACTTCAATACAGAAACAATAAGCAATTGTATGGGATATTGGCTGAAGTTTCCGGCATCACAAATAGCAGAAGTATATGGATTGGATAGGTCGGAATGTGTACTCAACTTAAATGCAGGCTGGAATATAATAGGCGGTCCGAACTGCAACGTACCGATCAGCAGCGTTTTAGATCCTGGAGGAATAATAGTACCGGGAACATTGTATGGATACTTCAGGAAGTTACACGCAGGCAACATCGATAGATGGAACGAAAGCTTATTGGATAAAGGTAAGTGCTGGTGGGACAATAACGGTAAGCTACAGCAATGTAATAGCAAAAGCAGAATGACTGAGTTAGAACAAAATAACAGAGGCTAACGGAAGAATTCAGACAAGATAGAAATAACGCGATTCAGATGAAAACAACAGTCAGATAATATATTTCAATGGAAAGTTGGAAGGGATGATATTAATATAGGAAAGCTACAGTATGCTGCGCGAGAGGCACCGGAGGGAAGTTTTGATGTAAGATTGATGGGAGATTACAGGTTGAGTGAGAGTGATGAAGTAATCATTCAGATTAGAAGCAATCAGAATTATCCTTTATGGTGTGACAATAGACGAATCTGAAGATTAGATGATGAATATGTCAACTGGTAGATATAGCACATGGGGTAGAAAGTAGGAAGTCATAGGATAGCTGATGGAGAAAAAATAGTAATAACGAATGAAGAAGTAACAATGTTGAAGATAACAAAGCAGCAGTCGTTACCAACAACATATAATCTTGAACAGAACTATCCGAATCCATTTAATCAGACAACAACAATAAAATTCTCAATACCGGAGGCAGCAAATTGTTTATAGCTAAGTATATACAACGCATTAGGACAAAAGGTAGCGAGCTTGTGAATACAATTCTGAGATCCGGATATATACAACTACCAGTGGGATGCAAGTAATATAGCGAGTGGAATTTATATCTATGAGTTGAGAACTGAACAAATTTGTTTCAGTTAAGAAAATGATTGTGATGAAATAAAATAAATAATTAACTATTCTCCTAAATAACTATAGGTTATTTAAAAATGAAAAAACATATACTCCTTTTTGCGATTGTACTGTTATACAATTCTCTAAACTTTGCCCAATGGGTATCGCTCGATAAAAATTCTTTACCTGATTCAAAGCCGAATGTTCAACTGATAAGTGATGATATATACTGTACAGTTATAAAAGTTGATCTGACCAGGGTTCCAGATAAAAGAATTTAATGTTAATGGAAAGGTATTACCATTCAATTGATATTGGTTCGTTAGGTATCACTACTGAAGTTGGAATGCCTGAAATTCCTCACATAGCAAAAATATTGGCAATTCCTGATCAGGGCACAGTTAGTGTGGAAGTTATTGAAGTAAGTAAGTCTCAAATCATAAAAGGAATTAACGTTCCACCAGCCAGAGAAAGCTGGAGTGAAGGTAAACCTGAAACTCCATATTTAGAAAATGATTTGGTATATGGATCTGAAAATCTTTATCCTAATGAGCTTGTAAAAGTTGAAGATCCAGTAATATTCAGAGATTTTAGAATTGCTCGTGTATCAATTTTTCCCATCAGATATTCACCCGGAAAAAAAGCAATTGAAGTTTTTTCATCTGTAACTGTCAAAATAAAATATGGTGGGGGATTAGGAATAAATCCAAAGCTTAGTCTTAAAAAACCAATAGCGCCATCCTTTGATAGGATTTACAAAAGTTGCATCTTTAATTACAACGAAGTATCTACAGCAGGAGTACAATGGTGATGTAACTGGTTATGATCATATGCTGTGCATTATGCCTGATTCATTCGTAGACTTCTTTTCAATCTTACGCTGACTGGAATCATAAAACGGGAACTTATATCAACGTTATAAAATTCAGTGAGATTGGTGCAACAGGTACTAATCCGGTTCCGATTAAAAATTATATTAATACTGCTTATATCACCTGGCCTCATCCTCCTACGCATGTATTACTAATCGGTGATAACGGAGTTGCGCCGCATCAGAACATTACAATGGATGGATGGACATTTTGCATATGATGATTATTTTGTTGAATTGACCGGAAATGATTATTTCCCTGAAATGATGATTGGCAGATGGACAAATCAAGCGAGTGCAAAACTTAGAAACATCAGAAATAAACTAATGAATTATGAGAAAGCACCTTATCTTGTTGATCCGGACTGGTTTAGAAAAGCTCTGGTTTGTTCAAATGATGCTTATCCATCACAAGCAGATGCAAAGAGATTCACAGCTCAAAAAATGTTAACCAGCGGAAATTTTATTTCCGTAGATTCTATGTATAACGGATATCCATGTCCGGGCAATGTTACAACAATTTCTAATATGATAAATGCCGGAAGAGGCTGGTTAAATTACAGAGGCGAAGGATGGTTCACTCAATGGTGGGCTGATTGTTTTCCTTTCAGTACTACTCAAGTTAATGCATTGAATAATGGTGCTAAATCAACATTTGTAACAAGCATTGGCTGTGGTGTCGCTAATTGGGTTGCTAATAATAATAACAATTTTGGTGAGGCCTGGCTGGAAATCGGTGATGAAAATAATCCAAAAGGTGCTTGCGGATTTATTGGACCAACATCAAATACTCATACAGCTTATAATAATTGGTTAGATAAAGGAATTTATATCGGGATGTTTGACGAAGGATTGGTCTCTCCGGGTGAAGCTTTGTTAAGAGGTAAGTTTTATATGTACGAAATCTTTGGAGGAGCTGATTATTTTGTTGGTTACCATTACAGGGTTTACAATATTCTTGGTGATCCAAGCCTTCAAATATGGAAAGATACTCCAAGAAATATTACTGTGAATTACACTGATACAGTTGGAGTTGGAAGCAGCCAGGTGAGTCTATTAGTTACTGAATCCGGAACCGGTGCACCTGTCGCTGATGCTTTAGTTTGCATATCAGGTCCAAATATCTATCTGGTTGAAACTACTCTCGCGAATGGAACTGCAATTATTAATTTATCTACTCAAACAACGGGTGACCTTAATATAACAGTCAGCGGTGGAAGAGCTATTCCATTTGAGGGAATTATTAAAGTAATTGAAGCTGCAACAACATTTCAGTTTTCTGTAAACGTTTCGAGTGGCTGGAATATGGTATCGATTCCAGGATTACATCCGACAGATCAGAATGTAAATACCTGGTGGGCATTCAGAGATTTAGGTGCTAACGTATTCAGATATGCTGGCGGATATCAATCAGTAACAGATGCAGTACCCGGAACAGGCTACTGGATGAAGCATGCAGGCGACAGAACATACAATACCGGAGACGAATGGCCGGCAGGTGGAATACAAATAGTATTTCACAATCAGATAGCTGGAGCCTCAGGCTGGAATCTGTTTGGTGGATATGAATTAAGTGTAACTGCAGCAAACGTAACAACAAATCCTCCGGGATTACAGAGTGGACCAATCTATAAGTATTCAGGTGGATATGCAGTAGCAACGACCCTGGATCCTGGATATGGCTATTGGATAAAGCTGAATTCAGCGGGACAAATAATAATTCCTGAGACAATGGCAAAAGGTGAAATGGTAGAATACTTCTCAGAAGATTGGGGAAGAATAATTATTACTGACAATGCAGGGCATAGCTATAAGCTGTATGCTGTAAGCGATAAAAAACAATTTTGATCTATCAGCTTATGAATTACCACCTGCACCACCAACAGGAATGTTTGATATCAGGTTCAGCAGTGGAAGGATAGCAGAGGATATAAACAGTTCAGTGAAGACTATCGATATGAGTGGAGTAACATATCCATTAACAGTAAGAGTAGAGGGAATGGATATCAGATTGATGGATGAAACAGGAAAGTCGATAAATGTGAACCTGAAATCAGGCGAAGATATAGTCATCAGTGATGCAACAATACAGAAGTTGATGGTAACAGGAGAATTAATACCTGCACAGTATATGCACTAGAGCAGAACTATCCGAATCCATTCAACCCAAGCACAGTGATAGAGTTCTCATTGCCAGAAGATGTGGCAAATGTAAAACTCTCGATCTACAATGCATTGGGAGAGAAAGTAGCAGAGTTAGTGAACACAGCATTGACAGCTGGCAAGTACCAGTATCAGTGGAATGCAGTCAACGTAGCTACAGGAATTTATATCTATGAATTGAGAACTGAAAAATTTAACGCAATAAAAAAGATGATACTTCTCAAGTAAAAATTATAATCATAAAAGATTATGGGAATAAAATGAAAAAAATATTATCAGTCACAGCAGTTTTACTTTTACTATTCATTCAAAATATTAGTGCTCAGGGATGGCAATGGATAGATACCGGTTTTCCTGTACATATTTTTGATATGAGTTTTCCACCCGGACAAAGCAATATTGGTTTTGCGGTGGGATCAACTTTACCTTTTGGTGGTGATGGAATAATTCTTAAAACAACAAATAGTGGTTCCACCTGGTCGAAAATATCAGCTGACACAATTCCTGGTCTTAAAGCTGTTTGTTTTACTTCAGTTGATGTTGGTTACGCAGGTGGATACCAAAATTTTCTGATGAAAACCACAGATGGTGGTTCTTCCTGGACGAAAATAATTATTGATACAAAGCTGTGGTATTTTAATAATATTGAATTTTGGGATGCCAATACTGGAATTGTTGTCAGCTATCCTTCATCTATTTATTATACTACGGATGGGGGGACAACCTGGACTCCTGGTTCGGATTAAAGCATAGCGTGGAAGATATTTGCTATGCAGATGCAAATACACTTTTTCTAGTGGGTGGTGATGAAAGAATTTATAAATCGACTAATGGCGGATTTTTTTGGACAGAAGTTGATTCAGGTGCAGCCCAACTTTCATTTCTGGGGGTTGAATTCTACAATTCCAATTATGGTATAGTAACTGGCGAAGATGGGAAAATACTCGTTACAACTAACAGCGGAACTGATTGGATGACAAGTAATACCGGCGGTTCAGGATTAATGCGAGCTGCTCATATAATTAATGACCAAAACGCGTACGTTGTTGGTACACCTGAACAGGTTTTTAAAACTACGGATGGCGGAATTAATTGGGTTAGTGATTTTAATGGGGCAAGTACTATTGCATTATACGAAATTAAATTTACCGAAAACCTTACTGGACTAATCTGCGGCTCAGAAGGTAAATTTCTAAAAAATAATGATTATGTTGTCCCCGTTGAGTTGACCAGTTTTACTGCTGCCGCAGATGGAAATGAAGTTCTTTTAAGTTGGACAACACAGACTGAATTAAATAACTCCGGTTTTGAAATTTATCGCTTGACTCACGGTACTGATTGGCATAAAATAACTTTCATTCCGGGATATGGTAGCAGTACTGAGCCAAAAGATTATTTTTACACAGATAGAGATGTTAAAAATGGAAACTATTTCTATCAGCTAAAACAGATTGATTATAATGGCAGATATGAGTTCTCTAATGTAATAAGTGTTGATGTGTCCACTCCTGTGGAATATTCCCTTGAACAAAATTCAATCCATTTAATCCAGTACACGATAAAGTTTGGTTACCGGCGCGGGTAGGCTGCGTTTATCCTTGGGAGTGGGGTCCCCTTGGCGGGGTTATGGCCTGAAGATGGTGTGGTTTATATCTATTTAGTGTATATTTCTGATTTTTTTTTTTTTAATTTTTCCTTTCCTATTATATTTCTTTTTTTTTTTTATCCCTTCCCATCCAATACATTTAATTTTTTAGTACCTCTATACGACGTGCGGGGTTTATATATTATCCCGCTATCCAATTAGATAAGAATTACATATGGTTACAACCCTGGGGACATTAAAACAAATACCTGCACTGCCAGAACAATGTATGCAGAAATTATTGAAGACGGGAGGGCGGTATATTTCTTATTAATATTAATATGTTATTTATATATAAGTACGGGTAGATAATCTTTTTTATGCGGGTAGTCCGAAATCCGGTGCGGATATTATGGGTGGGTTTTTATGCCATCATTAATATTCATTAGGGCCGTAATATTGGGCGCCCTGGGCATACGGGATATCTCGTATTCTCCATCGGCTGGCTCTAAGAGCAGTGATGGAATTATTATGTCTATCGAAACTTTATCATTAAAGAAACGGCATATAATCCGAAGACGGTCACAATTCGGGTATAATACCAGACCCGGAGGTGGGATAGTTTTAATGGTTACTGGTAGCATGTATAATAGAAGCTTGTGGCACAAAGGAACCACTGCACAACCTCTGGCAGGAACCTTATGTTGAAATTGCTGATAGTCTTTATTATTTAAACCCAAATTTAATATGAGTATAATGATTATTATTATTTGGATGGAGCGGGACAAAGTATGGGAATTGCGCAATTGCTCATACCAAGTGCTAAGGCAGGATGGAAGTAAATTTTCCCACAAGGCAGCATTCAAATCCAATAATACACCATAGGTAGACCCCATATTATTTCATCAATTCCGACAAACAATTTTTATGGAATGACACAATATCATCCACTACCTTTGCTCAACTCTATGATACCCTTGGAAATAAATTGTGGAATGAAACGGTATTGTTGTCTCTCATCCTGCAATAGCCGTTTATATATAACAGATGGTCAGGGTGGTTTTATAACCAGCGGCCATAAATCAATTTACAATCGTTGCACAACAGGTTAATAATACGGGTATTTGGGAGAGATTATCACAGGTTTATATGCTGAAAAAATAAAAATTATTCCAACAGATATTAAATTATATCAGAACTTTCCAAATCCATTTAACTCATCACAATAATAAAATATCAAATTCCAAAAGACGCGAGAGTAAGAATTTTACTTTACAACATTCTTGAGAGAAAACTAAAAACAATTTAGATGAATTTAAAGTTTAGGTACATACTCGATTAGCTTTAATGCCGATAATCTTCCATCTGGATGTACTTCTCATACTCTGGAAACAGACAATCAAGTAATATCTAAAAAATTAACAATATTAAAGTGACAAGAGAAGAGAAATCCTGAATGAAAAATATTTTAGTGTTTAATAATAGAATAAAATTATTAGCAGTTTTATTGTTGATAGTTTTTGCCAGCATTGTCCATTCTCAGGGCGATAATCCTTTCGTTGATCAAGTCCCTCGTGAGTGGCTGGAAAATATTAATTATTCTGATAGTGAAGAAGATGTAATTACGGATAATGATGGCGATACGATAATTTTAACCTCGGAGTTGATTTCGCTGAGCCGCATCTTTCACAAAATCCAAATAATCCGTTGCAGTATTTTGGTGCGTATAATATTAATAATGCCTGGCGCACTTCTGACGGGCATAACTGGACAGGTTCAACTCCGGTCTTTGGTGTTTCAGTTAATGGTGATCCAAGTACAGCTTATGATGGTGTAGGAAATTTATATTATGAATCAATGTTTGGTGGAGTTACCGGCTGCAAAGTTATGCGATCAACTAATAATGGTGCAACGTGGTCTGCGGCTGTAACTGCCATTTCAGGTAATGATAAGAACTGGATGGCTGCTGATCAGACAACAGGTCCGTATGCAAATTATATCTATACTGTAATGACTCCCGGGAATTTTGCAAGGTCAACTAATTTTGGTGCACCTGGACAACAACTGCGACTTTCTCAACTCAGACATCTACCTGGTATGATGGTTTGTGTTGGACCAAACGGTACTACAGACGGTGGTGCTGTTTATGTCGTTACTAATTCCGGAAGTTCGTTTGCTTCGACATATACTTTTTATGCATCAACAAACGGTGGTTTAAACTTTACACAGAAATCTGCACAGAATTTTGCTAACTATGTTGGGACAGATGTTAATGGAAGAAACTCTGTACAAAATATGCGCACCAGACCATATCCATTCATTGCTGCAGATCAGAGTAACGGAACAAACAGGGGAAGATTGTATTTAGTTTATGCTTCCAACACTCCTGCAGGTAATGGAAATAAGCCCGATATATTTTGCAGGTATTCAACAAATCAGGGAACAACGTGGTCTTCTGCGATAAAGATAAACGATGATTTAAATACAACTGTTCACCATCAATGGCACCCATCAATATGGTGTGATAAATCTTCCGGCAGATTATACGTTAAGTGGATGGATACACGAGATACTCCAACAAGCGACAGTGCTTACATTTATGCAAGTTATTCAGATAACGGAGGAGTTACGTGGGCACAAAATCAAAGAATATCAAATCAAAAAATGAAAATTGATTGTTCAACTTGTGGTGGTGGCGGAACACCTCGCTATCAGGGAGATTACGATGCTGTTGTTTCAACAAATAATCAGGCAATGATGATGTGGACTGATTTCAGATTTGGGAGCTTCGGAAGCTACGTAGCTTACTTCCCGGATTTTGCAATGAAAGTATCACCTTCAAATTCAACTATAGATAATAATAATGATAGTGCTTTTATAAATATTAATGTACCGAGTGTTAAACTTTATAATTCAAACCAATATTTTCTCTAATATTATAAACTCCGAGTGGTACATTCATAATTGATTTTCCCAGGGCAATACTTTAAGTTCATTCCCCGGAAATGTTACTCTGCGGATAAGAACTTCTGGTAATGTTACACTCGGAAACTACACTATAAATATTAAAGGTGAAGGTCCAGAATGGAACTCCAGTTCATCGCAGGACTGCTTCAATTCAGGTAGTAGTACCGGCACTGGACTTGGTGTTGATTTAATCGTATCAGATAATTGTGCAAATCAGGTGTTACTGAAATTCGGAACTGCGCCCGGAGCTACAGATTTTATGATCCTTTTTCCGCACCACCGCCGCCACCAGCAGGAGCCTTGACGGAAGATTTTCCAGTTGTGGAGAACACTGGTTTACGGATATGGGGAACCAATCCATAGGAGAAAGGATACGATCTTTACACCAGCCAGTGATTTTCACCAGCAAGTTTCAGTGAATTCAGCACAACTCCTCAGTGATATTTTCATCTTTGATCCGATATATGGAAACCTTGTAAACGTAAATATGCGAACAACAAATCATTATACAGATATGACAGGTCTTGGACTTGGACAACTGCAGATAAAATATAATTATCAAATACAATCGAAGTATAACCTAGCCTCAGGTTGGAATATGTTAAGTCTTCCGGTAGATGTATCGAACAATAACTATCTGGCATTGTTTCCAACAGCAGTACCGGGCACACTGTTCGGATATTCAGGGGCATACTTCAACACAGAAACAATAAGCAACTGTATGGGATATTGGCTAAGTTTCCGCATCACAATAGAGTATATGATTGGATAGGTCGGAATGGTCACTCAATTAAGCAGGCGGAATATAATAGGCGGTCCGAACTGCAACGTACCGATAAGCAGCGTATTAGATCCTGGAGGAATAATAGTACCGGGAACATTGTATGGATATTCTGGAAGTTACACGCAGGCAACATCGATCGATGGAACGAAAGCTTATTGGATAAAGGTAAATGCTGGAGGGACAATAACGGTAAGCTGCAGCAATGTAGTATTAAAAGAAAATACTGAGTTAGAAAAAATAACAGAAGCATTAGAAGAATTCAGTCAGATAGAGATAACGGACAGAGAAAACAACAGTCATATATTATACTTCAACGGAAAGCTGGATGGAAATATAGAAAGGGAAAGCTACAGTATGCCTCCGGTTCCGCCAGTTGGAGCGTTTGATGCAAGGTTGGAAGATGATTACAAGTTAACAGAGACAGAAGGAGCAATAATAAAGTTACAGGCGAGTGAATATCCGGTAAGAATAAAAATCACAAACCTGAATAACGGAGTAGAACATAGACTCGTAGAAATAACAAATGGAGAAGAAGTAGGAAGTCACAGAGTAGTGAGTGGAGAAGAAATACTAATAAGTAACAAATCAGTGAATAAGATAAGGATAGAGAAAGAAGGAGAAATACCCGTAGCATATAGTTTGGAGCAGAACTATCCGAATCCATTTAATCCAGCAACAACAATAAAGTTTGAGTTACCAGAAACAGCGGAAGTAACCCTTACGATTTACAACACATTGGGACAAGAGGTAGATGAAATCGTGAACACAACACTTGAAGCAGGAAAATACAGCTATCAATGGAATGCTGAAAAGATAGCAAGTGGTATTTACATCTATGAACTGAGAACGAAATCATTTTTATCATCAAAGAAAATGATATTTTTAAAATGATAATTCATTCAAAAAATATTTTGATTTGTTCTATGGTTCTGTTTATTGTCATTTTCTTCAGCAGTCTTGTTATATGCCAATCTGAGGCACAAATTTCAATTCCATTCGAGATTTATGATAATGCCGGTGGACAAAAAATTCTTTACTTTGGACTTGATCAAACTGCTACTGATGGAATAGATATTAATCTTGGAGAAAGTGATCTTCCTCCATATCCTCCAACAGGTGCGTTTGATGCAAGATGGCTTCTTCCCCAAAACGGATTTAATGGTTCACTGAGTTCGTGGCTTGATTACAGAAACGCTCTTGGTTTTCCTTATTCCGGAACGGTAGAGCATAGGTTCAGATATCAGAGTATGCTTGGCGCAGACACAATGTATTTCAAATGGAATGTACCTCCCGAAGTTACAGGCTTGGTTCAGGATTTAATAAACGGTTCATTTATAAATGTTCTGATAGAGGGTCACGGCACTTATCAAATAATGAATTTCGAAGTTTTCAATCAGTTAAAATTATTTGTTTACTATGATAATGCAGTTTCAGATATAGAGGATGAAGTAGAATTACCTTCAGAATTTATACTCGAACAGAATTACCCGAATCCATTTAATCCTTCGACAAAAATAAAATACACAATTCCATTTGTAGAGACGCATCGCGATGCGTCTCTACTGGTAACATTAAAAATTTACGATGTCCTTGGTATTGAAGTTGCAACTTTAGTTAACGAAGAAAAACTGCCCGGAGAATATGAAGTTGAGTTCAGTAGTCATTCCGGCTCGTCTCGGCAGGACGGAGTCCTGACGGACTTGTCCGGAATCAGCGATTTAACAAGCGGCATTTACTTTTATCAACTTAGAGTTAACAATTTTATTCAAACTAAAAAAATGGTACTCCTCAAATAAAATTTATTAATCAATGAAAATATTTCTGAAAATCATGTTCCCGGTTTTACTCTTCTCCAATTTTTTGTTTGCACAAAATCAGCACACGATAATGTCTTACAATGTATTAAATCTTGTGCTGACTGATACTACGGTTCGAAATCCATATTTCAGAACGATATTTTCAAATGTGCAGCCGGATATTTTGGTTTGTCAGGAAATGACTTCGCAAACTGGTGTTAATGGATTCCTTGTAAGAGTTTGAACAGAGTTTCATCAGGCTATGCCGCAGGAGCATTTATAAATGGTCCGGATACAGACAATGCACTTTATTACAAAACCAGTTTGTTTACATTCTTAAGTAACACACCGATACAAACTGTGCTTCGCGATATAAATGAATTCAAACTTCGGCATAATGCAACAGGTGATACAATTATTATTTACTCTGTTCATCTTAAAGCGGGAGATTCCAGTGCTGATAGCTTTCAGCGAGCAGCGGAAATTGACAGTCTGAGGAAAAGAACAAATTCACTTCCGCCAAATTCAAACTTCATAGTTGTTGGTGATTTCAATATTTATAATTCAAGTGAACTGGCTTTTCAAAAACTGCTTAACCAGACACAAAGTGGATTTGTTAAGGATCCGTTAAACCTAATTGGAAGATGGACTCTTGGTACTTTTGCACCTTATCATACTCAATCAACAAGAGAAAGACAATTTGGTGGTGGTGCAACTGGAGGGCTTGATGATCGGTTTGATATGATATTAATGTCACAAGCGATAATGAATTCAGGTGACATAACTTACATCCCTGGTTCCTACAATGAATATGGAAATGATGGTAATCACTTTAATGATTCTATCAACCGGCCACCGAATTCAGTTGTGAGTCAGCAGGTTGCAGATGCCTTGCATTACGCCTCAGACCATTTGCCCGTATTTGCATCATTTGGATTTGATAATCCATACCTTGAAATAACTTCTTTCACTGCTCTCATAGAAGGATTTTATAACGGCTCTACAATGAAACCAGATACTGTGACGGTTGAATTAAGAAGTTCTAATGCACCGTATTCAGTTATTGATCAGGCTAAAATATTTTTAAATAGCAGTGGACAGGGTTCGGGAAAATTTTTTAATGCAGAGAATGGAGTTCCTTATTATATCGTGTTAAAGCATCGAAATGCTGTTGAAACCTGGAGTGCTTTACCTCAATCTTTCTCAGCTAGTACTTTGACTTACGATTTCACAACTGCATCGAATAAAGCATTTGGGAATAATTTAAAATTGGTCGGTAGCAAATGGTGTATATATGGAGGAGACGTAAACCAGGATGGTTTTGTTGAAACTGCAGACGTAAATCTTGTATTCGCAGATAACATTAACGGTGCTGCAGGATATATTTCAACTGATCTGAATGGAGATATGTTCACAGAAATTGAGGATCTGAATATAGTTTTTATAAATAATGTTCTTGGAGTACAATCAATCAGACCATAACATTTTATACAGGATATGAAAAAATGAAAATAATTTTTACTCTTCTATTCACTTTAATAACAACGATATCGATTCATTCTCAGAATTATAAGCAAGTCAAAATTTATATTGATTCACCAAAAGATATCGGAGTGCTGCACGAAGCAGGCCTGGAGTTTGATCATCTACATCTGACTAAAGATAATGCAGCAACAGTTTTTATAAACGATGAGGAATACTCAATTCTTCAATCTACAGGTTTCAGATATGAGACACTAATTGATGACTGGTATGGACACTACAACAATCTTCCCAAATTAACTGAATATGAAAAAACAGCTTTCATTCAAAAAAGTAAAATGGAAATGAATGTAAGCGGTTTTGGTTTTGGCTCGATGGGTGGTTTCTACACATTGGCAGAAGTTATTGCTGAACTTGATAGTATGAAATTGCTTTATCCAAATCTTATTACTTCAAAAGTATCCATAGGTAATTCAATTGAGAGCAGGCCAATTTATATGGTTAAGATTTCTGATAATCCAAATATAGATGAAAACGAACCGGAAGTGCTTTATACAGCGCTTCATCATGCGCGTGAACCCGAAAGTATGATGCAGATGATTTACTTTATGTATTATCTTCTTGAAAATTATTACTCCGATCCTTCTGTCCAATATTTGGTCAACAACCGCGAATTATTTTTTATTCCCGTTGTCAATCCTGATGGATATGAATACAATCGAACTACTTATCCATCCGGTGGTGGAATGTGGCGAAAGAACAGGAGAAACAACGGCAGCAGCTACGGTGTTGACTTGAACAGAAATTATGGACCATACGCTTACTGGAATGCACCGATGGTGGTTCAAGTACCACTCCATCAAGTGATACATATCGCGGAACTGCACCTTTCTCTGAACCAGAAACAAATCATATTAAAAATTTTCTTGGAACACGTAAGATTAAAAATGCGCTTAACTATCATACATACGGTAATCTACCTGGTATTTTCCATACGGCGCATTAGACGCACGAAACTTCTGATTCACTAATTTTCAGAGAGTATGCAATAGATATGACATTATACAATAGTTATACCTATGGCACAGATATGCAAACTGTGGGCTATAGTACTCGAGGCAACAGTGACGATTATTTTTATGATGGAGATACAGTTCTCAACAGCGGAAAGATTTTTGCGATGACTCCGGAAGTTGGAACTACTGGATTCTGGCCATCGCAATCAGAAATATTTCCGCTTGCAATCGAAAATGTTCATCCGAATTTATATTACGCCTGGGTTGCCGGCGGTTATGTTGAAATGGTTAATCCGAATTACAGCAAGCAATATTTTTTGCCCGGTGACAATGTTTTAATGAATCCGGTACTAAAGAATAAGGGATTGTCGTCAGCATCTAATATTGTCATTGAGCTTACATCGCTAAATGCTAATGCAACAGTTACAATTGGAACTGCTTCTATCGATTCAATTCAAGCAAGAGGAACGTTCACACTTACTTCTCCGTTGTCATTCACAGTTACAGCGTCAGCACAGGTTGAAGATGAAATTAAACTTCTTTTAACTACGAGCACTTACGGTGTTGCTATGAAGAAAGATACTTTGACATTAATCGTGGGTAAACCAACGAACATTTTTGCTGACACAACAAATAATCCAAATACATTGTGGACTATAACCGGAACACCGACAGCTGCACCAAAGTGGGCAATAACAACAGCAACTTACAATTCACCTCCAAATTCTTATACGGATAGTCCGTCCGGAAACTACGCTGCGAACTCAACTATTACAATGACACTTACTAATCCAATTAATTTAACCGGTTATACAAATCCACGTTTATCTTTCTATACAAAGTTTGACATTGAAAATAACTGGGATTACGGACAGGTTGAGATTAGGACAAATAATGGTTCAACCTGGATTCCATTGCAGGGACAATATAAAATCCCTGGAACAGGTTCCTTTCAACCTAATCGGTGAACCACTTTACGACGGAACTCAAACCACCTGGATAAAAGAGGAAATATCTCTTTCTTCATATATCAGCAGTCAATTCAAAATAAGGTTTGAATTAAAATCAGATGGTTATATTGAAAAAGATGGATGGTATGTGGACGATATAAAGATTTTCTACTATACAGTTAATTCTGTTGAACTCACATCATTTACAGCTTTGATTGAAGGATTTTATAATGGCG
Organism: Ignavibacteriaceae bacterium; assembly: GCA_034522695.1. Lineage (GTDB taxonomy): Bacteria > Bacteroidota > Ignavibacteria > Ignavibacteriales > Ignavibacteriaceae > IGN2. The sequence goes on along the minus strand of JAXHLB010000017.1, from coordinate 384,934 downwards.
TATCTTCAACAGAAGATTCAATCAGCATTGAATTGAGAAATGTTTCTTCGCCATATTCATTAATAGATCAGACTAAAATACTTTTGGATGAAAACGGACAAGGATCAGGAAGATTTTATAACGCAGTCAACGGAACACCATACTACATAGTATTAAAACACAGAAATGCAGTTGAAACCTGGAGCGCACAACCTCAAACTTTCAGCTCAAATAGTTTGACCTATGATTTTACAACAGGACAGGATAAAGCATTTGGCAATAACTTGAAGCTGGTCGGAACCAAATGGTGTATTTATGGTGGAGATGTTAATCAGGATGGATTTGTAGAGACAACGGATGTTAACTTAGTTTTTTCAGATAACGTAAATGGAGCAACAGGATACATATCAACAGATTTGAATGGTGACAATTATGTTGAAATCGAAGATTTAAATATTGTTTTTATAAATAATGTAATTGGTGTGGAACGTAAAACTCCGATCGGGTATTTATCAATTAAAAGGGAAAATAAATAATTATTAATGTTCACGGTTTAAACCTAAAAATTTAACAATCAATAAAATTCAGAGTACAAAATGAAAAAAATATTCATTCTCCTGTTTTCAATTTTATTTTATTCAAGTTTATTATTCAGCCAGGTTGAAGTAAGTTCAAGACTTCAGCAGGCAATATCTGAAGCGAATCCTGACGATTATATAAGAGTTCTTGTTCTTTTACGTGACCAGGTTGATGTTGTTGCAATGGATGAACAGTTCTATAGAGAATCAATCCCCATTCCGCAAAGAGTAACTCAACTTATAAATCAACTTCAGACAAAAGCATCAGAAACACAGGTTAATCTTCTTTCCTATATTGAAGAAAAGACACAGTCAGGAAAAGTATTTCAATATGAATCTTTCTGGATCGCTAATCTCGTTATGGTTGAAGCAAAAGTAGAAGTAATTAATGAAATAATGTTTCGTTTGGACGTAAGTCAAATTGATCTCGATGCAATACTAGAACTTGATAAACCCATCGAAGTAATTGAAAAATGCACCTGAGGGTATAGAATCTATAGAACCGGATTAAAAATTATTAATGCACATCTTCTTATGGGCAATGGGAATTACCAGGGCAGGGAAGACTTGTTATGGGAATAGATACGGGAGTACAATTGCAGCATCCGGCACTTCAATATAAATGGAGAGGCAATTTTGTTCCTCACAATCAGGCGTGGTTCGATCCTGCATATGGAACAACTACGCCTAATGATTGTGACTACCATGGTTCTCACACAATGGGCACGATGGTTGGAAGATCAACAACTACTGCAGATACGGTTGGTGTTGCAATTGACGCTCAATGGATTGCCTCAAATACTCTTTGTGGTGGAGGTTCGCATACATCAAGATCTATCGCTGCTTTTCAGTGGGCACTGGATCCGGATGGTAATCCATCAACGATAAATGATATGCCCGATGTAATCAGTAATAGTTGGTATGATCCTGATGTAACTAATGAATGCTCGGGAATTTATAAAACTACACTTGATGCAGTAGAAGCTGCGGGAATCGCAGTAGTATTTTCTGCAGGTAATGCTGGTCCGGGAGTTTCTACGATTACAAAACCAAAGAATATTAATACAAACCTGGTGAATGTATTTTGTGTTGCGAATATAAACGGTGCTTCCTGGCTTGGTGGTTCTAATGATCCAATTGCAAGCTCATCAAGTCGTGGTCCATCCCTATGTGGCGGAACAGGTTCATTGCTAATTAAACCGGAAGTATCTGCACCGGGAACTTCAGTACGTTCTTGCAATAGCTCCAGTGGTTACACTTTAGCTACAGGTACTTCTATGGCAGCACCGCACGTGGCAGGATCCGTAGCTTTACTTAAACAGGCCTTCCCAAATCTTACAGGAAAGCAAATTCTTGAAGCTTTATACAACACTGCAAGAGATCTTGGAACAGTTGGTGAGGATAATACTTATGGTACAGGTTTGATTGATGTCTATGCTGCATTTTTATCTTTGGGTATACCTGATCAAACTCCACCTGACCAAATCTTGAATCTGTCTGTTATTGACCCAACATCAAATTCACTTACTCTTCAATGGACGGTTCCTTATGATTCATCAACAAACGGTGTAACTAATTATGATATACGCTATTCACTCTCACCTATTATTGATGAAAACTCTTTTAACAATGCTACACCGTTAAACTTTTCAGGAACACCAGGTATTTATGGATCTACTGAAACTTTTAATGTACCCGGTTTGAATTTTGCTACTACCTATCATTTTTCAATTAAGTCAAGCGATATGTGGAGTAACTGGTCGAATATTTCTAATCAAGCTTCCGGAACAACCTGGATCGCACCACAGATAAATGTAAATCCGTTACAGATAAATCAATTATTAGCTCCTCAAAGTACAGTTATTGATACAATTAATATTTCAAACATAACAGTACTCTCATCAACTCTTGATTTTACAGTTTCTCTCGAAAATAATACTTTCCCTGATGGACTAATCGGAGTAAATGCTAATTCCGAAAGAGTTTCGAAGAAGAAGTGAAGGAAGATGACATTGATAAAGAAAACCAGGTTGGTAATAATGGTGTAAGCATTGATGGACAGGGAGGTCCTGATTTATTTGGTTATGAGTGGATTGATAGCAGCTGATCCGCAAAGGACCACAATTATACATGGGATAGATATCACTTCAAAGTTATCCGCTGTATAACAAGTGGTATTCCCAAACGGGAATTCTCAATGCAAAGGATGGACAGGTTATGCCAGACCTTACGGATTAGGTTTCTGATTTCTCGAATATTATGGAATCAATATAATAATCATTATCTACATAAGCAGCAATGGATTCTTATCATTTAGTGCACTAAGTCATAATACTTATATAATGCCACAATTCCTACAACAGGTTTACCCTAATAATATTAATTGCTCCCTTCTGGGATGATCTTGATGGAAGAACACAAGGTACAGTTCATTATTTATCAGGATGGAATGATAAGTTCTTATATCCAGTTCACGAACTGGCAGAAGATATATCTGCAACTGGTTCTACTTACATTTCAGGTAGTTCTTTACTCAAACGGTAGAATAATGTTCTACTATAATAATATGAATGCAACACTAACTTCTGCAACAGTTGGTATTGAAAACTCTACCAGGTACTGACGGATTACAGATTGCATACAATGCTGCCTACATAGCAAATGGTCTTGCAGTAAAAATCTCCGCTGATCCTGACTGGTTAACAAACAATATTAGCTCCGGGACAATCTACAATGGAAATTTTGTTGATATTGTCTTAGCATTTAGTTCGGAAGACTATCCTTTGGGAACTTATACGATGGATGTTGTTATTAGCAGTAATGATCCTGTTAATTCATTGATAACAATTCCTGTTACAATGCAGATTGCCAATGTTTTTGAACTTACTTCTTTGATTGCACTTCTGGAAGGATTTTACGATGGAACTTCTATGGTATCGGATTCGGTGAACGTACAACTTCGAAATACAACTGCGCCATATTCATTAGTAGATCAAACTAAAATTCTCTTGAATGGTAATGGTCAAGGTTCCGCCAGTTTTACAAATGCCTCAAATGGAACCCCGTATTACATAGTTCTGAAACATAGGAATGCTGTTGAAACCTGGAGTGCACTTCCACAAACTTTCACAGCTAATAGTTTAACATATGATTTCACAACTGCAGCGAATAAAGCGTATGGAAATAATTTAAAATTGGTGGGCAGTAAATGGTGCATTTATGGGGGTGATGTAAATCAGGATGGATTTGTTGAGACAACAGATATGAATTTAGTATTTACAGATAATGTGAATGGATCCACCGGATATATTTCAACTGATTTGAATGGAGATATGTTCACAGAGATAGAAGATCTAAACATCGTTTTTATAAATAATACTCTTGGAGTAGAAAGAAAAACACCATCAGGGTATATATCATCAAAAGAAAATACATTTAATGAAATAAAAAATATTAAAGAGTGAGTGTTAGAAAATTGTAAAAATTTGACCTTTTAAAGTTGACTCTTTGAATTTTTTAACACAAAGTTAATGTTGAAATTAATTTTTGGTTTGAGGAATTAAGTAATTTTAATCAATTGTAATTTAAGACTTAAGTAAAAAGTATTTATAGAAATCATCTAATCAATAACAATCTAATCGGAGGGCATTATGCCAAAAAATATTCTTTTTTCGTTTTTTGTGCTGGTGATGTTCTTTACGTTGAATGTGAATTCTTTTCACAACAATGTGAACTAACAGTAACCAACATAAATTTTGAGTCAACCAATTCACTGAACATTTGATGTATTCGTAGAAAATACTGGTTCATCAAGTATGGGTATACAGTCATGGCAGTTTAGTGTGGACTTATGATACTGCGATTCTTAACGGAGGTACGCCAACATTTTCTCTTGTACCCGGATTCAGTGATTTTGCAGCGAGTGCTTATCCACCTTCTGCATTAATTACAAGTCCGAATATCTTAAGAACATCTTCAAACTTACCAGGTTCTAATGGACATTCAGGCAGGTGGAAGTTTAAGACTTTACAGGTTCAGATTACAAACTTCTGCTTCTTCCTTCAGTTCTGAATATTTAAATATCAACTGGAAAAATTCAATGTTACTCCTTTAACAAAAATTTTAGTTGGGATTCTGGAACAGGACTTCCTGTCGAAATCGAGAATTCTAAAATTTACCTGACTGCATTATTATTATAAGAAAAATTTTGATTATCCTGCCGGTGGACTATTAACTGGTAGTGGTTAAGGTAACTGGGTAGGCTAGTGCTAGCACTAGTAATCCTATTGACAAGCTACAAGCTGGTAGTTTGTCTTATTCACGGTTATTAATCCTCGGACGTGGTATTCAATAAAATCGCATACAGGACTTGATAATTCTGGTGAGGATGCTATATCGACAGTTTACTACTCAAGCGTGAAGGAACGATCATTACTACTTCTGGTCGAACTTAACAATACAACTGGATTAACGAGCTAATACCAGTACAACTGGAGATTATTTTGTTTCTATCTTGGAACAGGCACTAAGTAACTTTGCTGCAAGAGTTATAATTGCAAGACCTTCGATAAGTACTGGGAAAATTAATTGTCAGCACATTTCAAATAGGACTGAGTAGCCAGCTCAGCTAATACTGCAGCAGCTTGGCATCCGACTGATTATAACGATTTGGAACAATGTTACTAATTTATTGTTATAAGTTATGAAGTGGTTACTGGAACCACACCTAATGTTAGTCTTTGGGCTTCACCAACAGGTATGCATTATTCCTGCCTGTGGCAGCAGGTCCTCCTTGAGCTTACTGCCTCGATTCCTGGCCAAGCTCACCATTAGCAGGTATAGATTTACGCCGATGTAATGCCCGGTTTGCATTAAGACATGAATTACCGGGACACCGATGCTCTTGAGATGGAATTCGGATTAGCAACAGACTCGATTGAGCTTTTTCATCTGTAGCAGGTTACACCAATTATAAATGTGTGTCCAACGACCTTATCTGGTTTTTCTTATCTAGTGGGTGGTGGTCCATCAGCTCTCACAAAGCTATGATTTAAGCGGCAGTAGATTTAACTCCGACTGCAGATGATATCACTGTAACAGGTTCAACCAATTACGAAGTTTCTTTTGGGGAAAGAATTCAACATTTCAGTGGTAGTGTTAACCGTACCGGTACTCACGGTGGAAACATTAACTGCAACACCAGTCTATGTTCGACTTAAAGCGGATTGCCAGGTGGAACTTATAATGGCGAGCTAATTAGCAAACTGCGGTGGCGGTTGCCACAAACTCAAAATGTAACTTGTAATGGTGCTGTTAGTTGATGGCTGAACCGTACAAATCATGCGACAACTTACTGGTGTCCTGGGTAATCCGGCATTACTATTATGTAAATCTTAGCTAGACAGATGCGACTGGTGGAACAAAACCGGATGGCTATTTGATTAAAGGAAGCTCGTGTAGATTTTAGTAGTACTCAGAGATCTCTGTTGATGGTATTACCGGAAATAACTACTGATTCGGTTCAGAATGTTGCTCAAGGGAACTCAATCGGCAATTTTTGCGGCTCCACTTCAACGACATATTATTTAAAATTTTCCCATATACAAACAGCGGTACTAATATCAATTATAAAACGGATGGAACAGTTCCTCAATTTAATATAGCGACAAGAGCTCTACCGGCATTACCAATTATGAAAACTTCGAATATGCAGTATAAAGATAATCTAACCAACAATGGTTGGATCGCACACAGTGGTACAGTTAATCAACTCACAATAACATCATGATAGCTCTAGCATATACTGGATAAGGTTTAGGAATCGGAAACTTACGACTGTCAATGGTGGTTCATTGGCACCTCCGGGGAACATACGCGCAAGATTTCACAGACGAGTTCTGGAGCGCTATATGCTGGCATGCTTGGTGAATGTAGCAACTGCTTCAACTACCGGTGATTATTTCTTCCACCTTGCACCAATATTTCCAACTTTATTTTCAAATTAAGGTTATTCGTAAAAGATGATGGGGCTGGTAATCTTTTATTTGGAATTAGTAAAAGCTTCAACTTCAACTGTTTCATACACTAGGACTACGTTATCCATCCAATACAACATATTTGTTGATTTTGAAGTATGCGATGCTTGCTGGTGACTTCAAATGATGTAGCTAAATGTGTATATAAATCCATGAATTGGATCCAGAACCAGCTACAGCAAATATCCTAGCACCAAGATGTTGATTTACTGTATGAGCCAATAGCGTCTGTAGCTCTAAGACAAGGTATGCTCAAGCTGTATTCTGTTCACGGTAGATCGAATTATAATAGGCACTAGCTGGAATACTAGTTGCCTGGATCAACCACCTTCCAGTCATACAGTCGACATAGAGAAGCGGCTGGAATCTGGTATCGACACCGGGAATGAATCCATCTGGACATGAGAGTAGATCACGTGGTGGCCAGATACTTAACAGGCCAGCTGTATTCCAAATTCGAAGGTGTAATATACGTCCAACAGCAACTAGCAGAACACCGGGAGAAGGCTACTGGATGAAAAACACATTACACACATGACATATAACTATCGCGGCAATAGAGATAGTGGCCCACGATGCAATACCTGTAACAGTTAGACTGGAATATGATCGGAGGCTATGAGAATAGTCAGCAATGATAGTACATAGAACCATCAAATCCAACAGATAACAGTAACAAGTCTATGGATTCAATGGTGTAACATATGGATCAGCAACTAATTGACTGCCAGGATATGGATACTGGGTAAAAGTATACCAGATGCTGAAGATATAATTATACCTGAGACAATGGCCAAAGGAAGATGGAGAAGTCAGTAGAGATACTTAGAGGAAGATTGGGGCAAGATAACAGTAACGGATGCATCAGGAAGTAGAGTCTACACACTGTATGCAGTAAAAGGAGAAGTAGATCTTAGAGAGTTATGAACTCCCACCGTTACCACCGGCAGGAATGTTTGATGTAAGATTCGGCAGTAGAAGGATAGCAGAGGATATAAACAGTGCAATACAGACAATAGATATGGTAGGAATAACATATCCATGTAACAGTAAGAGTAGAGAGGATGGATATCAGGCTACAGGATGAGACAGGAAAACTGTTAAGTGAGAATCTGAAATCAGGAGAAGAAGTAGTAATCAGTGATGCAACAATACAGAAGCTGATGGTATCAGGAGACCTAATACCAACAGTATATGCACTAGAGCAGAACTATCCGAACCCATTCAACCCAAGCACAGTGATAGAGTTCTCATTACCTGAAGATGTAAGTAATGTGAAGTTATCGATCTACAATGCATTGGGAGAGAAAGTAGCAGAGTTAGTTAACTCAGCATTGACAGCTGGAAGATACAGCTATCAATGGAATGCAAGAATGTAGCAACCGGAATGTATATCTATGAATTGAGAACAGATAAATTTGTATCAGTAAAGAAGATGTTGCTAGTGAAGTAATTTAATAATTTCAAAGCCCTGCTATTAAAAAGCAGGGCTTCATTTTTTCAGGGCAAACATTATGAAACAAAAAATAGTTTTCTTTGTTTTTATTCTAATAATATCCTCAAATCTCTTTCCGCAATCACCGGTCGTCCAACAAATATTAAATGCTGTCGAAACAGGATTCACTGGTGAAATTTGTTCGTGAACTTTCCGGAAATATTCCAACAATAATTAATGGAACAGCACAAACAATTGTATCAAGACATAAACTTCAGCCAGGGAATGCACTTGCGGAAACTTACATTAAACAAAAGCTTCAATCTTATGGGATGACAACTACCATACAATCGTTTAGCACTACAGGTAAAAACGTTTTGGGTGTTCAAACCGGAACGGAGTTTCCAAACCAGAAATATATTATCTGTGCTCACTATGATGATATGCCATCTGGTACAACAGCTCCCGGTGCTGATGATAACGCAAGCGGAACTGCCGCTGTAATTGAGGCTGCAAGAATTTTCTCTCAGTCACGATTTTCCTTTACAATTATTTATGCGCTTATGGGATGAAGAAGAACAAGGACTTGATTGGAAGTGAATACTATGCAACTCAGGCACAAAGTGCCGGAGATTCAATACTCGGCGTTATAAATATGGATATGATTGGTTATGATGGAAACGGCGATGGAAATGCTGATGTCCATAATAGTGCTGTTGCAAATACGAGTTCCCTTAAAGATAAAATGCTTGAAGTAAATCTTCTTTATGGAATTAATCTTGATCTCGATGTTGTTCCGGCTTCGCCATACAGCGATCATCAATCATTTTTGGATCATGGTTATGGTGCAATCCTTCTCATCGAAGATGATAATGATTTTCATCCCTATTACCATACTGTAAATGATCTTATCCAGTATATCAATCAGCCGTATTTTTTCAAGATGGCTAAATTATGTTTTGCTACACTGGCATCGTTTGCGCTCAACCTAAATATGAATATTATTCATACTCCGATTTCATCAACTTCTCAATCCGGACCAATTACTACAACTGCTTTTATTTCGACCGGTTTGGATATCGGAACTGGAAATCTTTCACCAAGACTTTACTACAGAACAAGAACCGGTGGAGGAACATTTGGTTTATTTAATGCAATAACTGGTGAACCAACTGAAAGTGGGAATTACATTTTTACTATTCCATCATTATCACTTGGAACCGTTGTTCAATATTATTTAGCAGCACAGGATGCGAACTCAAGTATAGTTATAACTCTTCCTGCTGGTGGTGGAGGATTTAATCCGCCGGGTAAGTACACCGCCCACAGCATTATTCCAGTTCTATGTTGGATCGCAAGTGGTAGCTTTATATGACGAAGCAAATAATATCAATAACTGGACTTCTGTCAGTGGATGGAATATTACATCGGCTAAATATGTCTCCCCGCCGACTTCCTTTACAGATTCACCTGGCGGAAGTTATTCAAATAATGTTACTTCGTCGTTGAAATACAATGGCCAAATAGATCTCACAGATGTTCTCGGTGCTACACTCGAATTCGATACTCAATGGGATATTGAAAATGATTGGGATTATGGTCAGATACAAATCTCAACAAACAATGGTTCAACGTGGATAGCACTTAAGGGAATGTACACGAGTCCCGGCGTTGGAAGTTTTCAACCAAATGGTGAACCTCTGTACGATGGAACGCAACTAAGCTGGGTTCACGAGACTATTGATATTTCAAACTATGCAAATCAAAATATCTCTTTGAGATTTTTATTGAGATCGGATGAATACATAACTGCTGATGGTTGGTATGTCGACAATATAAAAATTACAATATTCGAATCCACAGCGACATTCTCTTTAGCAGTATCAATTACGAACGGATGGAATATGGTATCAGCCCCGGGAATAATCCGGATGGAATGTTAGTAGGAGATTGGTGGGGCAAATCAAACAGGAAGTGTATTTGGATACAACGGTATTCAATATGAACCGGTAGCTGAAGCAATACCGAGAAGAAGGCTACTGGATGAACAACACAGTTGTTGAGACATATAGCTACCCGGCAATACAGATAGTAGCTCACGATCCAATACCTGTAACAATAAATTGGAATATGATAGGCGGATACGAGACAAGTCCGACGATAGTTGCATTAAAAGCAGCAAATCCTCAGATAACCGGATCAGTCTTTGGATATAATGGAATACAATATGTCGCAGCAGATAATTTGGTACCTGGTTATGGATACTGGGCAAATGTAACGAATACAAATCCTATAGTAATACCAGATGCATTATCCAAAGGCAGTGAAGAAAGTAGTGGAGATGTTCAAGGACGACCTGCCTGCCGGCAAGGCAGGCTGGGGCAGGATAGTGATAACGGATTCAAGAGGAATAAGTACGACACTGTATGCAGTAAAAGGAGAAGTAAATCTGGATGAGTATTCAATGCCGCCGTTACCGCCATCAGGAGCGTTTGATATCAGGTATAGCAGTCAAAGAATAGCAGAAGACATAAACAGTTCAGTGAAGACGATAGATATGAGTGGAGTAACCTATCCATTAACAGTAAGAGTAGACGGAATGGATGTCAGGTTGATGGATGAAAGCGGAAAGATGATCAACACAAATCTGAAATCGGGCGAAGATGTTGTGGTCAGTGATGCAACAATTCAGAAGCTGATGGTAACAGCACAAGTTGTTACCGACTGTCTATTCATTAGAGCAGAACTATCCAAATCCATTCAATCCAAGCACAGTGATTGAGTTCTCATTACCGGAAGAATGTAAGCAATGTGAAGCTATTCAATTTACAATGCATTGGGCGAGAAGGTAGCAGAACTGGTCAATACAGCATTGACAGCAGGCAGATATCAATATCAATGGAATGCACAGAATGTAGCAACAGGAATGTATATCTATGAATTGAGAACTGATAAGTTTGTTTCTGTTAAAAAGATGTTGTTAATTAAATAATTATTAATAAAAATTTTCAAAAATCCCTAAAACTTAAAATTTTAGGGGTTTTTTATTTGCTAAAAGTTTACATTTGCTTGCCTTTTTCAAATAATTTGATGAATTTCATATAGGGATTAATCTCCTACCGTAATGAGGGTGAATATGATCATTTACTTAAAATTATTAAAGCCTGAATATTACTGAGATTTAATATTCTCTAAATTTTATTGGGAGACTATGAGGATTTTCATTACAAATAAATTAGCTTGATTATATTCTTAAATGTCTAATATTAATACTAATTCCTGATCATAATGGGAGTTTTAAGTTATATTGTTTCGATATTGTGCTAATTTCGATGGTATGATGATTGTTCCGTTTATTGGCTGGACAAAAATTGACTTTGGAAGGCTATTTATATAAGCTTTTTTCTTACTAAATAATTAGAAGAGTTCGTTATGCGTAAACTATTTTCAATACTCACTTTCGTACTACGTGTATGCTGGTTTTACTTTCGGTCAGGCATTTGAGATTGCACCGGTCAGCCTGAACTTTGGAAATGTAGTTGTTGGATCAAATTCAGTTCTGCAGGCAACAGTAAGTAACACAGGAACATCTGATCTGTGTGATAACGAACATAGTATCATCAGACGGACAGTATACATTTACACCAAACACATTCCCTGATACAATAGCAGCAGGAGGAAACCAGTTAATAGATGTAACGTTTGCACCAACGTCAACAGGACTAATAACAGGTAATTTAGAATTCACACATAATGCATCAGGATCACCGACGATATATTCATTACAGGGAACAGGAGTAGCAGCAGGATTTGGAATTGCACCGATCAGCCTGAATTTTGGAAATGTAGTTGTTGGATAAAATTCAGTTCTGCAGGCAACAGTAAGTAACACAGGAACATCTGATCTGGTGATAACGAACATAACATCATCAGACGGACAGTTTACATTTACACCAAACACATTCCCTGATACAATAGCAGCAGGAGGAAACCAGTTAATAGATGTAACGTTTGCACCAACGTCAACAGGACTAATAACAGGTAATTTAGAATTCACACATAATGCATCAGGATCACCGACGATATATTCATTACAGGAACAGGAGTAGCAGCAGGATTTGGAATTGCACCGATCAGCCTGAACTTTGGAAATGTAGTTGTTGGATCAAATTCAGTTCTGCAGGCGACAGTAAGTAACACAGGAACATCTGATCTGGTGATAACGAACATAACATCATCAGACGGACAGTTTACATTTACACCAAACACATTCCCTGATACAATAGCAGCAGGAGGAAACCAGTTAATAGATGTAACGTTTGCCCCAACGTCAACAGGACTAATAACAGGTAATTTAGAATTCACACATAATGCATCAGGATCACCGACAACATATTCATTACAGGGAACAGGAGTAGCATCAGGATTTGGAATTGCACCGATCAGCCTGAATTTTGGTAATGTAGTTGTTGGATCAAATTCAGTTCTGCAGGCAACAGTAAGCAACACAGGAACAAGTGATCTTGTAATAACAAATATAGTATCATCAGACGGACAGTATACATTTACCCCGAACACATTCCCTGATACAATAGCAGCAGGAGGAAACCAGTTAATAGATGTAACGTTTGCACCAACGTCAGACAGGACTAATAACAGGTAATTTAGAATTCACACATAATGCATCAGGATCACCGACGATATATTCATTACAGGGAACAGGAGTAGCAGCAGGATTTGGAATTGCACCGATCAGCCTGAACTTTGGAAATGTAGTTGTTGGATCAAATTCAGTTCTGCAGGCGACAGTAAGCAACACAGGAACATCTGATCTGGTGATAACGAACATAGCATCATCAGACGGACAGTTTACATTTACACCAAACACATTCCCTGATACGATAGCAGCAGGAGGAAACCAGTTAATAGATGTAACGTTTGCACCAACGTCAACAGGACTAATAACAGGTAATTTAGAATTCACACATAATGCATCAGGATCACCGACGATATATTCATTACAGGGAACAGGAGTAGCAGCAGGATTTGGAATTGCACCGATCAGCCTGAACTTTGGAAATGTAGTTGTTGGATCAAATTCAGTTCTGCAGGCAACAGTAAGTAACACAGGAACATCTGATCTGGTGATAACGAACATAACATCATCAGACGGACAGTTTACATTTACACCAAACACATTCCCTGATACAATAGCAGCCAGGAGGAAACCAGTTAATAGATGTAACGTTTGCACCAACGTCAACAGGACTAATAACAGGTAATTTAGAAGGGGGGGGGGGATTCACACATAATGCATCAGGATCACCGACGATATATTCATTACAGGGAACAGGAGTAGCAGCAGGATTTGGAATTGCACCGATCAGCCTGAACTTTGGAAATGTAGTTGTTGGATCAAATTCAGTTCTGCAGGCAACAGTAAGTAACACAGGAACATCTGATCTGGTGATAACAAACATAACATCATCAGACGGACAGTTTACATTTACACCAAACACATTCCCTGATACAATAGCAGCAGGAGGAAACCAGTTAATAGATGTAACGTTTGCACCAACGTCAACAGGACTAATAACAGGTAATTTAGAATTCACACATAATGCATCAGGATCACCGACGATATATTCATTACAAGGAAACGGAATAGATGCAATTGAACCAAGTCTAAATGTTGTAAATCTTATTAATGTCATTACTGGTTCAACTACCAACTTACCAATCACCGTAACTAACAATAGTATTACTCCATTACTTGTTGATGCAAATATTTCAGCAGGTCCCAATTGGAACATTGTACCTGATACTGTTACGATTCCGGCCGGTGGAAATTTTATATTCACACTCACATTTGTGGCTCCTGCTATACCAAATACATATACAGGTACATTAGTTTTTAGCTCAGTTAGTTTTCCCTCTAAGATCATTGAATTATCTGCAATCGTAGTTTCAGAAGCTGGATTATTATTTGCGAGTGATTCAGTTTACAGATTAGAAGACAACTCCTATATGGACGTAATGCAATTAAAAAATCTGACTGATACACTTCACGCACTTCAATTCAGATTACAGGTAAACAAAGAAACAAATGACAATGTTATACTTACATTTCAAAACATGCAGAAGGGTAATAATGTAATTGATTCCAGTTGGGTATTAGTATATAATATAGTTAGAGGACCAATTACGCCAAACGGAGCTTCAGTAGATGAAGTATTTGTATTGTTGTATAATTTAAAATGCAGGGAGTGGGATTATTACCTGGAGATTACAATGAACTCTTCAGAATAAATTACCGAGTTGCTGATCTGCCGGCTTTGCAGGATAGTGTAAAATCTTCAATAAAAATAACCCACGTTGAAGCAAGTACTTTTGAAGGATTACCAATCAATATTACTCCTTCTCGTGATTACTTTACAATAATAGGAAGGAACAGAATTACCTGGCGTGGTGATGTAAATAGCGATGGTTGTATTGATATTCTTGATCTGATAATGATAGTCGATCATATTGTTAATATAGATTCACTAAGTGCAACAGAACTTTTCCGGGCTGACATTGCTCCCTGGTTACCCCAAGAAATCCACTGCGGGAACCGGATGGAATTGTAAATGTTCAGGAACTCTCATTGATCCAGAATATCATACTAACAGGAATATTTCCGGATGGCACACCGGTTGGTCCTTGCAATTATTCGATTCTGCCAAAACTTAATGGTGATGAGGAAGCGAAGGTAACTTTCTATATTACTAATGAAGGCATTTCAGCATATCTCGATTCTAAAGTTGGAATACGAGCAGCGCAAATCGAATTTGATAATGTTAGTAATGAAACAGGCAGTATGGTAATCAGTACAGATCTGGGTCAGGGATTCTATTACTTTGTAAGTACAAATGAAATATTAAGAACGCTTTTATATGATCCACTTGGTAGAAAACACTTAGAACCAGGCGAACATTTAATGGCAGATATACCGTTCGTTCTTGAGAATCCGGAAAAAGTCACTGTTGATAATATTATCCTGGTGGATGTAAATAGACAAAAATTAACGAAGATACAGGTAGAAGTAGTTTTTGGAAGTTCGACACCGCCGGTTGACTATATGCTTTACCAGAACTATCCGAATCCATTCAACCCAAGCACGACGATAGAGTTCTCATTACCCGAAGATGTAAGTAATGTGAAACTTTCGATTTACAATGCGTCGGGTGAAAGGTAGCAGAACTGGTGAACAACGCATTATCAGCAGGTACATACCAGTATCAATGGAATGCAAGCAGTGTTGCAACCGGCATGTACATTTACGAATTGAGGACTGATAAATTTGTCTCAGTGAAGAAGATGGTACTGGTTAAATAAAATCGAAAAATATTTTTCGATAAAACCCCTATCAACAAAGTTTGTTAGGGGTTTTTAATTATATCTGATCAGTTATATGGCTATTTAGTTCGGTCAGAAATAATCTGTAAATTTTATTGCTTAAATTTTAGAAATTATAACTTACTATTAAATCAAAATTGGAGAGTTAAGATGATTAAGATTTACGGGATAATCTTATTGATGTGCATTTTTGTATCAGCATTTGCACAGTCACCAGTTAATAAAATTTCAAAAGCCCTTGAAACAAAATTGATCAATGTTGCAGCGAATGATGAAATTTTAGTCTGGATTTATTTTACTGACAAAAGGAGAGAATACACAATTTTTTACTTCAGTAATCCAAAATCTGTTGTAAGTGAGAAATCAATTAAAAAGAAGAAGAAAAAGTTTTTGTCAATTCTTCACCTACTGACTATGAAAGATATACCGGTCAACTCAGATTATATTTTCTCACGGTTAAATCACAAGGATTAAAAAAAAACTTAATGGTCATCGAAATGGCTGAATGCAGTAGCAGCTGGTTCGGTAAATAAATCTGAACTGGAACAAATTGTTTTACTGCCTTTTGTTAAGAAGCTTGATATTGTTTTTAGGTTGAAAAAAGGTTTCCAACCAGAAAATGATCCGAAATTAGATTATTTCAAAAACCACTTGAAGTCAGATCAGCCCGTTGAGTGTAAACCAGCTATGATTACGGCGCTTCATTTGCTCAGCTTCAGCAAATAAATGTTACCTGACAAGTCATTATTCAGGATTTACAGGGCAGGGAGTTACTATCTGTGTTATGGATGCTGGATTCAGCAGGCTAACCCATGACGCATTTCTATCAATGGATATAATAGCTGCATGGGATTTTGTAAATAATGATCCGAATGTTGGTGATCAGAACGATATGGGAGAGGGTTCGCACGGAACAATTTAGACTTTCTAATATTGGTGGTTATGCACCTGGTCATTTAATTGGTCCGGCTTTTAATTCTACTTATATACTAGCAAAAACAGAAAATACAGATAGCGAAACTCCAATTGAAGAAGATAACTGGATCAGAGCTGCTATGGAATGGGCTGATAGTATCCGGGAGTGGATGTAACCTCAACATCACTTGGGATATATTGGTTTTGATCCTCCTTACCAAGAGCTATACATGGGAAGATATGGATGGCAATACAACCGTAATTACAAACGGTGCTGATTATGCAGCTTATATCGGTATTGTTGTTGTTAACTCTGCCGGTAACGAAGGCTATAATTCTTCCGCATAATACACTCGGTGCACCTGCTGATGGTGATAGTGTTATTACAGTTGGAGCAGGTGAATTCTCTCACGGAAGCAGAGTACTGCCTTCAGCAGTGTTGGTCCAACTGTAGATGGAAGAATTAAACCTGATACTATCGGCTTTAGGTTCTGGTAATGTTGTTGCTTCTCCATCAAATGATCATAATTATACGTCTGCAAGCGGAACATCATTCAGTTGTCCGTTATCCGCAGGAGTTGCAGCTCTTATTCTAAGTGCTAATCCAAATCTTACACCTATGCAGGTAAGAGATGCGATGAGAAATACTGCTTCAAAAAGTAGTAACCCAGATAATCTTATATGGTTGGGCAATTCTTAATGGTCTTAAGTGCTATAAATTATTTTTCCACGCTACCGCCTGCAAGCTTTTCAAGATTTCAATATTGATCATGAATGATGGTTGGAATATGGTATCAACTTCGGGAATAAATCCATCCGGAATGGCAGTAGGTATTTGGTTGCCAGGCCTTACTGGTAATGTATGAGGATTCAATCGTACCTATCTACATAGTACCTTAACTACGACAATTGGAGTAGGCTACTGGATGAAACACGTCGGAGCTACAACTTACGACTATCCGGCAATAGAGATAGTAAACCACGATCCAATCCCGGTATAACAAGCTGGATATGATCAGAAATATTGAAATAAGTGTAGTGGCATCTGGATTAACAACAGTTCCATCAAATCAGTTAACCGGACCAATCTGGGGATTTAACGGAACAGTATATGTAAATATGTCAAGTGGTACATTAGAGCCAGGATATGCATACTGGGTAAAACTACTATCGGATTGTGATATCATCATACCAGAGGCAATGGCAAAAGGCAGTGGGGATGTAGCAGAATATTCAAAGAAGACTGGGGCCAGGATGTTGATAGTCCGAGGGGATAGTTGCAACACTGTATGCAGTAAATGGAGACGCACCTCCACGGTAAGAGCACAGAGTAGATCTGAATAACTATGAACTACCACCATTATCGCCAGCAGAAGACTTTGACGTCAGGTTCGGAAGCGGAAGGATGGCGGAAGACCTAAACAACAGTTTTCAAACCATAGAATGGGATAAGTTCATTCAGTAACAGTAAGAGTAGAAGGAATGGATATCAGTCTGCAGGATGTGACAGGAAGTACATTGAATATAAGTCTGAAATCAGGGGAAGATATAGTGATCAGTGATGCAACAATTCAGCAGCTGATGGTAACTGAAGAAATAATACCAGCCGAATATTCATTAGAGCAGAACTATCCAAATCCATTCAATCCAAGCACAGTGATCGAATTTTCATTACCTGAAGATGTGGCAAATGTAAAACTCAGCATCTACAATGCCTTGGGAGAAAAGGTTGCAGAATTAGTTAACACATTCACTACAAACTGGAAAGTATCAGTATTCAGTGGAATGCAAAGAACGTAGCAACCGAAATGTACATCTATCGAATTACGAACAGATAGATTCGTATCTGTTAAGAAGAATGATATTGATGAAGTACAAACGATTTTAACCCGTTTATTCAATATCAAATGCAATGATAGTTTTGTTGTATTGGTCAATCTGATTTTTTTACTTAGAAGCTATTCAAACAGTTTTAAAATATTTTATCAACAAAATTAGGTCAGTAATGTTAAATGTAATCTTATGATGAGTGCATATTTTATAATATTTTACTTTTCGAGCATAGCGCAACCAACTGATTCTCCTAATTCAAAAGATGTTGCCACAATCAGTGGATTAATATTTCGAGAAAGAAACGGAATACCTAGTGGGAGACAGTTCTTATACAGATATCATCCAATTGATAAATCTTTGTGATAAAGCTCAGGCGATGCAATTTAGATTGTTAATTAATAAAGCGCCTGGTGATAGCACCATATTATTTTTCAAAGATATTAAGAAGGGATCTGATTTCGAGTGATCCAGGTTGGTTACTGTGATTACAATGTAATCAAAGGTCCGATTGCAAAGAATGGGGCTTCACAGGATGAAATATTTGTTGTGCTTTAATCTGAATTATAATAGTGGGATTATTACCTGGAGATTATAGGAACCTTTTCATCGTAAATTATGCATTACCTGATCTACCTGATTTACAAAAAGAAGTTAAATCATCGATAAAGATTTCCCACGCTGAGGCTAGTACATTTGAAGGAAATGCAGTAGACATTAAACCTACTCGCGATGAATTTAAAATATATATTAAAAGAATTTAGCTACAGGAATGTTTATCGATGAATCACGAGCAGATAAGTTTGTATCGATTATAAAGTTGATACTAGTGAAATAGCAATAAATGTGATTATAGTAAGTAATTTATTCTAAAACTTTAGTTCCGATTTTTACAATCCCACTCGGTTAACGCTGAGTGGGATATTTTTTACTTTCTTGCTAACTCTTATCAATAACCACTACAAAAAAAATATCAAATCATCTGATTCTCTTAAACTCAATTCTTCTATTAGTTCTCCGGTTTTCCTCAGAATCATTCGGCACTCTTGGAAAATCTTCTCCATAGCCTTTTGATATTATTCTATCGGGTGCAATGCCTTTGTTGATGAGCCAGAATCTAACAGAATCAGCTCGCTTTTGAGACAACACTCTGTTGGTGGTGACACTTCCGACATCATCAGTATGACCACTTATTTCAACAATAATGTTCCCACTCTTTTCCATAGCCTCAAGTGCTCCTTGTAAAACAATCTCGGATTAGGAGTGATATCAGCTTTACCAGTTGCAAATGTTATTCCTTCAAGAACGATTGAAACTCCTTTTCTAACAATATCATCATCCGAATTAAGTGGATCAGTTCCACGTCTGACTTCGATAAAGTCACTTACTGAACCACCATCAGTATCTCTGTTATTGGGATCGGTTCCATATTTCATTATTTCATCACTGTCTGATAAGCCGTCGCCATCGGTATCAGCTTTTAGAGGGTTGGTTAAAAAATTAATGACCTCACCACCATATTGATAAACTATCACCATCAGTGTCTGTCTCTTAGAGGATTAGTTTGGTAATTGAGAACTTCGTCACCATATTGATAAATCATCACCGTCACTATCAGCATTCAGGGGATCAGTTTTGTGATTAAGAACTTCGTCACCATCTGATAATGCCATCTTTATCGGTGTCGCTTATTAATGGGTCAGTATAGTATTTCATAATTTCATCGTAATCACTTAGACCATCACCATCTGTATCCGCTTTTAGGGGATCTGTTTTGTAATTAAATACTTCATCACCATCTGAAAGGCCATCACCATCAGTATCCGGATTTTTTGGGTACAGTCCCAAATTTTTCTTCATCACACCTTCTAAATCCGTCATTGTCTCTATCGGAGTTACAACTTTCACTCATTAGCGTCAATCCAATTCCTGCATTCAGGTAGGAATCCACAGTTTCACTTACATTCCCGCTACTGTAGCCATTGAGGTCAAAACTTGTTGAAAAACCTACACCAATTGAAAAATCTAATAAACATTTTCGGATAATGCGAACTAACCGATCCCCAATGGTAATATCCCGGACCATCCAGCATCGTTAGTTGGTTCTCCCCCTGGAATTCCTGATGGTTTTGTTGTCAAATCAAAACTCATTACTCCTGCGCCGATATAAAGGTAAGGGTTCCACGCTTCCATGTCCCAAGGACTCATTCTTAATCTGAGGTTACAGGAATTATTGCTAGTTTTATATTCCCATAGTAAGTTGAGGATCTTCAAAGTAAGCTTTACCGGAGTAAATACCATATCCAGGAGGTTAGCATCCAGTTCTAAAGCTCTAGTGATTCCAAAACCAAAGTATGCTTCCCACAAATATGAAAATTTATACCAATCAAATGACATATCATCATTACCTGAAAAACCAAAATTTGCAAATTCGTTTTCTGGAAAAAGAAATACTTCCACGCAATCCAACTTTGGTATCCCAATCCTTGAATTGGGTGTAGGATGGCGCATTTATTAAAACTATTGCTAATAAAATTATTGTAAGAGGAACTTTTTTCATTTTTCGCCCTAAAAGATTTAAAGAAGTTCTTTTAAAATGATTTGAATAAAAAATTTTAGATGGATTGTTAACCCTTCTTTATATCTATGGAATAGAATCGAATACAAAGAAGTAAATGAAGCCCGTAAAGAAATTTATTCAAAATTTGCCCTTTAAGTATTGTTAAATTATATAATAATATTTTAGAATCAAGTGTAACTATGAAAAATTGAGTTTAATCTCCAGATAATCGCAAAGTTTTCATTTTCTTATCATATACATAGAGAGAAAACGATAAAATTGTCGGGACGAATACTCAAAGCATTTTTTATTTCTTACCAGTTAACGGTTATCAATTACCTCTTGAAAACAAATTTTAATTTGAACTATTAAACTTTTAGAATAAGTTTATTACCATTACATAAAATTTTACCTCATATAGTGAGAGTGTGTCTAGCCTTATTAATACAATAAATATTATGAGATCTGATCAATCAATCAGATGTAATTTGTTCCAGCTTCGGGGGAGATTGCGGTGAAGGAAGACGATAGAAACATATTTTATTATCTGAAACTGCTCTCACCTTTCTAGGGCAAATACTTTCATAAAGAATCCTGTATGAGAATGATTCACAGCCAATTTTACAATTTAAATAGATACATAATCACAATCTTGAGTCAGTATAACTCGCCAATAATATTACCAGCAGGAATTAATATCTAAGAATTTAGGACGGGAAGAAGAAAAAAGGGGAAAGGGGGAGGAAAGAGAAGAAAAAGGGAAGGGGGAAGAAAGGGGAGGGGAAGAGGAAAAAAAAAAAGAAAAAAAAGATGATAAATTTGTCGCAGGAAAAAGGATGATATTCTTTAATTAATGTACATTAAACTTTTATTGTAATTTCTAAAAAAAAAAAAAAAAAAAAAAAAAAAAAAAAAGGAAAAAAGAAAAAAGAAAAGAAAGAGAAAGGGAAAAAGAATTAATCCCACTTCACTACAATTGAGTGGTATTTTTTGTTCATTTCAATAGGGAAAAATCATCAAATAGTTACCAATAGGTATGATAGAAATTGTTATTTTTATGTAATAGAAAATGTTATGCTTAGCAGATTGATAAAAACAATTCATCTAAAAATAATATTCCTTTTTATTCTGAGTTTAACCTGCGGTTACGCTCAGAATCAATACAAAGTAATGTCCTATAACTTATTAAACTATCCGGGCAGTGACTCAGCTATCCGTAATCCTTATTTCAGAACAGTAATCGCGAATACAGAACCAGATATATTAGTTGTCCAAGAGATTTTATCTCAGACTGGTGTAAATGGTTTTTTGAATAATGTTTTAAATATTGCCTCAAGTGGATATGCTGCAGGAATATTTATTGATGGGCCGGATACAGACAATGCCATATTTTATAAAACTTCATCGTTTACTTTCCTGGCTAACAATGTTATCACAACCAGCCTGAGAAATATAAATGAGTTTGCTCTGTCCGAGAATATTACGGGTGACACTATAAGAATTTATTCACTTCATCTTAAAGCTGGCACAGCATCATCGGATCAGCAACAAAGGTTGGCAGAGGTTACAGCTTTAAGAAATGTTACTGATAATTTATCACCCAATTCTAATTTCATAGTTTGTGGTGATTTCAATATTTATAATTCAAATGAAGCCGCTTATCAGAAATTAAAAGACCAATCAACACAAGGCTTTCTGGTCGACATTTTTAATTTAACTGGAGTATGGAATAATGAGGCGTATGCTTTTTACCACACACAATCGCCAAGAACACGGCAGTTCAATGGAGGATCAACAGGAGGAATGGATGACAGATTTGATATGATACTTTTTTCACAGGAAGTGATTGATTCAGGAAAAATATTTTTCGTGCCGGGTTCATTTATTAGTTATGGAAACGACGGGAATCACTATAACGACTCGATCAACAAGCCACCTAACAATGTCGTCAGCCAACAGGTTGCAGATGCTTTGCATTATAGCAGCGATCATATTCCTGTAATAGCAACGATTAAATTTGAGCAGAATAATATTCTTCAAATTACTGTTAATCTTATTGATGGTTGGAACATATTGTCAGTACCGGTTTTAGCCGCAGATATGACTGGTGTAAATTTATTCCCTACAGCTATATCGCCATTTTATTCATTCGACAATATTTATAATCAGGTAAGTGTACTCCAAAATGAAAAAGGATACTGGGCAAGGTTTGAGGGTAATCAGAATATTATGATTACAGGAGTGATAGTGAATAGTGACGAAGTTTCAGTCAATCAAGGCTGGAATTTAATCGGACCTTTTGCATTTGATGTTTCGGTGAGCGATATAACAACCTTGCCTACCAATATTATTATATCAGATTTTTTTAGTTATGATGGAGGATATATCACAGCAAATACACTTAAACCAGGTAAAGGATATTGGGTGAAGGTGAGCCAGAACGGCATTCTACAATTAACAACTGATTAAAACGGTTAGTGTTAATGAAGTGAGCTAATTGAAGATTGTTGCATTTCTCCCATGAAAAATTGAAAATAAAATACTATTAAAGCTTTTTTATCTTATATCTCTTAATTCTGTTTCTTAAAATTTATTAAAAAACTTACTTACTAATTAAAAGAAATAATAAATCGCACCAAGAATTCGCAGATTAGTGAAATTCTTTAAATTCTCTACTTTTCCTTTGTTAAGATTATTCGGAGTGCCATATCCAGCCGAGGTATATTCAAACTCTGTTGAAATTCTTAAACTACCAAAATTGAATTGTACTCTTGGGGATATACGGAACACATTTTCAACATTTGTTCCCCGACCATAATAAGGCCCGTTGATGTTATCATTTGCACCAAGATTTTTTGCGTAACCAGCAAAAACAGCATACTCAACATCTTTACCAACAGATATTTCTCCCCAAACAGATAGACAATTTACAGCCGTATATTCCTCAATACCTGAAAGTGTATCTGCAGATTTAACTGCATATCCACCAAGCATTAAATGATCAGCCAGATTACTACCATACACCCCCTGAAGTTTAAATGTTACCGGATCTATATTCAGTTTAGCAAATCCGGTAAAGGATAATGAACTTAATGATTCATCGGTTTTAACTTTTTTAGTTGTTGATATTTTGGGAGTGATCATTTTATAATCTATTCCGGCGCCGCCAAAAATATTATCACCTAAATATTGTAGTTGGGCGTTCAGATTTGGTATCACAGAATTTCTAAGATATACACTGCTGAATCCCTCTGGTCCATTACTTGCAAAATCGCGCTGACTTGCCGCTACGGCAATAAACTTTATCTTTTTTATTGAATGTGTGAACCTGACTTGTGGGTTTCTTGAGAATGGCTGGAACGGAGCGCCTGTATTAAAAGACACAACACCGGGAAACATTTCAACAATAAACATTGGATGCCAGGTTTGACCGACAAGCAGAGATGTCTTTTCCCAATCAAGTTTAACGAAAGCATGGCGAAGCCTGAATCCATTTATATCTGCATCAGATGTTCCAAAGAATTCACCTTCAAGAACTGCAGTTGGTTTAGCCCCAATTACTTCCGGACCAGTTATTTTTGCATTAATGCGTGATTGTATGGATAGAATATTAAATGACGATTTATCATTAATATCATTCGTGTTTATATCTAAGTTTTCATTCTGCGGATATAAAAGAAAATGTCCTTCTCTGATTGTAACTGATTGCCTCGAATCATAAAATATATCAGTTTTAACAAAACCTGAAAAAGAAATACCAAAAGATTGCTTTTCTGTTTGTGAATATATGATTGTTGAGGTGAATAGAAATAGAAGTACTAATTTTTTCATTATGACCTAGCCTTTTATAAAAGTGATGATTATTATTTAAATAAAAATCCTTCGGAGTATTGCAAAATTTAGATTTATAACTCCGAAGGTTTGAAAAAATTATTAACTACTCTGATCCGACTCCAAGGTAAGTGCGTAGTTTCTCATCTTCAAATTTGTCTTCTGCGCTTTTCTCTTTCGTAAACTTTGATACAAAGTATCCTGCAAAAAACGATGCTGTCATCGATATTAGTGCGGGATTTTTTAGAGGGAAGATCGCTGTTTCATTGTGAAAAATATCAACCCAGACGGTCGGACTGAGAATTATTAAGAATACCGACAAGCCTGCACCTGTAATAATGCTGGAAACAGCTCCTTTGGTAGTAAACTTTTTCCAAATTATAGAAAGCAACAAAGATGGAAAGTTTGCACTAGCTGCAATTGCAAATGCAAGTCCAACCATAAATGCAACATTCTGTCCTTTGAAAGTGAGACCCAGAAAAATTGCTAAAGCTCCAATCATTAAAGTAGAAATGCGGGCAACCTTTACTTCACCTACCTCATTTGTTTTCCCTTTTTTAATTACGTTCACATAAAGATCGTGTGATAAAGTAGATGCACCTGATAAAGTTAATCCAGCAACTACTGCTAGTATCGTTGCAAAAGCAACTGCAGCAATAAATCCAAGGAAAAATTGTCCGCCAACAGATTCTGCTAATAGCAATGCAGCCATATTACCACCCTTATCAAAATAACTTACAACATCCTGCCCGACTAAGACCATGGCACCGAAACCAATAATAAAAGTTAAGATGTAGAAATATCCTATAAAGCCTGTAGCAACAAATACAGATTTTCTAGCCTGCTTAGCATCGGGTACTGTGAAAAATCTCATAAGAATATGAGGCAGTCCGGCTGTTCCGAGTATCAAAGCAATACCCAATGAAATTGCATCCCATGGATTCGTTACAAATCCACCTGGTGAAAGAACAACATCACCATATTTTGCTGCAGCTTTTTCAAAAAGTGTAATCGGATTCATTCCAAAATTTGAAAGAGTCATTATCACAAGAAATGTAGCACCAGATAAAAGTAACACTGCTTTAATTATCTGAACCCACGTTGTTGCAAGCATTCCTCCAAATAGAACATATGAGATCATCACCAACCCAACTATTACTATGGCGAGTTCATACGGCAGACCAAATAAAATATTTATCAAAGCACCAGCACCAACCATTTGAGCAATAAGATAGAATACTATCGTCATTAAAGAACCAACTGAGGAAGCGATTCTTACTGGTTTTTGTTTTAATCTGAATGCAACAACATCAGCGAATGTAAACTTGCCGAGATTTCTTAATGGCTCTGCTATCAAAAACATAACAAGAGGCCAACCAACCAAAAAGCCGATAGAGTAAATAAGTCCATCATATCCTTTTAATGAAACCATACCTGCAATTCCTAAAAAAGAAGCAGCACTCATATAATCGCCGGATAATGCTAATCCATTTTGAAATCCCGAGATGCTTCTGTCTGCGGCATAAAACTCTGAGGTCGTTTTAGTTTTTTTAGCCGCCCAATAAGTAATGACTAAGGTTATTGCTACGAATACAAAAAATATTATTATCGATGCAATATTAACCTGTCCTAGAGATGTTTGTATAGTTTCCAAGTAGTGTTCTCCTAAAATCTTTTCAGTTATTGGAAAGTGTTGATTATTACTTTTCTAAAATTTCATTACGTAGTTCGCGGACTGATTTATCATATTTGTTATTAGCCCAACGAGTATAAAATCCTGTAAGTAGCCAGGCAAATACAATAATGCTAATTCCAATAGGTAAGCCCAGTGTAATATGCTCACCAATTTTAATTGCGAGAAGTTCTTTGTAAAAGGCTATTGTTAATATGAAACCAAAATAAACAATCAGCATAAGGGTGGTTAATGAGAGGGATACTCTTAATCTTTTTTTAACAAGTTCTTTGAATTTTTCAGATTCGAGGATGTCTTTTATACTACTAGCTTGAATACCCATAGTCTCTCCTATATTTATTAGGGTGAAGGTTTTAAGTATCGTAATAATTTATAAGAATTACTATTGAAAATTAGAGCAAGCAGGCTACATTTCAAAAGATTTATTACATAAGAATTTCGGAGTTCTGCAATATTGGAGTGATTGACCAAGCGGGATTGATTTAATGTTTGAAAGATCGATAAATATTATCCGTCCTATAGCGGTAGGTATCAATTATTTAGAATCGCCTATCCCTATCAATGTTAAACCTTCCCTCCTTAAAATCAAATTTATTTCTCAGATTTTCTAAAACATAAAGTAAGATTTAAGAAGCATCATATCAACATCAGTTAGATTAGCCGGGTTTATTAAATTATCTATCTCAATATTGGAATCAAAACGTTTAACCTGGTGCTTTAATCTCAAATGCATTAAGAAATTATAACAATAAGTAAGACTTTTAAATGATGTGCCGGAAAGAACTCCCTTTTCATTAATAGCTTCGAGTCTGCGATAAGTGTTAGTTTCATTCAGCTTTTGTTTGATGGTGTATAAACGGGCAAAATCCACGACTGGCAGCAATAATAGTTTGATATCAATAGGTGCTTTCAGCTTCTGCATATTATCGGGTATGTTAATGCCAAGCACACTGTCGCTCATATAAATAAAAAATGTATTGAAGCTTGCAGGTAACATGATAAATATGATTTTGCAATTGAATGGAAAGTTCTTCATCTCCATAAACATACCGTAAATCAAAAAATATTTTTATATCCAGCAGATCCTGTGGGTTTGAAGTAGTTACCCAATCAGTGAAATATCTCTTCCATGTTGAATAAGGCTGACACCATTTATTATTTTTTGCCATAACATTCCCCTTACAATATCGGTATCCTGTTGAGGCAAGATTATCGCATATAATTTCTCCAAGCCGGTTAAAATATTTTTTTACTTCTTCCTCTCTTCCGGGAGGAACATCTTCATAAATAATAGCATTATCCTGATCGGTAGCTAATGTCTGTTCTTCTCTGCCTTCGCTGCCCATAGTTATGAATGTAAACTTAGCAGGCGGTGGACCTAGCTCATTTATTGCTAATTCGATTATTCGTTTTGTAATTGCATCCGCTATTAATGTTATGAAATTTGTTATGCTGTGTATGTTGGTATCGTAATCAATCAGACTTCTAACAAGGATTATAATTATCCGATATTAGATATTTTATTTACTATCATTTTCTATATTTTGAATAAAGAAAAGAAAGTTGGTATAAGAAGCTTCAAATATTTCGTCTATCGATATAATACCGGCAACAGAGTTATCAGAATGTTTAACTACCAGACGTCTTATATTCTTTTTACGGAATTTGACTAATGCCTCATATATGGTTGATGTTGAACTTATAGTATAAATCGGGGAACTCATCACTTTGTAAACCGGCGTATCTAAACTTAAAGACGAAGCTATTACACGTTCACGTAAATCACGGTCAGTTATGAAACCAATCTCTTCACCTTCATTTCCAACCACAAGAATCGCATTGCAGTTGTTGGATGTCATAATCTTAATCGCTTCGCTTAACGGAGCATTTATTGAGCAGGAATAAAGTTCTTTTATGAATCCTGATATCTGCTGTGAAAGTGTAAGCACAGAAGTCTGCAGATCAAATATCAGCTTCTCTTTATCCTTATCTGTTTTGCGTTGCTCGGAAATGTCCTCTATAATTCCATCAATAGAAATTAAATTATCGTGCAAGTCTTTAACCAAAACAGCTGATAAAGAAACAGTGATAATCATTCCATTACTCTTTTTAATCTGAACAGCTTTATTCCTAACAAACCCGTGATTAGAAAGACTATCCATAACTGAATCAGATAAAGATTTATCAGCAAAGAAATCAAACAGAGTTAAACTCAGGATTTCTTTATCATTCTTAAGACCAAGAATATTTATAAGAGCGGGGTTAACCTCTGTAAACCGTGTATTGCGGTCCGGCGTTGTTCTGAAAACACCGATTGTGAGTTGATTCGTTAAAGCAAGGTATTTTTCTTTTGTGTAGTCAAGCGCTTCTTCAATTTCTTTATGTCGACTGATATCTTTAACACTTATTACGACTCCGCTATTGTTAAGAAATTTTATCGGTGATATGACAAGAAAAGCATCAATGATTTTACCGTCCTTTTTTATTAATTCTGTTTCAAGCTGTTCTGTTGTATCAGAATCACTTTTTCTGCGGAGATTCTTAAAGTCGAATGTTTTCGAGTCTGGTAAATTGTTGAATATTTTAGATAGCTCTAATTCAATACCGTTGTCTTCATATCCCAACAAATTATAAACAGCTTTATTAAAAAACATCTGTTGATTTTCAAGGATCATTATCAATCCTTCACCGGAGGCTTCAACAAGCATTCTGTATCGTTCACGTGATTCGCTAAGTTCGGCTTCTGCAATTCTTCTTTTCCTTTCACTATGATAGTTTTGAAATGCGGTGTAGAAAAGAAACAAGGAACTAAGAACAGTAATGAGTATTGAAATAGTGATTATATTCTTTTCGATTTGTGCTATTTCTTCTTTTACGTCCTCAATGTAGATACCCGTTCCTATTACCCATCCCCAAGGCTCAAACTTTTTTACATACGAAAGCTTTGGAACAATCCTGGTTGAATCATCTTTCCACTGCCACATATAATCAACAAAGCCCTCGCCTTTTTCATTAACAACATTAACCATTTCAACAAATAATTTTTTATTACGTGAGTCGTAAACTTCTGTAAGATCTTTTCCGTTAAGATCAGGACGATAAGGATGTGTAAGCATTATCGGATGCATATCGGTTAACCAGAAATAATCTTTTAATTCTTCACCATACCTAAGTGTTTTAATTTGATTAATTGCTGATTGCTTTGCCTGATCTGTGCTTAACTCTCCACTCAATTCAAGACTGTACCAGTTATTTATCATGCTTTCTGCAGAGTAAGTAAGTTCACGCAGCATCTCACGTTTGCGGTCAAGGATAATATTCTCAAACTGCGGAATGACCACCCAGAAAAGTGCGACAATAAACAATCCTATTGTCATTAGTGTGGGGAAAAGCACTTTTACATAGGTAATACTTTTTGAAACCGGGTTTGGCTTTTTCATTTACTTGCCTGATATGAGTTAAATGATATCGCTTTAAATTCTTTTTCAGATGTATCTAAAACAGTAACACCGTTTAACCTGCTTGTTCTTGCAACACAAGGTATTACTATCCACTGCTGTTCATCAATCAGCTTATGATTTCCAAATCCTGACATTCGAAATTTATTTTGATCAATCATAATCACACCTTCCGGATGACCGTGACCGGATATACTTATTAAGCAGTTATGATTCTTCATAAAATCAAAATGTTTGGCAAGATGGAATGGCTCACGCGGAAAATAAATTGCAGAGCCGGTAAAATCAGGATAGCAAAAATGCGAGAATAAAAAATTGATATTATCGTATTCCCGTATTTCAATTTCATTCAGGTTGCGGAGGTATTCTTTTGCATTATCATTTAGATGACATTTTAATTCGTTGTCTTCATAAAGCCAGATCCTGTTCCTTGCCTTTTTTGCACGTACTTCATAATCGAGCTCATACCAGTTATCTGTATAATCGAAGCCGAATTTATAAAGCGGAACTTTTTTTACAGCATAGAGGTCGTGATTACCTGTCACTACAACTGAACAGTTTTCTCTTACTAAGCGAACACATTCCTCAGCGTCTCTTGTTTCAATATATCGGTAAAACGGAATTGTAAATCCGACAATATCCCCAAGACAAATTATTGTATCACAATTTTCATTTGATAAAATTGAGAGGGCTTTCTCAAGGTTTTGAATATCTTCATGGATATCTGTAATGAAACCTAATCTCATTTTGAATATTAGAATGAAATGAATTTCTATAAAATGTTTGATGACAAAAGCTAATGTTCGTTTCGATTAAAATCAAGATTTTCATTGCTTGACAAATTTAACTCATAACAATTGTGTAGAGTTGCTATAGGTTAAATAAGATGGATGATTGTTGGCTTGGTTAAGAGGTTGGATAGTTCCCCGCAAGAATCTTATAAATATCACGTATTTTATCGTCAATATTTTTTATAAATTGTATTGCACTTCAATTCGATTATAATAAAATTCATATATGAGCTACCTATTAGAAAATAATGAAACCCTGAGTTTCGGCTTAAAGAGAATTGTTCTCGAACTGATTGATAAATCTGTGTTTAACCTTGCTAAAGGTAATGGTTCCTTTAATGAGGACGTCCACGATACGAGGAAGAACTTTAAAAAAGTCCGGACTGTTCAGAGGTTAATAAGATCCGATATTGGTGAAGAAAGTTTTCAGATTGAAAATTCATTTTACCGTGATGCCGGAAGAACATTATCTGATTTACGGGATAGTACTGTGTTGATCCTGACTTTCGATAAGCTGCTGAAAAATTCAGAGCTTGAAATGTCGAATTTTGATTTTTCAGTTTTCAAAAATTTCCTGATCGAAAAACATAAAACTATTAGAATTGCCAAAAGCAAAAAAAGTGCGGTAATCAATTCTCTTTCTACAGATCTTTTGCTTGCTCGCAGCCGGGTTTTTGACTGGCCTCTTTCGGGTGATAATTTCAAGCTCATTAAAAAGAATCTGCAATTGATTTATGAGCAAGGGCAAAAATGTATGTATGCTGTATTTAGTGAGGCTATAAAAGAGAATGTTCACGAATGGAGAAAACGTGTAAAGGATTTATGGTATTCAATGCGGATTTTGAGTAATCTCTGGCCGGAAATAATGAGTCCGCTGGTTTTTCTTCTCGGAAAGTTATCAGATGCTCTTGGTGATGCCAACGATCTTTTTCTTCTTAAGGAAAGAATTATTTCGAATCAGAGCAAATTTAAAGACGATCAGCATACAAGAGAGTTAATCAATTTTATTGACAGGAGAATAATAGATTTACTGCGAGAAGCCAGATCCATAGGAAGAAAAATTTACTCGGAAGATCCCAAGTTCTTTGTTGGTCGGATGCAGAACTATTTCGAAATCTGGAGAAGTGAATACAATCCCCTTAAATACTCTTCTGTTTGATTTATTTTTAATTGAGTATCATGTATAAACCCGACTTCAAAATGAAATCGGGTTTATTTTTTTTAACTAAACAATTAATACCAGAAATGGAACTGAAGAACTGCTGAATTATTTTTTTGGCTCGGGTCTTCAATTATAAATCTGTACTGCGGTCTAATTTCTATAAAGCTGTACGGGAACCATTCAAAGCCAACAATTATATGCTGCAGTTCGTCCTGTTCAACTGAAGTATTTGGATCTAATCTATCATAACGAACTACTGCTTCCAGACCTATTGTAATAACATAAGCAGCTTCAGCCATAGCGAAATTGGATTTAGTGTCGTTTGCAATGACATTATTACCTAAATCGAATTCAGCGAGCAGAGAAAATCGGTCGAGACCGAAGCCAGCAAATCCACCATAAAAATCAGCAGCTCGAGGGATCTTGGCTGCTGCGTAAGATCCACCAAAAAGTAAACCTAATTTGCCTATCCTCGGATAAAATTCTATTCTGGTTGTGTACGTCGGATCTTTAGAGAGTGTTCTATTATAAAGCAGGTTGGAACCAGCACTTGCGGTAAAAAGTGCCCAGTTACTTATATACAATCCAGCCTCAACTCCGGCTTCAGTGTAAAATGGAGAGTAAATTAATCCTTGTCCTCCGCCTGAAGAAAGTAAGAAAAAGTCACCACCTCTCGTATATGCTGTGTGGTCATCTATTCTAATTCCATAATTGGGTACAAAAGATCCTGCTTTGATATAACCATTGTTCGGAAGAATGTGAGCAACTCCGTAAGCTTCCCAAATCTCGTTTATAAAATCATATCTTCCGATCAGATTAATATTTTTTGCCAGTCCAACATTAGTATAAATTGAACCGGTCATCTGCTGGAAATCAGTTCTGCTTTTCTCTTCTGAATATAGAAACTGTGTTCTATAATCTAACCCGAAAGTTATGTTGTCTCCTATTTTAGGAGTCATAGCAAAATCCTGTTCACGTGGAGATATTGCACTCATTATGTTCTTGCCAAAATTCCAACCACCATCATTTCTGATAATACCTCCGGTGGGATTGTAATGACAGTCAATACACTTATCTCCCAACCTTACAGAAAAGCGGGGAAGTGAAAACGCTGTGCTGACAAAGATTGCAGCAAGCATCAAAGAAAAGAAGAAAATGTTTTTATTCACGTAGCCTCCATTAGTCAATTTATAATTTTAGCGTGTTATGACACTATTTGATCGGAAAGATAAAATTTATAATTCAACAATTCAAATTATTTTTTAATATAATCTCCCGCAGATTTTTTACTATAAGTATTGAATTTATTTTGATGTGTTTATAACTTTGCACCCGTCATAAAATAATTAAGGCAATATGAGTATAGTTGTAAATAATTTGGTAAAAAAGTTCGGATCTCAGCGAGCCGTTGATAGCATCTCCTTCGAAGTAAAAACAGGAGAGATTCTTGGCTTTCTTGGTCCTAACGGTGCCGGTAAAACTACAACTATGAAAATACTCACCTGCTACATGGCTCCCACTGATGGTGATGCTAAAGTCAATGATCTTTCAATTCTGGAGCATCAGAATGAAATAAAGAAAAAGATCGGTTATTTGCCTGAAAATAATCCTCTTTATCATGATATGCCTGTGCTTGATTATCTGAAATTTGTGGCAGATTTGCAGGGAGTGCCGAAACTTAAAATTCAAGACAGGATTGCAGAGATGGTCCACGTTTGCGGATTGAATGTTGAGAAACATAAAAAAATCGGTGAACTTTCAAAAGGCTTCAGGCAGAGAGTTGGTTTAGCTCAGGCTATGATTCACGATCCCGAAATATTAATTCTTGATGAACCGACAACTGGTCTTGATCCTAATCAGATTGTTGAGATAAGAAAGTTAATTAGAGAGATCGGCAAGCAAAAAACAGTTATACTCAGCACTCACATCCTTCCGGAAGTTGAAGCAACCTGCGATAGAATACTGATCATCAACAAAGGAAAGATAGTTGCAGATGGCACTTCTGAAATGCTTCGTAAAAGGGCAAGGGGAGAGGAGATGGTTCAGGTGCAAATAAAAGATTTTGAGAACAGAGATGTGGTTGTTAATGCATTGAAGGGATTGGAGTCAGTAGCAATTGTAGATTTTGTAAAGGAATCTCCTGATTCATTTTTAGTAACGAGTAAAGAAAATCAAAACTCACGTAAAGATATTTTTAAGCTTTGTGTTCAGAAGAACTGGGTGTTAACTGAGATGACACCTATCGAAACAAAATTAGAAGACATTTTCAGAGAATTAACTACAAACTAATTATGCACGCAATCTGGGTAATATCAAAAAGAGAGCTCAATTCATTTTTTGATTCGCTGGTATCCTACATTTTCATTGTGGTATTCCTCGGTATCGGGGGATTTTTCACGTGGCTGTTTGGCTCGGATATTTTTCTGATTGGACAGGCAACACTTCAGCCATTCTTCTCGATAGCTTATTTTACTTTATTCTTCTTCATTCCTGCTTTGACTATGAGAATGCTGGCAGAAGAAAAAAGAATCGGCACAATTGAACTCCTCTTAACAAAAGCAGTTTCAGACTGGCAGGTAATTCTTGGAAAATTTTTCGCTTGCCTGATTCTTATATCGGTTGCTCTTGCTTTAACATTACCTTACTACATCACAGTTTCGGTGTTAGGGCCTATCGATCACGGTGCTGTATGGTGTGGTTACTTTGGAATGATATTGATGAGTATGGCTTACATTGCAATCGGACTTTTCGCAAGCAGCATTACAAATAATCAGATCGTTTCATTTTTACTTGCTCTGTTTATCGGAGTATTTTTCTTAATAATATTTGATGTTTTGGCGAGTAGTTTTACCGGTACAGTCGGTCAGGTATTAAACTTTTTAAGTATGTCCACTCACTTCGATTCAATCTCAAGAGGAGTAATTGATTCCCGCGATATTATTTACTTCTTTTCAATTACATTTCTCGGCTTGATGCTGGCAGAGACCTCATTATCAAAAAGAAATATTGTGGAGTGAGGAGGAAATATGCTTACAAGAAAAAAAGTTCAGACGTCAATACTTTTAGTTTTAGGAATTATACTCTTAATAAACCTGATTGCTTCAAGGTTTTTCTTCCGGCTTGATTATACTGCTGACCAACGATATACATTAAGTAATGCAACAAAAGATATTTTAAATCAGCTTAATGAACCAGTTACAATAAGCGCATATTTTTCTGAAGATTTGCCCCCGAATATTGAGCAAGTTCGTCAGGATTTTCGTGATATGCTTGTTGAGTATTCAAGCAATTCGGATGGGTTGATTGTATATGAGTTTATAAATCCGAGTGAGAACGAGGAAAGTGAAATGAAAGCCCAGCAGAGCGGCATTCAACCAATTATGATTAATGTGCGCGAAAGAGACCAGATGAAACAGCAGAGAGCTTACCTGGGAGCTTTAGTTCAAATGGGCGACAGGAAGGAAGTCATTCCGTTTATTCAGCCGGGTGCGGCGATGGAGTATGCACTTTCAACAAACATCAAAAAACTTTCAGTAAAGGATAAACCAGCCATTGCTCTCTTGCAGGGACACGGTGAGGCAGCATTATCAACTATTCCTCAACTCAATAATCAATTATCTATTTTGTATAACATCGAACCACTTGAGTTCAGTGATACGATGGGAGTTCCTTTTCAATATAAAACTTTAGTTGTTATTGCACCAACGGATACAATTCCCCAAAATCATTTTAATTATCTTGATGAATTTCTGAACAGAGGCGGGAGATTGCTTGTTGCTCTTAACACAGTTGCGGGAGATTTTAATACAGGCATGGGTAATAAAGTTTCTACGGGTTTTGAAACCTGGTTAAAGCAAAAAGGAATAGAAGTAGAAGAAAATTTTGTGATTGATGCAAGCTGCAGCAACATTATGGTTCGTCAGCAGCAGGGCCAATTTATGATGAACACTCCTGTCCAATTTCCTTACCTGCCTGCGATTACAAATTTTACCGAGCATCCAATAACGGATGGGATTGAATCCGTTGTATTAATATTTGCGAGTCCGATTAGGCTTACCCCAACCGATACTTCAATAGTGATGTTTCCATTAGCAGTTACTTCTGAAAAATCAGGAATACAAAATCCTCCGCTTGCTTTTGATGTGATGAAACAATGGACATTAAGTGATTTCACTTTGTCTTCATTACCAGTTGCAGCACTTGTGGAAGGTAAAGTTCCGGGTACATCTGGATATAAAATGGTTGTCTTTAGTGATGGAGATTTTGCAGTTAATGGTGAAGGACAAAATGCTCAACAGCTAAGCGAAGATAATATAAGCTTAATGTCCAACGCTATTGATTGGCTTTCAGATGATACAGGTTTAATAGAACTGAGAACAAAAGGTGTCACAGCACGTCCTCTCGATCCTTCACTCGAAGACGGTACTAAAACACTTTTAAAATATCTGAACTTTCTACTTCCTTTAATCTTAATGATTGTTTATGGAATGTTTCGGTTCCAGCTTAAAAGAAAAAAACGAAATGAGTTAATGGCTACTGAATATGTTTCAGACAGTAAATAATAAAATACTCGGAATTATTTTCGGATTACTGCTTCTCGCAGGGATCTTTCTTTTTCTTTTTGACGGCGGAAAAAGTGAAAGAACTTTCAGGGATGTGCTGGTAAATATTGATACTTCAGCAGTAACAGAGATACTTATATATCCTAAATCTCAGAGCCATAAAGAAGTTAAACTATATAAGGATAAAGATGAATGGCGTGTTACTCTTCCTTCTGGTGGAAATGCTAAAGTAGCCAATCAAAGGATCAGCGATTTATTTACACAGCTCGAAGCCATCAAACCAAAAAGACTTAGCTGCACGGGATGAATCCAAATGGAGCGAACTTCAGGTTGATAGTACCGGTTCAAGAGTAAAAGTATTTCAAGGTTCAAAATTATCATTGGATTTAGTAATTGGAAGGTTCTCATTCCAGCAGCCTCGCACGATGAACACTTTTGTAAGATTATACAACGATAAAGATGTTTACGAAGTCGATGGTTTTCTTGATATGACTTTCAATCAGGGAGCAAATATTTTCCGGGATGGAACAGTTATCAAATCAGACCAAAACTCCTGGCAGCAGATACAATTTACATATCCTGCTGATAGTTCCTTTCAGCTAGTTAAAAGTGGAAATAACTGGCTATTGAATGGTAAAGTAACAGACTCACTAAAAACTGCTAATTATCTGAATAGACTTGCAAATCTTTCCAACAATAGTTTTGTTGACGATATAAAAATTGATCCTGCTTCAACTCCAACATTTTCATTAAACATTACAACAACTGATTTGAAGTTTATTGAGATTAAAGGATATCAGGATTCTACTCACTTCGTCATTCACTCTTCACAAAATTCTGAAGCATGGTTTGATGGTTCATCACTTACAAACTCTATTTTTGTTGGCAAGTCATCTTTCCTTTCTAATTAAAGTTCAACTAACTAACATCTGTTTTCATTTCTATAATTAAAAAGATAATTTTAGATTGCAATTGTAAAATAAGTTTTTACTTTTTGTTTATCTGTGAATAACCTAACTCTAGAAAATATAACCTTAGCACTCACCAATTCACCGGAGATTCTTGGTAAGGATAAGTATTTCAATTCTGCGGTGCTTGTTCCATTAGTTGTAATTGAAGACAAATTTCACTTTCTGTTTGAGAAGAGGGCAAACCATATACGGCAGGGAGGAGAAGTAAGTTTTCCCGGCGGCGAGTTTGATCAGAAAAAAGATCAGGGACTGCGTCATACAGCAATAAGAGAAACAACCGAAGAGCTTGGTTTACCATCAGATAAAATAAAAATTATCGGTAAAGTTGGAACACTGGTTGCCCCAATGGGTGTGACTGTCGATGCTTTCGTTGGCTTGATTTCAATTAAAAGTCTGGATGAACTCACAATTGATAAGAACGAAGTTGAAAAAGTTTTTCTTGTCCCAGTAGATCATTTTCTTAAGCAAAAACCAGAAGAATACACCGTCAAACTTGAAGTACATCCATCATACAAAGATGAAGATGGAAAGATGGTTGAACTTTTGCCCGTTCAGAAGTTAGGATTGCCGGCGAGATATTCCAAACCATGGAAGAATGGCTTCCACAGAGTTTTTGTTTACAACTCAACTGAAGAAGTTATCTGGGGGATAACAGCGGAAATAGTTTTTGAATTATGCAGAATGATAAACTCTTCTAAATGAACAAATCTTCTAAAAACTATCATCATATTATCTGGGACTGGAACGGCACACTCTTTAATGATGTTGAGCTATGCGCTAATGTGATGAACTTACTTCTTACTCAGGAATCACTACCGAACATTTCAATTAAAAAATATAAAGAGATATTTACTTTCCCTGTAGTTGAATACTATAAGATTGCTGGTCACACGTTCGAAAGAAATTCGTTCGAGGTGCTTGGTAAACAGTTTATGGTTGAGTATGAAATACGAAAAAATAATTGCGGCTTGTTTCCCGGAGTAAAAGAGTTATTATCAGAACTGCAATCAAGAAATATTAAACAGCATCTTCTGTCGGCATACGAACAGAATAGTCTTAATACTATCTTGAAATATTTTACCATCACAAGCTACTTCCAGAATATTGTCGGTTTGGATAATATTTATGCGAGCGGTAAATCGCACCTTGCAAAAGATCTGGCAATAAAAATTCGTGCTAACGGATCTGCAGGTAATATTTTGCTTATCGGGGATACAATTCACGACTATGAAGTAGCAAAAGAAATAAATTCTGACTG
This sequence comes from Ignavibacteriaceae bacterium, assembly GCA_034522695.1. Taxonomy (GTDB): domain Bacteria; phylum Bacteroidota; class Ignavibacteria; order Ignavibacteriales; family Ignavibacteriaceae; genus IGN2. The sequence continues at coordinate 346,478 of JAXHLB010000017.1, read as the reverse complement.
CATTCTTCTTTCTCACGGTCATCAGGATGAGGAACGATTATTGAAGCTGGGAATACCTGTAGCCAAGGATTTCAACGAACTAAAAAACATACTTAAGGAAGCAAATATTTGACCATAATTTTGATCATAGCTGCTGCTGCAATAGTTATCTGGATGATTATCATTTACAATCTTTTTATTCGTGACAGGAATTTGATCAAAGAAGCATGGAGCGGAATAGATGTTCAGCTTAAACGAAGGCATAACCTAATCCCAAATCTCGTTGCTTCAGTTCAAGGTTACAGCCAGCACGAAAAAACTCTTCTCGAGGATATTACTAAAAAGAGAAGTGAAGCCGTAAAGTTTGAAAGCATTAAAGATAAAGCACCTGCCGAGTCAGATCTCTCAGGGATGTTGAAAAATCTTTTTGCAGTTGTTGAGAATTATCCGGACTTAAAGGCAAGCGAAAACTTCCTCAGTTTACAGAATCAACTGGTTGAAATCGAAGATCAGTTACAATACGCCCGGAGATATTACAACGGTGCAGTAAGAAATTATAATATCAGGGTTGAGTCATTTCCATCAAATGTTTTAGCGGGGATTTTCAATTTTAAACAGGATAATTTCTTTGAGATAACTCTGGCAACTGAAAAAGCAACTCCCGAAGTAAAATTATGATTAAAACGATTTACTTATTCTTTCTCTTCATCTTCATCATTTGGGGTAATTTTTCATTAGCTCAATACGAACATATTGAGCGAATAATTTCCTTCGACAGTGAAATAACTATAAGTGAAGATGCCTCAATGATAGTTATTGAAAAGATAAAAGTTTACGCTGCAGGGCAAAAGATACAGAGAGGTATTTACAGAGATTTTCCAACCGAATACAAAGATCAATACGGGAATAACGTCAATATAAAATTTGATGTATTGGAAGTTTCAAGGGATGGAAATTCAGAGGAGTATCATACTGAAAACCTTTCCAATGGTATCAGAGTTTATTTTGGAAGGAGTGATTACTTTCTTCCGGTTGGTGAATACACTTATTCAATTAAATACAAAACTAATCGTCAAATAGGTTACTTTGAAAAATTTGATGAACTCTATTGGAATGTAACTGGTAACGGCTGGGATTTTCTTATTGAAAAGGTTACAGCAACAGTCAATCTTCCAGCACCTGTTTCAAGTGACGATCTGAAGTTATTTGCTTACACAGGTTACAGCGGATTCAAAGGAAGCGATTATGATTATGAAGTCATTAGCTCCGACAAAGTTATATTCACTTCAACAAATATGCTCAATCCAAATGAAGGCTTAACAATTTCAATACAATGGCCAAAAGGATTAGTTTACGAGCCAACTCAAACTGAAAGAGTTGGTTACTTTATTCAGGATAATATTCAAATAGTATTTGGTTTGATTGGAATTGTTGCATTGATATTTTATTACTTGATTATTTGGCTGCGGGTAGGTAAAGACCCGGCAAAAGGACTTATCATTCCACTTTATGAACCACCCAATAATATGTCTCCTGCTTCTGTAAGATTTGTATCTGAAATGGGATATGACAATAAAATATTCACCAGCACTATAGTATCACTTGCTGTAAAAGGATACTTGAAAATTGAAGAGGAGGGAAGTGACTATCGTTTGATCAAAGTTATAGGTAGTAAAAAATCTTTATCAAATGATGAACAAGCTGTATACTATAAATTAGGTTTTAAGAACGATGGGGGCAGACAGGTTCTTGAACTCGAACAGAAAAACCATTCCATTCTGCGGGGCGCTATAAAAGTATTAAAAAGTTCACTGAAGAACAGCTATGAGAGTAACTACTTTCTTACCAACAAGAAATATTTCTTCATTGGCCTAGCAATATCCATTCTGATTCTGTTAGTATCAATTGTCGGCGGATCTGGTGAACAAGTTTTTATTCTAATCTGGATCTCATTCTGGAGTATGGGAGTAGCAGCACTCCTGTTTGCAGTCTTTAATGCATGGAAAGGTGCTCTCAGCAAGGGAAGGGGAAAGGTAACAGCGTTAGGTGGTGCAATATTTATAACACTTTTTTCGATCCCGTTTGTTATTGGTGAAATAGTAGGGTTTTATTTCCTTGCAGAAGTCAGTTCACCGTTGATGATTTTTGTTATTGCAATTATAGCTCTTGTGAACATCGTTTTTTATAACCTGCTTAAAGCGCCGACTCTTCTTGGAAGAAAGATAATGGATAAAATAGATGGATTTAAGATGTATCTGGGAGTAGCTGAGAAAGACAGACTTTGCTTCAATGCAGGAACCAGATAGAACTCCTGAACTATTTGAATCATTTTTGCCTTATGCTCTTGCTTTGAATGTTGAAAACCAATGGGCTGAGAGATTTTCCGATATTCTTTCCAGCATAGATAAAGAATCTACGTCATATAATCCGGGCTGGTACAAAGGTGCAGCCTGGAGCACGTTAGGTGCCGCAGGGTTTGCATCTTCATTATCAGGCAGTTTGAGCAGTACAATATCTTCATCATCAACTGCACCTGGTTCTTCGTCAGGCGGCGGAGGCGGTGGTTCCTCTGGCGGAGGAGGAGGCGGTGGTGGAGGTGGAGGATGGTAATTCTGAGATATATCAGGTTAACTTATTGTATTTTATAAGTTATCTCTAATTACTTATGTGATATAATAAGCTAAATATTAGTTTCTGACTTCCGATTTCTTCGCCAGCAATTTTCAATCTTATCAGTTGAAACAATTACTATTTAGACTATCAGAAACTACAGCAAAATCATAAAGATTATCCAGAAAAATAAATTAGCCGTTCCTTACCGGTAGTAATGATATCCGGGAGCAGGAGAAGGAATATTATTTCAAGCAAAGATTACATTGAGGCTGTCTCATAACTCAAATTTTTGTGGTAGCAGCAAGCTTTCCGCCTCGGCGAGACGGGCAGCTTTTGAAAATTTAATAAATACGCAACTTAAAAGTTGCGGCTACCGGGTCATTACGACTTTTAAGACAGCCTCATTTAGCACGTGAATATTTTCTTATTACTAAAAACTTTTGAAAAATAGAATTCTCATTGATTGTCATTCTCACTGCCATAGGCATTCCTACGGAAGAAAGTGGGAATCTACTTAGTAATCAATGGATTCCCGTTTTCACGGGAATGACATTTCGAATTATTCAGAAGTCTCTACTATTTAATTACCTTTTCTCTGGCAGCTCTCGCTTCACTTAGAGAATTAAAGTATCCAACCCTCACTCGATACCAGATTCCATCAAGTTGCGGCAGGTTAGCTTCAACAACGAATGCATTCTCACCCAAATCTCTTAATCGCTGAGCATGGTTTTCAGCCTCGCTCCTGTAACGGAATGACGAAACCTGAAAACAATATAGATTTCCATCGGTAAAAATCATGTTACCTGTATTTCTTTCGGCGGTAATATTATATTCACTGGTAGTTCTCGGAATATCAATGGTTTCTGTACCATCTTCAATTAAATTAATTTCAACTCTTCTGTTGAGCGATCTGCCGGATTCGGTTGCGTTATCTGCTACAGGATAATTCGGTCCATTGCCGCTAACTATTAAACGTGATCTTTTAATTCCATTTTGAATCAAATAATCTGCTACTGCCTGCGCACGTTCGTAAGACAATTTCATATTTAATGAGTATGATCCGGTGTTATCAGTATAACCGCTTATTCTCCAATTTGAATCAGGATACTTTCTCATCACTTCAAGAATTTCGTTGAGCTCTGATTGAGCACCTGATAATAATGTTGATTTACCAACTTCAAAGTTTACTCCTGAACTTAGAACCATTGAAGTAATTTCCGGAACTTTAATTTCCATTGATACAAGTGGGCAGCCAAAACGGTTCACTTCAATACCTACAGGTGTATCGGGACAATTATCACGGTAATCGGGTACACCATCTCCATCAGTATCCATTGGACAACCTCTTTTATCTACATTTACTCCTTCCGGAGTATCCTTGCATAAATCCAGGTAATCCGGTACACCGTCGCCGTCAGAATCTACAGGACAGCCATCAATATCTACCGGAATATTGGCAGGTGTATTTGGACACCTATCGAGGTAATCAGGTACACCATCATTATCAATATCAACCGGACAACCAAATTGATCTACAATTACCATAAGCGGAGTTTCCGGACAGAGGTCATCATCATCGGCAACACCATCGCCATCCGAATCCTTAATCCCAAACAAGTAAACTGTGAGTCCACCAAAAGCAGTGAAGAAAATATCATTATCCGATCCAATTACAACATCATCAAGGTTATCCATATTAACATAGTTCATATTAAAACCAATATTCAGTGAAACATTATCGGCCACAATAAATTTGAATCCGCCTTCACCAATTAATGACCACTCATGCTTTGAATATTTTTTCTGGCTGTTTCTCAGAAGTGGCTCACCGCCCGGGTCATTTGGATCAAAATAAAGATATGCAGCACCGGCGTAAACATAGGGCATCACAACATCAGAAATATTAAGCATATATTCTCCACCGCCGCCAAGTGAAAACCATGTAGTTCTGAAGGCTTCAACATCTGGTCTTGTAACAGTCGCTCCCCCGGATCCTTCAAGATAGCCCAAAGCAGCATGACCTTTTAACCCCCATACACCAATTTGCGTACTCGGAAACAAATATTCACCGGTAAATCTGCCATAAAAGTTTACGTCTGAGTTGCTGAAATCGGAAAGAGCCAAAGTAGGTCCGGCTTCAAGCGAAAAACCGAAACGACCTGAAAGCGGATGATACTTTTTAATGCCGGAAGTTTGTGCCTGAATAGATACTGTGAAAATTAAAAGGAAGAAAATGCATTGCGAGAATATATTTCTCAGCTTCATTGAGCACCCCGTAAAATGTTTGCAGATGAGTAGTATTTAACAACCACACTGATTTTGCCCCACCAAAAAATAGTTTAAATACAATCCAAAGGTAATTACTTTTTAATTATTCTCCCTGAAAGTCATCGCTACATTCCATAGAAAAGTGATAAACCAAAATTATTAAAAGTACCAAGCATAAACTCCGGCGTGCGTCCCAATTCCTCATCTGATATATCAGAATAACTGTAGTATCCTCTCACAAAAAGATTATGCACCGGCTGCCAGGTTACTTCAAGGCTAATTCTCTTATCTGTTCTCCTCGCTCCATACAGAGTTGAAGGATAGGGAAGCTGATACTGTTGTTCCGGTAACTCCGTCTGACCCTTCCTGAAATACCAGCCGGATAACTTTACACTTAATCCTCTTAGAATATTTTGTCTGTATGATAAATAAATCATATCCGAATTACTGCCAATCCAGTGTCCCAATTGATAATTGTGACTTTGATAAGTCTGTGCATCATTTGAGTTAGTGTAAACAAACGGCTGAATCCTTGAGTATTCAACTACAAAAGCGGAGTTGGGAATTATTAAATCAGAAAACTCGGTACCTAGTGTATATCCAATTGAAGATAAGTTCTCTCCTTCAGCAACTTTTTCAATTGAGAGTTCATCTATAAAAACAGATCCGTACACTTTACTTTTAACCGGTGAGATTCTGTAAGAAGCATCGGCAAACAATTGAGCATTGTCTCCGCTGTTTGAGCCCTCGCTGGATAAGTAATGATCAGCAAGACGGAAAAACATCACTGGAATGAGATAGATTGGTTCGACACTTCCACTGTAAATAATTGATTCACCGATTGAAAGAGTCAGGTCATCAGCTATATAAAATGACAGCGTGTGCGATGCAATAAATTTTGGAATATCTGAAATACTTTCTCTTCCTTCAACTGAAGTAGAACGATAAGTTGAAGAATCAGGTATATCCGATTTAAGGAATCCATGGAAGTAAATAAAGTTCAGCCAATGGACCGGTCGAAAATCCAATCTTATCAAAGGATAAGTTGGAGCTTTGGATGAGTTGATTAACTGCCCGGCTCTTCCGTTTCCAATATTCACTGCATATTTACCAAGTGATAAATTTCCTGTGTTCCAGCTATAATTAATCTGTGCATTTACACTGCTGTACTGAATACTTTCCTCAGCTTCTTTTGAAAGATTAATTCCGGTCTCAGGAGTATTCTGCTTTGCTTCATCAATATTATTTCCTGTTTCGAGATTATCCCTGAAATCAAGAGAGTAACCCCAGTTATCTGAAACGTATCCGAATAATTCCAGTCCATTCCACCTTCGTGAGTAAAATGCATTTGATCTGTTACCGATTTCAAGCCCAAGTATCGGATCAAGATTAAAGCTGAATGATGAATCCCTGTAATTGAATAATCTGAACCTATCATTTTCCCCGAAGCTGAAGAATTCAGTGCGCGGAAGATTATGATGTTGATAACTATCGCTCACGAATGAAATCTCATCTGCAAACTCTTTTGAATAGAACTCAATCTCTTTTATATCAAGCGGAGTGAGCTTTGATTTATTCGATAAAGCTTCCAGCAAGTAGCCTGCTATTTCTTTTCTCGGGATTGGCTTTATTTCTGAATGATATTCGATTGCACCTTTTATAAATAATCTTTCAAGGAATTCATAAATATCCGAGTTGATCGGTTCATAAACTGTCTGTGCCGACAGGTTCATCCATACAAATAAGAAAAGATAGAGCAGATGTTTTGTACGCATATTATCAGTAGATGAGTATTAATGTTTGCGATATTAAAACTATCAGGAATGAAATTGCATATAATGATAACCTGAATTTTGGCTGCAGCCGTATGAGTAATTTATAGAATAGGTAAACTAAGAAGCTCCGGAAAATCGTATCAGGAATTATATATGAATTTGAAATCGGTATAAGCTGTGAAGTAAGTGATAGCAAAACAACAAGCAAGATTATCACCAGGTCCAGGCCGGATAAATACGACTCCCGTTTTTGCTGTATCCTGTCCCTGAAGAGTAGGAAGAAGCCGACAGTCGGTAATAGAATCGCGATTACTAAAAGATGATAGGTCAGATTTCCCAGCAGCGGAAGTTCTGTTATATCCTCATAGATAATATTGTTAGACAGGTTGATCACAAAAAAAATCAAAATATTAAAGAAAACTATTATGTCTGTTAGAAGCTTGTTCTTTTTGTAATTGAGTAACGTGAAGATTAAAAGCAGCACAAGAATAATTAACGACGGCACCAGAAACCCGGCGCTGAAGCTCTTACCTGCCGCAAGGGGATAAATAAGCAATAACAATACTACTATAGCAACCACAGGCAGTACAACCGACTTATAGTAGCTTATAATAAACTGCGGTAATCGGTTTACAGTTCTTCCATAGATCAGGAGCTTATCACTATTAATTATAAAGTTGAGAATCTTATTAGCGAAGATTAATGGTATTAGAAGAACTGCAAAAATTATGATACCACCGATTTCATTGTAGTATCTGTAGTAAATAGCATTTGCCGCAAACAGAAGTGAATACATTGTAATGATGAAAACAGTTGTCTTGTGAGTTATATTCTTGCTGAAGATAATGTGGTGAATATGATTTCTGTCTGCAAGGAAAGGATGCCGCCCTGATAGAATCCGCTCAGAAAAAACTTTTATTGTATCTGCTATCGGCACGGCTAAAAGAATCAGCGCGAATGTCAGGTCCAGGTTTTTTGCTGAGTTATCCAGGGATATCTGCAGGACTGCCCCCACCATAAAGTATCCGAGTATAAAGGATCCGGAATCACCGAGAAAAATCCTTGCAGGGACAGCATTATACTTAAGGAAACCAATCAGGCAGCCCATCAATGTTGAAAGCAGTACAAGCAGGAATAAATCAAGCTGGTTAAGAGCAATGAAAAACAGGACGCCGGATATCAGCAGAGTAATGCCTGATACAAGACCATCTAATCCATCCAGAAGATTGAATGAGTTTATCGTTCCTACAATAAAAAGAAAAATAATTATAGTTGCGGGAATAATTGAAAATTGAATACCGAATAAAGTAAGCGTGGAAACATCCGGCATTAAGTGTATGAGTAACATTGCTGCTGCAATGCACTGAAAAATAAATTTTATATACCAGCTAACACCCAGAAGATCGTCATAAGCCCCGATTGAAAAGATTACGATAACACCGAACAAAAAAAACTTTATTGAATTGAGATCACCGTAGAAGATAAATATCCATGTTATAACTGTGAGAAAGATAAGCAAACCGCCAAGCCTTGGCACCGGTGATTGATGCAGCTTCCTTTTCCCGTCAGGAAGATCGGTTACATTAATCTTGCTGAGCAGCTCTATAAAGTAGGGTGTAATGAATATTACTCCGACCAGTGCGGCAAATAAGATTATTAAATATTGCATTTAAAGTTTATTTCAGGCTTTGTCAATTTTTGGTTAAACAAAATTAACAATTAATTATTTAAAGTATCTACGACTGGAGTTCACAAGTCACGAGCCAGAAACTGGGGGAGCTTTCTCAGGTTTTTACTTAATAAAGTGATGACCGGGAAATTTATACCATTCATCTTCATTGCTAAATAGTCTTCTTTACTTTTTTGTAAAATATTCTTCAGGCTTTTATTGCTTGCACCGCCAATGCTCATTAAGTAAGTAGTAATTGGTAAGTAGTAAGAAGTTATTTTGTGTTTAAAGAATAACCTTAATATCATTTCATAATCTGAAGCAATTTTAAGATCAGTATTATACAAACCATATTTATTGAATACTTCTTTCCTTATAAAAAGAGTAGGGTGAGGAGGCATCCAGCCGTTGCGCAGAATGTTATCAGTGACCAGTAAGCGGTGATCAGTGTTTATACTATTTACCGATGACTGATGACTGATTACTGTTTTATGCGCTTTCCAGTATCGGATCACGGAGTAATTAGTATTTAGTAATGAGTATTGAGTAGTTGGTTCTGTCATTCTGGACTCCGATCCGGAATCTGGTTTCTTTCTTACATAAACAAGATCCGAATAAACAGTTTCAACTGTGCTTTGTTCTTTGCCCTCTGCTCTTAAATTGAAAACTTCCGCATACTTTTCTAAAACTTTCTCATCGGCATACAAATCATCTGAATGAAGAAGACCAATTACATCACCGGTTGCTAGTTTAATTCCTTTGTTGATTGCATCGTAAATACCTTCATCTGGTCCGCGAGCTCACTAGAAATTATTTGTTACATTTTTCATCCCAGTCATCCATTTTCCTGACTCATTTCATCATCTTCTATTCGTTCCATCCGTAGAGCCACCGTCAACTACTATATGCTCAACATTTTTGTAAGTCTGATCCCGTACACATTCAATCGCACGGAGAAGTCCGGCTTTGTTGTTTTTAGTTGCGGTGATAATAGAGATTTTCAAGGGAAAAGTTTAAAGTAATAAGTAAAAAGTAAAAAAATAAAAAGTAATTTAGTTCAAAGTTATTTTCGATTTCGTATTCTATAAGAAATAGAGCCGAGAATCTTTTTTAATTCGTCAGATTCACTTAGCAGCAATTTTAACTCACTTTGGTTACCAAGCTTTAATTCGTTACAGATACGGAACCAATAATTGGATTCTCTCATTTCTTTAAGTGATATACTGACCTTATTAGAAAAATCATTGGTAGAAACCGCAGCTTGTGCTTCTTCATAATTTGCGCCTGAGGAAGTAGATGATTTTGATAACTGGTATTTTATTACTGATATCTCAGGTTCATTTTTTATAGTCCTTAAATACTTAATTGTTCTTACAGCAAATTCAAATAGTCTTTTGGATAACTCTTTTTCGTACTCTTTTTTCAACTTCTATTCCTTTCATTTGTCTTTTGATTTTTCACTTAATCCTTTACACTTCACACTTTATACTTTACAAATTATTATTTCGCATTACTACTAAATAAACATTGGGAAAATAGTTTTATCCGTATCGCTGAAATTTTTACTAACAAGATAGTACTGCTTCAATCCTAATTCGTTTGCATTCTTTTCTAACTTTTTCAAGTCGCTTGCAGATGATTTTAACTTAACTTCAAATGCAATCTCTTTATTAAGAATAAAATCAATTTCAGATACACTTCTTTTATTATAATAATTTAATTCTCCGTAATGGCTCAACTGGTTGGCAACAGTATTTTCAAAAAGTTGACCATCGTTAACCTTACCGATTATATTCAGCAATCCTGAATCGGTAAAATAAACTTTTCTGCCGCCGGCTACAGTTCTGTCAACACTTTTTGAGAACTTTGAAATAAGCTTTATAAAAAATACGCCCTGTAATAATTCAAGATAGTTATAAATCTTAACCCTGTTTACTCCCAGCTCATTAGATAGTTTTGTTATATCGAGAATATTTCCTGTTCGCGGAACAAGCATCAAAATCAAATCACGCAATTCCCGGATATCTTTTACGTCCGATAAAACTTTAATATCTTTTTCAAAAAAGGATGCAAAAATATTTTTAAGAATTAATTTCTTTGTGCCCGTGTCGGGAGTCGTAACCACTTCAGGAAATCCGCCATATTCAAGGTAACTGCTGTAATCAATTTCATACTTTTTATAATTGAGCAGATTTTGTTCAAGATCGAAATCCAGGCTGCTCTTTTGTTCCTGCTCATCTGACTTATCAACGAAGAATAAATATTCACTAAAACCCAGCGGTTTTAAAACAAATAAAAATTTTCTTCCGCTTAAGCGATTCAGGAAACAGATTCTTTAAATAATAATTTGATGAACCTGTTACTATGTATTTAACATTGTATTTATCAATGTGATATTTGATAATTTTAGTTACATCCGGAAAGTTTTGGATTTCATCTACAAAAACATATAATCTTTCCCTGGTTGATCCGGCTTCTTTTTTTAACAGCTCGTAGATTGCATCATAGTTTATATTTTCAAAATGAAGAAGATCTAAGGGATTCTCGAAATCATACCATAACTTTGGTGAATCAATCTGCTCGTATAATTGACGCATTAAAGTGGTCTTTCCAACCTGCCGCATTCCTGTTATCACTAATGCGTTTTTATGATCCAAATACTTTGATAATTCGTTGAAAAGGTATCTTTTTTTCATATCTGTAAAAATTTTATTACAAATATACGCTTATCTGTAAAAAATCCAAGCTGATTAAAGGGGCTAATTAATGAAAGCAGGGGAATATGGATGAAGTTAAAAAACCAAAACACGTAGAACAGGTCTCCAGACCTGTTATAATAATATTGACAAGACTGGAGTCTTGTGCTACGAAAAAAAATAATTTCAATGGAACACTGATTGTAATGATTTAACGGATTCAGACTGATCTGAGATAAGTTAGAATCAGTCAATCATCTGCGTTCATCATGTGTAAATCCATATTCTATTTCTATCATTAATTCCACGATGCTTAACTGAGTAACGCAGGATTTCCCTGATATATTCCGTACGCATCCGCATCTTTCGTAAGCACTGAACCAACCGAAAGTATGCTGTGACTTTTCATCGTTACACCGGGACAAACAACAGCTTTAGCTCCAACCCATACTCCATCTTCAAGAGTGTAATATCTCCAACAATCAAATCGAAAGTTTCTTTTTTGTAATTGTGATTGCCGCACAATAACAATGCACCCTGCGAAAGACAAACATTATTCCCGATCTTTACTTTACCGAGATTATCTATCCATACCTCTTCACCGATCCACACATTATCACCGATCTCAAGGAACCATGGATATTTAATATTTACACACGGCTTAATGATCACTCCTTTGCCAACCTTTGCACCAAAAAATCTTAATGCAAAAATCTTAAAGCTATTCGGCCAGGGCAGGGAAGATTTTAAGTAGCAGCACTGTTCTTCCAATTACCACATAAATCGCTTAAAAGCACCACCCGGCTTATACCAGGAATTATTGAATTTAGATAAGTCAGTTGATTTCATTCAGTTCTCAGAGATTTATTAAGTATAAGATTTATCACAAAAATAACTAATTGTAACAAAGTAAGGTGTATAAAGTAAAAGATTTGTAACAAAAGTCAACCTAATTTTGTTCAAAATTTGTATAGAAGTAAGCCTAAGTATTCAATTATATTGAATTTTTGGGCGGGTTTTGAAATGTAAGATAGTATGCGTTTAACCAGACAATGAACATTTTATTTTTTCATTGTACCGGGATCGGAACACTCCTTCATTCTGCACAAGCTTTTCAGCATAGAGTAAAGCTTCCTAGAATATCTTCTTTTTTAAGCAGCGGATATTCCAGCGAATGTATTCTGTTCATCAGTCCAGCGTGGGCCAGGCAATTTAATTTCCATAGCTCAAGTCCTTTAAGAGAATCCTTGTTCCTTTTATTATAGGATCTAACCGGCCAGCATTGCCGGGATTAATCTCTAATCCTTGTATAATTCGATTAATTCTAAGACCTGTTAGTAATTTTATTCATTTTTGACAGGCATTTACTTGGGGGGGGGGGGCGGGGGGGGGTAGTTAATTGGAAAGTTAATCCTTCGCCAGTTTATTTAATAACTTTAATCTGATCCTTTTTTACCACTATCATTGATCCTTCTTCAAGATGTGAAATAATATCACCCCAATTGATCATAAAAAAGTTGTGCAATTCTTTAAGTGATAAATTACCGAGCTGAAAGAACACAACCTTGGGTGAAACTTCTGAAGACATAAACTTATCATAGAAGTCAGCGTCTTTTGTCAATATTACTTTTTCATTCTCAATGGCATAATCCCAGACTTGCTGATCGGTCATATGTGCATCGATATCCACAATATGTGTGAACAGGGGAGAGTTAAAGAAATTAAATCTTTTGGGTAGGTTAACGTCTACTAAGAATTGAAATTCCTTAACTGGGTTTGATGGCATAAGTTAAGATACTTTTATCGGAAAGCTTTTTTGCATAGGCGAGACAAGCTTTAATATCCTCCGGTTCAAGGACCGGGTATGCTTGTAAAATATTCTCAACACTCTCACCTGCAGCTAAATATTCAAGAACTGTAGAGACCGTAATCCTCATCCCTCTTATAATAGGTTTTCCATTACAAATATTGGGATCTGTTGTTATTCTTTCTTCCATCTTATACCTGATTTAGTTAACTCAAAAATAAATTATATCCTGTTCCGTTTCAAGCTACTATTTCCAGTTCACTTAAAACAATGGAACATATGATCCGCCAATGGAGCAGGACTAGATCTACCACGTGGAATAACTTGATCTGAAGAGCTTACTAGTCAAATAGAATAATTACTATTCCACGTGGTAAACTGATGAGACTGATTATCACAAAGATTCAGTCGAATTGTACAGTAATCGTTAAATTATTGTTATAAGACACTGCACTGTAACAAGTAATCACGTATTCAATTTATCAACTCACTTTCAATACTACCGTACTTCCTACTCCATACTACTAACCATCTTCTCCGTCAACTGCCGGATTTCGTCCTGCCTACCGGACAGGCAGGTTCACTCAACATCTACTCCGCCAACTGCCGGATTTCACTTTGTTCAACATCTCCTCCGCCAAAGGCGGATTTCGTTTCTCTCAACATCAACCATTATCCATCAAACATCAACCATCCGTCTTCTCCGGCAGCAGCCGGATTCGCCGGACAGGTCTTCCATCACCCAGCTTTGCGCTTAAAAAGCTTATTCCCCAGATTATAAAACCACGCTATCAATACTCCCGTAATAAACCCATCCACAAATCCCCAGATGAAACCGATAATGCCTCCTACAAAACTGAATGTGTAACCAAAATAAATTACACCAATTTTTGAAATTGTTTCACCGGGTGAGCCCATATATAGCAGCCACCAGGTTCCGAGCATTACCGCTAATCCCCACACTAATCCCAGTGCAAATCCAAGATTCCTCTTACGAAGTTCCATTTTATCCTCCCGAATTAACCGTGAATAAAGTATATTTATTTTTTGTGGCACACTAGATGCACGAAGGAATATATTTTTATCTCAATTTTCATTATCTTTATTCTGCAACTAGTAACTTCGAGCATCATACCTTGCTGAAACAAAAAACCTTTGTGTCGGTGCAAAAGTATCTAAATATTTTACCGAAGCACCTTTTTCCTTTGCAAAATCTAAGAATATCTTTCAGCTAATCGTAATATTAATCCAATTTACTCGAACTTTTTCATCAACGGATATATTTGGGTATTTGTCAGAGTTATCTAGATAAAGGATTCCACCTTCCTTTAATAAATTTAATGAGCATTTGATGCATTCATCCCGGTAGCTGCCTCGTCAATAAGAATTTAAATCGAATTTGATATCGTCATCACGACATAAATGTGAAATATTTCATTTCCAGAAAGATGTTTATAGGTGATATACTTGATTTTTTTTTCACGAATTGTTAGTATCAATTTTATCAAACCATCTCCTCTATTATCTTCAACTGAATAGATATGTTTGACGTGTTTGTTGAACCATAGAAGTTGACATCCCTCGAAAACCAAATTCAAGAACACTACTTTTACAACTCAAATGCTTTTTTATTTCTTTTATTGCTGAATAAATAAATCCACGGCAGGTTAGGACGATAGCCGTATACCATTCGTGCAGTGCCAGAAATAGCAGCGGGTAAAAGATGTAACGCCAAATTTTTTGTTGAGTATTAGATTTCCTTACTCGATCATGGAATCTTGATTTTTGGTTTTTGGCTTTTACAATAGTGGTCATTGATACTATTATACTAAATCGTTAATCGGTTATACTTCAGATATTATAATGTTCTTTTATTATTTCTGGAATAGTTTTGTTTTCTTTCTTAGCTTGCTTTTCCAATTGATAAACTTTTACATCAACAAGGAAACGGTACCAGAAATGCGTGAAGGTAATGAAAGATAAATCCTTCTTTACCGTCAAGGAAACCCAGCTTGAATATGTATCTGTGAATATAGTAGAGGAAGGGTCTAAGGAATAAAGGTATACGGAAATATAGTTTCTCTTTAAGCCATCGTTTTCTTTCCGTCTTGTTGCCCCAAAACTTAGCGACTGTATCTACTTTTTTCAGGTTGTGTTTCTGAATGAGGAATTCTATTGCTTCACGGGTTGAGTACTTATTATGTTTATCAGTCCAAAGTCCAATGTTTTTTTGCCTGTCGTAATTTGATTCTATTACATCAATATTGCTTATTATCGTTCTTCCGTCCACTTTAATATGCTCGTCCATCCAGCGGTCTTCCATTTTGCCTTTGGACTTTTTATAAACCCGTAAAAAATAATTAGGATAAAACCCGCCGTGCTTAATCCACCGACCCATAAAAAATATTTTCATCTTAACATAAACACCGTCTGCTTTATCATTTTCTATTATATCTCTCAGCTCTTCAAATCCTTCCTTTGTCCAGCGTTCATCTGCATCAAGCCGGAGTATCCATTCGTTTTTAATTTCAGTGTTGTCTAAAGCCCAGATAAACTGCTTTGCCTGGTTTATAAATTTATTCTGGTAATACTTTAATATTATATGATTCTGCTATTGAAATGGTTTCGTCTGTGGAGAATGAATCAACTATTATTATTTCATCCACATAATTAACCACTGAATCTATACATTCTTTTAATTTAGTCTCTCGTTGTAGGTCAAAACTAATAGCGGTAATAGGTAGCTTATTCATTTAATTCTTTTGGCGATTATCTGTAAAAGTTTGCCGATCGGCCATTTGGATTCTTTTTGCATAGCAGCGAAACCTGTTTTGCCGAGGACCGGTCTTAGTATTAAAACAAGATCCAAAGCATATTGCAAAATGCCGAACAAATTTAATTATTCTTCTGAAGAAATTTCGCTCAAAGTTCTTATCAATTTTTATAGATAGTAAAACCAGGCATTACGAAGTAAAAAGTTTTAATCCTTCAACACTGTAAATGAAAGATGCTGCGGTGCAACGAACCATTGCGAATGACCGGATAAAGTATTTTCAAAACTGCTCATATTCCTAATCCCGTATCCAGAAAAAATAGACCTTCGGGTTTAAGGCAGGTATAAGAGTGCATTAAATACTTCCTGTGGATTCGGAAGATGTTCGATAGTTGCCCAAAGAGTGATTTCATCATAGTTGTTTTGGTTTTCAATTTGCTTTGGAAAAAGAAACTATATGTCAAGTATTTTGTCAGGCTTCCACATTGAGGATATTAGCCGCATAATTAACACCTGACTTCGATATGTCGATGCCCAGTAGCACTTATTTTATTTTAATACAGCTATCAACAAAAAATCCTTTTCCGCAACCTACATCGAGTAACTTGAAAGAAGCACATTGTTCTGGTTACAAAATTATTTTTCAGGTCGACTTTTTTTGGAAAAGTCTCCTTTGAGTCTCTCTATCTTCAATCCAGTACATAGCTTCCACCTTCTTCATCAGACAGGTGAAACTTATCATACAATGGTTCTAATTCTTAATTGCTGGTAGGTAAATGGGACTAACTGAGAGGTAGAACCAACTTTCGACAAGTCCTATACTTGATAAAAATTGCTTTTTACAGTTTTAATTTAATTTTCCGTCGCATATTCTGCAATTATTTAATGGTATACTCATCTAATATTATAAAATGTTTTGCAAAATAAACCCGTATTTGCAATTTTCACGAAGTGCTAATTATTTCAAGATGATCAATTTTAACTTTAAGTTAACTGTTAAAGAAGAAGAATTAATTTTATACTTTCAAAAAAATATCTTCTTTTAAATTTTATCATTAATAGCATACTGAGAAAAAGATGAACAACTGATTCAATATAGTGGAGTAATGTCTTTCGAATAATTTTACAGTTTTAATCTAAATATTTACTTACTTTGGGAATTTCTCCTCCAGCATTAAACCAATCTGTATACTTCAAACATTTTTCCACTGGAATATGACCAGTTGAATTTCTCATTAAATCAAGTTTGTACCCATTCTCGAACCATCGTTCGAATTGATTCTTCCATCATTTCAAAAAATCAGAATTAATTCTGCTTTAATATCTATTTCGGATTAGCACTGATTTCGACTGGCAGCATTTTTTTCGAATCCTTCCGTTATGTCACAATACTTTGTCATAAGAACAGGTAATCCGAAGGTCCATGCATCCAGTATTGCCATAGGAAATCCTTCACTAAAAGAAGGTAAAATGAAAACGTCAGTACAGTTGAAAAGTGCCAATTTTGTCTTCCCTGTACTGCGGACTAAAGCAAACTAACAATATCATTCAGTTTATTTTCGAATAGAAATTTATCTATTAGAGCAGTATAAATCAGGATCACCCCAACCTGAAACGATTAATTCCTATTTATCCCGATAATTTTTTAATTTTCATTAAATCAGCCCAGGCCATAAGTAATTCAAGCACACCTTTTTTAGGATGCACTAAGTTCTAGAGAAAGAGCAGTTTCTTTTTTGTTTTATCTGAATTCCTGTTACCAGGCGGGAATTTTCTTTATCACCTGGTAATAAATTTCTACGCCATTTGGTATAACACAAACAGGCTGCTTCAATCCAAAGTTTCTAATTGAATTCAGTTCATTGATCGAACCGGCGTGGATACAGTCAGCATTCCGAGAGATTACTATCCTCATAAAGTACTCTCAGCAATTCTCTTTTAAAAGTGCCGAAGTTAACTATGTACTGCCCATTCAGTCCAGCATACCATGAGTTGAAATGATTAGATTTTTTTTATTTTTTTTCTTCCATTTATTTGAAACATAAGAAGAGAATTCCCAAGTTCCACATGACTATGAAGTATATCTATGTTGTTTAGATTACTAAGTTTTTAGCAGAGGCCAGAGAAATATTTATTCCAAATATATTTTTAGCTTTATATAAATTGGTTACTATACTTTTATCAGATTGCAATTAATAATTTCCCTTCCAGTAATATTGGACAATGAATTGAAACATTCAGGGGATAGCTTATTAAAGACTTTCCATAAAATTATAGACGACAGTTGGCACGCCACCACCATAATTATCCATACTCATGGTCTGAGGTGAGCGATATTCATTCTTTTAATTAAAGCCCTAGAGATAAACCGATCAGATTAATCGAGTTTTTTCTGGAAAAATATTTTTTTTCTTTGTTTGGAAGCGATAATAATATTGGCCGCAAAAAATTCTGGTGTAAATTTAGAAAATGATTTCTTAGGCTCTTTCTTACTCATATTTAATTGAAGTTCTTCACTTGAATCTAAGCCTTATTAAGTATTCGCTTAAGCTCTTCAGTATTTTCAGGATTAAAAGTATATCCAGTTAATACCAACTTGAAACAAGATCAGATACACAACCACATCTATCGGAAACAATCAACGGGCAGACCTGACGCCATTGCTTCGTTTACTACCAAACCCCATTGTTCTGCATGGTAATGGCAAGTAAAAAAAATCTTGCGAGGGAGTCGTAAAATTGGTAGCTCAGAATACTGAATAAATCCAGGTTAGATGTATTTATTATCTTCAAGATTCAATTCCCTGATCAATGATTCTAAATCAGATCTTAAAGGCCCATCGCCAATAATTACCAAATGATAAGGCACACTAACTTGCTTATGGTATTTATAAATAGGCTTTTATAACTCCTGCGATATTTTTTTTGAAAAATAAAACGTGCACTCACTCAGTAAATATTTTTCTGGCAGATTAAATTTTATCTTTATATGATGTAGAATTCTTTCTTTTATTCTCTCGAATGTTGGATGAAAATATGATTGTTATCAACCACTGCATATCCTTTAAAGATAAATTTTTCTCATCGAATCCTAATTGTTTTAGATATTCAAATCTCTTATCCCACCAACGATAGCTGTTGAATATAGTTTAACTATTCTTCTTTTTTTATCAATCTCCTTAAAAAAAAAATCTTTTAAAGTCAATTTTTGAACTTTCTGATATTAAAATCAAATATTTATCGTTTTCAACACCAGTCTGAAGAGCGCTCAAGGCACTAATTTCACTATAACCATTTATGGCAACGCTATCAGGATTATTATTAGCTTCAGAAACGATATTAATCGATTTCTAATTCCTCAAAACCTATTTGCTTACTATTTGATTCCGGGAATGAATAAAAATATGTAAAATAATATCTTTAGGTTTGTAAACCCATTATTCATACGATTTACCGAATAATTCTCTCCCAAATACAACAACATCTCTTGCAACTGCATTGATCCTAGCGTAATGATAGAAGTTGTCAAATAGAATGGCAATGCTCAACTAATAAACCTCCATGTCGAATTCATACTCTAATAGTTAAGATTACTTAGCGTGCCGATTCTGCTTCTAATCCCAATGAAGCAATTATTGAATAGAAGTATATTGGAGTTAGATACAATATGTGACTTAATATAAAATCAATCAACTATCTCCCATGTGTCATAATTGAATCACCCACCAACTACAACAAAAGGAAATAGCAACGTTGGCATAAGTTGCTTCTTTGTAGCTGAAATGTAAAATTTTTTGATGATTATACCTCCGATAGAGAACTTGATTGCCCAGGAAAATACCACAAAATCCAAAAGCATAGATAATCCTGGTAAAAAATGTCTTGATCTTTTATCTAATTATATATATTCCCAAATGTCCTCAAAGAAAGTAAAGCATAAGCTTCCTTCAAATCAGCACCAAGTAGTAGGACTAGGACAAAATTATCGACCATCCATTCCAATGATTAAACCATAATCAAATTTTAATGTAAACTGTTTTATGAAAAATAATATTATACAGCATTAATGATTAGGAAAATTTCTATAGAGTAAGGTTTCTGCAAAGTTACTAATAGCATATATCAAGTACAGAAAATCACTCAAACCATCATCAACAATTCCCAAACAAGGAAGTATAACCCATTGCTGTTTAACACAAATATTATATTGTGAAATAAATGTTACCGAGGGAAACCAACTATTGTTAAAACTGGACTGAACATTTCATCGTGTTTTTATAGTAAACCAAAGGATACCGATAAAAATTAACATCAATAAATAGCTTCACTTCTGCGTCCTGATATAACAATCCTGTCGAATAAAAAATTAAATCAAAGAAGAGTGAAAAAACAAAGCTTTTTTATTCTTTGCTTCAAATAAACATAAAGCATAATGGTGAATCCTACAGATAGGAAATAAGCAGAAGAATAAATATGCAACAGCGCACCTCCATTGTCCAACATTTGTAATTCCCTGCAGCAATTGCTTATTTCCAAAAGAAAATGTCCGCCAACAAAATTCCCGCAATCCCACTATTCAATAATTTTTATTATTAAATCCGTATCGCTGTTTGAAAGGTTTAATATTTTTTATTATACCCGATTAATACGACGCCAGGATACATATTATAGTCATTATTACTGTTTTCTAAACCGTATTCAGGTAAATTGGTTGAAGTTGAGGGAAATGATTTATTAAGTAATGCAAAACCAAATATTACAAGGCTAAATAAAAATGGGAATTCAACGAAGAGTTAGTCCTTTGAAATATTTAAGGTTTATCCATAAGGTAACTATTGTTAGAAGTATTATGAGAAAATAAATCATATTTTATTTGCAATCATTTCTATTTTTTATTACTTCAGCGGGAATTCCTACGGCAATTGCATTGGTCAAATTGATTTTGTTACAACACTGTTGCACCGATAATTGCACCATAGCCTGTTTTGATTTCATCCGATATGAACTCCTCTTCCAATCCATACATTATTTTCCTATTTCAATTGGTGCACTGGTGAAACCTTGCTCACTAATCAGCATATCCATTTCTCAAACCGGTGGTTTTAAATCTCTTATGGTTCATGTTGGGGCTATAAAAGTGCTATTTTCCTATCCTTATTGATTCTACCGCAACTATATGAGCACCTGTATTTATAGACGTATGTTTACCAATATGATTTCAGCTTCACCTGTAGTGTTGACAAAATGAAGATTTTCCTATTGAGCCGATAGTCATCTATAAAGAATGATTACACGGTAAATTACCAAAAGTAATGGATCCATAAAAATAAGTTACACCTTGCCAAGTTTTTTTATTTGTTAAACCCTGTGTGATTTTATAAAATGAATATATAAAGAAAGATTTTATTTTTGCGTTTAATATACCAGAGTAATTTGGTTTAATTTTGCACGCTTAATTTCCATCAAAAGTTTTTTAAGATCTTCTAACCATCTCCTATTTACTGCTTCTACCGATACTAATCGTTCAGCTCTAAATGTTCTTGCGTATTATACTGCGTACTATTGAAATTTATTGTTTTCAACTTCTTCAATTGCTTTAACCCATTCAAATACATTTTTTGAATCACTGATTGAATAAATGGGATTCAGCCAGAATTCAAAATTATAACCGCTAGATGAATGACCTGCAGGTGTAATAACAATTTATTCATTGATAGACCTTCACAAAAAGTTGTTATGCCTGCTCGAATATGGGATCAAGTAACAATATTCGACACACCTAATGAATCGTTATGGAGGAATCGTTATTCTTCAAAAGTTAAATTAAATTTAAATTTAATGTTCTCTCTACTATTGTCTCGAAAATAAAACCATACAGATGAATCATTTGAAAATCTTATTATATTCTGACCTATTAAATCTGCAATATTCATCCATCTCCTCGTCCCTTAAATGGTTACCAGGACAGATGAATCTTTATTTATGAATTCACTTTTTGCTGATGGTTTAAAGAAATCAGTATCTGTAAATAAGCCAATCCAAAAATAATTCTTCCAATTTTTTTCAGGTATTCAATAGCCAGGGTCCTATAACACAGAATTAATTTGCTACTCATTAATCACTAATTTATAAGCTATGCGCTTTAATGTATTTAATTTTTAAGTGGAACCAGCTGATATAAAATGCAAATTCTTACTCTACCTGGCAATAAATAGCTCATCAAACATATAATAACTTCAAGAAAGTCAACATTGAAGCCGAAAAACCGAAATTTTATTTTACATTGATCAAACAAAATTTGAACAAGCCCTGGTGAAATAGATATTATAATCGGTTTCAAGATGGGGTAGCCAAACCATTTTGGGTCAGTTGTATCCTCATTCATTCTTTGGCGTTGTTCCGCTGTCAAATTCAATAAAACTACAAAACCTAAATTCTTATTTTCCCATTTCGAGAACCTTTAAGACCTTTTATTCTTGATATGAAATGAATTTAATGAGTGTTTTAACAATGCCGATATCTAGAGGAAGTCTTGCTTCCTGGGCGATGAATTTAATTTAAATTCACCACATTCTTTAAGTATGACTAATAAGAAAAATTAGTGAATCCAATTGCTGTATAAAAGTAAAAGCTATTCCTTTCTTTACCGAACATCTTTGCAAAGAAATACCTAATATGCCGAAGGTAATTAAAAACAGTTATTCCCATACATGCCAAGGAATGGTTTCCCTTCTCCTCTGAATGTCTAATCGGATTAGTTTAGCAAATCTTAAATAATCCATAACCAGATAGTATAAATTATCGCAATCAGAACAATTAGCTGAAGTGATCCCATTAAATTAAAGGTAGTCAAATGGTATTAATGAAGTAATACTTACAAAAAACAATAGTATTAATACTCTTCCTGATAATATTACTTATAAAACTAGATTCGTTAAAATCACGATTTTGTGCCAGCATATTAAATGCAATAATTCCATTTGAATCACTAAATATTCCGGATAGTGCGGGCCGCGGATGAACCAACAACGTATAATCCTAAATCTACTGGTGCTAACAAAGTGAATAACAAATTTTGATATCATAAAAATATATATATAAATCGATGACTTAACAGAACCAAATTTCCAACTTCCTTTGACTATAGGTATAACGTTATCAGACTTAATTGGCAATCTAACATTCTTCCACCACACAATGATGACAAAACTTGAAACGACCGCATTTACCGAGCTAGTGCAAATATATGACAGTTTTGACAGTAAAAGAATATATTCAGCCACAGCAAAATCAATCAGCGTAAATAGATAGGGTAAAGAATTAAGTATTATTAAATTCATTCTGGTGAAGTTGCCAATACCTTCGTCAAATCGCCATGAGAAATTAGAGGAAATATGGTTCAGTGTTATGAATAACAAGTAATGTTAATTAAGCTTAGTAGTAAAAATTTTCTCGGCTATCACTTGCCAAATTAAATAAAAAAGCTGCGACGTTAGTCATTACTGCTGTAATTAAAGATGCAAAAAGATATGGTGAAACAAGCTGCCTCGATTTTCTAAAGAAGCAGCTTTACGTGCAATTGAAGTATTTATTTCCAAATAAACCAATATTCAATTATATTTGGCCAAAGGACTATTCCTGCAAGTTCTCCTCTGCCTGTTGTCGACCTAAAAGTCTTGCAATTAATATTCCTTGAAGAATGCATAAAAGCTTGCATAGCAACACTAATAGCAAAAGTCCCTAAAAATGTTTTTTGGTTTAACGTTCATTTCGGTTTTAATATTTACTTTGATTTAAAATTATCATTTACACTAATCAAAGTTGAAATTATAATAATTAAAAACATTGAAGTGCTGTTGAACCAATCACGTAGACCACCGCTTCAAAATTCTATGAATTAAAAACATTATTAAAAAAGTTAAAATAATCTTCGTTATATATTTTAAGTATTGATTAGATTCTTTCTCAATATTTTCAAAATTTTTTTTGAATAAATATATAATAGGTATGCAAATTGATGTCCATCCTATTAAACCTGTTTCTTCAATCAAAGCTAAAGTCCCATTACCTTTCTCTGATATAAACCCTTTTATCTTCATCGTAGTTTGACTTGTTAGATTTTTGAATGTTTTTAGATGAGAATTCCAAAACCAATTCCCAAATACCACAACTTTGTACTAAATGAAGGCTCCCACAGTACAGTTCTTGTTAGAATCTGCAGGAACCGTGTTTTGAGAGAAATAGCGATAATGTGTTCATTTACAGGTTTGAATGTATGAAAGAGTATCAGAGTACACTAATCTTAACAGATATTATGATAATTATTTTTATAAGCTTATCAGTATAAAGTAAATGATAAACCCAATTAAAATTACTAATATCGCTGCTCTGAATAGTTTGAGTTATCAAATAATTTGAACCAAAGTAATGTGAAAGGTGCATTCAATCGGCATTGTTTTCTCATCCTAACCAATGCAGAACAGCAAGGGAAACAACAGAGCCATGGCCATAATATTCTGATGCGAAAAAATACCTGCAAAGCTTAATCCATGTCCAATACTCCAAGCATCTTCTGGAATCCCAGCTACTAAAGATCGTAATGAAAGTATAACCAAAGTAAAATTGGCAGGTAGAAATGATCAAAATTTCTTCACGTAATTTTTCCATAACAGACATATTGCAATTAAACCGCTAGTAACAAAATCATTAATACTTTTAATTAAAGTATAATCCAGATTGATTGACCAAATAGTAGAAAGAATGGCCCAAGCAGGAATAAGTCAAATAATTAGGAGCGGTTTATAAACTTTAAAGAAATAATTTGGTTTGTCTTTAGTTGTTAGAAATTTCAAAAATAAAACTATAGCTAAGAAAAGTAACGAGTGTGTGACATAATTCAACCAATGTAATTCTCCTACCATCCTCAAAATATTTAGGCAGATAAAGAGATCTGACGCATTATTCATCCCAAATTCAACTTCAATGTAAATAAAACAAAATATTTAACTATTTATTGGTCAAAAATACAGAAATGTCACTTTAGGTTAATCTCTAATTCGCTATCGAATGAACTTTATTTATTTATCAGAAAAATGAACTATAAATAAAATTAAATCGTTATGCAGTGTGTTAGTGGAATATTCAATCGCTGAAAGGAAGCTAATGATTCTGGTAGCGTTTTACCAATCATGTGCAATTTGAATTCTTGTAAAATTTACGGTTCTAGTTATCCCAGTCTTCAATGAGAATATTGGGCTCCATTCAAGGAGATTTTTATTTTAGATATATTATCTTATTCTATATCGTCACCAGGTTTCAACGTCGATAATCTTTAGGCCCAGGTTGAAATTTAATTCTTTCCTTCAACAATATTAACAATGGCAGTCACCATATCCCTGAATTTGAGTTAAACCACTGAATATTAAATATCTCCAGTTGACTTATCATTAAATGCTGCTGATATGAAAGCATACAGCTAAATCTTCATTAAATATAATTGTCTAATTTGATCTTCCATCTCCAAAAACATTTTATTTCTTGGTTCTCAATAGCATTACGGATAAACCGGTTAACAATTGAATACTTTGTGCATTTGACATCTTGGGCCATAGGGATTTTCTATTCTAAAAATAACAACAGGGATGTGAAAAAACTCTCTTATAAAATAAATAAAGATCCTCGGCAGGCTCTTTTATTAACTGCATATGGTGTAAGTGGATTAAGTGGATGACTCTCAGCAACGGATTATAAATAATTTCCAAACTGCAGCCATGAACCAGAAAATCAATCTTTTGCTTTTGATTGAAATTGCTTTACAGCATCAAGAAACCGTTAAGTGACCTATATAATCCGGTGTTGTTGCATCTGTTAAAAGGATCCTGTAAACTATCATTATGGCTAACCTGTGCAGCAAGATTAAAATAACATCCTTATCCCTTACAATATTTTCATCGCTTCCTTATAGCATATATTGCTATGTTCACACTTATTTTATTTTTAAAACTTTATTGCACTGAATTTACCACCAAATGGTTTAATTAAAGCATCTACTAACGTGACTTCCGCACCAATTAGATCAGTTTACGGCTACTGCACTTCCAATCGTCCAGCCACCATAATTAAAACTCGTTTTGTTTAATTCTATTTTCATACTAACCTTAACTGATTTTTGTATTATCTTTAATGCAATAGTGATTGATAAATAAATTTATCGGTTCGATTTGATATTTCTTTATCTAACTATAGTATTAACATAAAAATAATACAGTTTCCTTAAAGTGGATTTTTGTAAGAAATATCCAAATATCATCGCTCAATCCATCGTCAATTATTTACGTATATAATAGACTATTATTCAAGCTCAAATAGAAGTCAGAGTAATAATTATATATACGTATATAAGTAAAAATAGCGAATATATTTTTTCAGAAGAATTATTTAGTCTATCACAGAGATGAGCCAACCTTAATCCTCAGATTAAGGAAGAGAGATGTGAACCCAAAGCTCCCGCTTTTTGTATTCGACATTGTAACGCTGGGTCCGACTGATATTGTGCTGAATGCCCAGTAATCAAAAATCTTTTGAACCTGAATATCGAGAACATATTGATTCTGACGAACAGGGCTATTGAACATTGCGTCGAATCTTAAATCAAATACACTTCCTGCAAGCGATAGTTCGCGGCCTGTGAAGCCAATGTGCCATTCATCAATAAACTGGGCAACATAAAATTTGCCCCTTGTTGCTCCAAGAACTTTTACGGGATATCTCATTTCCCAATTTATATATGAATCTGTAAGCAGGTAAGGCTGGTATTTAATTGATCCATCCGGATTGTAAACGATGTTATCCTTGTTAACAGTCTGTGTTGTGTACTTTAAAATCTGAGACTCTGAAAAATCCTCGGACACACCTAAATATCCTATCTCAAAGAAATTACCGAACGGTATTACATAAGAAAACTGGTAACCGTTTGTTACAAATAAGTTGTTATGATTTTCCGAACCTTTAAGCTCAACAAAAGCATCGACAGCGGTAAATAAGCCTCCCCTGAAACCAAGTAAGTGAAAGTTTGCTTCAACAAAATTTGTTTCAAGTGCTCCTGAGTATGGTGTACCAAATCCGATTGAAATTCCAAGATCTTTTTTAATCGGGATGCCGAATCTTTCTCCACCTTGAAATTGAATGTACGGGTTTATGTACCCAAGTGATGGAGAAATCTGAAAAACAGTTGGAGGTACTAATATCTTCTCAAATCGCAGCTTGTTTATTACCCTGGTATACAAGCTTCCGAAGTTTACTGTTTCTTCAAGGTTTAACTTAAAAGGATAAGTGATAATCCTTGCACGTATCTCAGGCGATAAAGCCAGGAATGGATACAACGCACCTTTGATAGATATTGTTTGATTATTAGCATCGCGAACATCAACTACAATTTCTGCTTTAGGATCAGGCGGGTCAATGAACAGTGCTTCCTGAATTTGAATAAAAAGACTGTCATCCAGTGGTTCCATCTGAAAATAATTTACCGGTTCCTCATCCTCCTGAGCAATTAGAGGGAGTGATATAGATAAAATGATAATTGATAATAGTAATAAATATTGTAGTGTTCTCATCATTAGTTCTCTATGTTTAACGATTGAAGATTATTGATATTAACGATAATTATACCAGAATAAGTTCTTAATTACAGTGGAAAAAGTAATCGCTGACAATTGAGCAATGAGAATTAATGTTCTCACTTAGTCAATTTTACCTGCATCAGGAAATAATTCTGGTTGAATAGATTTTTTGAAGCGCAAATATATCAAAATGAATTAATAATCATTCATCCCTGTTAATATAAAGACTTCTGCAAAATTCAGTTTGTCATTCCCGTGCAAACGCATAGGCGTCAACTTAATCTTGATTGTTATTACTATAATTCGCTTTAAAAAAACGAATCACAGCCACTATATGCTTATTTGTACTTGCAAATAAATAATATTGAACTCTCTACAGAGTTCTGTTTTATTTGTGATTATTCTTTTCTACAAACATTTTGGCAAAGCCATCACTTTGTGAAACTCCTAACGGAGTTAGGACACATTTTATTCAAATGGTCTAAATAGTCCCAGCGGGACTAAATGTTTGTAGAAACACAAGCACACAAGTAGTCCGCACTCCGTTAGGAGTGCTATATTTCCTAATCTATAATTGACTTTAGGAGAATACGATCACAAAATAATTTAGTTCTCCTGTTTTTAGGTTGACGCCTATGCGTGCAAACGGGAATCCATTTATTTTGTGTTAGATCCCTGCTCGTCTCGGAGACGAAGTCAACGGACTTTCGCAGGAATGACTGATGATTAGAAAATAATTTTTCAGAAGTCTCGATATAGTTTTACTGAGTTAAAAATCATGTCTAAAATTTGATTGCGTTTAATTATTACATAAATTTATCAAAACAAAAAAAATATTATTGTGATGCAACAAATTCTTACTATTTCATTCTTACTATTAATTTCTGTCAGTATAATTTTTCCGCAAGAGGGAGATTACCAGTTAGGGTTAAGTCCAAAGTATTTAGGACAGAATCAGGGCGCTTATTATGATTACTCTGATCCGGATGGATTGAACATTAAAGTATCTGTGTGGGGATATGTTAAATACCCCGGGAGATATGTTATTCCCCAGAGAAGTGATATCAAAGATTTGATTTCGTTTTCTGGCGGAATTTCCGATGATTCTTATCTTGATGAGATTCGGATTTATAGAGTACTGCCTGATTCATCTCAACAGATGCTGAAATTTAATTATGATGATCTCTGGTGGAATGAAGATCTTAGTCAAAATCTCACACTATATAAAATGGAAGCTGGTGATGTTTTAGTTGTTCCGGGCAGACCAAGACTGTACTGGGAGAACTACCTTACGTTAGGACTTTCAATTGTAGGTGTTTTACTTTCATTAACTACTTTAATTGTAACAACTAATAAATAGCATGGCAGAAGAAACACGGGACGATTACAGCGTTCTTCAAACAAATACTTTTAAAGATTATTTAAGAATAATAAGAGCAAACTGGATACCGGTCAGCTTAATAACGCTCACCGGATTAGTGGTTGCACTTATTTATGCGTCAAATGCGATTGACATTTATAAGTCAACTGCTGCATTAAAAATATCACGTCCTCAAGGTGGAAGCGTTTTAACATCTCCATTACTTCCTGAATTTCAGGAATGGGGGAACGACAGGTTTATTGCAAATGAAATTGAAATTATGCGGTCATTTACTGCAAGGCAAATGGTTGCAGTTACATTGATTGATAGTTTCTACAGGGATACTGATAAGTCCAGATATTTTATTTTGCTCGATCAAAAATCTAATGTTGAAGATCTTAATAGTAACATCAAATCTGCTGACGCTCTTGCAGTTTCTTTAAGCGATGTAGCAATTGATCAGAAAAGGGGACTTGATATTATTGAAATTAGTGCTCTCTCGCCCTCACCTTTTGAAGCTACACTTATTGCAAACGTATATTCTCAGCAATATAAAAACCTGAACCTTGATCAAAATAGAAATCAGCTTACATTGGTTACAAATTTTCTGGATGAGCAGAGGAAAGAAAAATATGATGATTTGAATTCAGCCGAAGAAACTTTAAGGGCTTTCCAGGAAAGGGGAGGGCTTATTGCTCTCGATGAAAGAGCTTCAACACTAATAAGTGTTCTATCTCAATTCGAAGCTCAGAAGAGTGCGACACAGGTTGATCTGATGGCTTCTAACAAAGTTCTCGAAAGTCTCAGACAGGAGTTGAAGGCACAAAATCCAAGAATGGCAGACTATCTCACGAGTCTTACTTCACAGAAATATATAACTGCTGTTCAGGAAGAAATTGCCAAGCTTGAAGTGAATAAACAGGTTGCCATTTCCAGGAAAGACGGCTTAACTGAAGAATCACCAATGATCCAGGAATATGATAGAAAAATTAATGAATTAAGAAAGCAGCTTGATAAAGAGCTGGAAGTATTGAAAGCCGGTATATTCGCGAGCAGTCCTGAGGAAGTAAAGGAATTAACTCAAAAGATTATTGGAGAGGAAATTAGAAACCAATCACTTGAGACTTCGATTAAAGAGCTGGATAAAATTGTTCAGGGTTATGAAGCACGATTTATGAAGCTCCCAAAAAACGCTATTGAGCTTGCAAGACTCAAAAGGAATTCAGAGGCTTTGGAAAAACTTTATCTTCTTGTTGAGCAGCGATATCAGGAAGCAATTATAAATGAGCAATCCCAGCCGGGAAATGTTTTGATTATCGATGAAGCCCGGATACCCTTAAGGCCATCTAAGCCAAATCGTACATTAATCGTAATTATTGGTTTGCTGCTTGGTGCCGGCCTTGCTGTAGGTTACGTCTTCGTTAAAAATTATTTTGATGATACAGTAAAGTCTCCGGATGATATTGAGAAACGTAAGATAAATGTATTAGCGTGGATACCTCCATTTGAAAGTATTATGGCAGGAGATCGATCGGTACAGTTTGTAGTTGACAAGCTGCCGGATTCAATACCAAGTGAAGCATTCAGAGCATTGCGAACGAGGATACAATTTTCAAGAATTAATACTGAAAGCCTTAAATCAATATTAATTACTTCATCAGCACCACAGGAAGGTAAAACAACTATTGCTGTTAACCTTGCCGGTAGTTTTGCAACTTCAAAAAAGAAAGTTCTGTTGATCGACTGCGATCTGCGAAAACCTTCCGTTCATAAATTATTTAACAGGGATAAAGTCCCTGGCTTAATTGACTACCTTATTGGAGGAGCTAAACTTGATGAAGTATTAATTAAATCAGAAATCCCAAATCTCAGCATAATTTTATCGGGAACAATTCCTCCTAATCCGGCGGAGATGCTTGATTCACAGGAGATGAGGAATTTCCTCAAAAAACTGCGGGATCAATTTGATCTTATTATTATAGATTCTCCTCCGGTCATAGCTGTAACTGATAGTGAAATTCTAACAAGTATGGTTGATGGAACAATATTGATTGTCTCTTCAGAGAATACTGAAATAGAAATGATGGAAAGATCTGTCGAACTGATAAGAAGAGAGAATACTCAGTTCCTCGGCACTGTGCTAAATAATTTCTCTTATAAATCTGGTTACGGTTCTTATTACAAATATTACTACTATTACTCCCGCCCGGAAACTAAAACTTAATCAATATTGTTCGCTGTTCAGGTTACGGCTTCGAAGGAACTCCTTTGCGAGCAGTCCTGAACATTATTTAACAGATCAACATTGAATTAAATTTATTTCTGTATTGCCGTACTGAGCCACAAATTATTTTTAATACATAATTTGCGTTTATTGGCTTTACAACAAAAACGACATCAGAATACCAGCTGCAACTGCAGAGCCAATAACACCTGCAACATTCGGAGCCATTGCATGCATCAGCAGATGATTTGTTTTATCGTATTGTAAACCGATAACCTGTGATACTCTCGCACTATCAGGAACGGCAGATACACCTGCATTCCCAATCAACGGATTGATTTTATTTCCTTCACTTAAAAATAAGTTCATAAATTTTACAAAGAGGATTCCTCCGCAAGTAGCTATCATAAATGAAACTGCACCAATAGCAAAAATTCCAATAGATTTTGCTGTAAGAAAAGTAGTTGCCTGTGTCGATGCTCCAACAGTTATACCGATAAGAATTGTTACAATATCAATCAATGAACCTTTAGCTGTATCTGCTAATCTTTTTGTAACGCCGCTTTCTTTAAGAAGATTTCCAAAGAAAAGCATACCGAGTAACGGTAGTGCACTAGGAGTGATGAAAGTAGTTAGCAGTAAACCAACAATAGGGAACAGTATCTTTTCAGTTTTTGAAACTGATCGAGGAGGTTTCATTCTTATTCTTCTTTCCTTATCATTGGTCAGCAATCTCATAATTGGAGGTTGAATAACAGGCACTAATGCCATATATGAATAAGCTGAGACAGCAATTGCACCCATTAATTCAGGAGCTAATTTAGAGGAAAGAAAAATTGCAGTCGGTCCATCAGCACCACCAATTATACCAATTGCTGCAGCTTGTTCAGGAATAAATCCCAAAAGCAAAGCAAGCATATAAGCACCAAAAATTCCCAGTTGTGCCGCAGCTCCAAGCAGAATTAATTTCGGATTAGAAAGAAGAGTTGAAAAATCAGTCATCGCCCCAATGCCAAGAAAAATCAGCGGTGGATAAATTCCTTTAATTACTCCGAAGTAAAGGTAGTTCATCACACTTCCGGGTTCATAAACGCCGAGCTGCAAGTTAGCTTCCTGCAGAAAAGGAATATTACCGATCAACATTCCAAAACCTATCGGAACTAAAAGCAGTGGTTCATATTCTTTGGTGATTGCCAGGTAAATAAAAATCAAACCTACAGCAATCATCACCACATGTCCTGTGGTCATATTTGCAAATGCAGTATATCGGAAGAACTGAGTAAGTCCGTGATCTAAAAATTCAAAAAAGCCGCCCATAATTATTCCCCAATCTCGATAAGTACATCACCTTCAAGTACGCTGTCACCTTTTTTTACTTTTAGTGATTTAACGATACCAGCTTTATCAGCGTTAATATTATTTTCCATTTTCATTGCTTCGAGTGTAATTAGTTTTGTGCCTGCCGCTACTTTGTCACCTTCTCTCACATGAACATCAAGTATTACTCCCGGCAGTGGAGATTTTATGAAGCCTGCCCCTTTTGGTGCTTCCGGTGCACTTGTCTTTAACTGTGATGAAACTGATTCAGTGGAAGGAACAGCTACCGATCGAACAAGTCTCGGTGTTTTGGTTGGAGTGATTTTCCTGTCAACTTCAACTTTGTATAATGTACCGTTAACTTCTATCTCTGCAATGTTCTCGTCAACATCAAGGACTTTGACATCGTACTTATTTCCCTGTATAGTAAATTTAAAATTTTTCATCGTTGTATTCCTTTATCTTGGATGTTGTCTCATACCATAAATTTTTGAGCTCCACGGCGAGTAAATTTTCGATGCCCGGTTAATTGTAAGAATTGCTGATTCTTCATCATGCATCTCCAGAAAATATAAATGAAGTGCCATAGCAATTGCAGCATTTACTTCTCCGGGAACAGAAATATCTTTTTTCTCTTTATCAATGGTTCCTTCTTTACGCAAAGAACTCTTCTCAATTTAACCTGAATTAATTTTGTAAGATTAAAGAAGACGATGTAAAGCAGAAGGAGTGCTATGAATACAATTGCATATCCGATAACCGTCATTCCTAATCCGAATGGATCAACCTGCTTAAAGAATTCCGATTTACTTGACTGACTAAGCGTATCAGTTAAAACTTGTTGTACTTGTAAGAAAAACATTTTCAATCTCACTATAAAGGAATATTAGAATGTTTCTTTGGAGGATTTACATCCTTTTTTGTTTTAAGTGATTCAAGTGCCCTGATCACTCTGAATCTTGTATTCCTTGGCTCAATAACATCGTCAATGAAACCATATTTAGCAGCAACATAAGGAGTAGCAAATTTATGTTTGTATTCGTCTTCTTTTTTCTGAAGAAATTTCATCCGCTCTTCAAGGTCCACAATATCCTTGTACTCTTTGCTGTAAAGAATTTCAATTGCACCTTTGGGTCCCATAACTGCTATTTCAGCACCTGGCCAGGAATAATTTATATCACCGCGAAGATGCTTGGAACTCATAACATCATAAGCACCGCCGTAAGCTTTTCTGAGAATGACTGTAACTTTCGGAACAGTTGCTTCACCGTAAGCGAAGAGAAGTTTTGCACCATGAATAATTATTCCGCCATACTCCTGAGCAGTTCCCGGAAGGAATCCCGGTACATCAACAAAAGTTACGATTGGTACATTGAATGCATCGCAGAAGCGTACAAAACGTGCTGCTTTTCTTGAGGAATTAATGTCAAGCACACCTGCTAAATAGTTTGGCTGGTTTGCTACAATTCCAACAGACATACCATTGAATCTGGTAAAGCCTGTAACAATGTTTGGTGCAAAATGACGCCCGACTTCCAGGAACTCATTATAATCAACAACAGCATGAATAACCTCCTTAACATCGTATGGTTTGCTTGGGTTTTCCGGAACTATTTCGTTCAGATGATCTTCGAGTCTATCAATCGGATCAGTGCAATTGAGGGTTGGCGGATCTTCAAGATTATTCTGTGGTAAATAACTTAAGAGTTTTCTTATAAGAGAAATTCCTTCTTCTTCGCTATCAGCAACGAAATGAGATATACCTGATTTTGAACCGTGAACCATTGCACCGCCAAGCTGTTCTTCATCAACAACTTCGCCGGTAACTGTTTTAACAACCTTTGGACCGGTAACGAACATGTAACTAGTTTCTTTTGACATTATGATTATGTCCGTTAGAGCAGGGGAGTAGACTGCACCACCGGCACAAGGGCCGAACACTGCAGAGATCTGCGGCACAACTCCGGAAGCCATAATATTTCGTTGAAATATATCTGCGTATCCGCCAAGACTTTTTACACCTTCCTGAATTCTTGCACCGCCGCTATCGTTAATTCCAATTATTGGGGCACCGACTTTCATTGCTTTATCCATGATCTTGCAAATCTTCTGTGCATACATTTCAGAAAGCGATCCGCCGAAAACAGTGAAGTCCTGTGAGAAGACATAAACTAATCTGCCGTCAATTGTTCCGTAACCTGTAACGACTCCATCTGACAGATAAGCTTCCTTATCAAGCCCGAAGTCAATGCTGCGATGGGAAACGAACATATCAAATTCTTCGAAGCTTCCTTCGTCGAGCAGCAGATCAATTCTTTCACGAGCAGTCAGCTTTCCTTTTTTATGCTGCGAGGCGATTCTCTTTTCGCCGCCGCCAAGTCTGGCTTGCTCACGAAGCGCCATCAATTCTTTTATTTTATCCTGTATTGCCATTTGTATTCTCTCAATGATTAAAAATAATTTTCAAATTAATTTGTCATAAAATTATTTAGAGTGGTTTCTCACATAATTCAGTCAACACACCATAAGTTGCTTTCGGATGAAGGAAAGCGATGTTTAATCCTTCTGCACCTTTCCGGGGTTTTTCATCAATCAGTTTTATGCCTTTGCTTTTTAATTCTTCCAATGAAGACTCAAGACCTTTTGCAGCATAAGCGATGTGATGAATTCCTTCACCCCGTTTTTCAATAAACTTTCCAATTGGTCCTTCAGGATCAGTTGATTCCAGCAGTTCAATTTTTGTCTGACCAATCTGAAAGAAAGCTGTTTTTACTTTTTGATCTTTTACTTCTTCAACTGCGTAACATTTTAGACCAAGCACTTCTTCATAGAATTTAATTGCTTCATCTATATTCTTAACAGCAATTCCAATATGTTCAATGTGAGTTAAATTCATTCTAAACCTTTTTTAATTTTTCATTTATAATTTTTAATTAAATAACAACGTGTTCTTTAT
The DNA here is from genome assembly GCA_034522695.1 of Ignavibacteriaceae bacterium. GTDB lineage: Bacteria > Bacteroidota > Ignavibacteria > Ignavibacteriales > Ignavibacteriaceae > IGN2. Next base: position 311,421 of record JAXHLB010000017.1, on the reverse strand, counting down.
ACTCTCCAAAAACCGAGCGCATAGTGTTACAAATTTCCCCGATGCTTGCATAATTTCTTACTGCTTCAAGTATAGGCGGCATTAAATTGTCTGATCCTTCAGCAGCCTTTTTTAAAGCAGATAAATTTTTATTCACCTCATCATTATTTCTTTCAGAGCGGATTTTTTTCAGGAATTTGATTTGCTCTTCCTGAACTTTTATATCAATCTTCAGAAGATCTTTATGCTCTGATTCTTTAATCTGGTATTTATTTACGCCGACTATAATTTTTTCGTTCTCTTCAATTTCCATTTCATATTTATATGCTGATTTTTGAATTTCAGTTTGAACGAAACCAGCTTCAATTGCTTCAGTCATTCCTCCCATCGCATCAATTTTTTCAATATATTCTTTGGCTTCTTTTTCAATTGAGTCAGTCATAGATTCAACATAATATGAACCGGCAAGCGGATCAACTGTGTTGGTAATTCCACTTTCTTCTGCAACAATTTGCTGAGTCCGTAATGCTATTCTTACTGATTCTTCTGTAGGAAGTGCAAGTGCCTCATCACGTGAATTTGTATGAAGACTTTGTGTGCCTCCCAGTGCAGCAGCTAAAGTTTGTATTGTTACTCTGACTATATTATTATCAACCTGTTGAGCCGTTAATGTTGAACCTGCAGTTTGAGTATGGAACCTCAGCATCATTGACTTTGGATTTTTTGCAGCAAACCTTTCCTTCATAATTTTTGCCCAGAGTCTGCGGGCGGCTCTAAACTTTGCTACTTCTTCCAGAAAATCGTTATGTGAATTAAAGAAAAATGAGAGACGTTGACCAAATGTATCAACATCTAATCCTGTTTTAATTGCTGCATCAACGTAAGCAATTCCATTTGCGAGAGTAAAACCAACTTCCTGTGCTGCAGTTGAACCAGCTTCACGAATGTGATATCCGCTAATTGAAATAGTATTCCACTTTGGAACTTCCTTTGCACAGAATTCAAAAATATTCGTTATCAATCTCATCGAAGGTTTTGGTGGATAGATATATGTTCCTCTTGCAATGTATTCTTTTAAAATATCATTTTGAATTGTGCCGCTGATTTTATCACGAGTTACACCTTGCTTCTCAGCAACTGCGATATACATTGCCAATAGAACTGAAGCCGGTGCGTTAATGGTCATCGAAGTTGAAACTTTATCAAGGGGGATTTTATCGAAAAGAATTTCCATATCTGCGAGTGTATCTATTGCAACACCAACCTTACCAACTTCACCATAAGCAATTGGATCATCACTATCATAACCTATTTGTGTTGGAAGATCAAATGCTACAGATAATCCTGATTGACCTTGCTCAAGTAAATATCTATATCTTTCATTTGATTCTTTGGCATTACCAAAACCAGCATATTGCCGCATCGTCCAGTATCTGCCTCTGTACATTGTTGGCTGAATTCCTCTTGTAAAAGGATATTCACCGGGAAGCCTAAGCGATCTTCGTGAGTTCCTTTAATATCATCAGGTGTATATAATTCCTTAACTGGAGAAAAAGAAGCAGTTGTAAACTCTTTTTTTCTTTCGGGATTTTTTGATGTGAATTTTTTATAAGTATTGTTTAACCATTCGCTATACTTTTGCATCAATCCAAACTCCTTTCAATTTTTCTTATTCGTTCTCAAATTTCTTTGGAGAGCAAATTTATACGCAGTAATTCAGTTTGACAAATATTAGCCTGAGCAAAGTAAATGCCACCAGCGATTTTTCAGAGGATTAGTCCTATTGAAATTAAAGCTATTTTATAAAGTTCAATCAACAACATCTCTATTCAATAAAGAGAAATAGGGGTCATCAATTCTTGAATTTGAAAAGTAATAACCCTTTAGCAAATAAATTGCTCTGAGGCGAATCTTTACACATGTATCGGCATATTTTAATTGCCGGAGATTTCTGAAAAATTCAATATGTCATTCCTGTGTAGACAGAAATCCATTAATTTTTAATCAGATTCCCGCTTTCGCGAGAATGACAGACGGTTTGATCTCCATTTTTCAGAAGTCTCTACCGATTAAAAACAATCCAATTTTTGCAAAATGAGAAGTCATTAACTATTTTTACAAGCTCAAAATCAAAGAATTTCGCTTTTTAGCTGGTTTTGCCGGGGGGGGTGGCGGAATTGGTAGACGCACAGGACTTAAAATCCTGTGGGAACTTGTTCCCGTGCCGGTTCGAGTCCGGCCCTCGGTACTAGGAATTTAGGAATGCGGATGTAAATTGAATAAATTTAAGTCAATAGAAATGTACAATTTCATTAGTTATATCATTTCGCAATTTATAAATCCGAAATTTTTTCCGGGCTCTTAGCTCAGTTGGTTAGAGCGTCTGCTTGACGTGCAGAAGGTCAAAGGTTCGAATCCTTTAGAGCCCACTAAGACTTAAGAAGGTCAAAGGTTCTGCCAAAGGGATTCCTTCGTCCAAAGGACTCCTTCGGAGGAAGAATCCTTTAGAGCCCACAATGCCTTCCGGAAAAATGTTTTGGACGAAAATTTATTATTTATTCCGGTAGGTTTTTTTATAGAGGTTTATGAATAAGATTAAAATAAAATTTCCAGATGGTCAAGAGAAAGAATTTGATAAAGGTGTAACACCTTTTCAGATTGCTCAATCAATCTCTGAAAGACTTGCTGATGAGGTACTCGCTGCAAAGGTAAACGGGTCAGTCATAGATATGCAACGACCAATTCACCAGGATACCGATATTAACTTTCTCAAATTTGATGATGAAGAGGGAAAAGAAGTTTATTGGCATTCAACTTCGCACCTTATGGCTCATGCGATTAAGTCGCTGTATCCGGAAGCGAAGTTTGGTGTAGGACCTGCAATCGAAAATGGTTTCTATTATGATTTCGATATCAACAAAAAGCTGGATGAAGAAGATCTTCTTAAAATTGAACAGAAAATGGAAAAGATTTCAAAAGAAGATCATAAGTTTGAGAGAACAGAGTTACCGAAAGCAAAAGCGGTAGACTTTTTCAAAAAGCAGGATGATCAATACAAACTGGAAATATTAAGCGAGCTTGATGAAAACAATGAAGTGATCAGCATTTATAATGAAGGTGATTTTACTGATTTGTGTACAGGTCCTCATCTTCCTTCTGCAGGAAAAATAAAATATGTTAAGTTACTAAGCGTTTCAGGTTCTTATTGGCGTGGTGATGAGCATAACAAACAGATGCAAAGAATTTATGGTATTTCTTTTCCGAAGAAAAAGATGCTTGAAGATTACATTCACTTCCTTGAAGAAGCGAAAAGAAGAGATCACAGAAAACTTGGTAAGCAGCTTGATTTATTCAGCGTTCATGAAGAAGCTGGTGCAGGATTGATTTACTGGCATCCAAAAGGTGCACGAATCAGAATGGAAATTGAAAACTACTGGCGTGATGCTCACTTAAAAAATGGTTATGAATTACTTTACTCTCCCCATATGGGAAAGAGCTGGCTTTGGGAAACAAGCGGTCATTTAGATTTCTATAAAGATAGTATGTATTCAGGAATGAAGATAGATGAACAGGATTATTACATCAAACCGATGAACTGTCCATTTCACATTATGATTTACAAAGCACATCTTCGTTCATATCGTGATTTACCTTTGAGATGGGCAGAACTTGGCACTGTTTACAGATACGAAAAAAGTGGTGTATTGCATGGCTTGTTAAGAGTTAGAGGATTCACTCAGGATGATGCACACATCTTTTGTGCTCACGAACAAATTGAAGCAGAAATTCGGAGAACTTTAAATTTTGCAAGAATGATTCTTGGTACTTTTGGTTTTGAGCAAATGAATTTTTACCTGGCAACTAAACCAGAAGAAGCTGTTGGTGAAGTTGAACTCTGGGATAAAGCGGTTGAATCTTTAAGAAAAGCTCTTGAAGCTGAAAAACTAAATTATTAAATGGACGAAGGCGGCGGAGCATTTTATGGTCCAAAGATAGATATAAAAATTAAAGATGCTCTTGGCAGAGAATGGCAGTTAAGTACAATCCAGTTTGATTTTAATTTGCCTGAAAGATTTGACATCAATTATATTGGCGAAGATGGAAAAGAACACAGACCTTTCATGGTTCATCGTGCACTTCTTGGTTCAATTGAAAGATTCTTTGGAATTTTGATTGAACATTACGCCGGAGATTTTCCACTTTGGTTAGCTCCTGTTCAAGCTGTTGTCATTCCCGTATCTCAAAACTTTTTTGAATATGCTCAGACCATAAATGAAAAATTTGTTGCAGGTGGAATACGAACTCATTTGGATCAAAGGAATGAAAAAATTGGTTATAAAATCAGAGATTGGGAGACCCAAAAAGCACCTTATATGATTATTGTTGGAGAAAAGGAGCAAAACGCAGCCAATATCTCAGTCAGACAGCATAAAAAAGGTGATCTTGGGGCGTTTACATTGAGTGATTTTATTGATAAACTTGCTATTGAAATTAAAAACAAAGATTACACAACAATTTAAAGAGGTTATACATCGCGCAAGTAGAAAGCATCCGTGTAAATGAGGAGATCCAGGCTCCTAAAGTTAGAGTAATTGATGCAGACGGAAAGCAGCTTGGAGTATTTTTAACAAAAGACGCCAGACGATTAGCTGGTGAAAGAGGAAAAGACCTCGTGGAAATTGCTCCTCAGGCAAAACCTCCTGTCTGCAAAATAATTGATTTTGGAAAATTCAGATACGAGCTGCAGAAGAAAGAAAAAATCCAGAAGAAAAATCAGCAGATATCTGTTCTTAAAGAAATAAGATTTCATCCCAATACTGATGTTCACGATTTTGATTTTAAAACCAGACACGCGATTAATTTTCTTGAGGAAGGAAATAAAGTAAAGGCAACCGTTGTATTTAAGGGAAGAGAAATGGCTTATGCGGAACTTGGTGAAAATCTTCTAAAAAGATTTTTAGAAAGAGTGCAGGATGTAGCAAAAATTGAAGTGGAACCAAAGATGGAAGGAAGAAATATGAGCTTAATAGTGGTTCCGGCTTCGAAAAAAGGAAAGAAAAAACAATAATAAAACAGGATTAATTTATGCCAAAGATGAAAAGTAACCGGGGTGCTTCTAAAAGATTTAAGAAAACCGCTTCGGGAAAATTTAAAAGACAAAAGGCTTATAAGAGTCATATCTTAACCTCAAAATCTACAAAGCGAAAAAGAAATTTGAGGACTACGACATTGGTCTCTAAAGCTGACCAAAAAAGTGTAAGTTTAATGGTTCAATAACGAAAAAGGAAAAGTGAAATGCCAAAAGCAAAGAATAACGTTGCTTCAAGAAAAAGAAAAAGAAAAATATTAAAACAGTCAAAAGGCTACTGGGGTAGTCGTGGTAATGTTTTTACTGTTGCCAAAAATGCTGTTGAAAAAGGTCTTGTTCATGCTTACAGGGACAGGAAATCTAAAAAAAGAATTTACAGGCAATTATGGATTACCAGAATAAATGCTGCCGTAAGACCACATGGATTAAGCTATTCAAAATTCATTAGTGCTCTTGATACAAAAGGAGTAATAATTAATCGTAAGGTTCTTGCAAACCTCGCTGTTGATAATCCTGATGCCTTCGCTGAACTTGTAAAGTTCTCAGCTAACTAATTCAAACCCTCATAGAATTAAATAAAATTTCTTTGAGGGTATTATTTTAAATATTCAACAGTCCCATTATGCAGCGTTCAGAAATAGAGAGAATAAAATCAGATTTCGATCAGGAAATTGAAAAAGCATCTACATCTGGAGAACTTGAACAAGTCAGGATTAAATTTCTTAGCAGGAATGGAATTGTAACAAAGCTGTTTGATGAACTAAAATCGATATCAGGCGAAGACAAACCTGTCTTCGGTAAACTTCTTAATAATCTTAGAACAGAAGTAACAGAATCATTCAATAATAAAAAATCAATTATTGAATCGAATCAAATTCCAGATTCAGCCAGAATAGATCTTACACTTCCAGGTAAAGGTGTTAAGATTGGCAGCCGACATATCCTCACTCAAACTCTTTTTGAAATTAAATCAATCTTTAAAGGATTAGGATTTTCAGTTTATGATGGACCTGAACTTGAATCCGATTATTACAATTTTGAAGCGTTAAATTTTCCTCCTGATCATCCCGCAAGAGATATGCAGGATACATTCTTCGTAAGTGATAAATTTCTTCTTCGCACTCACACCACACCTGTTCAAATAAGAATAATGGAAAAAGAACAGCCGCCAATCAGAGCAATTATGCCGGGACGTGTTTATCGTAATGAAGCTATTAGTTCACGAAGCTATTGTATGTTTCATCAGGTGGATGGAATTTATGTAGATACAGATGTTTCATTTGCTGAACTGAAAGGAACACTCGTTTCCTTTGCTGAACAATTTTATGGAGAAGGATTTAAATACAGATTCAGACCAAGTTTTTTCCCATTCACCGAACCAAGTGCTGAGATGGATATAACCTGTTACATCTGTAAAGGAAAAGGATGCAGAGTTTGTAAGCATTCAGGCTGGCTTGAAATTCTTGGATGTGGAATGGTTGATCCGAATGTGTTTAAGTATGTTAATTATGATACAGAAAAATACACTGGCTACGCATTTGGAATGGGGATAGAAAGAATTGCAATGTTGAAATATGGTATTGATGACATAAGAATATTTTTTGAAAATGATTTAAGATTTCTTAAACAATTTTAACCGGAAAATTTTGTGAAGATCTCGCTCAACTGGATTAAAGATTACGTTAACCTCGATGGCATCTCTACTGAAGAGATCGTTGATAAGTTAACTATGTCCGGACTCGAGGTTGAAGATTACATCGATCAGAATAAAAAATATTCCGGGATTATTGTTGGATTAGTTAAAGATGTGCAGAAGCATCCAAATGCTGATAAGCTCACCGTTTGTTCTGTGTACGATGGGAAAACTGATTTGGCTGTTGTGTGTGGTGCACCGAATGTTCAGAAAGGACAAAATGTTGTTTTTGCCCCGATAGGAACTATAATTCCTAAAGGGAATATGGAGATGAAGAAAGTTAAAATCCGTGGTGTCGAATCAAACGGAATGATCTGCGCTGAAGATGAGTTAGAATTGGGTGATGATCATTCAGGCATAATGGTTTTGAATGATGATTTTTCAGCAGGCACTCCTGTTAGTGAAGCTTTGAAACTAAATGATGTTATTCTTGAAATTGCAATCACACCAAATCGTCCCGACGCACTCTCACATATTGGAGTTGCTCGTGATCTCTCTGCTATCTTTAACCGCGATCTGAGAATTCCGAAGCTTGATTATTTAGAATCACAGCAGGATATTAAACAATTAGCCAGTGTTGAAATCGAGGACAAAATTAACTGCCCGCGTTATTCTGCCAAGGTTGTAACGGGACTTACAATTAAAGAATCACCCGAATGGCTGCAGAATAAACTAACTAAAATCGGTTTACGGCCGATTAACAATGTAGTCGATGTTACCAATTTCATACTACACGAATTAGGTCAGCCTTTGCATGCTTTCGATCTTGATCAGCTTGCTGGAAAAAAAATAATTGTAAAAAGTCTTAATGAGGAATTGAAGTTCACAACTCTTGATTCAAAAGAGAGAATCTTACCAAAGGGAACGATGATGATTTGTGATGGCAAACGTGAAGTTGCAATCGCTGGTGTAATGGGCGGTGAAAATTCTGAAGTCACTGAATCAACAAAAAATATTTTAATCGAATCAGCTTACTTCAATCCAACTTCTATCAGAAAAACATCCAAAAAATTACAGTTAGCTACTGATTCATCTTACAGATTTGAAAGAGGAACTGATCCATCTAATACAGTATTTGCTGCACAAAGGGCTGCTCAGTTAATTGCAGCTATAGCTGGTGGAGAAATTGCTAAAGGTGTTATTGATGAATATCCTGTTAAGTTAAAACAGAATGAAATTACGTTTCGATTAGCTCGAATGAAAAAATTGCTCGGTTACGAAGTTCCCAAAGCAGAAGTGATAAAGATATTTCAAAAACTTGGAATAAATTTATTAAAAGATATGGGTGAATCTCTTGAAGTAATAGTCCCAACCCATCGGCCTGATATTGAAAGGGAAGCAGATCTTATAGAAGAAGTTGCAAGAATTGCTGGTTATGAAAAAATTCCTGTTATAGAAAAAGTGAGCATTACTCTGCACAAAAGAAAAGATGATTTTGATCTTGAAGATAAAATCAGAGAAAGTGCAGTTGCTTCGGGATTTAATGAAATGGTTAATAATCCGCTAATCCCTGAATCAGATGCAAAAGTAACTGGAATTCCGATTGAAATAGCAAATCCACAAAGCCAGGATATGGCATATCTGCGAACTTCACTTTTGGTTTCAGCTTTACCTGTTATATCAAATAATATTAAAAAAGGTGAGAAAGATATTGCTGTTTTCGAAATCGGAAATGTATTTGAAAGACTGAAAGATGACCTAAATTCATTTGCTGATTTTGAAGAGAAGAAGAAACTATTGCTAATAATTACCGGTAAAAAGCAAAACCGTCAATGGTATTCTGCTGAATCAGATTATGATATTTTTGATTTGAAAGGTCTAATAAATTCATTTTTTTCAAAAATTTCGCTTGACAATGTTTTAAATGATTCTTATAATTCCATACAGAATAAGATTTACGATTATCAATTCACCGTAAACTTTAAAGATTCACTGATTGGTGTTGGTGGAAGTGTAAGCAAAAGTGTTCTTAAGAAGTTTGACATAAATCAATCTGTATTTTCTTTTGAATGTGATTTAGACATTTTTAAGAAGTTATCAAGTGAAAGAAGAACGTTTTCAGAACTTTTAAAATATCCTAAAGTATACCGTGATTTTGCGTTTTTGTTTGATAAATCGATAAATTACACCTCAGTAAAGGAATTTATTTTAAAGGAAAGCGGCGAAATCCTTAAAGCAGTTGAATTATTCGATCTTTTTGAAAGCAAAGAGATTGGTGAAGATAAAAAGAGTATGGCATTCAATTTAGAGTATTATGATTATAACAGAACTTTAACTGACGAAGAAGTAGATAAAGATTTTCAAACTTTAATAAGCAAAGTAACAGAAAAATTTAACGCGATTCTTAGAGGAAAATAATTGGTAGACCTTGCTAAATACGAAACTCTGATAAGCGACTTAGGCAAGCTTGAGTCTCATGTAGAAATTCTCAAAAATAAATACAGCGATACTCTTGGAAGAAACAAAGAATTAGAAGTATCGCTGAATGAAATACAACAGGATAAAAATCTTCTTCACCAAAGAATTTCCGAGATGGAATCAGAATTAGAAGATATAAAACTTAAATCGGAGGAAAAAACAAAACTAAATTCAGATGAACGAGAAGAGATAAAAATTAAAATTAAAGATTTAATATCCAGAATAGATAAACACTTGTCCTCTGATTGGTCACAATAGTTGAATTCAGGACAAGTTGAAGTAATTAGTTCTTAAATAATTTGTTAGTGGGTTAGCACAGAAAGACTGATGGAAAAAAAGAAGCTGAAAATAAAAATATTTGACAAAGAGTATTCTTTACTTGTCGAAAATGAAGAAATAGCAAAAGAGCTTGCTATCTATGTAAATAAAGTAATGGAAGAGACAAAGGATGAGCTGCCGGATCAACCGGCTCAAACAATAGCTATTATTGCGTGTTTGAATATTGCATACGATCTTTTTATTGAAAAGAATAAGAACAGAGAATTTTTAATTCAGGCTTCGGACAAAGTTAAAAAGATAAAACTTCTTCTATCAGAACAGCAGGTTGCTGACCCATCTTAAGTATAACCGCTTCGCTGCTCCTAATAATTAGTGAAAAACTAACATAAACTAATTGGGAGTATTACTCCGGCGTGTATTACAGGCCTCATCTTCAATCTTGGTTGAGGACTCTCCCATTTCTGGGATAGCAGTGGAAGTAAAAAGCGACTGGGAACATTCCCACTGTGATTAATAGGGTTTTTCCTATTAATTACGGGGCAGCGAGTGCGGTCTTTAAAAAATAAAACTTAAGTGTGGAGGAAATATGGACGTACTGTTATTAATACCGATGCTCGTTGTTGTTATTATTGTGTTCTTTTACCTTGGTTGGATGATGAACTCCCGGATTGGTAAAAAAAGTATTACAACTGCTGAAGAGCAGGCAAAGAAGATACTTGAAGATGCAGATAAAGACGCCAAAAATATTAAAAGAGAAAAACTCTTAGAAGTAAAAGACGAGTGGTATAAAAAGAAAACTGAATTCGATAAAGAGGTTCAGCAAAAAAGACAAAAAGTTGGTGCACTTGAAAAGCAGATTCAACTAAGAGAAGAAAACAGCGAGAAAAAGTTTGATCTCGTTTTACAAAAAGAAAGAGAAAATAAAAAGTTTGAGCAGGAGCTTAACGAACAGCGCAAGCAATTTGATAAAAAGCTTGAGGAAATAAACCGTCTCGAACAAGAGCAAAACATAAGACTCGAAAAAATATCAGGTCTCTCCTCAGAGGAAGCAAAGAAAATTCTGATGGAGAATCTTGTAAATGATGCCAAAATGCAAGCCGCATCAATTATCAAAGATATTTCAGACAAAGCCAAAGCCGATGGTAAGCGGGAAGCCCAGAAAATCATCGTCCAATCAATTCAAAGAACCGCAGCAGACCATTCCATTGAAAGCACAGTTTCAGTTGTTCAGATACAAAATGATGAAATGAAAGGAAGAATCATTGGAAAGGAAGGAAGAAACATCCGTGCTTTCGAATCTGCCACCGGCGTTGATGTAATTGTTGATGATACACCTGAAGCAGTTATACTTTCTTCATTCGATCAGTTCAGAAGGGAAGTTGCACGAGTTTCCCTTGAAAGATTAATCTCTGATGGAAGAATTCATCCTGCCAGAATTGAAGAAGTAGTAGAAAAAGTTAAACAGGAACTTGAAGAGGAAATGATACGTGATGGTGAAAATGTAGTTTTGCAGCTTGGTTTACACAATATGCATAACGAACTTATTAAGCACATCGGTAAAATGAAATACAGATCAAGCTTTGGTCAGAATTTAATGCAGCATAGTATTGAAGTAGCTTATCTCACTGGAATAATGGCAGCTGAATTAGGACTCGAAGCTGGACTAGCGAAGAGAGCAGGTTTGCTGCATGATATAGGCAAAACCGTCGATAAAAGTGTTGAAGGGCCTCATGCACTTATTGGATATGAATTCACAAAGAAGTTTAACGAGAACCCAATTGTTGTGAATGCTGTTGGTTCCCACCACGAAGATATTGAAATGGAACATCCAATTGCAGCATTGGTACAAGCGGCAGATGCTATAAGCGGAGCAAGGCCCGGCGCAAGACGTGAACCGCTTGAGAGTTATGTAAAGCGATTGGAAAATCTTGAAGATCTTGCTAAATCATTTGAAGGAGTTGCAAAGACTTATGCAATTCAGGCAGGAAGAGAAGTTAGAGTAGTTGTTGAGCACGAGAAGATAGATGATCTTATGGCTGATAAACTTGCAAAAGAAATTGCTGCAAAGATTGAAAATGAAATGGAATACCCCGGACAAATTAAAGTTACAGTTATCCGTGAAGTTAGGAAAATTGGTTACGCTAAATAAAAGGGGTGTCTGCCCCTTTTTTATTTTCTGATATATGCCTGATGCAAAAAAAATAAAGGTTGCAATTACCGGGAATATCGGCTCAGGAAAATCTACTTTTACTAAATTTCTATTTGAAGCCGGGTACCCTGTAATACTAGCTGATGATATCTCCAAGGAAATTCTCGCTGGTGATCCTGAAGTCAGAGAAGAAGTCATAAAAGAATTCGGAGCACAATCTTTCCAGGGAAATAAAATCAATAAAAAATATATCGCAGATAATATATTTTCCGATCCTAAAAAACTCAAAAAAATAAATTCAATCCTTCATCCGAGAGTAAGAAAAAGAATTGATTACCTCTCAAAAGAATACTTCGAAACCAGCAATATTGTCTTTGTTGAAGCAGCCTTGATCTTCGAATCAAAGATTGAAAAAATGTATGATTATGTTGTGCTTATCACTGCTGATAAAAATTTAAGAATGAAGCGTTCAACTATTACTAAAAAACTTTCAGAAGAGGATTTTATCAAGCGTGATAACAATCAAATGGAGCAGGAAAGTAAAAAGAAGAAAGCTGACTTTATTTTTACTAACGATGGTTCTAAAGATGAACTAAAGCGAAAAGCTATTTTACTTATCAAACTGCTAAAGCCAACCTTGAATTAAAAAAATCATACCAAGTGATGTTCAATTACACTTTTTACAGTAGAAAAATTGCTGTAATTTTGTATACAAATTTTTGCGGAGAATGTAGTGTCTGTATTTCATAATCTTCTAGTTAAAACAGTTCAAGTAATGCCTGAGAGTATAGTATGGTTATTTTCAAAAAAATACATCGCAGGTAAAACCCTTCAAGCAGCAGTTGATACCGTTAGAGATCTTAATTCCAAAGGAATTCTTGCAACTCTCGATGTGTTAGGCGAATCAATTAAAACAAAGGAAGAAGCAATCGAAGCTAAAAGAAAAGCTCTTGAAGTTTTTGATGCGATTGTTAAGAATAAACTGAATGCAAATCTTTCAATCAAGCCGACTCAGATGGGTTTGGCAATCGATAAGGAATTAGCATATCAGCAAATTCTTGAGTTGGTTAAAAAAGGAAATGAAATTAAAAATTTCGTACGAATAGATATGGAAGATTCTCCATTTACTGATTTAACTTTTGATGTATACAAAAGAATTTATGAAGAATACAGCAACGTTGGCGTTGTACTTCAAGCTTACCTAAAAAGAACTTTTAATGATACTATCGTTCTTAATAAACTCGGAACTAATTACAGACTCTGCAAAGGAATTTATATTGAACCGGCGACAATTGCCTACAAGGATAAGCAGGCAATAAGAGATAATTTTATGAAGTGCGTTGAGTCAATGCTGAAGAATGGTAATTATGTTGGAATCGCCACTCACGATAAATATCTCATTGATAAATCGTACGAATTAATAAAAGCTCTGAACATCCCAAAAGATATGTTTGAGTTTCAAATGCTGCTTGGTGTAAGAGAAGACCTGCGAGATAAAATAAATAACGATGGATATAAAGTTAGAATATATGTTCCATTCGGAGAGGATTGGTACAAATATTCAATGAGAAGATTGCAGGAAAATCCTCAGCTTGCCGGACATATTGCAAAAGAATTTTTCGCTTTCAGATAATGAGTATTTCCCGGAAGTTAAATATCCTGGGAATTGAAAGCTCCTGTGACGAAACTTCTGTTGCAATTCTTGTAAATGATGAAGTAAAAGTAAATCTCATTTCATCCCAACATTTTCATAAAGCTTTTGGCGGCGTCGTACCTGAATTATCAAGCAGAGCTCACCTGCAAATGGTCAAGCCGTTGCTTGACTCAGCATTGAAAACGGCTAATCTAAAACTCGCAGAAATAGATTTAATTACTGCTACTTCAGGTCCCGGACTGATTGGTGCTTTGCTTGTAGGTCTAACATTCGCCAAAGGTTTATCTTATTCCTTGAACAAACCATTCGTTGCAGTTAATCATATTGAAGGCCATATTTTCTCCGGTTTTCTGCCTGCCCGCCGAACAAATTCTTTGGCAGGCGGGATGGAACAGAAACCTGAATTTCCAATGCTTGTCCTTGTAGTATCGGGTGGACATACGTTGCTGCTATATGTAGAAAGTTTTACAAAGATTTTTCTTTTAGGAACAACGGTTGATGATGCAGCAGGAGAAGCATTTGACAAAGTATCCAAGCTGCTTGGATTTGGGTATCCTGGTGGACCACAGATCGAAGCTAGTGCTTTAAAAGGAAATGAAAAGAGTATTAAATTTCCTGTTGCGGAATTGAAGGATGAATATAATTTTTCTTTCAGCGGTTTGAAAACTTCAGTGCTTAGGTTTGTTCAAAAGAATTTTGCTGATGGAAACATTCCAGAATCTGATTTAAATAATATATCTGCTTCATTCCAGAAAGCACTTGTTGATGCATTAGTTCAGAAAGTTAATCATGCTTTAAATAATCATAAAGTAAAATCATTATCTCTTGTCGGCGGTGTTGCTGCAAATAAAAAACTTAGAATTGAGCTCAGTAACCTCTCAGAAAAATTTAAAATCCCATGTATAATTCCTTCACTTGAATACTGTGGTGATAATGCAGCAATGATTGCAATGAGAGGATTTCAACTTTATCAGAATGGAATCCAGGATAGTTTGAATGTAGCCCCTTATCCTTCTATCCCTGAAAATTATTTTCTGAAACTAAAATAGTCTTGAATGAAAAGTAAATTGACAAAACTTCTTACTCGATGGGATTTTTTAGCCGTTGCTGGAGTGTTTATTCTTGTTTTAGTTCTATCTTACTTAACATTTTTTACTCCTAATTATTATACTGCAAATCAACCAGTTATTTTCGATATAAAGAAAGGTGAAAGTTTTTCTTCTGTTGTTGACCGATTACATAATCAGGGAATAATTCCAAGCAAAAATAATTTTAAAATTGCCGGCTTCGTTTATGGTGCTGAAAGGAAAATCAGGGCAGCAAGATTTCACATTCCAAATGGATTGAGCTATTTAGATTTGCTTGATCTTTTTATTTCTGGAGATTGTGATTTTCAGAGGACATTAACAATAAGACCAGGACAAACAATTAAGTGGCTTGCACACCGGCTTCAGAAATATGTTTACATTGATTCAACTGAATTTGTCAATCTTGCGAGCAGCAAGGTCTTTGCAGATTCACTTGGACTAAAACAAAATTCATTTGAAGGTTATTTGTTTGCCACCGATTATGAAATTTTTGAAAGAAGTTCTCCAGAAGAAGCACTTAGAATATTTTATGATGCATTTAAAGAATTCTATAATGATAGTTTGAAAGCTCGTACGAAGGAACTTGGTTTTACAATTCACGAGATTATTACTTTAGCGTCGATCATTAAAGGCGAGACACATAAAGAAGAAGAGATGTCCCGAATTTCTGGTGTCTACCATAACAGGTTACGAATTGGAATGAAACTTCAGGCTGATCCAACAATACAATATGTTATTCCCGGAGGTTGGAAAAGATTGACTTATAAAGATCTGGAATTAGATTCACCTTACAACACTTATAAATATTTTGGTCTGCCGCCCGGACCAATCAATAGTCCCGGACAACCTGCAATAATGGCAGCGTTATATCCAGAAAAAAATAACTATCTTTACTTTGTAGCAGATGGAACGGGTGGTCACCGGTTTGGAAAAACTCTGGCTGAACACAATAGGAACGTAAAGCTCTACCGTGAGTATGTTCGAAAGACTAAAGATTAAAGATAAAAGTAAAAAGAGCAAAGACTAGAATTTTAATGAATGAAAACTTAAATGATCGACTTTTTAATTTTGCTGTGAGTGTTTTAAATTTCTTAAAGAAGCTTCCTAGAACTCCTGAAATTAATGTGATCAGATATCAATTAGCAAAATGTTCAACGTCATCTGGTGCTAATTATGAAGAAGCTCAGGCAGGTTCTTCAAAACCAGATTTTAATAATAAAGTTAGAATATCATTAAGGGAAATGAGGGAATCCAACTACTGGTTAAGAATTATTAAGGCTACTTTGGAAAGTAACATCTTAGAAAGTGATTTGATATTCCTAATCGATGAATCAACACAACTCAAAAAAATACTAGGTTCAATTGTTACTAAAACGAATAAATAAGAAACACACTTTTATCTTTGTCCTTTTATCTTTTATCTTAATTAAATGTGCAAATCAGCTTCCTCCAAGTGGTGGCGATGAAGACAAAATTCCACCAAAAATTGTTAATGTTTTTCCTGCTGATGGAACTACAAACTTTGATAAGGATTATTTTGAACTTGATTTTTCCGAATACGTTGATAAACGATCAGTGAGAGACGCAATTTTCATTTCACCATTTATTGAAGGAACATTCACGTATAGCTGGAGCGGCACAACTCTCGAAGTAACTTTCCCCGAAAAATTAAAAGATGATGTAACATACACAATTACAATAGGCACTGACGCTGTTGATTTGAATAATAAAAACAGAATGGCTCAGTCTTTTACATTTTCATTTTCAACTGGTGATAAAATTGACAGAAGAATTATTTCTGGCAGAGTTTACGGCAAAGAGAAAGAAGGTATTTTTATTTATGCTTACAAAATGGATGAAAGTTCCGACTCATTACTAAACCGAAAACCGGATTACGTTTCCCAAACCGGTGGTGATGGTAATTTCAGTCTGCAGGGACTCGGTGCTGGTAATTACAGAATCTTTGCAGTGAATGATAAGTTCAGAGATTATTTATTCCAACAAGATCAGGATGAAATTGGCATTCCGCAAACAGATATTTTTTTAAGTGAAACCGATTCAATATATACTGATATTTATTTTATGTTGTTTAATGCTGATGTTTCCAGCCCCAGATTAATTAGCGGGGTAATGACTGACAGGAATCATATGATTGTCAGTGCAAATAAAGTTTTAGATATAAAATCAATCTTCTCGAAAAATTTCTCTATTGTTGATTCGACAGAGAATAAGAACTATGAAGTAGCTTATGCCTTCAAAGGGAAAACAAAACCTGAAGAGTTTATTTTAATGTTTGAGGCTGAACTTAATCCTTCCAACCAGGTTTATCTTCTTGTTGATACATTAACTGACTTAATGGGTAATATTATGATTAATGATTTCACTAAAGTAGTTGTTAGTGACAGACCCGATACCAGTTCAGTAAAAATAGTTTCAACTGAACCGTCTACTCGTGGAATGGTTGATTTTGAAAAGACCGAGATCAAAATCTTTTTCGATGAAGCTTTTAATAAAGACTTTAAAATTTCTGCGGTTGCATTATCTGATACATTTAACAAACCAGTAGATATCAGTGTTGATTTCTTCGATGATGCCACCTTACTTATTAAACCTGACGAGAACCTCAAACCAGACAAAGATTATCTTCTTAAACTGCAGCTTGAAAATTTTGTTGACCTTGCGGGAAATAAAAAAGATTCGCTGTTTACTTTAAAGTTCAGAACAATTTCCGGTTTGGATTTTACAGGCCTTTCAGGGAATGTCATAAATCTTGATTACACAAAAAACCCTGTTTTGATTCTTGAAAGTACCGAGACTCCGCAGTTAAAATATGAGCACAGACCAAACCTGGATAAATTTGAATTTACTCGTGTTGAACCGGGAAAATATTTACTCTGGTGTTATCTTGATGCAGACAGCAGCGGGAAATATAATTTCGGCTGGCCTGAACCGATTGAATTTTCTGAGAGGTTTTCTTTTCATCCTGATACCTTGAACTTGCGTCCGAGATGGGAGGTTACTGATTTGATTTTTAGGTTTAAGTGAGATGACTTATTAAGTTCATTTAATTCTGGTAAATAACTTTTCCACCCTTTATCGTCATACAATTCAAATTACTTCCAATCGAGTAAACGATATCAGAATAATCAGAAGTATTAAAAACAGCAAAGTCAGCTTTCTTTCCAATCTCAATTGAGCCGATAGTTTTTTCTCTGCATAAAGCTTTTGCTGAATTAATTGTTACGGCACTTATTGTTTCTTCAATTGTCATCTTCATTTTTAATGCTGCGAGACTCATTATTAAACTTAAACTTGAAATATGAGACGAGCCTGGATTGTAATCTGTAGCAAGTGCAACAATCGCATTTTGTTCAATTAACTTTCTAGCAGGTGCATAAGTGTGATTGAGGAAAAAAGATACTCCCGGAAGAAGAACAGAAACAGTATCAGTCTTTCCAAGTTTTGGGATATCTTCATCTTTAATTACTTCAAGATGATCAACAGAAACAGCTTTATGTTTAAGTGCAACATCCAACCCACCAATTGAATTGAACTGTTCAGTGTGAAGTTTAAGTTTTAGTCCGTTCTTAACTGCAGCAGAAAATATCTCATCAATTTCATTTGCAGTGAAAGCTGTTGCTTCACAAAATCCATCACAGAACTCAGCAAGTTTTTGTTCTGCAAAATGGGGGATCATCTTATTAATAATTTCATCAACATATCCTTGTCTGTTGTCTTTAAATTCTTTCGGAAATGTATGTGCACCAAGAAAAGTTGGAACGATATCAATTGGATAAATTTCATTAAGAAAATTAATTACCTGCAAAAGTTTTCTTTCATTCTCGAAGTTCAATCCGTAGCCGCTTTTAATCTCAAGAGTTGTTATTCCTTGTGAAATGAAATTTTCAACTCTTGGTTTGATAAGATTAACTAATTCCTCAAATGATGATGAGCGAACCGCTTGAACAGTAGTATTTATTCCACCGCCTTTTTTTGCGATTTCTTCATATCCGATTCCGCTAAGTTTTTGTCTGAATTCATCAGCACGCGAGCCGGCAAATGCAGTGTGTGTGTGACATTCAACTAACCCGGGAAGAACTGTTTTACCGGTTGCATCAATAATCTTTTCAAATTTATTTTTATCAAGAGAAGAAGTTGGAAGGATATCTTTTATTAAATCATCTTCAATTACAATCGAATGTTCATATAAACATCCGATATCAGAAAGCTCTTTTCCTCTTTTGAAGTTCTTTCCTGAAGTATTAACTGTTACAATTGAAGCGGGATTAAAGAGAAGTGTTTTCATCATTCAAAAAGATTTACAGTTTCCTGAACAACTTTCGATTCAGTGTAACCAAGCTGATTAAGTTTAAACCTGAGATTATCCGCCTCAGACTTTGAAGTGAAATCTCCAACTTTAACTTTATAAAATGGAGGTTCAAAAATGACATAGACTTCTTTCCTCGTTGTTTTTTCATAAACCTCTGCGCGAACACGATTTGCTTCATCAATGTCATCTGTTGATAAAACCTGAACTCTATATCCATCGGTAGTACCAACAATATTTCTTTCGATATTTGAGGTTGAGTCTCCGTATCCATACCATACATCCGGTGGAAGATTGTCAGTTGCAATCGGTGGCGTTTCAATATCTATTTCTGTTTTATATGGTGTGATATCAAAATCTTCAGAAATCTCTTTTGTTCCTTCAGTAGAAGTTTCTTTTCCGGTTTCCTTTTTGGTTTCGTAACGTGAACCGGTAGAGGCGCTGCAGCCGATTAGAAATATTGCAGCTGCAACAATTCCGATGAATAATTTCAATTTAAATCCAAAAATTGTTTTAATTTCGGTCTTAATATAAAACTATATTCATTTCGATTAAACCCTGAAATTTCTATAGGAAATTCTAATAATCCAGAACCAGATAATATTAATGTAGCTACAGCAAAAAGGGATTTACATAAAATCTAATGCGATATAATTAAAATTACTCGGTAAGTAATTATATGAAACTGTATTATAGCTTGTAATTACTTGCTTAGTATCTCAAATGAAATTTTTGGGTTAAAGAATTTTTCTCTCCACCATTTATACTGGAATTGTTCGTCTGCATTTTAATTTACTCATCTTTTGTTAAAGAAGGCCTGATTTAGTAATTTTACATTATTCATTCCATAAATTTCAAAGAAAATGTCAGCAAAAAAGCTAAAAATCCTATTTGTAACATCTGAAGTTGTGCCTTTTGTTAAAACCGGAGGACTTGCAGACGTTTCAGCTGCACTGCCCCAAACTTTAGCAGAATTAGGACACGAGGTTCGGATAGTTGTTCCCAAGTATGGTGCAGTTGATGATCGGAAGTTTAAAATTCACGAAGTGGTAAGATTAAAAGATATTAAAATTGATATCGATGGAAAAGAAGTATTGTTTTCTTTGAAATCTTGCTTTTTACCCGGACAAAAAATAAGAGTTCAGATATATTTTCTTGATAATCAGGAATACTTTGGAAGCAGGAACAGTCTTTACACCGATCCAATGACAGGTAAAGATTATCCGGATAATGATGAACGATTCATAATCCTCAGCCGTGCTGTGTTTGAATTAATTATTAAACTTGGCTGGATACCTGATATCATTCATTGTAATGACTGGCAATGCGGGTTGATCCCGGCTTACCTAAAAAATGTTTATCAAAATGAAGAGCACTTCGATAAGTTCAAAACGTTGTTCACAATTCACAATCTTGCTTATCAGGGTGAATTTCCAAAGACATCTTTTAAAAAAACCGGATTACCTGAAAAGCTGAATAACGATAAAGGTGTTCTTCACAAAGGTAAAATGAACTATATGAAGAGCGGTCTTCTCTTCGCCGATGTAATCAATACCGTTAGTGAAACCTATGCGAATGAAATCAGAACTGATAACGAAATTGGAAGCGGTTTGAAGGAAGTGTTAGCTAAAAGAAAAGAAGATCTTTATGGAATAATTAATGGAATTGATACCAAAGTTTGGAACCCGGATAAAGACAAACATCTTCCCAAAAAATACAGCATTAAAAATGTTGAGCAGAAAGTAGTAAACAAACAGGCACTTGCAGAAAAGTTTGGATTCGAATTCGATGAGGATATCCCGATAATTGGCTTAATCTCACGTTTGTATGATTCAAAAGGAATTGATCTTGTTGAAAAAATACTTCCTGACTTAATGAAGTTAGATGTTCAGATGATTGTACTAGGTACCGGAGATAAAAGCTATCACACATTCTTTGATCAGATGGCAAAAAAGCATCACAAAAAATTTGCGTGCTATCTTGGCTTTAATGACGACCTTGCTCACTTGATTGAAGGTGGTGCAGATATTTTTCTTATGCCTTCAAGGTATGAACCGTGTGGTCTCAATCAGATGTACAGTTTAAATTATGGTACTATTCCGGTAGTTCGTGAAACCGGTGGACTTGCCGACACAGTTAAAAAATTCAATGAAAAGTCTAAAGAAGGAACCGGTTTTGTTTTCCAAAAATATAATGCCGGCGAATTTCTTAGTGAAATAAAACGAGCGCTCAAAGTTTACCAGGATAAAGACACCTGGAATAAAATTGTTAAAGCCGCAATGAAAGAAGATTTTAGCTGGCACTCTTCTGCTAAAAAGTATATCGAACTATATAAGACAATTCTCGACGAGAGTTAATGTCCAACCTTGCAGTCTTTCTTGATAGAGACGGAACACTAAACGAAGACCCCGGTTATATAAGTGATCCAGAGAAAGTTGTATTGTTTCCAGATACAGGTAATGCACTTGCTTTGCTAAAGAAGTATGGATTTATGCTCATTGTAATTTCCAACCAGTCTGGTATTGCAAGAGGATTAATGACAAGCCAGGATGTTGATTCCGTGAACGAAAAAATAAACAGTCTTCTGTCCGATCATAAAGTAAAAATAGATGCATTCTATTACTGTCCGGCTCATCCCGATTACAGTTCTGAGGAAGAATGTGGCTGCAGAAAACCTTCTGCCAAACTTTTACTTGAAGCTGCCAAAGAGTTTAATGTTGATCTTGAGAAGTCATATTTTATTGGTGATTCAGTGGCTGACATACAATGCGGAAAAAATGCCGGAATAAAGACTATTTTGGTAAGAACCGGAAAAGGGGAGGAGAGTTTTTCTATCTTGCAAAAGGAAAATAATTTTCCAACTTTTGTAGCCGATAATTTAATAAATGCTTGCACTTTCATTCTTGGTGATATTTAGCGGAGTTAATTTTTGAAGTTTAATTTAATCTTTCCAATAATTTTTCTTTTCATAATTGCTTTATTTTCTTCCTGCACAGATGAACCTTCCTCTTTGGGAGTTGAATTAATTGGCAGTGAAAATATTTCGGCTAAAATTTTTGATACTTCAGTTGATACTACAGAACAATCATCCTCATATTTCAAAAAGGTTAATGCACTTGGCAATGCGGATTGGATTTTGATTGGAAAGTATCAGGATATTACAGCCTCTGCACTGATGAGGTTTGTTTTTGGATTACCAGATAGTTTGAAGAATGACCTCAAAGCCGGTAACATAAATGTTCTGGACTCCTGGATTATTTTGCGAACTCGGTACGTTTATACTGATTCGATGGCTGCTATGAATTTTTCTGTGCATAAGGTAAACTCTTCCTGGTCATCAACGGCATTTACAATTGATAGTCTTCCAAATCTTAATTATGAGCCAGCAGATGTAAGTTCTCAATTTACGATCACTGATACTTTATATACATTTCATTTAGATGGTGCGTTGCCTTTAGCATGGATGAAAAATACTGCAGATAAAACTTTAGAAAGTAATTTTGGAATTTATCTTGATCCACTACCAAGTTCAACTAAAGTAGTTGGTTTCCAGGCATTTAATGCAATTTCATCTGAGGCTGCAAAATTGTTTGTAGTAATTGAGAAGCCGGGAGTTTATGTTGATACATTAAATGGCTTTATTGCCGCAGACATAAGTTTAGTTGATCGTCCTGTTATTCCAAGTCTGCCGACAGGTTTGATAAGTGTTCAAAGTAGTGTTGCAATTAATTCCCGATTGACTTTTGATCTGGGCGCGGTTCCAGCCAGTGTTGTAATTAATAAGGCTGAAATTTTTATTACTCCGGATTCTGTTTCTTCTGTAAAAGGCTCAAGTTCGAATAATAGTTTAAGATTAACTTATTTGAGCTTTGCTGATTCGTTAAACACTGAGGGTAATCCTTCATTTCTTACTCTCAAGGATAATAAATATACTGGCGATGTTACTTTGTTTGTCAGAAACTGGATCAACAGAAAAGAGAATAATGGAATGCTCATAGAGGCCGGAAGCCCAACTTCAGGTTTGGAATTCTTTGCTTTGAAGGGCAGCGATTATGTTGAAATTTCTGAACGACCAAGACTTCGGATAATCTATACGATCAGATAAAAATTATGATTCAAAACATCTTAAAATATTATTTGCCGTTACTTCTTATCGTATCTAATATGTCTTTCGCACAAAAGACTTCCACTTATACTCGTTATGGTGTTGGCGATATTTACTACAGTTACTCAGCCAGAACACTTTCAATGGGTCATACGGGTACAGCTATGGTAAATAGTGATTATGTAGAGATACTTAATCCTGCTTCCTGGTCTTACTTGTCACGGGTCAGACTCGAAATGAGTTTTGCTTATGATGAACTCAGATTATCGAACTCAAACGATACAAAATATTACGGTGATGGAATCTTTAAGGGAGTTACATTTGGATTTCCTATTAGCGAAGTAAATAAAATCGGTCTCGCTTTCGGTGTGGTTCCTTACAGCCGGATAAATTATGAAGTAACAGAAAATGTTATTGATACTTTGACAGGAAATTATAATACAACATATTTAGGAAAAGGTGGTCTATCTAAAATTTTCATTGGATCATCCTTTCAACTTCCCGGCGAATTTTTAATTGGTGCTACACTGGAGTACTATTTTGGCAACATAAAATACACTTCCAAGTTAGCGTTTGAGAATACTACCTACTTTCCCTCTGAATATGAGCTGAATTATGCACCAAAAGGATTTGGTACGACTATTGGGTTAATTACACCAGATATGTCTGGTTTGTTAAATAGTGATGCGATTTCTAATTTAAGATTAGGTCTAAGCACTAATATTGTTGGTAAGCTAAATACTGATTCAAGTTTTGTAAGTCGTTCTTCATCTATTGTTGATTCAATCAGCACCGGAGAAACTAAAATGGAAGTCCCGATGCGACTGAATGCTGGATTACATATTACTTTCGTTAATGTATACAATTTAGCACTGGATTATTTTTATCAGCCATGGACAGAGTTCAAGTTAAGTGAAATAAATCAGAGTAATCTAAGTGATGTACATAGAATTAGTCTGGGATTTGAATACAGACCACAGCGCGTTCCGGGAGTTACTTTTTGGGAACAAATAATGTTCAGGGCAGGTTTAAGCTATGAAATGTCACAGTATAATTTTAATGGTAATGAGTTGAAACAGTATTCGGTTTTTGGTGGATTTGCGCTTCCTTTAAGTCCTGAAAATACAGTGGATCTTGGATTTGAGTATTCAGTAAGAGGAACAAAAGAAGATAATTTATTAGAAGAAAATTTTTTACGAATAAACTTTGGTATCAGCTTCGGCGATATCTGGTTTATTCGATATGACAAATAATTAAAAGGGTAGAAAAGTGAAAACTAAAATCAAGATTTATGGAATTATAATTTCTGCAATGATCTTCACATCATGTGCTGTTGCAGGAAATAATTTTCAATCGTCTTACTCGTCTGACTGTGATTCTCTGGAAACCCTCAAACTTTATAGTTTATTCTCAGAGTATCATAAGAATAAAGACTTTGCAAGCGCTCTCCCGTATGGATGGCAAGTGCTAGCTTGTGATAAAGCTAAATTCGCAAAATGGATTTATTATAAAATGGAAGATTGTTTCTGGTATCTGCGTGATTCTGCAGCAGTAAGTCCGGAAGAGATACAAGCTATTGAAGACTCAATCATAAATTTTTACAATACAGCAATTCAATATTATCCTGACGGTATGGCTTACTTCCAGGTTAGAAAAGCTTTCGTATCAGAAACCTGGTTAAAGGTCGATGCTGAAAATGCAATTGCTGAATATCAGAAAGCTGCTGAATATAATCCCGAAATGGACTCATATTACTATAACAGATTTGGACAATTATATATTGCTAATATGAACGATCAAAATGATTACAAGACTAAAGCAATTGATATTTACTCAATACTTGCAGTTAGAGAACCCGATAACTCAGAATGGCCAAGAATTTTATCCACACTTGTTGAGGATGTTGGTCAGCTGCTGGATATTCGTAAAAGGAACTGGGATCTCGATAAGGAAAATCTTGAAAAAGCATGGGTTTACGCTTCTGAGTGTATTAGAGCTCAGGATTATGAACGAGCAATTGAACCTCTTGAATTTTTAACTCAAAAATCTCCTGAGACATTAAACTACTGGAATCAGTTAGCCACTGCTTATAATAAAGTTGGTCGCTTGAGTGATTCTGAAGCTGCTTATCAAAAATTAATTCAGCTAGATCCAGATAATAAAGATTTTTATTTCAATCTCGGACTTATTTATAAGGAGCAGGGAAAACTCAGCAGAGCTCGTCAGTTCTTTGAAAACGCAAATGATAAAGCCGGCGGTTGGGGTATGGCGATATTTTCTATTGGATTGCTTTATGAACAGTCTGCAAGAGACTGTAAATTCGATTTTCCAACGAAATTAGTTTACTTGCTTGCACAGGATACATACAGAAGAGCAGTGAGTATAGACCCATCACTTGCACAGGCACGTGACAGAATTGGAGCACTCTCCAGTTCAGTACCAACTCAGGAAGATTATTTCTTTAATAAGAAAAATTCTGGCGATGTTATACCAATCACAGGTGATTGCTTTGCCTGGATTGGCAAAAGCGTAACCGTTCCGTAAATATAAAATATTGAGTGAAAAAGCAGGTTCTCTTTTTAAAAGTCCGGCAACTGCCGGATTTTTTTATTAAATTTGATCATCAAAAACAAAATTGAAATGTATTATGTATTCCCATCTAAAATCTGATTCAGAAGTATTTCAAATATTAAAACAAGAAATTGAAAGACAGCAAAACAAGCTTGAACTGATAGCTTCAGAGAATTTTGTTAGTCCTGCTGTTTTAGAAGCAGCAGGATCACCTCTAACTAATAAATATGCTGAAGGATATCCTGGTAAACGATATTATGGTGGTTGTGAATTCGTTGACATGGCTGAAGATCTTGCACGAGAAAGATTAAAAAAAATCTTCAATGCTGAATATGCGAACGTGCAGCCACACAGCGGTTCGCAGGCTAATATGGCTGTACTAATGACTCTGATGAAACCGGGTGATAAATTTATCGGATTAAGTCTTGCACACGGTGGTCATCTTACTCACGGTTCACCAGTTAATTTTTCTGGCAAACTGTATCAGGCAGTCGGATATGAACTGAATAAAGATACAAGACTTCTTGATTACAACATCATTGAAGACCTTGCAAAAAAAGAAAAACCAAAAGTAATTATCGCAGGTGCAAGTGCATATTCACGTGAATGGGATTATAAAAAATTAAGAGAGATAGCTGATGCAACTGGAGCCTTCCTGATGTGCGATATGGCTCATCCTGCCGGATTGATTGCAAAAGGTTTGCTTGATAATCCGCTTCCTTATTGTGATGTTGTTACATCTACTACTCACAAAACTCTTCGTGGTCCAAGAGGTGGAATTATTTTGATGGGTAAAGACAAAGAAAATTCGTTTGGATTAAAAACTCCCAAAGGCGACAGACTAAAAATGATGTCGGAACTTTATGATAGTGCCGTAATGCCCGGTATTCAGGGAGGTCCGTTGATGCACGTTATTATGGCTAAGGCTGTTGCATTTGCAGAAGTGTTAGATGACAATTTCAAAGTTTATGCTCAGCAAGTGATAAAAAATGCAAAAGCTATGGCAGATCAATTAATGAAGTTTGGATTTGATGTTGTATCAGGTGGGACAGACAACCATTTAATGCTTATTGATCTTTCCAATAAAAATATTTCCGGTAAGAAAGCAGAAAATGCTCTTGAACATGCCGGCATTACCGTAAATAAAAATATGGTTCCTTTCGATACTAAGAGTCCTTTTGTAACTAGTGGAATAAGAATCGGAACTCCGGCTGTAACTACTCGTGGAATGAAAGAAAATGATATGAAGAGGATTGCAGAGATTATTAACACAGCAATTGACAATGCTGAAGATGAATCCAAGCTTGATGGTCTTGTTAAAGATGTCAAAGAGTTATGTTCCGGATTTCCGCTCTATCAGAATATTATCTAAGATATTGAGTCAATAGCTTTGGCAGCAGAAGAGACAGCGAGGAATAGTGGTGAGGGGCAGACAAGTAGTGACGTCGAGATGTCATTCCTTGATCACATTGAAGAGCTTCGCTGGCGTATAATTTATGCGTTAATTGGTGTAATAATATTTACGATTGTTGCATGGTTTTTCATCGATCCATTAATTGAAATTGTTTTGCTCAAACCTGCTCGTGATGCCAATGCTTCGCTTCAAAACTTAAGACCATTCGGACAACTTTTTCTTTATGTTCAAGTTGCAATTATTGTAGGTATTGTTGCAAGTCTACCCAATATTTTTTATCAACTTTGGCAGTTTATTGCACCAGCCCTGAAGAAACGGGAAAGAAAATATATTCTCTGGATAGTTTTCTTCTCTACATTTTGTTTTCTTGCTGGCATTGCATTTGCTTATTTTGTGATGCTTCCACTTACAATGAAATTCGCAGCTCAATTTGGAACTGCTGAAATATCAAACGAATTTGCTATCGATGAATATATGTCGATCATAATCAGCGTTATGCTCGCTGCAGGTGTAGTATTTGAGCTTCCTATGATTTCTTTCTTTCTTTCTAAACTAGGAATATTAACACCAAAGTTTATGAGAAAATACAGAAGACATGCAATCGTCATCATTTTAGTTCTCGCAGCTTTTTTAACACCCGGAGCAGATCCGGTTTCGCAGGTTATACTTGCAGTTCCGTTGGTTCTCTTATACGAAATAAGTATTTTTATATCAAAAATATCTTCAAAGAAAAGTGCTTAAAAGTCAGCTTTCCGAAATAACTCAACCTATTAAAAACGAACTGGAGACATTCAGTCAAATCTTTAGGGAATCTCTTCGTTCACGCGTTGGACTTGTTGATCTTGTTACAAGATACATCATCAGACAGAAGGGAAAGAAGATCAGACCTTTGCTCGTATTGTTATCTGCAAAGGTTGCAGGTGGAATAAATGAACGAAGTTATCGCGGTGCAGTACTGGTTGAACTGCTTCATACTGCAACTCTGGTTCACGATGATGTAGTTGATAGTGCTGATAAAAGAAGAGGTCTCTGGTCAATCAATAAAGTCTTTAAAAATAAAATTGCTGTATTGATGGGAGATTACCTATTGTCAAAAGGATTACTCATTGCAATGGAAGGAAAAGATTACGATTTTCTTGAAGTAGTAACGAATACGGTCAAGAGAATGTCTGAAGGAGAACTGCTTCAAATACAAAAAACACGTAAGCTTGATATTGATGAAGAAACTTATTTCAGGGTGATATCAGATAAAACTGCTTCGTTGATTGAAACTTGCTGCACAATTGGTGCGATGAGTGCAACTTCAGATCAAGAATATATTTCAGCAATGGGAGAATTCGGAAAGAATCTCGGAATATCTTTCCAGATCCGTGATGATATACTTGATTATGAAGGCAGCCTTTCAATTACTGGCAAGAGAGCCGGGGGAGATATTAAAGAAAAGAAAATCACTTTACCATTAATTTATTCTCTTAACCAGGTCTCATCTGCAAAAGCAGCAGAGATCAGGAAAATAATTAAGAACGGAAAAGAAAAGACTAATGTTGATGAAGTCATTAATTTTGTAAGAGAGAATAAAGGTATAGACTATGCTGTCGGTCAGGCAAGAACTTACTCACAAGAAGCAAAAGATGCACTCAAAAAACTTCCCGATTCACAAAGCAGACTTGCTCTCGAAGCGCTTGTTGATTTTGTAGTTGATAGAAAAAACTAGCCAGCTATTACTTACTGTTTTCTTTCTTTATCTCCTCTTTATACTTAAAGCCCTTTATCGGTTCTCTTAAAGTAAGAACAGGGCAGGGAGCTTTTCTAACAACTTTCTCTGCAGTGCTTCCAAAAAGAATATGCTCAACACCTGAACGGCCGTGAGTAGCGATAATTATCAAATCAACATCAAGCTCGCCGGCTGTTTCAATTATTTCAAGGAATGGTTTGCCGGTTTTGATAATTGTCTTGACCGTCACACCAGAAGGTATTTCTTCCTTTGCAAGCTTATCAAGCTCCTGTCTGGCTCTTTCATCCCATTCAGAATTAACAGATGGAATTGCAATTTGCCCCATGCTGAAGTCCGGTGGATAAATAACCGGCTCGACAACATATATGAGAAACATATCAGCTTTACAATTCTTACAAAAGTTTACTGCATATTTCAGAGCGCTTTTAGAATAATCTGAAAAATCTATTGGAACGAGTATTTTTTGAATGTCGGGTCCCATTTTAAACCTCCATTATTTTTTTTCGGTTCGAAGATTAAAATAATCTTCATTTAATGTTCTTAATCTTACAGCAGTAATCTCTGCAATTCCCTGTACAATTTTAATTCCTTTTCTTGGGTACTTTTCAATGAATTCATCAAGATCAGGTTTGAAGATAACAGACAGCTTTGTATCACTGTTGGCAATTGCAGATGCCGAACGTTTTTCACTGTCAACAAGTGCCAACTCGCCAAAAAAATCACCCTTATGAAAAACAGCCAAGGGTACCTTATCACCTTTATCACTTTCGCGGCTTATCTGAACTTCTCCTTCACTTATCAAATATAAGCCAATTCCAGGATCACCCTGATAAAAAATATATTCACCGGCAATATAATTTCGGTTGTGAATTATTCCCAGCAGACCGGATATATCTTTTTTTGTTAATGATTTAAATAATGGAATTGCCTGTAGAGAATGAACGAGCTCATCAGATTCAGTTGGTGTATGGAAAATATTTGCCCAGAAGCTGCTGTGAATTGTTTTTTTATTTTCTTCGATCATTGCAGGTAAGAAATTTATTATAAAAAATATTAAATAGCCGAAATTTTAGATCACTAACCAATCATACATTCAACCACATTCAAAATTAATCATTTAATAACAAAAAGGGTATAGGCTAAAAGAAAATTATTAAATGATTTTAATTAAATATTCCCGATTCAGCCACACGCCATAGCTTCTGGCAGGGGAATCGGTTTTCATAAAGTGCTCGACCAACAATTACAGAATCTACTCCGCTCGGAATCAGATTCTGAATATCCATCAATTCATCTTTATTCCTGACACCACCTGCGTGGGTGATTTTTGCTCCGGTCAATTCAGCAATTTCTTTTGATAGCTGGATATTTGGTCCTAACTGCGTTCCATTCCTTGTAATATCGCAAACAATAAATCTGTTTACCCCTGTTTCAACCATTTCCTTCGAAAAGGTTCTGAAATTAATTCCTGCTTTTTTACTTCTTCCCCGAACCAGTAGTTCTTCACCAAGAACATCGAGTGATATAACAATTTTGTTCGGGCCATACTTTTCAATGACTTTAATGAATTCGTTTTTATTTTCGATTGCCATTGTGTTTATGGCGAGTCTGATTACTCCGGTTTTCATTATTTCATCTGCATCCTGCAGACTTCGTATTCCGCCGGCAAATTCAACCGGTATAACCACTGATGAACAAATTTCTTCAATTACTTTATAGTTTCTTTTTGATTGTTCGTGTGCACCATCAAAATCTTTTACGTGAATCATCTTTGCATTTTCTGCACGCCAGATTTTTGCCATATCAACAGGGTTATTTCCGTACTCGTAACAATCCAATTCTGGTATTCCTTGAACAGTACGAACACATTTTCCGTTTTTAATATCTATTGCTGGTATGACTAAAAGTTTTTGATTCATATTTAAACTTTCCCATTTACTTTTATTACGTGTCTGCCAATTATCATTTTCTGAATTTCAGTAGTTCCTTCAAAAATTCTTAAAATCCTTGCATCACGATAATATCTTTCCATCGGAAGTTCACGGGAAAAACCCATCCCTCCGTGAACCTGAAGAGCTTTATCTGCAACTTCTGTCATTGCTTCAGACGCATAAAGCTTTACAATTGCCGCGTCCACAGAAACATCTTTTCCCTGGTCATAATCGTATGCACATCTGTAAACAATACTTTCCATCGGATAAATTTTTGAAGCCATTTCTGCTAACATAAACTGAACTGCCTGAAATTTGGAAATTGGTTCACCAAATTGCTTTCGTTGTTTTGCATAATTTGTCGATAATTCCAGCAGCTCTCTGGAAGCGCCAAGACAACAGGCACCAATTGTTAATCTGCCTCCATCAAGAGTTTTCATTGCAAGAATAAATCCGCGGCCCTCTCTGCCGATCATATTTTCTTCAGGAACTTCAACATTTTCAAAAGTGATTGAGTTTGTTGTGCTTCCTTTTATTCCAAGCTTTTTTTCAGGTGGACCGATTGTAATTCCCGGAGAATCTGCTTCAACTGCAAAACCTGTAATGCCTTTGTCGGTTCTTGCAAACACTGAAATTAAGTTTGCGATACCTGCATTTGTTATCCAAATCTTCGATCCATTCAAAATCCATTTATCGCCTTTTTTCTTCGCTTCAGTTTTTAAATTGAATGTATCTGATCCAGCTTCTGGTTCAGTTAAAGCAAAAGATGCAATCATTTCGCCCGAACATAGTCTTGGAAGATATTTTTTCTTCAATGCTTCAGACCCTCCAACATAAATTGCATTTGCTCCAATTGATTGATGTGCACCGACCATTGTTGCTGTTGATGCGCAGCCACGAACAATTTCTTCCATCATAATGCAATATCCAATTTTACCAAAACCACCGCCGCCGTATTCTTCAGGAAAAGAAGTACCGAAAAATCCAACCTCGGCTAATTTCTTTATAAGTTGAGTTGGTATTTTTTCCTCTTCATCAATCCTCTTGGCAATGGGTTTTATTTCACCATTTGTAAACTCTTTAGCAAGACCTCTTAGCATCTGCAATTCTTCCGAGAACGTAAAATTCATAATATTAACAGTTTGGGAATGATGAATATTCTTTTGTAATTCAACCGAAAGTTAAAAAACGGCTTAAATACATCAAAAAGTTAATTTTTATCAAAATATTATATTTTCTCTAAATATTGACTTTTCTAACGATATTCGGCATATTTGGTCTGGATGAACAAAGATTTTGTGTTAAATACAACAAAAAATGAAAAAATAAGAATCACCACATACGGTTACGAAAATTTAGAAACTGCACCTTGCCTTATATTTGTTCACGGATTCAAAGGTTTTAAAGATTGGGGCTTCTGGCCATACACTGCTGAAATTATTTTGCCGATAAAGGATTATTTTGTTCTTACATTTAATTTTTCGCACAATGGCATCGGAGAAACATTAACAGAATTTACAGAACTTGATAAATTCGCAGATAATACATTTTCTCTGGAACTTGAAGAATTGAATGAAATAATAGATGCGTATTTGAATAATTTCTTTGGAGTAAAAAGTAATAAACGGATTGGCATCGTGGGTCACAGTCGCGGCGGTGGAGATTCACTTATAGTTTCATCAAAAAGAAAAGAAATCAATGCCGTTGTTCTTTGGGCTTCTGTGGCGAATTTTAATAGATACAGCGAAAGACAAGCAAGAGAGTGGCGAAAAAATGGTGTGTTTGAAGTTTTGAATACAAGAACAAATCAAATGATGAGATTGAATGTCTCTTTGCTTGATGATATTGAGAATAATAAAGTTGATCTGTTAAATCTTGAAAAGGCAGCAAAGAATCTGAATAAACCATTGTTGATTGTTCACGGAGAACAGGACTTATCAGTTAAAATTGAAGAAGGCGAACAAATTTATAATTGGTCAAATAAAGAGAAAACGGAATTTTATAAAATTAAAGCTACTGGTCATACTTTTGATATAGCTCATCCTTTTGAAGGGACTAATCCGAAGTTCGATTTAGTATTAGAGAAAACATTAAACTTTTTTAACAAAAACTTAAATTGAGGGACATATGAAAACATCTGCAAAGCGCCTGACATTTGCCCAGCTACTTAGTTCAGTAAAAGAATCTGAATTGTTCTGGGTGGTATCATTTTCTATTCTGACTGCAATATCTGCACAGATTTCAATTCCAATTAAACCTGTTCCATTCACACTACAGACTATGGTAGTACTATTAGCTGGTGCTTTCCTTGGTGCAAAGAATGGTGCATACAGCCAGGTGCTCTATATTTTTCTTGGAGCAATTGGTTTACCGGTATTTGCACAAACTGCAGATGGAACAATGGGATTTGCAAGGTTAATCGGACCAACAGGTGGATATCTTCTTGCATTTCCGGTCGCAGCTTATTTGGTCGGATTATTAACTGAAAAGAATCAAAAATATTTAACTGTTATCATCTCAATGTTTGTTGCTGAACTTGTCGTGATATTATTTGGAACTCTGTATTTGTATGCGGCTTATCTTCACAACTTTGTTGATGCAATTAAAGCCGGTGCAGCAATATTTACTGTATGGATGGCTGTTAAAGTTTTTGCTGCGGCTGCAATTTATTTTGCAGTAGCTAAAAAACAGCCAAGACTGCCATAGTCATATTTATCGAATTGATTAATTCCTGATGACGATTAAAAACATCATATTCATTTTAGTCTTTCTTTCTGCTTTCGGATTCCTTTCCTGGAGTTTAAGAAATCTTTTTCTTTATATGAAAGTTGCAAAGAAGAAGGACGACAGGTTTAGTGATGTTGGAAGAAGAATCGGAAATGTAATTAAAATAGCATTTGGTCAATCTAAATTATTGAGGGATCCGATTGCAGGAACTGTTCACTTCCTGATTTTCTGGGGATTTATGCTTTTCCTTTTCGCTGTTGTCGAAGCTGTCATACAAGGATTTTATTCACCATTTACTCTTGAATTTTTAGGACCGATCTATTCTGCCATAACAATAATTCAGGATGTTTTTGGAGTGCTCGTAATTCTAGCAGTTATTGTTGCTCTTTTAAGAAGATATGTTTTTAGCATTCCAAGACTTCAGGTAGATAAAGCTGCTTCATTGGATGCAACAATAATTTTGACATTAATTTTGATTGTTGTTGTTTCAATGATGTTTCAGAATATGGCTGGAATAGCGAAGAATGATTTTATGCTGCACAGTTACGAAGTTCGTCCGATTTCTGCTTCACTTGCACCGATGTTCTTTGACAATCCTTCTGCCGGAGCCAGTGTTGCATATGAAGTTTATTGGTGGATTCATATTCTAACAATATTCGCATTTATGAATTTGCTTCCTTATTCAAAGCATTTGCACGTATTCACTTCAATACCAAATACTTATTTCGCAAACCTGGATCCAATAAGAAACACTGTTAAGCATTTAAATCTTGAAGATGAAAATGCTCAATCATTTGGTGCATCAGATATTGAACATCTTTCCTGGAAACAAATTCTTGATGGATACACCTGCACTGAATGCGGAAGATGCACGGATGCTTGTCCCGCTCACACTGTTGGAAAATCACTTTCACCAAAAGAAATAATTGTAAACATCAGGCAAAGAACAAAAGATAAAGCACCTTCACTTGCAAATGGAATCACTGAAGGAGAACAGTTTCAAAAAACTCTTGTTCACGATTATGTTACAGATAAAGTTCTCTGGCAGTGTACAACTTGTATGGCTTGTGTTCAGGAATGTCCGGTGATGATTGAGCATCTCGACAGCATTGTTGATATGAGAAGAAACTTAGTTCTAACAGAATCACAATTTCCATCTGAACTAAATAATGTTTTCAAAAGTCTTGAAACTAACTTTTCTCCCTGGGCATTCAATCCTGCTGACAGAGCAAACTGGGCTGAAGGACTGGGAGTTAAAACTATGGCTGAAGATTCCAACTGTGAATATCTGTTTTGGGTTGGCTGTGCAGGTTCTTATGATGACAGGTATAAAAAAGTATCCCAATCATTTGCTAAACTTATGCAAAAAGGCGGCATTGAGTTTAGAATTCTCGGAACGCAGGAAAAATGTAACGGTGATACTGCAAGAAGACTTGGTAATGAATATCTGGCTCAAATGTTTATGATGGAAAACGTGGAAACTCTGAATCATTATAAAGTTCAAAAAATTGTAACTGCTTGTCCGCATTGTTTTCATTCATTAAAAAATGAGTACAAGCAATTCGGCGGTCACTATGAAGTTCTTCATCATACAGAATTAATTGATGATATGATTTCTTCAGGCAAAATAACCTTGAAGGAGAACGGAAAATCCGATGTTACTTATCACGATTCTTGTTATCTTGGAAGATATAATGATGTTTACGATGCACCGAGAAAAAGTCTTGAGGCGATTGATGGAATCAACCTTGTTGAAATGAAAAGAAGTAAAGACAGAGGCTTCTGCTGTGGTGCCGGCGGCGGAAGAATGTTTCTTGAAGATGATGAAGGCGGAAGAATTAATGAAGAAAGAACAAAAGAAGCACTTGCAACAGGAGCCGATACCATCGCTTCAGCATGTCCGTTTTGTATGACGATGATGACTGACGGGGTAAAACATTTTGAAAAAATTGAAGAAGTAAAAGTAAAAGATATTGCGGAAATTATTCTGGAAAGATCTAACTAACATAACTAACACTATCAACCACTAATAATGGAGGAAACTATGGATAAATTCAATCAATTGGTTCAATTCGTACAAGGATTGGAAACCGATTTTCATAAATTTTATGAGAAAGGTCAATCCGCTGCAGGTACACGCGTAAGAAAAGGCTTAAGTGACTTAAGAAAACTTTGCCAGGACGTACGCAAAGACGTGCAGGATGTAAAAGCTCAAAGGAAAGCAACTAAAGGATAATTCACTTTAGGCTTTCTGCTGATGTTATGAGGGCTGGGTTGAGAAATTAATCCAGCCCGTTTTTTTATGTAGAGCGAGATTTATCTCGCAACAAGTTATATTACTAAACATCGAATGAAACACATTTTAGCCATTGTAATATTCAGTATAACTGTAACTTTTCAGCATTTCTTTTTTAATCCTGTTGCTGAAGAAAAAGCTGAAGTTACTGTTTGGGAGGATTCTGTTCTCACTGCAACACTATGTTTTGTTGGGGATTTAATGTGTCACTCAACCCAGTTTAATTATGCAAAAGTGGAAGCTGATAGTTTTGATTTTACTGGAGTTTATTCCGAGGTAAAAAAATATTTATCTGCTGCTGATCTAACGATAGGAAATCTTGAAACAGTTATTGCCGGAAAGAATAACAGGTTATAGCGGCTATCCTTATTTCAATGCACCTGATGATTTTGTTTATGCACTTAAAGATGCAGGATTTGATTTGCTGGTTACAGCAAACAACCACGCACTCGACCAAGGCTGGGATGGTGTAAAAAGAACCATCGAAGTCATTAATGAATTTAAAATTCACAGGACAGGTACCTTTTTATCACAAGAGGACAGAGATTCAATTCGAATATTTCAGATGAACTCAATTAAGGTTGCGATCCTTGCTTACAGCGAAAACACAAATGGTCTTCCAATTCCAAAGGGAAAAGATTTTGCTATCAATCTTATTGACGAAGAATTGATTAAAAGAGATATTGATAAAGCAAGAGAAAAAAATGTTGACGTTGTTCTGGTTCATCTTCACTATGGCCCTGAGTACAACCGTGAGCCAAGTGATTATCAAAAAGAAATCGTCCGGAAAATAATTGAACTTGGTGCTGATATAATTATTGGCGGACATCCGCACGTTGTTCAACCTGTTGATTTCTTTAAAACAAATAATAGCAAACTGGACTCAGGATTTGTAGCTTACTCTATGGGAAATTTTATTTCAAACCAGCGGTGGCGTTATTCTGATGCAGGAGTAATTCTCAATATTCAAATTTCAAAAAATAAATTAACTGATTCTATTTATATCAGTGAAGTAAATTATCTACCAACGTGGGTCTTCAAAGGTCAAACTGAAAAGGGAAGGGAATACATAATTCTTCCATCACAAATTAATTATGACGATTCAACTTATAACTTTTTAACTGACTACGATAGAAGATTAATGAAGGAAGCATTCAACGATACTAAAGAAATCATTACTAAATACAAAACTGATATCCAGCTTTTGCAAACCGGATTAGGTGTAACCAAATTTTGATTTCAACATTTGTATATTTGGCATTGTTAAGTATGAATTAATTAAAATGAAAAATCTAGAGCAGATCTCAAATGGATTCATTTCCTAATGATATAAGGAAGAACTTAAGCGGAAGTATAAAGTATCCAGGATTGGAATATTCGGTTCGTTCAGCAGGAACGAAGCGACAAAAGAAAGTGATGTTGATATTCTTGTTGAATTTTCTGAACCAATTGGCTTAGATTTCGTTCTGTTGGCAGAAGAGCTTGAATTACTGCTTGGAAATAAGAGTTAGACCTGGGTTCCTTATAAAAGCGGTTAAGCCGAGATTAAAAAAATACATCGAGGAAGATCTCATTTATGTCTAAAAGAGATTGGAGAATCTTATTTGAAGATATTCTTGAGAGTATTTATAAAATCGAAAATTATACTGAAGAAATCGATATTGAAGCTTTTAAATCTAACTCAATGTTGATTGATGCAGTAGTAAGAAACATTGAGATTATTGGTGAAGCGTCTTCTAAAATTCCCGATGAAATAAAAAATAAATTCGCCGAGATTCCCTGGTTAAAACTAAAAGGAATAAGGAACAGAATTGTTCACGATTATTTTGGAGTAGATGTTGAAATTATTTGGAAAATCATAGAAAAGGATCTTGTCGAATTAAGGCAGCAAATTGAAATCGCTCTAAAGAATTAAATGAAATTTCTTACCGCCACTTTTTAAATTATACTTCAAATTGAAAAATAAATCCGCACTTCCTCTAATCTTCCTCACAGTATTTATTGATCTGCTTGGATTTGGAATACTTATCCCAATTCTTCCGTCATTTGCAGTTAAAGAACTTGGAGTTGATGAGGCTGCAATCGGAATTGCTATTGCTATCTATTCTTTCGTACAGTTCATCTTTAACCCAATTCTTGGAAAATATTCAGACAAGTACGGACGAAAGCCTGTTATTGTTCTCTGCTTATTTATCAATGCATTAGGCTATATTATTTTTGCATTCACAAGCTCCTACATCATTCTTTTAATTTCAAGGATAGTTGCCGGTATTGGTGGAAGCAGTATTGGAGTTGCGCAGGCATATATTGCTGATGTGACCACAAAAGAAAACCGATCCAAAGGAATGGGTATGATTGGTTCAGCTTTTGGATTAGGATTTGTTTTTGGGCCGCTCATCGGTGGATTTTTAGCTGAGTACGGATATATGATTACTGGTTTAGCTGCGGGA
The DNA here is from genome assembly GCA_034522695.1 of Ignavibacteriaceae bacterium. GTDB lineage: Bacteria > Bacteroidota > Ignavibacteria > Ignavibacteriales > Ignavibacteriaceae > IGN2. The sequence goes on along the minus strand of JAXHLB010000017.1, from coordinate 273,516 downwards.
GGTTTTTCATTAATTGCTTTCTTCTTCACTATGATATTTCTTCCTGAATCACTAACGAAGAGTGAAGAAGTAATTTCGCAGGACACAGTTGCACGGAGAAAGCTATTTGATTTTGTGGCTCTCAGGAAAGTTTTTAGTGAGCCAAGCCGCGCGATATTTATTTCTCTTTTCTTTATCCTGGTTTTTTCATTCGCTAATATTTACGGCACATTAACATTGCTCGGTATCCAGGTTTACGGTTTAACAGATTTGCAGAACGGTTATCTGTTTGGAATAACTGGATTGGTCTCTGCAATTGTGCAAGGCGGATTGATTGGTCACATAGATAAGATGATGACTAAGAAAAATATTTTGAAAATTGGTTCATTGATAATAAGTATTGGACTTGGATTAATTCCTTACGGTGGAAATTTTCTGGGACTTGCTTTAATTTCAGGTTTTCTATCCATCGGAACAGGAATGCTTCAGCCAACACTATTAAGTTTAATTTCCGATGTTACTCCTGACCACGAGCAGGGAGTTACTCTTGGTGTAAATCAATCATTATCTGCCCTGGCAAGAGTAATGGGACCACTGTGGGGTGGTTTTGCATTTGAATTTCTCGGTTATCCATTTCCGTTTTTAACCGGTGCTGCATTTATGTTTGTAGTTTTTATTTTTACGATGTTTTATATACCAAAAAAGATCGTTCTAAGTAGTTAATAATTCTACCGAAACTGCTTGCTTGTTAGCAAATAAGCTGCAATTTATTTTATTGATTTAAATTTATAAATTAGAGAAATTTGTTCAACTAATTATAAATAACTTATGGGGGTTCTATTATGAAAAATTTCACACCGCTATTACTTTTCTTCTGTCACTCGATCATTTCAAATCTTACCATTGCATCAGATGTTGTTGTCAAAAATTATTTTATTGAAACAAAAATTTCGTTCGCTACAAAATCTGTTCAAGTCGATTTAATTTGTAGTTTACAAAAGAACACAGATTCAGATGATATTCAGTTCCTCCTTAATTCATCTTATAAAATGAATTCAATTTTATATTATGATGGAAATGACTGGCTTCCTCTTTCTTTCATCTTCAATGGGAAAGATTCTCTGTTGTTAACAACGGGGACAGTATTACAAAATGATAGCAACTTAGAAATAAAATTCAATTACTCATTTGAAATCGAAGAGATGAATGATACACTGTTACTTCTTGATCGCGGTCATCGGTGGTATCCATTAATTATAAACCAGATTTTTACTTATAAGATGAAGTGCGAAGTGCCCGAGAGTTATAGTGTTTTATCATCCGGTAAATTAATTGAGAAAATGGATAAAGGTAATTCTGTTTTTATATATGAATGTGATAAACCGGTTTTCAAAATGCCTCTGATAGTTTTCAAAAGAGAATCCTTTCAACACATTGAATTGCTATCCAATCAAAACAAATTAGATTTTTATTCACAAGAAATAGATTCTATTAAAATAAATAGAATCTTAAATCAGGCGGATAGTATTCTTAGTTACTTTAGTAAAACTATTGGACCTTACTCGAGAGAGAGATTGATCTATTTTGAAGTAACTGATTTTGGAGGAATTAATGTCGGAAGTGGTCTGTTAACTATCGGGACTCAATCCATTGAAATGATAAATAAAGGATACAAGGAGATGTTGATTCTAACGATAGCTCAACAGTGGTTTGGTGCAAATGTTTTTGCAGATTTTTCTGAACCTGGTTTTTTCTTTTTCACAATTTCTTTGCCTCATTACCTTAAGCTCATGTATATCAGGGATAAAGAAGGTGAAGCAGCATTTAACAATGCATTGCTAAAACCTCTCGCTAACTATAAAGAATTTGCCGGGAACGAGGTGGACATACCAATTATCGAGGTTGATATGCTAAATACAAGAGAAAAGGGACTGATACTCTATGCAAAAGGTCCTTATGTGTTAAATATTTTAGCAGAAGAAATGGGCGCTGAAACCTGGAAGTTATTTTTAAGAGATATTTACCAGACTTTCATTGGAAAAATTATGACTATGGATGATTTTGAAAATTATATTAATGAAATATGATACGAGTGGCAAAACATCAGCTCTATTTAAGAAGTTGATAAACGAAAAAGGTTTGCCTCAAGAATAAATTTAATTTAGCTTTTCTATCCTTCTTTTAACAGGTGCAGCGTTTATGTTTATGGTTTGTGTATTTACGATGTTTTATATACCGAAGAAGATACAGCTTACTCACTGATTTTCTTTTCTTTCGCTGTATTTGCGAATCAACGACCAATAAAAATTTTATATAACATTGTAATAGACATAATTATTGATGAGATTTAGGGTGAGATTAATTGCGGTAGTGCAATCTCGATAAAGTCGGGATTATTAAATGATAAAGTTGAAGAGGTTTAATATGGAATACACAATTGAATACCTGGAAGATAAAAAGATCGTTCAGGTAAAAGTTAAGGGAAGAGTGAATTATCAAATTGCCCAGCAGTACTCTATGGAGGCAAGAAAACTCGCACGCGAACACAATTGTAAAAAATATTTAATTAACCATTCAAAGACTTCACTCGAAGCAAACATTTACAAGATACACACCGATGGAGATGCACTGGAAAAGTTTGGATTTAAAAGCACCGAGAAAGTAGCAATTGTTATTTCCCGTGTCCGGGATGATCTGCGTTTTAGTGAAGCAACCGATGCCAATGTTAAATGGAGCAACTTTAAATATTTTGGTGATGTTAAAGAAGCTGTTCGCTGGCTTGGTGCTGACTGATAATATATGAAATAAAATTCGAGTCAGGAAGATAAACTCCTTATTCACATTTCTAATATTTTCAATTGAAAATTGAAGATTTTGGTTTGAATTTGTATAAATTATGCAAAAGTTAAATGTGGAAGATAATTTAATTCTGCAAGTATTTGCGGGATAAGTAATAGCAAGCTGGCATTTCAAAATATTTATTGGTGATTTATATGGCTAAAAATAAGAAGTTCCGATTTAAAAAATCTTTTTAAGCAAGCCGCAGAGATTGCTCAACAAGTTCCTGAGACTATGCAAGAAGCAGCTTTCAAATAGGCAATTGATCTTCTCACTATGGAGTCCCAAATAACAGAGACTAATAAAACTAATACTAATAATAAGAACGATGATAAGAAAATAACTCAGCATGAAAGGCAGATACAGGCGCTTCCTCAAAGGGATGATTTACTTTCGCTGATTGACACAACCCAGCACCCTAAAGAAAAAATGCAAGAAAGTATTAGACAGATCACTAATGATTTTACGGATTGCTCTCTAAAGATCATGCGATAGATGGTTTAACACTAAGTTGATTGCAAAACTTACTAAAAATTCCGAGTAAGTACAACTAATTATGCTAAGTATGGCATTAGGAAAGGCAACAAATTCATAAATCGAATACCAAATAAACAGGGTTTTATGTACAAAATCATGGCTTCTGGTGAAAAAATATTTATCAAGACGAAGTCATTGGCTGGTTCTACTGATTCTGCTTCAAGAAACCAAAAACTATATCAATCAAAAAAAATAATCAAGAAAATTCAAGAACTGGTTTAAACAGAAAAGTAAAAGCTCTCTGAAAGTTGGTTCTAAAAAAATAATGACAGATTTGATAGGTGAAGGATTTTTTGATCTTCCTAAAAAAATTAAAGAAATACAAGAGTACATTTCACGAAAACTCGGTTATACTTTTAATGTGACGCACCTTTCACCAAATCTGACCAGGCTTTTACGAGAAGGTAAACTTGATAGAGATAAATCAAGTGATGGACAATATGAATACAAACGAAAATGATATAACGATTGAGTCTGCATTATCTCCAATACCAGTTCAATTTAAAAGCAGACTAATAAAATATTATAAGGAACTTAAATCAGCTTTCCTCGAATCGAGTTATGAATTGTGTGGGCTTAAAGCTGGAAAATTATGCGAAAGTTATTTTAAGATATTTACAATCTTACATCAACTGGAAATTTTATAGCGTATGGCAATAAAATTTCTAACTTTAAAATTGAATGTGATATCCTTGAACAAACACCCAAATCAACTGGTAGCGAGAGTTATAGGATATTCATTCCAAGGGCAATAAATTTTTTATATACTTTAAGGAATAAGCGTGATATTGGACATATTGCTGGAGATATAGATGCAAATGAAATGGACGCTATTACATCAATGAAAATTTCTGATTGGTGTTTAGGTGAAATAATTAGGAATATACATAATCTAAGTATTGAGGAAGCACAACGATTGTCGATACAATTGCAGAACGAACTATTCCATTCATATGGGATGTAATTGGGAAAAAGCGTGTTTTGGATAATTCAATGTCATTCAAAGATTCAAGTATTACTATTGGTTTATTCTAATCAAGAAAATGGTGTCCGATTGAAGACCTCTTTGAATGGACAGAATACTCTAGAATGAATTTATTTAAATCATACACGTAATAAAATCCAATGCACAAAGAAAGAATAATCGAATATGATAAAGAGATTAATTTTATTTTTATTTCTCCAAAAGGGAATAAAATAGTAGAAGAAAAAATTCTTCCTACCTTCAAATCAAATAATAAATAAACATAGTCTCAAGTCACCTAATAAAATGCAAAACAAACAAAACCAGATTAGTTGGAGACGTGATTCTGCTTTCACCATTTTCCCATAAATAACTATCTTTGCCCAGCATAAAGTAATACTAGATTGAACTAATGTTCAAAATCGGTAACATAGAACTAAACAAAGCAATCCTCCTCGCACCAATGGAAGATGTAACAGATATTTCCTTCCGGTTGGTTTGCAGGGAATTGGGTGCAGATATTGTTTACACAGAATTTGTAAACTCAGAGGGATTGGTGCGTGCAAATGCAAAGACTCATCAGAAGCTAAAAATTATTGAAGAAGAACGACCGGTTGGAATACAGATTTACGGTGCGAATATTAAATCAATGGTTGGTGCTGCTAAAATTGCAGAAGCAGAAAATCCGGATTTAATAGACATCAATGCAGGATGCTGGGTTAAGGGAGTTGTCGGCTGTGGTGCAGGTTCTGCTTTGCTAAAAGATCCTCCTTATATGCAGGAATTAGTAAAAGCAGTTGTAGATTCAACTTCATTACCTGTAACAGTAAAAACAAGATTAGGCTGGGATGAGAACAGCATCCAGATTCTTGAAGTTGCAAAGAGAATGGAAGATGCAGGTGCTGTTGCTTTAACTGTTCACTGCAGAACACGAAAGGTTGGGCATAATGGAGATGCTGACTGGAGCTGGATTCCGAAAGTCAAAGAAGTTGTAAACATTCCTGTTTTCCTTAATGGAAATGTTCTCACTGCACACGATGTAAAAAAAGCATTCGATGAAACCGGTGCAGATGGAATTATGATTGCACGAGGAGCAATTGGTAATCCCTGGATATTCAAAGAAGCAAAAGAACTTCTTTCAACCGGTACTATTACGACTGTTGTTGATGAAGAGATGAGAATAAAAACATGTCTCAAGCATCTTAAGCTTGCAGTAAAAGTAAAAGGAGAGAGGAGAGGAGTGTTAGAGCATCGAAAGTTTTATGCGGGTTATCAAAGAGGTATGTACGGTGCCGCACGAATAAGATCAGAACTTATGAAGTTAACTGAATATAATCCTGTTGAAGATGCGCTGCTGAAATATCTTGGCTCGCTGAAACAGGAGGTTGAAATAGTTTGAGTGTATTTCTCTATGTCACCCTGAACTTGTTTCAGGGTCTTAATCAAAACAGCTAAAGATGCTGTCCGAAGGACTCCTTTCGGAGAAATAAATTCAGCATGACGAAAGAATTAAAAAATAAACTAGCCCGTTTTATTTCAACGCTTTTTGTCCCTCCATCATTTACCATTATCGTTTTTACACTCTTTGCTTTTATACTTGAAACAGAATCTCTTAAGACAGTAGTCACAATTCTGGTTGCGTTCCTGTTTGGATTTGCTGCACCGATTATTTTATTTGTTGTTCTTCGAAAGCGAAGAAAAATTGTTGACCTGGATGCATCGGTAAAAGAAGAGAGAACTACTCCCTTCCTTATTTCTGTTGGCTTCTACTTGATTGGACTGATCATTCTAATATTTTTTAACGTCAACATTATTTCAATCGCCTTCTGGTTTTGTTATATTTCCAACACGTTAGTTACAATCTTAATTAACAGGCATTGGAAAATAAGCGCGCACGCAATGGGTGCTGCGGGACCATTAGCTGCAGTAACTTATGTATTTGGACCGATAGCCTTGATCTTCGCTATAATTGTATTTTTGGTAGGGTGGTCAAGGATTCAGTTAAGAGTTCACAATTTGGCTCAGGTACTTGCAGGTGTTTTACTCGCTTTCGTATCGACTTATTTGCAGATTTATTTAATTGTTCGCTTCTTTGAATAACTAATTTTGGTGAATTTATGATCAAATATGAAATCAAAAATGAAGTGGGAATCTTAACGCTCAACCGTCCTGAAAAGCGGAATGCGTTACATCCCGAATTAGTAAGGCAAATGAAATCTAAGCTTAAGGAAGCTGCGGAGGATGAATCAGTCAAAGTTTTAATCATTACAGGTGAGGGAAAAGCATTCTGTGCAGGGGCAGATCTTGAATACCTGAACGAAATGAGAAACTATTCATCCCTGGAAAATGAGAAGGATTCAAGGGAACTTGCAGAACTATTTGTAATGATTTATAGTTTTCCAAAACCTGTTATTGCTGCAGTTAACGGAGCAGCCATTGCTGGCGGATGTGGATTAGCTTCAGTGTGCGATATTATTGTGGCGGATGAATTGAATGCTAAGTTTGGCTATTCAGAAGTAAAAATTGGATTTATCCCTGCCATAGTTTCAACATTTTTGATTAGAAGAGTAGGTGAGGGAATGGCAAAGCAATTGTTATTGTCTGGAGAGATAATTGAAGCCAAACGAGCATATGAGATTAGTTTTGTTAACTACTTATGTTCTAATGCTTTAGAATTTTCATTGGACATTGCGTCTAAACTAAAAAGTAATTCCCAACAGAGTATGAAATTGACTAAAGAGATGATTAGCAAAGTATCTGGCTTGAGTGTTGAAGATGCAGTTGAATATTGTATTGGCTTGAATACCATCAGCCGGACAACTGAAGACTTTAAAAAAGGATTAAACAATTTCTTATCAAAAAAATAGGACTAATATGCCTGCAGATCTTAAGAAATACATCCGGAGCATAAGAGATTTTCCTATCAAAGGAATTATGTTCAGAGATATAACAACCCTGCTAAAAGATCCGGTTGCTGTAAAAGAAACTTTGAATCAACTGCTTTCCTTTGTGAAAGATCAAAAGATTGACAAAGTGGTTGGAATTGAATCCCGCGGATTCATATTCGGAGCGATGCTTGCCAATGAGTTGAAAGCAGGTTTCGTTCCTGTCAGGAAACCTGGCAAACTTCCTGCAGAAAAAGAATCACAGACTTATCAGCTTGAATATGGGCTTGATAAAATTGAAATTCATAAAGATGCAATTAGTAAGGGTGAAAAGGTTTTAATTCACGATGATTTACTAGCCACAGGAGGTACTGCCGAAGCTGCTTGTAAACTGGTAGAAAAGCTCGGTGGAAAGGTGGTTCAACTTTCGTTCATTATTGAACTTGCTTTCCTCAATGGAAGAGAAAAACTTCGAAGTTATAATGTGAATTCGCTAATAACTTATGAAGATGAAAATTAGCTGAAAGTAATAAGTTGAGAGAAGTTACCTTCCTGAAAAAGAATGCTGAGAAGTGGAAAGAAGTCGAAGCATTTCTTGCTTCAAAAGAAAATGTTAATCCCGATAAGTTAGCTGATCTTTTTATCCAGCTTACTGATGATCTTTCCTATTCAAGAACATTTTATCCCGGCAGTAAAACCACTCAATATCTCAATTCACTCACTGCAAAAGTTCATCAATCAATTTATAAAAGTAAGAAGGAAAGAAAAGAAAGATTCATTCGTTTCTGGAAATATGAAGCTCCACTACTCTTTTATAAACATAGGATGGAAATTATCATTTCATTTTCAATATTTTTCCTTTCAATGCTGATTGGAGTTGTATCCTCTGCCGGTGATTCTGGTTTTGTTAGATTGATTATGGGTGACAGCTATGTGAATATGACTCTTGAAAATATTGATAAAGGTGATCCGTTGGCTGTCTACAAACAGATGAACGGAGTTGATATGTTTCTCGGAATCACTTTTAATAATATCCGTGTTTCGTTCTTTGCGTTTATGATGGGAATTCTTATTTCATTTGGAACCGCATGGATACTGATGTCAAATGGAATAATGCTAGGAGCTTTTCAATACTTTTTTCACATTCATGATTTGTTGTTTGAATCTGTTCTTGTAATATGGATTCACGGAACATTAGAAATCTCGGCCATAATTATAGCTGGTGCTGCCGGATTAGTACTTGGCAACAGCATACTTTTTCCCGGAACATATTCACGCCGACAATCTTTTATGATTGGTTCAAAGGAAGGTTTGAAAATGATTGTGAGTCTTATCCCGATTTTCATCATAGCAGGTTTTCTTGAATCCTTCGTTACACGTCATACTGGAATGCCCGTATTCTTAAGCTTAGCTATCATTCTCGGTTCGCTGGCATTTGTGGTTTGGTATTTCATTGTCTATCCTTCAAAAATTTATAATAAAATGGCAGGCGAAGATGGATCAGAATAAAATTGAATTCAGAAAAGTCAGAGACTTCGGAGGTCTGTTAAATGTAACCTTCGATTACATAAAAAAGAATTTTAAAGTTTTATTTAAGTCAAATCTACTTATTAGTGCTCCGGCTATTTTACTGGCAGGTGTGTTTATGGGAATTTATCAGTCATCAATGTTTAGTTTTGCAGCTAATATGGAATTACAGCAAATCGGTATTCCATTTTTACTATCGATGTTCTTCATGCTAATGTCATATTTCATAATTACAGTTGTTACATATTCTCATCTTATGGTTTATAAGCAATCTCAGGATGGAATATTTGATATTGATGCTGTTTGGCAAATGGTCAGGAAAAACTTTTTCACAATTTTATTTACAGGAATAGGTTATACACTTGTGGTTGGATTCGGATTTATCTTGTTGATTATCCCGGGAATTTATCTCTCAATTACACTTTCGTTAATATTTATTGTTCGACTAGAAGAGAACTTAGGCTTCTTTGAGTCAGTAGGTAGATGCATGAGATTAATTAAGGATAATTGGTGGTTTACATTTGGTTTGATAATCGTTGTGGGATTTATTCAAGGATTTTTGATGTATGCCCTTTACATTCCTAATTATATTGTTATGTTTTTTGTTGCTTTCACTGGTTTCGATTCAGAATCAGGTACACTTAACAGAACTCTTTACATCATCTCCTCAATCATATCTTCACTTGGAACTTTAGCTTATATTATCAGCACAATTGCGATTGCATTTCAGTATTATAATCTTGTTGAACAGAAAGAAGCCCCGGGATTGTTGCAACAAATCGATGAAATAAAATAAATGACTTTTCTAATTCGTACTTTTATTATTTCTACACTTTGCATTTTCACAATTACACATTTTTGTTTTGGGCAGAGAGCTGCAACTTCTTTAAAAACGGATTATTATAATTATTCGGATTCAACAAAGAAAATCCTCCCGGCTACTGCTGAGGAATTCATAGTTGATGTCAGGATTATGTCGGACGAACTATTAGCAAAATATAAAAATGATCCCGACTTTGATTATGAGGGCGGTCCAAAGGAAGCTGATGATTGGATAACAAAAATTAAAAACTGGATAAATCAGCAGCTTGCTATTCTTCGTACTTCCAAAGTTTACTCAACACTTCTTGATTATCTTTATTACGGACTAATGATTGCTGCACTGATACTCATCATTAGAGGTCTTATTAAAGCAGATAGGAGAGGTTTGTTATTCGGTAAAATTAATTCTAACGAAATCAAAATGATTGAAAGCGAAGAAGATATTAGCCAAATTAATTTTGATGAACTCATCGCTGCCGCCGCAGAAAGAAAAGATTATAAACTTGCAGTTAGGTATTTGTTTTTAAAGTCACTTAAGCTTCTGTCTGAAAAAGAATTAATTGAATTAAGGAATAATAAAACTAACCATCAGTATTTGTCAGAGATTAAGAATAACCGGATCTCAAGCGCATTCCAAATTGCAACTTCAAGGTTTGAGTGGATCTGGTACGGCGACTTTCCTGTTGATGAAAATGTTATGAAGTCTTCACAGAAAGATTTTAATGAGTTATTCGGATTGATAACATCATAATGATTAGAAAGAACTTAAAATTTTTATTGCCGCTGATTATCACTCTGATAATTCTTACAATAATTAAAATAGTTGAACCTGAGGAAGTGGACTGGTCAAAGAGTTTCGCAAAGAAAGATAAAATTCCTTATGGTGGATATATAATCTTTGATATTGTCCCAAACTTATTCCCGGATAACGAAGTTGTGTTAAAGGAACTGCCAATCTATAATATCCTGAAAGACAATTACTATTACGGCACAAACTATATTTTCATAAATAATTACTTTTCACCTGACAGGCTTGATGTTGAGTATCTGCTTAGTTATGTGGCTGATGGTAACAATGTTTTCATTTCTGCATTTGGAATTTATGGCGATCTTGCTGATTCACTCAGGATAAAAACATTCGATGAATTCTTCAGCCAGGATTCTGTGAATATAAATTTCAGTCTGCCGGAAGTTAAATCTGAAAAAGGATACTCATACTTCAAGGGTAATTTTGAAAATTATTTCAGTGAATATGATACAACGCTTGTTCAGGTTTTAGGTAAAAATGAAAATGATCACGTAAACTTCATCCGCATCAGGTACGGAAATGGTAATTTCTTTTTGAACACAGTTCCGCTAGCATTTACAAACTATCATCTGCTCAACTCCAGTAATAATGAATATGTCTACAAAGCATTATCTCATTTGCCTGTGCAAAAAACATTCTGGGATGACTATTACAAAGATGGAAATAAATATAATGCTTCAACTTTGCAATACATTCTTTCACAGGATTCGCTGAAGTGGGCTTATTATATAATCCTGGCATCGGTTGTTCTTTTTATTTTCTTTTATGGAAGAAGAAGACAGAGGATCATTCCTGTCATACCACCGCTAACAAATACTACTGTAGAGTTTGTTGAAACCGTCGGCAATCTTTATTATCAGCAAAAAGATTTTAAGAATATTGCAGAGAAGAAAATTTCTTTTTTCCTGGACCATATCAGGAATAAATATTTTGTTAAAACCAGCAGCTTTGATGAAGAGACAATTCAGAAAATTGCAGATAAATCCTCCTTATCAACAGGAAAGATAAAATCATTAATAAGGGAAATTGAGAAAATCAATCACAGTCAAAAAATAACTGAAGAAGATTTAGTAAACATCAACTATCAAATCGAAAAATTTTACGAAAGAACAAAATAATATGGAAGAAACAAATTTCACTCCGCGCACAGATTTAACCGAACTCAAGGATTCAATTGAAAGAGTCCGGGCAGAAGTTAAAAAAATCATAGTCGGACAGGAAAAAGTAATTGATATGATGATTGCAGCCGTTCTGGCTGATGGTCACGTATTGATTGAAGGTGTTCCCGGCATTGCGAAAACACTTCTCGCAAAAATAATTGCACGAACAATATCGGCAGATTTTTCGAGGATTCAGTTCACGCCTGATCTGATGCCTTCGGATATTCTAGGAACTTCTGTTTTTAATATGAAAACCTCGGAGTTTGAATTCAATCGCGGACCAATATTTTCCAATATAATTTTAATTGATGAAATAAACCGGGCACCTGCTAAAACACAGTCTGCATTATTCGAAGCAATGGAAGAGCGTCAGGTTACAGTTGATGGCACGACTTATAAATTGGAAAGTCCGTTCACTGTATTTGCAACTCAAAATCCGATTGAGCACGAAGGGACATACAAATTGCCTGAAGCACAGCTTGATCGTTTTATATTCAAAGTTGAAATGGATTATCCATTGCCTGAAGAAGAAATAAAAATTTTGCTTGATCTTCACAGCCGGAAAAATATTAATGATTTGAATTTGATTCAGCCTGTATTTACGAAAGAAACGCTTCGACAACTTCGAGAAAAAGTCAGAACCGCTCATCTTGATGAGAAAGTTGCTGGTTATATTACTCAAATAGTTAACAAAACACGCAACAACAGCGATCTTTATCTTGGCGGTTCACCGAGAGCATCCATTTCAATTATGATCGGAGCAAAAGCAATTGCTGCAATTAGCGGCAGAGACTTCGTCACTCCCGACGATGTGAAGATGGTTGTTTATCCAACACTGCGACATCGCATTCTTCTAACTCCTGAAAAAGAAATGGAAGGCAAAACTCCCGATGACATCATCAAAACAATATTGGAAAGAGTTGAGGTTCCAAGGTAGTGAAAGTTCTCTCCCGAAGGGATGGATTCCCAAAGTCTTTCTATCTTTCTTCAAGATTATTTATTGTAGCTGCAGGACTAGTGGTACTTTTTGTCTTTTCGTATTTCTTACCACAGCTTCTGGTTATAAGCAATTTACTTTTTGCAGCTGTAGTCTTTTTACTCATATCTGATGCTTTAATTCTTTTTATAAATAAAAAGGGAATTTATTCATACAGGGCAGCACCAAACCGGTTGTCTAATGGCGACGATAATGAGATTAAAATATTTCTTGAGAACAGGTATGCCTTTAAAATCAATTGTGAAATAATTGATGAAATACCTTTTGATTTCCAGATAAGAGATCTTCTATTTAAAGTCTCCGTTGAACCGGGTACTACCAGAATATTTACTTACAACTTAAGACCTGTTAAAAGGGGAGAGTATAATTTCGGAAGTACAAATATTTTTGCTGCTTCACCAATTGGCTTTGTAAGACGCAGATTTAGTTTTGAAGGAACGAAGATTGTTCCTGTTTATCCTTCGTACATCCAAATGAAAAAGTATGAACTGATGGCAATATCTGATAGATTAACCGAAGCGGGAGTTAAAAGAATCAGGCGAGTTGGGCACTCAATGGAGTTTGATCATATAAAAGATTATGTGCGGGGAGATGATTACCGGACAATTAACTGGAAAGCTACGGCAAGAAAAACACGGTTGATGGTAAATCATTTTGATGATGAAAAATCCCAGCAGGTTTACAGCGTTATTGATATTGGTCGTGTTATGAAAATGCCTTTCGAGGGGATGAGTTTACTGGATTATGCAATCAATTCTTCACTGGTTATTTCAAGTATAGCAATGCACAAGCAGGATAAAGCAGGAATAATTACTTTTTCAAATAAAGTCAGCAACATTTTACCTGCAGATAGACAAGCACGACAAATGCAAAACATTCTTGAAATTCTTTACAATCAAAAAACAGATTTTCTTGAATCCGATTTTGAAATATTGACAAGCACAATTCTGCAAAAGATCAGCCACAGAAGCCTTATTCTTCTCTATACAAATTTTGAAAGCTTGAATGCACTTCAAAGACAGCTTGCTTATTTAAGAAGGCTTTCGCGGGCACATCTTGTTATCGTAATCTTCTTCATTAACACAGAACTATTTTCTTTGATAGATAAGCCTGCGAAGAATGTTGAAGAAATATATTACAAAACTATTGCGGAAAAATTTGCTTTCGAAAAGCGGTTAATTGTTAAGGAGCTTGCCAGGTACAGCATTCAATCAATACTAACAACTCCTCAGAATCTTTCAGTAAATACAATAAACAAGTATCTTGAATTAAAGGCACGCGGATTGATTTAATTCTTTCTATGCAAACGATAGAAATTCAAACCACACAGAATGTTAATATTGAGTACCCGGTAGCCAGTGTCGGCGACAGAGTGTTTGCCGGATTTATTGATCAGCTCATTATGATTGGTTATTTAATTGCGATAATATTTTTTTATATCTGGCTTTTAAATGTCAGCAGATGGATCACCGTTCTATTATCCTGTAGCTTATTTCGTGATATTATTTTTACCATTATTCTTCTATCACTTGCTTTGTGAGACTTTTCTTAATGGACAATCATTTCGGAAAAAAATGATGAAGATGAGAGTTGTGAAGCTTGATGGAACTCAGGCAGGAATTGGAAGTTATTTTTTAAGATGGATACTGGCTCCGATAGATATTTATTTCACATACGGCTCTGTTGGATTAGTGACAATGATAGTAAATGGAAAAGGGCAGAGGCTTGGAGATCTTGCAGCGAATACTACAGTTATAAAACTTAAAGCAGAAACAAAGCTTGATGATACAATCCTTCGGGTAACACCCACAAACTACGAAGTTAAATTTCCGCAGGTAAGTGCGCTGAGTGATAAGGATATTTCTTTAGTGAAAGAAGTTTTAGATCTGAACTATAAAAAACCTGATATTATAGTTTATACGAGAATTTTAAACAAAACAAAAGAAGCTATCGAAAAGAAAATCGGTGTGAATACAAATTTGCATCCGCTTACTTTTTTGGATACTGTGCTGAAGGATTATAATTATTTATTGAGTGAATAAAAGATAGAGAGACTAGACTTTCCATTCTTTACTTGCTATAACAACCACAAACTCACCCTTAATAATTTTTTCATTCAGTTTTTCTTTTAACTCGGCTGGATAACCTCGCCAGGATTCTTCAAATTTTTTTGTCAACTCCCGGCAAACAACAACATATCTGTTCGGAAAATATTGAACCAACTCATTAATCAATTTTTCAATTCTGTGGGATGATTCATAAAGAACAATTGTCCTTTCTTCTTCACTTAGTTCACCAAGCTTTTTTTGCCTTCCTTTTTTTTGAGGGAGGAAACCTTCAAAGACAAATGAATCTGTCGGCAGCCCACTGATAGTTAATGCAGCAATCAATGCTGTTGCACCAGGAATTGTAATTACCTGTATCCCACTTTTAATCGCTTCTGAAACTAAACGTATTCCGGGATCAGAAATAGCTGGAGTACCTGAATCTGAAATGAGTGCATAGCTTTGTCCATTTTGAAGTCGCTCGATTATAGTGGGAATCTTCTTTGTTTCACTTACAGCGTTAAAAGAAATAAGCTGTTTAATGATATTATATTGCTTCAGAAGTATAGAGGAAACGCGTGTATCTTCGCATAAAATAAAATCAACTTCGTTTAAAGTTTCAATCGCACGAAGAGTAATGTCTTTAAGATTGCCGATAGGTGTGCTGACGATGTAAAGTTTTCCTGTCATATATAACTTCAACCCTGAACTTGTTTCAGGGTCTTAAAATGTTCTGTAAATATTTTGTAAATCTGCTTAGGCTAATCTAACTATTTTGCATTAAGGAGTAAATAAAAACAGGAACGGCTCCAATTAAGGAGCCGCACTGTGCAAGTAGTTATTTTATAATTTATTTATTGGACGACATAATTCTAAGAACTTTCTCAATAACCTGCAAGCCCTCTTCAAGTTCATCATCTGTAATATTCAGCATCGGTCTGAACCTGATTGTTTTTGTACCGCAACCAAGTATTAAGCAGTTTTTCTTTCTCAGCCGTCTCTCTGAATTTATTCCTTAATTCAGGTGTTGGGAAATCAAAAGCGCAAAGCAGACCTAAACCTCTTGCATTGCTTATGAATTGAGGGAATCGTGATTGAATTTCATAAAGTCTGTTCAATAAATATTTTCCACGATTAGCAGAGTTTTCAACAAGTTTTTCTTCCTCCATCACATCCAGGATTTGTTTTGAGCGAACCATATCAACAAGATTTCCACCCCAGGTTGAGTTAATTCTTCCGGAAACATTAAAGCAATTTTCCTCTATCTCATCAACTCTATCCGAAACCATTATTCCACACTGCTGTGACTTTTTTCCGAATGCAATAATATCAGGTTTAACATAATGATCAGAAGCCCAGAATTTTCCTGTTATACCAAAACCGGATTGAACTTCATCAAACATCAGCATAATATCATTTTCAAGTGTAATGGTTCTTAGTTCCTGGAAGAATTCTTTTCTGAAGAAATTATCTCCACCTTCACACTGAATCGGTTCGATTAACAAAAGAGCCAAATCGTCGGGGTTGCTTTTTATAGCAGATTTGATTTCCTGGATAGCCTGTTTTTCCAGTTTTAATACTTCATCAAGATGCTGCTCCAGTGGGAAAGTAATTTTAGGATTAATAACTCTTGGCCAATTAAACTTTGGGAAATATTTTACTTTGTTTGCATCTGTGTTGGTTAAAGACATAGTGTAACCGCTTCTTCCGTGGAATGCTTCTCTGAAATGAATTACCTGTAACCCTTTTTCTTCCTTATAACCTTTTTTAAAGTTCTTCCTCACTTTCCAGTCGAACGCAACCTTCAAACCATTCTCGACTGCAAGTGCACCGCCATCTACAAAAAACAGGTGCTTCATATAATCAGGCTTTGCTACTTTACTGAATGTATCAACAAACTCAGCCATATACGTTGTATAAATATCAGAGTTGGAAGGTTTGTTTACTGCAGCATAGCCCAAAATTTCTCTTGCCTCATCGGAGTTCAATTTTGGATGATTCATTCCAAGCGGGTTTGAGGCAAAGAATGTGAAGAAATCGATGAACTCGTCACCGTTTCTTTCGTCTACAATTTTATTTCTAAAACTATTTTTTAGATCAAGCACTAATTGAAAACCATCGGCAAGCATATGCTTTCCGATAACTTCTCTGACTCTTTCTGCGGGGTTAATTGTTTCTGTGAACATATAATCACCTTAATACAAAAAATGAATAAATATTGATTGCAAGAATTATGCAACAGGCAGTTTCACCTGTTGATATAAGAAAGTGGGGGATTAAAACACAGATTCGTAGGCAGAAACAAAATAGCTTCTATGCCTGAGCAGAAATGAAGTAAGAATTATATGTAAAAATGTATTCTTCATAATCTTTAATTACAGCCCAAAAATACAAAAGGCTGAGAGTAAATTCAATCGACAAAACAGTTAATAAAGGTATTAATCGGATTAATTGATAATTAAATCAATAAATATGCAATCACCAATAACAGTTTTGAATTTAATATTTAATTTGTTACACTTACTGTAACAATTAAAAAAATTATGTCTGCCTCTACAAAATTATCTACTTCTGTAAAAGCACTTTGTTATTTAGAACAAGCTTATCCTAAGCCAGTTTCAAGTTCTGAAATAGCTGCAGCCATAGGAATAAATTCTTCAAAGCTAAGAATGATTCTATCTATGCTTTCAAAGAACGGTATCGTTGAAAGTAATTCAGGAACTACCGGAGGGTTTAAACTGAAGAAACAAGCATCAGAAATTGATCTTCAGGAAATTTATTGTGCGATAGAAGATAGGAAGGCTTTTCATCTGGATGTTCGAAAGGATTCAATTAAAAAAAACAGCTTACCAGAGAAACTAAATTTTTACTTTCTGGATTTATTCGCAGAAGTCCAGGTAGATATTGAAGATAAAATGAAAAACATTTCTTTAGAGTCAATCATAAAAAAAATAAATAATAATTAATAAAAATAATTCGGAGCTAATATGGAATTCTTAAAGCAACTTGGAATAAGTAAAACAAATTATGGTTCATCAACAGGGCAGAAGTGGAATCAAACAAAAACTGAAGGTGAATTAAAAATTCATTCACCTGTAGATGGAAAATTCATTGCATCAGTTTACCAGGGATCTGAAAAAGATTATGAAAGAATTATGAAGAGTATGGAGGAAGCTTTTTTATACTGGCGGATGGTACCAGCACCAAAGAGAGGTGAAATAGTCAGACAGATTGGAAACAAGCTTCGTGAGTATAAAGAACCATTGGGTAAACTCGTTTCCTACGAAATGGGAAAATCACTTCAGGAAGGTCTGGGTGAAGTTCAGGAGATGATAGACATTTGTGATTTTGCAGTTGGTCAGTCACGCCAGCTTTATGGATTTACAATGCAGTCAGAAAGACCGATGCACAGAATGTATGACCAATATCATCCGCTTGGAATTGTCTGCACAATTTCTGCGTTCAATTTCCCCGTGGCAGTTTATGCCTGGAATGCCATGCTTGCTGCAGTTTGCGGAGACGTTAATATCTGGAAGCCATCTTCAAAAGTTCCGCTGAGTGCGATTGCTACTCAAAATATTATTGCAAAAGTTCTTAAAGAAAATAATCTCCCTGAAGGAATCTTTACGTTGATTGTTGGTAAGGGTTCAACGGTTGGGGAAAGAATATTGAATGACAAAAGAGTTGAGATGATTTCCGTTACAGGTTCAACGAGAGTTGGGAAACACGCAGCAGAAGTAGTTTCAGCCAGATTCGGAAAAACTATTCTGGAGCTTGGTGGTAATAATGCTATTATCATAACAAAAGACGCTGATCTGAAAATTGCTATTCCTGCAGTCGTTTTTGGTGCTGTTGGAACAGCAGGGCAGAGGTGCACATCAACACGAAGATTGATCATTCACGATTCCATTTATAACAAAGTTAAAGATTCATTGCTTAAAGCATACCGGAGCTTAAAGATTGGAAATCCGTTGGACCAGAAAAATCATATGGGACCGCTAATCGATAAGAATGCTGTGAATGATTTTACTAATGCACTTAAACGCGTTAAAAAGGAAGGTGGCAAAATTATATTTGGTGGAGATATACTCAGCGGTAAAGGTTATGAATCAGGCTGTTATGTATCACCGGCAATTGTGGAAGCACAAAATCATTATGAAATAGTCCAGGAAGAAACGTTTGCACCAATACTTTATATAATGAAATACAAGAAAGATGTTGATGAAGCAATTGCTTTGCAGAATGGCGTTGTGCAGGGACTGTCCTCATCAATTTTCACAAATAATATATTGGAAGCAGAGAGATTTCTATCGTGTGCAGGATCTGACTGCGGAATTGCAAATGTGAACATAGGAACATCTGGCGCTGAAATTGGCGGAGCTTTTGGTGGTGAAAAAGAAACCGGCGGCGGCAGAGAATCCGGTTCAGATTCATGGAAAGCTTATATGCGAAGACAAACTAATACAATAAATTTTGGTTCACAGCTACCTTTGGCGCAAGGAATAAAATTCGATATCTAATCGATGCTTCTTTAAGTATTTTTGAAAGGAACGGGGAATATTTTTCCGTTCCTTTTTTTATGTAAAAATTCCCGTCAAAAATTACACATGAAAAATTTATATCATATCGAGAAGAATTAAGGTAATTTTGCCTTAACTTCTCTATTCAACATGCAAATCTTTCTTCTTACTGTATCAATTCAATAAAAGTATTTCATCTCATAACTTCTAAAAATTCTGGCAAGCTTTTGGAACATTATCCGTGTAAAAAGTTAGTAACGGATTATGCGACAAAATATAACAGCCCTTGATGTAAAAAAGTTAACCTCGTGTGGTTCCGATTGGGAAACCAATCAGTATACCATTCTGAATAAGGTTAAAGAGTGGCTGCAAAACTTACATAAGAATAAATTATTTCCTTC
Source organism: Ignavibacteriaceae bacterium (assembly GCA_034522695.1). GTDB lineage: Bacteria > Bacteroidota > Ignavibacteria > Ignavibacteriales > Ignavibacteriaceae > IGN2. Next base: position 254,033 of record JAXHLB010000017.1, on the reverse strand, counting down.
AATTGAAGAATCAATTCAGTTAAACCTGGCACTTGAGGATATTCTTAGAGATAATATTGAATCCAAAGTTTGGTTTGATAATGAGATAAGAAGCAGGAAATTAAATGAGCGATTTATCGTTTACGAAAAAGCTCATCAGATCGGAAACCAGATTGATAAACTATTTAATTTTATTGATTGGGCTTTGCAGCTAAACAGGCCGGTTCTTGAAGAGGGAAGGGTAATAAAAAACTTTGTCGATGAAAATCTTTCTGTTAAAAGAATTTCAACCCTTGAGAGAAATTATAATGGTAAGGGATACTTTACTTTACCAAATAATAAAGACCAGATACTTAACATTTATCTATATGAAATTTTGCTGGATTGGTCTGAGGAGAACCTATATCAGCGGATGTCATCAAATCTGGTTAGATCAATCCCTTTCAATCTGATTGATAATTCGATTGAAGAAATGGTAATTGATTTTATAACTAACTCTCAGACTTTGTACGAACCCGTTGTCTACATATTCAAGACCGACCTTGATTTTCCGTACACGGAAACAATGTTCCCGATAGCAGAGGAAAAACTTCTGAAATCCTTGAGCTGTTAACGCAGCTTAGTCAAACCTCCCGATAAATTTATCATATCAGAAACTATCATAGCAGTTTCTGTTATAAAAATATCATCCTCATCTGCATTCTTTTCAGGAACCTCGCCTTTATCCAGTAGCTTCAATCCTTTTCTCTGACGTCTTTCATTTTCACGAATAAATTCCTTTTCATCATCGGCTTCCTTCTTTTGATTTCTGACTGTTTCGTTTAATGAAATATATCTCTGGTCCCTTGCTTGTTTATATGTTACTATATCTTCGAGAAGATATTGAAATTCAGGATCAGTAGTTCTTCTCTTTTCTGAAGATGAAATCAGTTCCGGAAGAATCTTTTCCAAATTGCTGTATAATTTATAATTTGTTGCATCTATCTGATCCCATGGAAGAGCTGATGGTTCAGAGCTTTCTCCAAATTCCTGAGGATCTATATATGAAGGAAAAGAAATATCCGGAACAACTCCAAGATTTTGAGTGCTTCCTCCATTTATGCGGTAGTATTTTGCGATGGTTAACTTGAGCTGGCCGAATTTATTTGACGAATTTCTTGAAACTCTGTTTAAGTCTATTAAGTTTTGAACTGTCCCTTTACCATAAGTCTGTTCACCAACTACGACTCCTCTTTCATAATCCTGGATTGCTGCCGCAAAAATTTCAGATGCTGATGCACTGAACCGATTGACCATCACAGCAAGTGGTCCACTGTAAACCAGCGATGGATCTACATCTTCACCAACTTCAACAAAACCTTCTGCATTTTTAACCTGCACAACAGGACCTAAATCAATAAATAATCCTGTTACATCAATTGCTTCAGAAAGCGCACCGCCGCCATTATTTCTTAAATCTATCACAACACCGTCAACCTTTTCCTGATTAAGTTCTTCCAAAAGTCTTTTAACATCAATTACCGTACTTTTGCCACTGTTATCTCCATTTCGATTCCCTTCAAAATCCGTATAAAAATTTGGGATGGTTATGACACCTATCCTGTAAGCGAGTCCGTTATTATTTATCTCAACTATTTTTTTCTTTGCTGCCTGGTCTTCAAGTTTTACTTTTTCTCTTACGAGACTAATTTCTTCGGGTTTTGCAGTTACACCGTCTTTTGCTTTTAGTATTTGCAAGCGAACAGTTGTTTCTTTCGGCCCGCGAATTAATTTAACAACATCTGTAATTCTCCATCCGATAACGTCAACAAATTCTCCATCCTCTCCCTGGGCAACTGCGATAATTCTATCATCGACGACTATTTCTTTTGATTTAAAAACAGGTCCACCGGGAATAACTTCAACAACTTTAGTATAACCATCTTCGCTCATCAATCTTGCGCCGATACCTTCAAGAGATAGGCTCATATCGATTTTAAAATTTTCTGATGTTGCAGGCGATAAATAGTTTGTATGCGGATCAACAGAACTTGTATAAGAATCCATAGCTAACTGAAACACATCATCGCTGTTGTATTGGTATAAAGCACGGCTGAAATTATCATATCTTTTTTTCAGATTGGTTTTAATCTCTTCCTCATCCCTGCCAGCTAAATACAAATTCAGTGCATCATTCTTTATTCTTCCTTCCCACAACTTATTCATCTCCTCAAGAGAAGCTGCCCATGTTGAATTATCCCGGTTTACTTCGGCTGAGTCATTAATTGTGAAGTCAAAACCTCTGGCGAGAATTGTATCAACATATTCCATTCGCTCTGACATTCTTTGTTCATAAAGATTGAAGATATCAAAGAAGGGTTCAATATCCCCGGCCAAAATGTAGTCATCAAAAGAATATCTTTCTTTTTCAAGTGCACTGATATCAGATTCATAGAAATACACTTTGCTGAAATCCAGGGTCTTTAGATATTTGTCAAACATTAATGAAGATAGAGAGTCGTCCAGGTTAAACTCCTTAAAATGATAACGTGACAGCATTGTTGTTACAAGCTGGTTCTCAAGCGTGAAATGATTTTTCGGTTCAATTGTCCTGAGTGTATCGGAATAAAATTCTTCCTCACTCGAATTATTTTTAGAATCTGCAAGGAAAAAATTTGCAGTGAAAATAATCAACAAAATTATTGGTATGGCTTTCATAATATTTATCAGTTTTTTGTTCATAAATTATTTTAGCATTGGCTTTCTGTTAATTACGAATGGGAAACTTAATTATCAATGCAAAATTGATGTGTAGATTTTATTGTAATTGATCAATTCAGATTGAAATCGGGTGCAAATTAATCTTCCGAATAAATACTTCGCTGAAAGATGTAATCGACATTCTTAAGAATTTTATCAGTATTAAAAATCTCTTCAAGCTCTTTTTGACTAACGTAACTCATCACTTCCTTTGATTTTAATAACTCATCTTTAAGAAATTTATCCTTATTTGCCCAGACATCCATCGCTGAGTTTTGAACAATTCGGTAAGCATCTTCTCTCGATACTCCTTTATCAATAAGCTTCAATAACACAGTCTGGGAAAAAACTAATCCCCGGGTGAGGTTCAGATTCTTCAACATATTTTCGGGATAGATTAAAAGGTTCTTTACTAATTTTATCATCAGATCTAGCATGTAATTCAAAGCGATACAGCTATCAGGAATAATAATTCTTTCAACGGATGAATGAGAAATATCACGTTCATGCCAGAGGGCAACATTTTCAAGAGCAGCAACTGCATTAGCTCGTAATACTCTTGCAAGTCCTGTAATCCTTTCACTGATAACAGGATTTCTTTTATGCGGCATTGCTGAAGAACCTTTTTGTCCTTTTGAGAAATATTCTTCAGCTTCCAGCACTTCAGTTCTTTGAAGATGTCTTATCTCAATGGAAATTTTTTCAAGCGTTGCGCCGATTACAGCAAGAGTATTCATGAACTCAGCATGTCTGTCTCTCTGGATGACTTGTGTGGAAACACTTGCTGGTTTTAGATCCATTTTCTTGCAGACATACTCTTCAACTTTTGGAGAAAGATGTTCAAAAGTTCCGACTGCGCCAGATATCTGTCCAACACTAATTGTTTCAATTGCACTCTGAAGCCGTTTGATATTTCTCTTTGTTTCTTCATACCAAAGAGCAAACTTGAGTCCCATAGTGGTTGGTTCTGCATGTATGCCGTGAGACCTTCCGATGCAGACTGTGTTTTTATGTTCAATGGCTCGTGCTTTTAATGCTTCCTTTAACTCAATCATTTGTTTCATTAGGAGTTCACCAGCCGATTTCATCTGGTAGGCGAGGGTAGTGTCTAAAATATCAGATGATGTCATTCCATAATGAATATGCCTTGAAGCAGGGCCAACATATTCGGCAACGTTGGTGAGAAAAGCTATAACATCGTGTTTTGTTGTTTCTTCAATTTCAAGAATTCTTTTTACATCGAATGCAGCTTTTTCTTTTATGGTCTTTAAATCTTCAGCAGGAACTTCTCCCATTTCTCTTCTGGCTTCACAAGCAAGTATTTCAATCTTCAGCCAGGTAGCGAATTTAAATTCGTCTTCCCAGATTTTTCCCATTTCGGGTAATGTGTAACGGCTAATCATCCCTTCACCAGTTTCATTTGTTTGGTTAATTCTTTTTCATCTCTGATAATTTTTATTGTAACTGTCTGTCCTGTTCTGAATTCGTGGAAGACGCTGAATATCGAATTCTCATTATTAATCTTGAAGCCTTCTACTTCAACAATAATATCGCCAACTTCAATTCCACCTCGCTCAGCAGGAGTGTTGGGATAAATTTTTGTAACGATCACTCCTTTAGCACTTTGCAGATGATAATATTTTGCAATCCCTTCATCAATGGTTTGAATTCTCATCCCGATTTCAAAATTTCTGTCAATGCTTCCTTTTTCTTTTAGTTCCTCAACAATCCTTCTGACTTTGTTTATTGGAATTGCAAAGCCAAGCCCGATATTTCCAGTATTACCTCCTGAAGTAAAGATAAGTGTGTTCATCCCGATAACTTCACCTTCGCTGTTGACCAAAGGTCCGCCGCTGTTGCCACCGTTGATTGAAGCATCTGTTTGAATCATATTTAAATAATAACGGTTGTTAATTGCGTCAAGGTTCATTCCGGTAGCACTGACTACACCTACAGTCACGGTTGGCTTGTCATTGAGTTCAAAGAGACCAAATGGATTACCGAGTGCAATAACCCACTCACCAATAATGATATCATCCGAATTTCCGAGAGAAACATATGGCAAATCTTCGCCATCAATTTTAATAAGACAAATGTCACTTGCGTTGTCACTTCCAATTACTTTGGCGTCAAAAGAACGACCATCAGTTAGAGTAACTGTAATTTTTGTGGCATTACCTGCAACGTGATCATTTGTTACAATGTAGCCATCTGAAGAGATGATATAGCCGGAACCTAATCCTTTTACTTCGCGATTGTATGTTCCTCGGTTTCCAAAAAATCTTTGGAAGAAGGGGTCGTCAAACATAGAAAAGAAGGGATCTTTATATTCTCTTATTTCAATAACATTAATACCTACTATTGAAGGACTAACATTTTTCACTGTCTCGGTTATTATATTCCTTCGTGAGTTGGTAATCTCATCATTATTTTTATCTTTTTGATTTTGAAATTGAGCAAGGACTATGTTTGGATCTTTTTCAGAGATTCCCGAAACACTGATAAGATTTAACTTAGCGCTAATATATATTGCCGCTATAAGAAGTGCGATCATCAAACCGATAGTAATCAAATATTTTTGTCTGATCATTTTTTGAGCTTCCAATTATTTTTTAGTTCAAATATTAATTCTTTTAATGGTTCTATATGCTTAATAAATATAATTATTAAAACGGCACTGCTAACTAGCAATAATAGACCTGAATTGACTGGCTGCGGGAATGCATACTTCACTGCAATATCAGAAGTTCCAAAAACCACGAATAAAGAAAGAACGGTCGAGCTAATATTAGCTAAAATGATATTCTTTCGCATTACATAAACTATTGCCCAGAGAACAGCCCATACTCCTAACAGGAAAGGAAATAAAAAAGCTGCTCCACCTGCTGCTGTTGAAAGGCCTCGTCCTCCTTTAAAATTTAGCCACGGATTATAACAATGACTGAAGACAGCAAATAATAATGATATTGCCGGGTAAATGAATTCATCAGGAAAGATGAACTTTGGAATGAGAACACTAGCAATACCTTTTAAGAAATCAAGCAGAAAAACTGAGATACCAATCATCTTTGAGTTAGATACCTCAAAAGAATTCATTGCACCAACATTACCTGAGCCTTCTTTAGTTATATCAGTGCCTTTTGTCATTTTCAGTAAGATATAAGCTGAAGGAAAAGAGCCAAGCAAATAACCAATTGTTGAACTGATCAGATATTCCATAAAAATTCAATGATTAACTGAATAAATTTAATGAATTTCAGGAAGAATTTTTAGAAGATAAATAAATATGAAATGAGAGGCGGCGGTCAGATTCGCCCCGAAATAAATATTTCGGGGTTGCAGACCTTCGCCTTAGGGCATTTGGTTATTTAACTTATTAAATAATAATTTGAGGCGGCGGTCAGATTCGAACTGACGAATAAAGGTTTTGCAGACCTTCGCCTTGGACCACTTGGCAACGCCGCCATTGCCCCACTTAACCTCCCCGAAGGGGAGGAATAAAAAAGCCCTTCCCTTTGGGAAGGGTTGGGATGGGCTCCTGAGCGGGAAACGGGACTCGAACCCGCGACATCAACCTTGGCAAGGTTGCGCTCTACCAACTGAGCTATTCCCGCATAAAATCAAAATAACTAAGAACTTTATTTCGGGCAACAAATATAATATTGGTAATCCTTCGAATCAAATGAAATTCAGTTCAAAAAAAAGAGTCCGGCGGTTGCCGGACTCTAATATCACAAAGGATAAATGAAATTACTTGAGTAACATCATCTTCTTTGTCTGAACTGAATTTGCTGATTGCAATTTATAGAGGTATACACCGGTTGAAAGATTTGAAGCATCGAATGTTACTTCATAAAAACCAGCCTGGCTGAAACCTTCTGCTAAAACTGCAACTTCTTCACCAACAATGTTGAATACAGAGAGTCTGATATTACCAGATTCAGGTACGCTGTATTTAATGCTTGTTGATGGGTTGAATGGGTTCGGATAGTTCTGTGCTAAGTCAAATGTTAACGGACCATTTACATCAACTTCAATCTCACTTGAATATTCATATGTTCCATTGAAGTCAACTTGTTTTAGTCTGTAGTAGTTGATTCCGTTTTCAGCAGTTACATCTGTGTAGATATAGCTTCTTGGTTCTGTAGTTGTTCCATAACCTTCAACAAAACCAACGGTTCTGTATTCAGAAGTTTCTGTTCTTCTTTCAATTTCAAAACCCTGGTTGTTAACTTCGGTTGCGGTTTCCCAATTAAGAACTACCTGACCGAGAGTATTAACGTTTGCTGTGAATGATGTTAACTCAACTGGAATAACCCATGGTTCATCTGCAAACCAGTAATCATCATAGTAACATTCATCAGCAGTCGTTTGAAGAGGACCAAAGAAATCATTTGCAGCTATACGTTTCTGAATTGTGTTATTTCTTGACCATGACCAGGTTGTACCAACCTGACTTCCATTGAACAAGAATTCAGCTTGATCTAAATCGAGATCTATTACAACTTCACAATACTGCCAGGTTGCTGGAGTCCAAGTAAATGTAGGATTAGGTGTAGCACCGTTAAGTAATCTTCCACCACCACCAACATCAAAGTAAACTTCCATTCCCCAATCGCCAGTTGCGCTTGCGGGGAATGTATTCAGTGTATTGAAAGTATCCGCCTTTGGTTGCTGGCATATATACCCAGAAGCTGATCCACCATTTACCTGTTGTTTTGTCGCCAAGAGGTTTTACGAAATCATTTGCAGGAACAATAACAAATGAATTTGCTCCACTGTGAGCAAAGTTTGTAGAAATGGTAGCATCTTCAGGACTGCATGGTAATTGGCTCCAGGTTGTCCAGTTTACTGGATCCTGACAAGCAACTTGCTGGCCAGCTATGAAACCCTCGAAGTCTTCGAAGAATATATTTCCGCCGCCGACACCAGATGTTCCAGACAGAATAAATGGAGCACCATTTGGTGAAGTCTCCCATTTTTAATTTGTCAGGTGAAAACACTCCAGCAGGAGACCTTGCAATGCATCACCTGTAACAGCTTTCCTAGTATATGTTACCGGTGGGCACCAAGGTTTCCGGAAAGCTAAGTAAGTTCCGCCTAGACTGCCATTCAATCCAGTAGGTACCTTCTCTTTAGGGAAATACCTATTGTTGGATGTTGTTACCATTATTGGCCTATCGGAAGCTGGTTGGTGCAGTGTCAGTCGTTCTGCTCAAAATATTGCTCCACAAATAGAGGAAACAAAAAGGTTAGTTGTCAAGTCCACCCCAAATAACTGTGCCGCCTGACATTGGGTTGCCATTCCAAATTTGTATTCTAACATCATTAATTGTAGATGTAGTTGTGGAACCTGTTTGATAGGCGAATGTCATCACCTGATCAATCTGCCAAGTTTCACCAGCAGGAATTGTGAAGTCATCAGCCATTGTATTATTGTTCAATATCTGATGTTCCCCATCCATAAAGTGTGTGCCCTAAGTGCTGATTCAATATAGGCTTTCTGTCAGCACCACCAAGACCCGCCTCCTGGGATTTCCCAATGGACCATTATCAAACAAAACAGCGCCGGGTGCTTCCCATAAGAAGGTGGACCATGGCTATAATAGCTGGCTCAATTGAAGATTTAGGTGCTAAATCTTCCGCAGGATCCTTGAGCAAGAGCTAAAGTCTAAACCAACATGAACAAGAAAGAAAAGTAAGAGTAATTGTCTTCTTGATACGTAGAAACCTCCATTATTTAATTGATGAATGAAGTTAATTAAGAAATAGAAAACTAAATTAGAAGTTTTTGAACCCGAGGAGAAAAAATTAATTTAGATTTTTTGATTTCATTTTTGACTAACAAACCCTCTTGAAAGATGAATAAAATTCAACCAAAATAGCTAACCCTGATAAAGAGATATGAATTTTCATAAAATTCTTACCCTATATTAAGAAAATTCTTGAAAAAATCAACTATTAATAAAAAATATTTTCAATAGAGTAGTTATTTTATTTTTTACTTTTTGATACATTAAATATTGTTTTATTGAATAATGGTTAAAAATATTAGAATATGTATAAACAACAAAGATATGAACTGGTTGAGAGTTTACGCCTGAAAGGAATTGCAGATGAACTGTTCTTGCAGGCAATGACAAAAGTTGAACGTGAGAAATTTGTTTCTGCCATAATGAAACCAAACGCATATAAAGATATTGCTCTGCCAATTGGTTATGGTCAGACTATATCTCAGCCCTTTACGATTGCAATAATGACTGAAGCTTTACAAATTAAAAAAGGTGATAAAGTTCTCGAGATTGGAACTGGATCAGGTTACCAGGCAGCTCTGCTTTATCAAATGGGTGCAAAAGTTTATAGCATCGAAAGACACATGGATGTTTATAATGAAGTTTTAAAAAGGTTTGAGAAGCTTGGAATAAGAGTCCACTGTAAATGCGGTGATGGAACTCTGGGCTGGGAGACTTATGCACCATTCGAAAAAATAATTGTTACGGCAGGTTCACCCGGTATCCCTGAAACATTAAAAAAGCAATTAGCAATTAATGGAAGAATGGTAATACCAGTTGGAAATATGAGCTCACAAACGTTAAAGGTTCTAACTAAAACAGCACCGGAAGAATTTGAGATTGAAGACATTCCACAATTTGCATTTGTTCCTTTGATTGGTAGAGAAGGTTGGAAAGAGTAATTATTATGGAAGATGTTGAGCGAACCTGCCTGTCCGGTAGGCAGGGCGAAATCCGCCTCTGGCGGAGTTGATGGATTATGTTTGATGGAAGAAGGAAGATGTTGAGCGAAGTGAAATCCGCCTTTGGCGGAGATATTGGTAGTCGAAATGAAGGAAAAGTAATTGTTATAGTCGGACCTACCTGTTCCGGGAAAACAAATCTAAGTCTAAAACTTTCACAGTTTATACCTTCTGAAATAATTTCTGCTGACAGTCGGCAGATTTATAAATTCCTTGACATTGGAACTGCAAAGCCTCACAAAAATGAACTTGAAAAAGTTCCTCATCATTTAATTGATATTCTTGATCCATCCGAAAATTATGATGCTAGTATGTTTGAGAAGGATGCTGAAAAAATTATAAAAGAAATATTCGAAAAAAATAAAACTCCAATTATTGTTGGTGGAAGCGGTCTCTATATCAAAGCTTTGATTGATGGAATTTTCGATACGGCTGATAATGATGATGAATATAGAAAACAGCTTCTTCAAAAAAGAAAAGAACTTGGAAATGATTTTCTTTATGAAGAATTAAAAAAAGTTGATCCTTTAAGTGCTGAGAAAATGCTTCCGCAAAACTGGAAAAGAGTTATGCGTGCTCTTGAAGTATTTCATACAAGTGGAGAACCCATTTGGAAGCATCATCAAAAGCAATCAACTGAAAAAGAAAAAAAATACTTATTCAGACAATTTGGTTTGAACTGGGAAAGAAACCTTCTTTACGAAAATATTGATAAACGAGTTGACGAAATGATTGAAAATGGTTTTGTTGAAGAAGTAAAAAGTATTTTAAGCAAAGGATATAATAAAAATTTGAATTCTCTTAACACTGTTGGATATAAAGAGATCATACAATATCTGTGATGGTGAATTAATATCTCTTGAAAGAGCAATTGAATTAATTAAAAGAAATACGCGCCATTATGCAAAAAGACAAATGACCTGGTTCAGGAAGGATGAACGCATACATTGGTTTGATGTTAAGAAATCCTGATGATCTCGATATTATCGCTGAAAAGATATCAAGATCTCAGGTGTAAGTTATATGGTATAGAGGTATAAGATTTTTACCTTGCAATGACATACACTACAAAGTAAACCACATTGGTTTAAAGCACCAAAAAACAAATTTCAAAAAACAAATAATTACCAATTACCAAATTCTAAATTCAAAACCACTTACACTTTTGTTTGAGACTTTAATATTTGGTGATTGAATTTTATCTGTGATTTGTTTTTTGTTATTTGAGATTTAGACTTATGATATTCCAAAATGTTAACTAAACTTATCTCCCTTATACCAAATATCCCTATACCATATGCCCATATACCTCACCAACCCCAGTTGGCTTAAAGTACATATTTCAATATATTCGCACAGTAACTTATCTAACTAATAGAACCAATCATCCCAAAAAATATGGAGGATTCAATGGTCGGAATAGTAGGATACGGTTCATACCTTCCAAGATACCGCATCAAAGTAGAAAGCATCGCCAAAGAATGGGGAGCTGATCCTGAAGCATTAAAACGTGGACTTCAATTGTTCGAAAAAACTGTACCTGGTCTTGATGAAGACACAATTACAATTTCTGTTGAAGCCGCAAGAAATGCTTTAAAGAGAGCAGGAATTAATCCACAGGATATTGGTGCTGTTTATATTGGATCAGAATCACACCCGTACGCAGTAAAACCAAGTGCAACAATTCTGATTGATGCATTGGGAATCGGACCCCACGTTCATGTTGCGAGCTATGAGTTTGCGTGCAAAGCCGGAACTGAAGCGATGTATGTTGCTTATAGTCTTGTTAAAGCTGGCGAGATGAAATATGCAATGGGAATTGGTGCTGATACTTCGCAAGGTGCACCGGGTGATGCACTTGAATATTCCGCATCAGCAGGCGGCGCAGCTTTTATTATGGGAGCTGAGAATGTTGTCGCTGAAATATTATTCACAAATTCTTATACTTCCGACACGCCTGATTTCTGGAGAAGAGAACACGAATTTTATCCAAGGCACGCCGCAAGGTTTACAGGTGAACCGGCTTACTTCAAACATCTTGTAAGTGCTGGTAAAGCACTTCTTGAAAAATCAAAAATGAAACCTTCAGATTTTAAATATTCTGTCTTCCATATGCCTAATGGAAAATTTCCGCAGATGGCAGCAAAGCAATTAGGATTTACAAAAGAGCAAATGGAAGTTGGCTGGATAGTTCCGTGGATGGGAAATACTTACTCAGGTTCCTCGCCAACAGGATTAGCAGCAATACTTGATGTTGCTTCACCCGGTGATTTGATTTTTATGGTTTCATTTGGTTCTGGTGCAGGAAGTGATGGATTTGTTTATCGTGTAACAGATAAAATAAAAGATGTGCAGAACAAAGCACCTAAGTTGAGAGATCAGCTTGATAAAGATAAAATCTATCTCGATTACGGGCAGTATGCCAAGTATCGTGGTAAAATAATTTTGAATGAGTAGAATAAAGTCATAAGTTAGGTATGATGCTTGTCGGAGTCTAACGATCCTTCTCTTAAGAAGAGAAGACTTTGGAGAGATAACTTATAATTTGTATGCTGACAGAAGGTCAAAATATATTTTTAATCAAAATAATTCTCTCTCTTTTAAGAAGATACGAGAGAGTTCGATGCTACTCAAATATACTATTGACTAAAATAAAAAGGAAAAAACTTTATGAGAGAAGTAGCAGTAATAGGAATAGGGATGACACAGTTCGGTGAGCTGTGGGGCAAATCCATCAAAGATATTTTTGTTGAAGCTGCAGCAAAAGCAATCAAGAATGCTGGAGTTGATCATATCGATTCAATGTATGTTGGATCAATGAGCAGCGGATTGTTTGTGGGTCAGGAACATCTCGGTGCTGTTCTTGCAGATTATCTTGGTCAAACACCAATCCCATCGACACGGGTTGAATCAGCTTGCGCATCAGGTGGTGCAGCATTTCGTGCTGCATATTTTGAAGTTGCTTCCGGTGCAAGCGATATTGTTCTTGCTGGCGGAGTTGAAAAGATGACCGACGGTGCAGATGTAACAGATGCACTTGCAACCGCAGCAGATCAGGAATATGAAGTTTATCAGGGAGTTACTTTTCCCGGTTTGTATGCAATGATTGCAAATGCTCATATGAATCAGTACAAAACTACAAGAGAACAGCTTGCTGCAATTGCAGTTAAGAATCATCGCAACGGTGCAAACAATCCTAATGCACAATTCAGATCTCCGGTAACACTTGAGCAAGTGATGAACTCAACTATAGTTGCTGATCCATTAAGATTATTAGATTGTTCACCTGTTAGTGATGGCGGTGCAGCAGTAATTCTTTGTTCGATGGATATTGCAAAGAAGTTCACAGATACAATCATCAAAGTTAAAGGAACAGCTCAGGCATCGGATACAATTGCATTACACTCAAGAAAAAGTTTAACAACATTAAACTCAGTTGTAACGGCAGCACAAAAAGCGTACAAGATGGCAGGAGTTACTCCAAAAGATATCAACTTTGCTGAAGTGCACGATTGCTTTACAATTGCAGAAGCAGTTGTTTATGAAGATTTCGGATTCTGTGAAAAAGGATGCGGTGGTCCTGCAGCAGAAGAAGGAAGAACAGCAATTGATGGCAAAACTCCTTTAAACACAAGCGGCGGTTTAAAATCCAAAGGTCATCCTGTTGGTGCAACAGGCATTGCACAAATAATTGAACTATACGAACAGCTAACCGGACAAGCTGGAAAGCGTCAGGTTAAAAATGCGCACATCGGACTTGCTCAGAATATGGGTGGTTCCGGTGCAAGTTGTGTAATAAATATATTGGAGGCAAAATGATTAGTCCAAGATATCACAGAGAAATTCCACAGCGTTACCGTTTAGAAGCAGGGAAGTGCAAAAGCTGTGGCAACGTAAGTTTTCCACCAAGACTTGTTTGTCCGGAATGCAAGAAGTCTGATTTTGAAATAGTTAGACTTAATGATGAAGGAAAGCTTCTCACTTTTACTATAATCAGAGTTGCATCCGATAAATTTTTTGGAACAACTCCTTTTGCAGTTGGAATAGTTGAGTTGAATGATGGGGTAAAATTAACCACACAAATTGCTGATGTAAACTTCGACCAACTGAAGATTGGACAGAAAGTAAAATTAGTTTTCAGGAAAATTCAGGATGAGGGAAAATCTGGTCTTCATTGTTATGGGTACAAGGCAATACTAATTTAATTTATTTCATGTAGCACAGATTAATAATCTGTGCTACAACCTATCAATTTTTCCTTATCGTATTTCTTAATAAATTACTTATCAAATTTTAGTTTCTCCATTACATTTTTATAATGTCAAAGTCATACTTTAAGATTCTTTAACTATTGTTTTCAAGTGACTTATATTTTATTTTTTGATTAGATAAAAATCGAAGGAGTAAGAATGGTAAACTTTAAAATTGTTTTGGAAAAAGATGAAGACGGATGGATTGTAGCTACGTGTCCATCATTGCCTGGCTGTATATCTCAGGGTAAAACAGAACAACATGCTCTAAAAAATATGAAGGAGGCCATTGAATTGCATATAAAGACACTCGCAGAGGATGGAATACCATTTCAACCTAAGAGGAAGAACAAAAAAGAAGTAACTCTCTCCGTAGCAGTATGACTAAGTTTCCTGTTGTTTCAGGTAAACAGGTTATTAAGGTGCTGCAAAAAATTGGTTACTACGTTCGTGACCAAAAAGGAAGTCATATTCATTTACGACATCCGAATAAAATTCCGCTTACAATTCCAAATCATAAAGAAATTGCCAAAGGAACGTTACGAACTATTCTTTCCGATGCCGGTTTAACAACTGAAGAATTTATTAAATTGCTTAAGTGATATTTTTCTATTCATTAATAAAATTCAGAGAATATCTTTTTAAGAGAATTTACCCTGAATTTATTTCAGGGTCTTTAGCGATCTCATTAATTAAATTATAGCAAACAATTAAAGATGCTGAAATAAATTCAGCATAAAGAGTGGGGGGGGGGGGGGGGGAAAAAAAAAGGGAAAAAAATAGAATAAATTAAATGAAGAGTAAAATAAGAATAGCATCAGGTCAAGGCTTTTGGGGAGATTTAATTGATGCACCATATCACCAGGTAACAAAAGGAGATATAGATTATCTCGTTATGGATTACCTTGCTGAAGTGACGATGTCCATCCTTCAGAAGCAGAAGAATAGAAATCCCAACTTAGGTTACGCAACAGATTTAATAGATCTGATGAAAAAGATTCTTCCCATTACTTCAAAAAAAGGAATAAAGGTAATAACGAATGGCGGTGGTGTAAATCCTATCGCTTGTGCAGATGCAATTCTTGAAGTTGCAATGAAACTCGATATTGGAAAGCTTGATGTTGCAGTTGTTCTCGGTGACGATATTAAAGATTGTTTGGATGAGATAATTCAAAAAGGCTGCGACCTTAAGAATATGGAAACCGGTGAACCGATTACTATAGTCAAAGATAAACTCTTAAGTGCAAATGTTTACTTTGGTGCTGCTCCTATTGTTGAAGCACTTGAAACGTGGTGCTGACATTGTAATTACCGGAAGAGTTACTGATACAGGCTTAACTCTCGCACCAATGATTTATGAGTTTGGTTGGGATATGAAAAATTATGATCTGATGGCAGCTGGAACAGTTGCTGGGCATATTTTAGAATGCGGAGCACAATCTACCGGTGGAAATTTTTTAGGAGACTGGGAATCGATTGAGAACTTTGCTGAAATAGGTTTCCCAATTGCTGAAGCTTTTCCAAATGGTGAAGTGATAATAACAAAACACGAAAACACCGGAGGCATAGTAACCTTCGGTACAATTGCTGAAACAGCTTGTTTATGAAATCGGAGATCCGACCGAATATATTACTCCGGATTGTGTTGCTGATTTCACTTCAATTAAACTTGAGGAAGTGGGAAAAGACAGGGTGAAAGTTTATAATGTAAAAGGAAAACCGGAAACTGAATTTTATAAGGTTTCTTGTTCCTATAGCAGCGGCTATAGTGCAACAGGAACATTAACTTATTCATGGCCGCAGGCACTTACAAAAGCACGAAAAGCAGACAGAATACTTCGCAAACGACTTGAAAATTTGGGACTTAAGTTTGATGAGATACGTTCTGAGTTCGTTGGATACAATGCAACTCACGAAAATCTTTCACCTGAATTGGATGAAGATAAAATAAATGAAATTGTTTTGCGGTTTTCTGTACGAGCAAAAGATAGACACACAGTTAACAGATTTGGACAGGAAATTGCACCACTGATATTGACTGGTCCGCCGAGTGTTACAGGCTTTGCTGGCGGAAGACCGAAACCAAAAGATGTAGTTGCGTACTGGCCGGCTTTAATACCGAAGAAATTGGTTACCCCTAAAGTGAAAATATTGGAGCTTAAATAATTTACCCTGAACTGAGAAAAAAGAGAAAGGGGTTTCAGGGTTCTCTGGAGATATTGATAAACAAAATAGAGCCTACACTATAAGATGCCGAAACGAGTTCGGCATAAAGAGAGTGAAAATGAAAATCCAATTAAGAAAAATCGCACACGGTCGAAGCGGTGATAAAGGTGATGCTGCCAACATTGGTATCATTGCTCATGATGGACAATGGATATGAGATTTATCAGCAGAAGCATTTAACTGCTGAAAAAGTCAAAAAGCATTTTGAAGGTATCTGTCACGGTAAAGTTGAACGCTTCGAGCTTCCTAATATCAGAGCGTTAAATTTTCTTCTCCATAATACTCTTGGTGGAGGTGGAACTGTTTCGTTAAAACACGATGCACAAGGAAAAACTCTTGCTGCTGCTTTGCTACGGTTAGAAATAGAATTACCCTGAACTAGTTTCGGCTCAGTGGGAGCGGCGGGGACCGCGGGACAGATGCCCCGGGGCCGGGGCAGGGGGGGGGGGGGTCCAACATGGAGTCCTTTGGACAGGGTCTCTGATTAAAATTTAGCTTGTGAGCTAAGCTAAAGATGCTGAAATAAATTCAGCATTATTATAGATAAAAGAAAAATTTATGTACGAAGAAGAATTAAAAGAACTTAAAACCTACCAGCAGAGAATTGCTAATCTCCGGGGGTATCTTTGACGTTGATAAGAAGGCATTAAAAGTTGATGAACTGCGCACTAAATCGGTGAACCTTCCTTCTGGAATGACCAGGTAGCTGCACAAAAAGTAGTTCAAGAAATAAAATCTCTCGAACAGTGGATTAATTCTCTATAAAGCAGTTGATAAAAAAGCTAAGTGATGTAAGAAGATATTGATCGAGCTGGCTGCAATACGAAGAAGATGAAACTTTCTATGATGAAGTAAGGAAAGAACTTGATTCATGAGTCTCATCAATCGAAGATGTCGAATTCAAAAATATGCTTAAGTGGAAAAGATGACGATAAAAATTGTATTTTAACTATTCATTCAGGCGCGGGAGGAACTGAAGCACAGGATTGGGCTGATATGCTTTTACGAATGTATTTTCGCTGGGGAGAACAGAATGGATATCAAATGAATATTGTTGACATACTCGATGGTGATGGAGCTGGGATTAAGTTGCAACCGTTGAAGTTGCAGGTGAATTTGCTTATGGATATTTGAAAGCTGAAAATGGTGTCCACCGGCTTGTGCGTATTTCACGATTCGATTGAAAAAAAGAAAAAGAACATACATTCTTTCGCTTCAGTGTTTGTTATCCCAGAAATTGATGATACGATCGAGATAGAAATTAATCCTCCAGATTTGAGAATTGATACTTATCCGTTCTGGTGGAAAGGGAGGTCAGAACGTAAATAAAGTTAAAACGGCTGTTCGAATAACACACATTCCTACAAACACAGTTGCTGCCTGTCAAAGCAGAACGGTAACAGGGACAGAATAAAGCTACCGCAATGAAAATGCTGAAGTCCAAGCTCTATCAGCTTGAAGTGGAAAAACAGCAAGCAGAGTTGGATGAAGTTGAAAAAAATAAAATGAAGATTGAGTGGGGAAGTCAAATCCGATCTTACGTTTTTCATCCTTACAATATGGTCAAAGATCATAGGACAGATGAAGAAACTTCAGATGTACAGAAAGTTATGGATGGAGATATTGATCGGTTCATAAAAGCTTATCTATCGAAGTTCAGCAGAAATTAAACAATCTTTATTAGCTGGATATCTTCGAATAAAATAAGGATTTTGAACTTCTTGCTCAAGAATTCCTCTTGTAAATAAGAAATTAAATAGTTAATTATGCCCTATCATTAACTATTAACCACAAGCAATTATGAAACTCTTAGAAAGAGATCACTTCATTTTGGAATTGAGTCGATTATTTGAAAAAGTCAAAACCGAAACCGGATTTGTAGTTACGATTACTGGTGAAGCTGGAATTGGAAAAACTTCTCTTGTTGAGCATTTTACTCAACAGAATGAAGGTAATGCTGAAGTTTTTTGGGGATCCTGTGATGATCTTTTTGCACTTCGTCCGCTTGCACCATTGTACGATATTGCTAGTAAATTGAATAGTCATATTGTCAGTCAGTTAGATTCAGGCGCTCCGCGTCCATCTATTTTCTCAACTTTTCTCCAAGAAATTCAACTTTCAGGTCCGAACATAATTGTTATTGAGGATGTTCATTGGGCAGATGAATCGACACTTGATCTCATAAACTTTTTAGCTAGAAGAATAAGTAAATGTAAATCTCTATTAATTATCACATACCGTGATGATGAAATAACATCAGGTCATCCATTAAAACAGGCTTTGAGCAGCATTCCTTCAAATTATCATAAACGAATAAAACTTACACCGCTATCAAAAGGAGCTGTCAATTCACTTGCTTTAAGTCATGGAAGGAAAGATGAAAATCTTTATGCAAAGACAAATGGCAATCCTTTACTGGTAACTGAAGTTTTGACAAATGATCAAATTGAAACTCCTTCTACCATAAAAGAACTGATGGCCTCCAAGCTGAAGCGTTTGTCATCGGATTCGCGTAATGCAGTTGAAATATTTTCTGTAATTCCTGGTAAAGTTGAAAAATGGCTGGCGCAAAAACTTATTAAAGATTTTAGTCTAATTGATGAAGCTATTGAATTCGGTATTTTGAAGAGTGAAGGAAATACTATTTTATTCAGACATGAACTTGCAAGAATGGCTGTGGAAGAATCACTGTCAGAATCAAAAAGAATTAATTTTAATTCAAATATTTTGAATATTCTGCTTGAACAAAAAAATGAAGATCATCTACTTGCACGAATAATACATCATGCTGCAAAATCCGGTGACAGTGATGTAATTATTAAGTACGCACCAATAGCTGCGAAGCAAGCATCAAAACTTGGTGCACATAAACAGGCAGCAAAACATTATCAGACGGCTCTTAAGTTTTCTGAGCAACTTTCTTTGGAAGAACATTTAAGTTTTCTCGAAGGGAGATCGTATGAATGTTTTATAACAGGACAAATTCAAGAAGCAATTCAAGCTACGGAGGATGTAATAAAAATTCTTAAAAAATATCATTCCCCGGAACGTGAAGGTGAAATTTATAGAAGGTTGTCAAGAATTCTTTGGTATGATTGTCAGGACGAAAAAGGTGAGGAATACCTTAATAAAGCTATAGCAATTTTTGAGAAACTTCCTATCAGTAGACAGCTTGCTTTGGCTTACAGTAATAAATCTCAGACATATGCTATTAGAGAAGATACTGAAACCGCTATTCTTTGGGGGGAAAAAGCGCTCGAACTGGCACGAAAACTAAATGACGCGGAAATTGAAGCACATGCATTGAATAACATTGGCAATTCCAAAATGTTAGTTGAGGATAAATCAGGTGAATATGCTTTATTGAGGAGTCTTGAAATTTCACTTCAAAATGAATATTACGAGCATGTAACAAGAGCGTATGTCAATTTAGGTTCAGTGAACTTACAACAAAAAAATCTTCGGGAAGCGGAGAAGTACTTTTCCAAGGGATTGGAATATGGTAATGAGAAAGACATTTATATATTCAGTTTGTGTATGGCTGGTCATTACGCAAAGACGAAATTATTTCTTGGTGATTGGGATAAGAGCATTGAATTAGCGAATCTAGTTTTGAACAAAGAAAGTGTTCCACCGGGAAATACTGTAATGCCTATTAATGTTATTGCTGTAATCAGAGCAAGAAGAAATGATCCTGGAGCGTTGAAACTTATTAATGAGTCTTTTGCACTTGCTATTCGTATGGGTGAACTTGAAAAAATTGTAAGTATTTCGGCTGGTAAAGCTGAATATTTTTGGCTGCATAATAAATTGGAAGATATAACAGAGGAATTAAATTCTACCCTTTCAAAAGTAAAAAAATCTAATAATCCATGGGCGATTGGTGAAATCGCTTACTGGTTATGGAAAGCCGGAGCTCTAAGTAAAACACCCGAGAAAATTGCTAAACCATTCAAGCTTCAAATTGAAGGTAAATGGAGAGAGGCTGCTAAACTTTGGGATGAATTACATTGCCCTTACGAACAAGCACTCGCACTTTCAGAAGGGGATGAGGATGCAATAAAAAAAGCAATTGAAATTTTTGATAAGCTCGGTGCTTCAGCAACCTCTCAATTGATTAAACAGAAGATGAGAGCAACTGGAATTCGTAATATTCCAAAAGGACCACGCCAATCAACAAGGGACAATATTGCAGGTTTAACCAGCAGACAAGTCCAAGTCTTAAGACTTTTATCCAAAGGATTAAGCAATTCAGATATCGCAAATAACTTGTTTATCTCACCAAAAACGGTTGACCATCATATTTCTGCTATTTTTTCCAAGCTGAATATTCACTCCAGAACAGAAGCTGCAGCTTTTATTCATGCAAATGGAACTAACAAAATATAGGGAATAGCTTTTCATAAAATAGGGAGTACTCCCGATTCCTTTCTTTTTTCTACACACCATATTTACAACAGAAATTATAATCAAAAAAAAACGGAGGTAACATGCCTCGCTATGTAGTTGAAAGAATTTTTAAAGATGGTTTACTGATTCCAGTATCAAGGGAAGGACAAAGAGTATGTCTCGGTGTCGTAGATAATAATTCTGAAGATAACGTAACCTGGGTGCATTCTTATGTAAGTGATGATAAGACAAAATCATTTTGCATTTATGATGCACCAACTCCTGAAGCAGTTCGAAAAGCTGCAGGCAGAAATAATCTTCCCATTGAAAAGATTACATGAAGTAAGTGTTCTTGATCCTTATTTCTATTTATAAATCAATTATCATAATCCAAGGAGGTAAAAAATGAAAAGTATCTTTTTAGTTCTGTTCACATTTGCTTTTGTTTCTGTGTTTGTTCAAGACATACATACACAGGATAAAAATGAAAATGATGAAAAAATCGTTTTGCATCGTTACCTTGTCGAACGAACTTTTCCAGACGGACTTAACATACCACTCGATCAAATTGGAAGCGATATGTGTCTTGCTGTCGTTTCTAATAATGCTGAAGATAATGTAACATGGATTCATTCTTATGTAACAATGGATAAGAAACAAACATATTGCATTTATGATGCCCCTTCACCAGAGGCAATTAGAAAATCAGCTCAAAAGAACGGACTACCTGTAACCAAAATTATAGAAGTGAGCGTACTGAGATCCTTACTTCTATAAATAATCATCAATAAACTAATCTCGGAGGCTCTATGAAATCAATTAGTGCATTTTTCTTTGTTCCTTTTCTGTTTGTCACGCTCTTTTTTGCAGGATGTAACCAGCACGAAGCTACACCGGTTGAAGGAAATTTAAATTCTGGTGGGGATGGTCTATCACTTGAGAAGCGCTATAATCTTCCACCGGTCACAATGGCTGAACTTCAACAAGCGAAGATTGCAACAGCAAGTTATAATAATATTGAAAATGCAATCGCCGATGGCTATGTTGATATCAACGTAGTTGTTCCTCACATGGGTCATCACTATATGAATGCAAATTATCTCGATGGCAATTTTGAAATTACCAAACCTGAAATTCTTGTTTATTCACCTAATCCTGCAAGTGGGCATATGCAACTTGTGGCTGTAGAATATGCTATTCCAAATACCGAACCACAGCCGGAAGGATTTACAGGAAGCTATGATGTTTGGGATAACAATGCCGGATTTGGTTTGTGGTTGCTCCACGCCTGGGTTTGGGAATATAATCCTGATGGTGTCTTTACAGGTATGAATCCAAACGTCCAGTAATATACTTTAATTAATTTGTTGAGAGGCAGTTCGTGAGAGCTGCCTTTTTAATTTAAAGATTTTCATATCAGTCAAGTAGAGGTTCTGCTGGTACTAAGAATTTCAACTCAAGCAGACCTTTTAATAAATCTGTAAAAGTTAATACCATAATCAAGATTCATACTACTTTAAAAGTAAGATGTGTAGAAGTGTAGTACTAAATCGTCTATTCTCTCTTCAATCCATACTGTCTTACAATATTAGTTAACTTTCTCTGGGTAATCGGTTTGAATACCATTGACTCCTTTTTTAATCAGGCAATCCATTTCTTTTTTACTGTTGATAGTGCAACCGATAAGAAAATTTATTTGTTGAGTAGGATTTTTTCTATTGTATATCTTTTTTCTTTCTCACATCATAACGCATCACTCGCCGGTATGTCATCCAGTTCCCGAATGTAATTTGACTCGGACGTAATACCAAGTCCCAACTAAATTTTTATTTTGTATAGCAGTTTTAGTTCCACTATACAATCTTGGGAAGAAAATAAATCCCGGAGGTATCTCAACATCAAGGCAATAAGTTAAATCTGGATATTTACTTTTTGCTGTATCCAAAACTTCTTTACTGAAAGTTTCAAGTATGAATTGACAGGACGGACTGTACTCTCTAACTAAAGAATCTAATTGATCAAGAATCACTATCACCAATTCCTTTTCATCCTCCGGTACTTTCATATCAAGAAAAACATACCTCACTTTTTCTTTGTCAGAAATCCATTGCATGAACTCGCTGAAAGTTGGGATATGTGCACCAACAGGTTCGCTCTCGCCTTTTTTTGTATAATTAAAGTGGTCTCTGAAAACTGATAAAGTTAGTTCACTGGTTTTATTTCTGAAACCGCTGAAAGGGGCAGGGAAGTCAGGCTTATATCTTACCTCCGGTTCCAATCCATTTTCTCTTATCATAGCAACCAACTCATTAGGATTCCAATCGTGCCAGAGGATGACTTCCTTATCTTTGGTAACACAGATGTCAACTTCCAAAGCATTTGCGCCTTCCCTTAAAGCTCGTTCTAAAGATGGAATAGTATTCTCGGGCTCATTTACCGGTGAGCCGCGATGACCGCAGGTCAAGAATAGATGGTCTTTATCAATGTTAGCTTTTCGGTACGGACAGAATTTGAAAAGCTCTTTTATCCAGATTATGATGTAAATAAATCTTCTTTTTATGCTTGCCATAGTTTAAGTTAATGATAATCTTTTATCTGAAAATATTATTTATCTGGGGTATTGTTTTGTACTTCTCGAAAAATGAAGAATAATAAACTGAAAAAGAAAAAACCTGCGGATAAAAAAAGGAAGGACTTCTTTAACAAAGTATTTGATGTTGCGAAGAAAATCCCTTACGGAAAAGTAACCACATACGGACACATCGCAGAAGCTTGTGGAATTAAATCTTCAGCAAGAACTGTTGGCTGGGCTTTGAATGGATGTGGATCAGACATTCCTGCACACAGAGTTGTAAACAGATATGGTGCATTAACAGGTAAAATTCATTTCGGAGATCTAACTTTGATGGAAGAACTTTTAAGAAGTGAAGGCATTGAGTTTGATAAAAATGGTTGTGTGAAGCTTGAAAAACATTTGTGGGATCCATCTGGAATAAAACAAAAAGTAAAGAGGATCAGATTTATTGCTTCTGCTCTTCGTCAGGTTTGATTACGCGAAAGAGTAATTCAATTTTGCGAACAATATAAAAATTTCTATAATTTATTCAATCTGGTGATCCAGCCAATGGATTATATTCAAAAGTAACTGATAGTTATATTGCGCTTGCGGCGAGTTCATACCAACTTTCATTTTTTTCTCTCCAGCGATTTGCGCGGAAAACATCGCAGCTTCTCCCCAAACGGCAATTCTTCCTTCTCCAAATTTTGTAACTGCACCTTGCGACCATCCTGTAACTGAAATCTGCGGAGTATCATCGCTAAAATTCCAGGCTGTGTCG
Source organism: Ignavibacteriaceae bacterium (assembly GCA_034522695.1). Classification (GTDB taxonomy): domain Bacteria; phylum Bacteroidota; class Ignavibacteria; order Ignavibacteriales; family Ignavibacteriaceae; genus IGN2. The sequence continues at coordinate 230,358 of JAXHLB010000017.1, read as the reverse complement.
GGCATCAGTGAAATGAAATTACTGTTAAGTACCAGTACCGGCGTTGCATTAGCCGGAATCTGAAAAGCTTCACCTGTAAAAGAATAAATTGAATCGACTTTCTCCTGGATACTTCTTCCTTCAGTGATAAAACTTGCTCTCAATGTTTGGTCTTTTAATGTAAATAAATCACGTCCGCCACCATTAACTGTATCATAAGCAAATCCATTATTAAGCTCAAAACCAAAAGTTGCGGCAAGTTCATCAGCTGCACCTGGAAAAGGCATATGATCGGCAATCAGAAATAATGAACCTCCACCTTTTACCCAGTTAGCAATATTATTTATTTCATCTTCTGCGAATGCGGATGGCGTTGGTAGAGTCCAGTCTTGCGTATTTCTTATGTTCAATGGATTGGAGATAACTAGTATGTCAACCTCTTCAAGTGTATTTATTCCAATTGTATCTTCCAGTGGTTTAATAATATAACCATCCTTTGTAAGAAGATCTGCAAATGGTTTATACCTTCCATCCATTGTATGGAAATTATTGTGAGTTTCATCTATGTAAATTTTTGAACCTTCTCCAGTCGGATAAGCAGGATTATCAATTGGAGGATTAAAATCCGGGTCACTAATTTGCTGTGTGAAACAAATCCCTGTAAAGAATGTTAGAAATAAAATAATCGTTTTCGTAAATCTTACTTTCTGATGAATGATAAAATAATTTTTGTTGATTAATATCTCTCCACACTTATCGAAGAGACGCCACAATCAATATCAATATAAATTTTATTTGCAGCTTCCTCGAAAATTTTCTGTTTCATAGTTATCCGAATCAATCTTATTCAAATTCGCTGAAATGTTTGGAAGATAGAGCGCCATCAGTAATGATCTTGCAGCCGGATTCTTTCGGAACAAAAATATTTATGTCTGATGCACCTGCGTCAACACTCAGCTTTGTTTCAGGGAATAAATCACCGAACTTTATATTTATTGCTGCAGCACCCATATCGACACTTACTTCTTTTGTTTAAATTTAGTTAAATCAAAATCCATTGAAGCTGCCCCGACGTTAAAGTTCATATCCCAAACAGGTTTGTTATTTAGTGCTATATCAACTTTATTTTTATATCCTTTCCCAAACCTGAATATAGCTTTGTCGCCCATATCAAAATCGATAACTGAACTGCTGTCAGTATCCAACCTGGTTAATTTGTAATTATTTTTATGACCTTCTGTTTTTGCGGTAACCAATTTGTTGGTAGTATCTGAAATAATAAATTCACCCGCACCTGCCTCAAAATTTAGAGTTACGAACTGCAAAGTAGAATCATACTGCTCAGTGAATTCTGAAGTGGAAAATTCATAATCAGCATCATCTCCAAAATTTATTTGAAAGTCATTGCTGATAAAATGTGTGGCTGTTTTGAAGCTTGCAAAAATTGCTAGTGCAAGAACTATTGCTGCAAGTCCTGCAATTACACTTTTCCCGTACTGGTGTTTAACTAGTATAGACAATCCAATCAGAACGATCGTTAGTGGCCAGAGTTTCCAGATTGTTGCCCAATCCATAAAAATTGTTGTGAAGTTGTTTATCAGGACAAGTAATCCTAGTCCTACAAAAAGTAAACCCCAGAAAATATGTGATGGTTTCATTTTAAAATCTCCTTTTAATTCTTTGCCTTTAACAAAAGTCCGATACCAATTCCAATAAGTATAACAGGCCAGTAGTGGTCAAAATCGAAACGTGGAAAAATATTATCCAGCAAAAGCAATCCGCCAATAACCATTAGCACAATTGCAACCCATATTTGTTTGCTACTTGTCTGCGAGACTGAGCTTGCAACTCCGCCATTGCTTACGCTGAATGAATCAGACTTGTTTTGTTCGCCTGAAAAATTTGAACCACCACTTCCTTCTGAAGGGGGTTGGCTAAATGGATTCTTCGGTAACTCATACGGCTTTTGAGGAACGACAATCCACAAAATTATATAAGCGATTATTCCTCCTCCTCCGAGAAAAACTACCACGATGAATAAGACTCTTACAAGGGTTGAGTCAATATCAAAATACTCTGCAAGTCCACCGGCAACTCCGCCGATCATCTTATCTAAAGTTGAACGATATAGTTTCTTTGCCATTTTTTCCTCCTTTAGGACGTGAGATAACATTGATTAAAAAATTTCAATCTTAACTTCACTATCTAACGTCCTGTATTTATTAATTATTTTAAATCGCTGGTTCTAATAAATAAGATTTTTATTCATTTGCACTCTTTTTGGTAAGTATGGTAAGAAAGTATCGGTGATTACAGGAGATTTGTCGGTTAACGGATCGCGAAAAATAGTCTGAATGCATGGATGGATGGTTGCATGAATGCATGTTGGCTTCAATGATTGATTGTTCGTTTAATACCATGCAACCATGCGTTAATGCAATCATGCATCTTTTTTCTTGATTTTGCTGAGTATAGAGGTAGTAGTATATTTCGTAATAAAATCAATTATTGAAATGAAGATTGCACTCTGCCAGATAAACCCGATTATCGGCAATTTAGATTATAATAAAGACAAAATTATTAAGGGATACGAGAAAGGTATTAAAGCAAAAGCTGATCTTGTAATCTTTCCTGAACTTGCGCTTGTTGGTTACCCTCCACTCGATTTAGTTGAAAAATCTGAATTCAGAAAAGCTGTTAATAAAAAGATTAATGAACTCGCTAAAATTACTGGTGAAGTGGGTTTACTATTCGGAGCAATCACTGAAGATAATGATAGAATTGGTACTAATATTCACAACTCTGCAGTGCTTTGTTACAAAGGGAAAGTTCAATTCATCCAGCCAAAATCTTTAATCCCGAATTATGATGTCTTCGATGAGATGAGATACTTTGAACCAGCAAAGGATGTTTTTGTTCACGAGTTCAAAGGTGAAAAGCTTGGGATTTCTGTTTGTGAAGATATCTGGAACGATGCAGACTATTGGTATAAAAGAAGGTATTACGTTGATCCCGTTGAAACATTGAAGAAAAAAGGTGCAACTGTTCTGATCAATATCTCAGCAAGTCCATATTCCTATGGAAAAAGAAAAGAACGATTGGAAATGCTTTCAATTCTTTGCAAGCAAGATAAAATACCTCTTGCTTATGTCTGCTGTGTTGGTGTTCAGACTGATTTAGTTTTTGATGGTGGAAGTATGTGCCTGGATAAAAATGGAAATCTTGTTCAATTGGGAAAATCTTATGAAGAAGATTTTATTCTATTCGATACTGAAAAAGATAAAGAGATAAAAGTTGAAGTTGAAAAATCATTTGAAGAAGAAGTTCTTACCTCTTTGATTTATGGTGTGAAAGAATACTTTGAAAAAATGAAATTTAAAAAAGCAGTTGTTGGGTTAAGTGGAGGTCTCGATTCTGCAATGGTAACATATATCGCAGTGCAAGCTTTGGGTAAAGAAAATATTCACGTTGTTTTAATGCCTTCAAAATATTCCAGTGAGGGAAGTGTTACAGATTCGGAGAAACTAATTAAGAATCTCGGTATCTCATCTGATAATGTTTCAATTCAACCTGTTGTGGATGAAACTATCAATCAGCTTACTCCAAAGTTTAAGCAAAAGCTTGGAAAATTAACCGGAGAAAACATACAGGCTAGAATTCGTGGTGTTTACTTAATGGCTTTTTCAAATAACGATAACTACTTAGTTTTAACCACAGGAAATAAATCAGAACTTGGCTGTTGGTTACTGCACTCTTTATGGTGATATGAGCGGAAGTCTTGCGGTGATTGCTGATGTTTATAAAAGTGATCTTTATAGGATTGCGAATTTTATCAACAGGAAAAAGAAATAATTCCGAAAGAAATAATTTTGAAACCTCCTTCGGCTGAGCTAAGTCCAAATCAGACAGACCAGGATGATCTTCCGCCTTACGAGCTGCTGGATAAAATTCTTAAGATGTATCTGGAAGAAAATAAAGAGTTTGATGAAATAAATTCTATCATTAAAAATGAAGAGATTGTAAAAAAAGTTTTAAGATTGGTAGACTTAAATGAATTTAAGAGAAGACAAGCTGCTCCGGCTTTGAGAGTTTCAAGAAAAGCTTTTGGTTATGGAAGAAGATATCCGATAGTTCAGGGATGGAGAAATGATAGAAGTTTGGTAATTGGAAGTAGGTAGTTGTTGGTTATGGTGATTTAGCCTGGCTTAAGTTTCCCTGAAGAAAATGAGCATCACACAGAATTCCTCAACAATACATCAACTTATTCACAATAATTATACTTTGGCAAATCAAGATTTATAAAATTAAAATACTGTTGAAATAATAACACGATCTTCACAATGAACAATACTGCTTATGAACAAAATAAAGCTAATTACAATCATAATCATACTATTAGTAGCGAATTCCTTCGCACAATTCGGCCTCCAAAAAGATTTGGTGAAAATAAAGACTTACCAATCTTTCGATAAAGTATATCCTGGCACTGAATTTAAATTAGCAGTTAAAGTTGATGTAGCAGATACGTGGCATATCAATTCAGATAAACCTTACGATGAATATTTGATTCCAACTTCATTAATGGTACTTGAAAATCAGAATTTTAAGCTAACTAAAGTTGCCTATCCAAAACCTCACGATTTTAAATTCTCTTTTTCCGAATCTCCTTTATCTGTTTGGGAAGGACAGGTTTATTTTGGAGCATTAGTCCAAGTTGATTCAAATGCAGTTCCCGGTGTTTACTCATTGATCGTTGAATTAGAATATCAGGCTTGCAACGATATGAGCTGCCAGGCTCCAACTGCTGTTACTGACACAATCAACATTGAAGTTGCAGATAAAACTTCACCGGTGAACACAATTAATGATGAAATATTTAAAGATATTGATCTTAGCTTAACACAAACCGCCGCTACTGAGAAAGAAGAATCAGATCCTATTTCAAATGCTTTGGAAAGTCAGGGATTGTTAATTGGATTACTGCTGGTTTTCCTTGGTGGGTTAGCACTCAACCTTACTCCCTGTGTTTATCCATTAATTCCTATAACTGTTGGATACTTTGGGGGGCAAAGTGAAGGCAGCACAACCAAGCTTTTCTTTATGGGGATTTTATTTATCCTTGGACTTGCTGTAACCTATTCTGCAATTGGTGTTGTAACATCTCTTACAGGTGCAATCTTCGGTGCTCTTCTTCAAAATCCTATTGTCATTTTAATTATAGTTGGAATAATGTTAGCTCTTTCCTTAAGTATGTTCGGTGTTTATGAATTTAAGCTGCCCGACAGTCTTGTAAATAAAGCTGGTGGTGCAAAGGCAGGTTTATTTGGTGCATTCTTCATGGGATTAACAATGGGAATTGTTGCAGCACCTTGCATCGGTCCATTTGTTTTGGGACTTGTAACTTATGTTGCGACTAAACAGGATCCATTTTTTGGGTTTTTACTTTTCTTCGTACTTGCTGTAGGTCTCGGAACTCCATATCTCTTCCTTGCAGTCTTTTCCGGTAAAATTAAAAATCTGCCAAGAGCAGGTGAGTGGATGGATGCAGTTAAGCATATCTTTGGATTTATATTGATTGGAATGGCACTTTACTTTTTACTTCCATTATTGCCAAAAGAAATTTCTGGATATGTGCTGCCCGTATTCATGATTGGAACAGCCATCTATCTTTTATTCTTTGAAAAACTTGCAAACAACATAAAGGGATTCAGAATCTTCAAAATTGTTTTTTCAATTCTGATTTTGGCTATGGGCGTGTATGCTTTAATTCCTTCTGATACAAATTCAGTTGAATGGAAACCTTTCACCGAAGATGCATTGACTGAAATTTCCGGCAGAGGAGTGATAATTGATTTTTACGCTGACTGGTGTATACCCTGCAAAGAACTGGATGCATTAACTTTTTCAGATCCTGATGTGATAGCATTATCAAAAGAGTTTGAAACATACAAAGCAGACTTAACCAAATCTCTCTCTCCTGAAGTTGAATCTTTAAGAGAAAGATTTAAAATTGTTGGAGTTCCCACTGTTTTAATCTTGAATTCGAAAGGTGAAGAAGTAGAAAGGATTACAGGCTTTGTAAATGCTAAGGAATTCTACAAAACAATATCAGTTGTTAACTAACATTTATTTGTATTTACATTGATAAATCAGATAGTACTTAGTAACTTTATTATCATATAAAAAAATATTTGGGAAGTTTAAAAGATGTCAGAAGTAAAAGAAAAAGATTTTAGGGTTGTAACCAATGTAACTGTGCGATTTGCCGGTGATTCTGGTGATGGAATGCAGTTAACAGGCAGCCAATTTAGCGATACAACTGCTTTTATCGGAAATGATTTAAACACTTTACCTGATTATCCTGCAGAAATCAGAGCGCCTGCTGGAACTATTTATGGAGTAAGCGGTTTTCAACTTGCATTCGGAAGCGAGGATGTAAATACGCCAGGAGATCTTCCCGATGTTCTTGTTGCAATGAATCCTGCAGCATTAAGGAAAAATATGAAAGAACTTAAGCGTGGTGGAGTGCTAATTGTAAATTCTGATGCATTTGATCAGAAGAATCTTAAACTTGCAAATTATTGAAACTAATCCTCTTGAAGATGATTCTTTGAGCGGTTATGAATTACATCAGGTCCCAATTTCTTCACTAACAGCAAATGCTCTTGAAGGTTTACCATTAAGTCCAAAGGAAGTTGCAAGATGTAAAAACTTTTTTGCGCTCGGCTTAATGTATTGGCTGTACGACAGACCTCTAAAAAACACAGAAGACTGGATTAAAGATAAATTCAAAAATAAACCGGAGTATGTGGAAGCTAATACAAAAGCACTTCAAGCCGGTCATAAGTTTGGGGAGATGACAGAAGTTTTTACAACTCGATATAAAGTAGAAGCTGCTAAACTTCCTAAAGGTATTTATAGAAATATTTCAGGCAATGAAGCTACTGCTCTTGGTTTTCTCACAGCATCTGTTAAAAGTGGTCTTCCACTATTTCTTGGTTCATATCCAATAACTCCAGCCTCAGAAATTTTACAGTACTTAAGCTCATACAAAAACTTTGGAGTAAAAACAGTTCAGGCTGAAGATGAGATTGCTGGAATTACTGCTGCAATTGGTGCATCGTTTGCAGGTCATCTTGCATTAACAACGACGAGCGGACCCGGGCTTTCATTAAAATTAGAAGCCATGGGATTGGCTGTAATGACTGAACTGCCTATAGTAATTGTTAATGTTCAGAGAGGAGGACCAAGCACTGGTTTACCTACTAAGACAGAGCAGGCAGATCTTTTACAGGCTATGTTTGGTAGAAATGGAGAGGCTCCGGTTTGCGTTCTAGCAGCAAGAACCCCTCGAGATTGTTTTTACATGGCAATAGAAGCATCAAGAATAGCATTAAAGTATATGACTCCTGTAATTCTTCTTACTGACGGCTATCTGGGAAATGGCTCCGAGCCTTGGCGAATTCCGCATGTAAATGAGCTTCCGGATATTTCCGTAAAATTTCGTACTGATCCGGAAAAATTTTACCCTTATCTAAGAGATGACAATCTTGCTAGACCATGGGCCATTCCGGGAACACCAGGTTTAGAACACAGAATCGGCGGGCTTGAAAAAGCTGACGTTTATGGAACAGTAAATTATGATCCGGATAATCACGATAAAATGGTTAAGCTAAGAACAGAGAAAGTTAAAAGAATTGCCAATGATATACCAGATCTTGAAGTTGATGGGGATGAAAAAGGAGATTTATTAGTACTTGGATGGGGTGGTACATACGGTTCAATAAAAGATGCAGTTAATAAAGCACGAAAATCAGGATTAAGAGTATCTCAAGCCCATTTAAGATATTTAAATCCGATGCCGAAAAATACAGGCCAGGTTCTCAAGAATTTTAAGACGATTTTAATTCCTGAAATAAACCTTGGTCAACTTTCACATTTAATAAGAAGTGAGTTTTTAATTCCTGTTGAACAATTGAATATTGTAAGAGGTTTACCACTTAAAGTCAATGATATTTTAGAAAAGATTAATTCTTTACTCGGAGGTGGAAATGGCAAATAGTCCGGAAGTAGTTTCTCAGAAATATACTGCAAAAGATTTCACAAGTGATCAGGATGTTCGTTGGTGTCCTGGATGCGGAGATTATTCAATCCTTGCACAGGTGCAAAGAACTTTTCCTGACATAATTCAAACTAATAAAGAAAAAATAGTTTGGGTGTCTGGAATCGGATGTTCAAGTCGTTTTCCATATTATATGAATACTTATGGTTTTCATGGAATACACGGAAGAGCTGCCATTTTAGCGACAGGTGTTAAAGTTGCTAATCCAGATTTATCAGTATGGGTTGCAACCGGTGATGGTGATCTTTTAAGTATTGGTGGAAATCATTTTATTCATGCTTGCAGAAAAAATATTGATCTGAAAGTTCTTCTTTTTAACAATAGGATTTACGGATTGACTAAAGGTCAGTATTCACCAACATCCGAAAAAGGTAAAGTTACTAAAACAACTCCATTCGGAAGTGTTGATTATCCTTTCAATCCATTATCACTTGCTCTTGGTTCAGATGCTACATTTGTGGCCCGTTCAATTGATAGAAATCCAAAACACATGCAGGAAATGATAAGAAGGGTAGGCCAGCATAAAGGTTTTGCTTTACTTGAGATATTCCAGAATTGCAACATATTTAATGATGGTGCATTTGAACTCCTGACTGAAAAAGATACAAAAGATGATCACGTCCTCGTTCTTGAGCATGGCAAACCAATGGTATTCGGCAAGAATCAGGATAAAGGAATAAAACTGGACGGTGCTCACCCGATTGTTGTCGATATTTCCAATGGAAAATATTCGAAGGATGATCTCTGGGTTCACGATGAATTTTCTGACGCGCCGGTTCACGCAATGATACTTGCACATTTAGATGATAGACCAGATCTTCCGAGTCCTATCGGAGTATTCAGACAATATTTAAAAGAAACTTATGACGAAGGTATAAGGACACAGATCAATAAAATAATTGAGAAAAAGGAAAAGGCGATCTGGAAAAAGTATTGTTCGGTGCAAATACCTGGGAAGTTAGTTAAATAGTTAAATATTTTATTTTCAAAAGATGGGGCTTGATTAAAGAGCCCCTTTTATTATTAATGATAGACTTCAAAAAACTTGCTGATATAATTATCTCAAACCAATCTTTTCTCATCACAACTCACGTTAATCCTGATGCTGATGCTATTGGTTCTGAAATTGCTTTTTATGAGTTATTAAAAATGCTTGGCAAAAAATCAGTGATTGTAAATCATAGTGCAACTCCATACAATCTTAAATTTCTTGATAGAAATAATGTGATTCAAAAGTACGATGAAACGTTGCATAAAACTTTATTTGATTCCTATGATGTTCTTGTTGCATTGGATTTCAATAGATCTGACAGAATGGTCAGTATGAGTAATGCATTTTTAGAATCAAAGAAGCTGAAAATTTGTATAGACCATCATCAGGATCCTGAAAGTTTTGTAAACTATCAATTCATTGATTCTGATTATGCTGCGACAGGTCATATTCTATTTGACTTTGTAAGAAGGACCACAATGGTTAGACATAACGAAAGAGATTGCTGCTCCACTTTATGCTGCTATTATGACTGATACAGGATCATTTCGTTTTGAAAGAACAACAGCAGAACTTCATAGGTTGGTTGCTGAACTTTTAGACACAGGAATTGACCCGACTAGTATCTATGATCAGCTCTATGACGAGAGTAAACTTAGCAAGATTAAGCTACTTGGAAAATGTTTGAGTTCTTTGAGGTTAATTGCTGATAATTCAATCGGTTATATGATATTAACTCAAAAAGATTTTAATGAGTTAAGCGCGTTGGAAAGCGATACTGAGAACTTTGTTAATTTTATTATATCTATCGAAGGTGTTAAACTCGGATTGCTTTTTATAGAACTGAAAAATGGATTCAAAGTTAGCTTCAGGTCAAAGGGAAAAATTCCCGCAAATAAATTGGCTGGAGTATTTGGCGGTGGAGGTCACATAAATGCTGCCGGAGCACGATTTCGGGATACTGAAATGACAGGTATGATTCCTAAAATATTAAATGAAGCAGAAGATTTTTATAATAATTATTTAAAAGGATAATATGTTCAAATTGAGTTACAAACCAGGTGGAAAATTAGAATTCAAATCATTTTCAGTTGCCGTTTATTACATTGCCGATGATAAAAACATTAAGAATAATCTATCAGCATTTGAAAAGAAATTCAGAATAAAATTATCCGAGTTTCATCAAAAGAATATTCTTGCCAAAAAGAACAAACAGATAATTATATCAAATGTTAAAGGAAGACCTGAACAGATAGTTTTGAATAAATTCAAGACTGATGAAAAGTTCACAGTCGATTATTTCCGGAATCATCTTGCCGGACTAATCAAAGAAATTAAAGATGATGAAATTCAATCGCTGCATATTATGATTCCTGATATGGATCTAGTTAAGAAATTATTTGATAATGAAGAATACTACTATCGATCATTTCTTGAAGGACTCTCTCTCGGAAACTACACCTTCGATAAGTATAAAAAGGAAAAAGAGAAATCACGAAATCTTTCAGTGGTGATTTATGCTAAAAATGAAATGCTGCTTAAGTCAGCTATCAAAAAAAATAATGCAGTTATCGAAGGAATATTTTTTACAAAAGATCTTCAAAATGAGCCTCCATCATCTTTGAGACCATTCGAACTGGCGGATAGAATTAAAGAGACATTAACAAGTTATGGTTTGAAGGTAACTGTATTTGATGAAAAAGAAATTAAAAAGCGAAATATGGGCGCGCTGCTTGCTGTTGGTCAAGGAAGTATTGCTAAGCCAAGATTTATTGTAATAGAATATAAACCTAAAGCAAAAGTTAATTTGAAAAGAAAAATTGCATTGGTAGGAAAGGGAGTGACGTTTGATACAGGAGGTTATTGTATTAAACCCTGGCAGGGTATGCTGGAGATGAAAGCTGATATGTCTGGTGCAGCGCTTGTTGCTGGGGCAATGCTTGCGGTTGCTAAGGCAAATTTTCCAATAGAGGTTTTAGGAGTTATTCCTGCTGCCGAGAACATGATAAATGGGGAAGCGATGAGACCAAGCGATATAGTAAAGACCGCGTCGGGAAAGACAATTGAAGTTGGTCATACAGATGCGGAAGGCAGAATGATTCTTGCTGATGCTCTGGACTATGCTTCAAAACAAAAGCCTGATGAGATAATTGATTTTGCTACTTTAACCGGTGCTTGTGTTGTAGCACTTGGATTAAATGTAGCAGGATTGTTCACTAAAAATGATAGGCTTGCTGATGATTTATATAAAGCTGGTATGAAAACTTATGACAGAGTCTGGCGTTTGCCTATGTGGGATGAGTACCATAAAGAAAACGAAAGCAAAATCGCAGATGTAAATAATGATGGAGGAAGATGGGGTGGAGCCATCACTGCTGCTAAGTTTTTAGAGAACTTTGTTGATAAAAAAATTCCTTGGGCGCATATCGATATTGCCGGTCCTGCAATTGCTAATGATTTGACAAATTACAATAAAACTTTTATGACTGGATTCGGAGTGAGATTGATGTTTGAATATTTATCTAATCTGGAAACAGATGCAAGTAATTGATGAAATAGATTACTATTTCAAAGCTATCTTTCCATCTTTAATCTCATAGATCTGATCTGCTAAATTGACCAGGTTCTGATTGTGAGTAACTATTACAAAAGTGACTCCAAGATTTGTTTTCAAATCAAGAATCAGCTTATGTATCTCATCACTGTTTACTGAATCAAGATTACCGGTCGGTTCGTCTGCAAAAATTATTTTAGGATTATTTGCTAATGCCCGTGCGACTGCTACCCGCTGCTGCTCACCACCAGATAGTTCTGCAGGTTTATGATCCAATCTTTCAGTAAGTCCTACAGTTTTAAGCAGCTCTTCGCTTTTAGATTTTGCTTGTGGTAAACTTGTTCCATTAATCATTTGTGGAATCATTACGTTTTCAAGTGCAGTAAATTCAGGCAGCAGGTGATGGAATTGAAATACAAATCCTACATTTTTATTTCTAAACTTAGCAAGTCTGTCCTCCGAGAGCTTGAAAATATCATCAGCATCATAAAACACTTCACCAGAATCTGGTCGATCCAATCCTCCTAATAGATGGAGAAGAGTGCTTTTGCCAGCACCAGATGCACCAACAATAACAGTAATTTTTTCTTTTTCTATTTCAAGCGATATACCTTTTAGTACATCCAGCTTTACTTTTTTAGTAGTCTGAAAAGATTTGTAAACACTTTCTGCTTTTAAGATTATTTCATTCATTAATATTAATTATCTAATTGTTTAATTTATTTGCCAAATGCATACTGAAGATTGCCTACTTTTCTTCACTCCCACTTAATTGCACTAATCGGATTTACTTTTGCTGCTCTTTTTGCGGGATACAGCGAAGCCAGAAATGATAACAGCATTGCAACTCCACTTATAAAAAAGAAATCTGAAAGTCGTATTTCAATTGGTAATGAATCAATTTTATACTGCGATGGATCAAGCGGATATATATTGTATTTTATTTGAATGTAACAAACTAGATATCCGATAATCACTCCAAGAAATGTTCCGATTATACCAATAAGCAGTCCTTCGAACATAAATATTTTAAGAACAGATTTTTCTGTTACTCCCATTGAGCTCAAAATACCAATATCTCTTTTTTTTCTCAATCACTGACATCGAAAGTGAGCCCAGGATGTTAAACGTTGCTACTGCAATTATTAAAGAGAGAATAATATAGGCAGTCCATCTTTCAACCTGCATAACTGCATAGAGTTCCTGATGAAAATCATACCAGGTATTAACGCTAAAGTTATTTTGATCAATTTGAGCTTGTAAAATCTTTTTAATTTTATCAGAGTTATCGATGTTATCTAATTTGATATCGTACCCTTGAAAATTATTTTTATAGCCAAATAAATACTGAGCATCTTTAAGTGAACAAAAAATGTATCCTCCATCATACTCATTGTTCTTCGAACTAAATATTCCGGCAACTACAACTTTTCTTGAAAGAGGTAAAGACATTTGAGTTATTGCTTGTTCAATATTTGATGGTGAAATTAATAGTAATGTATCTCCTGTGAACACCTGAAGTTTATCAGCAAGCTGTAAACCAACAACAATATTCGATGTGCCTTGACTTTTAAAACCCTCGCCATCAACTATATTATCATTAAGTAAGTACACACTATTAACAGACTCTTCCGTTATTCCTTTAAGATTTAATACCTGTGTGATTCCTTTATTATATGCTAAGATTTTTCCTTCGATAAAAGGAGAATAAGCCATTCAATCTCTTTCTGAGTATCTAATATTTCTTCCAACTCCATTATTTCTTTTTCTCCTTCATTCGAAATTGCAGTTATCCTGATGTGCGGATCAAGGCTCATAAGATAACTGGTGACGAGACTTCCAAATCCATTGAAAACAGAAAGAATCACGATCAATGCTGCAACACCTACAGTAATTCCAGCAATAGATATAAATGAAATTATTGTAATGAAATTAATCTTATGCTTGGAAACTAAGTAGCGTTTCGCAATGAAGGTTTCAAAATTCATCAGCTAAACCTCAAGGCATTAACAGGTTTAATTCTTGAAGCAATGTAACTTGGTATCAGCGATGCCAGAATACAAAGTAAGAAAGTTATGATTGCAATACTAATAAATGTATCAGCAGTAATTAGGAACGGAACTTTCGACATAAAATACACAGATGAAGGAAGAGTTATGATGTTAAATTTATCCTGGATAAACATCAGTAAATATCCTAGAATACTTCCAAATGCAATTCCGACTATACCCAATATTGCACCATGAATCAGGAAAATAGAAACGATTTGTTTTCGTTTTGAACCAAGTGTTTTCAAAATACCCACTGCATTTGTTTTTTCAAGAACTATCATCAACAAAGTGCCGACAATGTTAAAAACTGCAACAAGTATTATCAATGCTAATACGATCGGAATTGGCTCTTTCTGTAGTTCAATCCAGGTAAAAATATTTCTGTGCAATTGATAAACTGATCTAACAGAATGTGGGTATCTTAAACTTTTGCCAAGATAAATAGTCAAGCTGTCGATTTTAGAAATATCTCCCAGCTTAATGTTATATCCAGTTATGTTATCTCCAATATCAAATAACTTTTGAGCAGTGGTCAGCGAAGTATAAGCATAAGTGTCATCATATTCAGTCATTCCACTTTCGAAAATTCCTGTCACAACAAATTTTTCAATGTTCGGCAAATTTTCCAGTGATGGTATCTCATCATTTCTTAAAGCGAAGACTGTAATTTTATCTCCAACTTTTACAAAAAGTTTTTCTGCAAGTTGCTTACCGATTAAAACTCCGTCGTCGGTTAATCTATATTCTCCTTCGATAATGTTCTTCACTAAAAATGGTTTTTTGTTTTTAGGTTCGATGCCGATTAAACTTATTCCATCTTTCTTCTTTTTATGGCTGACGATTACAAGCTTTGAGACGAACGGAGTTATATCAGGATTAAATGGTGCTAATTGTTTTTCAAGCCAGGGAAGCGATTGCTGATAGTCTGGTAAAGTGGGTCTGTAGGAAGTTATTTTTATGTGTGAATCGAAATCAATTATCTTATTTGTAATAGTTTGTTCAAATCCTTTAAGAACACTTATTGCAATTATGAGAGTTGCCACACCAAGTGCAATTCCAACTATTGATATTGTCGAAATTAAACTAATGAAGCGGGAATCTTTTCTTGACGTTATAAAATTTTTTGCTATATACCAGGAAACATTCATAATTGATTTAACCGGGTTGAAATTTCAAACTAAATTTACCTAAGAATAAAAATATGTGAAAACTAAAATTTTAGCTTATTTTGACTTTGTTCTTTAATCAGACGAATTACTGATGAAATTACTTTTTTTTTCACTATTCGATAGATATATTTGTCTTCCAATTTTTAAGATACTTATTATCGACAGGTAATAAGTATTTATTTTGTTCTGATTTTAATGAAACGGGGCGTAGCGTAGTCCGGCTATCGCGCCTGCTTTGGGAGCAGGAGGTCGCAGGTTCGAATCCTGCCGCCCCGACTGGTTAAAATACCAAAACATAAGCACCAAATAACAAACAATTTCCAAATTCAAAATTCCAAATCGTTTGTTATTTGAATATTGAGGATTGCGTTTTATTTGTTATTTGAAAATTGAGCATTGATATTTTGAATTGAGCGCCCGTAGCTCAATCGGATAGAGCATCAGCCTTCTAAGCTGGAGGTTAGTGGTTCGAGTCCACTCGGGCGTACACAATGATGGTGAGCGTAGCTCAGTTGGTTAGAGCACCAGGTTGTGGCCCTGGGGGTCGTGGGTTCAATTCCCATCGCTCACCCCAAATTATAATTGTTCATTTTTTAATTTTTAATTGATCTGGCCCCATCGTCTAATGGTTAGGACCTCGCCCTTTCACGGCGGTAATAGGGGTTCGAATCCCCTTGGGGTCACAAAGCTTCGGTAGCAATATCGAAGCTTTTCTATTTATTTATAATGAATTAAGTAGCTGATGGTAATATAGTCCCAGGGATTCTTCCATAGGAATGCCTTTGGCAGAATCCCCTTGGGGTCACAAAGCCTCGATAGTTTTTGTCGGGGCTTTTTCATTTGTAAAAATTGAATCAATAATTTTCATTTCTCTCGCTATTCGTTTAAATGCCATCTTGTTGAGAACCAAATTTATACACTATTAAATATGTGATTTTACGTATATTTTTGCTCAATTATAAAATGTCTTTACTCACAATGCGGAATACTAGACTTTGAAAAAGAATATTTTTGTTGTGTTAGTCGTTCTTTCACAATTAATCTTTATACCTTCAATTAATTCACAGGATTACTTTAAACCAAATATCGGTGATGCACTAAGGCTTTCCATTAGCGGGCAAATTTACGATGCACGTGCACTGAGTATGGGAAATTCAAACTCAGTTTTTAATGATACGTATACAGCAACTTTATTGAATCCGGCCACTTTAGGTTTAGCAAGAAAATTTACCATAAACACTTCAGTTGGTGCTAATCTTTATAACAATGAAGCCTTTTTTATTGATGATTCATTATTAAGTAAAAGAACTGAAACGGTGCTGTATCAACTGGGAATTGTAATTCCACTGGTAAGCGACACAGCCTATAATAATTTTGCGATATCACTTGGGTATAACAGGTCGAAAGATTTTAATAGAATTTTGAAGTTTAATGGATTCAATTCAACAAATAGTTCGCTGATTCAGGATCTTACTTCAATCAATAGTTTTCTTCCCCGTGAACTGTTATTAAGTTATCCGGAATTTGATCCAGGCAGTAATGAATACCTGGGTGACAGAACTATCTTTAATGGGAATTTGAACCAGGAAGGTTATGTTTTGGAGGAAGGTGGAATAAACCATTGGTCGTTTGGAATTGCAGGTGAACTGGCTTCTAATATTTTCTTTGGTGCGAGTTTCAATTATATCGTTGGTAATTATTTACGTGATGGAGAGTTTACTGAATCTGATTCCAGAGATTCTTATGCTGATTCTATTAGAACGATTGGAAATGATCCTTTGACTGCAGGCTTTCAATCCTTTTACATTAACGATATTAAGGATTGGGTTTTTAATGGTTATGATTTAAGAATAGGTGTGCTCTACAAATTCTTTAACTTCATCGGTATTGGTGGATCTGTTAAAACACCATCAGTCATCTCAGTTGAAGAAAATCATTACTTTCGTGGAAACTCTCAGTTCTCCACAAATTATTTTGCAGAGATAGATACAGTAATATCAAATAATTTTACAATTCAATCACCGTATGAATTTTCAGTTGCTGCAGATGTAAATCTCTGGATTTTAACTGGAACAGCAGAAATCACTTATATAGACTACACACAAATGAAATTCTCCGGCGATCTTGAAGTACCGGAACAATCAGCACTGAATAAAAAAATAATTGATACGTATACTCAAACTTTTAATGCAAAGATAGGTGCAGAATTCAGATTACCATTTACGGGACTGAGTGCAAGAGCGGGTGCAATGTACATTCCTTTCCCGGTAGCTGATTCACCAACTGAGTTTGATAGGAAATTTTTAACTGCTGGTCTGGGTATCAGGTCTGGTGAAGGAGCAATGGAATTTAATGTTGCTTATGTTTATGGTTGGTGGGACCATGTTGCAGAAGATTATGGTTCAAGTATACAACCAATCAGGCAATCAATTATCAGTCAGAATATACTTGCAAGCTTATCGTTAAGATTTTAACAAAATAATACACTCGTTGTTTTTTAGCCCCGATTGACCGATTGGGGCTTTTTTTTTAATTATTGGTTGATAGTTGGAAATTGATATTATGAAAATCATTTATTAAGTTTGAAAAAAAACGGAGGACAATAACTATGAAACCTCTCTCAAATTGCGGTTGGTTTATTTTTCTTTCTATTCTTTTTTCATCTCTCACTTACTCCCAGGTATTTAATTTAGAAGACTATATCCAGTTTCTTCAATCTCATCAGAATATGAGCACCGAAGAACTTTTACAAATGCATCCTGCAGGATATTTCACAGATCAAATAAATACTAATTACGATGATGCTTTATACTTCGATACACTGGATGCTTATTACAATTTTACAGAGTACGAAAAATCTTTGATTGAAGACCATGGCTTTATGGTAAGTGAGAGATTAAAGAAAATTTCTTTCGGAGAATCTTTACTGCAAATATTTCACCAGGATTTTCCCGTCTTCGTTTCAACTGATGCAATACTTCATGCATTCCATATTTCTTACGACAGAATTTTAATGGATATGGAAGTTGGTTTGCTTGAGGACAGATTGATTGAACTGCTTTGGAGCTTAAGAAATTCAATTGGACAATTACATAATACTTACGGCAGTAATCCTGATATGATTCCAATGCTTCAGGATGTTGATTTGTATGTGACAGTTCCGCTTCTGCTTCTGGAAGAAAATGCTACTCTCTATTATCCTGAGAATACAGTGATAAAAGATTCAATACTGAGCTGGATCTTTGCTGAGCAGGGAGGTATATCATCTACAATTTTTTCATCAACCTGCAGGGTGATGGATTGGAGTCAATTCAAACCAAGAGGACATTATGTTTATGATCCTCAAACTCAAGTTGATCTTGAAGGTTATTTCAGAGCTATGATGTGGCTCGGAAGAGTTGAATTATATCTTATTGCTCCTGCTTCATATCCTTTTCAATGTCCTAATCAAACATTTGAAGACATTCAACGGCAGGCTATAGATGCATTCCTGATAGATGAACTCTTTGACATTGCAAATGCTTCTCCTATTTACGAGGAAATGGAAAACGTAATTAAGTTTTTCGTTGGCGAATCTGATAACGTAAGACTTGATCATCTTGATTATTTGAAGCAGGCAATTTCATTAAACAATCCAACTGAGTTACTTGATAGTCTCAAGATGGTAGAATTTCAGGATACATTGATGAACCAGGCTTTTGCTTACCAATTAATTCTTTCTCAAATACTTTTTAGCGATCCAATGAAGCCCGACACCATCAGACCGGCATCAGCTTTTATGGTGTTCGGACAAAGATTTGTTATTGATTCATATGTAACCGGCACAGTTGTTTATGATAGAATTAAATATTTGGGTGAAAAAATTTGCAGATTGTTTCCTTCCACACTCGATGTTCTTTTCTCACTTGGTAACAGTGCCTCTGCCCAATTGCTGATAGATGAGTTAGATGAATACCATTACTCAACAAATCTTGCAGCTCTTAGATATTTAATTGACCATTACGATCCCAATTTCTGGGGAAGTTCTATTTACAATTACTGGCTGAACTCAATCAGAAAATTAAATCCGCCTGAAGATCGAAGCGGCTTTCCAGAATTTATGAAGACAGCAGCTTTCTGGCAGCAGAAGATGAATACTCAGTTAGCTTCCTGGACAGAGCTTAGGCATGATAATTTTTGTATGCAAAACAATCCTATACAGGTGGTTCTGTATGTTCCTACCCTTACAGTTTTGTTGAACCTTTCCCTGAATTTTATTCATACTTTGAATGATTATTCAAACGAAGCTTTAGATTATTTCACAAGCCTGAATTTCCCTGATCCAGGAATTAAAAGTAAAATTATTTATTACTTCACAAGATGTAAAGGAATTACTGATACTCTTCAAACAATTTGTGAAAAGGAACTTGCCGGCATTCCTTTTAATGGTGCAGAGCAAGCTTTTTTAGGAGGAATGATTTATGAAACCGGACAAAGCGGTGTTTCTTTAGATGGCTGGTATCCTAATCTTTTTTATGATGATATTTTCCGTGGAGAATGGGGATATGAAGGATTGATGGAAAGCGATCATATTGTTGCAGACATTCACACTACACCGACTTATTGTGGAGGTGGTTATCTTGGAGCAATATCTCACGTTGGCACCGGTTCTGTTAACCTCGGAGTATTCATTACTAAAAATCATCTTGGAGAATCCACAGCATTTGTTGGACCGGTAATGAGTTACTACGAGTACAGAACAACAAACTTTTTAAGATTAACCGATGATGAATGGGCTTCAACATATTTGCAATCTGCATTAAGACCGGAATGGGTAAATATTTATCTGGCAGATTCACTTGGTGAAACAAGAGGAAGCGGACCTTCTTTAATAACTTCTGTTGAAGCAAGATGAAAATCCGGTAATTCCGCAATCACAAATTTTACTGAACAATTATCCGAACCCGTTTAATCCGTATACAATTATTTCTTTTTCAATTCCTTATGATTTAACAAACTCATTTGTTGAATTGAAGATATATGATATCAACGGCAGTCTTGTCAAAACTCTGGTTAGTGAAAATCTTCCTGCCGGAAATTATTTAACAAAGTGGGAAGGGGATAATACCGGTGGAAATAAAGTTAGCAGCGGAATTTATATTTATTCAATCCGTGTTGGTGACAGAGCAGTGAATAAGAAGATGACATTACTGAAGTAGTAATTTATCCCCTCCTTAGATAAGGAGGGGTGTCCGCAGGACGGGGTGGTCTGATAATAAATTATTACACTCACCACCCCCGACTAAAGTCGACCCCTCCTCAGAGAGGAGGGGAATAAAAAATATAAATATTTATCAATCCATAACTAGGAGTATGAAATGTTGAGTTATACGAAATCCCGCAAAGCGGGAAAAACACTTTTACAATCTTTGTTTTTCTTTTTACTTACTACACAATTTTGTTCAGCGCAGTGGTTTCAGCAAAATCCTTTACCTACACTTAGGAGTGTATCTTTTTTTGATGTGAACACAGGAGCTGCCGTAGGTGACAACGGAATAATTCTTCGCACAACGGACGGAGGGCTTAGCTGGATTAAACAGACGAGCGGAACAATGAAAGATCTCTCTGGTGTATATCTCACAGATGCAAACACCGGAGTTGCAGTAGGAGACACTGGAACAATTCTTCTTACAAATAACGGAGGCGAAAGCTGGATTGAACAGACAAGCGGAACTACCAGTGATCTCTATGCAGTAACTTTCACTGATGCCAATTTCGGGACAGCGGTAGGGGGAAACGGAACAATTTTAAGTACAACTGATGGAGGAACAAGCTGGATTGCACAGAACAGCGGCACCTGGCACTGGCTCCGTGATGTATCTTTCAGTGATGCAAGTACTGGTATTGTTGTGGGAATCTCAGGAATGATTCGACGTCACTACTGATGGAGGAGAAACGTGGCGGCAATGGGCAAATCCCTGGGATAACCATCTCTACGGTGTATGTTTCATTGATGCAAACAAAGCAATTACAGTTGGGGAAGATGGATTTATGCTTTACACAACTAATGGCGGGTTAACGTGGGATTATCAGGCAAGCGGAACAACGAACCATCTTTATGGAGTATGCTTTATTGATGTGAACAACGGAACTGCAGTAGGAGCAGGTGGAACAATTCTTGCGCACGACTAATGGAGGTGAAGCTGGATTGCCCAAACAAGCGGAATAACCTACGATCTATTAGGCGTATCCTTCATCGATGCGAACATCGGGACCGCGGTAGGATTTGGTGGAGCCATTTTAGGAGGAATAATTCTGCGCACAACTAACGGAGGATCAAGCTGGCTTGCCTGGATAACAACATGTCATCTCTATGGAATTTGCTTCATTGATGCGAACGTAGGGACTGCAGTAGGACAATACAATACAATTCTTCGCACGACCAACGGAGGGGGTAAGCTGGAGTTAGCAGAGAAGTAACCCCACCAGCACCTATGACTTTCTCTATGGGGTCTGCTTCAGCGATGCCAGCAACGGGACTGCGGTGGGAAGGTATGGAAAAATTCTTCGTACAACCAACGGAGGGACAAGCTGGATTGCACAGACAAGCGGAACAACAACATACAGCCTCTATGGCGTATCTTTCACCGATGCAAATACCGGTACTGTTGTAGGACCAATGGGAATAATTCTTCGCACGACAAACGGGGGAGCCAACTGGATTGCTCAGACAAGCGGAACAATGTACCCTCTTTATGGCGTATATTTCACCGATTCGAATACCGGTAATGCTGTAGGACCAATGGGAACCATTCTTCGCACGACGAACGGAGGAGCCAACTGGATTGCTCAGACAAGCGGAACAGCATTGGACTTACGGGATGTAAGCTTCACCGATGAGAACATAGGTACTGTTGTAGGGGAATATGGAGTAATTCTTCGCACGACAAACGGGGGAGCTAACTGGATTGCCCAAACAAGTGGAACAACGAACATTCTCCGTGGTGTATCCTTCACCGATGAGAACAAATGGACTGCAGTAGGAGAAAGTGGAACAATTCTAAATACAACTGATGGGGGAGCGAACTGGATTACCCAAGCAAGTGGAACGACCAAACACCTTTTTGGTGTATCTTTCACTGATGCAAACAACGGAACTGCTGTAGGTGAAATGGGAACAATTCTCCGCACAACAAACGGCGGGGTAACTTTTGTTGAAGAAGAATTAATCGATGAAATGCCGACAGAGTTTTTACTTTCACAGAATTATCCTAATCCATTTAACCCAAGCACCAGTATTCAGTATGCAATAAGCAGCCTGCCTGACGGCAAGGCAGGTAGGCAATTTGTATCATTAAAAGTATATGATTTATTAGGAAGAGAAATCGCAACTCTCGTTAACGAAGAAAAACCAGCGGGAAGTTATGAAGTTAACATGGTATGCGGAAAATACTCCGAGCGGAGTTTATTTCTATCAACTGCAAGCAGGTTTATTTTTAGAAACTAAAAAGATGATCCTATTGAAATAAGAATTGTGAAAGTTTATTGATTAGACTTAAGCCTCGAAATGATTCGGGGCTTTTTCTTTTCAATTTAGCCCCTTCTTTTCACTTTAAACTTAACATACACTTAACCCTAACTTAACAATTTCTTAACATACGAAATTTAAGTTAGCCTCGTCGAAGTAAATCATTTATTAACACAATAGAGAGAGAAGAGAAATGGAAGTATTTCGAATATTCCCAGGTCCCGGGCTAAAGTCCAACAAAAACAAAATGCAGCAACTACTTAAATATATTTTCATAACTGGTTTCCTCAGCGTAACAGCCTTTACGTCTTTTGCTAATGCACAGGAATCAGGAACTGTTTTCGGTAAAGTTGTTGACTCAGCTACAGGTGAAGAATTAATCGGAGCCAATATTTTCTTAGAAGGTACTACAATAGGAGCCGCAACTGATATCGAAGGCAATTTCAAAATATCCAATGTTCCTGCCGGAACTTATTCGCTCATAGCTTCAATGATTGGTTATTCTAAATTCACAGTTACTGATCTTGAAATAAAACCCGGTGAGCAGAAGAAACTTGACCTTAGTTTAGTTTCAGAAGCATATCAAACTGAAGAAGTTGTAATTACCGCACGAATGATTTTAGATAACGATGCTGCACTTCTGAAGAACAGACAAAAATCAATTACAGTCAGTGATGCTATTGGTTCGGATATGATTAAGCAAAGTGGTTCAGACAATGCAGGTGATGCATTGAAAAAAGTTGTTGGTACATCTGTCGTAGATGGTAAATATGTTTTTGTAAGAGGATTGGGTGACAGATACAGCAGTACTCAATTGAATGGAGCTGAATTGCCAAGTACAGATCCAAACAGAAAATCCTTCCAGATGGATCTTATTCCTTCAAATCTTCTTGATAACATTGTAACACTTAAAACCTTCACACCGGATAAACCGGGTAACTTCAGCGGTGGAATTGTTGATATCGGAACAAAATCTTTTCCTGAAAGATTTACTTTAAAATTATCCGGCGGAACTTCTTACAACTCACAGACTACAGGCAACGCAGAATTTTTAACTTACCAGGGCGGCAATACTGATTGGCTTGGAATTGACGATGGAACCAGAGGTTTACCTGAAATTTTTAATGATCCTAATTTGAAAATACCAACTGAACAAGGTGCACGTTTTGATGGTCAGCAAGCAGCAACGCTTAGACGATGTGTCGAAATCATTCAACAACATTATGGATGTTTCAAGAGGTACGGTTCCTGTAAACAGCAATCTTTCAATGTCGGTCGGAGATAATATTCCGATTGGAGAAACTTCAAAATTTGGTTACATGGCAAGCATTACATACAGAAGAGATTATAATTTTTATGAAGGCGGAGAAGTTGGTCGTTATATTCTTTCTGATGTAGGGTCTGAAGAATTAAATCCATTGCTGTTATTAAATGACTCGAAAGGTGTAAGTGAAGCAAACTGGGGAGGATTAATTACCGCTGCATTAAATATAAATCCAGAGCAGCAGATTTCAGGAAATTATTTCTATTCACGAAGCGGCATTTCAACTACCAGATATATGTTCGGCAAATGGCCGCAGGAATTTGGTCAAGGTGAAGATACACCTGATTACACAAACAGAGTACTGCATTGGATGGAAAGAGATATTGCTTCCTATCAGTTGAGGGGAGATCATTTGATTAGTGGTTTATTAAATACGCACGCTGATTGGTCAGCTTCGATTTCAGAAACCAAACAGGATGAGCCCGATTTCAGGCTTGTAACATCTTACAGCAAAATAAGACCACAGGATACCACATATACCATTACAGGTTCTAACTTCGATGATCCGTCAAGATATTTCAGAAATTTGAACGATAACAATAAAACCTTCAATGCAAATTTTGCTGTTCCTTTTTCTCAGTGGAATGGCTACTTGAGCAAATTCAAATTTGGCGGCTACTTCCAATTGTCTGATAGAAATTTCAACGAAACAATTATTACTTATTCACCGAAAAATAATATATATAATGAAGTTGGTGGAGATATTACATCTCTATTTGAAAACGGTAACAACGGAATAACCGATACATCAATTATTGGTGGAACAACCCGTTACACATTCGGAAATACTCTTTATGACAGATCATTTCTTAAAAATAATTATACTGGTGATCAAACAATTTACGCAGCATACGGAATGTTCGAATTACCGATTTCAGCAGATTTAAAATTTGTTGGTGGAGCAAGATTTGAAACTACCAACTTATCAGTCCTGAGTCTCGATCCTAATATTCCTGAAGGTAAAATTGATGAACAGGATTTACTGCCTTCTGCAACTTTGATCTACAATTTGACAGAAGATATGAATCTTAGAATTGCAGGTACACAAACACTTGCTCGTCCGACCTTCAGAGAAATTGCACCCTTTTCTTCAAAAGAATTTGTGAACGACGTTGAGCTTGCAGGAAATCCAAATTTAGAACGAACTCTTATTGAAAATTATGATATAAGATGGGAATGGTTTTTAAGACCGGGTGAAATTCTTGCCGTAAGTGCTTTCTATAAAAATTTAAAAAATCCAATCGAGATTGCTTTCGTTGAAGGTTCAACAAGGTCAAACCCGATTGTAAATTACACAAATGTGGATCAAGCCGTACTCATGGGTCTTGAATTTGAAGCACGTTTTGGGATGTCTTATCTTCTTGAACAGTTAAATAACTTCAGTGTTGGGTTAAATTTTACTTTAGTCAGCTCAACGGTTGATATAGCTCCATCTGAATTAGCTCAGAGAAAAGCAATTGATCCAAATGCAAGCGATACAAGACAATTGCAGGGACAATCTCCTTACGTCCTTAATGTTGACTTTTCTTATAGCAATCCTGATTGGGGAACAACTGCCGGTTTATTTTTTAATTCATTCGGCGAAAGACTTTCTAAAGTATCTGCCAACGCAACTCCGGATGTTTTTGAATCACCTGCACCTCTTCTAAACTTTACAGCAAGTCAGCGGTTGTTTGAACTATTGACTCTTAATCTTGGTGTAAAAAATATTCTTAACTCGGAGTATCGTGAGGTTTATAGATACAATAATAAAGATTATGTATTCCAATCCTATCAATCTGGAGTAAGCTACTCAATAGGATTAACATATAGTTTATAATTAACTAAATAATATCAATTAATATAAGGAGGGAATTTCCCTATGAAAAAAATCTTCATTTTAATCACTGCTATCTTGCTTACGTCGACGATGTTTGCACAGGTGAATGTAACAGCGGACATTTCAGCAAATACAGTTTGGTCTGCAAGTAATGTTTATACTTTAGATGGCTTGATATTCGTAAACGATGGCGCCACTTTAACAATTGAAGAAGGAACTGTCATTAAAGGCAAATTGCAGGCTAATATTACCACCGGTGATGGTGCTAGTGCTTTAATAATAAGAAGGGGTGCAAAAATTATTGCAAATGGAACTAAGGATAACCCAATTATTTTTACAAGCGAACTTGATGATGTGAATAATCCCAATGATCTTACCAAAGATGACAGGGGTTTATGGGGTGGCGTACTTCTGCTTAGGAAGAGCTGTAACAAATCAGCCTACAACCGAAAACCAGATTGAAGGTATTCCTGTTACTGAGGATGCAAAATTTGGTGGAAATGATGATAGTGATGATTCAGGTGAATTGAGATATATATCCATCAGACACGGTGGATTTTCTATAAGCGGTATTGCTGGTGATGAAATAAATGGTTTAACTTTAGGTGCAATTGGTGATCAGACAGTAATTGAGCACATAGAAGTCATTGCCAATTTTGATGATGGGTATGAATTCTTTGGCGGAACAGTCAATACAAAATATTTAGTTTCGGCTTTTTGCGGTGATGATGGTTTTGATTGGGATATGGGTTTCAGAGGAAAAGGTCAATTCTGGTTCTTAATCCATGGAACTGATGAAGCTGGTCGTGGTGCTGAAATGGATGGTGGTGACGATAATGAAACAGGCACACCATACGCAACACCTTGGGTTGTAAATGCAACTTACATAGGTGCTGGAGAAAATACTTCTCCGCTTCCTGCGGGTGATGGAAATGACCGTGCATTATATTTCAGAGATAACTCCGGCGGTTATTATTACAGCAGCATAATCACTGATTTTTCACAAACCGGTATTACAGTTGAGGATATTTCCGGTGAGGATAGCAGAGCAAGATTAGAAGCAGGACAATTAGGCCTCGTAAATAACTACTGGTGGGGATTTGGCAGCGGCAACACACTTAATGATATCGCTTCACAGGATTTTGTACGAACTCACTTAATTGCAAATAATAATTTTGTTCAGGACCCGCAACTCAATAATATTAGCAGAGATACAAATCTAGACCCAAGGCCAAGTCCATCAAGTCCGGCTGCAACAGGTGCTGTTCAACCTGCAGATCCTTTCTTTACAGTCGTTCCTTACCACGGTGCATTTGATCCGAATTCATTTTTATGGACCGAGGGTTGGACTGCAATTTCAGTATATGGCATAACAGATGTGGAAGAAACATTTACTAACAATATTCCTGCAACTTTTAATCTGAGCCAGAATTATCCAAATCCGTTTAATCCTTCAACCAAAATTGTTTACACAGTTGCTGAAGCAGCAAATATCAATTTAACTGTTTATAATATTCTTGGTCAGCAGGTTGCACAACTTGCAAATGGCTTCAAGAATGTTGGAACTTATGAAGTTACATTTGATGCTGAAAATTTACCCAGCGGATTGTATTTATATGAATTGGAAGCAGGTTCAACTAAAATAACAAAGAAGATGACTTTACTTAAATAAATGAAATTAAATTCCTTTAAGTCTCCCCTTTGGGGAGATTTAGAGGGGCCAATTTTCTCTCTCTCGCTCTCTCCTTCGACAAAAAGGCGTTACATCAAGTAGCGCCTTTATTATTTTCAGGGTTGTAATTAGATTTACAATAATGAAATTTCTTCTTATGAAAATATCTTTCCTTCTATTCCTATTTACTCAGTTTATAATCGCCCAGGAATACAATAAAACAGTTTTTAATATTGAAATCGCTTCGGAGTCAATTAAAGAAAATACACGAGTTCTGGCAAGCGATATTTTTGAGGGAAGGGGAACAGGAACAACCGGAGGAAATCTTGCAGCTAAATATATTGCTTCGGAGTTCGCTAAATACGGGTTGAAACCAGTTGGTCAGGAAAATTCATTTTACCAGAATATTCCCATGCACGGAAGCTATCCTCTTAAATCTTCTGAACTGAAAATATATTCTGATGATGATGAAATATTCTTAGAGCTTGATAAAGATTACTTACTATATAAATCAGGTCAGCAAACGTTTACACCTGTTCCATTACCACTTGTTTTTGTTGGCTTCGGAATTGTTGCACCGGAATATGATTACAATGATTATCAGGAAATTGATGTTGAAGGTAAAATTGTAGTATTCCTTGATGGCGAACCGGAGTCAGATGATCCGGAATTTTTTAATGGTGAAGCGCCAACTGTTTATAATTATCCTATATCAAAGCAGCGCATCGCTTTATCAAGAGGAGCTGCTGGAAGTATTTTAATTCCTGATATATTAAATTCAAGCTGGGAAAAAATAGTTGATGAATTTGCATTTGAGGATATTAATCTTGCTTATTCTGCTTCGAATAATCTGAGTTTGATTATTAACCCGGATGAAGTTGATCATATCTTCAAGAATTCAGAATTTGACTACGCCTGGATTTTAGCAATGAAATATGAGCATACATTAAAAAGCTTTCCGTTAAATGTAAGCCTTACCTTTAAAGGTGAATATTTACAACGGGATTTTCTTGCTCAGAATGTTGCCGGAATGCTGGAAGGCAGTGACACTGATTTAAAGGATTCTTATCTGATAATTTCCGCTCACTATGATCATTTAGGAATTGGACCGGTGGTAAATGGTGATTCAATTTATAACGGGGCGCTTGATAATGCTATTGGTGTTTCTGTTTTGTTGGAACTTGCCAGGCAATTTTCCGAATCAAATAAATCTGTTAAGAGATCTATCATCTTTCTGGCAGTGACTGGTGAGGAAAAAGGTTTACTTGGCTCAACTTACTACACCGATAACCCGCTTGTTCCTCTTTACAAAACAATTGCCAACTTAAATATTGACGGCATTGCCTTTTTCAGAGATTTTCAGACTGTTGTTGGAGTTGGTTCAGAGTTGTCATCTTTAGAAAATATTTTGTCAGAAACAGCAATCAAAATGGGTTTACAGGTTGAACCGATCCCGCAGCAGTTCAAAGTTGTTGAGGCATTTAATCAATCAGATCAGTTAAGCTTTGCTTCTGCCGGAATTCCATCCATATTAGTACTTGAGGGAACTAAAAATAAAAACAAGAGTGAAGAAGAAGTACTCTATGCCTTCATTGATTATATGATTAATCGTTACCACACTCCGTTTGATGATTTATCACAGGATATTGATTATGTTGCAGCAGCTCAGCATACAGGAATTTTATTTGAGCTTGCATTTTCAATAGTGAACTCTGAAACCGTACCTGAGTGGAAAGCAGGTTCACCATTCATAAATGCGAGATTAAGATCAATTGCAGAAAAAAAGTAATTTAACTGTTTATTGTGGTGGTTACTGTCAGGAAAATTATTTAACAATTTCTTAACATTGAAATAATACTTGAAAATAAGGTATTTGGTAAATTTACATTCTAAAATCAATCAAGGAGAAAAAATTATGCTTAAACTAAAAACTCTTCCCATCTTCATGGTTCTGTTTCTTTTTGTTTCACTCACATTGGTCAGTTGTGGTGATAAAAAAGATGATTCGACGCAGCAAACTCAGACCCGGCAAAATGAGCAATCAACTGTTGAATCTACTCAGCAGACTGAAAACCCCGATGCCACTGCCGTAAAAGTTGATCCGAACATTCCTCATTACGAAAAAGTATCAGGAATTTCCGGCAATCTTTCAAGTATTGGATCAGACACAATGAATAACCTTTTAACTCTTTGGTTAGAAGGCTTTAAAAAATATTACCCGAATGTAAATATTCAGGTTGAAGGCAAAGGTTCAAGTACTGCACCTCCGGCATTGATCAGTGGAACGGCTCAGCTTGGTCCGATGTCCCGCGATATGAAGCAGGAAGAAATAGATGCATTTGAAAAGAAGTTTGGATACAAACCAACCGAACTTCGTGTTTCAATAGATGCTCTGGCTGTTTATGTAAATAAAGATAATCCTCTCGAAGGATTAACGCTCCCTCAGGTTGATGCAGCCTTTTCAAAAACCCGAAGAGGCGGTTATAAAACTGATATTACAAACTGGGGAGATTTTGGTTTAACCGGTGACTGGACAAACAGAGGATTAAGTCTTTATGGAAGAAATTCTGCTTCAGGGACTTATGGTTACTTTAAAGAACATGCTTTGTTCAAAGGTGATTTTAAAGATCAGGTTAAAGAGCAGCCCGGAAGTGCATCAGTTGTTCAGGGTGTAACTGAAGACCGATACGCAATCGGATATTCAGGAATAGGTTATCGTACATCAGGAGTGATTGCACTGCCTCTGGCAAAATCAGAGAATGATGAATTTCATCAGCCTGATTATGAAAATTGTTTAAATGGTAAATATCCTTTGAGCCGGTTCTTAAATATTTATGTTAACAAAGCCCCAAATAAACCAGTTGATCCTTTATTAAAAGAATTTCTGAGGTTTGTATTAAGTTACGAGGGTCAGGAAGTTGTAGTTAAAGACGGCTATCTTCCTTTAACAAGCGAACTGGCTAAAAAAGAACTTGCTAAGCTTGATTAATAAATTGAGGGAAATATCTGAGCACTGAACAAAAAAATAATTCAATCAGAGAATCAAAGTCGCATAAGAAAGCTTTATTCTTTGATAAAACAGCAAAGGGAGTAATTTATTTTGGTGGAATTGCAACAATCATAGCGGTTGTTGCAATTCTTGTTTTTGTTTTTTGGGAATCATTACCGCTGTGGTTTGGTGCTGATGGCAGCGAAACCGGTAAATTTGAATCACAAAAAATTCTTAATTCAAGAAAACCACTTCTAATCGGAGTTGATGAATATCAGCAGATAATATTTGCTGTTACAGATTCTGGTACCATTGATTTTATTGATCTTAATAATCAGAAAATAATAAAATCAGAAAAGGTTGATGACGGATCAGACGATGTAATTACCGCAGCTTCAAAATCAGAGGGTGGAAACCTGATTGCACTTGGTAGTAATACCGGTAAAGTCATTTTAGCTCAGGTTAAGTTTAACATAAATTTTGGTGAAGACAACCAGAGGGAAATAACACCTCAATTTGATTTATTATCCGTTATTAACATTGACTCTCTTCAAAAGCCAATCAGACATCTTGTCTATAGAAAATTTTCAGACAACGAATTTACTGTAGTTGCACTTACATCAGACAACCGGCTTATTCAATACAGTTCCGAAAAATCTTCATCACTTATTTCTGAATCAGAAGAAAAAATATACAGAAATGATATTTCGCACCTGGTAGAGTTTCAAATATCTGCAATTGAACTCGATAACTTTTGTGAAAAGCTGATGGTAGGAACCAGTAATGGCTGGCTAAATTATATTTCATTGAAAGAGAAAAATGATCCTCAACTAATCCAAAAGATTAATCCAACACCATCAGGAAAAAGTGCAATAACATCACTCGGATTTATAATAGGTGATCAGTCATTAATAGTTGGTGATGCAGATGGAAATGTAACTTCGTGGATGCGCGTGTTGGATGAAAAAACCGATTATGGCTGGAAACTTGTAAACCCCCATAATTTTGATTCTCATAGTGCGGCTGTTACATCTTTCGCAGGCTCATTGAGGAATAAAAGTTTTATTACAGGAGATGCAAAAGGCAAAATATATCTTGAACATCTTACAAGTGAAAGAACCTTAATTGAATTAAGCGGGAAAGAGCAGCCGGTTTTAGATATTGCTTTTTCTCCTAAAGGTGATGGCGCAGTTGTTTTATACACAGATGGTACTATTGTTACCTACGAAATTATCAATCCTCATCCGGAAATAACTCTTCAGACAGTATTTGGAAAAGTTTGGTATGAAGGCTACCTGAAACCTGAATTCGTTTGGCAATCAACCGGCGGAACAGATGACTTTGAACCAAAATTCAGCTTGGTGCCGCTGATAATCGGAACATTAAAAGGTACATTCTATGCGATGCTCTTTGCAATTCCTTTAGCCTTGTTTGGAGCACTTTATACTTCGCAATTTTCTCATCCTGCCGTCCGGAATTATATCAAACCTGCTGTTGAAGTAATGGCAGCATTGCCAAGTGTGGTGATAGGTTTTCTTGCAGGACTTTGGTTAGCGCCGCTTCTTGAAAGAATTTTACCCGGTGTTTTATTGATGTTCATTGTGCTGCCGATTATAATAGCACTTGGTGCATCATTCTGGAAACGTCTTCCATCCAAATTTAAAAATAAAATGAAACCCGGTTATGAATTATTATTCATTTTTCCTTTAGTTATTCTTGGGTATTATGTAGCGCAGTTGCTGGGTCCTGTTTTCGAGTTTTATGTTTTGGGTGGTGATTATAGAACGTGGCTGATGAATACTTTAGGAGAACAATATGATCAGCGAAACAGTATTGTGGTTGGTTTTGCGATGGGTTTTGCTGTTATTCCAATTATCTTTACGATCTGTGAAGATGCACTTTCAAGTATACCATCAAGTTTAACATCCGCTTCGCTCGCGCTTGGTGCAACCAAATGGGAAACCGCAACTCGTATTGTATTACCATCTGCAAGTCCCGGAATTTTTTCAGCAGTAATGATTGGGTTTGGCAGAGCTGTTGGCGAAACAATGATTGTGCTTATGGCAACAGGTAATACTCCCATTTTATCATTTAGTCCGTTTAATGGAATGAGAACCTTATCTGCAAATATAGCTGTTGAAATTCCGGAAGCTCCTTACCAGGGAACTTTGTACAGAGTTTTATTCTTAGCAGCCACTCTTTTATTTATACTTACTTTTATTGTTAACACAGTAGCCGAAATAGTTCGGCAAAGATTAAGAAAAAAATATGCTGACCTTTAATCTGTTATGTTAAGAAATTATTTTAAATCCGGAGAAATATTTATCTGGTTTACCGGAATGGGTCTTGGTTTAAGTCTCATTATGATTTCAGGATTATTGTTGCTGATAGTTGTAAACGGTAAAGATTATTTCTGGGCTAACGAGGTTGTTCAGCTTACCAAATCAGATGGAAGCAAAATTCTTGGCGAAATTGTAAAAGAAGAACCTGTACCCAAACTTAATTTACCGGATTCGCTTTGGAATAAAGGTCTGATAAGAAAGCAGTTGAAAATTGGTAACCGTGACTTGTATGGATTTGATTTTCAATGGATTGATGAAAGAGAAATAATCAGAACAGAGTATCCCGAATATGCCACTACTATTGAGAGAATGGAGTTCGGAAATTTCTATGGCTTTATTAAAGAAATTCTTGTTGATGGAATTGCGGAAGTTAAAGGGGAACAAATAGCCGATGATAAAATTGATTCTTACCTGGATATAACTTCTTCCTTAAGAGATGAAATGAAAGATGTTGAGAAATCTCAGATTGGAAGAATAAACTACAACATTGAAAATCTCAGACTTCAGATTAAAAAAATAGAATTCGCTGGTAAGAATTCAAAAAAAGATTTAAATAAAATAACACAGATTGAATCTGAGATTGCAAATGAAAATAAGATATACGAAACACTTAGATCTAAAGTTGACTCTTTAAATCAAATAGCATTAAAGTATACAATTTATTGTGAAGATGTAAACGGAAGAGGAAAAACAATCCCATTGTTAAATATAGTCCGGGTATATCAGCCGAATAATATGTCATTTCTTAGTAAACTCGGATTTAGTTTGAGTAAAATCAGAGAATTTATTTTTGATGATCCGCGTGAGTCGAATACGGAAGGCGGAGTATTTCCTGCAATATTCGGTACAGTAATGATGGTTCTGTTAATGAGCATCTTCACAGTTCCGTTTGGAGTACTTGCTGCACTTTATCTTCGTGAATATGCAAAGCAAGGTCCTTTGGTCAGAACAGTTAGAATAGCTGTAAACAATCTTGCCGGTGTTCCTTCTATTGTATTTGGTGTATTCGGGCTTGGATTTTTCATTTACTTTGTCGGTGGAACAATTGACCAATTATTCTTTCCGGAAGTATTACCAACACCAACCTGGGGAACAGGCGGAATTCTCTGGGCATCTTTAACATTGGCTCTATTAACAATGCCAGTTGTAATTGTTGCAACTGAAGAAGCACTTACACAAATTCCGAGAGGAATGAGAGAGGCTGCTTTAGCTTTGGGTGCAACCAAATGGCAGGTTGTTAGAAGAATTATTCTTCCTGCAGCTACGCCGGGAATTTTAACCGGATTGATTTTAGCGATGGCTCGTGCTGCCGGTGAAGTAGCACCTTTAATGATTACAGGCGTTGTGAAACTTGCACCGTCTTTGCCTTTTGATTCTTATTTCCCGTTTTTTCATCTTGACAGAAAATTTATGCATCTCGGTTTTCATATTTATGACGTTGGGTTTCAATCACCCAACATTGAAGCGGCAATGCCAATGGTATATACCACTACTTTATTATTAATTTTAATAGTAGTACTTCTGAATATTACAGCAATGGTTATTCGGGCTAATCTTAGAAAAAAATATAAGTCATCAACATTTTAGAATTTATATGATATGAAAGAACAGGAATTGGAAATAACGCAGCAAACTGAAAAGCAAAAGGGCACACACTCCGGTAAAATTAAAATTGATGTTAATCATTTGAACTTCTACTACGGAGATGCAATCGCTTTAATTGACATAAATATGAAAATCCAGTCCAATCACGTTTCTGCCCTGATAGGTCCCTCGGGTTGTGGTAAATCAACTTTTCTGAGAACACTAAACCGTATGAATGAACTTATTGATGATGTAAAAGTTGAAGGGGAAATAATAATTGACGGACAGGATATTTATAAATCAGGAATGGATGTTGTTGAGCTTAGAAAAAAAATCGGGATGATATTTCAGAAATCAAATCCTTTTCCTAAATCTATTTATGAAAATGTTGCTTTCGGATTGAGGATTGGTGGGCTTGGTCAGAAATCAAAAAACGAACTTGATGAAATAATTGAAAGAAGTTTAATTCAGGCGGCACTTTGGGATGAAGTTAAAGATCGTTTGAATGAATCAGCGTTTGGTTTATCCGGCGGTCAGCAGCAGCGTTTGTGTATTGCCCGAGCATTGGCAATCGAACCGGAAATACTTTTAATGGATGAGCCAGCGAGTGCATTGGATCCTATTTCAACAGCAAAAATTGAAGAGCTGATTCACGAGCTTAAAAAGAATTATACAATAGTAATAGTAACTCATAATCTTCAGCAGGCAGCGAGAGTAAGTGACTATACTGCTTTCTTCTATCTTGGCAGTCTAATTGAGTTAGATAAGACATCAAAAATTTTCACAAACCCTTCCAATAAACAAACAGAAGACTATATTACGGGTAGATTCGGTTAATATTTTCATAAATTAAAATCTTTCAAGGAGAGAGAAATGCAAAGATTATTCGATGAACATTTAGAAAAATTAAAAACCCGCGTTCTAAAAATGTGCAGTCTGGTTGATGAACAATTCCAGCTTGCAGTCAAAGCAGTAGAAGAAGAAAACCTTGAATTAGCACAACAGGTTATAGAACGGGATAAAAAAGTTGACAAATATGATTTAAAAATCGAAAAAATATGTCAGAAGATATTTGCACTAACCCAACCTGTAGCGATGGATCTTAGAATGATTATGTCTTCAATGACTCTAAATACAGACCTGGAACGAATTGGAGATATTTCAGTTAACATTGTAGAAAACCTTTTACTTATTAAAAAGAAACCGGAATTTTACAATAGAACCAAACTCCCTGAGATGTTTAATCTTACTAAAGAAATCCTTAAAAACGCTATTGATGCTTACATTGGCGGAAATGCTGAATTGGCAAAGATTGTAATTAAAACTGATGATCAGATTGATCGGCTTAATGCTGAGAACCATTCTGTTCTAAAGGAAATAATGAAAGAAAATCCTGCCAATATTGAAGCTGCTGTAGCACTTCTTGTTATTTCCCGTGAACTGGAGAGAGTTGCCGATCACTCTACAAATATCGCAGAAGATGTTTTCTTTATTGTCGAAGCACAACTCATCAAGCACAATTATGAAAAGTATATTTTTGGAGATGAGAAAGAAGACTGCTGACGAGTAATAGTTAATTGTGCGTTTGATTTAATATTACTTAATATTTCAAAAAGTATTCTAATTTTAACTGTGTAATTATTAATGAGATCACTGCTTGTATCTGCCTCAATTTTATTATTCATATTGGGATGCAGTTTCAAACCCACCGAAGTAGCACGCATTACAATAAAAGGCTCCGATTCAATGTTTCAACTGACTGAATTGCTTGCTGAAGAATATATGAAGCTTTACCCCGGTATTTCTGTTTATGTTAGCGGAGGTGGGACAGCAGTAGGCATTAAAGCTATGATTAACGGGGAAGTTGATATTTGTACAGCATCACGAGATCTTAAACCTGTAGAAGCAAAATCACTTGCAGATTATTACGGAACGGTTGGTCTTTTTTATCTGGTTGCAAAAGATGCGCTGTGTATTTATGTAAATCCTTCTAATCCAGTAAGAAATTTAACACTTGATGAACTCAGAAATATTTACGAATGTAAAACTGTAAACTGGAAAGAATTAAACGGAAAAAATCAGAAAATAATTCCAGTTATCCGGAATATAAACTCCGGTACTCATTTATATTTTAGAGATCATATTCTTCTTGGGGAAGAATATTGTTCTGATGCAGAAGTAAAACCTACAACACCTGATATCATCAAATACGTAGAAGCTAATGAGAACGCAATTGGTTATGGAAGCATCGGCTATAAAGGGAAAGTTACTACTTTAAATATTGAAGGAATTGAACCTTCCGCACAGAATGCCTGGAATGACTCTTATCCTATTACCAGATATCTTCATTTTTTTACTTCAAGAACTCCTAAGGGTGCAGTAAAGAATTTTATCGATTGGGTACTTTCACCTGTGGGACAAAAAGTAATTAAACAATCCGGATTCATTCCACTTTGGGAAGTTCCCCCGCAATAAAATCACTTCTTAACAATTATTTAAAGTTAACTTAACCTTTTCTTCACTTACCAGCGACTTCATTTTCTTACATTTGAATGTATTTAAATAGGTTATTAAGGTAATGACATTCAAAGAAATATTTCAATTCAACAATTTTTTTCACAAGATAAAGCTGGATAAATCTGAAAAGGATTTTGCTGTTGCTAAAGGTGAGGAAAATATTGTTAAAGAAAAAGTAGAAGATGAACAATCCCAGGGAAACGAATGGAATCAGGAGTATGAGTTGATTTATTTGTCTTACGTTTTGGAAAAGTAATTCTTAATCCTTCCTCAATATTATAGTTCATCACGTTACTAAAGCAGCATTAACCAACTTAAGATTATCCTTCTTATAAATAGATTCTGATTCATTCTTAAGTTTGTCTGGAAAATCTATTGACTGAATTTCAACCTCAATCTTTCCTTTAGAGATTGTCAGATAATTTATTTTCATTGACTGGTTGTTACTTCTGATTGTTGCTCCTGCATTCAGAAACCTAACATCTTTCCGGAAATATTCTTTTGATTCGTGAATGTGGCCGTGAAGAACAATGTCAACTTTAAATTCTCTGAATAAATTGAAAAGTCTTCGTTTGCCTTTTAGTTTCATTGTTTGCTTCTCTATGCCAGACCATATACTTCCGAATGTACTTTTTGCTTCACTCTTTAGCTTATTGAAATGATGATGGATGAGGATGATTTTATGCTTCACATCTTTTTCAGTGGTTTTTAGAATATCAAATAATTCGCCGAATTGAGTTGCATCAATCTCACCATTCGAACCAAATGGATTTGAAAGCTTTGAGTATTGTGCTATTGAATTGAGTCCAACTATAAGTGTGTTATTGATTTTTTTTGTGAACGGGAAAAAGCGTTTTGATGAAAGATACTGGCAATTGCTGAATGCTTCAGGGAAGTAACTTAAAAAGTTGTTGACTCGTTTATTATAATTTACAGTATTGCACTTTTCAGGGAATGTAAATATGTCTTCAGCTTTCTGAACACCACCGAAGATATCGTGGTTACCCGGGATCAGAGAAAGTTTTTCGCCTTTCATAAATCCATACTTTGTCAGCATTCTTCTGAAAATTTCAAAATCTTTTTCAGATGCATTATCAGTAATATCACCGGTAATAATCAGATGATCAACTTTGTTTTCTGAGATTTGCTTGAGAAGATAATTTACACGTTTAAAGATAGAATCATTGTAGAAACTGTTGAGGTGAAGATCTGATATGTGGGCTATTAACAAAAAGTAACTATAGATTGTTTTTTGATACTCAAATCTAAAGTGAGAATGTTAACATATCGTTAAGAAAATCTTAATTAATTATTACTAATTTTT
This sequence comes from Ignavibacteriaceae bacterium, assembly GCA_034522695.1. GTDB lineage: Bacteria > Bacteroidota > Ignavibacteria > Ignavibacteriales > Ignavibacteriaceae > IGN2. The sequence continues at coordinate 192,414 of JAXHLB010000017.1, read as the reverse complement.
TCCTCAGGTCAGCTTTCGGATTCTGTTTGAACAGTTCGGCTGGATTTTTTAAACGTACGGAAAGCAAAAAGTGTTTGCATAAAGAAATGCTTTGGAAAGTAAGTCTTAAGTCCATATTCATCAGGTTTGGTTTCAGGAAGAAATGCAGTGCCGAAAATCCAATCCCATATTGCAAGCTTGGTTGCAAAGTTTCTGTTCCTGCCTTTGCCTGTTGAGTGATGCCAGCGATGCATTTCAGGTCCATTAATAATCTTTTGGAGATTACCCGTTCGAACATTTAGATTGGAGTGAATATACATTCCCCATACAGCAGAAATAACTCCTTTATATGCTATTACTTCAGGAGGGGAGCCAAGCAATACAATAGGAAGAAATTCGATCGTTTGATTTATCAAAATTTCTAAAGCGTGAGATCGTGAACCTGATAGCCAGTCGACTTTTTTAGGTGAATGATGAGCTTCATGAATCCGCCATAGATATTTGTTCTTGTGCTGCCATCGGTGCATCCAGTAAATGTAAAGATCGTGAGTCACCAGGAAGAAAAGCAGTTGAATCCAGATAGGAACTTCACTGAACAATTGTAATCTTGAAAGTCCGGTAGAGGCATCAATAAAATTAATGATGTAGGTAAAAATCAAAATACCAAGAATATAGCTCTGTGCAATTGTATATAAAGCAAGATCATCAAAAAAACCTTCACGCAGTACTTTTTGCCCTTTTGTATAAGGCCAGATTCTCTCCGCAATAATAAAAAATAGAGCAGCTCCAATAATTATCAAATAAGAGAATAGTTCAGCAGAAGACATATTCAAAAAATAATTTTGAAACCAACTGAAGATATCTGTGAATAAGTTATTCATATTCAATTATCAAATAGATATCTATTTCACTCTTCTCAATTTCGTTCGCGCACTCATTTCACTTTGGTAGACACGTTTAATTCCATCACCCAACGCAATTTCAATATCACGAATATTTCTAACTAGTCTGTTGAAACCATTCGGTTCAACTGATGCTGCCTGATCACTGCCCCACATTGCTCTGTCGAGTGTAATATGTCTTTCAACAAAACTTGCACCGAGAGAAACTGCAGCCCACGTTGGTGCTAATCCTGTTTCGTGACCTGAATAACCAATTGGGATTTGTGGATATTTTTCTCTTAACGTAGTTATCATCTTTAAGTTTAATTCTTCATTCGGGCAAGGATATGAAGAAGTTGAATGAGCAATCAGCAAATTTTTCTCTCCAAAAATGTTTACTGCTTCTTCTATCTCTTCCATCGTTGACATTCCAGTGGAAATAATTGTTGGCTTATTCAGCTTAATATGCTTTAGCAAGAGGTTTTTATCGGTCAATGAAGCAGATGCAGTTTTAAAAATTGGGACATCAAACTGTTGAATAAAATCAACAGCTTCTTCATCCCAGCAGGAAGCAAACCAAACAATATTTTTTTCTTTGCAGAACCTGTCGATCTCTGAATAATTTTCTTTTGTAAATTCAACTTTATGCCTGTAATCAATATACGTCATTCTTCCCCAGGGGGTTTCTCTTTCAATGTTCCATTGATCTTTCGGAACACAAATCTCCGGAGTTCGTTTCTGAAATTTAACGGCATCACAGCCTGCAGCCTTAGCACCTTCAATTAGTTTCTTTGCGATTTCGAGTGAACCATTATGGTTGATGCCGATTTCTGCAGCAATGAAAACAGGATAACCATCACCAATATTTATATTCCCAACTTTTACTGATCTCATTCTAAATTCTCAGTTATAGAATAGAAACTTTATTTAGTTTTGAAAGCTATAATTAGCTCAGCAACATCTCTGAATGCACCATTACCACCTTTATTCTCACAAACGTAATCAACCATTTCCCTTATAAAACTCATCCCATCTGCAGGAGTTGCTTTGAATCCAACTAGTTTCATCAGCTCAACATCATTTGAATCGTCCCCAATAAAAGCTATTTCCTCAATTGTAACATTATTCTTCTGCATTATTTCTGGAAGCAGTTCTTCTTTTTTCTTAACGCCAAGGTAATATTCTTTAATTTTTAGTTTCTCTGCACGAGTTCGTACAGAACCTGATTCTTCTCCAGTAATAATTATCGTTTCAACCCCGGCATATTTTCTTAAACGTTCAACACCCATTCCATCACGAATTGAAAATCTTTTAAACTCTTCACCATTTTTTGAAAAGTACACGCCTGTATCAGTTAAAACACCATCATTATCAGTTAAGACGATTTTTATTTTTTCTAATTTCTCTTTCAGGTGCAGATTTTTTTGTTTTAATTGATTATCAATTACCATGCTGTCCACTCCTCCAATCTAACTAACTTTTCCAAATTAGACACTTCAGCTTCCACCTCATCACTCTAAATAGCACGTATATAACTTGAAGCATCACTGGCTAGAAATATCAAAGCACCTCTGTAATCAGTTGGTTGAGCCATTCTTCCTAGAGGAGTTTTAGCCGAATAATTCTTTACAAAAAATTCTTCCTGGTTATCTCTTACTCCTCCTGGAGAAAGAGTATTGACACGAACTCCTTTATTTCCCCAATATGCTGCAAGAAATCTTGTGAAAGAAATTACTGCACCTTTTGTAACAGGATAAGCAGCAGATTTATAAAAAGTCTGTTCACCTTTTTCATTTTTATAAATTGATTGGTCAGGTGCAACTATTCCGTACGTTGAAGCTACATTTATTATACTTCCATAACCTCTGTCTGCCATTTCAGTTCCGATAACCTGAGAGCAGAGGAACATTCCGGTTACATTTACATCAAGTGACTTTCTGAACATTTCAACAGGGTAGTTTTCAAATTTGGATTCTTCTAAAGCAGCGATCGGATCTTCAAACTTATCATTTATTGCAGCGTTGTTCACTAAGATATCAATCTTGCCATAGTTGCTGATTACTTTATTCTTCAGATCCTTCACTGATTTTTTATGCGTGATATCTGCTGAAATACCTAAAGATAAAGCTGGCAGGGTAGAGGCAAATTTAGCACATTCACTTTCGTTCAAATCACAAACAATAACACTTGCTCCTGCCTCTGCAAGTGCATGACAGTGGTGTTTACCGATCAGGCCAAGTGCACCGGTAACCACAGCGACTTTCTCTTTAAGTGAAAATAATTCAGGTAATATCTTTTCTTCTGACAATTTATTTCTTCTTTGGTTTAGTATTGAAGTTACTTACTTTTCTAAAGACAGGTTCGACAGGTTCTCCCTTGAGATAACCAGGAACGTTTTTTTCATCAACAGCTTTTTTCAGAATTGGAAGGACATCCCGATATGCTTTCAATGTATACTCAACATCTTCATCTGTGTGAGAGAAACTCATATTATGAAAACCTCCCCAAAGAATTCCACGCTTAATCATTTCCTGCTGAACGAGTGATTTCATTTCTAAAGGATTCCCTGCAGAAGCATCGAATGTCATTATTGAACGACATTCATAACCGATACATTTAGTGTAGGGCATATTCAATTCTTCAGCAATTTTGTTATAACCATCTTTCAACTTTTTACCTTGCTTAGCCAAATAAGCTGGAACATTTTTTTCTTTCAGTTCATTGATTGTTGCTTTTGCAGCAGCTAAAGATAAAGCTTCACCACCGAAAGTTGTGAAAAAGAAGACATCCTTTTCAAGGACTTTCATAATCTCCTTTTTGCCTGCAAGAATTGCTATCGGCATTCCATTAGCAACTGCTTTTGAAAAAGTTGCGAGATCAGCTTTGACACCAAAAAATTCCTGTGCACCGCCTAAAGCAATCCTGAAACCTGACCACATTTCATCAAATATTAGAAGAGTTCCGTTTTTATCACAAACTTCTCTTAACTTATGGAGAAAATTATCTTTTGGTGCTTCGAATACAAATGGTTCCAAAATAACTGCTGCAGTATCTTCATCAATTGAATCAATTACTGACTGAATATCATTATAGTTAAATGTAAATGTTAGATCCTGGATAGCTTTTGGAATTCCAGCATTTCTGTCTGTTACTGAGATATACCAGTCGTGCCAGCCGTGATAACCACAGCATAATACTTTTTCTCTTTTAGTATAAGCCCGAGCAACTCTTATCGCAGCCGAAGTAACATCTGCACCGGCTTTGCTGTACCTTATTGATTCAGCATTTGGAATTATTTTGTTAAGAAGTTCTGCGACTTCAACTTCCAATGGATGCATTAGCGAAAATGTAATTCCATCTTCAAGCTGCTTTTTAATTGCATCATCAACTTTATCATAAGCATAACCTAGCGAAAGGGGACCGATTGCCATGTTGAAATCTAAATATTCATTCCCATCAACATCCCAAACGTGTGAACCTTTGCCTCTCACTAAATACTTGGGAGCAATTCCTTTTACATTTTGCTGTGGACCTTTAGCGAGTGTTTGAGTGGTGCAAGGAATGAGATTCAGTGCTTTCTTGTAAAGCTCGTCTGACTTTTGTATTGAAGGAAAATCTTTGTTGAATTCTACTTTATTTGGCATAGCTCAATTTTAATTTTTATTATCTGTCAATCTAAATAACACTAAATTTTCTTTGTTTGTTCCGAGGTTATTGTTTTCAATTCATTGAGATGATTTCTGTACCAATTAACCCCGGCATACATTTGATTAATCTTTTTAATCTCCGGCTTCTTCTCCAGAAGCACTAAGATATCTTTCAAACCAAATCGATTATTATTCTCATATAATTCATCGTAAACTCTCTTAATGAAATCGTAATCTTCTTTATAATCAATCGTAAATCTGTGAGTCATAGAGTAATCAAGACCCGATTCCCAAACAACATTTCCAATCTTAAACTGTTCCGGATTTTCCCAAATGTATGGCGTCGTATGTTCGCGCTCGAAATCCTTTTTGGCATTTATCCAGGCATTTTCCAGCGTTTTAAAACTCATTATTTCAACATCATTCCCATCAGGATAGGATGGGGGATGCAGATTGCTTACAAAGTCATATTTTTCTTTATTGTTAATATAATACAAGATGACTTTATCAATTATTTCAGGATCGATCAGCGGACAGTCTGAGGGTATTTTAATCACTACTTCTGCATTGTATTCTTTAGCGGCTTTGTAATGTCTATCGAGAAGATCAAGGGTATGTCCGCGAAAAACATTTATTTTATTTTGATGACAAACCTTGAACAATTGATTATCGGATTCGTCTTCAGTGATTGCGATAACAATTTCTCCGGCGTATTTTGAAAATGCAACACGTTCGTACATTCTTAAAATTAATGGTTTATCAGCAAGTGGAAGTAAGACTTTGCCAGGCAGACGTTTTGAACCCATACGTGCCTGGATAATAGTTACAATTTTAGGAGATGTAATCAATTTGAAAAGATTAATGCCCGGTATGTGTCCGAGCAACTTTGCGTTTTAAGAGATATTTTAAATTATTGCGCAGATCAGAATAATATTTATCTTTTTCTCTTCCTCTTACAACAGATCGGGATGATACCAATAGTTCGTTGGCTACTTCTGCAATGTTTTTTGCCGATGTGCCGTCATTTTGAATTGGGACTAATTTTTTTAACTCATCATTATCGATATCGCAATAAACTTCTTTCCCTAACACTTGTGCAGGAAAAATTGTACTGGAAAATCGTGTGATTAAAACATCACAATTAGCCAGCAGTGGATCAATATTTACACCGTGATAGACTAAAGCATCAGGAGCGTATTTTTTTATTTCAGCAATTCGCTTTTTTACATTTTCATTTGGATGAAGCTTAAAGATAAGCTTCCGCCCTTTAGCAATATTAAGCGCAAAATTTATGAGCTTTTTTCTGTTCTCATATTTAAGTGTTTCTCTTATATCTGAAGTAGCAACTAAGACAAAGTTTTTATGTTCAAACTTAAGTTCTCTCATCTCATTTAAATTATCAAAGTTAGGAATTCCTGTCACACGAATTTTGTTTGGGTTTATACCTCTTTCAATAAATTGTTCCCTGAATCCTTCAGAAGCAACGCAAAAGTAGTCATACTGATGAGACAATCCTGTCATTGAAGTACTTGCACACCACCTGTAAAGATGTAAAAATCTGGTAACATGATATCTCCAATCAGGTGGATCGGTCATACCTTCCTGAACAAGAATGGTTTTAAATTTTTTAATATTGCTTGGAACTGTGAGATCCTGAGAAGTTATAACCAAATCATAATCATCATTTTTACCGCGGTAATCTATATTTAGTTTATTCTCTTTGAGGTAATTAAGTGTATTACGTTTAAATACTCCACCCAAAATTGTAAATTCAATTAATTTTAATCTGTTTAATAATCCTAAAAAGCCGGTGGCAAAAAATGGTGTGAAGTAAGCCTCATGTTCAGGTAGTTCGAGTGAAATTTTATGCATTTGTGTGGTTTGATTCATTGAACCACATATATATAAAATTTTCTTTTTTAGCATTTAATAGTGAAATTATTTGACGAGATTACTTATTGAAATATATCAAAATAATTAGTTTTTAACGATGAAATTTTTGTTAATTGTAATTGAATGAAGCATAATTGCTGCAGATCACAAATCCTTATTAATCGAGAAATTTATTTGATTCTTTGATTAGGCTAAATTTGCATAATCATTTAATATTATGGTATGAAAATATAAATGATTTTGACACTTGTTGAATGTTAAAAAATTATGAATTATTTAAAACCCAAAAAACTACTGAAGGGAGATCTCATTGGTATCATTTCTCCCGCTTCCTCACCAGATGACTTATCTTTAATTGAAAGTGGTGTTAGATATATTGAAGGATTTGGCTATCATACTATTCTTGGAAAAAATGTTGGAAAAATCAGAGGTTATTTAGCTGGAACAGATGCAGAAAGAGTTGATGACATTCATCAAATGTTTGGTGATAAAAAAGTAAAAGCAATATTTTGTTTACGAGGAGGATATGGTGCATTTAGACTTCTTGACAAAATTGATTATAAATTAATTCGAAGCAATCCAAAGATATTTGTTGGTTTCAGTGAAATCACTTCACTTCAAATGGCATTTCTGCAAAGAGCAAATCTTATCACATTTGCCGGGCCGATGGTTCTTCCAAATTTTTCAAAAGAAGTAAGCCCATATACCGAAGAATATTTTTGGAGGATGATTACTTCTACCAAGAAATTAGGTAAAGTCAAGCTCCCTGAGTTTGATAAACTACCAAGTCTAAACTCGGGAATTGCTGCTGGCAGACTTATAGGTGGAAACCTGGCGGTATTCGTCTCCTTATTAGGAACAAAATATTTACCTGACTTAAAAAACAAAATTCTTTTACTGGAAGAAATCAGTGAACCACCTTATAAAATTGACAGAATGCTTAATCAATTAAGATTGAACAAAGTATTCGACAAAGTTAGCGGAATAATTCTTGGCAACTTTTCAGATTGTGTTGAGCTTGATAGAAATAAAAAGACTTTGACTCTGGAAGAAGTGTGGATCGATTATTTTAGCAGCATTAAAATTCCGGTGGTTCATTCATTCCCTCATGGTCATATCAAAGATTTGGTTACTTTGCCAATTGGATCAAAAATTAAGTTAAATGCTACGAAGGGTTTTGTTGAGTTAATTGAAAGTGGAGTCAGGTAATAGATCCTTTGGTAAAAGGATTATTTAAATAAGTAAAATAATTTTGCTTGAAATATTCTTCTGCCCAGTAAGCTTTTTGAAGATTAGAGAATATTCCATAGACAGTTGATCCGGTTCCACTCATCAAAGAAAATTCTGCTCCTTGCTTGTAAAGTTCTTCTTTAATTTGCTTTAGTAGTGGAAACTCGTTGAATATCACTTCCTCAAAATCATTCTTCACGTTAGATTTAAGTTTATCAAAATCATTCAAACTTTCCTGAAAAATTTGTCGCAGATTCTTAACTGGAGTTACCGGCTTTATCTTTTTGAAAGCCCAGGCAGTATCAATCTTAATTCGTGGGTTAATAATCAGAATAGGGTAAGGAATTTCTATGTTTAGAGGATAAAGTAGTTCACCTCTTGATTCAGCATAGGAAGGAACAGGATTTAAAAAATACGGAACATCAGAGCCGAGCTCTATGGCTAGTTTAGATAATTCTTGATAGCTAAGTCCAAGGTCAAACATTTTATTAACCGTTTTTAGAGTTGTTGCAGCATTTGAACTTCCACCGCCAAGTCCGCCACCAATTGGTATTACTTTTTCAACGAAAATATCCAGCACAAATTTTCTGTCTGTAAAATCTTCCAGCAGTCTAATGGCTTTAATAATTAAATTATCTTTTAATTGATTTAACAATTCAGAATCAGTTCGGAAAGAAAATTCATTCGATTTAGAGAAAGTGATTTTATCCGATAGTAAAAGTGGAATAAATATCGTCTCAAGATCATGATAACCATCATCTCTTTTTCTGATAACATTTAATCCAAGATTGATTTTAGCGGGGGAGTCAACTGTAATTTTGTCCATCCAGGTACTCTCTTATTTTCTGTGTGTGCGAAGGATTCGATCCGCAGCAGGAACCAATCAATGAAGGTTTATATAACATGGATTTTTCAACTGTTTCAAGATACTCATCGGGTTGTATTCCACAATTAATAATTTTATCCGTTGGTTGTCCACTTCCACAATTCAAATAGAATCCCCAACGCTTTGGCAATTCAATGCTCCCGATGAATTTTAAAAATAACTCTGGTGAGATACAATTTAGTCCAACAGTTAAAACATCATGATCATTTAGGAATGATAATACCGATTCCAAGCTTTCTCCTGATAAGATCTTCAAAGTATCGTCGACATAAATACTGACAACATATGGTATATTATTTCTATCACAATGGTCACAAATAATATGTAGCTCATCAAAATGACTTTGGGTTTCATTCAAAATGAAATTAACTCCGCTATCTGCAAGTAAATCAATATGATACTTATGATTTTTCTCAAGTTCATTCTTGCTTAGAGTTCTTTCTGTTTGATAACAATCTTCAGCAGGTGCATTGGAACCTGCAATTAGTACATTATTTCCGATCGATGCTTGCTTAGCTAACTCAACCGCTTCTTTGACATATTCAGAAGCAATGCTAATTCCAGCTTTTGATAATGAAGCAGGATTTGTCCTAAATGTATTTGTAGTAATTATATCTGCTCCCGCTTCAATATATTCATGATGAATTTGAATAACTGCGTCGGGATTTGTGCGATTAATGTTGGTAGTCCAAAGAACATCATCCGTTTTAAATCCTTTTTGTTGAAGATAACTTCCCATCGCACCATCTAATATCAATGGTTTAGAATTGATTCTGGCAATTTCGAACGGATTATTCTGGAGGAGATTTGAACTCATTTCAAGAAATCTATTTTTTAAAATATGTCTCGACTTCGCTAATTATTCTATCAAGTTCAATCAGCTTTATACACTCGAGATTATAGGGACATTGCTTTTTCCAGCAGGGTGAACAGAATAAATCTTTCTGAAATAATTTAACACCCCGGTCGTACAGGTCTATCTCTGTCCAGCAGCTTACACCAAACCAGACTATAGTAAATTTCTTCAATGCTATAGCTATATGCATTCCGAGAGAATCACCTGTAACTATTATATCTGGAATACTTTCATAGCAAATACCTCGTCTTAAACCTTCCATAGTTGGAGTATTGATTATCCTTCCTTTGAAACGAGAATATATTTCTTTATTTCGTTGAGTATCTTCCGGTCCTCCAAGTAGAATCACTTTAAATTTCTTTTTCAGTAATTGTTTTATCAAGTAAATATGCTGCTCAATTGTCATCTTTTTATTTGGATAAAGTTCGGAGCAGCCTGTATTAAATCCAATAACTTTATCCTTCTTTTTGATGCCCACTTTCTTTTTATACTTTTCGATAAACTGCTTTTCTTCCTCGGTCAATTCAAAGACATATTCATCTCTTCCGTAATCCAGTTCAAATGTTTCTGCAAGGTAATCTTGTCCAGTTCTCTGATTGACTTTGAATTTAAAATGATCATCCATTCCAAGCTTATAATTATATCTTGCTCCCTTGTTAACTGGAATGATCTTTCCATCCGTATCTAATCCGAATCCTAATTTATTTTTGCTGTCCAAACTATTGAGTAAAGCGCAGGATTGTTGTGACTTATCTACATTCATTACATAATCAAACTTCATCTGCTGAAGGATTAAGAATGGAAGCAGCGTCAAAAGAATAAATATGGTCAACTAAAGGATTATTGTGAAGAAGAGGAGCAGCATTTTTCAATGTAATCCAATAAATGGTTGACTCAGGAAATTTTCTTTTTATAGCTGGTAACTGAGCTGTTGTCATGAGCACATCACCCATTGCATCAAGATTGATAATAAGAATTTTCACTCCGACAGGAATGTTATCTTTACATCCGTCTTCCCAGCAATTATGGTCTGGGAAACAAGGTTTGTATCCGGAAAATCTTTTGCAAGATGGAATTTCTTGAGTCATAGTTTAATCTATCAACCAATTATTAGTAATTTTGAATATCAGTGTTTGCTTATTCTACCACAAAATTAAACATAATTATTCTCAATATCAGAAAATAAAAATTCGGATGAGTTATAAAATATTTCAATTCAGTTTTGGTGATGGTTACGCAGGAAGTGCAAAGATGGCTATATTAAGCTCTAAAGCGTTGTTAGACAAAGGGCATAGTGTAAAACTTTTTGTTTCCAAAGATTCTTTAACCAAAAAGAGAGCTTTGGAAAAAGGAATCCCGATTGTTGAACTTAATAGCAGACAAAAACTTTCCGCATTGGTAAAAGAAGTAGTCGAGAATTTTGGTGAAGAAAAACCTGATTTTGCTGTTGCCTATCACTCACAGGATAGGAAAGTTGTGATGAAACTTAAAGCAAAATTCAAAAAAGAAATAATAAGCATTGCATACAGACAAAACATCTCCTTGAGTACACCTTTTATTGGGCCGCTACTTTATAACAGGTATTTTGATTTTATGATTGCTTGCAGTCGGGGAGTAGCTGAAAGTTTAATTAAAGAGGGGATTAAGAAAAATAAAGTTCACGTTATTCATAATACTACTGAGATACCTTTGGATATTTCGAAAATATCCGGTGACAAAATTCGCAATCAATTTGGATTAAAAGATAAAATCGTTTTGGGGATATCAAGCTGGTTTCATAAAGAACGAAAAGGATTTGATATTCTATTTGAAGCCTTTTCAAAACTTGATGAAAGATTCGTCTTGCTTATCATCGGAATTCCAAAAGAAAATCAAAATGAAGTTTTTGAATATGCTTCCACATTTGGAATCGCTAATGATAAAATCATAATGCCAGGTTTCATTGATAACATTTATGAATACTACAAAGCAATGGATATCTTTTTACTTCCTTCACGTTCAGAAGGATTTTCTTTAGCATTACTCGAAGCTGCTGCATCCGGCTTGCCAATTATTGCTTCCGATATTCCGGGAAATGATGAATTTATTGAACACAACAAAAACGGCTTACTCTTTAATCTTTCAAAACCTGATGAACTTACTCAAGGTATTTTGCAATTAGCAGGTGATAGCAAACTATCAAATGAATATGGAAAATCTGCTCAGGAATATTTTTTAAAAGATTTTACGCTTGGCAGATACGCTGAAAAACTAAATACATTCTTCGATGAGGCTTATTCAACTTCACAAAAAGCTAAAACTTCCCAGTAAACTTCATCAACTTTTCAACTTCTGTCATAACCTTTTCAATTGGTAATTCAAGCATGCATTCGTGGCCGTAGGGGCACACAAGCTTAGTGCATTTAATACAATGAAGTTCCGAATGTATAACATATGAAGAATTGTTTGAATATGGCCGATGAGCTAATGGATCAGTGGGACCAAAAATTCCAAGTGTTGGTTTTCCAAGTGCTGCTGAAACGTGCATCGGGCCGGAATCATTTGCAATTATCAAATCACATCTTTCTATTAATCCTGATAATTCTCCGAAACTCGATTTTGGTGACATTAGCGGAATCGGGTTCAATCCTTCTAAAATAATCTTTGAATCTTTTTCATCTCCGGGTCCCCATAGAATCAAAAATTGAGCTTGATATTTCTTCTGAATCTCCTGACATATTTCTATCCATTTGACAGGATCACATCTTTTCGATTCCCAGCCACCAGAGGGAATAATGCCAATCAATAATTTTTCATTTTGAATATTAGATCCATTCAAAAATTTTTCAGCAAAAAGTTTCTCTTCTTTTGTAGTTTGATAAATTATTTGTTTTGAGATGATTGGAATATTAAGAGCGTTTAATAGAACAAGATTATCTTCTGCAGCATGTTCACCCATCGTTCCTGCTTTGCCAATAAAATTGTATGCATATTTTCTTCCTCGTTTTTCATAACCAACTCTGTATTTAGCTCCTGATAAAAATGTAATCTGAGCGGTCTTTGGATTTGACCAGAAATCAAAAACCAGATCATACTTTTCTTTTCTGACTTTCCTTATGATTGAAAGAATGAAATCCTTTTTATTGAAAGTTAAAATCTTTGAAACGAAAGGATTATTCTCAACGGCACGTTTTGCAAATTCTTCGGTGAGGTAATGAATTTCAGAATGGGAAAATGCTGCTTTTAAATTTTCTAGTACGATTGTAGAAAGAATAATATCCCCAATACCACGCGGTTTTATACATAAAATCTTTTTTATTTCGTTCGGATCAATTTTCATAAAATCTTTTAATTAGTTGATTTCCAAAGTCCCTCCTTAGGAGGGATTTAGGGAGGCCTTCCTTAATGCGCATCCAGCCAGTTATCTCCAACACCAGTATCAACAACAATTGGAACATCAACCGGCATAGCTGTTTCCATAATTTCTTTTATCATCGGACGAAGATCATCAACTTCATCTTTGTGAGCATCGAACAAGAGTTCATCATGAACCTGCAAAACCATTTTAGTTTTAGCTTTTCTTTTTTCGAGTTCGCTATGAATTTTTATCATTGCAAGCTTTATCATATCTGCCGCAGTTCCCTGAATTGGCATATTGATTGCGACTCTTTCTTCAAATTGTCGGACAACTCTGTTATTACTATTAATATTTCTAAGAAACCGTCTTCGACCAAGTAAAGTTTCAGAAAATCCTTTTTCCTGTGCTTTCTTCACAGAATCATCCATATAATTTCTAACATTCTTAAACGTCTTGAAATAAAGTTCTATTATATCTTTAGCGTGAGATTGTGGAATTCCTAATCTTGTTTTTAATCCAAAAGGACCAATGCCATAAAGTATTCCGAAGTTTACCTCTTTTGCTTTTCTTCTCATATCGGGAGTAACATCTTTTGGATCAACCATAAATACAAGTGCCGCAGTGCTTCGATGAATATCTTCACCACTTTTAAATGCTTTCATCAAAGCTTCATCTTTACAAATTGCTGCAAGCAAGCGAAGCTCAATCTGGCTGTAATCTGCACTGAGTAAAACATAATTTTTATCTCTCGGAACAAAAGCTTTCCTGATTTCCTTTCCCAACTCCGTTCTGATTGGAATATTCTGCAAGTTCGGATTTATGCTCGAGAGCCTTCCAGTTGCAGCAATTGTTTGGTTGAAATCAGTATGCACTCTTCCTGTTTTTGGATTTATAAGATTGGGTAAAGCATCAGAATAAGTTGACTTTAATTTAGTTGCCTGCCTGTAGTCGAGTATAATATCAATTATTTCATGTTCGCCTCGCAAGTTTTCAAGTGCACGGGCATCGGTTGAGAACCCTGTTTTTGTTTTTCTGCCGGAAGCTAGTCCAAGCTTTTCAAAAAGAATTACCTGAAGTTGTTTTGGTGAACTGATATTGAATTCTTCTCCAGCGATTTTATGAATCTTTTTCGTGTAATCTTTGATCAATATTTGCAATTCTTTGCTGAAACTATCGAGTGCTGATTTGTCAATCTTTACTCCTTCGTATTCCATATCTTCAAGAACAGGAATGAGAGGAAAGTCAACTTCAAAAGCAACTTTGTCAAGTTTTTCTTTTTTTATTTCAGCACTAAGAATTTCATAAAGTTGAAAAGTAATGTCTGCATCTTCAGCAGCATAGTCAGAAAGTTTCTCAACTTCAACGTCATACATTTTAGTTGGATCTTTCTTCTCACCAATCAAATCTGAAAGGGGAATAGGCTGGTAGCTTAAATATTTTTCTGAAAGAGCATCCATTCCGTGTTTTTGATCGGGATCGATAATGTAGCTTGCAACCATAGTATCGAAATAAAAATTCTCAACTTTAATTCCCAGGCCACGCATAACTGAAATATCATACTTACCATTCTGGCAAACCTTTTTAATCTTTTTATTTTCAAGTAGTGGTTTGAATATCTTTTTGAAATCATCAACGGGTAACCGCTTCTTTCCATCTGAAAAAATTTTGCTGCCGGGATCAATAGCGACAAAATATCCTTCACCAGCTTTGGTTGAAAATGAAGCTCCAAGAATATTTAATTTGAATGGATCCAATGAGTCAGTCTCAGTATCGAAAACAAATAAAGAAACCTTATTCAATTTATCTGCAAGTTTTTCAGCTTCTTTTTTTGTGGATATAAGCTCATACTTTGATTTGGATTTATCGAAAGTCTTTGCAGAAAATAATTCTTCATTAGCGATTTCTTTTTGTTCATCTTTGTGATTGTAAACTTTGAGAAGACGAGTAAAGAGGTTTTTAAACTCAAGCTCAATAAATAAATCCCGAAGCTTATCGAATTGCGGCTTTTCAAACTTTGCTTTATCAAAATCGAAATCCATCGGGACACTGCAATTTATTGTAACAAGTTCTTTGGAAAGGAAAGCATTCTCCTTATTATCTTCAAGCTTTTTCTTCACAGCGGGTTTATCAACTTTATCCAGATTCTTATAAATATTTTCAATTGTTCCAAACTGTTGAATTAATGGAAGAGCAGTCTTTTCACCAACACCTCTAACACCGGGAACATTATCTGAACTATCACCAACCAATGCAAGATAGTCTATCATTTGCTTCGGTTCGAAGCCATACTTCTCAATCACTTTTTTAACATTGTAAAATTCAACTTCATCAGTGCTTCTACCTGGTCTTGCCACAATTGTTTTTTCCGTAACGAGCTGCATATAATCTTTGTCTGGAGTTATTGCGTAAGAAATCATTCCTTTTTTTTCTGCAAGCTTAACAACAGTTCCAATAATATCGTCTGCTTCATAACCGGGAAGTATGTAAAGAGGAATATTCATCAACTCCACAATTTCTTTTATTCTTCCGATTTGAGGGATCATATCGTCGGGCATTGCTTCGCGGGTAGCTTTGTATGCTTCGTATTTTTCGTGGCGAAATGTTTTTTCTTTTGAGTCAGTTGCAACCGCTATGTAATCAGGTCTGTGGTCTTCAAGGACTTTTAACATCTGACTCACAAAACCAAATACAGCAGAAGTCGGTTCACCTGTTTTAGTTTTCAGCGGACGGCCAATGAATGCATAATAGGCTTTGTAAGCCATCGCCATTGCATCAATAATTACGAAGGATTTATTTTTCATAGTCAAGGATTTTAATTATAAGATTTACTGGATTGAAAATAGTGATTAGATGTGTAAGTTTAAATTGAAAAAAGGTAAAGGTTCTATGATTGTCAACCGATACTATCCCTCTGAGGGATAGTATCGGTATAATTAAGGATGCGCGGTAAAAAAATAATTATTTTTATAACCATCTTATATTACTTCCCTATTTTTCTTTCCCGCCCCTCACAACTCATATTTCTAAATTCTTCAAAAAAATTTAATATTACATTTGGAGGGCATAGGATTCAAAAATTTACTTTCCTTACTGGTCCGAGTGCTACTTCCCTTTCCCTTATCTTTGGTTTCTTTTTTCTTCTTACATGCTTATCTATCTTTTTCATTTTATTTATGTTTGGCAGGGTAATCAAGCAGATCCTTATATAATTTCCATGCTCTCGGCCGGAGTATATTCTTCACGAAGCGGATTTATATAATGGCGGTACTCTAACGGTATGGCAACATTCTCCGGAGGTTATTTCACTTATTTCAGTTTCTGTACTAAATTGTGATGACTTTCTTTTTCTTATTAATTCTTTGAACATGAACGAGCACCAAGATAGCAGGCATTCAATTGGTACATTAACATTAATTCATTTATTATATTCCTTCACGAACACATGTTAATCCTCACAGCTCCTGCTATTTTTGTTGGCGGCTGGGCTTTATCTCAACTTTGGATGTTTTGGATAGCCCCGCTAATCGGTGCTGTGCTTGCTGGATTTGTTTATAATTTTTTTAAGATAAAACCAAAAAGCTGAAGATAGATTAAATTTAATCCTGCTCATCGGGCAGGAAATAATTTACCTGACTTATATTAAAGTTTTACTTATTCATTTTACAAAAGTAAATATCATTTATAGGCTAAGAGTATTTTAATAAACAAAAGCATCAATGGAATCAGCAAAAGAAAAATTAAATGCTGCAAAAGAAAATTTATTCGATGATGAAAAGAGAGAAATTATTGAGCAGTTTAAAGGCAGCGGTCAGGAAAAAATTAAAGAAACGCTAACAACTTTTAATCAATATTCTTTGCTTTTCAAAGAAGCTGGTTATGATCTGAGCTCAATAAATGCCAGCGTTTCTATTCCACCTGATATTAGTATTTCATTCAAATATCTCGATTCGGCTCCGGTTGAAAAGAGAGAGGAACTTATTGGCAAGGCTAAAGAAAATAAAATTGCAGTTATTATTTTGAAGAGCTTATTCAAAGCCAGTGACTTTTCTGAGTCACTCAAAATGGGGAACTTCAAATTGAAAACTATCAATGTGAAACTTGGATTGATTCCAGGTATTTCAATTTCATTTTCCTAGCTTATTCATTACTACATGGAATAGCTGAAAAATTTATTTTTTCAAAAAACGATATTCAAAGATGACAAATCAAAGCAAAGATTTTCTTGCTACATTCAATTCGCTTAAGTCAATATTAAAAAAATATGAAAATAGTTTGCGTGTCATCGCAGACAAAAATGATAATTACAGCCTGAACGCCGGCTTTGATGATAAGCGTAAAGCTGATATTTATTTTGGAGCTGTTCAGATAAAGAAAAATTATGTAAGCTATCATTTGATGCCGATATATATTAATCCAAAACTGCTTGAAGGAATCTCACCTGAATTGAAAAAAAGAATGCAGGGCAAATCCTGCTTTAACTTTAAGGTAATTGATAAAGCACTTCTTGCTGACCTATCTGAATTAACGAAGAAAGGCTTTGAGTTTTACAAGAAGAACAAAATGTTATAAGGTAAAGCATTTATTACATTTTATGCGGACGGTTTTATAACTATCTTCTTATATAAATTATAAAAAGGAATTAAGTCTATATATGTTTTCAGAAGAATCTTCAATACAAATACCTTCCTGGGAAAAACTGGTTAAAAAATATCAAACCGCACCAAACCGGAAAAGCATCTGGCAGTTGTGTAATTCCTTTATACCTTTTTTAATTACATGGTATTTGATGTACCTGAGCTTAGACATCAGTTATTGGATTACACTGCTTTTAGCACTGCCGGCAGCAGGTTTTGTGGTAAGAATTTTTATAATTCAGCACGATTGCGGTCACGGTTCTTTTTTCAAATCGAAACGGGCAAATGATTTTTGGGGAATGGCTGGCAGCATAATTTCATTTACTCCTTATCACTATTGGCGTAAAAATCATGCTATTCATCATGCCAGTGCCGGTAAACTTGATCAGAGAGGTATTGGAGATATTTACACTATGACTGTGGATGAATATTTACAGCAATCACGCTGGGGAAAATTAAAATATCGCCTTTACCGCAACCCGTTTATTTTATTTGTAATTATTCCTGTTATTTTATTTGTTGTGCTCTACAGGCTACCAATTTCTGATACTAAAGATTTTAAAAAGTTTCAGCCCAGTGTTTACATTACGAGCATTGTAATTACATTAATAGTTGCAGGATTGATATGGCTTATTGGATGGCAGAACTTTTTAATGATTCAACTTCCAATAACATTTATTGCCTCAACTACAGGCACGTGGTTATTTTATGTACAGCATCAGTTTGAAGATACTTACTGGAGTGAAAGTAATGGCTGGGATTATACTTCAGCTGCAATGCGCGGAAGTTCTTACTATAAGCTGCCAAAAGTTTTACAGTGGTTCACGGGCAACATTGGATTTCATCATATTCATCACCTTAGTCCAAAAATTCCGAATTATCTTCTTGAAAAATGTTATAAGGAAAACCCGGTTTTTCAAAAGACTGCCACTTTAACTCTTCGTTCAAGTATGCGAAGTATGTTTTTAAGATTGTGGGATGAGAAACAAAAAAGGCTGGTTAGTTTTCATCATTTACGAAAGTATAAATCTAGCGCAACTACATCTTCTTAGAAACCAGTTTCAAAACTCATCTGCACAATTGTTTAAATATTGATATCAGTTGTAGCCTATGCACTATTTAAAAAAGAAGATAACTTTTCCACTATGAATCCAATCTGGGAAAATAAGTTCAGAATCCGGGCGTTTGATGTTGATGCGAACGGCCGGTTAAAAGTCAATACGATTCTCGATTACTTTCAGGATGCAGCTTCGAACGATGCGGAAAGATTAGATTTCGGTTATTCTAATTTTGTTCCAAGGGGATTGACCTGGGTTTTGTCCTGGGCAAAATTTGAGTTTATAAATTACCCGAACTTTATGGATGAAGTAAAGATTCAAACCTGGGGAAAGAAACAATTCAAACTTTATTCGATGAGAGATTATCTGCTCTTTAATTCAAAGGATGAAGTTATCTGCAAGGGAACATCTGCCTGGCTTTTAATTGATTCTAAAAGTCTTCGACCAAAAATTTTGCCTCAACTATTTCCTGAGATAAAAATGCTGGATTCAAAAGATGCATTGTCAGACCTCCCACAAAAAATAATTCCAACTAAAGAAACAAAAATCATTTACTCAACTCAGATACGATATTCAGATATTGATTTGAATCAGCATGCCAATAACGCTTCATATATAAAATTTATGCTCGATTGTTTTAATAAGGAATTTCACAGAGAACATACTGTTAAATCATTAACTGTTTCTTACAATGCTGAATCAAAATTCGGTGACTTAGTTCAACTTTATCAAGGGACAGAAAAAGATAATCCATTGACTAATTACATTGAAGCGAAAAATCTGTCCAGCAATAAATCAGTTTTTCAAGCATTAATTGAGTGGAATTGATTATGGAATATGGATGGCTTTCTGTAATACCTCCATTGTTTGCAATTTTACTTGCGATTAAAACACGACAGGTTTTTCTTTCATTATTTCTTGGAATCGTTGTCGGCTGGATAATTATTTCAAACGGAAACATTTTAAAAGGATTTGAACTTTCCATTCAGTCAATCATTGATGTCTTTAAAGATGCAGGAAATACCAGAGTTGTGATATTCTGCGCACTGGTTGGTGCATTAATTTCTTTAACTCAAGCAAACGGGGGAGTGCAGGGCTTTGTTGATTTCATTCAGAAAAAAAATATTGTAACCAGCAGAAGACGTGCATCAGTGTTTTTTCTTTTTTTGTTGGATGCGTTGTTTTCATTGAATCCTCAATCTCGTGTCTTGTTACAGGAACAATCTTTCATCCGATATTTGAGAAGTTTAAAATCTCAAGAGAAAAACTTGCTTACATCTGCGACACCACTTCTTCACCAATCTGCATTCTGATTCCTTTAAATGCATGGGGAGCTTATGTTGTTTCACTTCTTGAAAAAGAATCAGCCTTCGGTGGATTTGGTGATCCAGTATCACTTTTTCTTAGTACAATTCCATTAAATTTTTACGCTATACTTTCTGTCCTATTCGCGGGTTTCATTGCATTTAGTTATAAAGATTTTGGTTCAATGAAAAAAGCAGAAACAAGATCTTTAGAAACAGGAAAGACAATCGCAGATGGTGCGGTTCCTATGATCTCAGAAGATGTAGCTTCTTTAAAACCAAAAAAGGAATTAAGCACAGATCCTTGAACATGATTATTCCAATATTAGTGATGATCATTATGATGCCGACGAGCTTACTAATAACAGGTAATGGAAATCTTACATCAGGTTCTGGCTCAACTGCTGTTCTCTGGTCCGTTTTAACAGCGATATTTGTTGCGGGATCAATTTCATTAATTCAAAGAATCTTAACTCTGAAAGAAGTAATGGATTACACTCTGAAAGGAATTTCTGGATTGGTTCCGCTTGCAATTCTGATGGTATTAGCATTTTCAATTGGTGAAACTTGCAGAACTCTCGGAACAGGAATTTATGTCGCTTCATTATCCAAAGATTTTTTGAATCCATCAGTTATTGCACCAATTTTATTCATAACAGCAGCCTTCATTTCATTCTCAACCGGTACAAGCTGGGGCACTTTTGCAATAATGATTCCGATTGCAGTGCCGACAGCAGTTTATGCTGATGCCTCACTGCCACTTTCAATTGCTGCAGTACTCAGTGGAAGTGTTTTTGGTGATCACTGCTCGCCAATTTCTGACACAACAATTGTTTCCTCGATGGCTTCTGCCTGTGATCATATTGACCACGTAAGAACACAATTACCTTATGCAGTTAGTATTGCGGTTGTCTCCGCACTTCTCTTTTGGATTGTAGGAATGGTTTAAATCTATTGAAATGTATCGTTGAATTTGTTTTTCTTACTTAAATTTGTTTAAAGAATAAACTCAATTGCAGAAAATGAAAATCAAAATATTAATTCCCTTTAGTTTTTTTCTTATTGCATTTGCCATAAGTTGCAATGCGCAAGATGATGATACAATTCTGGTTGCTTTCTGGAATCTGGAAAATTTGTTTGATACAATTGATGACCCGAATATTAATGATGAAGCATTCTTGCCAAACGGTGAGATGGAATGGACTGAAGATCGTCTCGATAAAAAAATGTATAATCTGGCAAGAGTAATAAGAGCGATGAATGATGGAAATGGTCCGGACATTTTAGGCGTATGTGAAGTTGAGAATCAGGCTGTTCTTGATAGTATGATAAATAAATTTTTACCTGATCTTAAATACAAAACTGCATATCTTGAATCACCAGACAACAGAGGTATAGATAATGGACTTATTTACAAAGCCGAAAAATTTAAACTTCTGAATGTTCAGGCAGATACTGTTCATCTTTCTGATGGGTGGCCAACCAGACTAATCTTCGGTGCAAATCTTCTTTCAAATGAAAATAAAAAGATTACTGTTTTTGTTAATCACTGGCCTTCAAGAAGAGGAGGTCAACTAGAATCCGAGCCAAGTAGAATTGCAGCCGCACAAACTCTTCGAAATTCTGTTGACAGAATTTTTGAGGCTGATTCAATTAGCTAATATTTTTATAATTGGTGATTTTAATGATGAGCCAGTGGATGTTTCAGTCCTGGAAACTCTTAAAGCATTCCCGATAAAATGTGATTCAATAAATTTAGATTATGAAATTGAATCTGGAGAAGAATTATTTAATCTCTCTTATGAGGTGTATGAAAAAGGGGAGGGAAGTTATAAGTATCGAGATACCTGGAATATGCTTGACCAGATAATTGTTTCTGGAGAAATTATCGTTGGAAATAATTTTAATTATATCTGCAATTCTTTCGAAGTGTTCAGACCGGAGATGATAGTTACCAGGTCAGGACAATACGAAGGGACACCTTTTCCAACTTACGGCGGAAGGAGATATCTTGGTGGATACAGCGATCATTTCCCTGTTACAGCAAAATTTAAAATTAAAAGGAGCTTAAATTGAAAAAGGAATTATTAATTTTTGGTGCAAGCGGTGCACTTGGTAATGGTGTCACGGAAATATTTCTTAAAAAGAATTATGATAAAATTTATCTGTTCGATTTTAAGCATAAAAATATAGCCCAAAGAAATGTAAAGCAAATATTAATTAAAGATTTATCTGTTGAGGAAAATGTTAAAAATGCTTTCAGCAAAATACTCCTTCAAAAGATACAGCATTTTTTCTCTTTAGTACTATCGGCGGATTTACTGGCGGCAAAATGATTTGGGAAACTGAAGTCGGATATTTTGATAGAATGATTAATATGAATCTGAAAACAAGTTTTTTGATAGCTAAATATTTTTCACTTACTTGTTAAAGAATCTCACTCCGGTTCAATTTGTTTAACATCAGCATATACAGGTTTGGTTGCTGAACCAGGTAAGGCAGTGTATGGAACATCAAAAGCGGCGCTGATACATTTGATTAAATCCCTCGCTGAAGAAGGAAAAGAAATTAACTTATCTGCAAATGCAATTGCCCCATTTATTATAGACACACCAGCAAACAGAGAATGGATGAAAGATGCTGATTATGAAGACTGGATTAAGCCTGGTGAGATAGGTGAATTTGTTGATTCAATATTTCAAAGCTACAATTTATTATCCGGAAACATATATCAACTTAAATACCGGTTCAATAAAGACTAAAAAAATACCTATTTAGATGAACTAATTTGTTGATTTTCAATACTGAAATCATTATTGTAGTCATACTCTTAATTAAAAATTATTTGGAAAAATAACCTTTCCTTGATAACAAACATTAAACTTTCAGGAGGAAACTCTATATGGATTTCTCAAGTGTAACAGCTAGCATTTATAACACTATTGCTCAAGCGTCCGGTGATGGTGGAGTTTTGAATTGGTTAACTACTAAATTTGAAGCAGGCGGCGGTTTTATGTGGCCGATTTTGGTTTGTCTGATTCTAGGTCTGGCATTCTGCTTTGAAAGATTATGGACATTGACCCGTTCTAAAACAAATACAAAAAAATTCATTCTCCAGGTTAAAAGAGCTTTGGATGATGGCGGCATTGAACAAGCAAAAGAAGTTTGTGCAAACACGAGAGGTCCCGTTGCTTCCGTATTTCACGCAGGTTTATTAAGAGCTGATGAAGGTATGGATGCGGCTGAAAAAGCAATTATTGCTTATGGCGGTATTGAAATGGGTTTTCTTGAAAGAGGAATGATTTGGATTTCGCTATTTATTTCGATCGCACCTATGCTTGGATTTACCGGAACTGTTCAAGGTATGATCTCTGCTTTTGATGCTATTAAAGAAGCAGCACAAATTTCACCTGCAATTGTTGCTGACGGTATTGCAGTTGCACTGTTGACGACTTTGTTTGGCCTTGTCGTCGCAATGATTCTTCAGGTTTTCTACAATTATCTTATTTCAAGAATTGACAGATTAGTTGGTGATATGGAGGAAGCTTCGATTGAATTGATAGATGCTTTATATGAATTAAAAGGTAGAAAATAAATCAATAGAATTTTTTAGTTATTAAATCTAAAACATTAAGATGATAAAAAAGAAAAAAACACCTGAAGCAACAATACCAACATCCTCGATGGCTGATATTGCATTCCTGCTTCTCATCTTCTTTCTTGTTGCAACGGTTATTGATGTGGATTCAGGAATAGGTATGACATTGCCTGAATTTATTGAAGATATCGAAACTGTTGAAGTTCCTAAAGACAGAATGGCTGCAATACTTATAAATGAAACTGGTGACGTTCTTCTTGATGGTCAGCCAATATCTCTATTTCAGATTACGGCTACATTAAAACCGAGAATTCAATCTAAGATCGATTTGCCAAAGAATAAAAAGCTCATCGTTTCACTTAAAACAGACAGGAGAACGGTCTATAATGCTTATATTCAAGCTTTGGATCAGGTTAAGGAAGCTTTCTTCGAAGTACGTGATGAATATTCTAATTCAAAGTTTGGTATGAAATTCAATGATTTGGATGAGACCTCGCAGAATGAAGTAAAGGAAGCAGTTCCGATTATTATTTCAATAGCAGAACCAGAAAAAATAAAATAAAGGAATTGTCCCGAAAGGACTCCCTCGGAGGAATAATGAAATTTGAAAAGAAAAGATCAAGCACTAAGCAGGAAATTCCAACATCATCAATGCCCGACATTATTTTTATGTTGTTGTTATTTTTTATGGTCACAACAACACTAAGAGAAGTTGAAGTTTTAGTAAACTATTCTTTACCAGAAGCAAAAGCCATTGAAAAAATAGAAAACAGAAGATTGATTTCTTATATCTGGGTTGGTAAAGATGGTAAAATACAAATCAATGACAGTCTTGTTAAAATGGAAGAAATACAAGGCATTATGTATAGTAAAAGACAAGCATTGCCTAACGTTATAGTCTCGCTGCGTATAGATAAAAATACCGATATGGGTTATGTAACCGATATTCAGCAGGAACTTAGGAAAGCTTTCTGCCTGAGGATTAACTATTCGGCAAATGTAAAAATATAAACTAAATTTAATTTGTGTAACTAAGCAGGCTGGTTTTGAATAATCGCCTGCTTTTTTATTATAGAGGGTAAAATGAATCTAACAGAAAAAATTAATAGTGATCTTAAAGAAGCAATGAAGTCAAATGAAACTGTTAGACTTCAAACGATAAGATCTATCAGAGCACTTATACTTGAATTTGAAAAAAGCGGTACTGGTAAAAAACTTAATGAAGAAGAAGAAATAAAATTACTGAGCTCTGCAGCAAAAAAACGCAAAGAAGCAATAGAAGAATATGTAAAAGCCGGAAGGAATGATCTTGCATCGTTAGAGGAAGCCGAACTGAAAATAATTATGTCTTATCTTCCAAAGCAGTTATCGATGGATGAAATAATATTAAAGGTAAAACAGTTTGCGGAGCAGATCGGTGCAAACACTAAGGCTGATTTCCCGAAGCTTATGCCTTTGGCAGTTAAAGAATTAAAGGGAATGGCAGATGGAAAGGCTATTAAAGAAGCTGTTGAAAAAGTGCTGGGTGTAAATTGATTCTGCTCGATGCTTTGATCATTACAGGTGTTATTATAGGTTTTATTCTCGGCTTCAAGGATGGTTTTATTCGTAAACTTATCGGGATTATTGGATTTGTTCTTGCAGTTGTTGCTGCAGTATTTTTTGCAGGGAAACTCGGTTTTCTGATTGAAAGTCTTTTCCGGATTGAATACTATCTTGCAGAAATAATTGGTGGGCTAATAATTTTCTTTTCTATAATCACAATTTTTGTGTTTTTAAAAAGAGTAGTTCATCCATTTGACAAAGTGAATAATCTGATCAACCAAATTGTTGGTGGTATAGTTGGCTCAATTCAGATACTTTTTTTCTTAAGCGCTATCTTTATCATTGTTAATATTTTTGATTTACCGGATAAGGAAACAAAGCAACAATCAATATTTTACGAAAATACTCACGCAGTGATTCCTTTAACAATTCAATATCTGAGCTATTATACACCTCAACCTCGAAAGCTCATTGAGGATTACATCAATGAAAAAGATAGTCTTCAATGATTGATACTTCAGTATTTGAAAAGCTCGAATTTCAGAAAGTCCTTAGCAATGTTGCTAATTATGCTGTAACTGAAAATGGGAAGAAATATGTTTTAGAGTTGATACCGTTATTTGATATCAGAAAAGTAACCGCTGAAGGTGAAGCTGTAAGTGAAGCAAAAGAAATTTTAATCAGAAATATCCCGCCGCAAATTGATTACATCCCTGATTTATTTGAATCCATTTCACAGAGCAGAATTGAAGGTGCAGTTCTTAATTCAAAAAAAATTCTGGAAATATTAAGATTAGCTAAAGTATCCCGTTCATTGCATCAGTTTATAAAGAACAATTCTAATACTGCTCCGATTTTATCCGGATATCAAAATTCATTGTTGAGTGATAAAGTATTTGAGCATCATATTGAAAAAGTAATTGATGAATCGGGAGAGATAAAAGAAAAAGCCAGTCAGAAATTATTTGATATCAGAAAACAGGTACGAGAAAAGCAAAGTTCGCTCATCAAGTCGATTAACAGCATAATGAAAACTCTCGATGCTGATGGAATAGTAAGAGAGGATTATTTAACTCTTCGCGATGGCAGGATGGTTATCCCAATTAAGGCTGAACATAAAAGACATTTACGCGGGTTCATTCATTCTGAATCTGCAACAGGACAAACAGTCTACATTGAGCCGGAACAAACTCTGGAACTAAATAATGAAATTATAACTCTGGGCTTTGCCGAGAAACGGGAAATTGAAAGATTATTGAAAGAACTGACCAGCCTAATTGGAAAAGAGAGTGAGAAATTAAAAGAGACACTTAAAACTATTGCATACATTGATTCCCTTTTTGCACGAGCCAAATATTCAATTGAAATTATTGGTGCGTTTCCATCTATAAATAACAACAAGAATTTTTATGTGAATGATGCCAGACATCCGGTGTTACTTAAAAAACTCGGAAGGGAAGCGGCAGTTTCATTAAGCTTTAAGCTTGAAGATCAAAAAATAATTGTAATCACCGGACCAAACGCTGGCGGTAAAACTGTGGTTTTAAAAACAATCGGTTTGCTTTCTTTACTCCTTCAATCCGGTATTCATATTCCCGTTCATCCAGATTCTAATTTTCATCTTTTTAAAAATATTTTGTTAGATATTGGCGATGAGCAATCGCTTGAGGACGATCTATCAACTTTTAGCTCGCATTTAAATAATCTAAAAAACATTTTGTTAAATGCTGATGAGAATTCACTTGTCTTGCTGGATGAAATTGGAACTGGCACTGATCCAACGGAAGGCTCTGCATTAGCAGCCGCAGTCCTGTTAAAACTTAGAGATAAAAAAGCATTAGTATTAGCATCAACTCATCACGGCAGCCTGAAGATAATTGCAAACAATGAAGCTGGATTTGTAAATGCTGCTATGGAATTTGATCACGAGCAGCTAAAACCTACATATAGATTTAAGCTTGGAGTCCCGGGTTCAAGCTATGCATTTGAAATAGCCAGAAGAATTGGAGTTGATGATACACTAATTCAAACTGCTTCTAATTTTATGGATAGCGATAAATACAAGCTCGAAATTTTCCTTTCGGAGTTGGAAGAAAAATCCAATAAGTTAGAAGAAAAATTGAATCAATTAGAAATCGAGAATACAAGATTAGCAGGGTTATCGGGTTTATATAAAAATAATATCGAGCGACTTGAAAAGGAAAAGAAAGAGATACTAAAAAAAGCTAAGTCAGATGCAGAAGATTTTCTTAAAGATGTAAATAGAAAAGTTGAAAATGTAATTAAGCAGATTCGGGAATCAGGTGCTCAAAAAGAGGTGATTAAAGAGGCAAAGAAAATAATAGTTGAGCTTAAAGCAGAAACAGAAGAGCTTTATTCACCAGAAGTTGGAAAAGAAATAAATATATCTGATTTTAGTGTCGGAAGTTTTGTATCGATTAAAAATACTACCACTTCAGGTAGGATAATTCAGATTGACAAGGAGAGAAGCAAAGCCCTAATTGAATCTGGCTCAATAAAAATGCAGGTTGATCTCAGTGATTTGATTCCAGGTCAGCCAGACACTGGCCACACGCCTGCAATTCATCATCATAATATTAGTCAGCCTGTTACACAATATCGACTTGATATTAGAGGAAGAAAACCTGAGGAAGCTGATTTTGAGATACTAAAATTTATTGATGACTCCTATATGACAGGGCAGCAGAGGGTTGAAATTCTACATGGTAAAGGAACCGGTGTACTTAAAAAAACAGTTAAAGATATTCTTGATAAGCATGAAAAGGTAAAGAATTATTATTTTGCACCAATAGAATTTGGCGGAGAGGGTATCACAATAGTCGAATTAAAATAGGGCAGCGTTGTTTAGAAAAATTTTAATTGCTAACAGAGGGGAAATTGCGGTAAGAGTTATCAGAGCTTGCCGAGAACTCGGAATTAAATCCGCGGCAATTTATTCAGATGCGGATAAAACTTCTCTTCACACACGATTAGCTGATGAAAGTTATTACATCGGAAATTCTCCTGCACACGATTCCTACCTGAATAAAGAAAAAATTATAAAACTTGCAATTGAAATCGGGGCCGATGCCATCCATCCCGGCTACGGATTCTTTTCTGAAAATACGGATTTCATTAAAGCGCTTGAGAAAAATAAAATCACTTTCATCGGTCCTTCATCTAAATCTGTTTCGCTAATGGGAAGCAAAACAGAAGCCCGCAAATTGATGGCGAAGAACAACGTCCCCATTGTTCCGGGAACAACAGAAGCTATTAAATCAGTTAAAGAGGGATTAAAGATTTCTGAAGAAATTGGTTATCCTGTTCTTCTCAAAGCAGCAGCCGGCGGCGGCGGTAAAGGGATGAGAAAAATTTCTTCGAGTGATGAATTTGAATCTGCATTCGAAGCTACAAAGAGAGAAGCATTAAAATCATTTGCTAACGATGAAATCTATATTGAAAAATATGTTGAAAATCCCCGCCACATTGAAGTCCAGATTTTTGGTGACAAGCAGGGAAATTACGTTCATCTTTTTGAGAGAGAATGTTCCATTCAGCGCCGGCATCAGAAAATAATTGAGGAAGCTCCATCATCTTTTGTTGATGATTTAACACGCGAGAAAATAACCTCGGCGGCAATCGCTGCTGCAAAAGCGTGTAATTATTTTAATGCTGGAACGATTGAGTTTTTGATGGATTCAAAAAAGAATTTTTACTTTTTGGAGATGAATACAAGACTTCAGGTTGAACATCCTGTAACGGAATTTATTACTGGTCTTGATTTGGTTAAAGAACAGATTTCTGTTGCGGCTGGAAATAATCTATCATTCAAGCAAAGTGATTTAAAGATTAATGGTCATGCCATCGAATGCAGAATATATGCAGAAGATCCGTCAAATAATTTCCTGCCATCTACTGGACCAATTTTACACTATGTGCCCCCATCAGGTCCCGGTGTTCGTGTTGATTCCGGATTTGATCTTGGTTCACAAATCACTGTTCATTATGATCCTTTAATCTCAAAACTTGTTTGCTGGTCTGATAATCGGGAATCTGCAATTGATAGGATGTTGAGAGCACTCTCTGAGTATGTGATCGGTGGAGTGATAACAAATATTTCATTTCTGAAAATTATTATCGCTCAACATGCATTCAGAAAAGGGGAGTTTAATATTAATTTTCTTAACGATGAATTTATGAGTGGGCTGAAAAAGTTGGATGACATTAAAAATATTCAGGAAATTGAACGAGTCTCTGCTATATTTGCATCAATACTAAAATCAAAATCATCATTTAATAATCTGCCAACCAAAAAGACAGATTCGCTTAATCAATGGCAGGAGCAGATGTATGAATGATTTCGTAGTGAGTGTCAATAGCTCAAAATTAAATATAAAAGTTCTAAACGATAATGAATTGACTGTCGATGATGAAAAGTTCAATTATGAACTTATTCCTGTTTGTGATCATTCATTTATTTTGAAGCTTAATAATAAAGTATTTGAGCTTACATCTGAAAAATTAAATAGTGATCTTTTTAAAGTATTGGTTCAAGGATATCAATCTGAAGTAACTGTAAGAACCGCATTACAGGAAAAAGCTTTTAAATTGCTGGAGAGTTCAGCTAGCTTTCATCATCATCATATGAATGTAAAAGCACCGATGCCCGGACTAATCTTAAAGATTAAAAAAAATGTCGGCGAAAAAGTTGAGCAAGGAGAATCAGTAATAATACTGGAAGCAATGAAAATGGAAAATGATTTAAAAGCTCCGGCTTCCGGAATAATTGAAAGCATCTTTATCACAGAGGGTTCAGCAGTAGAAAAGGGATTTAATCTTTTTACTATTGGATAATTATTTTCATAATTAACATAATCTATTAACTCAAATAGGAGAGATTCATTTGAAAAAGTACGTTTACATCATCCTGTTGATACTAGGAGTTTGTCCGGGTATCATTCTGGCTGGAGGTTTTCAGCTAAATGAACATGGGGCAAAACCTATGGGACTTGGAGGTGCATTTACTGCTATCGTAAATGATGCATCTGCCGTTTACTGGAATGGTGCCGGCTTAAGCTATCTGGAAGGAACTAATTTTTTAATAGGTGCTGCGATAATTGCCCCTAGTACATCTTTTAGAGGCGTAACACCTGCAATAGAAAAATCGACTATGAAAAGTCAGACTTTTTTACCTCCGCATTTTTTTGCTTCTCATAAAATTTCCAGTGATTTTTCATTTGGACTCGGTGTTTCCGTACCCTTTGGATTGGGCACAAAATGGCGCGAAGACTGGATGGGAAGATATTTAGCTGTTGAAACCGAGTTGCAAACGATTTCATTTCCACTGGTGATTTCATGGGCTATTTTGGAAAATCTATCAATAAGCATTGGCGGTTCATATAGCTTTGCAGAAGTCATAATAGCACAAGCAAATTCGCAGACTCCATTTGAAGGTGATGCATTTGTTCATCTTGAAGGTGATGATAAATCAGCTTTTGGTTACAATGCAGGAATTATGTGGAAACCTACAAAGGACTTATCAGTAGGTGCTGCATTTAAAAGTGAAGTTGACTACTCTTTTGAAGGAACGGCAACAACAACCGGAGCTGAGCAGCTCGCAGCATTACTACCTCAAGGAAATATTACTGCTGAACTTACAACTCCAATGAACATTCAGGGAGGTATCGGATATAGGGTAATCGAACAGCTTCAGATTTCAGCAGATTTTCAATGGGTGGGCTGGTCAAGTTATGATAAATTAGCAGTTGATTTTGAAGATGCTGCATACGATGATATTTCACGTCCAAGAAATTATGAAGACACTTATGCAATAAGGTTTGGTGCCGAATACTTTCTTAATAACGAATTATCATTTCTAGGTGGAATTTATTTTGACAAGATGCCTGTTCAACCGGAATATTTAAGTCCATCTCTACCAGATGCTGACAGACTGGGATTTAGTATTGGTGTTGATGCAAAGATATTTGAAAATTTTGGTGTTAGTGGTTCTTATCTGTTTATTCGGTCATCTGAGCTGACAGTAACAAACTCGCACGAAATTTATACACCTTATGAAGAGGGCAATGAGGAATCGGCTTCCAGGTTTAATGGAACATATAATTCCTCAGCTAGTCTGTTTTCATTTAGTTTATATTATAATTTTTAATAGAAGGAGGAATCAAAAATGAAAAAAATAATTATATCCCTAAGTCTTCTTTCTATTATTGCATTAGCCATAATCGGATGTGAAGATTATAATGAATTAACTGCACCCGGGTTAAACCTTGGCTCTGCAGATTTTACAAGATTTGTTTCAATTGGTAATAGTCTTACAATGGGTGAGCAGTCATCCTCTGTTTTTGAATCAGCTCAAATGTATTCCTTTGGTAATATTATTGCTAAGCAGGTTGGGGCGACTTATGCGCAAGCTACTTTTAGCGATCCGGGAACCGGAGGAAGATTAGAAATTGAATCGCTTGATCCATTTACAACGTACACTAATCCAGTGCAAGGTTCACCAACCAACTTAACTTATCCTGCACCTTACAATAACCTTGGTATTAAAGGTGCATTTCTCTACGACGTTCTGAATGCAAGAAGTGCGAACACTTGTTATACGGCTAACTTTGGAGCGCCGAATCCGCTTTTTGATGCGGTGTTAAGAGGATTTGGAACCCAATTAGAACTTGCGATAGCCCAGCAGCCAACACTCATAACTTTATGGATTGGAAATAATGATATACTTGCATTTGCAACCCGTGGCGGATTATTTCCACCAACTGATCCCGCAGTGTTTCAAACACAATATACACAGGTATTAACGGCATTAAATTCAACTGGCGCTCAGATTATTATTGGAGGAATGCCAAATGCTCTTCTCACTCCATATTTTACAACTGTGGGTCCCGGTGTTGGTCAAAAACTTCAAACTATTCCTGGTGTTCAGGGTTTAGTTTATCAAACCACCGGAGCGCCGGGAATAGCACTAGCGACTCCAACAGATTTGATAAATAAAACTGTGTTCGTTACCCTGAGTGCTTCTTCAGCAGCAAATTATTTAGGAGATACTAATGGAACGTATTACACCGTAAATGGTATTACTCCTCCACCCGGAGTGAACACTGCATTTCCATTTGGATTAACTCCAGAAAATCCTTTTCCGAATAATCTGGTTCTTGATCAAACTGAAATAGCAGCTTATCTTCAACTTAGAACTGGTTATAATCAAATTATTTCCGTACTTGCGGCATCATTTGGTTATTCAGTGATTAATTGGGATGATTTATTTGAGGATTTAGCTTCAAGCGGATTAACGATTAATGGAGTTAATTTTTCAGCAACATATGTTTCAGGAAACTTTTTCAGTCTTGATGGAATTCATCCAACAAGCCAGGGCTATGGTGTAATCGCCAATGAATTCATCAAAGTTATTAATAACAAATACAGTGCTTCGATTCCTTTAGTTGATGTTTCCACTATTCCCGGAAGCCTTGTGTTTAAAGGAGATGTCTCTATGGGTAAATATGGAATACCAAATATTCCTTACGGTTCTTTAGATAATGTTTTGTTCTAATTTATAGGGATGGTCATCCATCCCTTCTTTTCCTATATGAATATAAAATTTTACATAGTACCTGCAATACTGGTAACATCCTGGATTGTTAATTCTTGTTCACCATTTGAAGAAACACAGGTGAAGAAACAAGAGGTAGACAGTCTTTACATCTTTGATGAAATTCCTCCCGAGGACAGCTTCAAATTTGAAGCTCCAGTTCAGGAATCGGTGGATGTTTATGTTGTTCAAATAGGTGCGTTTTCAAATCTTGGAAGCGCTAAAGATTTTGCGGAACAGAGCAGGGAAACATTAAATAAAGATATCAAAGTGGAATTCAATGAAAAGAAGAATCTTTACGTAGTTTGGATTCATCCGCCTTTCCAGGAAAAAGGTGCAGCCGAATCGTTCAGAAATGATTTACGGAATTATGATGAATTTAAGGATGCCTGGATCATTACTGTAGAATCGAAAAAATAAAAAAAGGTTAAGCCAATAAAAGCTTAACCCTTATGTATATTCCCCTCACTGATTGAACAAAAAATACCAGGACTAATAGTTAAGAAGAAACTGAATTTTATTTAATTAAAACCGAACGCCCAATCAACAGATCCTTTTTTGAAATTTATCTCTGAATATAAAGGTTTAGGTTCCGGATACGCAGCGATTTCTTCGTGATAAACTTCTTCTTCAACATTATTTAAAGATTCAAAATTAATTTTCTCGGGTTGAATTTCATTATCTATTGCAAGATTTTCTATTCTCTCAGCTTCCTGCTCAAATTCATTTACAAGAATTTCATTCTCATAAGATTCATCAATATTATTTACTGAATCAGTTAATTCAATTGCTGTAAGTTCCTCTTGAACCAAAACCGGTGCATTAGATATAACTTCTTCAGTTTGTTCAAATGGAATTACTTCTGTCTTTGCTTCAACTTCAGTTTCAATAATTTCCTCTTCAATATTTTCAACAATGTTTTCAAGCATTTTCTTGTTTTCGATATCAGCAAGTGCGGAGCTTACGCTTTCATAAAGAGGAAATATCTTTCCAATGGAATTGAGAGTGAGAAATACCCTTGATTGATCCGTTGGTTCGATTATAACCAAACTACGATTTTTGCTCTTTAGTTTTTTATAACCACTTACTAAAACACCCAGAAATGTTGAATCCAGATGCTGGCAATCGCTAAGGTTTACGATTATGTCTATATCTGTACCGAGGATAGCCTCATTCAAATATTCTCTGAATTCAGCGGCCTCATTTAAAGTAGCTCTCACTAAATTTACATTTATAACGATTGCATACTTTTTTATTTGTCTTTCAAATAATTCCATTTACTCTCCTCAAGAAAATTATTATTAACTGTCTGATATTTTTGTCGTTATTTTTCATTATTCGTGCCAAAATGAATATTTACGATTAAACTTTTCAATTAGTGATTTAATATCAATTCAAAAATCAACTATTCAAACCATGATACTATTTCAAGCTGGCCAGTCCCTGGATATCCGGGAGGTGAAGCTATCATTAATCTATCATCATAACGGTATCTTCTATTAAAACCCCAAATTTCACTTCCTTCAATCTTACCAATCTGTACTCGACTGTAATTTTGAATTCCACCTAATAAATTGATATTTCCATTTGGTTTTGTAAACGATGGCCAACCAGCACCGAAACCACCTTTTTCACAATAAATAGATGCATGAATATCAATGCTGGATTGGTTAGCTACATTATTTGTAATCAATACATTATTTTTTGATACAATACCAAGCATATCCTTCGAATCGGTGTTGATTCTTGGATCTGAATTATAAACGATATTATCATCCAGATAAATATTACCTTTGGGTGCCGTTCCATTACAGGCAACTGTATATTGACCTTTTACAACTCCCTGAAGGCGTAGAATTGAATTTTCAGCATAGATAACTCCATTTGGTGCAAATGAAGTAGCTAATTCAGTTGTCTCAGGATCGCTGTATTTAAATCGATATTTTATGCTGTCGCCGACAAATGTCACATAAACAGTGTCTTTACCAGAAAAAACATGACCATCATCATTTGCCAATGAATTTATGTTATCTAAACCACTTGCAGGAAAAGTTAAACTCACGCCAGATTCAAATCCTCCATAGAACATTGGTGCATCCAGCTCTTCGGTCTGGTAATATTTAACAGTTCCATTTGTTGTGGCTTTACCTTGAAATACTGGATGCCTATAAGCATTAATATTTCCTTGAGAGTGAAAAGGACCCCAAATAGTATCTTTGTTTGACCAATAAAGATTGGTAGGATCACTTATAGATAGATAAGCAAATTTTGCAAAACTACTTGGCTGGAAAATAACTTCGATAGTTTTAGAAATGCCACCATAGTTTCCAACTGTAGTTAACTTTCTTATGTTTCTCCAGGGATCCAATACTTGAACATCTACATCAAAATCACCACTTTCAAAATCAATGTTAGAATAGCCATCGTCCCACGAACCGTTTAAAAATATTTCATTGCAAGCTAAATTTGTAGCACTTACCGCAATATTGTGAGCTTTGGTTTTAGCATTATAATCTACCATATTCTCCACGGTTCGGGTTGTCATTTTACTAGAGTTGCTACCCATTATCATATAGAGTATACTAAAGCCAAGAACCAAATAAAGTGATAATTTACCCATTCTGTTTTACCTCCTTAACGATTAAAAAGATTTCTTGCTGCCATTCTAATTTGTCTCCAGAAAATTGTCTGGTATTTTTCATCATAAGCAGCCACATCTTCTACTGTGATATCTATTTGCATTGTATAAATTTCTCTTGGATCAGCTATAGGAAAGTTTAATTTTGTACCTAAAGCATTAAAAAATTCCATTTTAAATTGGGTTACACCAAGATTTACTCCAACAGGAGTTTCATTGTTCACTACTCTATATAAAAATCTATCACGGGGATTTGGTGTTCCAGGGATGTCGGTTGCAGGATCGAAGTAATAATACATTGTATCTACAACACCGTCTTTATCTACATCTGTCAAATATTTAAGGCTAATCGAATCTGCATCCAGTATTGCATCAGTGGGAATTGGAATTTGCTTCCAGTCTGCACAATAACCAATTCTTCTAAAATCAGTTTCCAGAATCTGTACAACCGTTGCTAAATTTGTCTGAGCCACTAAATTTCCTGAACCCCTATAAAGGTCTTCAGTAGATGAATTGTTAACTCTAAAAATTGAAAGCATTAGTATGCCTCCAATAATTATAGATCCGATAATATCCAGAATTACATTTGTTCCCATTTATTCTCCTATCTGAAATACCAATAACTAAATATAGATGCAGTCCTAAAGGTGTCGGCAGGCGCAAATGGACTGGTAATAGTAACATTAATTTTTTTATGCCATGTTCGGTTATTTGAAAATCCCTCAATATTATTTGGAGTTACGTAAACAACCTCGCAGGCAATATCAAATATTGCAGAAGGCATTGTACTATCTCTTTTAATAAATCCATCATAATCATCAAAATCATTAAAAGTTTCTTCTGTTTCTCCACCTTCAGGGCCTAATACAGATGATAATTGAGTAAGAAGTGTGACGGAGTTAGTATCAGTATTATGATCGAAGGATTTACTTTGTGCGTCTTCTATTATTGAAGTGGCAATTGAAGTTGCTAAGACACCATATTGAGCCTGGTCTCTAACAGCTTCATTATTGAGGTTGCTGGTGTTTACTCTTAACACTATGGCTGAAAGCAAAATCATTGCACCCATAGTCATCATTGTTTGTCCAGTATTCATTTTTTAATAATTTCTTTTAATGTTTTGATTGAAAATTATTTACCAGGGTATTCCACCTTATATGCCACATCGCCTTCGGTAATATTTTCCCTCAAATAAATATATAATTAGATTTTCAGTAAATATTTCACAGAATTTGCGAATTTTTTACTGTAGCTATTTGATAGTCTATTTTAAATCGAGACAAAGAATTGTTTGATATTTGAGTCTTTTCGATAAAATCATCATCCACAAGATGCACAACGACAATATAGATGAGCTAATCTGAGCTAATTTTTTATTACTTCGACTTTAATAACTAGTTTTTTCTTTAGTTTTATTTGATTATTTTTTGAGAAATTTCAATCAATAAATTAAGCTGGAGGGTATTAAATGGCTTTTTCACTTAACAAAATTATGCTCATTGGTCGCCTTGGCAAGGATGCAGAGACCAGATTTACAACAAATAATGTTTCTGTAACTAATTTCACTTTAGCGACTGACTATAGTTATAAGGGAAAGACTGGTGACTGGGTGAATGAAACCACCTGGCATAATATAGTTTCATTTAATCTTTCAGATTACTTCAAAGAAAATCTGAAAAAAGGAAAGAAGTTTTATGTTGAGGGAAGGCTCAGCAAAAGAGATTATACTGACAAGGACGGAGTAAAGCGATATAGTACAGAAGTTATTACAGATAAACTGATTCCACTTGAGCCCTCTTCAGAAAGCGCATCTTCAGAAAATGCAGAAACAAGTGTTGAACCAACGGTAAGCAACGACAACGAAGATTTGCCTTTTTAGTTTATTCATAGCTGAGGATTTGAATTTTCGTGGAGATTGATTGGTTAAACCAGGTAATATTATTAATAGTACTATTATTACTGTCAGCTTTCTTTTCAGGTTCTGAGGTTGCATTTTTTTCGGTTAAGCAAAAAAACCTTGAAGAAGACTTCAAATCCTCTAAGCTTATTTCACGCTATGCTGGTAATTTAATTGCATTTCCCAGAAGATTACTCATCACAATTCTGGTTGGAAATACGCTTGCAAATGTTGCCGTATCTATTGTTTCTGTTTCTCTTGCACTTGAGATAGCCTACTTATATAATGTTACAATTAACTTAATTTTAACAATTCAAATTGTATTGGTCACAATTATTATTTTACTCTTTTGTGAACTTCTTCCCAAAGTATTTGCTTCAAAACATCCTAATCTCACGATTAGAATAATTGTATTACCACTATACTTATTCAGTATGATTATCTATCCTGTTGCTGAATTAATCACTGAAGTTATCAGGTTGACATTTTCAAAAATTAAATTTGATAAATCGAAGTCCGCTATTACTGAGAAAGAAATATCGGATCTTGCTGAGCTGGGTCACGAAAGAGGAACACTTGAAGAAGACGAACAGGAAATTATTTCAAGTTTCGTTGAATTTAAATCCGTGCTTGTAGTTGAAGTTATGACTCCTCGCGTTGATATTGTTGCTGTACCTTACAATGTTAGCAGCGAAGTGCTAATTGAAACTATAAATAAAAGCGGGTACAGCCGTTTTCCTGTTTATAAAGAAAATTTAGATAAAGTTATTGGTATAGTTCACGCCAAAGATTTCCTTCCATATTTGACAAATAAATCATTCATAGAAGTGGAAACCATCTCAAAAATTACCCGTGACGTACTTTTCGTTCCTGAGAGAAAAAAGATTAGCGATATGCTGAAGGAATTCCAACAAAAGAAAATGCATTTAGCTGTTGTGGTTGATGAATTCGGCGGAACTTCCGGGCTAATAACTCTTGAAGATATTATTGAGGAAATCATTGGAGAAATCTGGGATGAGCATGATCCTGAAGAAGATGCAATTAAAGTAATCTCGCCAGAAAAAATAAGTGTGCTGGGCAAGGTACCAATCACCGATGTTAATGAACTGATTGGTCTTGAATTATTTCCTGCAAGCGATGATTATGATACGATAGCAGGCTTGATTATAAATCAGGCAGGAGACATTCCTAAGGAGGGCTATTCTTTTAATCTCAATAATTATAAACTGACAGTGAAAGAAGTATTGAAGAAGAGGATTAAACGAATAGAATTAGACAAAATTTCCTAATTCAAAATTTAAATGAAAAAGAGCTGTTTCATACAAGCAGTTATAGTCATTACTATAGTAGTTGCTGCAGCGGTCTATATCATTCAATATAAATTAGATGATTGGTTTATAAAACCCACTAAAGACTTTCTTGTAAGTGAAATAATAAAAAACTGGGATGATGAAACCAAACATATTAATGATTCTGTCCATAAAGATTCTCTGAAAGCATTAATCATTTATTATATTGATAATATTAAGTCGGTGAAAGAAGTTGTAAATTTGGATGAAGAAAAATTTTTAACAGAAATTAAAATTGTTATTCAGGACAGTATTATAACTGAAGAAGATATATCAAAATTAACTTTGTTATTGAAAAAGGAACAAAATGAGAAATCCGAGAGCAACAGAAATTAAAGTTGGTATAACAGTATTGCTAGGTTTGCTGGTATTTATCTGGGTATTGGGTTGGGCGAAAAATTTTACTTTATCTTCATCTGATAACCAGGTTAAAGTTAGGTTTAACAAAGTATCCGGACTTGAAATTGGTAATAATGTTACTGTGAATGGAGTAAGAAGAGGACACGTTAAGGATTTTTTTATAGATGGTTCATCGGTTATTGTAACATTGAGCATAAGTAATGATATACCACTAAAAAAGGATGCTGAATTTTCATTGGAGAGTACTGACCTTATGGGAGGAAGAAAAATTGAAGTAGATCCCGGAAATTCCATTGATGATTTAGATTTATCCAAAATTCAGAAGGGTATTTATATAAGTGATATTGCCGGTATGATATCTTTATTCAGCGATATTCAGGATAAAATAAGTATCATCGCTAATGAGTCTGTGAAAACACTTCAAGGAATAAATTCACTTCTTCAGGATGAAGCATTTATACAAGGGTTACGAACCAGCATCTCCAATTTGAATAATGTTACTGCTAAGCTTGATAAAGTGTTGACAGAGAATCAACAGAACATAAAAGAGATTTCAGAAAATACTAAAGAAATTACGGCTGATACAAAAGTTTTAATCAAAGAAAATAAAGAAAACATAGAACGATCATTAGTAAATCTAAATGCTGTTTTACTCAAATCAGATTCTCTCATGACATCATTAAACTATCTCACTCAGGAAACTGCAGCTGGTGGAAATAATCTGGGTAAAATTCTCTATGACGATTCACTGTATAACAATCTGGTGAAGTCGATGGAACTAATAAAGGAATTAAGCAAGGTTCTTCTTGATCAGATTCAAACAGATGGTATAAAAGTAGACGCATACATTTTCTAGAATAAATAATTTTGACGATATGGTGCTTGGTTTAGGAATAGACATAATTGAAATTGAAAGAATAAAGAAAAGCATTGAGCAATACGGTGAAAGGTTTCTCAACAAAGTTTTTACAAATGAAGAGATCAAATATTGTAATGCGAAGTTCAATAAGTATCAGCATTACGCTGCAAGGTTTGCAGCAAAGGAAGCAGTTTATAAAGCGCTTGCATCCGGCTGGAAGGAAGGTCTTCGCTGGAAAGATATAGAAATCCAGAATGATGTTTCCGGTATGCCCTCAATTAACCCATCAGGGAAATTACAAGCATTTCTTTCTGATAATACACAATTAAGAATTTCTATCAGCCACTCAGAAAATTACGTAACGTCTGTAGCAATAATCTTCCAAAATAGTCCTAAATAGAATTTCTCAAACTTTTTCTCTTCAAAGCATACCATTATAGACAATTGATATTAAAGGCTGATATTATTAGTTTTTCAATCAATATTTGAAAAAATTAATGAATCAGTATGTTTCCCAAATTCTATAAGATATTTAACTACTCAACAATTGGTATAGTTTTAATTTTTTTGGTTTTGATTCTCACTGAATCAATTCCAAGGGAAGCTTATGTGCCGCTCTTAGTTATTACGATAATAATTCTGATAGCCAGAATAGCACTGAGAATTTATTTACATTCATATCTTAAAAAACAGAGTAAAGGAGAATAAGACTTCGAACCCTCGAAACGAACAAATGGCAAGCTTAATGCAAAGGTGCTCATACTAAATCAGAGCTACGAACCCCTCACTATCTGCAATATTAAGAAAGCTGTTATCCTGATGTATTTAGGAAAGGCCGAACTGGTTTTAAAGGATGACGGTAAAGCAATCCGATCTATGCATTCAAAATATCCCTGGCCAAGTATAATTCGCTTAAGTCGATTTGTAAGTGTTCCATATAAGAAAGTTGTTCTTACCAGAAAAAATATTCTTAGAAGAGATGGATATAAATGTGCTTACTGCGGAAGGGGAGACTTAACTTTAACGATGGATCATATTGTTCCAAAAGCAAGGGGCGGAGATGATTCCTGGGAAAATCTTGTTAGTGCTTGTACGAAGTGCAACAACAAAAAGGGAGACCGAACTCCGGGTGAGGCTGGACTGTCTCTTCTTGTAAGACCATTCAAGCCGAGTCATATAGTGTTTATCAAAAATGTGGTTGGACGTATTGATGAAAAATGGAAGCCCTATTTATATCTTTCTTAACGCTTGTTCCTGATTCATAAAAAACATCTATTATTCTTATCTTTGAACTGCAATTTCAACTATTTCAATATTTTATGAAGAAAAAAAGAATTCTTAGCGGTATGCGTCCTACAGGAAAACTTCACATAGGTCACTATGTTGGAGCTTTGGAAAATTGGGTGCATCTGCAGGATAAATATGAGAGCTATCATCTTATTGCTGACTATCACGTACTGACTACGGATTTGAATACATCTAATATTTATAACGATACTATTGATATGTTGATTGATTGGCTTGCTGCTGGCTTGGATCCTGTAAGAAGCCCGATGTTCAGACAATCGCAAATAAAAGAACATACAGAACTGTTTTTAATCTTTAGCATGTTAATTACAGCCAACAGGCTTGAGCGTAACCCAACTGTAAAAGAACAAGCAAGAGCTCTACACATTGAACAAATTATTTATGGGCATCTAGGATATCCTGTTCTTCAAGCTGCCGACATTCTTTTGTATAAAGGTGATGCAGTTCCTGTTGGTGAAGATCAGGTTCCTCATATAGAGATTACAAGAGAGATTGCAAGAAGATTTAATAATCAATATGGTGAAGTGTTTCCTGAACCAGAAGCCTTGCTGACAAAATTCTCTCGCTTACCGGGATTGGATGGTTCCGCAAAGATGAGCAAATCACTTGGCAATACAATTCTTTTATCCGATGAACCTGAGACAGTAAAAGCTAAACTAAAAAAAGCAGTAACCGATCCGCAAAAGGTCAGGCGAAATGATCCCGGTCGACCGGAAATATGCTTGATTTTTTCGTATCACAAAAAATTTAATCAATCACAAGTTCCGCAGATTGAGGCAGATTGCCGATCAGGCGCACTTGGCTGTGTTGATTGCAAGCTAAATTGTTCAGAAAAAATATCCTCGTTTCTTGCACCTATAATTGAAAAACGAAAACACTATGAAGGCAATATGAAAGAAGTGCTGGATATTCTTGCTGATGGAGAAGCACGTGGTAAAAAAGCTGCTCAGGAAACAATGGCAGAAGTTCACGATAAAATGAAATTCGGCTGAAATGTATAAAGTCAGGCTAAATCAATTTGAAGGACCGCTCGATCTGCTTTTATTTTTTATTAAACGCGATGAACTGAACATATATGATATTCCAATTTCTAGTCTTACAAAAGAATTTCTTGAATATGTTAACCTGATAAAGATTCTTGATCTGGAGGTTGCCGGTGATTTCATTTTAATGGCTTCAACTCTGATGCACATTAAAGTGAGAATGCTATTGCCGCGTGAGATAGATGAGAAAGGTGAAGAAATTGATCCGAGAGCAGATCTGGTAAAAGCTCTTCTTGAATATAAAAGATATAAGGAAATGTCAGAGGAGTTATCTTACTTTGAATCAAATCAAAGAAAAAGAAAATTCAGAGGTAATTTTTCTGAAGACATAAAAGAAGCGCCAAACGAGTACAACATACTTTTAAAAAATGTTTCAATTTATGATCTGGCAAAAGCATTCAAGTACGCAATTGAGCAGATTAAAAATGAACCGGTTCACCAGATACAGAAGTTGAATGTATCGATAGAAGAGCAAGTAGAATTCATTGCAAATAAATTAAAGGAATTTCCTG
Organism: Ignavibacteriaceae bacterium; assembly: GCA_034522695.1. Classification (GTDB taxonomy): domain Bacteria; phylum Bacteroidota; class Ignavibacteria; order Ignavibacteriales; family Ignavibacteriaceae; genus IGN2. The sequence continues at coordinate 149,988 of JAXHLB010000017.1, read as the reverse complement.
AACTTCACTTTCTCAAGTTAGTTGAGGAAATCAAAGAAAGAATACGAATAATAGTTACTTTCATAGCGTTGCTTGAGATGGTGAAGATGGGAAGAATAGGAATAAAGACCACAAAATTATTTAACGATTTTATAATAACTCAAATAGAAAATGGATAACACATACGTTTCTGTAATTGAAGCTTTAATATTCTCATCAGATGATTCATTATCTGCAGAAGAAATAATCAGAGCAGTCAAATCCATTGATGGTGATGATGTAGAATTAACAAAAGACGAAGTTGAGAGTACAGTTGATCTTCTTAATCAAAAGTACAGCGATAGTGGTAATTCATTTCGAATACTTAGAATTGCAAACGGTTATTTATATGCAACGTCAGAAATGTTTTCAAAATATGTTGGTTATCTATCTTCGGAAAGAACTAAGCGTCGCTTAAGCCAGGCAGCTCTTGAAACGCTTTCAATCATTGCTTACAAACAGCCAATAACAAAACCTGAACTGGAATCAATTCGTGGTGTAAATTCGGATTATATATTGACAACCTTACTTGAAAAAAATCTTATTACAATTAGGGGAAGGGCGGAAACAGTTGGAAGACCGCTGCTTTACGGAACGACGGATGAATTTCTGAAATATTTTGGATTGAATAATCTTTCTGATTTACCAAAACCAAGAGAGATTGAGGAAATTATGCAGGATGAAGATTTCCTTGAACAGAAAAGAAAAATTATGATGACTGATCTGGAAGAAAAACTTGAAGAATCTATCGGAGGATCAACTGATGACAAAAGTCCGGATCAATAAATTTCTGGCGGACAGTGGAATCAGTTCCCGGCGAAAATCAGAAGAATATATATTGCAGGGCAGAGTTGCCGTTAACGATAAAATTGTAACTGAATTCAGCCACAAAGTTGATATCGAAAAAGATATTGTTACTCTTGATGGCGAAAAAATCAAACCTAAAAAAAATATTTACATTCTTCTGAACAAACCTAAAGGATACATTACAACAGTTTCAGATGATAGAAACCGTCGGACTGTGATGGATTTAGTGAAATCAAAAGAAAGAATTTATCCGGTTGGCAGACTTGATTATGATACAACCGGACTTCTGTTTCTAACTAATGATGGTGAATTGTCGCAGCTGCTAACACATCCCGGGAATAAAGTTCCAAGAGAATATGAGGTAAAATTAGATAGACCGTTGGATGAAAATGATAGACTTAAACTTTTGCAGGGAGTTTCGCTTGAAGGAAAAAAAGGCAAGTTTATTAAAATAACTTTTCCCTGGCAAAAGGATAAGGAAATTGTTTCAGTGGTTTGTGAAGAAGGAAGAAATAGATTTGTGAAAAGGATGTTCCGAAAACTAGATTACACTGTATTGGAATTAAACCGCCTTAGCTTTGCAGGAATTATGCTGGATGTTCCTCCTGGAAAATCCCGCAATCTTACCTTCAGCGAGATTGAACAATTAAAACAAAAATATACTGTCTGAATCATAAAGGAGAAATAGTGGAAAACAACCAAACCGATATCAATGTATTAATCAAACGTAGATACGAAGAACTTGATGAGTTGAAGAATAAAGGAATTGAAACTTTTGCTTACTCATTCGATACTGACACTTATTCTGAAGACATCAAGAATGATTTTGAAAAGTATGAAAGCAAAGATGTCAGGCTTGCCGGAAGAATAATGACGATTAGAAGAATGGGTAAAGCTTCCTTTGCTCACATAATGGATCAAAAGGGTAGAATACAAATTTATTTAAAGAAGGATGATATCGGTGATAACTACGATGCATTTCGGTTAATGGATATCGGAGATATTATTGGAGTTGAAGGTTATGTTTTTAAGACGAAGACTGGTGAAATTTCAGTCCATCTAAAATCATTAAAACTTCTTGCAAAATCATTGCGACCTTTACCTATCGCCAAAGAAGGAGAGGATGAGCAGGGGAACAAAATAATTTATGATCAGTTCGCTGATAAAGAATTAAGGTACCGTCAGCGATATGTTGATCTGGTTGTCAATCCGGATGTGAAGGAAGTTTTCATCAAACGTTCAAAGATTGTTTCTTCCGTTCGAAACTATCTTGACTCTAAAGGATATCTTGAAGTTGAAACACCAGTTCTTCAGCCTTTATATGGTGGTGCATCTGCCAGACCATTTGTGACTCACCACAATGCTCTCGATGTTGATTTATTTCTCAGGATTGCAGATGAATTATATCTTAAAAGATTAGTAGTTGGCGGATTTGATGGTGTTTATGAAATCTCTAAAGACTTCAGAAATGAAGGAATGGATCGCTCTCATAATCCTGAATTTACTATGCTCGAACTTTACGTTGCCTACAAAGATTACAACTGGATGATGGATTTAGTTGAAGAATTATTTGAACACATTTGCAAGACTGTTTTTGGTAATTACGAATTTATCTATGAAGATAAGAAAATTAATTTCAAAAGACCCTGGAAACGAATAAGCTATGTTGATGCAATAAAAGACAAAACCGGAGTTGATGTAATTGCAGCTTCTGAAAATGATTTAAGAGCATTGGCAAAAAATTTAGGAATTGAGATAGCAGGATTATTCGGCAAAGCTAAACTTATTGATGAAATATTCAGTCAGGTTGTTGAACCGGAAATAATTCAACCGACTTTTGTGGTTGACTATCCTTTAATTCTTTCACCACTTGCTAAAAAGCACAGGAGCAAAGAAGGTCTTGTTGAAAGATTTGAAGGTTACATTGCTGGAAGAGAAATCTGCAATGCATTTTCTGAATTAAATGATCCTGTTGACCAGAGAAAAAGATTTGAAGACCAGGTTAAAATGAGAGAAGCTGGAGATGATGAAGCTCAGCAGGTTGATGAAGACTTTCTCCGCTCAATGGAATATGGTATGCCTCCAATGGCAGGTCTTGGAATTGGTATTGACCGGCTGGTAATGCTTTTAACGAATCAATCATCCATCAGAGATGTGATTTTCTTCCCTCAAATGAAACCTCAGGTTTGATCATTCATCATTTCATTTAACCGGGTATAAAATGATTCATATCATTTATGAATTATTTAATTTATTTTGTAAGAAAATTTAATTGGAGAATAAATGAATAAGATATTTAAAGTGCCGGTGCTGCTCATCATTCTTACTGTTGGAATAGTGCTCGGCATACAGATAGAAAAAATATTTTCGGATGACAGTCTTAGAGACGGTGTTCGCAAACTGAACGACGTTCTCTCGTACTCACAAAGATATTACATCGAAGAAGTTGATACTCCAAAACTCGTTGAAGCTGCGATTAGAGGAATCACAGATGAACTGGATCCACATTCATTCTATATTTCTGCAAAGGATTTCACATCCGTTGAAGAATCCTTCCGTGGAGACTTTGAAGGAATTGGAATAGAGTTTCAGATTGTTGACGATACTTTAACCGTTGTTTCTCCAATTACAGGCGGACCGAGCGAGGCTCTTGGCATTTTGCCTGGTGACAGGATAGTTAAAATTGATGGCGAAGATTGCGTTAAAATTACAAACGACCAGGTAAGAGATAAACTAAGAGGTAAAGCTGGTTCTAAAGTTAAAGTTTCTGTCAGCAGAATAGGTGTTGTTGATTTAATTGAGTATGAAATAACAAGAGATAAAATTCCACTTTATTCTGTGGATGTTAGTCTGATGCTAAAAGATAAAACTGGCTATGTAAGTGTCTCACGTTTTTCAGAAACAACACTCGATGAATTGAATAAAGCATTAAGCGATTTAAAGCAGCAGGGGATGACAAAGCTTATTTTAGATCTTAGAGGAAATCCCGGCGGTTATCTGAGTCAGGCAGTTGAGATGGCAGATCTTTTTATAGATGGTGAAAAGAAAATTGTCTATACAGAAGGAAGACGAAAGGATGCCAATGAAGAATATTTTGCTTCAAAGACAACTCCATTTGAAAAAGTTCCTCTAATAGTCTTAATTAATCATGGTTCCGCAAGTGCAAGTGAAATTGTTTCCGGAGCAATTCAGGATTGGGACAGAGGATTGATTATTGGCGAAACCTCATTTGGCAAAGGACTTGTCCAAAGGCAGTTTACTCTTAATGATAATTCAGCTATTCGTCTTACAATTTCAAAATATTTTACTCCTTCCGGTAGATCCATACAGAGAGATTATAAGGATAAAAAGAAGTACGAAGAGTATTACGCAAACATGCAGGATACAAGTCTCAGTGAAGTAAATAACATTGAGCACGTTGCCGAACAGGATACATCAAAACCTTTATTTAAAACGAATAAAGGCAGAACAGTTTATGGCGGCGGTGGTATCACTCCTGATTACATTCTAAAAAATGAAAGGGTTACTAATTACACCAGCAATCTCTTAAGGCAGAATGTTTTTTATCAGTACATATTAAACTATGTTGAAAAGAATGGGAAATCAGTAAGTTCAACCTATGGAACAGATTTATCAAAATATGTAAATGAGTTTAAATTTTCGGAAGCTGAACTAGAAAAATTTATTTCATTTGCTGCTTCAAAGGAAGTTGATTTTAATGAAGAAAATTATCAAACTGATAAGGATTACATTGCAACCAGACTTAAAGCTCAGTTGGCAAGAAATTACTGGAAGAATGAAGGTTGGTATTCGGTGATGTTAACAACAGATAATCAAATTGAAAAAGCAATGAGCTTATTTGATGAGGCAAAACAAATAGCCGATCTTAAGTGAAAAACTTTCTCTTTACTTTGATGGTTTTGTGTTTAACTGGATATGGAAATTCTCAGGTTGACCATAAAAATAATCCAGCAGTTTCCGGAACGAATTCTGAGAAATTGTTTGTCGGTGAAGATTTAACGTATGTAGTGAAATACGCTTTCTTCAATCTCGGTGAAGTTAGATTCAAGGTTCTGGAAAAAACTAAGATAAGGAACAAGCCTGTTTACAAAACTATAGCTTATATTGATTCTTATCCCGATCTTCCTTTTGTAAGTCTGCATCAGGTATATGAAAGTTACATTGACTCATCGCTATTTCCATTAAAGTTTTTTGCAAAGATTTTTGGAGATGATACCGTTTTTGTTGAATATAACTTCATTGGTAATTCAAAAGTTGAAATGCAGAAAGGCAAAGCTTGGAGGTTCTAAACTTTGGCTTGATTCTACTGCAAATACGAACCAAAGAATGCAGGACGGACTTTCAATTTTGTATTATGCCCGAATGAATTTCGGAGAACAAAAAACTGTATCTGTACCATGCTTTGTAAATGAAAAGGAAGAGGCAACATTAATTAATTTCTTTAATGAAAGTGAACCAATTTCAATTGATGCAGTTGATTATGAAGTTGATTGCCTGAAACTCGATGGTAAGACTGATTTTATAAGTGTTTACGGCCTAACAGGTAATTTCGAAGGATGGTTTAGCAATGATTCTTTCTCAGTACCAATTCGAGCAAGGATGAACGTCATTATTGGAAGTGTTAATTTGGAATTAATAAAATGGAATGAAAAGTTATGGAATCCTCCCTCGTACAAAAATTAGATGAAGAATTGAAAATATTTCCTTACAAAGGGATTTATCCAAAAATTGGAGAGAATGTATTCCTTGCTTCAGGAGTAAAGATTATCGGCGATGTTGAGATTGGGAAGAATTCAACTGTATGGTATAATTCTGTAATAAGAGGCGATGTTCATTACATAAAAATAGGGGAGAGCACAAATATTCAGGATTGCTCGATGCTGCACGTAACTAACGGAAAATTTTCTCTTAACATTGGAAACAAAGTTACAATTGGACACTCGGTTTCTTTACACGGCTGCACGCTACACGATTTGTGCTTGATTGGAATTGGTGCAATTGTTCTTGATGGTGCGGTAGTTGAATCGAATTCTATGGTCGCTGCTGGAGCTTTGGTAAAACAACATTTTGTAGTCCCTTCCGGAAAGTTAGTTGCAGGGGTTCCTGCCAGAGTAATTCGTGATTTAACGAAGGAAGAAATTATAGATATTGAAGCCGGTGCACATCGTTATGTTGAATATGCCCGGATTACTTTAGAATCATTAAAAGAAATTTCAAAATAAAAGACAGATTATATTGGCTAAAGAATTTACAAGTCTACTCACAGGATTCATCCATCAATAAAAGAGCAGTTCACTCTTTAATTTCTTCCTTAAGGAAAGAATTTAATTTATCAATATCATCTTCTATCAATCAGCTTCATCAACTCATCAGAACTTCGTGATATCAACAAGGAATATTTGAATCACGATTATGAAACAGATATAATTACATTCAATTATTCAAGAAAACTAAAGGAAATTGACGGTGAAATTTTGATATCGTTTGAAGAAGCCAAACGAAATGCTAAAAAATACGAGGTGACTTATGGAAAAGAACTTTGTCGATTGGTCATTCATGGAATGCTTCATTTGTTGAATTTTGATGATAATAACAAAGAAAATAAAAAAATTATGAAACGGATGGAAAATAAGTTGATATTGAGTTATAATTTTACTTTATTCGCAGGTAAGTAATGGAAGGTCTATGGTTAACGTGAATTTGGTTACTAGTTTTTTTTAACAACCATTGATAAAGCAATTACCAATTGATACCTCACAAACAAATTTTTTTTCCGGAACATTTTTTAACTATTTCTGTCTCAATCAGGACATTCGTTATATTGTTGAGCATTTATTTGAATCAAGAAAATTAGTTAATGAATATTGATCAAATAGTAGAAGGCTATATTATTTATCTCCGAAACATTCGGCGTTATTCACCAAATACAATTAAATCTTATAAAACAGATTTATCTGAGTTTATAGTTTATTGCACTGAATGTAATAAGATGGATGTTAGCTTAATAAATGAGCGACTAATAAAATCCTATTTGATGCATTTAAGTGAACGAGACTTAGAAAAAATTTCTATTGTTCGGAAACTTTCTTCACTTAGAGGTTTATTCACGTTCGCCTTCAAAGAAGATTTGATAAAAAATAATCCGACATCGCAGGTAAAGAATCCAAGAACATCAAAGAAGCTTCCTGAAATAACATCAGCTGAAAATATTTTAAAGACATTCGAACTTGCAGATGCAGATAGTAGAAATCCTCTTTTAATCAAAGTTATTTTTGAATTATTATATGGGTGTTCACTCCGTGTCTCTGAAGTGTGCAATCTTAAAGCAGGCGACGTTGATTTAGAGAAAGGATTATTAAGAGTTCTTGGTAAAGGCTCTAAAACCAGGATTGTACCAATTGGCGAACAGTCGAAGAAGAATCTGGCAGAATACTTGAATTCCTTTCCAGTCAGGAATTATTCTGAACCTTTTGTAAGAAATAAGGAAGATAAAAAACTATATGAGAAATATGTTTATAGAATAGTCAACAAATACTTGAGCAAAGTTACCGATATCAAAAAGAAAAGCCCTCATATTTTACGACATAGTTCAGCTACACATATGCTCGATAAAGGAGCTGATCTCAGAGCTGTGAAGGAAATACTTGGTCATGAAAATCTTAAAACAACTCAAATTTATACGCACGTGAGCATTGAAAGGCTCAAACAATCATATAAAAAATCTCATCCAAAATCGTAGGAGTCAATTATGAACATTATAATAACCGCACGTAAGTTTAAGGCAAGAGAAACTTTAAAAGATCATATTAAGGATGAAGTAAAATCTTTGCTGAAATTTAATGATAGTATTATCAGCGCAGATGTTATTCTTAGTTTTCTGAACAGCCATGAGAGTATTAAAAAGGCTGAAATTACTTTACGCATTCCAAGGCAAACATTAATTGCGGCTGAGGAATCGGATGAATTTACAAAATCAGTAACTGCAGCAGTTGCAAAATTGTTGCGACAATTGAAAACTTTAAAGTCTAAAAGAAAAAGCAGGGCTAAATGACAATAGTAACTGACAAGTCAATATCAAGAAAAGAATTTATTACTGTAGATTTTTTTTACAACAATGCAAAAAAAATAGGTAAGCTGGAATTATTATCCGAAAATCCAGACTTGGAAAGAAAGATAAACGACCAGAATTTGCACAGACCAGGTTTAGCATTGGCAGGTTTTGTTGATTTGTTTTCATTTAGTCGCGTTCAGATTTTTGGGAACACTGAAGTCAGGTATCTCAAAAAACTTTCCTCTGAGCAACAGGAAAAATCTTTAAGAACAATTTTCCAGTTCAATGTTCCCTGTATTGTTCTGACCAATAAGAATAAACCATTACCAATTCTTTTAGAGTTAGCAAAAGAAAAGGGTGTTCCTGTGTTCGGCTCACCATATACAACTACAAAGTTAGTTTATTTACTTAGTGATTTTCTTGATGATCAGTTTTCGCAGCGAATAACAGTTCACGGTTCTTTTGTAGATGTTTATGGTGTAGGAATTTGCTTTGTCGGTAAATCTGGCGTTGGTAAAAGTGAAGTTGCTCTCGATCTTATTGAAAGGGGACACAGACTTGTCGCCGACGACGTCATTATTTTGACAAAAAAGGGCGAAGGAATATTGCTTGGTTCTGGAACAGAGCTTGCCAAGCATTATATGGAAATTAGAGGTCTTGGCATTATTGATGTTGAAAGAATCTTTGGAATTAGAGCAATCAGATATCAAAAAAGACTTGAAATTTTGGTTGAATTAGAGGTTTGGGATGAAAAAACGCATTATACCAGAACCGGACTCGAAGAAAAATCGATGACAATTTCAGAAATAGAAATTCCTTACATAAAATTGCCAATTTTACCAGGGAAAAATATTACTGTTATTTCGGAAGTAATTGCACTTAATTATCTTCTGAAACACTACGGTTACAATGCGGCTGAATTGTTCCAAAAGCGTCTTTCTGAGCGAATTTCTGATAAAAATTCCAAAACTCAAAGAGCAACCGACTATTTTGAACATGATTTCGAATAGTAGTCAGGAAGGCTTGTTTCAATAACACTAAATAACTATTTTTGCGCGTCGTTATATGAAAAAATTATTCTACTTCTCAAAAGCTAGCCTTAAATATATTGAAATTAGACATTTCAAATTGAAGCTATTTACAGTCCTTCTTACATCGTCAATATTATTTGCAACATTTTTTGTTGGTTTTTACGATTTCTTTGGAATTGGCTCCAACCCCAATCTTACTATTTCATCTTTAAAAAATGAGAATAGAGAATTAAAGAAAGAGATTAAGAGAATCACAGAATCATATAACCAAATTGCTGCTGATGTCGAGGAGATATCTGCATTAAACTCAGAGCTGAGAGTTTCTGCAAATCTAGAACCCATTTCAGATGAAGAAAGATTGCTTGGTGTCGGTGGTAGTGCTGATTATTTATCTTCAAATCTCAATATAAGAGATGTTGAAGTAAAAAATCTTCTGAACTCAGTTGAAGAAATGATTCGAGCTGTTGAATTTGAAAAAAATCAGACTTTAGAGATTGCAGATAAACTTAATATGAACGCAGAATTAAAAAAGTGTATACCTGCAATTAAACCGACAATTGGTAACTATTCTATTCATGGGTTCGGAATGAGAAGGCATCCAATTTTAGGTATCAGAAGATTTCATCATGGAATAGATTTTAATTGTAATACCGGAACACCGGTTCGATCACCCGGCGATGGTAAAGTTGTCGTAGTTGAAAGAAGAAGCGGTTTCGGATTAGTTATAGAAATTGATCACGGTTTTGGTTATAGAACAATTTATGCTCACTTATCAAAAGCTATGGTTAAAAAGGGTGAGAAAATTAAAAGAGGGCAAACACTAGCTAAATCTGGTAATTCAGGACTTTCAACAGGTCCTCATTTACACTATGAAGTTCATCATAATGGAATATCGCTTGATCCATCAGACTTTTTCTTTGATGACTTAACTTTTTTTGATTTAGATACTTCAACTACATCTCTAACGGAAAAATAAAATATGATCTGGACAGTTGAACTTGCTGCATATCTGGACGACGCTCCATGGCCTGCAACAAAAGAAGAACTAATAGAATATGCGGACAGAATCGGCGCACCATATGAGGTTATGGAAAACCTTAAGGAACTCGAAGATAGTGATGAGCCGTATGAATCAATTGAAGATATCTGGCCAGATTATCCTTCTGATGAAGATTTCTTCTACAATGAAGATGAATTCTAAAGGGTGCACATAAGCACCTGAAAATGAATTCAGCTCTTGATAAAATCCCCGGGCAGGAACGAGTAAAAAAAATCCTCAATAATTTTCTTCAATCTAAATCTATTCCCCACGCTTTTTTATTTACAGGAATTGATGGAGTCGGAAAAGACAATACTGCTGTTCAATTTGCTAAGGCATTAGCAGCAAATGAAAATAGCAAGGAATCTGAAAAAGCTGTCAGACTAATTGAACAACTTCAGGAACCATATGTAAAGCTAATTTTTCCGTTGCCTCGTGGAAAGAATGAGATAGATACAAGCTCTCCAACTGAAAAGCTCACTCAAGATGAAATAGAATTGGTAAGAGAGCAAATTGATATAAAGGCAGTAAATCCTTTTCATAAAATTACAATTCCAAAAGCGAACGCAATAAAAATCAATAGTATCAGGGATATTAAAAAATTCTTGTCGATGGATTATGATGAAATTGGCTACAGATTTGTAATAATTTCAGATGCCCACCTGATGAATGAAGAAGCTCAAAATGCTTTATTGAAAGGTCTTGAAGAACCACCTGAAAAATTGATATTTATACTCACTACACCTTATGTTTCAAAATTAAGATCTACTATAATATCCCGCTGTTGGAGAATAAATTTTGATCCACTAAGCGAAGATCAGATAGTCAACATTTTGACAGAGAACTTCGAGGTTGATAAGATAACAGCTAAAGAAGTAGCACCGTTTGCGATGGGATCTGTTCAATATGCTTTAAATCTTATTGATATGAACATTCATAATCTTAAGGAAAAAACTATCTCGATACTCCGTTATTCTTTTGGCAGAAAGTTTAACTCTGCTTTCGATGAATTAAATTCAATAATTTCTGATCAGAACTCAGTCAGTTATCCAATAATTATTGGAATGATAATAACCTGGTTGAACGATGTTCAAAAAAATAAGTTGAATATCAAGAAGTATTTTTACAAAGATCATCTTGAAACACTGGAAAAATTTAACACTAAATTTCCAGATGTTGACCTGAGTGATATTACTACGCGACTCGATAGATTATCAAATTTGCCTCGAAACAATATTAATCCATCCTTACTTTCCGCAAGCCTCATATTCGAACTAGCCTCATTAGTTATGGTTAAGAAATAAAATCCTTTAAACTGATTTATTATCTGAATCTTTGAAAATAATTCTTTAATTTTCAGCATAATTTTAACAAAATAATTGGAGGGTAAATTGAAAAAAGTAGTAATTACATCTGCAAAGAGAACTCCAATTGGATCGTTTGGTGGTTCGCTAGCTTCCTTAACTGCAGGACAACTTGGAAGCATTGCAATCAAAGGGGTTCTCGAAGATTCAAAAATTTCGCCTGAGTTAATAGATGAGGTGATTATGGGAAATGTCTTAACAGCAGGTATGGGGCAAGCTCCGGCAAGACAAGCTGCACTTTTTGCCGGGTTACCTGAAAAAACAGAATGTATGACTGTAAATAAAGTTTGCGGCAGCGGTTTGAAAGCTGTAATGCTGGCAACGCAAGCAATTCAAACAGACAACGCAGAAATAATTATCGCAGGTGGTCAGGAAAGTATGAGCAATACACCTTATATTCTGGATAAAGCAAGGAACGGATATCGTTTGGGAAATGGTGAAGTTATTGATTCAATGGTGAAAGATGGTCTATGGGATGTTTATAATAATATCCATATGGGAAATTGTGCAGAAGCTTGTGCAAAAGATTTTCAATTTACCAGAGAAGAGCTCGATGAATTTGCAATTAATTCATATAAGAAAGCTCTCGAGGCTCAAAAAAGCGGCAGGTTTAAAGATGAAATAATCGACGTGAAAGTTAAAGTTGGCAGGGAAGAGGTTGTTGTAAATACGGATGAAGAGCCTGGCAAAGTTAAGTTTGATAAAATTCCTTCCCTCAAACCAGTTTTTGATAAAAATGGTGTGGTAACTGCAGCTAATGCTTCAAGCATAAACGATGGAGCTGCTGCTTTATTAATTATGAGTGAAGAAAAAGCAAAAGAACTAGGTTTGAAACCGCTTGTAGAAATTGTTGCTCAATCTTCAGCAGCAAAGGCACCTATGCAGTTTACAACGGCTCCGGCAGATTCAATCAATAAAGTTTTGAAGAAAGCGAATTTAAAAATTTCTGATATCGATTTGTTTGAAATCAATGAGGCTTTCGCAGTCGTTTCTTTAGCCAATAATAAGTTACTTGGTCTTGATAATAGTAAAGTAAATGTAAATGGTGGTGCAGTAGCTTTAGGACATCCGATAGGAGCTAGCGGAGCAAGAGTTCTCGTTACTCTGATTCACGAAATGAAAAAGAGGAATTCAACTTATGGGCTCGCATCTCTTTGTATCGGTGGGGGAGAAGCAGCAGCATTAATTGTTAAAAACTATAATTAGAAAGGGGCTAAAAATGGAAATTAAAAAAGTTGCAGTGGTTGGTGGCGGAACAATGGGTAATGGTATTTGCCATGTATTCGCACAAAATAATTTCAGTGTTTATCTAGTAGAGGTAAGTGAAGAATTGGCAAACAAATCTATTGATACAATTAGTAAAAACCTCGATCGACAAGTAAAGAAAGAAGTAATTAAGGAAGAAGACAAGCAGAACGCACTCAAGAACATCAATAAGACTGTAGGGCTGGAAAAAGTGCCGAATGACATTGATTTAGTTATCGAAGCAGTATTTGAGGATAAAGCTACTAAACTATCTATTTTTAATAAGTTAAACTCAATAGTTAAATCGGATACTATCTTTGCGAGTAATACTTCTTCGATCTCGATTACGGAATTATCATCTACAACTCGGCCAGATAAATTTATCGGCATGCATTTTATGAATCCCGTTCCGATGATGAAATTGGTTGAAATAATCCGAGGCTATTCAACAAGCGATGAAACATATCAGACAATAAAATCCCTTGCTGAAAAGTTAGGCAAAGTTCCTGTTGAAGTATTTGACTATCCAGGCTTTATATCCAACCGTGTATTAATGCCAATGATCAATGAAGCTATTTTTGCTTTAATGGAAGGAGTTGCATCTGCTCAGGATATTGATACCGTGATGAAACTTGGAATGAATCATCCGATGGGACCTTTGACATTAGCTGACTTCATTGGACTTGATGTTTGTCTTGCTATTATGGAAGTTCTCTACAATGGGTATAATGATTCCAAGTACAGACCATGTCCATTGCTGAAGAAAATGGTAGCAGCAAAGAAGCTTGGCAGAAAAACCGGCGAAGGTTTCTTTAAATATGATAAGTGATATTAAGCAAGTATAATTTGAATCAAGAGAAAAAAAAATCATCACTCAAAAGTTTCTTATGGGCAAAGACTATAGGAGAATTCATTCAGAAGCAACTGAAGAAAGTAGCTTTGCCCGATTATCTCAGCTTTACAATCTACGCGATAATTATTGGAGTGTTTGCCGGATTAGCTGCAGTTCTTTTCCACAATTCAATTGACTTCTTTAATAAAATCTTTTTCGAACAAACTGCTGAAGGACTCTTTTTCCTTGGAGCTGCTGCTGTTATAGTCTTACCAGCCATTGGAATGCTTATTCAGGCGATTGATGATTAAAATGGCACCTGATATTGCTGAGAAAAAGGGAGTATCAGAAGTAATTAAATCAGTCGCTTTGCGTGGCGGTTACATCCCATTAAAGACTACAATATTCCATTTCTTTGCACCAGTAATTTGTATTGGTTCAGGTGGAACAGTTGGACCTGAAGGCCCCGCAGCACAATTAGGTGGGGGAGTTTCAAGCAAAGTTTGCCAACTGATCGGTTTATCGGATACAAGAAGAAGAGTATTCACCGCTGCAGGTTCAGGTGCTGCTATTGCTGCAATATTCAACACACCACTCGGAGGTGTATTCTTTGCAATTGAACTGATATTATTAAATGATTTCAGTGCACCTACATTATCGGCAATTATACTTGCATCAGTAACTGCAAGCACAATTTCAAGAGAGTTACTTGGTAACGAATCAATATTTACATTTATTTCTCCTGAAGCTGGCAGCTATCACTATCTTTATATGTATGCTTTTCTCGGTATTGTTGCTGGACTGATATCGGTTTTATATCTAAGATATACAAGCGCAACAAGTCATATTATAAAAAAGAAGATATTATCAAAAGGAATACCTCAATGGTTATTAATGATTATTGTCGGACTTCTTGTAGGTGTAAGTGGATTTTTCTTTAAGGATATTTTTGGTATTGGTTATTCTGCTATTAACAACATATTGGCTGGAAAACTTATTTGGAAGGTTGTACTGATTTTATTTGTTCTAAAATTTATACTTGTCCCGCTAGTCATAAATTCAGGTGGTTTCGGTGGAATGTTTGCACCCTCACTATTTATGGGTGCTTGTCTTGGTTATTTATTTTCTTTCTCTGCTAATAATTTATTAGGATTAGAACTCGATACAACTACCTACATACTTGTTGGTATGGGAGCAATGCTTGGTGGAATAAATACAATACCAATAACTGCTATACTTATAATCTTTGAAATGACACAGGAATACAGTTTCATTTTACCCTTGATGCTCGCTGTAATTGTGAGCACTACTATAAGCAGATTGGTTCGTAAAAGTTCCGTGCACGTTCAGCATCTCGAAGAACAAGGTTACCAGATATCCGAAGGACGAGAATCGAATATTTTAAAATCAATTTTTATTAATGATGTTGAGCTAAATCCTATAAATACTGTTCACGAGAATACAAAACTTCCTGAGTTGGTTGAGAAGATGATTAAGAATCCAAGTAATTCATTTTATACTATAAATGACAAGGATCAAATCACCGGTGTAATAACTGAAGTTGAACTCAGACCAATAATGACCGAGTATGAAAATGTAAAAGATTTTTTAGTTGCAAATGATATAGCAAATCCTAATGTAACATTGGCCAAACCTGATGATGACCTTGATTATGTATTAAGATTATTCAGCAAGTTGAGTGTTGACAGTATCCCGGTTATTTCTGGCGATGATGAGCAAAAGATACTGGGAGCAATAAGTCGCCAGGAGGTTTTATTAATCTATAACCATGAATCCTTGAAGCTTAACTTAGCCGAAGGTTTATCGAACGAACTAAAGACAATTGCTGACTCAGGTTCGTCGACTGTTGCGGCGGGTTATTCCATGGCTGAGGTTAACGCTCCAACAGAACTAATTGGTAAGAGTTTGACAGAACTTAAAATAAGGAGTCACTACGGCTTAGAAGTTTTGATGATCAAACATCCACACGAAATGTTTGATGAATCTCAGGTAAAAGATCTAATTATAAGTGCAGATCCTAATTACAAATTAAAATGGGGAGATAAATTAGTGGTCTTTGGAAGGGATGAAAATATTGAAAGATTTAAGAAAATCTAAAAGAATTGTCCGATAATGTATATTATGTAAACTAATAGACACCCTTTTTATACAATCCCTGTCAGTTTCAAATAAACATAAACAGCTATAATTACCAGCAATAACCAAATCATCGGACTCTTCTTCTTTCTGTTCATTTTCATTTGTCTTCTGAAACCGAGTTTACGTTTTAACTTTTCATCTTTATCGTCTTCAGGTTTATAGAAGCGCGGAGTATAATCAAAGATTCTGTGAGGTGTTTTCTTAAAAAACATAACTAATCAGTATCATTATTCCTGAATAAAGCATCAACAAATAATTGGGGATTAAAGGTCTGAAGATCATCTAATTTCTCACCAACACCGATATATTTAACAGGTATTTTATTAGTCTCACAAATCTGAAATATAGTACCGCCTTTAGCCGTACCATCGAGTTTTGTGATTACCAGACCTGAGAGCTTTGTAACTTTAGAAAATTCATCTGCCTGAACGATTGCATTTTGACCAACAGTTGCATCAAGAACGAGGTATGTATCGTGTGGAGCACCAGGGAGCACTTTACTTATTGCTTTATTAATCTTATTCAATTCATTCATTAAATTTATTTTACTATGCAGTCTGCCTGCAGTATCAATCAGAACAATATCATAATCTCCATCAATTGCTTTTTTAACAGTTTCGAATGCAACTGAAGAAGGATCTGTTCCTTGTTTGTGCTGAATGATTTCAACACCTGCACGTTGTGCCCAAATTTCTAATTGCTCATTTGCAGCAGCACGAAAAGTATCTGCTGCACCAACGATAACTTTATTACCCGCTTTTTTAAAGTTACTTGCGAGTTTCCCAATTGTGGTGGTCTTCCCTACTCCATTAACACCAACGATGAGAATGACATATGGCTTAATCGTATCTATATTTTCATCTGAAGCAATGCTGTTTTGTCCGGTGTTGAGAATTTTTAGCAATTCATTTTTTAGTAGTTCAAGAATGTTGGATAGAGTTCTATCTTTTTCGGTCTTTAAATTGATTCTCAGATTATTGATAATTTTTTCAGATAGAGTTGCACTCATATCTGAGGAGATGAGGATTTCTTCCAGCTCATTCAGTGTATTATCATCAATTACCGCTTTGCCTGAAAAAGTTTCGTAATCTTTGTTACGAGCTTATCACGGGTTTTGCTTAAGCCTTCTTTAAGTCGATTCAGATTTATATTGTCGAAGAATTTCATTGTGTTTTTTGGGATAAAACCTTTGCAGCTTTAATTAAGTAATTTGCAAATGAAGCAAATATCAGAACGATGCTAAGATAATAGAGAATCAGATATGGCAGTGATTGGCTATCCACGTTCAACAAAATCATCAGGAGAACAAAGGCAATGGACAATACAGTTGCTTTACCAATGTAATCTGATGGGAGAACTTTGCCAATTTTCTTTGCAACGATTAAACCACCTATTAGGATCAAAACATCCCGTGCAATTATCATATAAAAATAATAATCGGGAATTTCACCCAGAAGGAACAGATTCAAAACCACAAATACAATCAATACTTTATCAGCGAGAGGATCAATCATCTTTCCAAATTCTGTGATCTGATTTAGTTTCCTTGCAAGGTAACCATCGAGTATATCGGTTATCGTAGCAATAATACCGATTGCTACCAACTGATATAGCCTAGCAAGATTATTTTGTCAAAATTATTGAAATGCAAACCATACAGGAATAACGAGAAGAAGCCTGATGAAGCTTAATGTATTTGAAGCATTAAATATCTGATGACTGCTCATTCTATTTTATCACAGCAAATTTACCGAGCTTTTCTTCCTGTTCATTCTTTGATTCATCCAGCATAACAATTCGGTAAATATAAATTCCTGATGAAAGCGTATTACCACTCAAATCAAGTAAATTGAAAGTCACACCACCGTTTCCATCACTTTCTTCAATCTCACCAATTTTGGTTCCATCAACAGTCCAGATAGTTATTTGCGCATATCTCGGCAGATTAGCAAAAGTTAAAGCTTCCCCACTTGTTGGCTTAACAGGATTCGGATAGACGTAAACATCAGAAAGATCATTGGCAAATGATGAAAGAACAATATAACTTCCTGCACCTTCATTTATTTTCAGACTTCCTGTAGACGCAGAAGAAAAAATATCTTTTACTCTGAGTACGTATTCCCTGCCTATTGATCCAACAGGTTTCTGACCGTTCAAACTTATGTTTACTATTTTATTGTTTGATGCGTCAACACTTGCCGAAGAAGCTTTATTATCTGGCTCGAAAATGTAGTTGTTAACATTCTCTGCAGATACGTCATCAACTTCTAAATTAAATACTACACTGATATTATATGCATCTACAATTTTGAATGAGCTTATGAAAAATTCGGGTGAAACAAATACAGTATCCATTATAAATGTTGTATCTGTCGGTTGAATTGGTGAGCCATAGAGATCATGCAAATTTGAAACAGATAATTCATTTAAGCCAACCGGTATTTCATCACGAAACGTAATCAGATAAGAATATTGACTTGCTGGAGCGATTGAATTGGGAAAAACATTACCATTTAATTTAAACGCCTGTAAATTCTCAATTGTATTATTCATCTTTTCTGAAAATTTAACTGTAACTGTTTTACTGCTGCTACCAATTACTGAAATTACTTTTCCCGGAGTATGACAATAAACTTCAATTACTCTTGATAAATTAGAGTATGGATCTTCTTTAGAAAGATCAAATGCCTGAATTGCATAATAGTAGTTTGTGTTTTGACTAAGATTAAAATCAACATACTGCACAGCAGAAATAACAGAATCAATTAATATTAGATTATCAGCCGCCAGTCCCCGATAGATATAATATTGGTCAACACTTCCCTGCCAGGAAAGAAAAATACTTGTTGAATCAATACTGTATCCATTTACATTATATGGAGTGCTTGCTTTTTTTGAAATAGTGAATTCATAAAAATTAATTCCCAGATCTGTTGGGAAAGCAATTTCCGGAACATTGTTGTTGTTCAAATCACCAATAAAAATTGAATTCGAATTAATATTTTCTTTAAAGGATATTATTTTGTTTGATCCGACAAACTGATGTTTAAAGATGTATGAATAAGGAAACATAAAGACTATTAGCTCATCCTTTCCATCATCGTCGAGGTCTGTAAAGCGAATTCCGTTCTCTGAACGCTGGAATGATGATCTGAACTCGGTTGAAGCATCAACAAAAACCTGATCATAAAGAATGTTCAACTGATTACCAAGAAGATTAAACACAATCATACGGTAGTACGGAGCTATATCAATGGCATCAATTGAATGAAGTAAAACTGCCAGTTCATCATTATTATCCCCATTATAATCGCCGACTGCAAGATAGGCTGCTGAACCGAGAAATCCGGTATTGATGACACTTCCCTGCTGATAATTATCGGTTCCCAAAATATTATAACTAAAAATATCGCCATCTACATCTACGAACCACATCTCTCTTATACCGTCTGAATTTACATCTGCCAGAACTCCATTTGGTGCATCCAGAATGTTATCACCAAACCATCGCTCAGTAAAATTTTTTAATGTTTTTTGGATTGGAATAAGAGTTAAGTCATTATTAACTTTCCAAACGTTTACAGAAGTATCTGAATTAACGACAACAACTTCGGTTACGCCATCTCCATCAATATCTTCAGCCATTATTGGCCAGAACTTACCTGTTTCATCAGCGTACTTTTCATTGAATGAAGATGAATTTGAATTTTGCTGCTCAAGTATGTAACCATTACGCACCCAGGATGTTAACAAATCCTTTAAACCATTGTTATTGAAGTCGCCAAAGTCTCTTATTATTCTGTCTTGTAATGAATCTACAATTTCAAAATTGTCATTGTCAAATTTAAATAGGTTGGTTACTCTTGAATTAGCAAAAGTTCTGACATAAACTTCTGACGGTTCATTCTGTGTAAGGTTTACGGGATCCTGATAAATACTTCCTGCCGGGAGCGAAAATGGCAGTTGTATTTCTGCTGCGTACTCAGCTTCATAGTTTGTGGTGAATAAAAAGTTTTGACCGTTATTTTTTACTACAGTTTTCAAACCAACAAGATTTTCTGCTTCAAAATAAATTTCATAAGCTGAATTTTGTTCAACAAGCTGCTTGGGAAGAAATCCGTAATGCAAGTACTTAACAAACTGATTATTAGTTGTAAACCCGTCGAGAGTAACAAAGTTAAAATCAAGTTCACCAAATTTGCGATAATACATTCTCGTTACGGTTGGTTCATCTGTGTACATTGCCGCAAGGATAGTTGTCTTATCACCGTAATAAGCAGGGTACCAACTGCGCTCAATTTTATTAGCGTTACTTCAGGAGATGTTCTCATGATAAAAAAGTTAACACGCTCCTCTAAAGTTCGGCCATTATTTAAAGCAACAACTAAACGTAAACAGTAAACGGTATCAGGTAATGAACTAAGACTTAGAGCAAAAATATCTTCATTTGAAAACTGATTACTCCCCTGCTCTATTAAAGATATCCAGTTAGCAGGATTCAGTCCATAACCATAGTAAAGACTGTAATTAGAAAATAATGGTGAAAGCACAGATGCGTTAATTTTTAATTCTGCATCGAGTGTTGCGAAATCCTGTTTAGGATGATTAAACTTAATAACAGATGGCGCAATTACTGTAACTGCACGATACATATTAAGTCTGCCGGCACCAGTAAAAATATCCCAGCCCGGTTCATCTATATCATCAGAAGTTGATTTTAATATTTGTTTTACTTCTTCATTAGTAAAATTACCGAGTGATAATATTAAAGCTGCTGCTGCTGCAACGTGAGGTGTGGCTGCTGATGTTCCGCTGATGGAAGCATAATTATTATTTCGCGCTGTGGTTACAATCTGGGTACCCGGCGCCATTAAATCAAGTGTTGATCCGTAATTTGAATTTCCTGCACGGAAATCATCCTGAGTTGAATTTCCAACACAGATTACTTCTGAATATCCTGAAGGATAATGAGGAAGAGATGAATTCTGATTACCTGAACTTCCAACAAGAACCATATTTTGTGAATAAGCAAATTGAACAACATCTCGTAAAACAAAAGAAAAGGAGTAATCACCAAAGCTCATATTCAGAACTTTAACTCCCATCTGAACAGCATAAAGAATTGCTGCTGCAACATCATCTTCCTCGCCATATCCACCGGGATCAAATGCCCGAAGATTCATCAGTTTTATATTTGGAGCTGCACCTGCTATGCCAGTAAAATTATTTGTTTGAGCTGCAGCAATTCCAGAAATATATGTTCCGTGTCCTTGCTCATCCAGTGGGTCGTTGTCCCAGCCAAGGTAATCTCCACCGCTTGAGTCAAAAGGAAAACCAACACGATCAGTAAAATCCCAACCGCGGTAATCATCAATAAAACCGTTGTTGTCATCATCAATTCCATTTGTTTCTTTACCATTTCCTGTCTCACCGGGATTTTGAAAAATTTTATTTTGAAGATCGGGATGAAAATAATCTATTCCGGTATCAATCATTCCAATAAGAACGGAGTCAGCACCCTGAGTTTTATCCCAGGCATCGAATGCCTGAATTTTACTCAATGCCCATTGCTGAGAAACAAGGCTGTCGTCGGGAACAAAATTTATCTGATACGTAGTTGCTTTTTGAACATACTCTATATTTTCATCAAGGCTTTGCAATTGCAGAAAAGCACCTTCATCAACATCATCGACAAAAGTAATTTTAATTATTCTGCCTAAGACATCATTTGATTTTGCTATTCCTTTAGCAAGATAATCTACTGATTTCAATTCAGCCGGAATTTGAAACAGAGATCCTGCAGGAATAAACTGATCCTGCTGAACTTTTTGTTCGATGTCAGAAAAAGAAACGTTCTCTTTATATTTTATGAAATATGTTGTCTGTGCGGATAAGAAGTTGGAGTTAATTATCAGCAGAATAATTAAAGATAACAGATTAAATTTCATACATTTCCTTTTTGTAATGATGATCAACTTCGATTGGATATTTACCTGAGAAACAAGCATGACAGAAATTATCTTTTCCTGCTTCTGATACAGCTTCGAGCATTTCATCAATTGTCAAATATTCAAGGCTGTCTACACCAACATATTTCCCCATTTCTTTGATGTTGGAATTAAAATTATTAGCAAAAAGTTCATCTTTGCTGGGGAAATCCATTCCATAAAAGCAAGGATGAGTTATTGGAGAAGAGGAAATTCTTAAGTGAATTGATTTAGGATTCGCTTCACGGATTAATTTAACAAGCTGCTTTGATGTTGTTCCGCGAACAATTGAATCATCCACTAAAACAACAGTGCGGCCTTCGAGCACACCTTTAACAGTGTTAAATTTTATTTTTACACCAATCTCCCTGTTTGCCTGTCCTGGCTGAATAAAAGTTCTTCCAATGTAGTGGCTCCGTATCAATCCGATTTCCAGTTTACAATTAACTCCGTGTTTTTCTAATTCAGTTTGATATCCTAACGCTGTTGTATTGGAGCTATCAGGAACGCTGATAACAATTACTTTTTCTTCATCTTCGTTAAAGACAGGATGATTCCTGGCGAGAACTTTACCAAGTCTTCTTCTCATTTTATCAACATTATGACCAAAGATAAAGCTGTCCGGACGGGAAAAATATATATATTCAAAAATGCAATGCTTTTGAGGAGAACTTGATTCGGATATTTTATAGGATTTAATTAATCCTGAGTGTAAAACCTCATCATCTATTACAACAATTTCACCAGGTTCAACTTCCCTTATAAACTCAGCGCTCAAAATATCAAAGGCACAAGTTTCAGAAGTAATAATATAAGCATCATGTAATTTTCCAATAACCAGAGGTCTGAAGCCATTTGGATCTCTTGCCGCAACGAGCTTATCATCAGTCATTAAAACTAAACTGAAAGCACCTTCAATCCTTTGCATAGCTTCTTTTATCTGTTCAACCTGGTCATTTAATTTGTTTCGTGCTATCAAATGAAGGATAACCTCGGTATCACTCGTCGTCTGAAATATTGCTCCTTCATTGACCAGTTCTTCCCGAATTAATTCTGGCATTTGTAAGATTGCCATTGTGTGCAACAGCAAGATTGCCTAGTCTGTAATTAACAATGAAAGGCTGAATGTTTTTTATCGATTGAGCGGACCCTGTAGTGGAATACCTATTGTGGCCAATTGCTACTTCTCCAATAAGCTTATTTTGAAAAATTTCATGATCCTCAAAAACCTCGGTAACCAGTCCTTCACCTTTGTGTATAGAAAAAACCGGATTTCCTTTTTTACTAATGCTCTTCGTTACAATTCCACAAGCTTCCTGTCCTCTGTGCTGAAGTGCGTGCAAACCGTAGTAAGTTTCAAGTGAGGCATTGTGTGAGCCGTAAATCCCAAATACGCCGCAATTGCAGGTTGGTTTCTCTCTTTGAAGATTTAATTGCATAGCTTAAAATATAATGGTTGATGGAAAATTAAAGGTCAAATTTATATATACATGATGAATTAACAGAATGATATTGGGGGAATAAAAAAAGCTCAAACTAAGTTGAGCTGATTGGTGTCGGAACGGGGGGATTTGAACCCCCGACCACCTGAACCCCATTCAGGTACGCTACCGGGCTGCGCCACGTTCCGAGTTTTATATTTTTGTGAGAAGAAGGTTTAAAAAATTTTTTATCTCTTCGAGGTCTTCTTTAATTGAGGAGTTATTCCTTTCAACCTCTACAAAAGTATTAGATTCGTTATGAGCTTTCTTTTCCTTTACTTCAATGACAGGCTTCTTTTCCTGCTCATAATCATCAACTATCTTTTTTGCTCCTTCGATGGTATACTTTTTTTCTCTTAATAATTCTTTTATATAGAGAATAAGGCGTATATCCTTGTTGGTGTATATTCGATTACCAGCTCGATTCTTTTGAGGACTAAGCTGCTCGAACTCAGTTTCCCAGTAACGAAGCACGTATTGTTCAATGTCAGTAATTTTACTTACTTCACTGATTGAGTAGTATAACTTCTTAATTGATAGGTCTCGCATACTCTTTATGAAAAATTATGTAATAAACTTAAGCAATCCATCTTAAATTATCAATATTAGGGGGGTCTTATAAGTATTAGCTTTAAGGATAGATGATAACTTCTTATAAATACATTATGAGCTGATTTACTTGATTTAAGTTATAGATTTCAACTCAAACAAACATAACTTACTTGAATACAATCCCTTTAGGAAATGATTTTTTCCAAAAGATAGATTGCGGCAAGATAACTTTTCTCTCTAAAACCACTAATGTAACCATCACAACTTGAAGCAGTTAGCATATTATGTCTGAAAGTTTCACGAGATGCTAAATTTGAGAGATGAACTTCAATTTTTGGAATAGAGCAGATTTCCAGTGCATCCTTAATTGCAACAGATGTATGAGAATATCCTCCAGGATTTATTATCAAACCATCAAAAGATTTAGAAGCTGATTGTATTTTATTTATTAATTCTCCTTCATGGTTGCTCTGAAAAAACTCGAACTGATGATCAGGAAATTCCTTTATTACTTCGACTTCTATTTCATTTAATGAAAGTGATCCGTAATGTTCATCCGGTCTTTTATCAAGTAAATTCAGATTGGGTCCATTTAGAATTAAAACTTTCATGATATTGCTGCCATTTCATCTATTATTTCTCTAACTCTTGGAGTAATGTAAATACTATCAATACCGAGCTCTTTCAGTGCGGTTGAGAGTATCATAACTTTTTTCTGGACATTGGTCATTTTATTTATGACTATAACTTTTTTATCATGAATTATACAATAACCGCCCTTAAAGTCACCCTTTTCAAATCTTACACTTGCTCCAAGCTGATCAGCTACTGATTTTAATTCCTGAAGGATTTCTTCAAATTCTTTTTCTTTAATTTTCATCTTTGGCTTCTAGAGTAAATGGCTTAAATACTAAAAAATATGGTATTGTAAGATAACTTAAGACTAGTATAATTGGAAAACTGCTGAGTTTACTCATTCTTTCAATGATAAGTGACAGGATTTGTTCTGAACCAAATTGCTCATTCATAAACAAGACAATCAATTTGTAATCAATCATCAAAAGCAGAGATTCTAAAGGAAGAGTTAAATAAATAATTAAAGAAACTATTAGTAACCAGCCATTCTGCTTTAGTTTTATCCTGGATGAAATCAGAAATAATGTAAATGCAATTATCATTACTATGTATGAATAGAATGTTAAATTTACTAACGGTAAGTTTGTTTGAAATATTGCTGAAAGATTTGTGCTAGTAATAAAATTCTTTAGAACCAGTTCTGTTTCTTCAAACATTTGATAGGTTGTCAATAATCTGGCAACATACGCTCCAAACCAAATGCTGCCAGAGGTTAAAGCCAGGTAACCAAATACCGATGATAGATTACTGTTCTTTTTCATTTAAATATCCGTTTGTTAATTTAAAATTAAAAAAAAATTATGACTATTGCTTCTATAGATATTGGCACTAATACTGTGCTACTTCTAATTGCTGATGTTGATCCATTTACCCGAAAGATTATCTCTTTAATTAACGAGTATCGTATGCCGAGGATTGGTCAAGGGACTAAACAAACTGGAAGAATAAGCCAGGAAAGATTGAAACTTCTTTATGATGTTTTGAATGAATATAAAATTATCATCAACGATTACAATTGCGATAAAGTTATATTAACCGGAACTAATGCTTTCAGAATGGCGCAAAACACACCTGAAATTAAAGATGAGCTAAAAAAAATATTCAACTTTGATCTAAACGTTATTACGGGTGAGGATGAAGCAGAATATGCTTACTTTGGTGCAATTTCAGATCTTGATAGCCTTGATAATTCAATGGTAATTGATATTGGCGGCAGCAGTACTGAAATTATATATGGTGAAGGATTAAATGTCATATTTAAGAAAAGTTTGCAGTTGGGTTCAGTCAGTGCTACCGAGCAGTATTTCAAAAACGCTCCTCCCACAATAATTGAACTAGAGAACTTCAGCACAGATATAAAAAGACTATTCACAACCTTTGATAAAACAATCATTCCTAAAAAAGTTATTGCCATTGCAGGAACTGCAACTACTCTTGCTTGTATGAAACTAGGATTAAAGGAGTTTGAAGAGAACAAAGTTGATAAAAGCAGAATTACCATTCAAGATATGAGAAATATTATTGGAGAGTTAAGTTCACTCACAGCTTCAGAAATTCTCGTTAGATATGGTCCTGTGATGAAGGGACGTGAGGATATTATTTTTGCCGGAGCATTCATACTTTATCAATTTATGGAATATTTTGGAATAGATAATGTTATCGTTAGCACTCGTGGAATAAGGTATGGTGCAATTGTCAAATATCTGGATAGTTCAATTAAGGATTGACATTCTGAATAATTGTGTCTTCAGCATTTTCAGATAAATCGGGGTAATCAAGAGTGAAATGCAATCCCCTGCTTTCCTTCCTTTGCAGCGCTGATTTAATAATTATATGTGCACAAGCTACGAGGTTTCTCAATTCAAGCAGCTCTGAGAATACCTTAGTTCGTTTGTAAAAATCTTCAACCTCTTCATAAATAATATGAATTCTCTTCGCAGCTCTTTCTAATCTTTGATTACTTCGAACTATACTTACGTAATCCCACATTGTAGTTTTGACTTCCTTAAAGTTATGTGTGATGAGCACATTTTCGTCAGCCGTTAATGTTCCTGAATCATCCCAATCAGGAATCTCTGGAAAAATATCATGATGCTCTTTTAGGAACATCTTTAAATCTAATGCAACTCTATCCGCAAATACAACCGCTTCAAGAAGTGAATTGCTTGCAAGACGATTTGCACCGTGGACACCTGTCATAGTAACCTCACCACAAGCATAAAGACCCTTTAATGAGGTTCTTGCGAATTCATCTACCATAACACCACCACAGGAATAGTGAGCTGCAGGAACAACGGGAATCGGCTCCTTAGTGATGTCAATTCCAAGCTTTAAACAATGCTCGTAAATATTCGGAAAATGACTTTTAATTTCATCACTTTTCTTATGAGTAATATCAAGTAGAACGAATTCTTCTCCACTTTTCTTAAGCTCCGAATCTATTGCCCGAGCTACAATATCTCTTGGTGCAAGTTCCTTTCGTTCATCATATTTACTCATAAATTCGAATCCGCTTCTGGTTAAAAGTTTCCCACCAAAACCTCTAACAGCTTCGCTGATAAGAAATGATTGTTCACCAAAAAATTCGCTTGATTTTCTATAAAGAGATGTTGGATGAAATTGAATAAATTCCATATTTGCCAGCTTTGCTCCCGCACGATAAGACATAGCTATTCCATCTCCTGTTGCTATTTGTGGATTAGTTGTGTGCAGATAAACCTGCCCCACTCCACCGGTAGCCAACAATGTAGCTTTGGAAGATATCTTAATGACTGAACCACTATTAATATCGAGAACGTAAGCACCCCAGCAAGTTCTGTTTTGGAGAGTTGAAGATCTCAACTGTTTGATATTGTGTTCTGTTATCAAATCAATTGCTATAGTGTTCTCTATAACCTTTATGTTTTTTAATGAGTTAACTTTTGTAACTAATGCAGATTCGATTTCTCTACCTGTCAAATCTTTGGCATGTACAATCCGTGGCTTTGAGTGACCGCCTTCTAAAGCAAGATCAAGAGCTCCATCTTTTCTGGAAAAGTCAGTACCTATTTCGATCAAGTCTTTAATACGTTCAGGCCCTTCCTCAACCATAATTCTTACCATCTTTTCATTACATAATCCTGCTCCAGCAATAAGCGTGTCCTGAATATGCTTGTCGAATGAGTCATCCTTTGAAATTACAGATGCTATTCCGCCCTGGGCATAATTAGTATTTGATTCATTTTTATCTTTCTTTGTTACCAGAACCACATCAGCAAACTCGGAAATTTTTAGAGCTGCAAACAAGCCAGCTATTCCGCTTCCAATTATCAGAACGTCAGTCTTGATGGAGGAATTACTCATTTGTCTTCACTTAATATTTCATTAAAAATGTTTATGAAATAGTCGATATTTTCTTTCGTTGAGATTAGAGGTGGAAGAATTCTCAATACGTTTTCATTTGTGCAATTAACCAATATTCCTTTTTCCCGGAATTTATCGACTAATGATGCACAAGACTTAGATAATTCAACGCCAATCATAAATCCTAATCCCCTGACATCTACTATTTTATCAGGATATTTTTTATGCAATAAGTTCAATTCAGATAAAAAGTAATTACCAAGATCTGCAACATTTTTCACCAATTCGTTTTCAAAAACTTCATAAACTACTTCCAATCCTGCAGCACAGGCAACTGGATTACCGCCGAACGTACTGCCATGATCTCCTTGCTGAAATACATTTTCGTACTTTTTATTTGTCATTAAAGCACCAAGAGGCAACCCGCCGCCAATTGCTTTGGCCACGATTACCAAGTCAGGTTCAATATTATAATGTTGATAAGCAAATGGCTTACCTGTTCTTCCTATTCCACTTTGAACTTCATCGGCAACAAGTGCAAAACCAAATTTATTTCGCAGTTCGTCAATCATTTCAACAAATTGATTTGATACAATGTGAATTCCTCCCTCGCCCTGAATAAATTCCAGGTAGATGGCTGCGGTGTTTTCAGTTACATTCTTTTCGAGTTGTTCAAGATCATTAAATTCTAATTGAATAATATTCGGAAGCAGAGGTGAAAAATATTTTTTGTATTTCTCTTTTCCGCTTAAACTTAATGATCCATAAGTTCTGCCGTGAAAAGCATTTGAAAAAGTAATTATATTTTTATCTGGTCCGAAGTGTTTCCTGATTAGCTTTAATGAGGCTTCAACTGCTTCGGTCCCGCTGTTGGTAAAGAAAACTTTAGATAATCCTGAATATTTTACTAGTCTTTCAGCAAGTTCTATTTGTGGGGAATTGATGTAGTAATTAGATAGGTGGATATACTTTTTTATTTGTTCTTCAATTGCTTGAATAATTTTTTTATTTCCATAACCAAGTGCATTCACAGCAAGACCAGAGAAAAAGTCCAGGTATTTTTTACCATCTTCAGAAAAAAGATAAACACCTTCTCCATGAGATATTTGAATAGGGATACGTTTGTATGTTTGAAGAAGAATCTCTTCTTCCCTTTCAAAAATATTTATTGAATTTTCCATTTAATTAAAGTGTGAAGACAAATACCGAACAAAAGTATATCAAAGTCAAGAACAAAACAACGAATACAGAAGCGGATGCTAAACTAAAAGAAGTTGTTGAGTTTGAGTAATAA
Source organism: Ignavibacteriaceae bacterium (assembly GCA_034522695.1). Taxonomy (GTDB): domain Bacteria; phylum Bacteroidota; class Ignavibacteria; order Ignavibacteriales; family Ignavibacteriaceae; genus IGN2. The sequence goes on along the minus strand of JAXHLB010000017.1, from coordinate 121,128 downwards.
ATGCTTTAAAGATGAGAAATATAGACCAGAAGATGAGACCTATTTCAACTACAAGAAAGAAATAAGCAATATTTCCTTTGATGACAAATGGGGTTGGATTCAATGTAAATAAATAGTCTCCAAAAATTACAAGCTCAAGTGGAAATAAAATAAAAAGACCAAATAGAACTGGAATTTGAGAATAAATAATCAGAGCCAAGGTGTCTTTAAATCGTATGTTAATTTCACTCAAATTGCCAGATAATTTATAAACAAAAGAAAATAGAAGAAAGTATATGACAATAATCCCGAGCACAATCAAATAGCTGTACTGCAATCCTACAGTTGATTGAAATTCACCAACACTTACCATTGCAATAAAGCGAGCATTGATAAGGTATTTTATTGTGACAAAGAATAGAATGAATAATATAAAATTCTTGTGCTCAGAAAATATTATCGTGCGAAATGCTTTGGTTGGATTTTCAATAAGGGAACTTATGACCGTCCAGAGATCAATATTGTAAATTCTATCACGCAAATAAAATTTACATCCGGAACAGACAGAATTATAAAATGGATTTTCAGAGTTACAGTTTGGACAGGTAACCGAATTTTTCATCAGCGTATTTATTATTTATTAGAAGTAAAATCGGAAATTAGCGCGTGTGGATCCGGTAATAAAATCTTCTTCAACTGTAAAATCATATAAGTGCGCATCCACATAAGCATCAACTAAATTTAGTATATAGAGTAAGGCAAGATAGATAGTGAAGTTATCCCTCTGATCTCTATAAAAATCTCTATAACTTAAATAAGTATTATTTCCTGTCTCAATAAACAAATCTTTATAGTCTTTATAAAGATTATTGTTATAAACCCAACCAGAAATAAATAAAGCGCCTACACCCCAGATGACCGGTATTTTCCAGTATGATTCATTATAGAATTGACCAAGACCTGGAACAACTGCGCTGCGTGCCACGGCTCCCCAGGGAGATTTTTGCATAACGAATCCAGTGTCGGAAGGTGGGCTTTCTTCGGTAAGTTCCTGTCCGTTTGATAATGTGCTTGCTATAAAAAGCACAAATACAATTTTAATTGTAATTTTTGTTGATAATTTCAAAAAGCTCAATTAACCGCTCTAATTCTTCTCTTGAGTAATACTCTAAAACTATTTCCCCGCTGCCATCTTTTCTTTGAACACACTTAACTTTGGTTCCAAAAGTTACACGAAGCTTATCTTCAATGTCACGTAAATTAGGAGTGTAGAACATTGCTTTGTTCTCCTCCTCAGTAGGAACCTTTTTTATTTTTCGAGTGCCACCTTCATTTAATTCTCTGACAAGACGTTCAACTTTTCTTACTGAAAGATTTTTGCTGAGAATATTTTCCAATAATTGTAATTGTAAAGCTTCATTTTCAAGATTAATTAGTGCTCTTGCATGACCTGAAGTTATTTTATCCTTTACAAGTGCTTCCTGAATTTTTTGCGGCAGCTTCAGAAGTCGGATTGTATTTGCTACAGTTGTCCTGTCCTTGCCGACTCTTTCTGCAATCTGTTCCTGTGTAAGATGACATTCATCCATCAATCTTTTGTATGCAGTGCCGATTTCAATTGCATTTAGTTTTTCTCTCTGAATATTTTCAATTAATGCTAGAGCAAGCATAAGTTCATCTGAGTCAACATCAATTATATACGCTGGAATTTCTTTGAAGCCAATATCTTTACATGCTTGTAATCTTCTCTCGCCTGAGATTAATTGATATTTATGATCAGGAGTTCTTCTTACAGTTATAGGTTGGATGAGTCCATTTGTAAGTATTGACTTTTTCAGCTCTTCAAGTGAAACAGGATCAATATTGAAACGCGGTTGATAAGGATTTCTTGAAATAAATTCCACAGATATTTTTGCTAATACGTCAACCTGTTTGCCGTCATCATCTTTAACTTTTGTAAGATCAGCAGCGGAATCATTATTCTTTATATATTCCTGAGGCTTAATAAGTGCATCTAATCCCCTTCCTAAACCTGTTTTCATTTTACTCATTTCTAAATGTATTTACGGAATTTGAATTTCTTTCAATTACTTCAGCGGCTAATGCCATATAATTTTGAGCACCTGTTGACACTGCATCGTATAAAATTATCGGTTTACCAAAACTTGGAGCTTCAGATATCCTGACGTTTCGATGGATAACAGTACTATATACTTTATCACCAAAATATTTTCTCACCTCTTCGGCAACCTGATGCGAAAGCCGAAGTCTTGTATCAAACATAGTAAGCAGAACACCCTCGATGGATAAATTGGTGTTATAATATTGCTTAACAATATTGACAGTATTTAAAAGCTGCCCCAATCCTTCCAAAGCAAAATACTCACACTGAACAGGAATAAGAACAGAATCTGCAGCAGTAAGTGCGTTCAGAGTTAAAAGACCAAGTGAAGGAGGACAATCAATTAAAATATAATCATATCTTTCATAAACTTCACTTAAAGCTTCCTTCAAAATTGTCTCACGCTTGGGCAATTCCACCATTTCAATTTCTGCCCCGACAAGATTAATGTTTGAAGGAAGCAAATCAAGAAATGGCATATACGACTCGATAATTACATCTTTAATATTTTCATTTCCTACAAGAACTTCATAAACAGAAGGATTATGTTTGAAAATACTTAATCCTGACGAAGAATTTGCCTGGGGATCAATATCAATCAGTAAAGTTTTCTTTTCTGCAGCAGCAAGAAGTGAAGAAAGGTTTATAGCAGTCGTAGTTTTTCCTACTCCTCCCTTCTGGTTTGCTATTGCGATTATTTTTGTCATCTATATCAGAATACCAGTTTAGATTATAATTCTATCTCTTCACCGAAATTTAATACTCTAACTTTAAATCCTTTTGATTCAGTCAGTTTCTTAAATTCGTTCGGATCTGCTTCAATAACAGGAAAAGTATTGTAATGCATTGGAACAGCCATCTTGGGTGAAACAAGCTCAACCGCTTTTGCTGCGTCTGTAATTCCCATTGTAAAATTATCACCAATCGGGAGTAACATATAATCAATTGAAGTCATTTCGCCAATCAGTTTCATATCGTAAAACAAACCTGTATCACCGGTATGATAAATATTTTTTCCTTCTGCAGAAATAATAACACCCGCAGGTTCTCCGCCATATTGATTGTCGGGAGTCATTGAACCGTGATGAGCAATTGTAAACTTCACTCTTCCGAATTCAAAATTATGTCCACCACCAATATGCATATTATGAGCTTTAAATCCTTTTGATTTACAATATTCAGCAAGCTCATTAACACAAATAAAAGTTGAGTTACATCTCTTTGCTATCTCAAAACCATCACCAATATGATCACCGTGAGCGTGTGTTAAAATAATATAATCAGCCTCAACATCTTTTGCTTTAACCGGCGATGTTGGATTTCCTGAAAGAAACGGATCAATTAATATTTTATGACCAGCATCTGTTGTAAGCTGAAAAGCTGAATGTGAAAAATATCTTAATTTCATTTTACCCTCCCTGAATTAGTTAGTTATACTATTTAGGAAATTGTATCGCTTGCAAAAATAACTCATATAATTCTTTTATTCGACTGAAAAATTAAGATGTCGTTTTGGAAAACAGCACTTTGAGGAATCCAACAATAGCTTGAACTGGTCGCATTTTACTTTTCTCATTGCCGTAAATGGTAGGGATATCAACAAACCCTATCCTAAAACCTTTTTTTGCGGCTTTAACAAGAATTTCACTCTCAGCTTCGAATCCCAAATAATTTGTTTTCACTTCTTTTAATACCTCTGCCCGAAAAGCTCTGTAGCCACACTGACTGTCTAAAATATTTTGACCTGTTTTGACAGTTAAGAAAAAAGATGTCAGCTTATTGCTCAGCCTTCTTTGAATTGGCATTCCTTTAAGATTTTTTAACCTGTTTCCAATAACAATATCAAACGATTGTAACCCTTCGATTAACTTTGGAATATATTTTGGTTCGTGCTGAAGATCTGCATCAAGAGTAACTACGTAATTATAACCCGCAGAAACTGCCTCTTCAAAACCAACACTTAAAGCTTTTCCTTTTCCGTAATTTCTGTCAAGATTAATAAATTTAATTCTTGACTCCTCATTTGCATTATTAGAAAATCCATCATCCGATCCATCATTTACAGCAAAAACAAATTCAACGAACTTTAATGTTTCGTTTATAACAATGTTTATAGTTTCTTTTTCGTTATAAAAAGGGATAACAGCACAAACCGAATTGGTGTTACTCTTTGTGACCTTTGAATTGCTCAAATAATGCCTTCCAGCCTTTTGGAGTTGGAGTAATAAAAGCTTCCTTCAATTTTTTTCTAAGAGAATCTTTGGATAAGCCTGAACTCAATTTACCATTCTCTGCAATTGAAATGCCGCCAGTTTCTTCTGAAACTATTACACTTATCACATCAGCTTGTTCGCTAATACCTAGTCCTGCCCTGTGCCTCATACCAAGGTTCTCTCCATCAACTTGTGTTGTTGCTGAAAGCGGTAATGTGCATCTGGCAGCTTCGACTACATTACCTTTAACTATAGCTGCTCCATCGTGCAAAGATGATTTAGGAAAGAAGATGGAAGTTAAAAGAGATTTGCTAAGCTTTGCACCAAGCACTTCTCCCGATTCAATATAAGTACGAATTCCCGTTTCTCTGATAATGACAATTAAAGCACCGTACTGTTTTTGTGAAAGTTCAAATGCAGCATCAACTATTATTTCTGCTGATTCATTAATATCGTGCTTGCCAAATATTTTCATCACTGGATTCCTGGCAAGAATAACAAGCAATCTTCTTATTTCCGGTTGAAACAAAATTACAAATGCGATAACCCAGATGTCGGTTACCAGTTCTAACAACCAGTTCAAAGCTTTAAATTGAGCAGCCTGTGCAGCGAAGGAGATCATAAGAATAATTATCAAACCAAGAAAAATCTGCGCTGCAATTGTTCCTCTAAGCAGAACATAAAGTTTATAAACAATAAACCCAACGATTAGAATATCAACTAAATCGAGGAATGTTACTGTTAAGAATCCTATTTTGAATAATTCAAACATTAATTATTAGTCATTGTATTAAAAAGCTTACAGCATTGAACTGCCTGTTTTACATTGTGTGTCCTGATAATTCTCGCTCCTTTACTTATTGCGAATGAATTCATTGCATTTGTTGCATCATCTCTATCTTCGATTGGCAAATTTAAGATATTTCCAATAAAAGATTTTCGTGATAGGCCGATCATAATTGGGAATCCTAATGATTTAAAATCTTCAAGCCGTTCAATCAGGGCAAGATTATCTTCAGTTCTTTTCCCAAATCCAATACCCGGGTCAATAATAATCTTTTCAATTCCGTGCTTAAAAGCTAACTCACTCTGAGTCGCAAGATAATCATAAACTTCTGAAACGACATCTGTATAAACTGGAGAAGCCTGCATCGTCTTCGGCTTACCTTTTGTGTGCATCAAGATCATAGCTGCATCAAATTCTGAGACTACATCAAATATATCTGGTTCGAAAGTCCCTCCACTAATATCGTTTACTATTACAGCACCACTCTTAAGTGCTTCTTTTGCAACCTTTGCTTTTGTTGTATCAATTGAAAGAATTGCATCGGGTTTTTGTTTTAGAATTTCAGTAATAACAGGAATAACTCTTCTTAACTCTTCTGATTCACCAACAGGTTCAGAACCGGGTCGTGTTGATTCACCGCCAATATCAATTATATCAACACCATTCTCAATCATTTCTAATGCGTAACTGACTGCTTTATCTTTATCAATAAATCGTCCTCCATCGGAAAATGAATCTGGAGTTACATTGACGATCCCCATTACGTAAGCAAGTTTAAAATCGAATTTCCTTTTACCAATTTTATATTGAATGATTTCACTTTTTTCAAATTTTTGTAAAGCTCCGGCTATTTCAGATTTTAATAATTTGCTTAGTTGTTGTGAATTTGCCGTGTCAAGAATTTCTTTTATTGAACCTGTTATTAAAATATCATTACCATTATTAAAAATATTTTCTGCTTTTAGATCGGAACTTTGAACTGCTAATTCTGAAGTGGCGTCTCTTAATTCAACTGCGTATAAACCATGAAATAAAATGAGCGGGTAATTATATTTTACATGATAATACTTGAATGTTTTTTGATTTGAGAGGTTTATTACCTGTGTGTTCAAAATAACCTGAGCCTTAATTTTAATTTTAACAGAAGATGATCTTCACAGAGAATTTATTATAGCCAACCCTAATTAAGCTGCCAGATTCTTTAACTCTGCTGTTGCAGCGGTTATGTTATCAGCACTAAAATATAGCGGATCCTGCAACGAAAACATCCACACCTGCTTTCTTGGCTGCGATAATGGTTTCATTGTTAACTCCACCATCTATCTCGATTAAAAACTTTGCTTTATATTTTGTCCTGAGTGCAACAGCTTCTTCAATTCGTCTGATTGAATTTGGAATGAATTTCTGTCCTCCAAAACCCGGATTTACTGTCATAATCAAAAGCAGATCAATATATTCTGCTACATCAACAATACTATTATCAGGTGTGGCAGGATTAATAACTACTCCTGCTTTACAGCCAAGTTCTTTTATTCTGTTTATTGTTCTATTAAGATGAACAACTTCCTCAACGTGAACAGAAATGTAATCAGCCCCAGCATCAGCAAAAGCTTCAAGGTACTTGTCCGGATTTTCGATCATCAGGTGAACATCAACAGGAAGTTTGGTAATTTTTCTCGCTGCTTTAACAATGATCGGACCAATTGTAATGTTGGGGACAAAATGTCCATCCATAACATCACAGTGAATCCAATCTGCACCGCCCATCTCGGTTAATCTGATCTGCTGCGATAAGTTAGAAAAATCTGCTGAGAGTATTGAAGGAGCAATTAAAGCCATAATCAGTCATTCTCCTCATCGGGAATATTTCTATCCGAAGGTTTAGTTACAAAAAGATCAACTGCATTTCCTGAATTTAATGAGTTTCCGCTGCTCGGATACTGATCAAGAATAGTGTTTGGTAATAGCGTGGATGAAGGTTGATAATTTATTTTTCCTATGATCAATGAACTATCGGCAAGAATTTTTCGTGCTTCGGTAAGAGATTTCCCAATTAAATCAGGAACGATAATAGAACCACCACCTCTGCCAACACTTATTGTAACTCCAACAAATTCACCTTGCTTTAGCAATGTTCCTTCTGCATACTGCTGATCAAAAATCATATCTTCAGGATGGCTGGATGGAATTCTCTCCACTCTCCCGAGTTTTAAGCCTAAACGCTCCAAAGCAAATTTTGCATCAAGAATTGACTTACCTTTTAATTGAGGAACCGTGATTGTACTAACACCACCACTCACGAAAAGGTAAACTGTTCTACCTTCTTTAACCACTGCACCCGCATCAGGCTTTTGAAAAAATATTGCTCCCACAGGCACCTGAAGTCCATAAGATGTATCACTAATTAGAGGTTCAAATCCATCTGCTTCAAGAATATTTACGGCTTCCGAGACTTGCAGGCCGACTACTTGTGGAACTGTTGTTTCAGGAGAACTTACAATCCAGGGCATAATTAAATTATCGAGAAGTAAAATCAGGATTACAAACCCCAGTAAAGCGTAAAGTATCTTTCTAATTATTGAATTTTGAAGGATATTTTTCATAAATCAAATATATCAAATGCAGTTTTCTTAAACAATTAACATAGCTCGCATAATCCATTGTTTGCATGGTTGCATGTATGCATGACTGCAAGATGATGAATAATAAGCTCCATACAACAATGCATTCATCCAATCATGCACTTTTGTCTTCTTGCTTTTACGCTTCAGCATCACTTAATTTGATCATTAGAATTTATAGTGAATGAGAATGTTACAGAATTATTTCTTTTTAAATAGATTTTTAATCGAAGCACGGGAATTTCTTGAGGATTCCAGAATCAAGGAAATATTTTCACAGGAAAAAAGCAAGCTTGTTATAGTTGTTTCAAAGAATGGTGAAGAATACTATTTAGAGCTTTGTGTTATACCGGGAAATTCTTATTTGAACATAAGAAAGAATTATTCACGTGCAAAAAAGAATACCGTTAACTTTTTTGATGCTGCATTGGGAGAAAAAATTGATTCATTACAAATAGCCAATGATGATCGAATTATAAAATTAAAATGTACTCACTCTGAAATATATTTTACTATTCGGGGAAAGTTTACAAATGTATTTTTCTTCGATGCCGATAACCAACTTCATCCATTCAAATCCGTTGATGCACCTTCATTTGAAAATATCAAGAAAGAATTTTCTGAGAGAGTATACTTAAATGGATGGAACCAAATTGATCTTTTAATTGAAAGTAGTGAAAACTACCTCGAGAATATCAGAAAAAAATATGTAATACTTGGTAGTGAGGTTATTAAAGAAGTCAAATCACGTGTAAGAAATTATGATAGCGATAAAATTTCCGATTTGTTGGCTGAGGTTCTGAATGAGATAAGACATTCTAATCCTTGTGTGTTTATTGATGAAATGGAACAGGAAATTCATCCTGGATTTGAAAACTTCAAGAGCTTCCCCTTCACTGAAAAGAAGGTATTTGAAAGCTTAATCGATGCAGTGAATTTTCTTCTTTCAAAAAAATATTATCTTAAAGATAAATACTCGAAAGAAAAAATTGTTAGAAATCACCTTGAAAGAGAAATCAAAAAAGTTTCTTCCAAGATTCAAAACCTGCAAGGATTAATTGAAAGAGGAACAAAAGAAGATGAGTATAATAAATTTGGTCAACTGCTGCTCGCAAATCTAGGTTCGATAAAGAGCAGAATGAGCTCAATTATAGTTGAGGATATTATTTCTGGAGGTGAAAAAATAAAAATAGATTTGAATCCTTCCCTGTCTCCTCAGAAAAATGTTGATTATTATTTTGATAAATCCCGATCAGAAAAAATATCTTTCGCCAAAAATCTTCAATTATTTGAAGCTGCGAAAAAAGATTATGAACACTTAAAAAAGACAGAGGATTCATTAAACAAAATCGAATCAACAAAGGAATTGGATGAACTTATGAAAAGTTTAAAGATAAAACAGCCGCAGGAATCAGAAACAAAAGAGGATTTGGGTTCAAAGTTCAAGCAATATCTGATCGAGGGCAAATACAAAGTCTTTGTTGGAAAAGATAGTAAAAGCAACGACCTGCTCACGACAAGGTTTGCAAAACAAAATGATTATTGGTTTCATGCAAGAGGTTCTTCCGGTTCTCACGTTGTTTTAAGAGTAGAGAGCACAAAAGAAGCTATTCCCAAAAACATTTTAAAAAAAGCTGCAGCCATTGCAGCTTACCACAGCAAAGCAAAAACTGCAGGAGTTGTTCCTGTTGCATATACTTTTAAGAAATATGTGGTTAAGAAAAAAGGTGATCCTTCGGGAACTGTTCGACTGTTGAGGGAGGATGTTTTGCTTGTTAAACCGGAAATACCGGTCGGGTGTGAGTATGTTACAGATGAATAAGTAATTCTATAGCACCTGAATTTACATACCTCAAATGATAGAAAAACTTTTGTGATACCCACTAAATTTTAGATATAACCAAAATAATGATTGTATTTCAAATTTTAATTACTTAGTTTTTATTTGAGGGTTTAACATAAGGTCTTCCTTAGATTGAAGTTTATAGGACTTGCCAGAGGTCTTCTGATTTTTAGCCAATTACTGTAAAACAAAAATCGTGGGCAACTATCTTAATATTTTATCTAATATTTAAGAAAAAGATTCTAAAGGAATTATGGCAACCAATAACTAGTTCATTTAGGAATCACCGTGAAAAATTGTAATTGTTGTAAGAAGTGATACTGTTAACTTCTGAATCTTCAAATAATTTTTATTTACAAAATTTTATGATTAATTTTATAATTTTTTTTACTTTTAACAAGCGAAATTTTAAAAAATGAAAATATAAACTTCCTTCTGCCATAACAAATTAATAACATACAGCAGGAACTTGAATGCAATAATTCAAACATCAATTTTCAAAATCTTTCCTGAAAGAAAGAGTTTGAGATATATGCAAAAATGCTTCCCCCAAAGAGTCGGCGGTTTTATGTTTTTATTATAATACATAGCGAGATGGCATAAAAATCTTCTAATTATCTTTAAATGAATTCTGCTGATAATATTTTATCAATAACATATCTGTGGATGAAACCATCAAATATTTTTACTTTTTTAATGGAGTGTTATCAAGAACGGTAATAACGTGAGGAAACTCATAAATGGAGGGTAATGAAGGAGCGATGAAAAGCCGGTAGAATGAATTCATAATATTAACCCGGTGAAATCCCGTGTTAACAGAGGCGTTTAATAAGGAGGAGAAAGAATTTCAGGAAACCCTCTTTAGAAATATTAAAAATAAAAATCTAAAGCAAATGATATTCAACTTAATTTCTCAGATAAAAAAATTTATCCTCTACGAAAAATCTCATATCCCGTCTTTTTGAAATTCGATCGGTCTATTCCTAAAATCAGCATTTCCGATTTTTTCCATTTATTTAAAGGAAACCTTAAAATATACCGTGTTCTTTTAAGGAGAGTATTTGACAGATTAAAACATACCATTCTTATTCCATATCTCGCAATACTACTAATTTTCAAATTATCCGACTTACCCGCCAGATTAATTCATTATAATGATATTGCCTGTGATTTACAATAAACCTTGTTATATATCAAAGATATCAAAGGTGGAATATCTAATCCTTTCCCTTAATGGTGGATTTCAATTCCGTTCCCTGTATACAAATCCTTTCTAACCTCCTTAAACCAATTGATCCAATTCTGATATAGCGCAATAATCCGTGCATTTTTTGAAAATTTTCCCACTATTCATCTCCTATTTTGAAAGCAGGAAGAATATCAAACCTTTCTCAAAAATCTTATTTGTTCCATAAATTTCCCTTTAGGTCTGCCCTCATCAGTAAAAATCCTTTTGATTCCGATAATTCCTTTCGAGATTCGGTTGCCAATTTATGCTATGAAAGTTCCCTTTGGTCCTATTTATGACGTTCCTTCCTGTTTCCCCTTTATTAAAACATTGCTTTGTGCCTGACATTTGAATAGTTTAAATTCTGCTTTTAGAATCCCACCATTCAAATTTGTTAATTCTTGGATAATTTAAAGATATAAATGTTTTTTTTTTTATAACTACCCTTTATGCACCTGATATTAATATTTTTGACCTAATCTAATACGGGTAAGAAGTTTCCTGTGTCATCACTTTCCCCCCCTATCCCGGTATTTTTACATCCAATAAACACAATTATAATTATTTTATTTATACTGATTTATATTATTACCATTGAGATGATCAACGTTCTTTAAATAATTTTAATTTAAAACCATATAAAATATTTTTCTTAAAAAATCCTTATATTTATGGATATATTAGAATATTATCTGCTAAATCCATAATAATTATAGTGAATCCTTTCAATTATTTAGTGGTACTTTAATAAAAATAAACGGGACCAAACCCTGTTTGTGTAAAACCAATTTAACATGATCTTCAATAATTTTATTACAATTGAAACCTCCCTGTTCCTCATTTTATTGATGATGCGTTGAAAAATACTTTCCATTTCTATACCGGGGCCGGTGTCCGCAACTTCAAATTCACTCTCCTGTTAAACCATCATCCAAATACTGCGCCAGAGTTACGCTGATCATAATGCGCCTTCTCCGTTTAAGCTCAACGATTTTCAACCAGGTATGTAAGCTAATCTCTGCGGTCATCCCCATATTTTGCACTCTTTATCAGCTTGAATTTTAAAAATCCTCATACCTTTTCACACAGTTTTTAATTATATTTACCTTAGATAAATTTGGTTTTAACAAATTAAATTTTGCATGGAGTTCCTCTTTTAATTTCACTATTTTATTCAAATCATATTTTCTTTCCTGTCGGTAAAGCCTTTGTTTAATTTCAATTTTCGCTGCTGAAGAGGATATTAATATCATCCCATTCTTTGCTTTTACTCCAATATTAACATTTGAATACTTATATATCATTGAATCACAGTAGTAAATAAGATTATAATATATCCCTTGACAAATTTCCAAATATCTTCCACCATGGATTTCAAAATAAAAATATCCCCCCAAAAACTAAAGGGCATATATTCCTAAACCTTTCGGAGGAAAATAAATATTTCATAATTTCCGTTAACATAATATATAAGAAAGTTAAATAAAATCAAGAAAATAATTTAATAAGGTATATATTTTAGTATTAAATTATATCCTTTTAAAAAACATCACCTGGTCTTTTTCCTATATATATCCTTCCCTAAAATCTTTTTCCCTGAGAAAAAAAAAGGGTTTTTAGTAATTTCCTCTTATATCATCCCCCAATTCTCCCAAATCTTTAATTATTGATTAATAAAAAAATTAATTAAAAAATAAAATGTTATTTTTTTCTTTTTTAAAATTAAATTTTTTAGTTCTTTTTAAATCCATTCCTAATCACATAAAAGGGGTGATTTTTTATTATAATATACAAATAATAAAATAATTCAAATTAACAATTTTAAAAATAATAAAAAAATTTGGTCTTTTTTATTTATTCTCTTGTTTCTTTATTATTTATTTCTATTTGGTATTTATTTTCTTAGGAAATATATTTACTCTAAAAATATCAATTATTATATATTTAATTTAATTATAAAATTAATTTTTATTTATATATTAATGTGGCATTTCTTACTCATTCTATTATCTGTATTTTATTTTGATGTGATTTAAATCCTTATTGATTTAATATGGCAGTATATCTACTGCCTTTTTTGTTTCGATAATTCTATTTATTAATATTATATAGCTTCAGCTTTTCTTCCGGCACCCATTGCAAGAATAACAGTTGCGCCGCCAGTTACAATATCTCCACCTGCGAACACACCTTTCTTTGATGTCTTCATCGTATTCTCATCAACTAAAATATTTCCCCATTTGTTGTACTGAAGATCAGGAGTTGTTTTTTGTATGATTGGATTTGAACCATTACCAATTGAGATTACAGCCATATCAATCGGCAAAATATATTCTGCACCTGGAATTGGAATTGGTCTTCTTCTCCCTGATGAATCAGGTTCACCAAGTTCCATTCTTTGAATTTTGACACTTTTTAACCAACCTTTTTCATCTCCTATAAATTCTAATGGATTTGAAAGTAAGATGAATTCAATCCCCTCTTCTTTTGCGTGATGAATTTCCTCTGCACGGGCAGGCATTTCGACATCGGATCTTCTATAAATGATGTAAGCATTCTTTGCGCCGAGACGTTTTGAAATTCTCACCGTATCCATTGCTGTATTCCCACCACCGAAAACAGCTACATTCTTATCTTTACAATTGAAAACCGGCGTATCAAATTCAGGAAAGCGATATGCCTTCATCAGATTTACTCGTGTTAAAAATTCATTTGATGAGTAAACACCGTTGAGATTTTCACCTGGGATATTCAGGAAGTAAGGAAGTCCCGCACCAACTGCAATAAATACTGCATCAGTAATCAGAGGGGGGGGGAGAGGGGACTTTTTGGGGGGAGGAGAAGAAGCCCTTTTGCATAAGTTCATCAACTGTATCTGTCAATCCGATAACTTCATTTGTTTTAAATTCAACTCCGAGTTTACTAAGGGAATCTATTTCTGCTTTTACAATTGATTTTGGCAAACGAAATTCTGGAATTCCGTAAATCAAAACTCCACCAAGTTCGTGCAGTGCTTCAAATACAGTAACTTCGTGTCCCATTTGAATCAGATCTCCTGCACAACTCAAACCGGCAGGACCACTTCCTACAATTGCAACTTTCTTTCCTGTTTTTGGTTTGAGTGAAGGAACACGAATCCCAACAGTTTCTCTTTCGTAATCTGCTACAAATCTTTCTAATCTTCCAATTGCAACAGGTTCATTCTTTTTTCCAATGACACATTTTATCTCGCACTGTTCTTCCTGAGGGCAAACTCTCCCGCAAATTGCAGGAAGTAAATTATCTTCTTTCATTTTATCAGCTGCACCTAAAAAATCACCTTCAGCAACCAAAGCAATAAATTCATTTATCTTAACTCCAACCGGGCAACCTTCAATGCAGGTAGGTTTTGGACATTGAATACATCGAAGAGCTTCCATCTTTGCAAGTTCTTCGGTTAGACCAAGATTTACTTCTGCGAAGTTGCTTCTTCTTATTGAAGGATCCTGCTCAGGCATAACTTGTCTTGGAATTTTCATTCGTTCTTTGTTTGTCATAGATTTTTTCTGCCATAACTTATCCGGTATATGATTCTAGTTAGATAAAATAGTATTTGATTGAAGTTTGTATTAAGTTTGCATTCGTGCTCTTCAACAGAAACTTTCTCTTCCATTAAGTAGGATTGATTTCTTGTCATCAAAGTTTTAAAATCCACTTTATGTGCATCGAATTCAGGACCGTCAACACAGACAAAAACAGTTTTATTATCAACTGTTGCTCTGCAGCCGCCACACATTCCTGTTCCATCAACCATAATTGGATTTAAACTTACCACTGTTTGGATTCCCTTTTCTCTGGTTACATCTGCCACTGCTTTCATCATCGGAATTGGTCCTATTGCCAGAACAAAATCTATCTTTCTTGCTTGCCCGTCCGGCAGGCGGGTTTCAATTAATTCTTTTAATTGATCTGTAACAAATCCGTGCTTGCCATAACTACCATCATCTGTTGTAACATAAACTTCATCACAAACTTTTTTCATTTCATTTTCAAGGATGACAAATTCTTTTGTTCTTCCACCAATAATAGAAATTGTATGATTGCCTGCCTGCTTCAATGCGACTGCAGTTGGATATGCTATTGCAGTTCCAACTCCACCACCAATGCTTACTGCTGTTCCAAAATTTTCAATATGTGAGACGCTTTACCTAAAGGGCCTACAACATCAGCAATATAATCTCCTGACTGAAGGGAATTCAAATCTTTAGTAGTCTTTCCAATTCCCTGAACGATAATATCAATCGTTCCTTTTTCAGAATCTGAGTCAGCAATTGTTAAAGGAATTCTTTCACCAACATCGCTTATCCTGATTATTACAAACTGACCGGCTTTTCGCTTGAGAGCGATCTTTGGAGCTTCAATTGTAAATCGTTTGATGTTAGGGGCAATAAATGAAGCGGAGAATATTTTATGCATAATTGTTCTTTGAAATTATCTTGAATGATTGAACATTACCACAAAATATGCCATGAAAGCAATTAATATGAATTATTGTAAGGGAACAATAGACTATCACTCTTTTGAATGAATTTGGAGGGATTTTAGAGTAACTCGAATCTACGATTGGAAATGGCTCACAGGTGATTATTCTTAAATACTAAAAAAGTTTTTTTTGAATTAAAGAATTTATCAGGCTTTATAGATTTAGAATACTAATATCCGATAACAGTCGTCTATAGCAGCAAATAAGTTCAGTTACTTCTGTTGATGAGATTTACAACTAACTTAACTATCATTTCTTTTTCTTTTGGATTACTTTCTGCAATAAGCAAGCACAAGTGCCACCAATGCATTATCTGCTATTCTTTTTCTTCCATCTTTCCGTATAAGTAATTATTCATTTCCATGAACCATAAAAATATTGCAGCTGCAATTCTTTTATTACCATCAACAAAAGAATGGTTCTTTATTGTAAAATAAATTAGATGTGCTGCCTTTTCTTCAATACTTGGATACAATTCTTTTTTCCCGAATGTCTGGTAAATTGCTCCAATTGTTCCCTTGAATGATTTATCTTTTTCTTTTCCGAATAATGCAGAACCACCAAACTTTTCCTTCATTTTATTTATTATTTTTTTGCTGACTCGTATGTTACTATTAAATGATTTTGTTTGTATTTGTCCCTGAAATAATAAGTTTTTTATTATCATATTTATCCAGAACATCGAGTGCATAAGTATAATCTTTAATTACTCTTAATATTCCTGAAAATTCATCCTGTTTAAGTTGGTAGGACTCAGCAACTTTTGAAAAAATTTCAAGCGTTTTTTCAAGCTCCTTTACTTCTCGCACTCTGTTCTTTTAATTTTTTTTCATTTAGTGCATAACCTTGTACCAAATAGTCTTTCAAAATTTTATTAGCCCATATACGGAATTGAGTACCTCTCTTAGATTTAACCCGATATCCGACTGAGATTATTACATCCAGGTTATAATGCTTAATCCTCTGTATTATATTTCTTTTACCTTCTCTTTGAACTACCGAGTAATTCCTCGACAGTTGAATTTTCATCGAGTTCTCCTTCTTTATATATGTTGTTTATATGAAGTCCAATGGTATCAGAATTTTTTGAAAATAATTTTGCCATCAGCTTTTGTGATAACCAAACTGTCTCCTCCTCAAGTTTTACATCAATGTGAGTTTCACCTTCAGGAGTTTTATAAAGAAGAACTTCACCTTTGGATTTCGAATCCATATTGCTTTGACTATTTGTTACAATTTATTTTGATTTCAATAGTGAAAATATGAAAAGAAGCGCCGAGTGAAAAAACAGAAGACTAAAAATCTTCCCCACCTTCAAAACCGCCGTTGTCTTCTCCTCTACCCTCTCGCTTTGGTTTGTAGTTGTTGAATGTGTAGCGAACATTCAGCATCAATGCAGGTGTGTGCATATCAAAATTATTATAGTTATAGAGATTAGTTCCTTCAGAAGTGTACTCACGTTTAGCAGTCCCGAATACATCCCTAACTTGAAGCGTTAATGCAAGAATATTATCAATTATTTCCTGTCTTACTGACAGATCCGACGAAAAAAACTCTTCCCATCTTCCCTGTGAAGAAACTGTTGGACTGTTGTAGTTTAAGTTGAATTGAATTTGAGTTGAACTCCAGAGTTTAAAGGTGTTATTCATTCTTGTCTGCCAGTTGAAACTTTCATTTGAAAATGGCTTGTCCTGAATACTGCCTTCAACACGATAATTATATAGGTTGCCCATCAGATTTACATTCCAGAATTCAAGAGGATCGAATATTAACATTACTTCACCACCAAGTGAATAGTCTTCACCAACATTACTGAAAGTTGTCAGAGTTACATTGTCTTCAAGAGCTGTTCTTACAAATTCAATTTT
Source organism: Ignavibacteriaceae bacterium (assembly GCA_034522695.1). Lineage (GTDB taxonomy): Bacteria > Bacteroidota > Ignavibacteria > Ignavibacteriales > Ignavibacteriaceae > IGN2. The sequence continues at coordinate 103,945 of JAXHLB010000017.1, read as the reverse complement.
ATTTGTCGTCATCCTGAAATAAAGTTCAGTGGAAAGATTAATGGTACCAATGATTGTTTGTATTCCTGTTTCGTATGAATCTATAAACTCCGGAAGCAAATCAGGATTACCTATTCTAACATTGTTCGCATCTACCCATGTCGGAAATGGTTCTAAAGCCCATCCGCCGGGTCTGTTTATTCTTCTGGAATAACTTGCCATCACTGTTGATACTGGTGTAAACTTATATGAAGTATGCACACTCGGGAAGTAATCAATTCTATCGATATTGAAAGTTTGACTTATCGAAGGAACTTCAATATTGCGGTAAGTAAATTCTGCTCGTAATCCAACTTGATAATTTAAAAGCCAAAGCATATCTGAATACATTGAGTAAAGCGAGTGCTGACTTTCATTGTATTTTGTCAGATTGCTAAACTCCGATTGTATTTCATATTCATTTGTTGAAGGATTGAATTCAAAAAGATCATTACTTTCATCCGATAGTTCAATTTCTCCCTGATAACCGGCTTCAAATTTGCTTACATCAGAAAATGGTAATGTGTAATCAATTTTTCCTCTAAAATCTGTAGATGGACCATTTTCAGTAGTTTTTTTTCCACTTATCTGACCGATATCATCAAACTCTGCCGTTGTAGTAAATTCATCTGATGTTTGCTTACTAAAAAGGACTTCGGCTAATAATTGATGCCCGGGAAAATTAAATGTGCGCGTATAATTTGAGTTTAATGAATAATAGACTCCTTCGCGTGCTCTATCACTAGTTCCGATAGTATGTGAATTCGGTTGGATCGGTGGATGAAAACTCAGTAAAGTTCTGGCTTCTATTAAATCCTCCCTTTCTCTTACCACCTCTAAAACCAAATCCAAGTATATCGGTATCACTTAAAGAAAATTCTATACCTGCTCTGCCCTCAAAAGAAGTTCTTTCTCTTTCTATTTCACCAATAGAGTTAATTGTTGATGTTTCATTTTCAAGATAATAAATATTGTTTTGTATTTGGTCTCCGGGGAAATACCTTTGGTTGTAGTCAAGTCCAATATTTGCTTTGAAACCATCCTGGTAGTTAATTAAAAAATTCCCACCATATGTATCATACATACCAGCGTTTGCATTGAAGATACCGCTTAATTCCTGTCCTAAATTCTTTTTCATTATGATATTTATTATACCGGCAGTCCCATCCGCATCATATTTTGCTGTTGGGTTTGTAATGATTTCAATTTTCTCAATTGAGGTTGCAGCTATCTGCTGGAGCGCATCCTGAGCATCCATTAATGATGGTCTTCCATCGATTAGTACTGTAAAATTCTGACTTCCTCTCAGACTTACATTTCCTTCAATATCAACCTGGACTGATGGAACATTTGCAAGAACATCTGATGCGTTCCCTGAGATCACGGTTTGCATCTGGTCAGGATTGATAACTTTTTTATCTATCTCATATGTAACTGGTGATCTATCTCCTTCAACTACAATATTTTCTAATAGTAATGCAGTCGGATGAATCTGGATTTCGCCAAGATCAATATTAAAATTACCTTGCCCTATAGCAGTTTCAATTACTTCTGTATCATATCCGATGAATCTCACTTCAACTCTGAAGTTACCGGGTCTGTCAATACTTAAATTGAAAAACCCCTCACTATTTGTGACTCCACCTGTCACCATTGCTGAGTCCTTTTCTGAGAAAACAACAATGTTAGCGTATTCAATTGTGTGTTTTGTAGAAGAGTCAATTACTTTTCCGGAAATACTGCCGCCGGGAAAATTACCCTGTCTCTGCTGAGGAAATGAGAGTGATGAGACACAAAAAAGTATTATTGAGATATTTATAATTATCTTCATTAAAACAACGATTAATTAACAATTTTGATATAGTTGTTAAACAAAATTTCGATGAGAAAAGTTTAATTATTAAATGTACGGAATATACTTATTATGAATAGATGAAACAGTGGTTTTATGAGTCTATACTACTTAATCCAATACTCGTGGCAAATCTTCACCGCTTCTTCAAGAAGATATTTTTCGACAAGAAGTGAAATCCTGAAAGAAGTTGTGTTCACACCGTAATAATTTATTCCGTGTTTGTCGAGGAGCTTCATCGTATTATTCAAAGCATCATTATTTCTGCTGAATCCTTCACCTATTATTGATAGAGCAGCCAGACTTTCGTTTACATAAATACCATCTCTTAATTTTTCTTCAAGTGCTTCTTTAATTTTTTCCCAGTTGTAAAGACTGCTCGTAGAAATTATAAAAGAACATTTGTAGCCTTTATCTCCAGCAATTCCTGAAACCTGGAATTCTTTGATTGGAATTTGCTGCTCTTCCAAATATTCCAAAACCCAGCCGATCTTTTCCGCATCGTGGACAAAGACACGAACTATTTCTTTTTCATATACAATAGCTAAAACACCAGCTAATTCTTTTTTAGAAACATCCTTGATAATTGTTTCTTTGCCAGGATTAAAAGTATCCCGTGCATATAGAGCAATTTTTGCTTCTTTAGCAAATTGAACTGCTTGTGCATTTAAAACTTTTGCTCCTGCTTCTGCCATTTCCTGAATTTGCTGATATGAAATTTCCGGAAGATGTTTAGCATCTTTAACAATATTCGGATCAGTTGTGTAAACGCCATCAACATCGGAATAGATTTCGCATCGTTCTGCATTCAATGCAGCAGCTAATGCAACGGCAGAAGTATCTGAGCCACCTCTTCCCAATGTTGTTATATCCCTTTTGTAACTAACTCCCTGAAATCCACCGATAACAACTACTTTGCCTTTGTCGAGCTCATCTAAAACTCTAACTGGTCTTACTTCAATAACACGTGCATCGTTGTGGCGATCATTTGTAATGATACCAGCCTGTGAGCCGGTTAATGAAATTGATTCAATTCCTTCTTCGTGAAGTGCAATACAAAGCAAAGCCATAGAAGTTCTTTCACCGGTACTCAGAAGCATATCAATTTCTCTTCTAGGTGGATCAGCAGAAATTGATTTCGCCATTTCAATAAGTTGATTTGTGGTTTTACCCATTGCTGAGACAACAACAACAACATCAATCCCCTGCTTTTTAACAGTAGCGATCATTGATGCGATCTTTTTCAACTTGTCAACATCTGCAACGCTGCTGCCGCCATATTTTTGAACAATTAGTTTCATATACATTTATGCTGAATTTATTTCAGCATCTTAATGTTTTAATAACGATTATATTTGAAAAAATCTCTTAATCCTAATCTCTGTGGTTCTTTGTGAATTCTCTGTGCAACTCCGTGTAAATTTTTTAGTGGCACAGAGAACCACCGATGAATCACATAGTTACACGGAGAAAAGTTAAAAATGTTAAGTTATATTTTTTTTCAGCATCTTGGATTTCCAATAGAAGATTCCGAAACGAGTTCGGAATAAAGTATAACCAGCAACACTGCTTCTGCAATATTATTGAACGAAAGTTTCATAGAGCTATTAAAAGATTTCCAACATACATCTTCCATCAACCATCTTCCATCTAAAGCTTCCTCAACTCTTCCATCAGTTGCGTTTTGGCTTTTGTAATATCGTCAACTTTTTTCAGGAATCTGGCGGGAACACCGGCAACCACAGTGTTTGGTTCAACGTTTCGTACTACGATTGAACCTGCAGCCACAACAGCACCCTTGCCTATTTTAACTCCTTCAAGCACAACTGCATTAGCGCCAATCAGAACATCATCTTCAACAATAACAGGTTCAGCACTTGGAGGTTCGATCACTCCGGCTAAAACTGTCCCTGCACCAATGTGGCAATTCTTTCCAACAATTGCTCTTCCACCAACAACTACATTCATATCAATCATCGTTCTCTCACCAATCACAGCACCTATATTCAAAACTGCACCCATCATAATTACACAGTGATCACCAATCTCTACCATATCTCTGATAATAGCCCCGGGTTCAATCCTGCAATTATATTTTGTAAGATCAGCCATTGGTATTGCTGAATTTCTTCTGTCAACTTCAACTTTATACTTCGTAATAAGCTGCTTGTTGCTTTCATAAAATTTTTCAAAATCCTTGTACTCACAAAATAGAATTCCTGAGACAGATGAACCGTAGAAATCAAGCTCACTAAAATTTATTTTGCCTAAATCACCTTGCAAATAAATCTTTGCAGGAGTTTTTTTCTTAGCCTCAGCTATTGTTTTTATAATTTCGTATGAATCCATACTTAATCCTAATAATCAAAAAATGTAAAAAATGGAACGCAGATGACACAGATTTATTATGATCAGCGCAGATCATAATAAATCATAAAAATCAGTGTTCCTTTACTTGTTTTCAAAGACTACATCAGTAAAAGTGTAAAATCCTTTTTCTTTCTTTAATGCAAACTCAGCCGATTTAAGGATTCCTTCAGCAAATGTTCTTCGCGATAATGCTCTGTGTTGAATTGATATTACTTCTCCGAGTCCTGCAAAGCTCACAGTATGATCACCGGGAACATTTCCCAGTCTGTGTGAACTTACATTAACCTGTCTTTCACCAAAAGTATTCTGAATCATTTTTGCAGTACCAGAGGGTTTATCTATTTTGAATCTGTGATGAGTTTCTGAAATTTCCACATCCCAGTCAGGTAATTTCTTATTTGCAATTTTTGTCAACTCAAGTAAAATCTGAATACCTAAAGAAAAGTTATAACTTTGAACAACAGGTTTATTTGCAGCATACTTCTTTAGCTGATTGAGATTATCATCAGTTAAACCTGTGGTAGCAACAATCAATGGAATATTAAAATCTTTTGCGAATGACATCATTTTATCAAAAGCTTCGGGTAAAGAGCAATCAATTAAAATTTCAGGATCGCTTTGTTTCCATTCACCCTGAATGTCAAATGAAAAGACAAGCTCGTTTTTATGTTCAGTAAAAACACTTATTACTTCTTTCCCTAATTTTCCTGATGCACCAACCAGACCATATTTCATTTTAATCTCCTCACTTTATAAATCACATTTTTTTCATTTCTTTATCGAGAAGTTCTTCAGCTTTGCGGTAGCTTTAACTAGTGGAAGCCTCAAAACATTTTCACAGTATCCGAGTTTGCTCATTACATATTTCACTGGTGCGGGACTTGTTTCAACAAACAGAGCGTTCATCATACTTAAATATTTATTATTTAAATCCTGAGCTATTTTAAGATTGTTGTTAAACATTGCATCTGTTATCATTTTCATTTCAGCAGGATAAGGATTTGAAAAAACAGAAATAACTCCATCACCACCTGAAGACATTATTGCAAGTGTCTGATCATCATTACCGGATAATACTGAAAGAGAAGAGGGTTTAATTGAAATCAGATGAGCTATTTGAGAAATGTTTCCGCTGGCTTCTTTAATTGCCACAACATTTTTACATTCTTTATGAATTCTCACTGCGGTCTCAGGAAGAATATTCATTGCGGTTCGTGATGGAACATTGTAAAGAATTATTGGAAGTTTAGTTCTGTCTGAAATGAATTTATAATGCTCAACGAGACTATCTTGTGTGCCTTTATTGTAGTATGGATTTACAATCAGCAAACCATCAGCTTTTAGATCTTCTGCCTGCTTGTTAAGCTCAATTACTTTCTTTGTGTTGTTTGTACCGGTACCAACAATTACAGGCACTTTACCTTTCGCTTCTTTCACAACCAATGAAATTATTTTTTCTCTTTCATCAAATTCGATTACAGGTGATTCACCCGTCGTACCGATAACAATCAATGCATCTACTCCTCCATCCAACTGGTGTTTGACAATTTTAATAAGAGCTTCATAATCTACCGATTGATCAGCTTTAAATGGAGTTATCAGTGCAGTTCCTGTTCCTTTGAACATCAATAATCCTTATAGTTAGTTAATTTTGATTTGTTTAAGCCAAAGGTTAATCATACTTCGACTCAAAAATATGAAAAATAATTGAAGAAAGTTACGTTTTAATTAAACAAGTTAGAGAGAAGAACTTAAGATAAGATTAAAGTAATTGCAGATAAGAAAATCGTTGGCAAGAGTGGTTCATCCCCGGAATGACAAATTTCAAAGATTCCAACGCATCTTTGAATTTTAACAACTCAATATTTTGGATGAACACTTAAGACTCTTGCCTGAATATCGTCGAACCCAAGTTGTATGCCACTCAGAACTAAGATTTAATTTCAGTAATGATCGCATTCGCAATCAAATGATATCGATATTGAGTTTATGAATTAGAACATAACGACTATCTTTATTAGAATGATGCATTTGCTCCTTCTAGATGCCCTGTTGAATTTATGAGTTTAAGTTTGGATTGAGCAGAGAATCCAACTATAAACTGCACCTTAAATTTCAGGAATTTTAGATTATATTTGCACCGTAATTATGAATTGTTCATTCTTAATTGTTAATTGAATTTGCACCCGTAGCCTGCCTGCAATGATAAATCATTTACGGCAGGTAAACTCAATCCGTCTTCTCCGCCAGAGGCGGATTCGACGAGACAAGTTGGATATTTATCCGCCTATGGCGGAGAGCATCTGACGGAGTTAGTCTCCTCTTTGCGGGAAATTAGAAGGTTTTCAGTTTGTTGTTGTTTCAATGCACCCGTAGCTCAATTGGATAGAGCATCTGACTACGGATCAGAAGGTTTGGGGTTCGAATCCCTACGGGTGTACTAGACTTATTCAATAGGTTTTGGATTCTGCCAAAGGCATTCCTTCGGAAGAATTCCTACGGATGTAATTTACATTGATTCAAAATATATTATGGTTCTCAGCCGGAGGCTGATCCGCCTTTGGCGGAGAATCCCTACGGGTGTACTTCTATTTTCCTCACCTTTTTAATTCTGTTTTTATTATTACTCTCTTTGAGACACAATTTTTTAGTTATTTTTGAAGTAATATTTTTTACTTGAAAAATGACTGATTCAACTCACGGAATAATTTTTAATATTCAACGCTTTGCCATTCACGATGGTCCCGGAATTCGTACGACCGTTTTCTTTAAAGGCTGTCCTCTTCGCTGCTGGTGGTGCCACAATCCCGAAAGCCACAAAATCCTTCCCGAAAAATTTGATGGATGTAATCTAAGACGAGGTTTCGACCAATCTTTCTCAATGAACAAGGACGAAGTTGGAAAAGAAATTTCTGTAGATGAATTAATGAATGAAATTGTCAAGGACAGAGTCTTCTACGAAGAATCCGGAGGAGGAGTGACTTTTTCCGGTGGTGAACCGTTGATGCAATCTGAATTTCTAACCGTTTTACTGAAACAATGTAAGTCACTCGGAATTCACTCTGCAGTTGATACAAGTGGTTTTACATCCGAAGATACATTAAATCAGGTTGCGCCAAATGTTGATCTTTTTCTGTACGATATTAAATTGATGAACGATGATGTTCATCAAAAATACACCGGAGTATCAAATCAAATTATCTTAAAGAACTTAATTGAACTGGATCAGCTTGGCAAGAAAATTATTATCAGAATTCCAATCGTGCCTGAAATTACCGATACAAACGAAAATCTTTTCGCAATCCGTGGTTTCATTTCTTATCTGAATAATGTTATGGAAATTAATCTCCTGCCCTACCATCGTGCTGGTGAAGGTAAATACCAGAAGTATGGAAAAGAAAATAGAATGAACGATACAGTAACATCCGACATTAAGAATTTAGAGAACATCAAACAATTTTTTAGTGAATTAAAGTGTAAAGTAAAAATCGGCGGATAATTATGAATGAAAGAATTAAAAAACTCAGGGAAGACAGCTTAAATGCTGAAGAAAAAATTTCTATTGAAAGAGCACGATTACTAACTGAATTTTACTCCAGTGGCTTGGCGGATCAGAGTTCAGTACCGGTTGCGAGAGCTAAAGCTTTCAAATATATACTTGAGCACAAAGAATTGTATTTGGGCGAAGATGAATTAATTGTTGGTGAACGAGGACCGCTTCCGAAAGCAACTCCTACGTATCCTGAACTTTGCACACATAGCCTTGAAGATTTTGACATCCTTCATAACCGTGAGAAAATTTCCTTTAAAGTTGATGAAGAAGTAAAAAAATATCAGTTTGAAGAAGTAATGCCTTTCTGGAGCGGAAGATCAATCAGGGATAGAATCTTTAATGAAATGGATGAGCAATGGAAAGATGCTTATTCAGCCGGAGTGTTTACTGAATTTATGGAACAACGTGCACCCGGTCATACAGTCCTCGATGACAAGATTTACAGGATGGGAATGATAGACTTCAAGGAAAAGATAAACACATCAATAAATTCTCTTGATTTTTACAACGATCCTCAAGCTTTAGTAAAAAGAGAAGAACTGCGTGCTATGGATATTGCAGCAAATGCTTTGATAAGTTTTGCAAAGAGATACAGCCTGAAACTTTATGAAGTCGCACAAAAAGAAAACGATCAAAATAGAAAAGTTGAACTTGAAACGATGGCTGGCATTTGTGATCGCGTTCCTGAAAATGCACCTAAAACTTTTTGGGAAGCTCTTCAATATTATTGGTTTGTTCATCTCGGAGTAATTACTGAATTGAACACCTGGGATTCATTTAATCCTGGCAGACTTGATCAGCATCTTTATCCATTTTATAAAAGAGATATTGAATCCGGATTGCTTGATAAAGAAGGAGCGAAAACACTTCTTCAGGCATTCTGGATAAAATTTAATAATCAGCCGGCACCACCGAAAGTTGGAGTAACATCAAAAGAGAGCAACACATATACGGATTTTTGTCTCATTAATGTTGGCGGTCTAAATGAAAAAGGTGAAGATGCAGTTAACGATCTAACATATTTAATTCTTGATGTGATTGAAGAAATGCGTTTGCTGCAGCCAAGTTCGATGGTTCAGATAAGTAAGAAAAATCCCGACCAGCTTAGTTAAACGAGCTTTGGATATAATCAAAACTGGTTACGGCCAGCCCTCTTTGTTTAACACTGATGCAATTATTCAGGAAATGCTACGACAAGGTAAATCAATTGTTGATGCAAGAAATGGTGGTGCAAGCGGTTGTGTTGAAACAGGTGCATTTGGAAAAGAGAGTTATATACTTACTGGGTATTTTAATCTTACAAAAATTCTTGAGATAACTTTAAACAATGGACTCGATCCACAAACAGGAAAACAAATTGGTATCCAAACAGGAGAGCCGAAATCTTTTCAAACTTTTGATGAACTAATTGAAGCATACAAAAAGCAAATTAATTACTTTGCTGATGTAAAGATAAAAGGCAACGTCATTATCGAAAGACTTTATGCTGAAAACCTCCCTGCCCCGTTTATGTCTTTATTTATTGATGACTGTATCTCCAAAGGAATAGATTACAACAACGGTGGTGCAAGATATAACTCTTCTTACATACAAGGAGTTGGAATTGGAACTGTAACAGATTCACTAACTTCACTCAAGTATAATGTCTTCGATAAGAAAAAGCCGTCTAGGTCCGGTTTATCCGGCTCAATGACGGACTCTGACGGATTTTCGATGGAAGAGTTTCTTTTTGCAATGAGTAAAAACTTTGAAGGTTTTGATGATTTAAAAAATATTTTGCTCAATGAAACTCCAAAATACGGCAACGACAACGATTATGCTGATGAAGTGTTGAAAGAATGTTTTTGAAATTTATTTCTCAGCTATTGATGGAAGACCAAACACCAAAGGCGGACATTTCAGAATAAACTTACTTCCAACAACCAGTCACGTTTATTTTGGAAATGTTACTGGAGCTACTCCTGATGGAAGACTTTCCGGACTCCCGGTTTCAGAAGGAATTTCTCCGGTTCAAGGTGCTGATGTGAATGGACCAACTGCAGTTCTAAAATCTGCAGCGAAGATTGATCACTTGCGAACAGGCGGAACACTGCTAAATCAAAAATTTTCTCCGCAAATATTCGAAGGAGAAGATTCCATAAATAAAATTGTTTCTCTGATTCGCTCTTACTTTCAAATGGATGGACACCACATACAATTTAACGTGGTTGATGCAGAAACTTTACGGGAAGCACAAAAACATCCTGAAAATTACAGGGATTTAATTGTGCGTGTTGCTGGTTACAGCGATTACTTTGTTGATCTCACTCCTGAATTGCAGGAGGAAATAATTAGAAGAACTGAACAAAGTAGTTATTGAAAAATAATAAAATGGTTTTAAAAAAATATTTATTGATTATTCTGATATTTTTAAGTACGATTTCATATAGTCAATCTGATTCAATAAATCATAAAATAAACCAATATAAATTCACTCCACAAATTGCAGGTGGACAAATTGAAGCAACCACTTTTCTTTATGTTCTTGAATTCGGTGGCACTTAGTTGATTTAGATATAATTACTGATACAAATTGAAATTCCATACAAAGTCATTCGGACTTCGACTTGGAGTAGAATATTATTCTTACTTCGAAGCTGGGGGTTCAACAGGTGGAGGTCCATTTACTGATTATTGTATTTATGGAAGACATTCTATCAGAATGAACGATTTCTGGTTCACCATTCTGGGAGGAGTAGCATATCACACTTATGATTCAAACTATTATGAAAACAAGTTACTCTTCAGAACTGGATTAGAATTCAAGTACAATTTGATAGGCAATGAAATTGGACTTTTGCTCAAAGGCTCAACTTCATTTCGTGAACAAACCACATATTTTGGAATAGGAATTTTTGTCGGTTATTTTGAATAAAACGCTTCGTTTTGCCCTCCCCTTTTAATTCTCAAATACTTTTTACTATTTTAACCCCAGAGGGAATAATTAACATTCATCAACTAATAGGAGGTTATGCTATGGTTCCAATTCTTTCACTGTGGCTGCCGATACTTCTTTCTGCAGTTGCAGTTTTCATAATCAGTTCAATAATTCATATGGCGCTTGGCTATCACGCTAACGATTACAAAGCTCTTCCATCAGAAAAAGATGTAATGGATGATTTGCGTAAGCACAAAATCCCGCAAGGTGATTATATGTTTCCAAAGGCTAACAGTATGAAAGAAATGGGTTCGCCTGAATTCTTGGAAAAGATGAAGCAAGGTCCTGTTGGTGTGATGACTATAATGAAAAGCGGTTCACCAAATATGGCTAAAGAGCTGTCTCTTTGGTTTGTCTATTCAATTATAGTTGGAGTTTTCGCTGCGTATGTAGCAGGTCGTGCACTTGAGCCAGGAGCGCATTACCTTACAGTGTTTCGTTTTGCAGGAGTTACTGCATTCGTTGGTTACAGTTTAGCGCTTTTACAAAACAGCATCTGGTATAAACGGAATTGGGCAGCAACATTCAAATCAATGTTTGATGGATTGATTTATGCACTCTTCACGGGAGGCATATTCGGCTGGCTGTGGCCGGGGATATGAGTTTATTATTTATGCCGGACCCCGATCCGGCATCTTTACTATTAAAATAGATCCTCAAAGTAATCCGCGAACAACCAACACAATGAAAGTTTTAAACCACTCTCTTTATTATCTTTAAAATGAATATTTTTATTTAGACAATTCTATTAACCTTTTCGAAAAAGAATGGGCATTAGCAGAAACATACTTTTATGGGCTTCAAAGAATGAGTGGCTGAAAAGTCGAGTCCCAAGAATGGGATTTGTGCAAAAAGCAGTTAAGCGTTTTATGCCCGGTGAAAAAGTTGAAGATGCTATTCTGGCTACTAGAGAACTCCTAAAACATAATATTCCGACGACATTCACTCATCTCGGTGAGAACATAACAAGTTTGGAAGAAGCTGAGATCAACACCAAACATTATCTTGATCTATTGGATAGAATTAGCAAAGAGAATCTGGATATTGAAATATCGCTAAAGCTTACTCACATCGGTCTCGATTTATCTTATGATAAGACTATCGAATTGTTTTCTAAAATTGCTGATAAAGCTCAGAAATTAGGCAATAATGTTTTTATTGATATTGAAGACAGCTCGTATGTTGACAAGACAATAACTTTCTACAAAAGGATCAAAAAGAATTACGATAATGTTGGTCTTTGTCTTCAGGCTTATCTTTACAGGACGATTGAGGATATAAAAAATATGATTGAAATAAAACCCTGGATCCGGTTAGTAAAAGGTGCATATAAAGAATCACCTTCAGTAGCTTTTAAGAAGTTAAAACAAGTGAATGAAAATTATTTAGTTATTTCAAGATTTTTATTGCAGCAGATTTTGAAAAATAACATCAGAGTAGCTTTTGGAACACACGATCTATTGTTACAGGAGCACATTAAGAAAGAAGCTAAAATGATTGGACTTCCAAAGGAAAAATTAGAGTTTCAAATGTTGTATGGTATTAAAACATCAGAGCAAATCAAACTTGCATCGGAAGGATATAAAATCAGAACTTTGATCAGCTACGGTGACCATTGGTATCCATGGTATATTCGTCGTCTTGCGGAGAGACCAGCAAATGTTGGTTTTGTATTAAAAAATATTTTTAATAATTAATTTAAACCTATATTAAATAATAAATTATGCCTGATATATTAAAAGGAATCTATCCACCACTTACTACTCCATTCATCGATGATGAAGTTTCATTTGACAATCTTGTATTAAATCTTCTTCGATATGAAAATAAACTCCTTTCCGGTTATGTACTATTCGGCTCAAATGGTGAAAGTGCATTCCTAACAAGAGATGAAAAATTACAAATTGTAGCAAAGGTTCAGGAGCACACAAAGAGAACATTAATAGCTGGAACTGGTTTGGACTCAATCAAAGAAACAATTTCGTTGACAAATGATGCTGCTGAGCGTGGTGCAAATTATGCACTGATTATAACACCATCATTTTTCAAATCAGAAATGAAACATCATAATTTTTTGAATTACTATACCAGAATCGCTGATAGCATAATGATTCCTTTAATTATTTATAATGTTCCAAAGTTTACAAATGTTAATATCGAGACAGAAACCATCATCGAACTATCTTCACACCCAAATATCATCGGTCTTAAAGACAGTACTGAAAATCCATCAAGAATATCTGAAATATCAGCCAATGTTGATTCGGAATTTAAACTGATTGTAGGGACAGCATCCGTTCTTTATAATGGATTAACCAGTGGTGCTAAAGCCGGAATATTGGCGTTGGCTAACATTGCTCCGGATCAATGTCTTCAAATTTATAATTTGATTCGGGAAAAGAATTTTGAAAAAGCATTGGAAATCCAGAATAGAATGATACCGGTAAATAAAGCTGTTACAACAAAATTTGGTGTCGCTGGTTTAAAGGCTGCAATGGATCTTCTTGGATATTTTGGTGGCAAGCCACGAATGCCACTTGAACCATTAAGTGAGGCTCAACTAATAGAATTAAAAATGATTTTAAAGAAAGCATCTCTAATCGAATAAGGTTTAACTATGACTTCTTTCATTCCACCAAAAAGAATTTTAATGGGTCCGGGTCCATCCAATGTTCATCCAAGAGTTTTGGAAGCAATGGCTCGTCCTACTATCGGTCATCTGGATCCAAAGTTCATCGAGTTAATGGATGAAATAAAAGAGCTGCTCAAGTATGCATTTCAAACAAAAAACGAAGTTACTTTTGCTGTTTCAGGTCCGGGATCAGTTGGAATGGAAACTTGTCTAGTAAACTTAGTTGAGCCGGGAACTAAAGTTTTAGTTTGCATCAATGGAGTATTCGGCGGGAGAATGAAAAGTATAGTTGAAAGATGCGGTGCTGAAGCTGTTGTTGTGAATATGCCCTGGGGAAGAGCTGTTGATCCTCAACTTTTTGAAGATACATTGAAAAAGAATCAGGGAATAAATGTGTGTTCATTTGTGCACGCTGAAACTTCAACCGGTGCAAGAACTGATATTAAAACATTAACTGAAATTGCTCATCAACATAATTGTATTGTCATCGCTGATACTGTTACTTCTCTTGCAGGTATTCCGCTTTTAATTGATGAATGGAATATTGATGTCTCATATTCTGGCTCGCAGAAATGTCTCTCCTGCCCTCCCGGATTATCTCCAGTGACTTTTAATGAAAGAGCAGTTGAATTCATCAGGAAAAGAAAAACTCCCGTTCAAAGCTGGTTTATGGATTTGAATTTAATTCTTGAGTTACTGGAGTGGAAACACAAAAAGAGCTTATCACCATACTGCACCAATAAATTCACTGTACGCTCTTCACGAATCACTATTGATTTTAAAAGAAGAAGGAATAGAAAATTCCTGGAAGAGACACAAAGCGAATGGAGAAAAACTAGTTCAGGAATTAGAAAAGATTGGATTGAAAGCATTTGTTAATGACAAAGAAAGACTTCCTCAACTCACTTCTGTTTCTGTACCTGAAGGAATAGATGAAGCTAAAGTACGAGCATCTTTGTTGAATGATTACAACATTGAAATCGGTGCCGGGCTGGGAGAACTTGCTGGTAAAGTCTGGCGAATTGGTTTGATGGGTTATTCGTCAAATGTGAAGAATATCAATCTATTTGTCAGTGCAGATGAAAGAGATTACTAGAACGAATTAGAATCTGGAATAATTAAGATCCTGAAATAAATTCAGGATGAATAATATGAAATCAAATTTACTTTTACTTTTAACCGCAGTCATTTGGGGATTTGCATTTGTTGCACAGCGTGCCGGAATGGAATTTATTGGCCCATTCACTTTTAATACTGCACGGTTTACTCTCGGTAGCCTCTCTTTAATTCCTCTTCTTCTAATAAATCAGAGAAGGAAATTTGAAAAAGAAAGATTTCTTCCTTTAAACGATAAAAAACTTTTATACGGTGGATTATCAGCCGGAACGGTTCTTTTTCTTGGCGCAACTTTTCAACAAGGTGGTTTGGTTTACACGGACGCAGGAAAGGCAGGATTCATTACAGGATTCTATGTAATTCTTGTTCCAATTTTAGGATTATTTATAAAACAAAAAACATCTTTACTTACCTGGCTGGGTGCAGTAGTTGCAATAATAGGTCTATTTTTTCTAAGCGTTAATGAAACCTTTGACATAAATACAGGCGATATTTTAGTCCTTGATTGGTGCTTTTTTCTGGGCAATTCAAATTCTTGTAATTGGTCACTATTCAACCAAAGTTGATCCGTTCCAGTTAGCTTTCTCTCAGTTTGTTGTTTGTGCAGTTTTCAGTTTTATTGCAGCACTTATTTCTGAAACCATAGTTTTACAAAATGTGCTGCTTGCATATCTTCCAATTCTCTATGCTGGTTTGTTCTCTGTTGGAATTGCATTTACAATTCAAGTAGTTGCACAAAGAGAAGCTCATCCAGCAAATGCCGCAATAATTATGAGTTTAGAAGCAGTATTTGCTGTTATCGGCGGGTGGATGATTCTAAATGAGTCAATTCCTATGCGAGGATTGTTTGGATGCTTGCTAATGCTAATTGGAATGATACTTTCTCAACTATATCTTTTCAGAGCTAAAAAATAAAATTATTATTTTAACTATCAGCGGGAGCTTACGATGAAAAATATTAAGCTTTCTGTAATAACGATAGGGATTCTGCTTTTTTACTCCTCCCCTCTTTTTACTCAGAGCGATTTAAAAACCACATTAGAGTCTTTACCTGGAATCATTAGCGTCGAGAAAATTCAACCAGATTCAGAATATGTTGAAGCATTTAAAATATTTATTGAGCAGCCTGTCGATCATAATAATCCGGATGGAGAAAAATTCAGGCAAAAGTTTTATCTGTCACATAAAGATGAAACACTTCCAATGGTAATTGAGCTTGATGGATACAACATAGACTATAATAGAAAGAATGAACTCGCTTCAATTTTGAAATGCAATAGAATTGTCGTTGAACATCGTTACTTCGGAGAATCTGTTCCTGATAGTTTGAATTGGGAATACTTAACAATCGAGCAAGCAGCAAATGATCATCATCAAATAATTGAAACAATGAAAAGTATTTATGAAAACAAATGGATTACAACCGGAATAAGTAAAGGTGGTCAGACAACATATATTCACAAATATTATTTTCCTGATGATGCTGATGCTTCAGTTTGTTATGTCGCGCCATTGAATCTTACGGCTGAAGATCCACGCATTTATCATTTTCTTGATAATGTTGGAACAGAAGAATGCAGAACAAAAATGATTCATTTCCAGAGAGAAGTATTAAAACGAACAGATGAATTACTTCCAATGTTTATTGAAGACACAAAAAGTTCTGGCTATACTTATTCTATCGGCAGATACGGATTTATTTTTGAATTTGTTGTCCTTGAATATGGATTCGCATTTTGGCAGTGGCAGTACACCAATTGTTCACAAATTCCTGATACAACTGCCACCAATGAAGAATTGTTTGAACATTTAAAGAAAGGTTCGTCGTTCAATTATTTTTCAGACCAGGATATAGCAGATAATCTTCCATTTGTTTATCAGGCATATTCGGAGATGGGATACTATGGTTATGATATTTCAGATTTCAAGGATTTACTTATTGAAGTCAAAGAACCAACCAGTAGAATATTTTTGCCAAAAGATTTAAATCCTGAATTCGACTGCTGTGTTATGCAAAAGATAAACACGTGGATTCAAAAGAATGGAAACAATATGATATTCATTTATGGTGAAGTTGATGCGTGGTCTGCGACTGCTGTTGAGTTGACAGGCGAAACCAACGCAATTAAAATGATAAAGACTGGTGGGAATCATAGAACAAGAATTAATAGTTTTGATGAGAAAGATCGCACGTTCATATTAAATACATTAGAACAATGGCTGGATTATGAAATACCTGAGTAAAATAAAAATGTCATTCCCGTGAAAAAGGGAATCCAGATCATTGTGATAAAATGGATTCCTGCTTCCGCAGGAATGACAAAGGAGAAAAATATTTGTATATAGTTAAATATTTCTACTTAAACGTATCCTTCGAATCTACAATCGTTACATTCTTTACGTTGAGCTTAAAGTTTTCAGTCGCAGTATCTTCACTTAATATATCTTCTGATAATCCTGCTTTAACCATATCTGAATAACTCATTGGAGAAATAGTATTACTCTTTAAACTTTCAGCAAGTGGTTCAGCTTCGCTTACATCTGTTACAATTGTGATTTTCATATTATCAATCTGCATATACTTTTTAATAGCATTGTTTACATCCTCGAGAGTTAGTTCGGAGAGCAATGCACCAAGCTCTTGAATATAATTTTCTCTTCCATATATTTTTGAATCCATCAAGTACCCAAGCTGTTGTTCGGGTGACTTTATGTAGAGTCGAATATAGCTTTGTAAGAATGCACGAGTTGCTTCAAAATCTTCCTCTGAAAGTCCGTTCTTTATCATCTTATCCATTTCTCTCAAAGCCATCCTCAAAGCAAAGTGAGCATGACCAACATTTACATCTTTCAACTCTTCGTACTGCATCTTTAATTGTTTTGCAATTTGAACCGGTCTGATCCAGACAGCGAAATAATTAGATTGTCTCGGCACACCGGATGGAGGAACCATATTCCCTCCCCCGTTGTGATACCATTCGATATAGGAGTAGTCACCATAATTCATCGAGCGCTCTTCCCGGATCACCTTGTATAATTTAGAGTAAGATTTTCTATGTTCACCTAAGTAAGAATTTGCAACCATCAGAGCGGCAAATTCATCATTAGCTCTTGTTATACTTAATGGATAGCCTGTAAAAATCGCCGAACCAAATGCACCTTCTTTAGAAATTATTTCTACATCAATTCCGTCAGGCATTTTAACAACCGGAGCAGATGGTATTGCTGGTTTTGTATCTGGCAGTTTTGCAATATCATTTTGCAGTTTTTCAAGAAATGAATCCGGATAATTCCCTGCGATGCCAATCATCACATTATTTTTAGTGAAGAAATTCTTGTAGTGATTTTTAACATCATCTAATGTAATAGCGGCAACCGACGCAGATTTCCCCTCAACCATATGCTGATAATTTGTTCCCCTGAATAGAAAATCTTCAAGAGCTTTCTTGCTGTATTCCTCATCTGAAGAAGCACGGATTACCTGGTCAACATAAGCCTGCTGATTGTTTTTAACTCTGTCAAAATCAGCCTGACTAAAGGACGGATTAGTTATTAAACCCATCATTATCGGGTAAAACTGATCCATCCAATCTTTATGAAATAGAAAAGTGAAAATGGTTACTTCTTTGTCAACCATCGAAAAATAACCTGCTGCCATTGGATAAATTTTGTCCTGAATATCACTAAAGGTTAGCTCACCTGTTCCACCCTGGTTTATCAACTGAGATGTTGTGTAAGTCAATCCCTCTTTGCCCTGGGGATCACAGATCGATCCGTTCTTGAACATGAACTTAACCACAATCTTGGATGAATTGGGCTGCTTTAACTCAACAATTTGTTGTGCCATAATAAATCCGCTTAACAAAATTGAAATAATTAATGCTTTCATTATTCTACTCCTCCTTTTTCATCGCCTGAAATTGTAGCGATGGTTAGTCCACTATCATTAAAGAACTTTTCCGCAACCATTTTTATATCTTCATTGGTTACTTTATCGTAAAGAGCATAAAAACTGTTCAATGATTCCGGCTCACCTGTGAGATAAATAAAATGACATAGTGAATTTGCAATTACGTCCGGACTATCAATACTCATTGCGTAACTATACTTTAAGTTCAATTTCGTTTCATCAAGAACTTTTTGGCTCACGCCGTTCACTTTGATATTCTCAATTGCCTTTGTTATTTCATCTCTTACATATTGAAAATCATCTTTGCTGATAAATGAAGCCTGAATATTTATCAGGTAAGGGTCGCGGGAATTCATAGCACCACCGCCAAGAAATCTGAGCTTCTGTTCTTCAACAACTAGTTTTTTATAAAGATCTGAATTTTGTGAAAAGAGAATTGTGCTTAATACATCGAGTGCAGCCATATCAATTTTTGTATCACTAAATGCCGGACCTTTATAATTAAGGCTCATATATGGAGGTATCGAACCATCCTGAAGATGAACTGTTCTTTTTTCTAATTGCGTGGGTTCTGGTGGAATTGCAACTGTATAATTCCCCGGCTTCCATTCACTGAAATACTCCTCAGCCAGTGCATTTACTTTTTCAGCAGTTACATCACCAACAACTACGATGGTAGAATATTCTGGTCTGTAATATCTATCAAAAAATTTACGTGAATATTCATACTGATTTGGCATATCAACTATATCTTCAAAAAATCCCATAGTTGTATGTTTATAAGTATGAGCATCAAATGCTGTATTCAGCAAACTTTCATAAAGACGCTGATAAGGATTAGCGAAGTTCTTTGTGTATTCACCCTTCACTGCTCCTGCTTCAACCTTGAAATCGTGTTCAGGATAATTAAGATTCATAAACCTGTCTGATTCAAGCTCAAACATTTTTTCAAGATAATCAACATTTCCTGTCATATGGTAAATTGTTCTGTCGAGTGAAGTATTTGCATTTGCACCTGCACCAGTCATTTTTAAGACTTCTGTGTATCTCTCTCTCGGATATTTATCAGTTCCTCTGAACATCATATGTTCAAAGAAATGAGCGAAACCTGTTACTCCGGGTTCAACTTCATTTCTGGAACCTACACGAACAACAATATAGAATGCAGCCAGACCAGGACTATCGAAAGGAACTGTCACAACATTCAGCCCGTTAGCAAGCTTATGCTGATGAATAGGATAAGGAAGGATTTTTTCATCACTTGCGTTGATTGTAGTCAACAAGATTGAAAAAAATCCTAATAACAAGAATGGATTTAATTTACACACTTTAAACTCCCTCTTTATTTTGGAATTATTTGATTCGATTTTTGACGTGTGAATTTAAGCCAATCTATCTCTGATGCCAAGAGAAAAAAGAGGATATAATGAATAATTTGATGGACGGTAATTAGAATATGATTATCGAATATTAGTCAGTTCACCTGATAATCACTGTTTCAATATTTCAATATCATTCGATATTTTTATCAAGGGTTCGTGACAAAATTATATAGCTATAAAAATTTTCACCGATTTACTTTTTAACGGTGTATATTATTGCAAAATAATTGCAAGTAATTTCATATAAACTAAGAAAATGACGCTCTTGAAATAGTCATAACTTATTTTATATTTTAAGTATGAGAAATTTCGAAGTAACTCTAACATATAAAGCTTTGATGATAAATCGGCTTTTCACTAAAAATATCTTCATCAACAAGCAAAAGATATTGGAAGTTGAACTGGATGATTCTCATTGCCTTTCCCCCGAAGAATTTTGCGATTCAGTTATAACAGTTCAAGAGAGACCCGAAATTATTCGAATAAATGTTGTTGAAAAATATAAACCCACCGAGAAACCTTTGAACTGGATAACCGAAAATTTTGGCAGGATTTATTTCCACAACGGCATACCCCTGGTACTAAATAAAAACTAAGTATCACTCCCAATTGAACTCCCCTTACCTGCGACAAACTTTTTGATACAATTCTCATTTTAGATTTCAATTAGATACATTATTATGATAATTCTGTTGGAAATCAATCATTACATCAATTAACTAATCAAGTATTTGATGGCATAATCGTTGAAATTTATATGTTAAAAACGGAGGGCAATTAAATGGCAGTTTACTTATTAGCAGGGATAATATTTAGGCGGACTTGTTTTATATATCATCGTCTCGATAAGAGGAGTAAAAAAATCCAGGGCAGAAATTGAGAAGATGTTCAAGTAAAGATTTTATATTATAGAAATTTTTTGTGGTGAGGGCGAATTAAAGGAGATTACGAAAGTAGTCTCCTTTTTCCTTTAAATATTATCGCAGATAAATCTGAAAGCCGAAAAGGATAAAAATATTTTTTAACTTTACATTCAAATCGTTTTTAGCACCGCTGTAATTTTCATTTTCTCCATTTAAACTTCCACCTTCATATCTTCCTGTAAGTTCAAAGGCAGCGTTTTGAGAAACGAAATGCGAAATTCCAATTCCACCGTTATATGCGAATCCATTTGCATAAGCTTGATTATTGTAATACGCATATTCTAAGTCGGTAATCGTTTCATTCTTTTGAGAATAGACTGCATAACCACCAGATCCCTCAAAGAACATAGCGAAATTTCCTCCGAAGGGAATGTAATATCTCGCCCATAGTCCTAAAAACCATACCTTTTCATCAATAGATTCACTGGTGTTATTTGGGTTAGGTTCAGGTGTGATTGTCCGATTTCGCTCACGCCATTGAAAATCAAAACCGAACACACCGTTAGTTTCTACAATACTTCCGTTTCTAGAACTGAAGATGAAATTAAATCCATCAACTTTAGACATTTTTTGTAACATCACCTGAACTTTCTGACAAATCAAAATTTTCCCAGCCAACCCAGCCTGCTAGTCCACCTGACCATCCACCTTGCTTTAGTGCTTCCTCACGGTTTATTTGTGAGTGAATCGGTAACGACAAAATAAAGCAGAGAGCTAGATAATATATTTTTATCATTGTTGTTTTAGAATAATTAATTGTCTTTAATTCGTCACAAAATTATTCATTACGAGATTTAGTACCAAAAGAGAAAGGATACTCGAGATGATTGGTGAAATGATTATTTAATCAGCATTAGTTTTTTTGATTGATACTTACCTTCAAAACTAAAAACATAGGTATATACACCACTTGGCAAATAACCAGCATCGAAAAGAACACTATGTGTGCCTGCTGATTTCTCTCCTGCGATCAACTCACTTATTTTATTACCGAGAATATCATATAAGTTAAGTGATACGTATCCGGAGTTATTTATTTCATAGCTTATCGTTGTCGTTGGGTTGAATGGATTTGGATAGTTCTGATTAAGAATAAAATCTGCCGGCTGCTTTTCCTCAACTTCAACAAAAGTAGAAGTGTAATCAAACAGTTGAATTACTCCGTTATCAGGTATGATTTCTGCGAGTAACACCTGCATTGTATCCATACTGAAAGTCTCATAAACTTTTGAGTTGCTTCCCTGAATCAGTAAAACTTTTTCCCAGGCTGCGGGAATTGAGATATATGCAGTTAGCGGATAATTATAAATATTATCAGGAAGGTTATCAGTTAATGAAATTTCAATAAGTGAATTGGATTGGGATAAAACCTGATACGAGTGTGCATCTCTTTCTTTTATATATTTAGTAATGTTTCCTATTGTTTCAATCCAGATTAAGTTATCGTAACTTTTTTCTGCTAACCACTCACAAAGTAAAATCAGCCATTCGTTGCTGATGGGATTATAAGCGCCCTGAGATATTAAATCGCCAAGTTGTGCAAATGGTACGACTTCGTGTGCTAACTGAATTCCCCATGTCCCATTTGAAATCGAATTTTCAATCCAATTCATAAAATTATAAAGCTCGTCAAGATCATCCTCAAACACAATTCTTGGCTCGCTAAATATCACTTCAAATGATTTTAATGAATGCCATTCCAGACCAGATAAACTATAATGATTTGGTGAAATACCAATAGCTCTCGATGATTCATAATATAAACTTGCGAGAGAATCCAGTATAGCATTGTGTTCAGCATAAGGATAAGCAAAAGTGATGCACTTTTCATAATTAGTACGAGCTTCTATCATTTTCTTTGAGTGATATAATTCGTAATGAATTGTATTTTGAGTAAGTGTATCTCCAACCGGTAGCTGTAATAAATGCGGATGATATAGTGTGTGAGATCCTAATTCAGAACCCTCAGAATGCATTTCAAGAAACATTGGCCAGGTACCGTAACGCCAGATTCCGGGCAGCTGTTCAGTTAAAAATGGTGGAAGTAAAAAATATGTTGCATTAAATTCAAAGTATTCCTCAAGTATTGGGTAAACATTATCATACTGTGCTTTGAATCCGTCATCAAATGAAAAAGAAAATGCGGACTTTCTGTCTTCTCCCCATCTTGTCACAAAAACTTTACCATAATCTGAAGTATCCGATTGAGTGGCTTTAGCTATCAGGTTGACACAAGGTGAGATTAAAATCAAAAAAAATGAAACAATTGCTGTAATGTATTTTTTAGAATTATGCACAAATCAAACAATAAGTGAATGAAATTTTATTTGACAGGAATATGATTCAAAGAACATTCCAGAATTTATGAAGATTTTCAAAATCTATAATTAATTCCAGCAGTAACTGAGAGGTAATTCAAAGTTTCAGCTGATCCGGAAATAGATTCCGCATCTTCAGGATCAGCAGGCACATCCACAGTGAAAGCATCTGTTAACACAATGTAGTTAATGGATGCATCAATAAACCAATGCTTCTCAATAAAGAATAAATAACCAGCAGAAATTCTTAGCATAGTTTCGATTCCATTCTCATCTATTTCCGGCAGAGTAATAGTTTCACTGCTTCCCCTGTCTCGAGTCAACTTCGGCAGTACCATTAAATGTAAAATTATAATTATAAAATCCGGCTTCAATCATTATGTAAGCACTTTTAGTTTTTCTGTTTGAGAAAGTACCACTTTACTCCAAGCAGAATTGGAAGAGTTGAGAATTTTGATTCGATGTTAAACGTAGCATCCATACCTGATTCATTTGCTTTTGCTGTGAATGCATCTTTGTCCAGATCGAATTGGTTGTAACCAACGGCCAATGTAAAGATTGATGAATTCCCGAAAAGATAAAGGAAGTGAGCATCTCCCCCGTAACCCGTACTAAAATATTCTGTGAATTTTCCATTGGGAAAATTTACATTGCCATTCAATCCAACAGCAAAATCACTTTGTGCTAATTATCGTTGAAGTTATGCTTGTTAGAATTAAAAACATTAAATATTTAAACAAGTCATTCTCCTAAAATAATTTCTAAATAATCAATTTCAATTCTCAAATTAAAAATAATTAAATATATTAATATTGATTAAGATCTTTTTTACTTTTCTCTAAAAATTTTAATTAATCAATCGACAGGATATGTTTGATTTTCTCTGAAGACTAACTGTATCTATTGGTTCAGTTGCTATTTCCTTCAATTTCTCTCGCCTACTCACCCTCGGCGTGTTACTTTCCCGACCTCCCTTTCACTTCTCCTCTTTCCTGGCTCTTTTCATTTCTACAGCAGATCTACGTCTTCACTTCACTTGATACTTTATTCCCTGTTTGTCTGGCTGTCATTATATTGGAGCTTCTGGTTTATTCTTTCTCTTTCTCCAATAATTCATCCAGTTAGATTGCCATACCCTTCTAAGTTGTTTGAGCTGGGTAGCATCAACTCAACAATTTTTCGCCTCACACCCTGAGTATGACAGCATTAACTTTTAGCGCGTTGTCTTTTGATCATCCTCTCAGGCATCCTTACAACAGAGCTACTTTCACCATTCTATCTACACTGGTCAGAGTATCACCGGACCTTTTCCCTTCTCCCAATTAAAATTACTCCTCTTTCATATTCGCGATTCTATGCATTGCTACAATAACTACAATGCGCATGCACTACAAAAGCTGTATCCTTCCATATTCCCTCCAATAAAATAATTCTAAATTTTCTTTTTAACTTACAATTTCAATTAAATATTGTTTACTTAATTTCCTCACCTTTTTATTTCACCATCATACTTTCCATTCCAATTTCTATACTTACTTCCCTTTGTTAAGTTGTCCATTCTCCATATTCCTTCACCCTGTCGTTTTTCCTCTGTCTTTTAGTTAATTCAAAGATTTTCTAAAGAATTATTATTCCATTGATCTCATACTTCTTATTCTTCATCAATCACATCATCGCTAAACGATTCCACTATATCCATGAACTTTTTCGAAGTGTATTAGCATGCTAGTTTACGAGTTTGTGGGTTCTCCTATCTCCGTCCCGTTCTCTGTAGTGCAGCTTAGATAGTTTCCTATGCTTATATTTTTTAGAGGTTTGTTACTTCGTCTTTTGTCTATATATTAATTCCTTGGTTGTTTCCTTGCATTCCATCATTTGCAATAATAATCATTACGTCTTTTGCATCATCATTTTCTTTCCCTTCGCCCCGTTTCCTTTCTTTTTTCCTTGTCTTAGCGGCTCTTTGGCTTTTCCTCTCCTTCCCTGGGCTTTCTCCGGCGGCGGGGCCCCGGTGGGGTGGGCGGCCCCGCGCTTTTCGCTTCTGCTTTCACTTTGCCTTCTCCGCGTTTTGGGGGGTTGCTTTTGTGTTTTCTTTCTGCGCCTTTCTCATCTTGTGCTAAAAATCATCCTAAAGCTGTTTTGCTCTTCTCTCTCCTTTCTTCCAGGCTTCTTTAATCTGCATCCATTCGTTATTATCAATTACTTTTGTTTGTATTGTCATTTATGATTATGTTTGTCATTTATTTTTTGCAATATAATATATTTGCACAATACGGAGAAATAATGCACAACAATTCAATGAATCATCTTGACTATTACCGCCTTCCATGGAATTTAACAGATAATTCTATTTCCTGGCTGGAACCAACTTCTAAATGTAATCTCTATTGTGAAGGCTGTTACAGATTGAACGAAAAGGATGGACATAAATCCATCGAACAAGTTAAAAACGATCTTGATGTTTTTGTAAGATTACGCAAAGCTGACGGTGTATCCATCGCTGGTGGTGACCCTCTCACCCATCCTGATATTATTGAAATAGTTAAAGAAGTTAAAAAAAGAAATATGAAGCCGATCATCAACACAAATGGATTGGCACTAACAAAAGAATTATTAAAAGAACTGAAGAAAGCGGGAGTCTTTGGTTTTACTTTTCATATTGACAGCAAACAAGGTCGTCCGCAATGGAAAGATAAAAATGAATTAGAGCTAAATGAGTTAAGATATCATTTCGCAAAAATGCTCACTGATGAAGGTAATATTTCCTGTGCATTTAATTCAACTGTATATGAAGACACGATGAAATATATTCCTGAAATGGTTAAATGGGCACATCAAAACATTGATATCGTTCACGTAATGGTCTTTATACTTTACCGGGCAGTTAATAATAAAGAATATGATTTCTATCTTGGACCTAAAAAGATTGATATGGGTCAATTGGTTTACAACGAAGATCCTGTCACTCGTGCAGATATAAAAGCTCCTGAAGTTGTAGAATTAATTAGAAAAGAATATCCTGACTTTGATCCTTGTGCATATCTCAACGGTTCAGAAAAACCAGATTCTTTCAAATGGCTTTTGACCGGAAGATTAGGAACAAAGAAAAAAATCTATGGTTATGTTGGAAGAAAAGGGATGGAAATGGTTCAAATGTTTTATCATCTTTTCTTTGATAAATATCTTGCCTATGCAGGACCGAAATGGACACGCAAAGGAAAAAGTATGCTGCTGATGGGAGCTTTGGATAAAAAAATAAGAAAAGCATTTTTTAATTTTTATAAGAATCCTCTTAATATTTTTAAGAGACTTCATTACCAGTCAGTGATGATCATTCAGCCGGTTGATTTTCTTCCTGATGGAAGACAAAGTATGTGCGATGGCTGCCCTGATATTACTGTCTGGAACGGACAGCTTGTATGGTCTTGCAGAATGGAAGAGCAGTTGAAGTTTGGACATAATCTTAAAACTTATCCAAAAGGATTCACGAATTAGCAAAATTCTTAACAGGAATTTTATAAAGCCGCTTTTAACAGCGGCTTTGTTATTGTTATTCCATCATCTCATCTCTATTTTTACATTATAAAAAATGCGCCCGTAGCTCAACTGGATAGAGCATCAGACTTCGGATCTGAGGGTTTGGGGTTCGAATCCCTACGGGCGTACAAATTGGTTTTGGGTTCTCCCAAAGGGACTCCTTTGGAGGAATCCCTACGGGCGTACAAAACCAATTAAAAATTATAAATTAAAAATTGCTGATTGCTTACCAATCCTGATTTTCTCATTTAAGTTTTAATTTAGCATTTTTCATTTTTAATTATTTCCAATGATTTTCTCCGAAGAAAAATATCGTTTTATGTTTGCAGCCCTTCAGGAAGCTGAAAAGGCATTGGAAGAAAATGAAGTTCCTGTTGGTGCTGTGGTTGTTAAAGATAACAGAATAATTGGTCGTGGTTACAACCAGGTTGAACGATTAAAAGATGCAACCGCTCACGCAGAAATGATTGCTCTAACTGCTGCAGCAAATCACATCGGTAATTGGCGTTTGAGTGAGTGTTCTATTTATGTTACTCTTGAACCTTGCATAATGTGCACGGGTGCTTTGCTGGCTTCAAGAATAAAGGAACTTTACTTTTCAATTTTTGATCCAAAATTTGGTGCCTGTGGTAGTATTTATAATCTTGCCGAAGATGGAAAGACTAATCATAAAATAAATGTTTATTCCGGTATTTACTCTGAGGAAAGTAAAAAGCTGCTCCAGGATTTCTTTGATAATTTGAAAAACAAAAACCCGCTTAAATTTTCTCCTCCAACAGCTTGAGACTACATTTATTATTCTATAATTTGCAATAAAAAAAATTATTCTTATGCGACTACTCTTATTCGGTGCACCTGGTGTTGGAAAAGGAACACAGGCAAAATTACTCTCATCAAAATTTAACATACCACACATATCCACAGGTGATATTTTAAGACAGGCCGTGAAAGACGAAACTGAATTAGGAAAGAAAGCTCAGGAAATTATGAGCAGAGGTGATCTTGTTCCTGATGATATTATGATTGGAATAATTAAATACAGATTTAGCAAAAGTGATTGTAACGCCGGGTTTATTCTTGATGGTTTTCCACGAACAACAAATCAGGCAGTTGAACTGGATAAACTGTTAAATGAAATGAATATAAATGATGTTAAACTTGTAAACATTTCCGCAGATGAAGAAGAAATAGTAAAACGACTTAACAACAGAAGAGCCTGTAAAGAATGCGGAAATATTTTTACTCTATCTGAAATCGAAAACTCAGATAGTTGTCCGAATTGTAAAGCCAGGAATAGTTTTTATCTGAGAGATGATGATAAAGAAGAAGTTATCAGAAAACGTTTGGAAATTTTCCGCAAGACCACTGAACCAGTATTAAAGCATTATGAAAAACAAGGAAAGGTAATTTCTATTAATGGGTTGGGTTCAGTTGAGGAAGTAAACGACGAATTATTAAAAATTCTTGCTGATTAAATTTTAGCTTTCAATTTTATGTTTGATTACTGCTTTTAAAGCTCTGCCGTCCTCAAGTTTTATAACTCTTTCATTCCCCTTCTTAACGATATCATAATTATGAGTTACAACTAATACTGCTGTACCTCGTTTGTTTATTTTTTTGAGAAGTGCTAGTATCTCACCGGATGTTTCGGGATCAAGATTACCTGTGGGTTCATCAGCAAGGACGAGTATTGGTTCGTTTATGATTGCTCTTGCAATTGCAACTCTTTGCTGCTCACCTCCGGATAATTCGTGAGGTTTATTTAATCTTTTGTGTGAAAGCCCGACTTCACTAAGTGTTTCGTTTATTCGTTTCTTTATCTCTTTGGATGAAATGCCTGTTACTTTCATTACGTAAGCAAGATTCTGATAAACGTTTCGATCTGGCAGCAGTTTAAAGTCCTGAAAGATCACACCAATTTTTCTTCTGAGCAATGGAATTTGAGATGATTTAATTGTCTGCGAATCAAACTCTGCAATACGGACAGTTCCAGTCAGTGGAAATTGATTCATATAAATTAACTGCATCAATGTGCTTTTGCCAATTCCACTTTTCCCAATTACAAAAACAAATTCACCATAGTCCAATTCCATATTCAGGTTTGTGAATACGGGCTGATTCTTATAATGAAATTCTACATTGTCAAATGAAAGCATCATCAGTTAATTTTCCTCATTACAAATTGTGCCCTTTGAGAATTTTGTTTGACATCTTTAAAGGAAAAACAATCATAGCAGGCTTCAGTATATAAACCTGCTTTTTCAGCAAGCTTGAAGTAGGTATCAATTTTATAAATTTTTTCTTTATGCACTTCTTTAATATTTATTCCTGATTCATTCCAAATATAAAAGTTATTATAATGAATTCTGCTTCGCTTATTATACTTGCTTAACATCCTATACTGATAATCATTATGCCGTCCCTCAGTGGATTTACCAATACTGAAATCCAAACTGTTTGTCTCGAGGCTAGCATCGAATGTAAAAACTCCATCTTCCTCAAGCAAGTAATATATTTCTTTAAATAAGTTTTGAAGTGACTTCTTTTTCAAAATATAGTTCACACTATCAAATGCAGAGAAAACAAAATCAAATTTTTCTTTGAACGGAAGTGAGGTCATATCACAACAAATCTTTTTCAAATTATTTTTATCACCAGAGCGGAGCATCGATAATGAAATATCCGAAGCATAATAATTTCTGTACTTTTCTGAAAGTATTTTAGCCATCTTGCAATTCCCTGCCCCCAGCTCAAGAAATTTTGCTTTATCATGTACATTTTCTTTGGCTATTAACAGAATATATTTTGACCAACTGTCATAGTCCAGTTTTTTCATTAAACCATCATAAATAGCAGAAACTTGCTCGTAAGGTTTAACCATCATTTATTAGATAAGCTTTTCTTTCTGTTCTCCAGAATCAATTCCGCATACTTGTAAGCTTCAATCATACTTGATTCATCGGCTATTCCCTTTCCGGCAATATCGTATGCTGTACCGTGATCCGGCGAAGTTCTTATTATCGGTAACCCTGCTGAATAATTAACACCCTTTCCAGCATTTATATATTTAAATGGAATTAAAACCTGATCGTGATACAGACCAAATACCAAATCGTATTTCTCAAATCTTCTGTTAGCAAAAAAGGCGTCAGATGAAAATGGCCCTTCAACAATACCTTCATATTTTTTTTGCTCAATAAACGGTTCAATTATTTCTCTTTCCTCACTGCCAATAATTCCACTTTCACCTGCGTGAGGATTCAAACCCAGTACGGCTATCTTTGGATTATTAATTCCGAGATCAATTTTTAACATACTTATTACAGTATCAAACTTTTCTGATAATGCTTTTAAATTCAATGACTTAGAGACTTCTTTTAATGGAATATGAATTGAATAAAGAGCAACTCTTAACTTTTTGGAAAGGAACGTCATTACAAAATTTTTAATTCCACACCAATCAGCATACATCTCAGTTTGTCCGGGATACTTTACACCTGCAAGTTTCAATGCAGTTTTAGAAACTGGAGCGGTAACAACCGCATCTGCTAATTTTTTGTTCAATAAATCGAATGAGGTCTTCAATGCAAGATAAGAAGCTTCACCTGATGTTAGTGTCGGTTTGCCAATGTTCTGCTTAAATGATTTTGTAGTTAAAATAATTACTTGAGAAGAATCAATATTATTATACAACAAATCTTTCACTGTCTGGAAACTAAAGCGAGGTCTGACTAAGAGTGATGCTTTTGTGAAAACATTTTCGGGGATGATCAGAATAAACTGAGTAGCTTTATTTTTTGAAGTGATTTTGTTGAGCGCTTTAAGAGCAATTTCTGGTCCGATTCCATTAATATCACCACATGTGAAAACAATTCTCTTCATCAATTCTCAGTCAAAGAAAAGTTACCGGTACCTTTTTTATCAACAAATGTAAATTTTCTTTCAGGATTTAAGTAAGTCCATATTTCCATAACCTGCCCTTGTGGATTTGATAAGCGATCAATTTTTTCAGGTTTACCAAATTTGATATATACTACACCCCTGTCAGTTTTTGCCCCATTTCCTTTTCCAATTCCTTTAAACTCCTTAATAGCATAATCCACTCGATTGTAATATTCAAACATTACTTCATTATATGTTGTTTCCGGAGTGGGATCAAATTTCGCCCAATAATCTTTCAATACTTTTGGATAGTCAGAACTGCTATTCGATAAAAGTGAAGATACAACTGAATCTGATTCTACAAAGTTTAAGAACTCGATTGCTTTTTCAGGATCCATTAAAGAGAATGGCTTATTAAACCAAACTATTTTTGATTGATATTTTTCATCAATTGAATTCTCATCATTCAATACCTTTAATGTTACCTCTCCCTCGTCAAGTTTTTCATTTACATTTCTCAAAACAAAATTTCTAAGTGGGATTGCTTCAGAATTAGTAGTTACTGATAAATGCTTTTCGCATTCAGCTATTCCAATAGGAATGACATACGACTCATTCACTTTTGTGGAGATTATAACTTCATCATTGTTTTCTATGATAACATCAATTTCAGTAATTGAAGTATCAGTGACAGGTATAATCAGATGAAATTTCTCACTGCTGAAAGGAACATTACCACCTGAATTAGCAAGAATAAAATTCTTTTTATCGTCACACATTATATCCCTTGAACTAATTACCAGAGGATGCTGTACAAGTTTATCTTTATATTCTTCAAGATCCAATTTTATAGGTTCGAGTTTAAGTTCACCGGTAGAGTTCATATCCGAAATATGGGCTGAGATTTTATATTCTCCTGATTTCAGTTTAAAGCTTAAAAAATCCTGCAAGAAAAGATTATAATCATTCGTCTCTTCAAAATTATTAACTATCACCTTGCTATCTTTCATATCCCTTACAACTAATTTGGAATCTTCATCGAGAATTTCAACAGTAACACGAAATCCAGCATCAAATGAATCCACTTTTCTTTCAAATACAAGCATCCTGTATGGAATTTTGTAAATGAAATTGACTGAAAAATCACCATCAGTTCTGGGTAAAGCAATTATTTCTGATTCAAAGGGTAGTCTTGGAATAATATCTGGCTGCCCAAATAATGAAGTGCAAATAAGAAAGAAGCTGAATAATATTTTTTTCACTTTATTTCTTTTTGATGAAAAATCATCCAGATCAATATAAAAATCAAGGCAAAATTAGTTACAGATAATTAGTCAATTGACTGTTAGTTGTTCATATTATTCAAGAAGTCCTTGTTATTCTTAGTTCCTCTGATTTTGTCAATCAGGAATTCCATTGCCTCAACAGGACTGAAGTCACTGAGAATTTTTCTTAGAATCCAGATCTTTCCTAAATCATCTTCCTTTAAGAGTAAATCTTCACGTCTGGTTCCTGAGCGGTTTACATCGATCGCCGGGAAAATTCTTCTGTCACTTAAATCACGATTGAGAACAAGTTCCATATTACCTGTTCCTTTGAACTCCTCAAATATAACGTCATCCATTCTGCTGCCTGTATCGATCAGAGCAGTTGCGATAATAGTTAAGCTGCCGCCGTCTTCAGTATTTCTTGCAGCGCCAAAGAATCTTTTTGGTTTATGAAGAGCATTTGAATCCACACCACCAGACAAAATTCTTCCGCTATGGGGAACAACGATGTTATGTGCTCTTGCCAATCTTGTAATACTATCCAGCAAAATCACTACGTGCTCATTTGCTTCAACCATTCTTTTTGCTTTTTCGATTACCATATCAGCAACCTGAACGTGTCTGTCAGCAGGTTCATCAAATGTTGAACTTATAACTTCACCCTGAACTGAACGTTCCATATCAGTTACTTCTTCAGGTCGCTCATCAATTAAAAGTACGATGAGTTTTATTTCCGGATGATTTCTTGTAATTGAATTAGCAATTTTCTGAAGTAATACAGTTTTACCACTTTTCGGAGGTGATACTATCAATCCTCTTTGTCCTTTACCAATTGGCGCAAGCATATCCATAACTCTCATGGAATATTCACCGGGCGCAGATTCAAGATTAATTTTTTTCGTTGGATAAACCGGAACAAGGTTATCAAACAAAGTTCGCTCGCGAATATTCTCAGGTGCTTGATTATTTACTGCTTCAACCCTGAGAAGCGCAAAAAATCTTTCACCTTCTTTCGGTGGTCTGACCTGACCACTGACAAAATCTCCTGTTCGTAAGCTGAACTTTTTAATCTGTGATGGCGATACATAAATATCATCCGGTGATGGAAGATAATTGTAGTCCGAAGAACGAAGGAATCCATATCCATCAGGAAGAACTTCGAGGACACCCTTTGAGAATGTAAGTCCATCCTTGGAAGTTTGAGCCTCCAGAATTTTGAAGATAAGTTCCTGCTTGCGAAGATCACTGTAGCCGGGAATATTAAGTTCCTTAGCTATCTCATTTAATTCTACGATCTTCTTTGATTTGAGTGCGGATATATCCATTGGCATAATGTTGACCCTGAGTTATTGTTGTCAGATGAAGGTTTAGTTATTTAACATATAATTTTAACTGGTTTTAACCAGTCTGTGTATTCGAGGAATAATTTATTAATGATAACAAATTGTTTATTTCTTGATAGGTTTTTGCGGCTCACCGAAACATAAACCTTAAATTCTTAAATGTCAAGCTACCTCAACCAGTAATTGCTGCTTAATTTCACCCAGCAGATACATACTGCCAAGGACTACCAGGCACTCATCCGCATTCCTTTTCGTAAAACTTTTAACAAAACTTGCAGGTTCGATTACCTGTTTTATTGGGATGTCAAATCGTTTGCAGAGCTCACTAATTTCTTCCATTTTGGCTGCCCGCTCGTACTGAATTTCTGTTATCATTATTTCATCAAAATATTTAGAAAGCATTAAAAGCATATCTCCAATAGCTTTATCTCTCATCGCTCCAAATAATAATGTCCTCTTTTTATAATTGCCAGCTTCTTTGGCAAACTCAGTTAAAAAGTTTTCAATGCCTTCAGGATTGTGTGCTGAATCAAAAATTATTGTCGGGTCCTTATGAAAAAATTCATACCTTCCCTGCAATCCTGTGTTCTTTGAAACATTTTCAATACCACTTAAATATTTTTTTTCATCATTAAATAAAAATGTCTTTGATACAGTAAGTGCCGCAAGTGCAGCATTGTATTTTTGATATATGCCTCTGAGTGGAGGATTTATATCAAGCTGATTTATCTTTATCAAGTAGTAATCTTATTTTATCATCATCATTCATCTATAAAATCTTTCATAGGATAAAGAATACTATTTGTCTCATTGCATTTCTGTTCAACAACTACTTCTGCTTCTTTCTTTAGTATACCTGTAAAAACATTTGAACTGTTCTTAATTATCGCTGCCTTCTCAGATGCAATCTGTTCTATTGTATCTCCAAGTACATTTGTATGTTCAAGACTAATGGATGTAATAACCACGGCTAAAGGATTTAATACATTAGTCGAATCAAGCCTGCCGCCAAGTCCGGTTTCAATTACACAATAATCTGTATTCATATCTTTGAAATATTGAAATGCCATGGCAGTTGTCACTTCAAAAAAAGTTAATTCGTGTTCATCAATATATTTTTCATTATCTGAAATGAAAGTAGCAACAAATTCATCTTCAATTTGCTTTCCGTTTATCACAACTCTTTCATTAAACTTCACAAAATGCGGCGAAGTGTATAATCCAACTTTAAATCCAAACTCCTGCAGAATGCTGGCAATGAATGAAGATGTGCTTCCCTTTCCATTTGAACCTGCTATGTGAATAGTCTTTAATGCTTGCTGAGGATTTCCTAAATGCTCAAGAAAACCAATAGTATTTTCCAATCCAAGCTTTATTCCAAATGTGTGAAGAGAGAAAAGCTTCTTCAGCGAGGTTTCAAGATCCATTCAATTATAATTGATATGATGCGATGAGTGATGAAATTTTTTCGATTCCGTTTTTAACACAATGTTCTTCCAGTTGATTAACTATTTTTCCCGGTGCAGATGGATCAATAAAATTCAAAGTTCCAATTTGAACTGCTGAGGAACCGGCAATCATAAATTCAACTACATCTCTCCAATCCATAATTCCACCGATGCCGATAATTGGTATATCTACCTGTCTCGATATTTCCAGAACTTTGGCTATAGCAACAGGCTTGATAGCAGGACCTGATAATCCTCCAGTCACATTATGAATTTTTGGTTTGCGAGTGAAAATATTAAAAGCTGCGCCAACCAATGTATTTATTGCTGAAACTGCATCGGCACCATTTTCTTTTGCAGCTTTTGCAAATTCAGATATGTACGAAACATTTGGAGATAGTTTTATAATTATTGGCTTATCGGTTACAGCTCTGACTTTTTCAGTTATCCTTGCAACTGAATTCAAATCATTACCAAATGATAAACCTCCCTCTTTTACATTTGGGCAGGAAACATTAATCTCAAATGCTTTGATAGTTTCTTCTTCATTAAGAATCTTCGTGCATTCAACATACTCCTCAATAGTGCTTGCTGCAATGTTGCAAATTATCGGGACATCAAATTGTTTGAGGAATGGAATTTTCTCTTTCAAGAAAACTTCTACTCCAACATTAGCCAGACCAATTGCATTTAACATTCCAGCAGGTGTTTCAACTATTCTTTGCGGTGGATTTCCTTTTCTTGGCTTAAGACTTAATGATTTTGTTACGATACCACCAAGCTTATTCAAATCTGTAAACTCAGCCATCTCATTTCCATAACCAACGGTTCCTGATGCGAGCATAATCGGATTTCGTAAAGTAAGTGAACCAATTTTTACAGACAGATCTACATTGCTCATATCACAACATCTTTAATATTGAACACTGGACCATCTTTGCACACTAACAGATATTTATCACTTTCAGTTGTGGATTCAATCGGGCAACCCTGGCAAATTCCAAAGCCGCAAGCCATTGCACATTCAGTTGATGCTTCGCACTCAAATTCATTCTTAAGACAAAATTCTTTTAATGCCCGAAGCATTACTGTAGGTCCACAGGCAAACATTTTAATTTTCTTTGATTTTAATAATTCAAGATTTTGATTAAGCAATTGAACTACATTACCTTTAAAACCAAGCGACCCATCATCGGAAGCCTCTTTAACATTCTTTAAGTTATAAGTGATGACATCATCTTTTGTTCTTCCACCGATAAATGAAAGTATATTTTTCTTTCCGTTCAGCTTGCGGGTTAGATAAGGAAACGGAGCCGCACCTAATCCACCAGCAACAATCACGGCAGTTTCGTAATCGCCATCAAGGTTAAATCCATTTCCCAAAGGACCAAGAATGTCAAGATCAGAGCCTATCGGCTTATGAGCAAGTATATTCGTTCCTTCACCCAAAATATTAAACATAAGGTAAAGATGTTCTCCGTCTACATCACAAACACTAAATGGTCTTCTGAGCAAAGGATAAACTCTTTCAGTTACTCTGATATTCAGAAATTGACCTGGTTTAATGATTGATGTAAGTTGTGGAGAAAATACTTTAAGAAGATAAATGTGACGATTTATTTCTATAATTTTTTCAACAGGCGAATTTATAATGAGCAATTTAAGGTAAATCCCGCTAATGGTTTATGATAATTTCTTTTCAGAGGTGACCCTGGCTGGTTATACATCGAAATCTGTTTGTAATATCTTTTTTGGCTGGCGAAAATTATGGTATAAACTCTTTATTTCAAAATATGATTTAACTTTGAATGAACTTAATCATCTTTTTCATTTTCAAGATCACTTATTTTATCCAACCTTTTCTGATGCCTTCCACCTTCAAATTGAGTTGACAACCACTCATCAACAATCAGTTTAATTGTCTCTTCACCCAATGCTCTTGCTCCAACTACTAAAACATTTGCATTATTGTGAGCACGGGAGCTTCGGGCACTGAAAGAATTGTAACAAGTCGCTGCTCGGATTCCTTTAACTTTGTTTGCAGCAATCGCAGAAGGAATTCCTGTGGCATCTATCAAAATCCCAAAATCATTATCTCCTTTAGAAATACTTTTTGCTACAATCTTAGCATAGTCAGGATAATCACAAGAATTTTCATCAAATGTTCCGGCATCAGTTACATGAAATTCTTTTTCAACTAAATATTTAATCAATGTATTTTTTAATTTGAATCCTGTATGATCGCCGCCAATAATTATTCGTTTGACTGAAGTTTGATTGTTATTGATTGATTGATTGATTTGTTCAGAATGAATTTCTTCTTTTTCAACAATAGTAAATTTTGAAAAGCGAATCCGGTCCAAAGCAAGCGGTGTGATAATTGTATCTTTTGTTTTTAATACAACTTTAATCCCCTGTTTTTCAAGTTCTAAAATATCTCGCTCAGTAATTACCTTTTTCATTAATAATTATAGGTGATCATTCAATTTATTTAGCTTGAGATAATCAATTATGTTTTTCACATCCTGGGCTTTATCTCTTTTACAAATAAGCAAAGCATTGTCGTGGTTAATAACAATTAAATTATCCAAACCTATTACTGCTGTGAATTTATCTGGAGAGTAAATGTAAGAATCCATTGCCATATCAGTATAAATAGTTCCCACTTTAACATTTCCATCCTGATCTTTATCACTTAGTTCATAAACTGCTTCCCAGCTTCCAACATCACTCCAACTAAATTGACCTTTTACAAGAAATACTTTGTCAGATTTTTCCATGATGCCGTAATCAATTGAAATGCTTTTTAAGTGACCATAAATATCAGAAAGAATATTCGGAAAATCAGGATTGTTTAATTGATCTTTCATTTGAATTAGACCTTCGTACAAATCCGGCATATGACGATTAATTTCATTTAAGATTGTATCTATCTTCCAGATGAACATACCGCTGTTCCAGAAAAAGTCACCGCTCTTTATAAAACTAACTGCGGTTGCGTAGTTTGGCTTCTCAGCAAATGTTAAAACCTTATATACGTTTTCTTTCCCGGAATCTTCATCTATTTGAATATATCCGTAACCAGTCTCAGGTTTTGATGGTTGAATTCCAATAGTAACCAGTGCCGGATTATCGTTTGCAAATTTAGCTGCAGTATTAAGTGTATTTATAAAACTTTCATTATCTCTTATAATATGATCGGCCGGCATTACGAATGTAATAGCATCAGGAGATCTTTGCTGAATAATTACCGAGGCAAGACCAATACACGCAGCAGTATTTCTTCCAAAAGGTTCGACGATAATATTTTCAACAGGAATCTCTGGTAGTTGTTCCATTATGCCAGGTTTCTGCGTTTCATTGGTTACTATTAAAATATTTTCTTTTGGTACCAATCCATTTAACCTTTTAAAGGTTTCCTGAATCATAGTGTTCTCACCAAAAATCTGGAGAAGCTGTTTGGGACTTTTCTTCTTGCTCCTCGGCCAGAACCTTGCACCAATTCCACCAGCCATTATAACTGCATATAAATTCATCATTCTATACCTGACTATTTTGTTTGAAGTATTTGTTGCCGAATTCTTCAGCTCTATTTAGGTAGCCAGTAATATCAACTTCCTTTCTTTTAACAACTGCAACTATCACAATTAAACAAGCGCGAAGTGATTCGATTACTGTCTTATCAACTAATAAGTTACCATTATTTATTGCATACAATGCTGATGCTATGATTTCGTGCATTTTAGAAATAACCTGAAATCCATTTAAAGATGAAAGTGAGGCATGCTCTTGCATTAGTTCAAAATATTCTTTTAGCTCACTATCTGTCACTTTACCAGAAGGAATTTTCTTTAAAAGATCATCCACAGATTTTATTGGACTTAGAATCTTTTTCTCAAAATCTATTGATGAGTAAGGATATACCTTTTTTTCTACTAATAAATTTTCTTGACTTTCCGAAACATTCACACTCATAATTTCGCCAGCAAGATTACTACGGTCAACTAATTCAACATCTATCGCAGTTGTGTGACCATTATTAATTTTATTGAACGCATCTTTATAAATTTTTGGACTGACGTTTTCCAGGAACTGATTTAAATCTCTAATTAAATATCTGCTATGCTCCCTGAACTGCTCTGATATTTTTA
Source organism: Ignavibacteriaceae bacterium (assembly GCA_034522695.1). Taxonomy (GTDB): domain Bacteria; phylum Bacteroidota; class Ignavibacteria; order Ignavibacteriales; family Ignavibacteriaceae; genus IGN2. The sequence goes on along the minus strand of JAXHLB010000017.1, from coordinate 65,265 downwards.
CAAAGTCAACTTTACCCTGCGTTAAGAAAGAATGAATTTCACTTAACCTGATAGCTAACTTTGAGAGCTCTGTTGTTTTCTTCATCAGGAGAAGCTCAGCACCAAGATCCTTCGAATTAACTACCGTCTCTCGTAACAAACCAACAACCTCAATCTGCTGTGCATTGAGCCGAAGGTTATTAGCTGCTGTGGTTATGCTCTGAATCAGATAAATTTTTACTAAATCCATTATATCTTTTTTATGCTTTGAATCAGTTTTAGATTAATTGAATTGATCAGGTTCAAAAATACTTAAATATTCTAAAAGTATTCACTCGTAGAAATATATATTTATCGATTGTCAGAACCAATTTGTTAAACGCGAATATAAATTCTAAAACTTTTCTTGACATTACTAAAGAGTAGTGTTAATTTTCCTACTAAATTTTTGAAATTAATGCTAACAGAATTCGGCAAGATCTTCGTTTTCATTTTAACAGCAGCACTCTTTGTTGTTGTTGCAATTTATGTTGCCCGTCTTCTTCGTCCAAAACGTCCTACCTACGAGAAACTTACTACTTATGAATGCGGAGAAAATCCTGAAGGTTCACCCTGGGTCAAGTTTAACATTCGTTTTTATGTAGTTGCACTTATCTTTTTAATATTCGATGTGGAAGTTGTCCTTCTTATTCCATGGGCTTTAGTCTATAAAGAAATGGGAATTGTCGGTTATCTGATTGGAGCAATATTCCTTATTCTTTTGGGATTGGGCATGGCATACGAATGGAAGAAGGGCGATCTTGAATGGGCACGACCAAAAATAAAAGAACCTACCTTAGAAATAATTAAATCAACTGAAATTAAAAAAGAAGAACTAAAGACTGCAAGCTGAATATGGGATTACTAGATCAGGAATTTACGGAAGGTAATATAGTCATAGCTAAAACCGAGGATCTCTTTAATTGGGCAAGACTGTCTTCTCTCTGGCAAGTTGGATTTGGTTTAGCTTGCTGTGCAATTGAAATGATGGCTACTTCAGCTTCACATTATGACTTTGACAGATTTGGAGTTATCCCCCGTCCTTCACCAAGACAATCAGATGTTATTATTATCTCCGGAACTGTAACACTTAAAATGGCAATTCGTATTAAAAGATTATATGAACAGATGCCGGATCCAAAATATGTTATTTCGATGGGAAGCTGTTCAAACTGCGGAGGTCCTTATTGGGAACACGGTTATCATGTACTAAAAGGAGTTGACAGAGTTATACCTGTTGATGTTTATGTTCCCGGCTGTCCTCCAAGACCTGAAGCACTTCTTGAAGGATTATTAAAGTTGCAAGAAAAAATCAGAAATGAGTCAATCGTGAAGCCGATTAGGTCCGGCTTTGTCGGAAAGAGTGCATGAAAACTGCTGAAGAAATATTTAATCAATTAAAAGAAAAATTTGGTTCATCTATTATTGAACTTAAAAGTGATAAACCAGTTGAACCATTTATAATTGTAAACCCGCTGGAAGTTGATAAGATATGTATGTTTCTGAGAGATGAAAATGATTTGCTGTTCGATTCACTTATGAATTTATCAGGTGTTGATGATGCAAATGGAACAAAGGAAAAAGATGAGAAAGGATTGGAAACTATCAAGGGCGGAACTCTTAGCGTTTTCTATCATATTGAATCAACAAAATTAAGACACAAGCTTACTCTTAAAACTTCAACTGACAGAGAAAAACCAGAAGTCGTGACAGTAACTGAAACCTGGAAAGGTGCGGACTGGCACGAACGAGAAGCTTATGATATGTATGGAATTGTTTTTCTAAATCATCCCGATCTAAGAAGAATCCTTATGCCTTATGATTGGGAGTTTGGTTATCCTTTAAGAAAAGATTATAAAAATCCTGAATTTTATCAGGGGATGAAAGTTCCTTACTAGTATTGAGTAATGAGTATTGAGTATTCAGATAGGTTTTTTTCACTTCTAAATAATCAATAATTCAAAACTAAATACTGGAGAAAATAAAATGCACAACTATAAAGAATTGAAAGTCTGGCAAAAAGCAAGAGAGTTAGTCAAGTTCATTTACCAACTCACTAAGAAGTATCCTAAAGAAGAAATGTATTCTCTTACGTCACAAGTTAGAAGAGCAGTCGTTTCAATTCCATCAAACATTGCTGAAGGTGCTGGACATACTTCTAAAAAAGAGTTTTCAAGATTTTTAGAAATTGCTTACGCTTCAACCTGTGAATTAGATACACAAATAATTTTATCATTTGATTTGGATTTTATAAATCAAGATGAATTAAATACTTCAGCTAATTACATTGAAGAAATACAAAAAATGTTAAGTGGTTTAATCAAATCGCTTGAAAAGAAAAATTAATTAAAATGTCTCAATACTCAATACAAAATACTAAGGACTCAAAACTAAAGACCGAAGAAATGGTATTGAATATGGGACCTCAGCATCCATCAACGCATGGTGTGTTAAGGTTGGAACTTCAGATTGATGGTGAAATTATTATTGATGTTATTCCTCACATCGGTTACCTTCACAGATGTTTTGAGAAACACTGCGAAGCAATGACTTATCCTCAAGTAATTCCCTACACAGACAGAATGGATTATTTAGCTTCGATGTATAATGAATTTGGATACGCTTTGGCAATGGAAAGATTAATGAAAATTGAAGTCCCTGAACGTGTTGAATACATCAGAGTGATTATGGGTGAATTGCAGAGAATCGCTTCTCACCTTGTTGCACTTGGAACTTATGGTGCAGACATTGGTGCATTCACTCCTTTTCTATTTTGTTTCAGAGACAGAGAAAGAATTCTTCACCTTTTTGAAATTACCTGCGGTGCAAGACTTCTTTATAATTATATCTGGATTGGCGGACTCTCTCACGATCTTCATCCTGATTTCATCAGACTTACAAAAGAATTCATTAAAGATTTCAGACCAAATGTTAAAGAGTTGAATGAACTTCTTTCATACAATAGAATTTTTATTGAAAGAACTGCAAACGTTGGCGTACTTCCAATAGAAACAGCAATTAATTATGGAGTCACAGGTCCAAACCTTCGTGCAAGCGGAATGAAATGGGATTTAAGAAAAGATGATCCTTACTCTGTCTACCATAAATTCGATTATGATATTCCAATCGGTAAAGGTGAAAAAGGAAAAGTTGGTGACTGCTGGGATAGGTATTTCGTTCGTGTTTTGGAAATGGAAGAAAGTCTGAAAATAATTGAGCAAGCAATAGAACAAATTCCTGATGGCGATGTAACATCTGCAATTCCTAAAAGAGTTAAACCTCCTGAAGGACAAATCTATACGAGAGTAGAAAATCCAAGAGGTGAACTCGGATACTTTATTATTAGCGATGGTTCAATAAATCCGGCGAGAGTAAAAGTTCGTGCACCATCATTTGTTACCATGCAAGTATTTCCGGAACTCTGCAAAGGATTTATGGTAGCTGATGTTGTTGCAATTCTCGGAAGTGTTGATATAGTTTTAGGAGAGATTGACAGATGATGTACGATTGGTTATATAATCTTACCGGAAGCGAAATCCTCGCAATGTTTGTTGTGAGCCTGCTGCCTTTATTTGTGTTCATACTTCCGTTTGCATTATTTGCAGTCTTAATGGAACGAAAAGTTTCTGCTCATATGCAGGATCGATTGGGACCAATGCGTACTGGTTATCATGGAATTCTTCAAACCGTTGCAGATATATTTAAGCTTCTTCAGAAAGAAGATTTGGTTCCAACAGCTACTGACAAAACGCTTTTTAACTTTGCACCACTTCTTGTTTTTATTGGAAGCTATGCTGCATTTGCTGCAATTCCCTTCTCCGGATTTTTTATCGGTTCAAAAATCGATCTCGGATTAATTTTTATTGTTGGTGTTACCGGTCTTGTAGTAGCCGGTATTCTAATGGCAGGATGGGCGTCGAACAATAAATACTCACTTCTCGGTGCAATGAGGGCTGCTGCTCAGATTATTAGTTACGAGATTCCAACTCTTATGATCATTCTGATGATTATAATGCTAACAGGTACGTTAAGCCTTTATGATTTAAGTGAAATGCAGACAGCTTACTTCTGGAATTGGTTAATTCTTGGCGGACCAGCAGTTGGTCTTCAGAAAATATTATTAATTCCATTTATGATTATGGGATGCTTGATAATTTACACAAGCACTCTCGCCGAAGTTAATCGAACACCTTTCGATATTCCCGAAGCAGAATCTGAATTAGTATCTGGTTATCACACAGAATATTCAGGAATGAAATTCGCAATGTTCTTCCTTGCAGAGTACGCAAATATGTTTGCTGTTTCTGCAGTTGTGGCAGTTTTATTTTTTGGAGGATATCAATCACCATTCGGTTATCTTGGAAATACTCTCGGATTGACCTGGTTAGTTCCGATTGAGCAATTCTTCTGGTTCACTTCAAAAGGATTATTCTTCGTGTTCGTTCAAATGTGGTTACGATGGACATTACCAAGATTCAGAGTTGATCAACTTATGGCATTTTGTTGGAAATATTTAATTCCATTTTCTTTCGTAATTCTTTTATTAGTCGGATTGATTTCATTGATGTAATATGAGAACTTATTTCTTAAACTTCTGGCAAGGTCTTATATACCATTCTGATTGGAATGAAAGTAACATTCAGGCATTTGTTTATTCCTGCAGTTACTATTCAGTATCCTTCGGTAAAACCGCAGATGCCCGAAAGAGAACGTAACAGACTTTATGTAAATATGGATGATTGCATTGGCTGCGATCAATGTGCACGTGCTTGTCCTGTTAACTGCATTGAGATTGAAACTGTAAAATCAATTCCAGGTGAAGATCTCGGAATAACATCAAATGGAAAAAAGAAAGCTTTGTGGGTGACCACATTTAATATTGATTTTGCGAAATGCTGTTATTGCCAGTTGTGCGTATTCCCCTGCCCGACTGAATGTATTTATATGACTGATGTTTATGAATTTTCTGAATTCCAGAGAGAGAACCTGGTTTTTGATTTTGTAACTCTTCTTCCCGAAGAAAGAATTCAGAAGAAGAAAAACTTTGAAGAGTTGCAGGCAAAGAAAGAAGCTGAGAAAATTGCAGCAGCAAAAAAAGCCGCTGAGGAAAAAGCTGCTGCACAAGCTAATAAACCTCCTGAGCCGAAACAGGATGGTAAGGAAGAAAATAAATAATGAAGTTTTAATAATGATTAAAGCAACAAAAAACAAAGCCCAAATAACAAACAAGCACCAAGAAACAAATTCAAAGCAAAAAACCTTTTGTAAACGAGTTTCGAATTTGAGAATTGAGATTTATTTGTATATTATTGCATTTGTTTTTTGAAAAAAATTATGGGAATATTACATAAGTAGATGGTGTATTTACGACATCATATTTTATTTATTTGCAGCAGTAACTCTGCTTTCGGCATTTTTTGTTGTTACAACCAGGAATATAGTTCGTGCTGCATTCTTTCTATTATTTACATTCTTTGGTGTTGCCGGAATCTATGTTTTACTTGGTGCTGATTTTGTCGCAATCGTTCAACTCATCGTTTACGTTGGTGGAATTTTGATCTTGTTGATTTTTGGAGTTATGATCACAAATAAAATAACACAAGTAGATATTAAAACCGGTACGATACACACATTGCCGGCAGCAATAGGAGTTGGTTTATTTACAGGAGTAATCGGGGCAGTTATTCTAAATACTGAATGGTTTGAAATCAATACAGAAATGCCTGTATCAACATTATCAACACTCGGCAGAATGCTTTTGAATGAATACGTTTTAGTTTTTGAATTGCTTGGTATTTTATTATTAGTCGCCTTAATCGGGGCTGCATCAATGGCGAGGAAATAAATGTTGAATGATTGTATGGATAAGAGATTAAAAGGGAACACGAAAAGATTTTTAATTTTTAATTTTTAATTTTATTAATGGAAGTAACCCTCACACATTTTTTAGTTGTCAGCACTCTGTTATTCAGTTTTGGGATTTATGGCATCGTAACAAGGAAGAATGCAATTATGGTTTTGATGGGAATTGAATTAATACTCAATGCATCAAACATAAACTTTATTGCCTTCTCACGATTTGGAAATTTTGGATTGCAAGGACAGTTATTCGCATTATTCGTAATCGTGCTTGCTGCTGCTGAAGCTGCAATTGCACTTGCTATAGTCCTGAATGTTTATAAAACTTTTGTAAATGTAAATGTCGATGAGATCGACCAACTAAGAGATTAACGAAATGTCTGAATCATTTTTAATAAATATTTCAGTAATTGTACTCTTCCTTCCACTTTTAGGATTTGTGGTTACTTTACTGCTTGGCAAGAAAATTCCGAGAATATTCTTCTTCGAAGTATTTGTTCTGTTCGCAGGACTTGTTCTCTCAGCAATTCTTCTGTTTGGCAAACTGACTTATTTCGCTGACACAAAAATTGTTTCTGAGTTCAAATGGATTGATATGGGAAATGTTCCCGTACTTGGTTCAATTAATATTTATCTCGGAATGTTGATTGACGATATCAGTGCTTTGATGATTGTCGTGGTTTACATTATAAGCTTCCTCGTTCACTTCTTCTCCATTGATTATATGAAGGGTGACATCAGATATAACCGATACTTTGCTTATTTAGGATTATTCACATTCTCAATGTCAGGCATCGTTCTTACTCACAATATTTTAATGATGTATATTTTCTGGGAGCTGGTTGGAATATCTTCTTATCTCTTAATTGGTTTCTGGTATGAAAAGAAATCCGCTTCTGATGCTGGTAAAAAAGCATTTATCGTAAACCGGATTGGTGACCTTGGAATGTTAGCTGGTTTGCTGATACTCTTCATTACTTATAACACTTTTTCTTTCGAGCAGATATTTGGTGAAATAGCAAAAGGAAATCTCCCATTCAACAGCGAATTCTGGCTGACTGTAACAGGAGTATTAATCTTTTGTGGTGCAATTGGTAAGTCAGCTCAGTTTCCGTTACACGTTTGGCTGCCTGATGCGATGGAAGGTCCAACTCCTGTCAGCGCATTGATTCACGCTGCTACAATGGTTGCTGCAGGTGTTTATCTTGTTGTTAGAGTCTTTGGAATATTAACTGCCGATGCAATGCTTGTGATTGCAGCAATCGGCGCGCTCTCCGCTTTTATACCGGCTACAATCGCTTTAACTCAGAATGATATTAAAAGAGTGCTTGCATACTCAACAATTTCTCAGTTAGGATATATGGTGATGGCACTTGGAGTTGGTGCTTACAAGTTTGCGTTCTTTCATCTGATTACTCACGCATTCTTTAAAGCCTGTCTCTTTCTTGGTTCCGGTTCTGTAATTCATGCAATGCATCACGAACAGGATATCAGAAATATGGGTGGACTCAGAAAGAAAATGCCAATCACTTATGCTACATTTTTATTTTCTTCAATAGCAATTTCAGGAATACCACTCACATCAGGATTTTTAAGCAAGGATGGAATTCTTTCAGGAACTTTTGCATTTGCTTCATTGACCGGACATTGGTTATTTCCATTCGTTGGATTTTTAGTTGCGCTAATGACGGCATTCTATATGTTCAGATTGGTCATACTTACATTCCACGGCGAGCCAAGAAATAAAGAAAAATATGATCACGCACACGAATCAGGTTTTGCAATGGCAATGCCTCTTGTTGTTTTATCTGTTCTCTCGCTCTTCTTCTGGTATACACCAAACCCGATGAGTCCTGATGCCGGTTGGTTCTATACAAAATGGATAAAGGCACCGGTTATCTATACTCCTGATAATGCGCGTTTTGATTTTATGAAGTCTGATGATTCAATTCTCTCTCAAACTGCACCTGATCAATCTGTAATGTATTCTGAAACTTATACAGAAGCTTTACATCACGCTCATTGGCCAGCAGTTATTCTTTCAGAGCTGGTAGCTATATGTGGGATACTTCTTGCGTTCACAATGTATCAATGGAAAAAGATTAGTGCAGATAAAATCGCTGAAAGATTTAAACCACTTTACAATTTTTCATACAACAAGTGGTACTTCGATGAACTTTATCATAAAACTTTTGTAGCTGGCACATTAGGATTCAGCTGGCTTGTTGCCTGGTTTGATCGTGTAATAATTGATGGAATAGTTGACGGTAGTGCTACTGTAACAAAAGCAGTATCAGCATTCACGGGTAAGTTTGATAATGTCGTGGTTGATGGACTTGTAAACTTTATGGCTTACTTAAGTGCATTCATCGGATTGATTTTCAGAAGATTCCAGACTGGCAAAGTGCAGACATACATCATAATGGGAATATTCTCAATTGTGATTTTATTGTTTTTATTTAACAGAATATAAGTCGTAGCTCAGTTCTCCAGAACTGAGTATCTTAAAAAGAATAGTTGAATAGATAATTTTAATTGCTCAGGACTGGAGTCCTGAGTTACGAAAGTAAAATTTGAAAACTTTGGGTAAATAAATGAATTTTCCAATACTAACATTTCTAACATTCATTCCGGTTGTCGGGATGGTGATAATTCTCTTCCTCAAAAAGGAGAACGTCAGTGCAATTAAGTATACTGCACTTCTTGCAACAGGAATACAGGTTGTACTCGCTGCCGTTCTAATGAGCAATTATAATTACTCACTCGGCGGAATAAATGATGCAAACTCATTTCAGTTTGCTGAAAAATTCAGATGGATTGAAATTTCAGATTTTCCATTATATTGGAACAATTAAAATTGATTACTTCCTTGGAGTTGATGGATTAAGCACTCCGCTCATTCTACTAACAGCAATTGTAACTTTTATTGCAACCCTTTCTTCCTGGACAATTGATCGTCAGCTAAAAGGTTACTTCGCTTTGTTCCTTTTACTTGATACCGGAATGATGGGTGTTTTTGTTTCTCTGGATTTCTTCCTGTTCTTTATCTTCTGGGAAATTATGCTTCTGCCGATGTACTTCCTGATTGGAATCTGGGGAGGTCCAAGACGAGAATATGCAGCTATCAAGTTCTTCCTCTACACATTATTTGGAAGTATTTTTATTCTTCTTGTGATGATCGGATTATACTTCAGCACAACCGAAACACTTGCTGATGGAAGTAAAGTATTTACGTTCAACATTCTGGAAATGATGAACACTGCCAATTACACTGTTGACGGAGTTTTATCTCCACTCAATCCGGATAACTGGCGATTCATTGCTTACATAGCTTTGTTTGCCGGATTCGCAATTAAAATTCCGATGTTCCCGTTCCACACCTGGTTACCTGATGCACACGTTGAAGCACCGACACCTATCAGCGTTATTCTGGCTGGTGTATTGTTGAAGATGGGAACTTATGGAATACTCAGATTTAATTTTCCAATCTTCCCGGAATTAACATATCAGCTTGCCTGGTATATCGGATTATTTGGAATGATAAATATTATTTACGGTGCACTGGCTGCAATGGCTCAGAGAGATTTCAAAAAGTTAATTGCTTACTCATCAGTTTCACATATGGGTTATGTGCTGCTTGGTATGGCATCGTTAAATACAATGGGAATTTCAGGAGCAATACTTCAAATGTTCAATCACGGAACGATTACAGCTATGCTCTTCTTAATTGTTGGAGTTCTTTACGACAGAACCCATACAAGAAACCTTGATGACTTTGGCGGAATTGCTACTCAAATGCCGATTTATACAGGATTTGTTTCTGTTGCATTCTTTGCTGCTATTGGTCTTCCCGGATTAAGCGGATTTATTTCTGAAATTTTTGTTTTCCTCGGTGCGTTCAGCTATGACGTAATAAGAGTGATAACAATTGTTTCAACTCTTGGAATTCTTTTGGGTGCAGGCTATATGCTCTGGACAATGCAGAGAGTTTATCTCGGTACATTAAAAGAAAAATGGATGCAGCTTAAAGATCTTGATGGAAGAGAATATGCAATGCTCATTCCGTTAACTTTGATAATAATTTTCCTTGGTGTTTATCCTTCTGCAATGCTCGATGTAATGAATGCTTCAGTTAATTCGATGGTTAAGTTTATGCAGGACTCGCAAGTATTTTTCAGTTCAATAACCGGATTACAATAAAAGTGAATTTTTAGGAACGTATGGCAATGCCAGAAAATTTAACAACAAGCCTTCAGTTAATTAAACCTGAGATTGCTCTGTCAATCCTTCTGGTTGTCATCGTTCTTTTCGATCTGATATTCGATAAACGAAAAAACCTCCTCCCCTTCATTTCTATAATTGGGTTACTCATCACTGCTTATTTTGTTGTTGAGCAATTTAATATGAACAACTTTGCTTTCAGATACGATGAAACGAGTGTAGGTTTACTTGCTGTTGATTCATTCTCTGCATTTTTCAAAATGATTGTCATTCTTTCGACGATATTTGTAATTCTGTTTTCAGTTGCATCAAGTGAAATTGTAAACTCCAGTGATCGTCACGGTGAATATTATACTCTGATCATGGCAATGGTTCTCGGAATGTTCCTGATTTCATCTGCTTCAGATTTAATTCTCATTTATGTTTCAATTGAACTGCTCTCTTTGTCATCGTACATCTTAGCAGGATTTCTCAAGTCTGTTGAACGAAGTTCCGAAGCATCATTGAAGTACGTTATTTACGGAAGTGTTGCATCCGGAGTAATGCTTTTTGGTATTTCAATTCTTTATGGTTTAACAGGAACAACAAACCTTTATGAAATGAATGCACTTCTGCAGAGTGCAAACGTTGGCGGATTTACTTTCATATTTGCTGGTGTGTTAGTTCTTGGTGGAATTGGGTTTAAGATTTCCATTGCACCTTTCCATTTCTGGACTCCCGATGTTTATGAAGGAGCTCCAATTGCAATAACTGCTTATCTTTCTGTCGCAAGCAAAGCTGCTGGTTTTGCATTGTTTATCAGGTTTATCAAAGTTACTTTCTCACAGAGTCTTTCGCCCGACGGAAGCTGGGTTATGTTAGGTATAATTGACTGGCAAAGACTTCTCATCGTTCTTGCAATTCTCACAATGACTCTTGGAAACTTTGCTGCACTCTGGCAGGATAATATTAAACGAATGCTCGCTTACTCAAGTATTGCACACGCTGGTTATCTGCTTCTTGCCGTTGCAATTTTCTCCAACGATGGAATAATTGCAGTGCTCGTCTATTTCGCAATTTATCTTTTTATGAATCTCGGTGCTTTCTTTGTCGTAATGCTGATTGCAAATAAAATCGGCAGTGAAGAAATGGATGACTACAAAGGAATGGGTTCATCCACAGGATTTTTAGGAATTGCACTTTCAATTTTCCTTCTTTCATTAGCCGGGTTACCTCCTACTGCCGGATTCATTGGAAAGCTTTACATCTTCATTGCACTGATAAATGCTGATATGATTGTTGTTGCATTTATAGCCTTGCTGAATACAGTTGTTGCTTATTACTATTACGTTCGTGTTCTGAAAAATCTTTATCTTGTAAGAACTGAAACCTCCCGCGAAAAAATACAGGTTAGTTTTGGTAACGTGATAATTGTTCTTCTCTTACTTATTCCTGTCTTTGTTTTTGGTGTGTACTTTACACCAATCGTGGATCTTGCTAAAAACTCCGCTGCGATTTTAGGGTTTTAGTTTTAATGACTTGTGCTGAACTTGTTTCAGCATCTTTAGTATTTTAATGAAAGCTTAGATTCCGAAACAAATTCAGAATGAGAATTTTGCGTTTTTAACAATTTCTCCCCCTCTCGACTTTCTCAAAATAATTTTATAAGTTTCAGGTGAGTTAAACATTTAAAGGAGCGTAAAATGCGAACCCTTAAAATATCTCTCCTGATTTTTATTCTTTCAATAACTATATCCGCACAAGAAAGATGGATGAAGAATATCATTCACCTTGGCCAGGGAATAGAACACTGAGTTCAGTTTTTTTTATCACTGCCAATCCAGGATTTGTAGTCGATAAAAGTGGTTTAATTCAAAGGACATCCGGTAAGTATAAATAATGTGGGAATATTGGATCAGGCATATAACGGAGTTACGGACTCAATGTATATTTATCTTTTGAAGAATTCTAACACTGGATTATGCTGTCGGTGACCAACGGTCAAATAATTAAAAACGACTCAATGGCGGGGTACGACTTGGAATGAGGTTGCTAGTCTAACAGATACAATCATCTAAACTCTGTTTGTTTTGCTGATATAAATCTGCAACCGGTTTATGTGTTGGCGATTATGGCATAATTATAAAATCTTTGGATGAAGGGTACTACTTGGACGCCTAATCAGTCAATCGGCACATTTGAACAATTTGAAACAAATCTTCTTTCACTACCATAGTGTTGATGCGGGATTTTGCGGTCGGTGAGCAAGGTGCGGTTCTCAAAACAACTGATGGGGGTGATCACCTGGACTAATATTTCGAATCCAAATTTTCCAAATTTAAACTCATTATATTTTGTTGATTCCGATTTTGGGTACGTTGTTGGAGATTCAGGATACGTACTGAGAACCACTGATGGTGGATTAAATTGGGAAACTACTCAATTAGACTCTACTATTAATTTAAATTCAATTCACTTCAGTAATCCTTATACAGGATTCATTGTTGGTGGTTTTGGCTCCATTTATAAAACTACCAACGTTGGTAAGTGCATTGGACTCATCTAAGACAACTGAGTAAACGACCGATCATTGGATTTTATTCAGATATTTTTCTGAAATGACAGTAATGGATTATGCTGTTGGGAAATACTGATTGTGATAGCAGTTACAAGTGACGAGCGGAATAATTGGTCTGAAATATGGCCCAATTAATACATGCAAATCCTATTTCATTTTATACAACAAGTTTTGTTGATTCGTTAATATGGCTTTGTTGCTGGAGGAAATTGGTAGTAATTATCTAAAACTACAATCGACAGTGGTAATAGTTGGACAGTTATCGTCTAGTAGCCTAACGACAATATCATTAACCTGCATCTGTCAAGTTCACTAAATGAACAATATTGGATATCTTGCTGGGGAAAGCCCTATGGATATAATGATTAAAAACAGCTAATGGTGGCAGTCAAGCTGGAGTATTATTGGATATTATGTTCGTATCAAGATATTTACTCAATTCATTTTCCTTCATCACAGGTAGGTTACGTAGGATCACAGGGAAATGCGATTTATAAAACGACTGATGGTGGAACTACATGGGTTCCAATTCCGGTTATAAATACAGTGAAAACACTTTATTTCTTAGACATAAATACTGGTTATGTCGGGTGTGATGATAATAATGTCGGGAAGACTACAGATGGGGGATTAACCTGGACTTGGTTTCCGCTAGGATTTTGGTCTTCATATTCAATATTCTTTCTTGATAATAATACAGGATATGTAGCAGGTGCACCAGGTTATTACATAGTAAAAACAACTGATGGTGGTTCGAGTTGGAATTATCACAATACAAATGTTAATTATAAGCAATTTGCAAATAGCATTTCCCGGATTAAATAGTTCGGATTATGCTGTCGGCGTTTGGAGGAATTATTAAAACTAATGATGGAGGTTTAACATGGTTTCAGGATCTTAACTCTGATAAATCCTTCTAATTCTCTCTACTTTTCCAAGTGAAAATGTAGCATTCACTTCTGGTATCGATGGTATGATTTATAAATTTACTCCAGGTGATACTACACAGGAATTGTGAATCAAACGATTTGATTCTACCAAAACTGTATACAATTTGTCAAAACTACCCTAACCCGTTTAATCCGATTACAAAAATAAAATACAGCATACCTCAGTCTCCCCTCCTTGGAGGGGACGGAAGGGGTGGGTTGGTTACATTAAAAGTTTACGACATCCTCGGAAGAGAAATTGCAACACTTGTTAACGAAGAAAAACCTGCCGGAGAATATGAAGTTGAGTTCAATGCAGCTAACCTGCCAAGTGGGATTTATTTTTATCAGTTAAAGGCAGGTCAATTCACAGATACAAAGAAGATGGTTCTCATTCGCTAATACTACAGCGGAAAAAATTTGCTAAAGTAAAATTGAAAAACTTCTACCCTCTCCTTTGGAGAGGGACGGGGTGAGGCCTCCGACTTGCATTTAATTGACACTATCCTTAGTTTAATACCAGACTAAATCAGTCCTTTATGTATGCTAAAATTATCTAAAAAAGCAGAATATGCCCTTATGGCAGCCAAATATATGGCTCTGAAAAACTCCTCCGGATTTTCAACTGCAAAGGAAATTTCCGAGAGTTACCAGATACCATATCAGCTTGTGGCAAAGGTTCTTCAAAACCTTGTGAAGGGTGATGTTGCCGTTTCTGCCAAAGGTGTTAACGGTGGGTTTTCTCTCGCAAGAAAAGCGAATACCATTTCTTTGATTGATATTATTAAAGCAGTTGAAACTGATTTTAAGATAGTCGATTGTATGCAGGCAAATAGTTCTTCAGCAGATTGCGAACATTTTGACTGCTGCAAAATAAAAGATCCTCTTGCCGAAATTCAGAGAAAAATTGACAAAGTATTTACTGAAACATTATTAGTTCAAATTTTATAAATAATAACAAAGTTTGATTAATTTTCGAAGCATCATAAAAAGAAATATTAACACATTGAGGATATAATGGCTGATAAATATCAAAACAATCTTGAGCTTTTGAAAAATAACGATGAGGAATTGCTGAACTATCTGAAAGCAAAGTTTCCTGTTTTTCATAATTCGAATTTTTTCTTCAGGGATTTTCAATATGGAATAAGAAGCTTTCTTGAGAAGAAAGAAATAAAAGCAAGCTACCAGATGGCGGAAAAGCTTGCTGAAGATATGGCAAAGCATTACGAAGAGAAAAATCTTTTTGTAAAAATAAATCACCAGACCTGGAAGATTCATAAACAGGAATTCGTAACTGCTGCGCCAGGCGATCCATTTTAATTTTAATAAGTAACTGAGGATAACTATGACTGAAACAAATATAAAATCTGAAATCACAATAACTGAAAAAGCAAGAAATGAAATTCTCCGCATAATGCAATCGAATAACATTCCCGATAATTATGGATTGAGAGTTGGAGTAAAAGGCGGCGGATGTTCGGGTTTAACTTATACTCTTAACTTTGATGAAAACACTAAAGATGGCGACACTATAATTGAATCTGAAAACGTAAAGTTGTTCGTCGATGGAAAGAGTCTTTTTTATCTTATGGGAACACAACTCGATTTCAGCGATGGATTGAACGGTAAAGGATTTCTATTTAACAATCCCAACGCCACAAAAACCTGCGGCTGCGGTGAATCTTTTGGTGTATAAATAAAAATTAGAGGGAATTAATAAAATGGATAGAAGAAAATTTATTTACTCTGTTGCTGCAATACAGTGCTGCTTCAGCATTAGAACCATTTGCAAAAACTATATCTAATATTTCAAATAATAAAAACAGGAGTGAAACAACTATGGCAAAATTTGAATTGCCCGCATTACCTTACGCTTATGATGCGCTTGAACCATACATTGATAAAATGACTATGGATATTCATCATACAAAGCACCACAATGCTTATGTTACAAATCTTAATAAAGCTGTTGAGGGAACAGAGATGGAAGGAAAATCTCTGGAAGATTTAATGGCTAATATTTCCAAATATCCAACTGCAGTTAGAAATAACGGCGGTGGACACTGGAACCATTCTATGTTCTGGACTTTGATGAAGCAGAATGGTGGCGGCGAACCAACAGGTCCACTTGCTGATGCTATTAAATCTACATTCGGTTCATTTTGCTGAATTTAAAACTCAGTTCAGTAATGCCGGTGCTACGCGATTTGGTTCCGGCTGGGCGTGGCTTGTTGCACAGAAAGGCAAACTGGTAATTGGATCAACACCAAATCAGGATAATCCTTTAATGGACATTGCGGACCTCAAAGGAACACCGATTTTAGGTTTAGATGTTTGGGAACATGCTTATTATCTCAAGTATCAAAACAAAAGACCTGAATACATTGAGAATTGGTGGAATGTTGTGAACTGGGATAAAGCAGCAGAACTTTTTTCTAAATCAAAGTAATTAACAGCAACCCAATTTAAGAACAAGGATTAACGATTGAAGATTTTGGATTTACTTCTTAAATCAACAATCGTTAATCCATAATCTGAGATTTTTAAAGATGAACAATATTCCTCTCTTCCCTCTTCAGTTAGTTGTTTTTCCAAACTCAAAATACCCTCTTCATATTTTTGAGGAGAGATATAAGTTATTAATTAACAAATGTCTCGGAAACACTACAGGATTTGGAATCGTTTCTAAAATTGGTGACACGATTTCCGAAGTCGGTGTTTATGTGGAGATAGCTAAAGTAGTTAAGATTTATGAATCAGGTGAGCTTGATATTGTTGTGGCAGGAAAATGGAGATTCAAGAGGATGGATTTAGAAATGCATACTGATGGATATTATCTTAGTGATGTTAGTAGAATAAAAGATAATGACTCTGAGGGTGATTTAAACTTCAATTTATTTTTTACTCTCAAGCAGCGTGTTCAGGAAATGTTGAAGCTTGTAAACTTTAATGTTAACCAGGGATTCTGGGATAATCTTGAAAAAACAAACCTCAAGTCCTTTAAGATTGCAGAGAAATCAGGGTTGTCAATTCTTCAACAGCAGGAACTTCTAACAATCCAGAGTGAAAATAAAAGATTAAGTTATCTTTTAGATCACTTTGAAAAACTTGAAGCAAAACTCGAGGAGAATAAAATGATGAGAGAAATTATTCTTGGGGATGGGTACTTAAACTAGTACAGTAGTTTTCTCCATTTATGCCAAAGATCCTGACATTCGTCAGGATGAATCAACTGTACCTTTTAACTGCGTCTAATCTGTTCAAGGCTCTGTTGAGTGCAGCCTTTGCACGTGCATCGTCAATATTTTCTTCGTGCTTCTTTTGAAGCCTCTCCTCTGCCCGTTTCTTAGCCTGTTCTGCTCTGTCAACATTAATATCAGTAATCTTTTCTATTGAATCAGCGAGAACTAAAACCTGGTTTTTGTTGACTTCAACTGTTCCGCCAGCAGTAGTGTAAAATGTTTCTGCAGAAGCTTTCTTAACTTTTATTATTCCAATTTCAAACGAACTTATTATTGGTGCGTGATCTTTAAGGATTTGAAAACTGCCCAGTGTTCCCGGAATTGTAACAGCTTCAATCTGATCTTTGAAGATTGGTTTTTCGGGAGTTATTTTTTCAAGATTAAGTTCTGACATCTATTTCATCTTATTAGCTTTTTCAACTGCTTCTTCGATTGTCCCAACATAAAGGAATGCACCTTCAGGTAAATCATCATATTTACCATCTATGATTCCCTTGAATCCACGAATTGTATCTTCAAGGCTTACATATTTTCCTGCAAATCCAGTGAACTGTTCTGCAACAAAGAAAGGCTGACTTAAGAATCTTTGAATTCTTCTCGCACGTCTCACAATAGTCTTATCTTCATCAGAGAGTTCATCCATTCCAAGAATATTAATAATATCCTGAAGATCTTTATAATGTTGAAGAATTTCTTTACAGCGTTTTGCAACATCATAATGTTCCTGACCAAGTATTTCGGGTTAAGAATTCTAGAAGTAGAATCGAGAGGATCAACTGCAGGATAAATGCCAAGCTCTGAAATCTGACGGCTTAATACTGTTGTTGCATCAAGATGTGA
Source organism: Ignavibacteriaceae bacterium (assembly GCA_034522695.1). Lineage (GTDB taxonomy): Bacteria > Bacteroidota > Ignavibacteria > Ignavibacteriales > Ignavibacteriaceae > IGN2. The sequence continues at coordinate 47,596 of JAXHLB010000017.1, read as the reverse complement.
GAAAGCAGCAGCAGGAGCCGGATCTGTTAAGTCATCTGCGGGAACGTAAATCGCTTGCACAGAAGTAATTGATCCTTTATCAGTTGAAGTAATTCTCTCCTGCAAAGCACCCATTTCAGTAGCAAGGTTTGGCTGGTAACCAACTGCGGAAGGCATTCTTCCGAGAAGTGCACTTACCTTCAGAGCCAGCTTGAGTAAATCGGAATATGTTGTCAATAAATAAAGAACGTCTCTTCCCTCTTCATCACGGAAATATTCTGATACAGTTAATGCTGTTAATCCGACTCTTAATCTGGCACCCGGCGGTTCATTCATCTGACCAAATACGAGAGCAGTTTTTTCTAATACACCCGATTCTTTCATCTCAAGCCAGAGATCATTTCCTTCTCGGGTTCTTTCACCCACACCTGCAAATACTGAATAACCTCCATGCTGTGATGCTATGTTATGAATCAATTCCTGGATGATAACTGTTTTACCAACGCCTGCACCACCGAATAATCCGGTCTTACCGCCTTTGGTATAAGGTTCAATCAGGTCAATAACTTTAATACCGGTCTCAAACATTTCGCTGTTAGTAGAAAGATTTTTAAAGGCGGGAGCAGGTCTGTGAATTGGATATTTAAGTTTAGTTTTAACTGCGCCTAAACCATCTATTGGATTGCCGATAACGTTTATCAATCTTCCTAATGTTTCAGGTCCAACGGGTATTGAAATAGGTTCATTAGTATCAATAGCTTTCATACCTCGAACAAGACCATCAGTAGAATCCATTGCAACTGCTCTTACTCTGTCCTCACCAAGATGCTGCTGTACTTCAGCTATTAAGTCCTCTTCAACACCTTCTGTAGTTACTCTGGGTATTCTGATTGCGTTATATATATCCGGTAGGTGACCTTCTTCAAATTCAACGTCTACAACAGGTCCAATTACCTGTATGATTTTGCCATTAACTTCTGACATTATTAATCCTGAATAGTTTTAAGAAAATTGAAGTGTAAAATTAAAGTTGAGAGTCAACTTAAACAAGTATTTCTGAGGTAAAAATTAATAGAATTTTGTATATAAAAAGAGGTTATCAAGTGAATAATCTTAGATAACCTCGTGATATAAATTCAAATAAAAAAGATTCTTTACTTGAGCAATAAAAGCTTCTTTGACGCTATAAAATCCTGCGTTTTCAGGCGATAGAAATAGACTCCGCTGGCAAGATTAGAAGCATTAAACTTAACTTCATAAACCCCAGTCATTTTTTCCTCATTAACCAGTGTTATAACTTCCCTGCCAAGAATGTCAAAAATTTTGAGTTCAACTTTTTGCAAATATGGGATTTGAAATCTTATAGATGTTACCGGATTAAACGGATTTGGATAATTTTGGTACAATGCAAAAGAATTCGGGACTGAGAATTCGTCTTCGATACTTGATATTAAAATTGAATCGAGTCCGCCCGCTTCGTAATATCTGGCAGCGAATTCCTGCAAATAAAAATTTGCAACCTGATCATTTTGTAATATCAAGGTATTTTCATCATTGCTGTTTTCAGCAGAGGACGACCAATTATGAGAACCAGTAATTACAGATGCCGGATATCCATAAGGTTCTGCATCAACGATGGCATATTTATGATGAAGTAATCCATCCGAAAATCCTTTTAAACGAATATCGACACCATTTGACTGTCAGGTAACTAAACTGCGATCCGTATCGGTATTATTGCTGAGAATAATTCTTGCTTTCTTTCCATCATTCTTTATTGTGATTACAGTATCAGCTAAGTCACGTCTTGTAAAGGTCAAGATAGCACCATTAATTGACTTTTCCGCCTTTCCCAGAGTCTTCCCAATTTTAGATGTTGTGAAATCACTCGGACTGAAATAACTATTAATTTTAATTCCATTAATAAAAAATGTATGAGGCGTATTGTTCACTTTCCTTGAACTGAATTTTGAATATTGAGCATCAGGAACTTCTGTACTACTTCCCCACATTTCATTAAACTCAACAGTATACGCACCTGCAAGAGCAACGTCCTGAATCTCAATTAGATTTTGTCGATCATCATTTGTGCCCGGGTCTGTTGGATTCCATGAACCGATGATTACCCAAATACTGTCCGGAGCACCTCCACGATAATCAATTATAAAAAATTTATTATGGTGTAAGCCAGTGCCATCATTAGTGCCAAATCGATCATTTATGTATGGGATTCCATTACTATTTAAATATTGATAGGATGTTGAATTCCTGTTATCATATTCACCAATTACACGAACTTTTACTCCTCGGTTTTTTGCATTAACAATTGCATTAGCCAAATTATCACCAACACTTCCACTTAAACTATAAAGTGCAATATCAATGGATCGCTTTGCGTTATTAATTCTTTCTGCAACCTTGCTTAAAAAATCCACATTTTGATTTGCATTAACTCCTGATGAAACACCAAAGTAAACATTCTTGTTAAAATAAACGTTGATTTCACCAGTCGTTGGGAAATCTGAACTTGTGCTGGAAATGATATTACTTGAAAAGCTTGTATCTAAATTTGCAACTGAATACGCTTGCAGATTATAAATTGTAGCCGTCTGCAATCCGTTCACACTAATGCTGTGAAAGTTTCTTAAGCTGTCATCAACTTCAATAATACCAAGTTCATAATTTGTTGTGAGCCCATATCTAATCCTTGACGTTCCGGGATTAATTGTTTTCCAATCCAATGTTATAGAGCCTGGAGTTATATCTGATTCCTCCGGAAATTCTTGAAACAATGGTCCACTCGAAATAATATCTATTGACATTCTTGGCATTACCTGATAACCACCAATAAATGGCAACGAGGTTTTAAACTGGCTTAAAACTCCGACAACATCAAATCTTCCTGCAGGAGCAACCGATCCAATAATATTTGTACTGTTATCAATCCTGATTTGCACAGTATCAGCCAGTATTTGAGCCTGTCAATCTGGTAGTTTTCATAAGCCCAATTTGAAATCGGGTGTTCCATTAATCGGTTACTGAATACTGCCATTTAGTCTGTCCAGACCTTCCTTCAAAATTTTCAGAACCGCCTGACCATCATCAGCCAGATCATACGGCGTGGTTAAAATCGGTTCCACAATATTTCCGGAACTTAATATTTCATGCAGCAGTGGGAATTCAAGCTGGTTCAGTCCATTAAACTGGGTCATTGTACCTGAAATAAAAACCTCATCCCCGATTTGAACTGAATCAGAAAATATTGAACCAAAGATTGAGATACCAGCACTATTATCCTGCACATAGCTTGGACTTCCAAATTGATTTGCTACCATTACAATGCCCCTGATTGAAACTAAATCTCCATAGTATAATGCAATTCCTGAAGTATCGTTTTCTTTTTGTCTTGAGCAATTGGAATCGGGAGTCCGCTAAACAGTTAAAATAGGAGGAGGACTAACATCATCAATTATGGAACCTATACCGGATTGAAATTTAAATTTATAGTTTCCTGTAAATGTTGGTGTTGTAACATCCTGAAATGTTATTGAGATAGAATCCGTTAAAAAATTTACATTGTTAAAGCTAATCGTATCCGATGCAATTATAATTGTTGATGTAAAATTTTCGGTTACAATCTGAGCCGGGTTATGTGACCAGGTAAATCCAACGGGAAAAATAATTTTAAGTGCATCAATATTATATTGAGTATCTCGTTTATACATAAACTTCAAATTAAGGACTTCACTTCCTGAGGCAACAAGCGGATCAAGGTACACTATACCGGAACCTTCCGGCTTTGCTCTCAATGATTGTATCCATGCAATATTGTTTGGTGTATTACCTGCACCCATTGTTGGAGTTCCATTCATCGCCCAGTTCGAAGCTACTAATATTTCTGGTAAGCTATCCTCTTTAAAATAAGCTGAAGTATTGCTCGACGACGTTCCTGTCAAATGAACTTTTGGCTGAGGTAAACTATTCAAATTAGCTGAACCCCACGATACACCAAAAATATGAGTCTGTGAAGTGTTTCTTATTTGAACTGCTTCTGAACTACCTGCAATTAAAAAAACATTCCCGGAGAAATAGATTGCATTGCTCGATTTAATTATCAATAAATAATCACTTGGATCAAAGTCTTCACTGAAAGCATTTTCCGGTCTGGCAACAATAATTAACGTACCTTTTTTAAGATTATTCCAAAGCGAATTGTTTGAGAATACAAGTGGCTGTTGCGCAGAACCGCTGCTGCTGAAATCTCTGATGTCCCAATTCCTTAAGTCCAGACTATCTTGAACTACAAGCAGCTCGAGCCATTCATCGTTTCCGCCTGAATTATATAGCTCGTTAATTACTATCGGTTGTCCGTAAATAGTGGGTACAATGAGAAGCAACAATAAAAGTTTTAGTTTTTTCATAAGAAATATCTTGAGTCCTAATTATTTAATAATCGTCAATTTTTTTGAAGAGCTATGTTCAGTGGTGTTTAAACGATAAATGTAAACTCCGCTTGACAGATTGTTTGCGTTGAATTCCACCTCAGTAATTTCCCGGAGTCACTTCCCTCACTAAAAAGTCTTGCTACTTCCCTGCCCAATACATCATAAACGGATAAGTTTACAAATCGATTTCTGCCTGATGCTGAACTCGGAATCGTGAATGAAATTTTTGTTGATGGATTAAAAGGATTTGGATAATTCTGATAGAGTTCGAATGTTAATTCAGTTGGATCAATTTGTGATCCATCATTCACTACCCCAAAATCAAATTCAGCCACCACAGGCAGATGATCAGAAACGTCATGTAATGCAAATGCAATTTGTTCCGATATCGGATATGGCGGATTGACAATCTGTGAATTAAAATGTTGCCCATCATTACCGTAAGCCCAATAACTTCCTTCAACATAATCAACTCCACCAGGATTCTTCAAGGACTGGGAAACCAGTATAAAATCAAATCTGTCATCAAGTCCACCAGTTGAACCACCATCCGGTAATTGAACAAGTCTCGTTGATTGGGTGTGTAAATCTGCATACTGAGATGATGAATGCCAGTTCCCGGGTCTATTGACAGGATCGAGGAAATAACCAGGATTAGCCTGATCCAACAATCTTATATAAGCTGGCTCTGACCAATGATAGAGATTAAAATCACCAACAACAATGAAGTTTGTTCCTGGAGAAAGTTGATCAGTAATAATTCTTAGTCTGGCTGCTTCCTGCTCTCTAGTGGCTTCATCACTAGGCGTATCCCCGGCTTTAAAGTGAGCAACATAAATAATAAGAATATCCTGAGTAAAATTATGTTGAAGAACATATCTGGTAATATATCTTGGTGTATTTGTAATAATATTAGAAGACAATAATGTCAGGATAGAATCTTTATAAAAAAGTGCGTTATCAGTATCAGGGCCGTCGAAGAAAGTAGCAGCCTTAAATTTGCTTCCCAAAACATTATTAAGAAACGAGTTTACACCAAATTGGGAAAGAATTTCCTGAACAGCAACTATATCAGGATTAGCTTCATTGAAAATGAGTTCATATAATGAATCTTTTTCATTTGAAAAATTTGGATAGTTGAGAATGTTGTATGTTAATATCTTTACCCGATCCTGTGAGTGAGTAATTGAAATCAGAAATATGAATATTAACATTGATAAATATCTTGAATTTCTCATATAAAGCTCATTATTGTTCCAGTTGATAAAATAAATCGTACTATTCTGTTATTACCGGTATCTGCAACGTAAAGTGTTTTATCGAAGAATGCAACACCGTGAGGTTCATTAAAAGGAGTCATTTCCAAAAGTCCCAAAAGATTGAAGCTCATCACCGAAAGAGTTGAACTTATAAATACTGTCTCTATCGGCATCGGCTATAAAAATATTCCGGCTTTGATCAACAGCACTGCCTTCCGGTCTTGAAAATTTATTTGGAATCATAAATGAAACGGAGTTCGGAGAAAAGTTACTTAGATATCTCTGATCGATCGGTGTGATGACATATTCCAACCACTGAGACTTGAAGCTATTTTCACCAGTTAATGTTACGATCATATCAATTGTCTGATCATAAAACGAAGGTAATGCACTAATATTATAAGCCGAAACTAATCCCTGACCTAATGGATCAATATTTGGGACTCTGCCTATTAAGGTGTCCTCATCACTGGGAATTCCTAATAATTCTTTAGGGCTAAAGATTAAAATCGAATTGTCAGGATCAACAAAACTGGTATTGTTTGGTCCCATCCTTGCAATGTAAAATACATTATTATAGAAAGCGCAGACACCTGTGTATTCGACCAATGGTCTATTTAAATCGGCAGGTCTTGGTAAAAGCTTTTTAATCGGAGCGCTATTCAGCTGATGTGATGAGGCAAAAAGGTCTAGTTTATATACTGCACTAAATATCTGGCTTTGACCACCTACAATTGTATCAAACTGTGCACAGACAATTAAGTTGAGCCGGTAATCTTGTGCAAGAGCAACAGGTCGTTTTATCGTTCTTGCTCCCAGTATATCTCCATTCAAATTAAGCATAACTACACGGTCGTTATCAGTATCTGCGACATAAAATAATGGTTCTTTACCAACCATAATATCTTGCGGTCTATCTAATCCTTCCCAAACCGGGTTTAGTTGCACATAGACGGTATCGCCACCAATATTAATGTTACCATTACCAGTGTCTATTTCTGTTAGGTCAAGCTCTCTGCACAACTTACAAAGAATAAGATAACTATATCTAATAAAATGACTTCTATGGTTTTTCGAAAATTCATTATAGTCCAAGCAATATTGAAAATCTATGAGTGACCCTAACCGTTGAAAATTTGTAAAGGCATAATCAAGAGTAAATTCTGCTAAACTAGTCAGGACATTGAATCCAAGTCCGAACGAATAATTTTGTTCATCAACATTAAATTTATATCCGCCTCGTAAGAAAAACATTTTATGCCAGGCGTACTCTGCTCCCACCACTATATTCTCGCTATTGTCGTTAGGATGATTTAGTTGAATAGAAGTAGTTACTCTATGCTCTTCAGTCTCGTAAGGTCTCAAAAGCAAATCCAACTCTAAAAATTGTCGGAGGTGCAAACGACTGCCACTCAGAGTTTGATCTGTTACCCACTAAAATTACATCGCCATCCGGAGCCAGTTCTGCACCGAAGTTAGAAACTGTAACGGCAAAACGTGTTGAACCCAACCCTGTCCTGTAATAAGGACCTAAGTCTATCATCACTCCACGCATTTTTAATTTATCCAGTGTTTCTTCAATATATTTGACCGTTCCACCAAAACTGAATTGCTCGGTCATCTTCCTGGAATAAGAAAGTGAAATCGCTATATCACTGAAACCAAAATATTCGCCGTTGCCAAAAGGAGCAAACTCAGTAGTAACCGGCATATCATCCATCGTAACCGCAATCAAAGATGCGCCAAAAGAATTTTCGCTGTCTAAATGATAAACCACACCTATAAAATCATGATTTATATCCGCTACCCAGATATTGTGCGATATGATTACTTGATTTTTATTGAATTGCGACAAACCCGCAGGATTCCAGTATAACGCAGACGCATCATCAGATATTGCAATAAAAGCTTCACCAAGGGCTGCTGCTCTTCCTCCAACACCTATCTTTAGAAACTGTGCGGTTGAAATTCCTGCTCGTTGATCTCCGAGTACTGGAAACAGCTGGGCTCTCGCAGTACTGCTAATTAGAAAAAGTAATAATATGTATAGCACATTTTTCATCTAGAAATTGAAGGTAACTCCAAATTTCAAATTACGTTTTGTTAAATATCTTGCTGGATTGAGTGGGTATGGTAAAATTGGAGCCTGTACATCCGGATATCGTGGGTCATTATAACTGCTTGGGACATCATCACCATACTCATAAGCTCTGCCCGTAACTGGGTTTATTATTGTTGAATTCTGGTTATCAAGAATATTATTTACTTCCAGAAAAATTGAAAAACTAAGTCCGCTTAAATCAAAATATTTTTCAAAATTCAAGTCAATGTAAAACCAGTCATCGGCAATTTCTGCGTAGCGTTCACCCTGTACGAATTCATATTCTTTTCTTCCATCTTCATCAATTGAACCTGTGTAAACTGCAGGTGTGTACCTTTTTCCTGATTGGTAGAATCCTCTCAAGTATAAACTCCAGTTATCAAGAATTTCTTCACCGATTCCAAAACTCCCTTTTTGAGCAAAAAAGTTTATTGATAAATTGGCTGTGATTGGTCTATCCCAGGATAAAAATTCCTCTCTGATTGATTCTTCCAGATCTCCGCGTGCTATTAGCACTCCTTCTTCAGCGGAAGAACTTTTTCATGTAACAATTGCATATGCAAACGATGCCTGTCCATTAAACCATTTGCCAATTCTTTTCCTGAACTCAACTTCCAATCCTCTTGAGCGTGCATAATCTGTGTTTACATAAGTGATAAAACTTTGTGCAGCTAATCGTGCGGATGTAATTTTTGCCGAACGAGTACTCACATAATCAAAAATGTCTTTGTAATAAGCCGTTACTGTTAAGACATCGTCGGGAGTAAATTGTGTTTTAAGACCAAGTTCATAAGCAACGGTAGTTTCAGGATCGAGATTAGGATTGCCAAATTTTGAAAAGAGGATTGCGCGCTTAACAGGATTAAGTTTCGCATAGACGAACTGAGGTTTAGGCCATTTACTAAAATGTCCATATGAAAAGAAAAGAGTTTGAAAATCAGATACCGGATGAGATATTCCCAGCCTAGGACTTAACCTAGCTTTAAATCTTTGATCGTTAAACCAGCCATAAGTTTCATCATAATAAGCCTGTCTGATTTCATCTGGAATGGTTATTACATTTGTATCAGCCACAGCATCATCAACATATTTCCCGGGGAACCAGTAATCTAATCGAAGTCCGAAGTTCAGTATCATTCCGCCAAAATTTATATTATCCTGTGCATAAAATGATCCGAGTGCGGGATAAACCGTGTATATATCGTTGTTCAAACCAAGCTCACCAATCCAGGGCATATAAATATCAACGACTTGCATTTCCTGGAATTGCATATTGAATCCCGCTTTAAACTTATTCATTTCGTCGAAGAAGCTGGTTATATCACCCCTTAACGAAAACTCTTCAAGAAAATGATCATGCCAGGTAAAAGGATTTCCAAGATCCCAGAATCCATCGCCAGGAATTACACCAACAGTATCACCATTTTCATTGAAATATTCAATCGGGAAATTTACAATATCTTTCGGCTGATTGTACTGGTTATAGTAAAGACCGTTCGCATCTCCTCTTAAATTAGTAAAAAAGTAATTTGCTTTCACTTCATAATATGTTCTTGAGTTTAAAGTATGAGTTACGTTAATATTATGATAGATGTTATTGTGAGTAAAAGTATTTGCGTTATCAAGAATATTTTGAAAAGTGTATTGATATCCTGGAGAAGGCTCTACGTACTCAAGATTTGATTGAAGTGATTGCGAGTTTTGATTAATATTCACCGATTGGTTAAATGAATAGTTAAACTTTAAAGTTGGCGAGGAAAAATAAGATAGCTTTGCAAGCCAGAACCAGTTATTTTCTTCACGAGGTGCATATCTGCTTCCACCAAATGTTGAAGAATTTAGTTGATCGGCTGTAACTTTATTGTAGCCCTGTGTAATTCCATCACTGATACCGCCATAAAAATTTGTAAAAAAAGTAAACCTTCCGGGAATGTCTAATCCAAAAGCCGGCAGTAAAAAAGATGTGATTGGTTCCGGTCCGCTTAGGTTTGCTTCAAGAACATCAATATTAAAAACGTTATAGGAAGAAGTGTTGCCAAAATTATCTCGTTTGTAAGTTAATGCACCACTGTATTTTTCACTGCCTTCTTTTGTTTTTACATTGACTATTCCTGAAGTTGCCTGTCCAAATTCAGCATTAAATCCTCCTGTTATAACTTCAACTTCTTCAATTGAAGAAGCACTGAGCTGCAAACCGAATCCGGTACCTGCAATTGGATCCTGAACTGAAACTCCATCAAGTAAAAACGCATTTTCATATGTCCTTCCGCCCCGAATATGAATTTCATTTGAATTATTTACTACAACTCCCGATTGCTGCGAAACAATATTCTGAACATTTTCAACTATCAGCTGGTCAATTTCTTCTTTTGAAATACTTCTTTTACTTTGAGTTTCCTCAACATCCATTAATGGTTTTTCACCGATAACTACCACGTCCTGCTCAAGCGTCAAAACTGTTTCCTCAAGCTTAACATCCAGTCTCGTGGTTTTATTCGATTCGATCTTTGTTCCTGTATACTGGTATGTTTTGTAACCGATCAATGAAATATCTACGTTATATGTCCCAACCGGATATATCCGGTGATGTTAAAATTTCCGTTAATATCTGTGGCAGCTCCGAACATGTACCTTTTAAAATAATATTCACACCTGGTAATCCTTCTCCGGTCGTAGCATCTGTAACATTACCTGCAATATTTCCGGTTTGTTGGGCACCAACCATTAATGTGAAGAGAAAATATATTATTAAAAATTTCTTCATCTTGTTATTCCGAAATCATCAAAGAATACTTTTTGAAGAAGTGATTTTACATTTCCTTGACCACCATTGCATTCATCAAGTGGAAGTGCGATGAAAAATTCTGTCAGTTCAATATTTGTAAATCCGGCGAAGCCAGGCAATTCGTTATTGGGATAATAATAAATTGGATTAGCAGCTAATGCGGTCTCAAGTAAAATGATTTTACTCTGAAAAACAGTTGGAATGGTCTAGTTTCTAACTCGGATAATGTAGGATTCTGTTGTATCTGACGGAAATATCGTATTCCAGGCAGTAAGCGAACTTCTTAATCAATACTATCTGAAATTATGGGAATAAAACCTTGCAGTTCTACAGGATCAACAGTCTGCGGAAACTGCATCGAGAATGCAACTTTTCCTCCCTGACTCAAATACTTTTGTGTTGAGAATGATGCTAAATCAATTGAAGGATTGTTATCAGTATACCAGAAGAGATAATCAAATAATTTTATTGTTTCAAGGAATGTTACATTTTTAAAAGGAGGTTCCTGAGTTTGAATATCATAAATATCATAGTTTCCTGATAATCCAAGACTATCGAACATTGCAGCATAAAACTAAGACAGCATTATCTAGGTAGCATAATCATCAATTATCAAGAAATTACTCACTGGTTTCTTTAACGTACCAATAATCTGCTGTGGATCGTCACCGGGAAGTCTAATAAATTTGGATTTGGCTGCCGGAAATATCTTCAGCCTGAACATAGAAATAATTCAAATCATCAAATACTAACCCGGGTAATTTTTCAGGATTAATGTTATTCTCCTGACCTTCAATTAGTATTTCCATTAAAGGATTTGGAGAACTGAATTCATTCGTACGTAATGTTACTGTTCTTACACTTCCATCAAGCGAAATAATATTTTCGTTATTTGAAGTATCATTGAGCATGAATATTAATTTATTAAAATTGATTCTATTCCATCGATATCATCAGCTATCCATCCAAAAGACATTACAGGGAAAGAAGTATCCGGGAGGAAACTTAACTCATTCCATTCAATTGTCGGCGATGAATTTTTTAGCGGGAAGAAAAATTCTGCAGGTGTAGGATTGTCATTAATCCAATATCATAATATTTTTCGCTATTGTCCCAGACGCCATTTCCATTCTTATCTATGAAAGGTTCATGTCCAAAATCAATATTGTTTTGCAGTATCTGACTATCATACCTTCCGTTACCTTCGGCATCTGCTGCTGCCACATTAAATTTAAAGGTGGTATCAGTAGCACCGATTTGGAGTGCGAAAAGGCTATCATTACTTGTAGTAAACTGCCATGCTTCATCATCCCATCTGAAATAAAAACCAACAATTAATCCATCAGGATCATCACCCCACCAGCTAACTAAAAGTCTGGTTTGCTGAGGAATTATTACACTGTCAGGATACAGTGTAACACTCGTCTCCGGAGGTTGATTATTGTTCCGAACACCGACAATTTCCTCTTTGCATGAGTAGATCAGTGCGGTTACAACAATAGAAAGAATTATTAGTAAATATTTTTTATCAGACATTGTCCTGCTTAATAGTAAAAAAGAACCCTCTTCCTGATAAAGAGGGTTCCTAAAATAATTATTTGATTAACATCATCTTTTTAACATCAACAAAATTTCGGCTGCCTTCTCCAACTCCAGAAGCAGTCAATCTATAAAAATAAATTCCTGATGGTAAGATCGCGTGCATCAAAAGTTAAGTTGTAGCTTCCAACAGGCTGAACTTGGTTATCAACCAGCACTTTAACTTCCTGACCGAGTATATTGAATATGCTCAGCTTCACATTCGATTCAAATGGAAGTGAAAAATTAATCTTCGTGGATGGGTTGAACGGATTCGGATAATTTTGTGAAAGAGAATACTCAGTTGGAATCGTTCCTTCATTTTCAACACTAACCGGATTGTATCCAATAAAGTCGTTATTATTTCTTGGAACAAGTTTGTAATTGCCAAAAAGAATAATAAAGAACACCCTGCAATGCATCGAATCGAGCTTCCGGTTTTTACATAATAGAGTCGAGTTGGATCTGAAAGATTATGGTAATCATGTCTTCCGTCTTCTAATTCCACGCGAGTATTCCCACTGCCATCACTAACTAACATCTCACCAAAATTACTCGGGAAGTCTGCATTTTCATTTATGACTGTTAAATTATTATATCTTAATAAAACACTCTCCCATTGTTCTTTCGCCACAACTCCATTACCAGATGTTCCAATGGTGTTTGTTTGTAGGACTTCAGGTGTAGGAACAGGATTACCAGATGAATTGATTACAACTGAAGTTGTACTGTCTATTATAGTAATTATTAACAGTTGGATTTCTAGGATTATCTCAAGATTACAATTAATCCGTCTACCTAACTTCAATTCTGACCTTTCTGCAAATCCTCTGACTGAACTACCACTAGGACCACTGCTTAACCAAATACCACTCCATGGTCCTTCACCATTCTGCATATAAATTCTGTAGTGCAATGATTCTGTGCAGGAAAATCAGTTGTGTCTGCAGTTACGATCCCAGCTATCGAGCTACTCCTGTAACCATCGTATATCCACTACATCTGCATCCGAAAGGATTATACTGAAGATCCTGGATAGTTACATTCCGATTAAGCACAAGATAAAAATACCTGAACATTCGAAATGTTCGGAGGCAAAGTATGAAACATTACCCTCATTATCTTTATGACCAGATATAAAAATCAACCAAGAGCTGAATCACTATTAACACCGGGAATGTTTGCGGTATAAATGTCCCGCATCACGATAGTCATAACGATGGCTGAATAAGCATCCTCCATCAATTCTATAATATAGTTTTACTGAATCCACACTGCCATCAAATCCTCTATAATTTGTGTTAATGGTCTAACTAGATTGATTTGTCATAACCTGTGCTAGATTTCTTGTTTAAGGAGCTGATACTTGGAGGAGTAACTGTCACTTCGCCAATATCGCCCGGATAAATCGGAGTGATACGATAACCAGTAGTCCACGTTTGTATAGCACCACGAATATGACTAAGAACTGTTCCATCAACAGGAGCATCATAAGTTGTTAAACCTGTTAATCTGTGGGCTCTCTTCGTAAAGTAACCAGATTGATCATACATAAAAATATAGTTGCCCTGTGATATCATTTATTCTAAATGTTCCTGCTATGCTTGAATTACGATCACTAGTTACAACATCTCTTGAGATATTACATACATCTCCTTCATATCTTTCATGCCAATGGATTCATATACCACTGGTCATAAAATCAGAAATATCAAGTTCAATAGGATCCGGTCTTTCGGGTAATTGCTGAATAAATTTATACACGGTGTAACTGGGTGTTAGAAGTAACATCACCTTGTAGTTGTTGTAATTCTGAATATTCATTGACAGTTAGAGTGATCTCAACAACTTGTGCTGTATCAATTAAATCAAAGAAGGTGCCTTGGTTTGCACCGGTGGTATCCTGTTGTATAACATTTAACCCATCAAAACGTGGGTAAACCTGTCCATCAGGATCTTGCAGATAGGTAACCCATCTTGTTCCAGCCCACATAATTGGTCGTCTGTCTGTCTGCGGATCAACTAAAGGGCTAGACATTACAATACCTCTTACTTTTACAGTCTGTCCATTTAATGGTGAAGGCTGATCACCAAAATTAATTAAGACAGAATCAGATAAGTACTGAATATCTTCAATTGTTACCAAGTTCTGCGCAAAATTAAGCGAGACAAAACAAATGAAGGATAATACCACAACTGACAAAGTTTTTTTCATTTTACATACTCCTTTTTATTTGATTACTAAAAATTTTCCTGTTTTTATATCACCGTTATTATTGTTCTTTACGGTGAATAAGTACATCCCTGTTGCAATTGCTTGTTCATTATCTGTTAGGAGGTCCCAGGCATGCTCACCTCCGGCAAATTTTTGTTTACCATCCGGTGCATAAGTTTCAAACCATCTTACCTCTGAACTGTTACTGGTCGATGCGTGCTGAATTCTTTTTACAATATCACCGGAAAGAGTATAAATTGTTATTTCGCAATCCGAAGGTAAATTAAAGAAATAAATTTTCCGCAGTCGTTCAGAACTTCCATCCCAGATTGCATTTCCATAATAAGGATTTGGGTAAACTCCGATTTGTATATCCGGATCCTCTGTCGAAGCTGTTCCGGGAAGAATTCTTTCGAAAGTTTGCTAATGGACTTGATGATCAAGATATCAGAGATTATTTGCCGGATCGCCTTCATCAAATGCTGACTACCGCAAATAAGATATTGCCAGCCATTCAATAAGATTTGTCAAGACATATTTATAGTGATATTGAATTGTATCGCCCGGAAAAGTTACAGGGTCATCTAAGTCTACAAATTCAAATCCAGTATCAAATTCAATACTCCTTAGCAGCACTGTCGAATTGAGCAAGTAGTGACTAATGAATTGAATAATATCCTGACCACCTTCTGTTAAGATCAAATCCTGCCTGAGTTCTATAGATTTTATAACCTTCAAAATCTTGCTTGCCGGAAATCGGATCAATAGAAAACTCAGCTCTCTTGTCCCAGTAGATTTCCACTTCCCTGTCTTTCGGAATAACTTTTACTATTGGCACAATCGGAGGTGCTGGTAAAATATATCGGGTTATTTTTCCATTACCATCAAGGTCTTCACCAAGATCAAGAATTCCATTTCTGTTTTTATCTTCCCCATGATATGCACGAAGTGCCCAATCAGCATTGATGTATAAATTTGTTTTTTGTTCTTCAGTATCAAGATTGGCAGGATCAGGTCCAAACTTTTTCGCGCAAACTATTGCGAACACAACATTAATTGAATCACCGGGAGCTATTGTTGGGAAGTGACCGTTTGTAATTAAGATTGATCTGTTTGAAGGTGTTTTTATTTGTTCAGGAGTTATTCCGTCTTTCCAGTCTACTGGTTCCGCCAAAGTAACCTCTCATTTTTCCATATCGATCAAAATCATTCTGTGGTGCAAAAAAATCCGGATCATCAGTATTCCTGAATTGCCAGGTAACAAAATTCACAGATGGTATTGAATCAATTAAACTAACAGGATATTTTTGAGGTAAGCTTGGCTCAGAACCACAATAAAGAACGCCGAGATAACTATCGCTAAAACCAAGGTCACCTGCAGCATCAAACTCGTATGCAATTTTAATTGAATCGTTATATCCATCACCGCCTTTATTAAAGAATGCACTACCGGAAGGTCTGCCGGTAATATTTGTGTTACGTACAACCGCGTCAGTCCACATACCAATAAAAACACTATCAATATTCCTATTGCTGACATTTTTTATCCAATAATTAAAAATCACAAAGAAGTTTGCGAAAGGAAAATTCCAGGCATATGTTTCCTGATGAACAGAAATTCCAAGAGGGATCGTGATCCAATGATTGGCTCCGCCATTCAGGAATACAGTGTTAGTATCTGTGAAATCCATCAAAAAATCCTGATGAGAAATAGCAGAAGGGACTCAAAAATCTAGAATCGAAAAGTGAGGATCGCTCTTTCACAAAGCTTCCAGAGGAATTAGTGAACTCAAATCCTCCTCCTCTTGCAGAAACAGAAGCAGCGTCTACAGCACCAGTTGTAACAAAAGGTCCGACTCCACTACCACTGAATGATCATCTACACCGACATAAAGTCCGCCATCAAAAAGATGTTCAATTCCACTTCCTAAGGGATATTGACAGCTTGGCTGTTCGGGCCAAAGAACAAAACCATGTCCATAAGTACCAAAGTTTGTAACTGTAATTCCAATGTTGCCAATATTGGTGGTACTTGCTATTATCATCGTCAAGAATTTTGGGGAATGCTCTCTCCTTATCACCTTGACTGTAGGCGAAAGCACAGAGAAGCAGGGATAGATATAATATCCGATAAATAAATTTCATTAAATAAAATAGTAGAAAAGTCTTTTAATTATCCGAGTGGTTTATAAACACAGTTGCAAAATACAAATAAAATAAATGTGAGTAAATAAAGAAAATGTTAAGAAATTATTCCGACTCGAATGAGATTTACTTTAAAGAGTATCATTTTCTTAGTCTCAAAAATGCTTTCCAACCCTAAGCTGATAGAAATACGATTCCTGATGTTAGTTCTCCGTTGGTTGGAAAATTCAACTTCATAAGTTCCAGCAGGTTTTGTATTCATTTATAAGTGTTGCAATTTCATTTCCAAGTAAATCGAAAATTTTCAATGTTTGCCAACTGCCTACCGCTGACTGCCAACTGATTATTGTGCTTGGATTAAACGGATTTGGGTAGTTCTGATAGAGAATAAAATCAGAGGGATTCAAATCTTCAGCAATTACATCACTTGAATTATCAGGGAAGAAATAGATTAACATTCTATCTATTGATGCACGCCACAAACCCCAGCTATGCCCTTCCGGTCTTTCCAGCCAATCAAGTTCATAATTAGCACCAATAAGAAAGTCTTTTAAAGAATTCATATTCTGAGTAAGACTTCCTTCATAAGTTCCCCAAATAGAACTCCATTTAATATCTTTCACCGGACCATTTACAATCAGATTATAAGCTTCAGTAGCCATTAGGCTGCAATGCTCCTGAATGAAGTCCGCACAATCCAAAAACTTCAGGATGATTATAGCTGATGAGCGCAGAAATATTCCCTCCGTATGAATCACCAAGAACTAATCTCTCTTTTGGATCAACTTTGGTTTGATAATTCGCATCGATATAAGGAACAAGCTCATTCACAAAAAATAATCTGTATTGATTTCTTAATGAACCGGCGTATTCTACATTACGGTTGTTTGGTTTTACGAACACACCAATTACTGGTTGAATCTTTGAACTGTCCAGTAAGTTGTCAAATACATTCACCGCTTTGCCAAGACTGATATACTCTGAACCATCCTGAAAATAAACAGTCGGATAAGTCGTTGAAGAAAGCGAATCATATCCGGGTGGCAAATAAATATTTAACATGATAATTCGTTCCAACATTTGTACTGAAAATTGTTTTTGCTACAACTGTTCCGTGAGCAATGTTAGGGTTGTAATTTATTTCCCAGGGCTGAACATACAAAGGCATTGAAAGTTCTGAGTTTGGTCCGAATCCTCCCTGACAGGTATTTGGATTTTCAGGATCAAGTATCCAGTTGCTGCCATTTAAGAACAAATTTATAATCAAGCCGTGCATCCAGTTCAAAATTTTCTGATCTATACCAAAAGTTTGTTTGGCTTAGTTTGGTCATTGGCCAGGCTGTTGACACTTCCATCCATTAAAATCACCTGGAACAGAAACTGGAATTTGGATTCCCCAGATAAATAAAATTTGCTGTTGAATCTTCTATAAAAGGAATACCGACCGTTCTTGCATAAGTCATAAAACTATCAACTGCAGCTTGCTTTACCGCAGGATCACCAAGAGAGTTAACGTGATCTATGAATTGTTGGAATTGGGATTGGCTGAAAGTGAAAGATGAAAGAATAAAGTCTAAAGTAAAAAGAAATTTTTCCATAATATCTTTGATTTTTGATACTGAAAGTTACATAAAAAAGCCAGGACTTTCATCCCGGCTTATTATTTAAATCAATATAATTACTCAACAGTGAGTTATCTTAAAGGAATTTTCTTGGCGTTTTCTTTCAACCATTCATCAAAGTTTTTCAATTCAGGGTTGAGTGATTTGGAAAACTTTAAATCCCTTGCACCGCAATAGTCTTCTTCAAAGTCGTGCTTGAACTGGAACATATTTCCAACATCATCAGCACCCGGGAAATCAAATTTGCGGTAAACATCAAATGGAACCGCATTATAAACAACTTCCTCACCGAGAGCTTTTGTAAGTGATTCAGCCATTTGTTTTCCGGAAAGATGTTCACCCGCAATTCCTATTTTCTTTCCAATAAATTCATTTCCTCTTTTAAAAATTGCATAAGCAGATTTACCAATGTCTTCAACACCAATGGCTGGAAGTTTTTTATCTCCCATCGGAAAATTAAGTGCTAACTTACCATCCTGTCCTCGTGTCGGACCCCATCCAAAATAAATCATATTTTCCCAGTATGCCGAAGTCAACAAAAAAGTCACAGGAAGATTTTGTTCAGTAAAATATTTCTCCGCTTCGCCTTTACCATCGAAGTGAGGGACTTTGTAATTACCCTGAAGAGTTGGCATCCTGTTATCACTTAATGGAATCCAGTTGCGAGTATCTTCAAGAGTTGACCAAATAACATGTTTTATGTTTGTTTCCTTTGCAGCTTTAGCAATCAACTTTGCTTCCTCCATTTCTTTTTCAGCAGAAAAATGTTCCCAGAAAAATGTTACGGCAAAAACACCATAAGCACCTTTAAATGCAGCTTTCAAACTTTCGTAGTCATCTACATTATAAGCAACTACCTCTGCACCAAGATTTTTTAATGCTTTTGCTTTATCGGAATTAACATCGCGGGTAAGTGCTCGTGCAGAAAATTCCCCTGACTTATCAGCCATAATTGCCCGAACCAATCCGCCGCCCTGTGCACCTGTTGCACCAAGTACAGCAATCACTTTTTTATCAGCCATAGATCCTCCTTAGTTTTTTTTTGTTTTGTTGTTTATTTAAAAAATATCTCTTGCGTGCTCTTGAATATGTAGTCTCGGACTTTATGTCCGAGAAAAGCAATTCATTCCCATTCATCTAAATTATAAACTGTTGACCCTTTGAATTTATATAACTTCCAATTCTCCACCAGACCAATTCTAACAGGATTATTTAAAATATATTTTATTAGTGTTTCAAGATCTTCTTCTTTTCTCAAAATATGATCGTAATAATCTTTTTGCCATTTGTAATCTGGTTTATTTTTATAGAGCCAAAAACCTGTTTTCTTTTTGAACATTTCTAAACATTTTTTGATATCTGTAAGATATCATTTCCATATATAACTAAATGCGCGTGATCGGGCATAGATAAATAAACATAAGCCGAACAATCACCTTCGGCCAACTCTTTTAACAAAACAGATTCAAATTGAATAAATATCTTTTCATCATTGAATAGTTCTTTCCTATCTTTTACACAGAGCGTAAAGGAAACAAGTATGCGTCCGATATAAAGATCAGAATCAAATCTATGTTTCTTTTCGCGATATGGATACCTGAATGGTTTCATTTGTCTTAATTGTTGTCTCGGCCTTTATGTCCAAGAAATCAATATTAAATTATCGCAGACATAAAGTCTGCGACTACAATTATATTAATTATTAAAATAATTCTCTTGCGTGCTGGTCTGCGTGGTAGGAGCTACGTACCAATGGCGAGGACTCAACTACTTTAAATCCCATTTTCAAACCTTCTTCTTTGTACATTCTGAATTCTTCCGGAGTAACAAATCTATCAACCGGTAAATGAACTTTTGTTGGTTGAAGATATTGTCCGATTGTCATTATTTCGCATCCGTGATTGTATAAATCTTTCATCAACTCTAAAACTTCTTCTGTCTTCTCACCTATACCAACCATAATTCCGCTTTTTGTCCTTAGTCCTTTAGCTTTGAACCATTTAATTAGATTCAAACTTCTTTCGTACTTTGCTTGTGGTCGTACTGCATGATATAATCTTTTACAGTTTCGAGATTATGATTGAGAATATCCGGAGGGTACTGCATTATCGATTTCAAATGCTTTTTCATCACCTTTAAAAGTCTGGAATTAAATATTTCGACTGTGCAATCAGGTTTTTCTTCTCTTAATAATCGTACACATTCTTTAAATATAGATGCACCACCATCTTCAAGCTCATCTCTGTTAACAGAAGTAATAACTGCGTGACGAAGATTCAACTGTTTGATTGCATCAACAACTCTTCGTGGTTCATCAAGATCAAGTTCAGTTGGCATTCCTAATTTAACATTACAGAAGCCGCAACTTCGTGTGCATGTATCACCAAGAATCATAAAAGTTGCAGTACGATGATTCCAGCATTCGCTATGTTCGGACATTTTGCTTCTTCGCAAACTGTGTTAAGTTTTTTCTCACGCATTAAATTCCGAACGTCAGAAAAGTTATCACCAGTCGGAAGTTTTACTTTCAGCCAATCCGGTCTTTTCCCAAGAGGAACTTTAGATTTTTCTATCTGCTCTTTGAATGCTTTTTGGTGTTGGTTAATCATAATTCTTTTTTATTGTCATCACGATCCCGACATCAGTCGGGAGAAGTGATCTTTAATTTATAATCGAGATTGCTTCGTCAGGCAATTGCCTGACTCGCAATGACATTTGTTAAATATTTGTCGGATCAAAATTTTCTAATGTTTCTTTCAAATGTTTCAGGAACATACCACCGAGCATTCCATCAATCAACCTGTGATCGTGCGAAAGAGTTAATGCCATTACAGGTCTTACTGCAATTGAATCAGAACCATCAACGTTAACCACAACTGCTCGTTTAACAACTGCACCAACTCCAAGTATTGCGACTTCCGGTTGATTGATAATCGGAGTTCCGAAGACAGTTCCGAAGACACCATAATTTGTTATTGTAAATGTTCCACCGGAAATATCATCCGGTATTAATTTTTTATTTCTTGATTTGTATGCGAGATCATTAATTGCTTTTGCTAATCCAATCAGATTTAACTGCTCAGCACCTTTGATATTCGGAACGATCAAACCAGTTGGTTCAATTGCAACGGCTATTCCAAGATTCACAAATGATTTTTGGAGGATCGTACTTCCATCAAGTGTGGAATTAATCAATGGATAGGCTTTAATTGCCTTCACACACGCCTGAGCAATGAATGCCATATAAGTCAACTTCACACCATAATTCTGCTGAATCTCTTCTTTTCTTTTCCTGAATAAAATTATGTGCTCTCGTCATATCAATTTCAATCATTGACATTACATGCCCAGAAGTATCACGGCTCGCAACCATATGATCCATTATTTTCTGCCTGATATTATCCATCGGGATTCTCTCAATACCAGCATCGGAAGAAACAGTTTTAACTTCGGAAGGAATAAAAGATGGTGATGGTGCAGCAGCAACTTTATCTTTCTTTTGATCAACAGGCTGAGGAGTTGTGATCTTCTGAGTTTTTCTCTTTTCCAGATAGGATAGAACATCTTTCTTCGTTACTCTGCCCTGCAGACCAGTTCCACTAATTTTCTTCAACTCATCGAAGTTCACATTTTCTTTTTCTGCAATACTTAAAACTAGTGGTGAATAAAATCCACTTCCCTCTCCTTTCATCTTTTCTCTTTCCACCAATTCAGCTTTTGCGAAATTCTCATGCATCGAAGTTGGTTCTGGGACTTCAACTTTCTTTTCACTAACAACTTCTTTTTTTGATTCGACAAATGTTCCTGCCCCAGTTGAGATTTTAGCGACAATTGTTCCAACCGAAACAGTTTCCTGTTCACCAATTAATATTTCAGCAAGAGTTCCTTCTACAGGAGAAGGAATTTCAGTATCAACTTTATCAGTACTTATCTCAAATATCGTTTCGTCCTTCTTTATCTTTATCGCCAACTTTTTTATACCACTTGATAATCGTCCCTTCCATTACCGACTCACCCATCTTTGGCATTTCAATTTCAACCAGTCCTGCAGATGACGCAGGCTGTTCAACGACTTTATTTTCAATGACTGGTTTTTCTTCAGTCACTTTTTCTTCAACCTTTTTTTCTGAGACAACAGATTCTGCTGGACTACTGCCGTCATCAATAACCGCAACGACTGTTCCGACTTCAACAGTATCACCTTCTTTAACTCTTATTTCTTTCAGAACTCCTTCTGCTGGTGAAGGTATTTCCGTATCAACTTTATCGGTGCTGATCTCAAAAATTATTTCATCCTGCTTAACACTGTCACCAGCTTTCTTATGCCATTTGATAATGGTTCCTTCGTTTACACTTTCACCCATTTTGGGCATGATTATATCCATCCTAATCTCCTTGAGGCATAGGCTGAGGCAAGGCAGAAATTCTAAGTCATCTGCTGTCGCTTTCTTTTCTAATGAAATTATTAATGCTGTTAATTCATTTACTATTTGGTGTGTCAACTAGATTTTATCCAATACAGTTTTTTCTTCATGTAACCAACTTAAATGAAACAAAACTCTGGCTCATCAGCTCGTAACCACTTCCACGCGAAGATTTTATAAAATCTTGTTTTATCGCGCGGGTTCAAATCTTCCAAATCCTTCAGCGAAATTATGAGAGATAGATTTGCGCACGACGCATATCACTTATCAATCCAAATCTTTCATCAGAAGGAAATGATTTTGTTTATCATAGATTTTTAGAAGCAATTCAATTGACTTTTTCCAAACAGACATATTCATTAAAATCTGAAATATCCATAGCCTTCGCCTTCGCCTTAACCTTCTCACTAATATTCAATCAACTCTTTAATACCATAATAGATCTGCTATCTCGATGGCAAAACTTCACTCTCTAAAATCGGTGCATAAGGAATATGTGCATCTAATGCCGCAATTCTTTTAACAGGTCCATCAAGATATTGAAAACAATTATCTGCAATTCTTGAAGCAATCTCGGCACCGAATCCTCCTGTTAAAGTATCTTCGTGGATTACGATAACTTTATTTGTTTTCTTAACCGATCTGAAAATTGTTTCTTCATCAAGTGGAATAATCGTTCTGATATCTATCACTTCAACTGAATAACCGAATTCTGCTTCTAACTTTTTTGCAGCAAAAACTGAATCCCACATTGAAACTCCGTATGAAACAACTGAAATATCATTTCCTTCCTTAACAACTTTGGCTTTTCCGAACGGGAGAAGATAATCATCATCAGGTTCGGGTGAGATGGCAAAACTTTGTCTGTAAAGTCCTTTATGCTCACAGAAAAGAACAGGATCATTTATTCGGCAGGCTGTTTTTAGTAATCCTTTTGCATCTGCAGCGTTACTTGGATAAGCTATAAATATTCCGGGAACGTGTGCGTAAATTGATTCTATATTCTGACTGTGACAAAGTCCGCCGTGAATATAACCACCAACAGCAACACGAACCACAACCGGTGTTGACCAGGCATTGTTTGAACGATAGCGCATTGAAGCAGTTTCATTTTTCATCTGCATAAATGCCGGCCAGATATAATCACCAAATTGAATTTCAACAACAGGTTTTAATCCTGCCAATGCCATTCCGTTTGCTACTCCCAGAATGCTGGCTTCAGCAAGTGGTGAGTTGAAGACTCTTTCATCACCAAAATTTGTTGACAATCCTTTTGTAGCAGTAAATACTCCGCCTTTCATATCTGCTATGTCTTCACCAAAGATGTACATATCTTTATTTTTTTTCATCTCCTCGTGAAGTCCATGGTTTATTGCATCAACCATCACAATCTTCTCTCCTGCAGGAACATTCTTTTCATAATCCAAAGATTCTTTCAACCCGCTTTCATCATAAACATATCGTGCTGCATCTTTCGGATCAGGATCAGCAGCTTTGAAAGCCCTGTCAGCAGCTTCATCTATTTCTTCATTTATCTCTTTCCGGATTTTTTGATAATCATCATCACTCAACATACCTTCTTTCTTCAACCTTGCAACAAATTTTTCAATCGGATCTTCTTCTTTGTCTTTTTCAAGTTCAGAATGATCTCTGTATTTTCTCTGATCATCAGAAGATGAATGAGATTGCAATCTCACAACATTTGCCTCAATCAGAGCAGGACCTTTGCCACTTTTTATATAATCAATAGCTTCCTTTAACTCTGAATAAGATTCAAAAAAATCTGTTCCATCAATTCGCTTACGATATAAATTATAAAAACCTCCCATCATCTCAGCGACGGATCCGTCTTTACCTGCAGTCTGATGTTCAACAGGAACTGAGATAGCATATCTGTTATTCTGAATTACAAAAAGTACAGGCAATTTTTCTCTGCTTGCCCAGTTTACTGCTTCGTGAAATTCTCCTTGACTTGTAGTTCCTTCACCACTGCTCACATAAGAAACATTTTTAATTCCTTTTCTTCTGGATGCAAGTGCAGTTCCGACAGCCTGCAGAAACTGGGAACCTGTCGGGCTTGATTGTGAAGGTATCTGAGCATTTATCATTCCCCAATGAACCGGAAGCTGTCTTCCGCCGCTGGCAGGATCAGTAGCTTTAGCAAATGTCCCGAGGAAAACTTCTTCGGGTGTAATGCCAGACATAAGCATTGTTCCGAGATCCCGATAATATGGAAAGAGCCAATCTTTTTTTGGATCGAGATGCATTCCTATTGCCATTTGAACCGCTTCGTGACCTTCTGCAGCAATGTGAAAAAATGTTTTGCCTTGCTTGAGTAAACGCATAGCTTTGTTGTCGATGATTCTTGAACGAATCATCATTTTCATAATTTCTACTAGCTGTTTTTTTTCAAATCCCATCACATTTTTATTTGAGTCAGCCTTAATATTTTTTCCGTTTGTAGGTTTTTCTTTGTTACCGGATTTTTTTTTCGGTCTCAACAATATGATTTGCATTTTTCTTAGCCATAGAAAAACCTTTTTAATAAGTGGTTGTAAAACTTGTTTGTATTACTTCTTCTCTTTGCTTGGTAATTACTTTGTTGTAATTGAAAAAATTAGAGAAGTTATTCAATAATTTATCTTTGACTTCCCGGATACTAATCTCACTATTTAATTCCTTGCTCAATGATGTCACTGATTTATCTTGAATCCCGCAGGGAATAATTCCATTAAATAAATTAAGATCGGTATTAACATTAAAAGCGAAACCGTGCATCGTTATCCATCTGCTTACTTTAATTCCAATAGCAGCAATTTTTTTCTATCACCGATCCAAACGCCTGTATGTTTTGGATTTCTTTCACAATTCAATCCGTAATCATAGCAAGTTTTAATAATTACTTCTTCCAGTGCTCTTAAATATTTGTGAGTGTCTTTGAACCAATTGTTCAAATCAATTATTGGATAACCAACAATTTGACCGGGACCGTGATAAGTTATATCACCTCCGCGATCAATATCATAAACTGAGATGTTATTTTCTTTTAAATACTCTTCCGAACCTTTTAAATTTTCTTTATGAGCTGTTTTGCCTAAAGTATAAGTATTCGGATGCTCAAGAAGAAAAAGAAAATCTTCAACTTCATTTGAGACCCTTTTTGAATGAATATCCTGCTGTAAGTCCCAGGCTTCTTTGTAATCAATAAATCCTAAATCACAATATGTTAGAGTTTTCTTTTTCCATCTACCATTTTCCATCATACATCTTCCATCAGATGTGAATCGCTTCACCATAAGCTTGTGCTGCAGCTTCCATTATGGATTCCGATAGAGTTGGATGTGCATGAATGGTTTTTATTATTGATTCACCTGTTGCTTCAAGTGAGCGGGCTAGCGTAACTTCGGCAATCATCTCAGTTGCTTCACTTCCGATAATGTGTGCACCAAGAATTTCGCCATACTTAACATCAAATATCATCTTAACAAAACCTTCGCGCTCACCGATTGCAAAAGCTTTACCACTTGCCATAAATGGAAACTTTCCAACTTTGATATCATATCCTTTCTCTTTTGCCTTTGCTTCAGTCAAACCGACACTTGCAACCTGAGGTTGACAGTAAGTGCATCCGGGAATATTATCGTAATTAATTGCAGGATTGTTAATTCCTTTAATGCGTTCGACACAATGGATTCCTTCTGCGGATGCGACGTGAGCCAACCATGGTGGACCAATCACATCACCAATTGCAAAAATTCCAGGAATATTGGTCTCATAGGTTTCTTTGTTTACTTTGATGTGATTTTTTTCGATTTGAATACCTAATTCTTCTAATCCAATTCTTTCTACATTTCCAATAACTCCAATCGCATTCAATACTTTGTCAGCGCTGATAACTTTCTTTTCTCCATTTATATTTACCGTAACATTAACCTTGTTACCTTTGACTTCAGCTTTTTCAACAGTAGCGCTTGTTAAGATATCAATTCCTCTTTTTTTGAAATTCTTTTCTAATGCAACAGATACTTCCTCATCTTCAATAGGTAGAATGTGCTTTAGCATTTCAATAACAGTAACTTTTGTACCCAGAGTTGCATAGAAATACGCAAACTCAATACCGATTGCACCTGCACCAATCACAATTAAATCTTTCGGCTGCTTTTCAAGGCTCATTGCTTCAGTGCTGGTGATAATATTTTTCTTATCTACTGGAATTGATGGCAAGTTTCTCGGACGGGCACCAGTTGCAATTATTATTTTTTCTGCTTTTACTGATTCAATTACTTTTCCTTTTTCATCCGAGATTTCTATTGTATTCTTTGAAGTAAGTTTTCCGAATCCTCTTATTCGGTCAACTTTATTTTTTTTGATCAGAAGTTCGACGTTTTTGGAAATACGATCAGAAATGTCCCTGCTTCTTTTTATAATCCGGTTGAAATCGAAATCCAATCCCGAGACTTTTATTCCAAAATCATCGCCGTGATGTTTTAGGTTATCAAACATCTCAGCATTTTTTAGGAGAGATTTCGTCGGAATACAACCCCAGTTAAGACATATCCCCCCCAGTTATCTTTGTCAATAACTACTGTCTTAAAACCTAATTGGCCAGCACGAATTGCTGCCACATATCCGCCAGGACCTCCTCCGAGAATTGCTATATCATATTGTTTTTGCATAAGTTATGGATATACTATTTTTGAAAGTTGAGGCAAATATAAGTATGCGAAGATTCAAAAGAAAACTAAGCGTGGTGAATTCTGACCATTTAGTCAAGATAACACTATCTTCAAAAGAAAGTCACACAAATAATTCGACTAAAATCAGGTATTCGTTCGAGAGTTCAATTAAGTGAACTATCAATTCAACTCACTATTAATATTTCACTGCCTGACCAGTAACCGGCATTGATGTATGAAGCTGGACAATCTGCCATAGATCATTTTCTTTTTCCAGTACACCTGTTGTTCTTATTCCACTAAAGGTAAATTGCTTTCCTTCCGATTCAACATACCAGTTAACTTTCATGTAAAACCAGGCCTGAGCACCACTTCGACACATCTTTAACATTTTATCCCGCACAGAGAGCCTTACAGTACTGAAAGTCTCATAAGCTTTTTTCTGACTTTCACCCATAGAGCTCTTATCAACCCAGAGTTCATTTTCATCTGTACCAAGGATGATTATATCTGGTTTTTCGGAAAAGCAAGTCAGCAGAAGTTCAAGATCTCTGTTTTCGTGAGCCTGATTAAAATTATCCAGAACTTTTAATACTTCGGCTCTTTCAGCTTCCAGACTAATTTGATTATCCCGTGCAGCTACTAAAGGACATTAGTGTGGTTATAAGAAATGGAATGATTAACCTTTTCATGGCAACCTCCTGATAGATTTAATAATTACATTTGGAAAAGAATCTATTAAGGCAGCAGAGTAAGGTGAGAAGATTAGATTCTTCCCCGACAATTATTTTATTTCCACTTACAATCTATAATTTTTCAGATAAGAGTCAAGCGTGTTTTGGAATTAATACAAAAAAGCCCTCAATGAATGAGGGCTTAAATATAAATTATAACGACGATTTTATTTCATCAACATTAGTTTTCTTGTCTGAGTAAAGTTACCTGCTTGTATTTTATAAACATAAACTCCACTCGCCAGATTTCCAGCGTTGAATCTTACTTCATATGTTCCAGGAGCTTTTTGTTCATTTACCAAGGTAGCCACTTCATTACCAAGTACATCATAGACTTTAAGTGAAACAAATTCACTTGTAGGAACGGTGAATTTAATTGATGTTGATGGATTGAATGGATTCGGATAATTCTGCTCTAAACTAATATCACTGACTACAGAAACTTGTTCATTATTTTCATCCATAACTTTATTCAATGCATTCTGAGCTTCATCACCATATAGCTGCGGTAATTCAACAACAGTTCCATTTGCCAAAGCAGCAAATAAACCGAAAGATTCTCCATTCTGATTTGCTGAAGGATCTAAGAAACCTGAAGCAAAAACAACTGCAGAGTTTCCACCTAGACCTCTTAAGTCAGCCATTCCATATTCCAACCACTGAGAAATTCGGCCATGGAGATTGTGATCACAATCCAGTTTCTCCAGGCAGGAACTGAAACATAACTGCTGAGATCGCCATAAGAAACATTGGTTAAGTAAATTCCAAGTCCAAAAATGTTAACAGTCGGTGCATCAGTAGAACCATGAACTGCAAACAAATCAACTTTATTATTATTTTGTGCTGTTTCCCTTGCGTCAGCTTTTGCAAATAACGTGAAAGAGATATCTCTTCCATTCGGATTTGGAGCGAAGCCTGAAGGATCAGCTACACCGTTTGCAACTGCGATATATGTTCCACCATTAGCAAAGTTTACGACAAAGTTTTTAATTGTATCGTTTACAGACCCACTATTACCAGGTGCAACACCTATGTTTATATCAACACCTGCAGGAACATCAATAAATGGAGTAGCTGTTCTGAAAGCAAAGTTATCTAAAGCTAAAGTTCCATTTAAGTATACGTCAACAGCTGAAGCAATCGGGTCAGCTGCATTGTGAATTACCTGTAATCTTGCAAATGGAGCAACAGCTGGAAATTCTACAACTGTTCCATTTGGAAGAGCTGCAAACAAACCGAATGGAGCACCATTTTGATTACCAGCAGGATTCAAAAATCCCGAAGCAAATACTACTGCTGCACCTCCGCCAAGTCCGGAAAGATCAGCTTCGAATGATGCAACTATCGTATTGTTATCGTCACCAGGAGTTATATCTAAAATGTAAGAAGCAGCAGGGACTCTAATGTAATCAGTAAAATCTCCATAAGCTGCATTATCAACTAGTGTAGCTACATTTCTTGCAATAACATCAACTGTCGGTGCATCTGTTGATCCGTGAAGCACAACAAAATCAACTTTGCTTGAATACATTCCACTTTCACGAATACCATCTTTTGCAAATATTGTGAACGCGATATTTCTTCCATCAGGATTTGCTGCAAACTGCGAAGGATCAATTACACCATTCGCAACACCAACGTAAGTTTTCCCATTTTCAAAAGTTACAGGAAAATTCTTTATAGTATCATTTACTGAACCACTATTTCCCGGAGCTACTCCAATATTGATTACAACACCAGCAGGAACGTCTATGAATGGAGTAGCAGTTCTAAATCCAAAATTATCTAAAGCTAAAGTTCCATTCAGATAAACATCAACTGAAGAAGCAATTGGATCGGCTGCGTTGTGAATTACCTGTAATCTTGCCATTGGCTGAACTAAAGGAAATTCTACAACTGTTCCATTTGGTAATGCTGCAAATAATCCGAAGGCTGCACCATTCTGATTAGCTGCTGGATCTAGAAATCCTGAAGCAAATACAACTGCTGCACCACCACCAAGCCCATTAAGATCTAGCTTCAAATTCAGCGACAACAATATTATTATTATTTCCAGGAGTAACTTTCAAGATATATTCGTCTGGAAATAATCTTTTATAATTTGTTATATCTCCATAAGAAGCATTATTAACTATTCTGGTTCCACCGGAAAACCAACTATCTCCTTCTTCAACAAATTCTTCTTTAGATTCCTGGGTTATATCTGTAACTACACTTGAATAAACACAATCTGCAATAAAATCAACTGTCGGTGCATCTGTGGATCCGTGTACTACAATAAAATCAACTTTATTCCAGCTAACGCCCTGTTCACGGATGTTATCTTTTGCAAATAAAGTGAAACTTATACTTTTTCCATCTGGGTTTGGACTAAACTGTGACGGATCTAAAACACCATTTGCAATCAGGACATACTTTTTATTCTTATTTAAAGTTGCCTGAAAATTTTTGATAGTATCATTAACTGAACCGCTATTTCCCGGTGCAATTCCTATATTTAACAAGGTATTGGCCGGAATATCAATAAAAGGAGTTGCAGTTCTGAAACCAAAATCATCTATAGCCAAATTACCGTTCACATAAACGTCTACTACTGAAGCCACAGGATCAGCTGCATTGTGTATTACCTGGAGACGGGTTGTTTGTTGAGCTATTAAAGATGAGATGGTCAAAAGGAAGATAAAAGAGCCTAAGATTTTTTTCATAATTCCTCCGTTGTTTTAAATTGGTTAATTATTGAACACAAGCCTTAAAACACCACGTTTAAACAAATAGTTCCATAAAATCTACTTGAGCAGAAAAAAAGTTTATGTTTTCAATTTGAAGAATGGTTAATACAATATATTTTTTTCGGTGTGAACATTTTCTGATATTTAGAATAACAATTTTTCATTCGATGCAGACAATTCAGGATAAAATGTTTAGTTATGATGAGAATGCCGAAGATCGCTTCAGTGTTTTAAAGATAACCGCTCTTTGGGCTTCCAGTGAGGCCGCTTTCGGTGGAATTCTTCACGCACTCACAATTCCATTGCGTGGTTTATTTATTTCATCTGCAGCCGTCCTTTTTTATTTCACTCATCGCATTATTTTCAAAAAGCAGTAAAGAAATACTTAAGGCAACACTAATTGTTGTTTTAATTAAGGCTGTTGTAAGTCCGCACTCCCCTCTCACAGCATATTTCGCGGTTTCGCTTCAAGGTGTTTTGGGATTTTTATTATTACTTTCTACACAAAAAGCTTTACAGATTATCTGCTTTGATGCTCGGACTTTTGGTTTTGTTTTTCTCTGGAATACAGAAAATAATTGTGCTCACAATCCTCTTTGGAAAAACATTTCGTGGGAATCGTTGGATATTTTTATCAAACAGGTATCCTTTGAATTCCTTAGCATCAATCATCCCAATATAAATTATGGGTATTTATTATTGCAGTGTATGTTCTACCTGATCTTTCGGCGGGATTATTTATCGGACTTTATGCCGGAAGACTTCCTCGAAAGAATTAATCATTCTAAAAAGGTATCGTCCCGTCATCAATTGAAATGTAAAGTGTTGAGGAAATCCCTCGAAAAGAAAAGAGAAAAAAGAAAAAACTGGTTCCTTCGTCCAACAGGCATTCTTGTTATTGTTGTTTCCGGAGGAGGTATAATTCTTTCCTATCTTTCACCTGAACTGGAAGAAAACATTGCAATGTCTGTAGTTATAATGCTTGTGAGATCGCTTATAATTACGTTTGTTTGGTATACTTTGCTGGCTCCCGTTATGAGGAAGTTATTTCCGAAATTTGTGAGAAATAAGGAAATCCGAACACTACCAGGATTTAGAAGAAATTATTTCTATGTTCCCAAAATTCAAGAAGATAGTTAATTACTGCTGGAAACTCTCGAATGATAAAAAGGGATACAAACGAATTCGTTATTTTTTATCTACATCTTTTTATTATTTATTATTGAGTAAATGAAATTGGTAAATAAAATCAGTGAGTATCTCACAATTGAAACTAATTTCCAGAAACGATTTACGAAATTCCAAAAAAGATTTTCCGGAAGTTGCCCAAAGCAAATATGAAAAAGCTCGGAACAAGACAGTTCACCGAGCCGGACCTTTGAATGAAAAAACACGAGCACTCATAAAACTTGCAAATCTGCATCCGGAGCTGGATTCGAAGGGGCTGTTCATTCACATACACGAAAAGCTATCGAAGCCAAATGCACAAAAGCAGAAATTAAGCAAACAGTCATGCTACGCATTGCCAACTATAGGTTTTCCTGCTACAATGGCTGTACTGAGTTGGGTTGAAGATATAATCGAGAAGAAATAATATTTTTTGTTACAAAACCTTAAAATATCATCTAAGCAAAATCAGTTTTTTTGTCTCGTAAAAGGATCCTGCCGTCAGTGAATAAAATAAATTCCGCCTGGTAAGCCTTGCTTGCCGGCAGTAAGTTGCTGGATCCACCGGAATTGCTGATTTGGGAATCGAACCCAACCTCATAAATTCCTGCGTTGCTTCTCTTCGTCAACTAATGTTGCGACTAAATTGCCAATCAAATCGTAAACCTTAAGTATTACCTTACTACTTACTGTTAACTGATAACTGATTACTGTACTTGGATTAAAAGGATTCGGATAATTCTGAAATAATTTGAATTCGTCAAGTGGTTGATCCGATCCCCATTCAACTGAAACAGTATTCGTATCTTCAACAACCAAATTGTAATCATTGATATTTATTCCATCAACATTTTGAATTATACCCGAAGGCCATTCAATCACCAACGAATCAATTTGAGTTGCATCGCCTAAACCAAAATGCACTTGAAGATTTTGTCCGCAATATCCATTTTGTCCAGCAACTTTTCTCATCTGCCAGACAGAATTTCCTGAAATGACTGATTTCAATTTTACAATTGCACCAATTGCAGCTTTGTTAGAGAATACCTCCTTCTAGATTCAGCATAACCCAGTTGTTACTTCCGCCAATGTTATTGAAGAACACATTGTTTTCATTTTCATCGTAGCAACGAGCTTGAAATAAATCCAGCCAGCCATCGTTATCGTAATCTCCGAACGCGACTCCATAAGTCCAGCCTGAATCCTGAACTGCAGTATCATTACTTTTTGTAAAAGTTCCATCGTTGTTATTTATATAAAGCAGATGAACATTTTTCTGAGCAGTGAAGGCTCTTGATAGTATGATGTCAAGATCACCATGATTCCTCAATATCACCAAGCTGAGCTTCCAATAGAGTTGGAGATATTTGTTGTAAAAGGAGGCTCATTAAGTATAGTGAATGTACCATCTCCATCATTACTTAAAAGCTGGTTATGTTGATTTCCCCATTTTACAAGGAGTACATCGAAATCTTCGTGGTTATTAAATTCCTCCCAGTTGCTGCCAGCAGTGCTTCCACTGTTTTGAAGAAGTGACGGGACATTGGCAATTGAAAAATGTATCATCACCATTATTCAAATAAAGATTTTCATTCTGATTATTTTCATTAGTAACAAAAATATCCTGCAATCCATCATTATTAAAATCTATCCAATCAATACTGCGAGATGGGAAAATTTGATGTAAAAATGTGTCAGTCTGTTTGGTGAATGTACCATCTCCGTTATTCTTATAAAGAAAGTTCCTGAGATTTCCACCACTGTTGCAGACGTATAAATCCAGAAAGCCGTCATTGTTATAATCTCCCCAAGATCCCGTCTCAGAATGACTTGCTTCTGTTGTCATAATAATTCCCGATTGGAAAGTAAAAGTTTTATCTCCATTATTCAGATAAAATAAATTAGGTTGACCCCACCAGTTTGCAACAAACAAATCAAGATCTCCATCATTATCAATATCACCCCAACTGCTTCCATCGGAAGCTTTTCCATCTTGTGTGATTGCAATGTTTGTAATTTTTGTAAATGTTCCATCACCATTATTTTCATAAAAGAAATTATTTTCACCCTGCTGAGGTCCGTTGGTAACAAACAAGTCAACATCTCCGTCATTGTCATAATCAATCCAGTTAACAGCACGTGAATCACCTCCATCATTTACCATTGGTCCTGTGGTAATCTTTGTAAATATCTGGGCTGAACCAGTTGTTAACATTATTGATGATAGTAGTAAAATTATATTTACTCGCATAATTGGTCCTTTTTTTTAAGGTAACTTAGCTTTAAAAAATTATTCTACTAAGAATTCAGGGATGACTAATTCAAATGCAGGTACGAACAGTTTGATATCAGGGATGAAAGTTTATTTCAACAGCCTTTGCACATTTTCCTTATAAGCTTTTCCGGTTGGTATTTTCTTGTTTGAGGTAAGTTTAATAATGAATTCCTGGTTGAATGTTGGCTCGAGTTCGTGAACGTAACTTTTGTTAATGATGAAACTTTTATGAACACGAATAAACAAATCAGGATTCAAACTTTCATCAAGATCGTTTAGAGTAGTCCGCATTCTGTACTGTTTATCCTTAAGATTTATAACTGCATAATTCTTATCTGCTTCGATGAAATAGATTTCATTTAAAGGAACAAGAACAATTTTATCCTGCACTTTTACGGGAATCCTATCGGTATATTTTATTTCTTCGCTTTCACTGTTTATAACTTCTTTAATCCTGTTAAAAATATTACCCGATCTTTTTGCAAATATTCTTTCACTTGCACGTTCAACTGCTTCATTAAATTTTTGCTGATCAAAAGGTTTAAGTAAATAATGAACAGCATTTAGATTGAATGCTTCTGCTGCATAGTCACTGTAAGCTGTTGTGAAAATTACGAACGGTGCTTTTACCCCCAACTCAGAAATTAATTCGACTCCGGATTTTCCCGGCATATTTATATCGAGAAATAAAAGGTCTGGATTTAATTTGTTAATGAGGGTAATCGCTTCTTGGACATTTTTTCCCTCACCGATTATTTCGATTTGCTTATTAGATTCGGCAAATATCCTGATTTTATCTCGGGATAAATGTTCATCATCTATAATGATTGCTTTTATCTTATTATTCATTGTTTAGGGACATTGATATTCTTACTGAATATTTTTTGTCTGATGTAATACCCGTTTCCAGCAAATATTCTCCATTGTAAATGTAATTAAGTCTCTCTCTGAGATTCTGTATTCCTTCGCCGAGAGATTTCTCACTTTCTTTTATTCCATCCGGCAAATTATTCGTGATATTAATTTCTAATCTTCCACCAATTGATTCAACATTAGTGATTATGCTTATACATTCATCAGTTAATTCTACAGCGTGTTTTATGCAGTTTTCAAGCAATGGTTGAATAACAAATAAAGGTATTCTTTCTTTCAGTGCTAATTGATCAACTTGCTCTGTATAATCTATACGGTTTCCGAATCTCATCTTCTGTATTTCTATATATTTCTTGCCAGTAGGAACTTCTTCTTCAACTGTTGTAAAATTATTCTCAGAGGAATTAATTGAATGACGAAGCAGCTCACTTAATTTTGAAATCATCGAGTCAGCAATTTCCGGATTTTTATACGCTGTTGCAGAAATTGAATGCAGCGAATTGAAAATAAAATGCGGCTGGAATTTCATTTTGAGGTTTTTGAGCTCTGCTTCTACAAGCTGCTGTTTATAAGTCTCTTCCTGTAGTTTCGCCTCTCTCCTTAAAATAGATATCCTGTAAACCTGTATAAAAATTACAAGCAGTACGTATGAAAAGAAGCTGTCATAACACAGCGAAATGAAATAATATTTCTGTTCCATTAATTCTGTAAAAAAACCTGGTGAAGGGTTTGAGCTTAGAATCTGGTCATTAATCCAATATTACAATAAGTCTATGAATAAATGCAAATACCATCCCTGCCACAATTAGAATTATTACTTCTTTGAATTTAATTTTTTCTTTTACAACTATCGATACGATCTGATAAATAATGGGAATAAGAATTATCCAGAATGAGTAACTTAATATTCTTTGTGATAATAAATCAAAATAGTCTGCAGGATTTGATGTGTTCAAATAGTATACATACGATGAAAAAGTGGAAAGCATCCCTTGAACAATCATTATTAGGGAGAGTACTATCCAGACTTTCGGAGATATTTTACTTTTCATGATTTACAGTTTATAAAATTGCCGCAGTAAAATACAATTTTAAATGAGAAGAGTTACAACTATTTAATGGAATCCTGGTTTAACTGTTCAATATTTTTCACGAGAGCTTTTTTCATAAGCATTGAGATTGGTTTTAAGAAAATCCATCCGAGCAAATTTTTCGGATACATTTTCATTCTTCGGTTAATTTCAGTCTCCCTGCCAGAGACAATAAAATTCCACTCTTCGATAAAATGTGTGGCAAAGTTTTTAAGAGGTGAATTAAATTCCAGGAACTTTAAAACCACTTTTCTGTTAACATCCCATTCAATTATTTCTTCGATGTGAGATGAACCATCTTTATTTTGCACTTTTATTCTTGATCCTACAATTTCTTCTGTTCTTTTTTCAAACTCTGCTTTTTCTATTCCGGGTATAATTGAATATCCCTCAAATTCTGACCACTGCTTTGTATCGAGTATAATCGAACAAATCTCTTTAGGGGAAATCTTTAAAATACTTTGAACTTCTATTTTGATCGGATTCATCTGTGATATTATTCTCCTGATTTATCTCTTGGTTTCTCCCCTATTTCAATTACTTCAAAATCAACCAGGTCTTCCCAGTTCTTTATCCAGGATTTAAATGTTTCAGGGTTTTCAGTTTCCATCAATTGAAAACAACGCTTTCCATTTTTCTCAAGCCAGCTTTCAATGAAGAATAATCCATCCGGAAGCATTCTACCATTATTGTGAAATCGTTCATAAATTTTATCGAAGCAACCTTCGCGATAATTTTCAATAACCATGTATTTTGTCATAGATTGTCCGCTGCAGATACTGTTGTTGCAAATATTTTTATTAGCACTTCATTGTCTTTGCGAATAGGTTTTTCTTATTCATTATACTTTACTGTTGTGTCCTATCGTTATAACTACTTTTCCCCTTGCGTGTCCTTGTTCAAGATACCGGATGGCATCAGGAACTTCACTTAACGGATAACGCCTGTCAATAACTGGTTTTATTTTGCCAGCCTCAAGCAGCTCCTTCAGAAAGAGCAGATCTTTTTTATTTGGTTTCGCAGTCCCTAACCCAACTATTTTCTTGTTCCCTGCCATTGAAATTAATGGTCCAAATAACATATGCTGAAACATACGAGACAAGGAAGAAAATCCGACTATGACGCAAATTCCATTTGGACTTAATGCACGTTTAAGATTATTAACCGAACGATTTGCAACATTATCAATAATTAGATCATACTTCTGGGAGGCGTTTGTGAAATCTTCTTTTGTATAATCAATAACTTTATCTGCACCAATCGATTGCACGAGTTCCAGATTCTTTGTACTGCATACGCCGGTAACTTCTGCGCCGAAATATTTTGCAATCTGAACTGCAAATGTTCCCACACCACCCGACGCACCAATAATTAAAACTTTTTGTCCGGACTCAATCTGTCTTTTATCGCGAAGAGCCTGGAGTGCAGTGATCCCTGCTACTAATATAGTCGAAGCTTCCTCAAAAGAAATATTGGCTGGTTTCGGTACCAATCTATTTTCATTAACACAAACATATTCTGCAAAGGCGCCGCCCCAGCCGCAGTCTCCAAGTACCTCATCTCCCAGACGATACTCTTTTACATTTTTGCCAACCGCTTCTACCTGCCCCGCAACGTCGATCCCCGGAATTACATTTTTTGGTTTAAAAAGTCCGAAAGCCAGGCGGGCAAATTTGGGTTCTCCTCTTATCATATGCCAGTCAGCTGGATTTGCGGATGCAGCAATAACTTTTACCAGTAATTCGTTTTCTTTTGGAACAGGCTTTTCAATTTCTTTA
The DNA here is from genome assembly GCA_034522695.1 of Ignavibacteriaceae bacterium. Classification (GTDB taxonomy): domain Bacteria; phylum Bacteroidota; class Ignavibacteria; order Ignavibacteriales; family Ignavibacteriaceae; genus IGN2. The sequence goes on along the minus strand of JAXHLB010000017.1, from coordinate 9,720 downwards.
AGTTGAAGAACTTCGGGTGGGCCGTATTTGGTGTAGATGATTGCTTTCATTTGAACTCTGTAATTATTAAAATATTTCTTTTAGATATTCCACAAAGTTTCTTCAAGGCAAAATGCAAATATTTACTTTATCCGACAAAACTTTGACAAGTCAAGACTATACTGAAAAAGTTTTTCGCATGATATTTCCGTACCTCTGGCTGATCGGGAAAGGTGTGGTAATATTTTTTAGATAAACATTATAGCTTCTGAAACCTGACTTCTCAATTTTATCTAAATACTGCATTTAACAATTGTGCCTCTGTGTATTCTTAAAAAATCTTTAGCAGGTAATGTCTCAACCCAATTTCTAATAGATTTTCTGACGACGAATTTAGAACCGTCGTTTATCGTAAGCTTTGAATATTCTTTTAAAGCTGTGATGCATTCGATTTTTGAAAATTCTATTAACTTTAATTTTGTACCAATCTTAACAAGTATGTGATCTACTTTCTTTGATCCATTTGACGAGAGATTTTCTGCGGAAATAATCTTATCAGACAGATTTGCTTTTATAACATCAATTTTCCTGAGTCGTCTGTTTATCGATCTTAAAAGTGAATCTTCATTTATTGGTTTTAACAATAAATCATCAGCACCTAATTCCATCGCTGCACGAAAAAAAGAGTTGCCGTTGGCAGAAGTAATAACAATGAGCGGAATACATTCTGTTGATGGATTAGCATTTATCTTTTTTATAAAGGAAAGTTCTTTTTCGTGATTACTGAGATTACATACTACGATATCAGGTAGGTATCTATCAGCAATATTAATTCCATCAGACTCTCCGGTGGTTACGTAAGTACTGAAACCTGAAGATTCTAAAACGCTTTGGAATTCAAAATCCTGGTCATTTTTATCGATAACAACTAATACTTTTTTCAAAGCTTGAGGTATTTATTCTCAAATATTTTTAATTATTTACTTCAAAATTAGCTTAATCGAATCGATGATACAAAGTAATAACATATTAAAATATCGCTTCGAATTCACTCGCTCACAGCATTCCTGATGCGTTCGTTGATTAAATAATTCATCTTCAATTTTTTGCTGCCTAAAATTATTCAGCGAAATTAAATTATTATAAAAACGTAGGGAAAACTCTGATTTATTTTCTACTTCAACTCTATTTATTCACCAATTAACGGAAGGACTTATGATTTATCAATTAAAAAAAATTTTTGTCATCATACTAACCTTTTTATCAGGAATTTCATTTGCGCAGGATCTAAACTTTAGCGTGAATGCTGATCTTGTAAGCAGATACATTTGGCGAGGTATTAACGTAAATGATGCTTTTAATATTCAACCGGCATTAACACTATCGGTTTCAGGTTTTAGTTTTGGATTATGGGGCTCATATTCTCTTACAAATAATTTAGATTATAATATTTACGGTCAGGAACTGGATACCTGGCTTGGTTACACGTATGCTTTTGAAAATGGTATGAGCCTCGGTGCAATTGTAACCGATTACTACTTTCCAAATGCAGCTATTCCTTGGGGAAATTGGAACAACTATGATAATCCTGATGGACCGGGTGCACATACAATTGAAACCGGACTTCTTCTTAAAGGTCCGAATACATTTCCGATTTCTCTTTCAGGTTATATCGTAGTTTATAACGATGCAGGAAACAACACATATTTTGAAGCAAATTACCCGGCAACTATTGCTGACGTTGCACTTAACTTTTTTGTTGGTGCTTCTGCCGGAAGTGATGAAAATCCAATCTATGGAACTGAAACTTTTAATGTAATAAACATTGGTATTAAAGCATCAAAATCAATTAAGATAACTGAAGATTATTCATTACCGGTGTTCACTTCGTTTATAATGAATCCGAGAGCAGAGATTTCTTATCTGGTTTTTGGACTGACTTTTTAGCATAAAAATTATTAATCAATTTTTAAAAGGAGATATTTATGTTCGATACAGGTAGCACTGGCTTTATGCTTATTGCATGCAGCTTGGTAATGTTAATGACACCGGGTCTGGCATTTTTCTATGGCGGACTTGTTGGAAGAAAAAATGTCCTGGAAGAATGATTCAAAGTTTTGTTTCTCTTGGATGGACAACTGTTCTCTGGTTTGCATTTGGTTATTCACTTTGTTTCAGCGGTGGTGAAGGTGGAATCATCGGAAACTTTGATCTGGCATTTTTCAACGGGCTTGATTTGAACATGGTCTATACAGGCAATAATCAAATTCCACTTTTTGTTTTTGCAGCTTATCAAATGATGTTTGCAATAATAACGCCGGCTTTGATTACCGGAGCATTCGCAAACCGAATTAAATTTCCAGCGTATCTTATTTTCTTAACTGCCTGGCTGGTCTTTGTTTACTTCCCTCTTGTTCATATGGTTTGGGGTGGTGGATTGTTAGCTAAATGGGGCGTACTGGATTTTGCAGGTGGATTAGTTGTTCATGCCAGCGCAGGAATGGCTGCACTCGCATCAGTTTATTATGTTGGGAAAAGAAACATCATTGAAAGAGGACCACACAGCATTCCTCTCGTTGCCTTAGGAACCGGTTTGCTTTGGTTTGGATGGTATGGCTTTAATGCTGGCAGTGAACTTCAGGTTGATGCTATTACAGCAACCGCATTTTTAAATACTGATGTGGCAGCTTCATTCGCTGCTATTACCTGGCTGTTCCTTGCATGGACTCTCGAAAAGAAACCAAAGTTTTTGGGATTGCTGACTGGTTCTGTTGCCGGATTAGCTACAATTACTCCCGCTGCAGGTTTTGTTACTGTTCAGCAAGCAGCAATTATCGGAATAGTTTCCGGAATTGTCTGTTACTTTGCAGTTTCACTTAAGAAAAAACTACAGTGGGACGATGCACTTGATGTTTGGGGCGTTCACGGAGTTGGTGGTTCAATTGGAATCATAATGCTTGGATTGTTTGCATCAAGCAGCGTAAACCCGATGGTTACAACTAATGGATTATTAGTTGGAGGAGGGTTCAGCTTCTTTTGGATACAATTGATTTCTGTAATTGGAGTTTGTCTTTATGCATTTATTTTTTCTTATGCGATGCTCTGGCTGATAAATTTTGTCACTCCTGTTAAAGTTACTAAAGAAGAAGAAGAAGCGGGGTTAGATAGTTCATTGCACGGTGAATTAGCATACGATCAGGATTAATTAGCTTTAATTTTTTCAAACCTCCGGTGATTTCAAGTAATTGCCGGAGATTTTTATTTTGTCTACAATTTCAGATCAAGTTATCTGCTAATGGAATGTTTCATTAATGAATTTCTGTGGTCAGACAGAGTCAGATAACAGGTGTACCAAATTTCATTTAATTCTTTCGCTTTAAAAAATCCCCACGTAACAATATCCTCCTCCACATTTGCTTTACCGAGCATTTCGAAGCCAAGATGAAGATAGAAATTAACATTTGATTCAACTTCGGTGTTGAGACTTACTCCTGTAGCTTGTCGGATGTTTTGAAACTAATTCTTCCACTTTGTTGATTAGCTGACGTGCCAATCCCTTTCCCTGGGAAGCATTTCTTACTCCAATCATATTCAAATGGTGATGTGGTTCTTTTGGCAGTAAGCTGGAAGCCACATTACCATAATTTTCATAACGTGCTTTTTCTTCTGAGCCAATTTCTGTCCAAAGTTCATCACGCAGTTTAAACAATTCCGGTGGTGAAGGAATTTCTCCTGGTAAAGTTACAGTTGCTGCTGCAACGAGTTTATTTTCTGAATTATAAATCCCGAGCAAAGGTTCTTTTTTCTTAACGCTCTCGCAGAAACAAAAAATGTAACAGCTTTACGAAGTCGGTTATCGTAATCTTCTTTTCTCTCCGAGAACATATTTCATTACGGGGTAGTTGTAGAAAGCTTCGCAGAGAACGCTCGTCCTTTTCTGTGATTTTAATAATTTCAGTGCCTATATTGTGTGGGAGAGGTTGACATGCTTCATAAGATTATTCTGAAATCAATTCAATAATTCTAATGTATTCTATATATTCTCATTACCACAAATTTTTTCTTCCCCACTACTGGAATCATTCCTTATGTAAATTTGTAAAAAGCTGAATAGTAATCAATATCTATTTCTCTCTTTTTCATCTTCAAACTAATCTCTCTTTATTCCCTCTCAACTTCCCTCAATCTAGTCTTGGTCCAAAACCAATACCTCGGAAAAATAAATTCTTCATAGATTATGGATTGACTCATTATTTTGAAAATTTTAACATTTCCGATATTTATAAATAGACATTCCCCTTTAGATAATAATCACATAACTAGAACCTCGAATTTCCGTTCCTTTTGAAATACTCCATTATTTGTTAAATAGATTTCTCTAACCCATATCTTTTATCATCAGTATTCCAGTAGGAGCTTCCCGATGACACAATGACAGGATTTGCTAATTCTAAGTAACCCCAAATTAATCTCGCATTCTTCCCAGTTCGTTTGTTGACAACTTCGGGATAGTCGCTAATTACCGATTCCTATCCTTATTAAATTCTATCTTGTTTTCTCTTCACTCATAATATGTGTTTTTTCAATAAAAAAAAAATAAATATTTATTGAATCCAACCGACGGTCCCATTCTGAAAACCAAGATACTTCTGGTTGATCAACTATTGTTATCTAGTTATACACTAATCTCCATTCTGTGCCACCAATCTTGAAGATACAATTCACTTTTATAAACTAATCAATACATCACCTACTTCCTTATATATTCCTTTTACAATTTATTTTTCTTATTTACTAAAAACCTTACAATTTCCCAAGAAATTCTATCATAGATTCATTGATATAAATCCTCTCTTTTAATTTCTTCAATGATCCAGTCCATCATCCTCACATGCGCTCTATTAATTCTAAGTCATTTCTTTCACTTTCTATCCTCTCTATAATCATCCTCTGCATATCCTCGTACAAGGAGCGAGCTCGCCTGCCTTTTGGCCCTGGGGGCGGCCCGCTTCCCTTGTTGTCTCACCTACAATCCTCATACCCTCCCGAAATAATCTGGCGATCCCTTCCAACCGGATCAACGTACTTCTATTCTTATGGTTTGTGGCGTTTGCAATTATTCAACAATTATTTAATGATCCTTTAAAATTTATTCTCCATTTTGAGCTAATTATTTCTTCAGAACAAATTACTGGTAATCTTGATAAATATCTTTTAGTCTTCTAAGTTTTATATAGTCACTAATGTACTTTTCGAACCATTTCTTCTTTAAATTACAAATAAATATTGTGCCTCACTTGAATTTTTTTGCAACATCATATTTGCTTAACATTCTAAAATTTGGCGAACTTTTACAGTTTCTTCTTTTTAACGATTAAGTTTATCATTATCAATGATTATTAATATCACTCTATGGTATCTTTAGCATATACAGTAACATAAACATTAACAGATTATACACAAAAAACAACAAAAACAAGATTTCTAACAACACCATAACATCTCCACACTAAAAAAACAGAACTTCTTCATCCAACGTTTCCCCTCAACAAAAACTATATTCTCAAAATCATAATTACAAAGAAACTTAGCTTTTTTGAAAAAATATTCAAAAAATTCCTTTAACTCCAAAAGGGCATCTGTGATGCCTTTAATCTATTCCAAAATTACCTTTATTACCTTAACTGTTGCTTCCGAGAGACCAGAACTCTACATATCTTTTCCTGATTTATTTAGCTTGTCCAATATCTCCTACGCTTTCTTCTCAAATTTTTGAACGCAAACGACTTCTTACCAAGATCCTTCAGTGAAGCTCCGAAGTGATAAACACTCACCATTTATTATCATAAACCTGTCGTGTGAGCGTTCAAGTTCTTTCACCTCAATTTTAGGGATTAATTTTTTATTAAACTTTTTCAGATTTTTAAAAAAGTTTTAATAAATTTCCTGTATAAATGTTAACGGTCACATTCTTCTTCCTTTTAGTAAATAAGTTCAGCACACTTTCGTCCACATAGTTATCAATCAGTATATTCATTTTTCTGCCTTTCGGTACCATATCAGAAACAAATTTGTGAGCATCAAAAATCTGTCCCTCAAAGAATATTCCCTGTTTTGGATCGAGCTCATCTTTTTGCAAAGCATCAAAAACCATTTCAAATCTTTCATCAGTCACCATTTCATATTTTAGCTGTCTTTTTCAACTGTATCAATTCTCTGAAAAAGCTGTGCGTTATTTATTATGAACTTCTCATTGCAACAAAACGCACTTATAATTTGAAATGCTCATTTTAACAGCAGTTTCACTTTTCAAAACTCCGGAAGGCATTGCAACACCTTGTTCGGTGAAGACATAAGGTAATTTTTGTCACCTTGTTTCTTTTGATATCACAGTTTGTGATATCAAAATATTATTATTTTTAATGCATCAAACTCAGCCTTCGATAATTGAAACATAAAATCTGAGGTAAATCTCTCAATGTTTCTTTTTACGGCCTGGTTAAGTTCTTGTTTCAACCGTATAAAATGTAGCTAAATCGCTGTCAAGCATAACCTGAACGTCACGTAATAGTAAATATTTTTTGCTGGATAGCTTTCGAATCGTAGAGTATTTTACTGTCTTTAGATTTTTCCATTAATATTTAAGTTTCTAGTATTAATCGATTTGCTTGTCAGATTTCGAATAAAGAAATCTTAATATTTGAAGCAACTTAAACCTGGCAATCTTCATATTCAAGAAAATCAAATCTTAATAAAATATCCTAAATAAACTTGTATACCGACAGATAGATTCAGATAATCAAAAGGGCATCGCGGTGATGCCCTTTAATAGCTAGTATTCGAAAAGACTCCTGAAATAAATTCAGGATGTCATATTTTTACTTCACATCGAAGCGATCAAGGTTCATTACTTTGTTCCAGGCTGCAACAAAGTCCTTAACGAATTTTCCTTTTGCATCATCCTGTGCATAGACTTCTGCAAGTGCACGAAGCTGTGAGTTTGAACCGAAGATCAGATCTACTCGTGTTCCTGTCCATTTAACTTTTCCTGTCTTGCGATCACGACCTTCAAATGTATCTCCTTTATCTGAAGTTGGTTTCCAGACTGTTCCCATATCCATCAGGTTAACAAAGAAATCATTAGTTAGTTTTCCAACTTCATTTGTAAACACTCCGTTATTTGAACTACCATAGTTTGCACCAAGCACACGCATTCCGCCGACTAGCACTGTCATCTCAGGTGCACTTAATGTTAGAAGCTGTGCTTTGTCAACCAGCATTTCTTCTGCTGTAACTGTATAAGTTTTTTTCTGGTAATTACGGAAACCATCTGCTTCGGGTTCCATATATTCAAATGATTCTACATCTGTCTGAGCTTGTGAAGCGTCCATACGTCCCGGAGTAAATGGAACTTCAACTTTTTGTCCGGCAGCTTTTGCTGCGGCTTCAACTGCAGCACAACCACCGAGTACAATCAGATCTGCGAGAGAAACTTTTTTACCGTCTTTACGATTGTTGAAATCTTTCTGCAAGCCTTTCAAAACTTTCAGAACTTTTTCAAGCTGATTCGGTTGGTTTACTTCCCAGTTCATTTGCGGTTCAAGTCGGATACGAGCACCGTTAGCTCCGCCACGCATATCAGAACCACGGAAAGTAGATGCAGAAGACCATGCAGTGTAAACCAGTTCAACAATTGATAATCCTGAAGCTAAAATTTTCTTTTTAAGACCTTCGATATCTTTTTTATTGATTAGTTTATGATTTACTGCTGGAACAGGATCCTGCCAGATTAAATTTTCTTTTGGAACTTCCGGTCCGAGGTAGCGAGCCTTCGGTCCCATATCACGGTGAGTAAGTTTAACCACGCTCTTGCAAAAGCATCTGCAAAAGCTTTTGGATCTTTGTGGAATCTTCGTGAAATAGGTTCGTAAATCGGATCTAAGCGTAAAGACATATCAGCAGTTGTCATCGTTGGCGGATGTTTCTTTGAAGGATCGTGAGCATCAGGAATCATATGTTCAGGTTTAACATCTTCAGCCTGCCATACCCAAGCACCAGCAGGACTTTTTGTTTTTTCCCACTCGTAACCGAAAAGCATATCGAAGTAACCCATATCCCATTTTTGTTGGATTTGGTTTCCACGCACCTTCCAAACCGCTGGTGGTTTGGTGTATGCCCTTGCCTGTTCCAAATTTATCTATCCATCCTAAACCCTGCAATTCAATTGGCGCTCCTTCCGGTTCCGGACCAACTAACTTTGGATCACCTGCACCGTGCATTTTACCAAATGTGTGTCCACCTGCAGTGAGAGCAACTGTCTCTTCATCATTCATTGCCATACGTTTAAAGTTTCGCGCACATCACGACCAGAAGCAAGCGGATCAGGATTTCCATCAGGACCTTCAGGATTTACATAAATCAATCCCATCTGAACGGCTGCCAAAGGATTTTCCAATTCACGTTCACCGGAATAACGGCTCATTGGTTTGTCACTGGTTGCTAACCATTCCTTTTCAGCGCCCCAGTAAATATCTTCTTCGGGTTGATAGATATCTTCTCGTCCGCCACCGAAACCAAATGTTTTAAAGCCCATTGACTCCATTGCACAGTTACCAGCTAAGATCAGTAGGTCAGCCCAGGAAATTTTATTTCCATATTTTTGTTTGATAGGCCAGAGCAGTCGGCGTGCTTTGTCAAGGTTGCCGTTATCAGGCCAACTGTTTATAGGCGCGAAACGCTGGTTGCCTGTTCCACCGCCGCCGCGACCATCCGCTGTACGATATGTACCTGCACTGTGCCATGTCATTCTGATAAACAATCCACCATAATGCCCCCAATCTGCAGGCCACCAATCTTGTGAGTCAGTCATCACTGCATACAAATCTTTCTTGAGAGCTTTGTAATCAATCTTGCTGAATTCTTTTGCATAGTCAAATTTTGAACCCAATGGATTGGATGCCGGATGGTGCTGGTGTAGGATGCCGAGATTTAATTGTTTCGGCCACCACTCTTTATTCCATGTACCCCTGCCGAAAGAAGTCCTTCCGGTTACGGGGCATTTGCTTTCATCTCTCATATTAATTCTCCCGAGGTTTCAAGGTTAATAGTTATTTAATTAATTTTTTTTTGTTATTGAATGTTCCGATTATCTGCAGTTTTAGATCCTTCACTTCAAAGTTGGGAATTTTCTCTTTCCGAAAGTATTTGTCGATCAGGTTATCAAGTTCATCATCAAAGAAATCTTCTATTCGTTCGGTGTCTTTATAATATAGATGATGATGATTATCAAGTATTGCATCATACCTCATCACATCTTTTTCAGTCTTTACTTCTTTAACTAATCCTTTTTCAACGAAGTATTCTCAGGGTTTTATAGATTGTTCCGACTGCAATGTTGGGATGATTCTTAACTACATACTCTTTGATTTTATCGGCGGTGGGATGATCCTTTATACTGTTTAAGGCTTCGAGTACAGCTATTCTTTGAGGTGTAACTTTTAAATTGATATCCTTTAATCCAATACCGTGTTTTTCTTTTTTCATAGATAAATATTATTAGATAGGAATTATTCTTATCTAACTTAGAGATTTATTTACAGAATATCAAGTTTGAATATGTCGAACTGCTATGTCAGCAGGCTTGTTTCAGCATCTCAACTTATTCTTCGATGAAGTAGAAATCCTGAAAAAGCATCAAATCCTGAATCAGGTTCAGGATTAAGTTTCAACACCCTTCCCTTT
>JAXHLB010000016.1:0-5872 GCA_034522695.1 Ignavibacteriaceae bacterium | reverse complement strand
GACTTTCATATTTTAACTCAAAATAATTGTGAGCATTTCTTTGTCACCCTGAATTCATTTCAGGGTCTTTTTTAGATAGAGTTTAACATTCAGATGCTGAAACAAGTTCAGCATGACATTTTATAGACAACTGACAAATATTCCTCGCATTTATCCCAGAGCTTCTTTTCATCAGCAGGATTATTGAATTTACATTTTTCTTCTTTGCGCTGATTGTAAAATCCACCGTTGCTTCCATTTATTTTATCTGTTGATGCCAGCCAAACGATAGTGTCTGCACCTTCCTGAATTGTTCTTCCTTCAATCAAAGCAAAAGCTTTTAATAAAAATTTTCCAACAATATTCTGCTCTCTGAAAAGTTCGGTGTTAGGGATGAATCCCGGCGTTAAGGAATAAACAGAAATATTATCTTTCTCTAATCTTCTTGCCCATTCGCGAGTAAGCATTCTGTTCGCCTGCTTGGTTTGCTTGTAAGCAAGAGTCTCGTTATAGTTTCTTTTATCGAAGTTAATGTCTTCAATGTCAAGTCCGCCCGCAAAGTGTGATGCTGTATTTATAATTCTTGATGGTGCGGCGTTTCTCAATTCATTGAGGAGCAATTCTGTTAAAAGTTGATGACCAAGAACATTAACGGCAAATGTCTGCTCAACATTTATATCGGTTAACTTTTTTGTTTTTGTCCAGAGTCCGGCATTGTTTATCAGCACATCAAGTTTGGTTTCTTTCTGCTTAAAAGATTCAGCAAACTTTTGAATTGAATCAGTCGAAGCAAGGTCAAGATGTTTTACAAAAACATTTTGGTTTCCTGTTTCTTTTATAATTTCATCTTTTGCCCGATTAGCAGAATCGAGAGATCTGCAAGCCATATAAACTTTTGCTCCAAGTTTTGCAATTTCTTTTGCTGCTTCTTTACCAATGCCTTTATTAGCGCCTGTTATTATTACTGTTTTATCGTTCATTTTATCCTCTTTTTCTTTTGTTATTTTCTAAAACTATAACAAAAAGCTTGATGGAATCGTTCCTTTTACCTTTTGAACGAATAGCTCAGGGAGTTTTCGGTAGGGGTGGCGGTGCCCAACAAGGGAGGCCTTTGACATCGTTATATTGGGCTTTGATAAGATAGGTAGGAGGGATAATTCCTCGTTGCAGATAGTATAAAAGAGTATGAGAAAATAGGGGTTTTTTCGAAATTATAGAAAAGAAGACAATGAGGAACTTGAAAACGAAATAATCTTATACCAAATTATCGAGTATATATCTTAAAAACGTTTGTTTTGTCAAATGAAAAATTTTAACATAGAAGACATATCCCGAATAATAGAAATGGCATGGGAAGACCGCACTCCCTTTGAAGCAATCGAACTTCAGTTCGACCTAAAAGAAAATGCTGTTCGAGAAATTATGAGAAGGGAAATGAAGTTATCAAGCTTTAAGATGTGGCGCAAAAGAGTTAGCGGAAGAAAGACAAAACATCTTTCTCTCCGCTCAACAGAAGTGAAAAGGTTTAAGAGCAAGAATCAATAAAAAAGCCGCAGTATTTCTACCGCGGCTTTAAATTCAGATATTTCTGATTCAATTATTTTTTCCCAAACAACCCGCCAAGTAAATCACCAGCCTGGCTCATAATATCACCTTCAGGAACTTTTCCCTTCGGAGTTAATTTATCAACAACGGTAGGTAAAAGATTTGAGAGCTGACCGGATAGATCATTAACATTCAAACCAAGTTTTGAGGCAATACCGCTTAATGCATCCGAACCAAGAACATTTTGAATTTGATCTGGTGAAATAGACTTGTTTTGTCCTGTTCCAACCCAGGAACCAACAATATCACCAAGTCCTTTAGCATCAAACTGGTTGATAAGATTTTGCAAGCCGCCCTGTCCGCCAAGCAAACCCATTACGGATGACATAAGATCATCTTTTTTATCTCCGCCGCCAAGTGCTGATTGAATTGTGTTAAGTATGTCCATTTTATCCTTTCTCTGTTATAAAAAATTATGAATAAATATATCAAAAATTTTATTGAAAAAATGCTGTAAAGTAATTCTCAATCACACACCTTTATTCCTCATCATCACTTATCGATTGAGATATTTCTTCAATTATAATCAGCGATTGAGTATTTTTAAACTATTAACTTCAAAATATTTCCTAAATAAAAAGTGGACACAAAAATGAGTTTTAAAATTAGCTGGACCAAAATTGATGAGGCGCCGTTGCTTGCAAGTTATTGCCTGCTGCCAATCCTTAAATCTTATACAAAGGGAACTGGAATCGAGTTTGAAATAAAAGATATCTCGCTTGCTGGCAGGATAATCGCAAACTTTCCTGAAAACCTTACTGAAGAACAAAAAGTTTCGGATTATTTAGCCGAGCTTGGTGAACTGACTCAAAAACCCGAAGCTAATATTATAAAGCTTCCTAATATCAGCGCATCAATTCCACAGTTGAATTGCAGCGATTAAAGAGTTACAAAGCAAGGGATATAAAATTCCTGATTATCCGGATGAACCAAAGAATGATGAAGAGAAAAAATTAAAAGAAAGATTTTCAAAAGTTCTCGGTTCCGCCGTGAACCCTGTTCTTCGTGAAGGAAATTCGGACAGACGCGCGGCAGTGTCAGTTAAAAAGTTTGCACAGAAACATCCCCACAAAATGATGAGACCCTGGCCTGAGTCTGGATCTAAAACACGTGTTGCACATATGAGCCAAAAAGATTTTTATGGCTCTGAAAAGTCAATGACTCTGGATAAAGAAAACAGTGTCAAAATCGAGTTCATAGATGCAAAGGGAAATTCAACCTTACTAAAAGAAAATCTTAAGCTTCTTAAAGGCGAAGTAATCGATGCTGCTGTTATGAATGTTAAAGAGCTCAGAAAATTTTATGCGGAACAGATTGAAGAAGCGAAGAAAGACAACATTCTTTTGTCACTTCATCTCAAGGCCACGATGATGAAAATATCTGACCCGATAATGTTTGGACACGCAGTTTCTGTTTACTATAAAGATGCTCTTGAAAAACACGCAGATACTCTAAAACAAATCGGGGCAAATGTAAACTACGGCATGATGGACATACTTGAAAAATTAAAAAAACTTCCAGATGAAAAAAGAAAAGAAATAGAGAATGACATAAATAAAGTTTATGAATACCGTCCGGAACTTGCAATGATTGATTCAAGAATTAATAAAACAAATCTTCATGTTCCAAATGATGTAATAGTTGATGCATCTATGCCGAACATTGTAAGTGACGGTGGAAAGATGTGGAATAAAAAAGATGAACTTCAGGATTGCATTGCGATGATTCCCGACCGCAGTTATGCAACTATTTATAAAACGATCATTGAAGACGCTAAAGCAAACGGCCAATTTGACCCCGCAACAATGGGTGCAGTTTCAAACGTCGGACTGATGGCGAAAAAAGCAGAAGAGTACGGTTCACACGATAAAACTTTTGAAGCAAAGGATGACGGAGTTATGCGCGTTGTGAATGCCGAAGGAAAAATTTTATTGGAACAGCAGGTTGAGACCGGCGATATTTTCAGAATGTGCCAGGCAAAAGATGAAGCGATAAAAGATTGGGTTAAGCTTGCAGTGAACAGAGCAAGAGCTTCTTCATCTCCTGCTATTTTCTGGCTCGATGAGAACAGGGCACACGACAGGGAAATAATCGCAAAAGTTAAAAAGTATTTACCGGAACATGATACAGCAGGATTTGAAATTAAAATTTTAAAACCTGTTGATGCGATGAAATACACTTTGGAAAGAACAAGAAAAGGATTGGACACAATTTCTGTTACAGGAAATGTTCTTCGTGATTATTTAACTGACCTATTCCCAATTCTTGAATTAGGTACAAGTGCAAGAATGCTTTCGATAGTTCCGCTGTTAAAAGGCGGCGGATTATTTGAAACCGGTGCCGGCGGTTCCGCACCAAAGCATGTTGAGCAGCTTTTGAAAGAAAATCATATAAGGTGGGATTCGCTTGGTGAGTATTGTGCACTCGTTCCTTCATTTGAAATGATCGCAGAGAAAACGGGAAATGAAAAAGCAAAACTGTTTGCCGAGACTCTTGATAAAGCCATACTTAAGTATCTTGAAAATGGCAGAATGCCTTCCCGAAAAGCAGGCGAGATTGATAACCGCGGGAGTTCTTTTTATCTCGCATTATATTGGGCAGAAGCATTATCTCAGCAAGATGAAAACGCAGAGATAAAATCCCGCTTTGAAAAAATATATAAAGCGCTATCTGCAAATGAAGAAAAGATTGTGAAGGATTTAATTTCAGTACAGGGTAAGCCTGCAGATATTGGCGGTTACTTTATGCCTGATGATAAAAAAGCAAATACAGTCATGCGGCCAAGCGAGACTTTTAATAAGATAATTGATGAGATGTAGTTAGAAGATTCTGAAGCAATTTGTTTTAAACGGACAGGGGAGTGATTCTCTGTCCGTTTTTTTGGTGTAATCTGTTTTTATCCTAAGTGTAAAAAATCGAAAGGATTTTATTAATGGCAGATCGGCGTTGTTGCGGATTACATTTCAATCGTTTCGCCATCTATAACCAATAACGGGAAAAACTGTCCACCCATTTTCAACTGGTAATTTCCCACAGGTAATGCAATCTTTTTCGGTTTGTTCCCCGAAGTATGAAACTTTTTCTTCGATTCGTCATATAAATTCCATTCACCTTCTGAAACAATACTCAAATAACCGGCTTTCAGCCTCGTTTCTTTTCCTTTTTCTATTGGAACATCCTGAACTGTGATAGTATTAAGCCTGAAATAGTAGTTACCAGGAGCAATGTCATAAGATGAACCATGCTTGCCAGAGCCGCTGCGATTGGTGATGAATTTATCCTCCGTTGTCCTCACATCAATTGTCCAACTTACTCCTTCGGGAAAACTTGTATTCAATCTTCCCAGAACACCTTTCATGGTTGGTACGGGAGTAATCACCCATTTTGCTGTTGCATTTTCATTACCGGTTGTTGCATCTTCTGAAGTGGCAGAATAACCATAAGAATTCATCTGGCCGTTGCTGCTGCCGTAAGAAGATTGGACAATGGCCATGCCGGTGGCTCCATCCATATTAACTGCCTGACCGGTTTTTAATGTGGCTGCTATTTGCTTCGGTACGAGGATAGAAAAAGTATTCTTCGTTGTATTATTTTTAAATAACACAACATTACAACAAGGGTCTGCTGGATCAGGCTGTATGCTTACTACAGCACAGCAAGGTGTACCATCATCCGGCTGTACGGTGGCATACATTCTTTTCGTGCCGCCAATGGAGGTTACCTTTCCCGACGAAATGTTTACAGCATCATTCAGGTTAATGGCTTTCATATCCAAAGCATCGGCTTTGAACTGGTAAAGCCGGCCGGTGGTAATGTCACGTGCAACAACAATGTTTTTTTTGATATCCAATACAATGATATTACAACAAGGAGCAACGGGGTCTTGTGCAAAGGAGCCGGCATACATCCCGTATACCAGCACTGAAAGAAGGATTCTTTTCATAAATAATATGGTTTAATTGATGAATATAAAATTAATACTCTACTGTCTCCGTAGCTTTAATCGCTAACGAATTTCTTTATGTAACCTTACGGATAATCTTGCTTAAAAGCAATATTTGTTGCGGGACAACCTGAATTTATAAGTTATCAGGAATAAATTTATGAAATGATCAGAATTAATTGGTGCATATACTGGATTGCTCTATTATAAAATTATTTTTCACATTTAATCACATTCTCCGCCATTCCATCAAAAACAATCCGTTAGCTAAAAAGAATGGAATTATAAAACATTGTTAACAGCAGTTACTAGAAATATCACTTCTTTCTTGCAATATCTTTTTCA
>JAXHLB010000015.1:0-53021 GCA_034522695.1 Ignavibacteriaceae bacterium | reverse complement strand
CGTTCCCACTACCTCAATGCCGGAATTAAAAGGACTGAAGTATTTGCATTCACGCACAACATTATGACTAACACTTCCGACAAATATTTCTTCTATAAATCCTTCTGCCTTGACTTCCCATTTCTACAATTTAGAGAATAATCTTTCTTTGCTTCTTCCAAAGATTTCTTTTGTAGGAATGCTATATGGAATTTTGATCTCAACATTAGTAGCTCCTTTTTCAATGAGAGTTTTTTTCCTCATCCTCAAGTCGCTCTGTATCTATTTTATCGAATTCATCCAATTTATCTTTAAGATGTTTATCAATTTTATTTTTGTCCTGAACATGCAGCAAAGTAATTTTCCTGGCACCGCTTTCAACTATTTTTTCCAAATAAAAAGTAAAAGCTCTGAAAGTAGTTTCTGAAAAGTCTGTTAAGTATAGAATATTCTTTATCAAATTTTTTCGCAGGAAGATTCCATACACTTTTCACCATTTACTTCTGTTACTTTAGTCCTAACGACAAGCAAAGGCTTTGGATGACTGTGCAAAATCTCAGAAGTTACTCCTACCAATTCTGAAAAGAATATGCTGAGCGGCAGTTTCGCCGTGTGTGCCCATTACTATCAATGATACATTATTTTTCTCTGCATACTTGTTTATTTCTTCGGATGGAATTCCAGGGGCTATCTCCAGCTTTACATTCAGTCCCTGATCTTCAAGTATTTTTTCTGGCGAAGTAATGCAGGTTCCGCAATGTTTTTCAGAACATACTTTAATGATTCGATGTGTCTTACGCCAAGTGCGTCAAAATAAAATTATTTCCTTAACACCAAGATTCTTTAATCCGTTTCCGCATGTAAGAACTGCGTCCGATGCTTGGGAAATATCTGTTGCAAATAAAATTTTCTTAAACATTTTTTTCTCCTAAAACTACATTTTATCAATCTAAAGTTTACGGACAAATATCCGGAGCTTTACAGTTCCTTCTTCAACTTTTCCGAAATATTTTTTTGGAAAAACAATGAAACATTTACAAGTGCTATCAGAACCGGCACTTCAACCAAAGGACCAATAACAGCGGCAAATGCTTCTCCACTATTGATACTGAATACTGCAATTGCAACTGCAATTGCAAGTTCAAAGTTGTTGCTCGCTGCTGTGAATGAGAGTGTAGCGGTCTTGCTGTAATCAGCACCGACTTTTCTTCCCATATAAAATGAAACTAAAAACATAATCACAAAATAGAGCAGCAAAGGAATTGCAATTCTAACCACATCCAATGGAAGCTGAACAATATATTCTCCTTTCAGCGAGAACATAACAAGTATTGTGAATAATAATGCAATCAAAGTAATCGGACTGATCTTCGGGATGAATTTCTTTTCATACCACTCTTTGCTTTTTAATTTAAGCAGTGTGAACCTTGTTATCATTCCGGCAATGAAAGGAATACCGAGATAGATAAAAACACTTTCCGCAATCTGACCAATAGTTATATCGACAGCGAAAGTCTGCAAGCCTAACCAATTTGGTAAAACAGTTAAGAACACATAAGCATAAATCGAGAAGAACAGAACCTGGAAGATAGAATTGAACGCAACTAATCCTGCTGCATATTCTGTATCACCTTTGGCAAGTTCATTCCAATACAATAACCATAGCAATGCAGCGTGCAAGTCCAATTAAGATAAGTCCAGCCATATATTCAGGATAATCCTGAAGAAAAATTACCGCAAGTGCAAACATTAAGATCGGACCTATGATCCAGTTTTGAATAAGCGATAACCCAAGTATTTTCCAATTTCTGAAAACATCAGAAAGCTCTTCGTATTTAACTTTGGCAAGAGGAGGATACATCATCAAGATCAAACCAATTGCTATTGGGATATTAGTTGTTCCAACCTGAAATTGATTCCAGAAATCAACAATCTGCGGGAATAAGTACCGGAGAAAACTCCGACAAGCATTGCAGAAAAAATCCACAGTGTTAAGTAACGATCTAAGAATGAAAGTTTTTTTGTTAATCCACTCATTCGTTTCCTTTAAAATATTTTTTTGTTATCGCTTACTTTTTTGTTTACAAAATAAATTATCGCTGAGAATAACAGAGCAGCCGGAATGATCACTAACCAGCGGTTTACTCCAAGCAGAACAAAAATATCACCGTTTATCTCGCTTGAGAGAAATGTTTCTTTAACGGGTTTTATAGTCAAAGCATAAATAAAAATTCCAAGTGCCATTCCGAATAGTGCAAAGATTGCTTCCTTTTTCCTTCACCAATTCTTGCTGCCATTGTGCCGGGACAATAACCGAGATCCCCATTCCAGTTCCGAAAATCAAGCCGCCGACAAGTTTCCCCCAGTCAAGATTTTTTGGAATAACTTTTAGCAATCCAAAATCTCCGAGCAGGTGAAATAAAATCATTGATGAAATAACGGCAGTCAGCATAAACTTCAGGATCTTGAAATCTTTCAGAAGCAGCATTCCCATTACGCGTGGGTACTTTGTTATTCCTGTTCTGGTAAGAATAAATCCAAACAGGAAACCGACAGACAAACCAAACAGAATAAATATAATTGTCATTACATACCCCCAACTTTAGGATAGAGAATTTTTGCCGTAATAATTCCAGCAGCAAAAAACGAAATGCCTGCGACGATACTACCAAGTGAAAGATGTGCCCAGCCTTGTAAAATATTTCCTGTTGTGCAGCCTGAACCTAACGCAGCTCCGTATCCAAGCAAAACACTTCCGATCAAAACAAAAACATATCGTTTCACCAAACTCTTTCCGTGATACTTTTCCCAAACTGCAGGAATGTTTTCCGATGAAAAAGTTCCAGAGCTTTTTGAGGCTGTGTATCCGCCGACTACTAATCCAATCAAAATAAAAAATTCAATAAAAGCATCAGGTTTTTCACTGAATCTTTTTATAACAGGATTCTCAGATAATCCGCCAAACAGATTTCCGAATAATGCAGCAATGTATCCAAAGCCTGCAGTTATCCCGAAAGGATAGTTGCGATCTGCAATTGCAGCAAAGATGAAATATGTAGCAACAGATAAAAGAGAAACAAGAATCCCTCCTTTAAACCAATGCCATTCTTTTGAATTATCAATTTCCCTAGGATTTTCTCTCCCCGATTAAATTTCTTTTAGCCAATGTGTGAGCGTGTGCTTTGTCGGAATTTTTCCCATTGCCAGAACTTTTCCGTTAACAACCAATCCAGGTGTGAGCATTACTCCGTAGTCCATAAACTTGTTGCTGTCTGTAATCTTTTCAACACTTGATGGTAAATTATTTTCCGCAATAACTTCCTTTACTAAATTTTCCAGTTTAGTGCAATTTGCACAGCCGGGACCCAAGAACTTTTATGTCTAACATTTTGTCTCCTTCACTTCTTCTTTGTCTGTCGTCCCTGCTGACAGCAGGTCCTATGTTCAGCTATTGTTCAGATCGTGAGTACCTTGCTATTGGATTCACAGAGAATCACACGAGTTATTTTAACTCTTTCAAATAAAATTCATAAAAATCTTTTTTGATTTCATCTCTTACTCTGCGATAAACAGGCATCACTTCCTCTTCTGTTCCAACTGCATCTGCGGGATCATCAAATCCAATATGCAGACGATTCTTTACATCTCCCATAAAAACGGGACAGGTTTCTTTTGCGTTATCGCAGACTGTAATCACATAATCAAAAGATTGATTTAGATATTTATCAACATTTTCCGGTATTCCGTTACTGATATCAATACCAACTTCTTTCATAGCTTTTATAGCGTATGGATTTGCTCTTTCCGCCGGATTTGTTCCTGCTGAATAAACTTCAAGATTTTCATCAAACGATTTCAGAAATCCTTCTGCCATCTGGCTTCTGCAGGAGTTTCCTGTGCAGAGTATTAAGATTTTTGTCTTCATTTATTTTTTCTTTCATTTTGTCATACCCGCAAAAGCGGGTATCCACTATTTAATAATTTCTGCATACAAGTCTTTCCAATCGGGATTTGTTTTTTCAATCAATTCAATCTTCCATTTCCTTAACCATTTCTTCATTGCCTTTTCTCTTTTTATCGCTTCATATACGTCTTTAAACACTTCATAATAAACTAATATTTTTACATTATACTTTTTAGTAAATCCTTCGACAAGTCCTTCTTTATGCTCATAGACTCTTCTTACTAAATTATTTGTAACTCCAATATATAATGTTCCGTTTTTCTTACTTGCCATTATATATAAAAAATATTGTTTCATAAATGTTTTTAGATTCCCGCATTCGCGGGAATGACACTAAATTAGCAGTTAAAACAAAGAACCATAAACCAATCCGCTGATTGTTGCCATAACAACTACAAGTGAAACGAACACAATAGTCTTTTGTGTACCCATAACACCTCGTATAACAAGCATATTTGGTAAGGATAATGCCGGACCTGCAAGTAATAACGCAAGTGCAGGACCTTTACCCATTCCGCTGTTAATTAATCCCTGAATAATTGGAATTTCAGTTAAAGTTGCGAAATACATAAATGCACCTGTAATCGATGCAAAGAAATTTGAGAATAAAGAATTCCCGCCAACCAAATTTGCTATCCATTCATTTGGTATTATTCCTTGTGGATTGCTTTGTGAGCCAAGTAAAAATCCTGCAACTAAAACTCCTGCAGCAAGCAGCGGCATAATTTGTTTTGTGAATCCCCAGGTTTCACCAAGCCATTGATTTGGCTCATCCTCAGAATATGTTAAAGCTAAAGTTGTGGCAATAACTGCAACGATAAACGGAATGGTTGGATTCTGATAAAAGAATATCCCGGATAAGATTACTGCGATTGTTCCAAGTATCACATATAACTTTTTTACTTTTATTATATAAATCATTGAAAGTGCGAATGCAATACCAAATACGCCAGTTATAAACCATTTGTTTGCAAACATGAAATACCAGAAACCTTCGGTTGTATCTGGTTTACCCCAATTAACAAATACCAGTATTGCAACAAGAATAAAAAAGTGAAGAGAAGTCTGCCACATCGGTCTTTCTTCCGGCATATCAGGAATTGCCATTTGTGCATCAGCTTTTTCTTTTTCTTCTTTGCGATAGATGAATGACATTATCAAACCGATGACGATACTGAATGAGACAGCACCAATAATTCTTGCAATGCCTAATTCAAATCCAAGTATTCTTGCAGTTAAGATAATTGCCAATATATTTATTGCGGGACCTGAATAAAGGAACGCAACAGCGGTACCAAGTCCGGCACCTCTTTTATGAATGCTTGAAAATAATGGTAAGACAGTACAGGAACAGACAGCTAAAATCCAGTTCCAGATCCTGCTGCAACTAAATATGCAATCCACTTATTAGCTTTAGCACCAAAGTATTTAATGACTGAAGCCTGACTCACAAATACAGCTATTGTGCCGGCAATAAAAAATGCAGGGATCAGACAAAGTAAAACGTGTTCCTGTGCATACCATTTTGCAAGATCGAATGCTGCAATAATGGCCGCTGAAAAGATTCATTCTCTATTGGCATAAAGTATGCGAAGAAGAAAAATCCCAGTATCCACAGAAATATTTAATATTCTTCTTTCCAGTTCATATATATTCAGTTATTTAATTCGATATAATTCGAAATGATTACTCTAATTTTATCTTGGCACACTTTATTACTATCACCTTTGTTGACTTTGTTTATCACGAATAACTTTCTGTCAGTATCCAGAAATCAAGAGTGAAGGTCGGGCCTTGCGAATGGCCGCGGATTGTAAATAATTCCCCACTTGCCATCCTTTTCCTCAATAATAAAACCTGTGGCCTGCATCTCATCTTGCACCGTTGAGTGCTAGTTGCGCTCGTAAATTCGCAAACGCACAGTGATTTTCCTAGATCTTTGGTGGCCTTTGGTCGGAAAGAGCTTTGAACGTTTTTTTTTCTTCAATCATAATAATTCATTTCGTTAACTAACGAAATATACTTTAAAAGTGTCATTCTTTGGAATTTTTGCTTCTTCACTTCAATTATATAATAATTTTGTCGGGTGCTGGCTCCTCTTGGCTTCTGTCGTGCTTGGTCGCCTTGGTCGCCGCTCGCCGGGTCGTGCTCTTGTCTCTGGTGGGCTCTGTTCTGTGTGGGCTCCTGCGGTGCTGCTGCTGCCTGGCCCGGGCCCCGTGGCCCGGGCGGGGCCGGCCCGCCCCCCCCTGGCCCCGGGGCCCCGCCGGCGCCCGGCCGCGCCGCTGGGGGGGGGGGCGCGGGCGGGGGGGCCGCCCGCCCCGGCGGCCGCCCCCGCGGGCGCCCCCCCGCCTCTGGGTGCGGGCGTCCGGGCCGCGCCGCGGGGCCCCGCCGATTGTTTCTTACAAAAAATTTTCGCGAGCATACCTCAGTTGTGATCTACTTTCTTGACTTTTTGTTTATCAGAAATAATCATTCTTGGTTATCTGATATCCAGAAATCAAGATTGATGGGATCGAGAAATTCTTCATCAGCAGGTCGCGGATTGAGTGGCAGATGATTCACCCACTTGCCTTCTTTTTCTTGGATGATAAACCCGGTGGATTTAAGAAATGCTTAAATGCTTGGATACCGTTGAAGTAGCGGCCTAGGCATCTTTTTTCGCAAACGCAAAGTGATTTTCCTGTATTTTGAGGATTGCGTCTCTCTGGTGGTCTTTTATTTTTTTTTTCTTCAATCATCATAATTCATTTCGTTAACTAACGAAATATAAAAATGCGGTTAAAATCAAAATTGGTGTTTTGGGGTGTGTTGGGTGTTGGCTCCTTCGTCTCTGTGGTGTCCTGCTCGTGTGTTCCTCTCCGTCGCGGTGTCGGCTGTTCGCGCCGCCTGTGTGCTGTTGGTCCCTGCCGCGGGGTGGCTCGCCCCGGGTCCTGGTGGTCCCCCCGGCCCCCCCCTGCGGGGGCCCCCGCGGGCGCCCCTGCTGGGGCCCCCCCCTGCGCCCCGCCCGTGGCCGGGGTGGGGGCCGGGGCGGCTTTTCCTTGGTGCCGGCTGCCCCCGGGCCCCTGGGGTCTCGCTGGCCTGCCCGCCCGCCGCTGGCGCGCGGGCCCCCCGGCGCCCGGCCCCGGGGCCCCGCGGGCCCGCGGTGGCGCTGGCGCCGTGGGCGGCCGGCGGCGGGGGGGGCCCGCGGCGCGGGGGGGTGGGGGGTGGCCGGCGCGCGGGCGGGCGGCGGGGCGGCCGGGGCGGCGGGGGTCCCCCGGGGCCCCGCCGCCCGGGGGGCCGGCGGCCGGCCCGGCGGGGTGGGCTGGGCGGTGGGGGGGGGGGCGGGCGTGCGGCGCCGGGGGCGGGGGGGGGGGATTTTTCTTTTTTCGCCCCGGGGGGGGGGCTGGCGGGGGGTGTGCGGGCGGGGGATTTTGGGGGCGGGGGGGGGCGGGGGGGGCGGGGGGGGGGGGCCTGGGGTTCTTCATATTTTATTTCATTAAGAAAATTTCTTTTCCAAAAAAAAAAAAACAAAAAAACATCAAAAAACCTACAAAACCATACAAAAAAAATAACAAAAACTAACACACTCATCAATTAACTATTATCCAAATAATACAAAATATTAAAAATACAAGAAAAATATAAAACAACAAAAAAAAACAACCCAACTAACTATAAACACCTACTATAACACACCCCAAAACCTAATAAAAATATATTAATACTCTCACTATAATCCATTCCCTCAAATTCCATCACCAATTCATCAAATCAATAACTATCTTAACCCCACCAAACCCCCCAAATAACATACTTCCATCAATCAAAGGCATAAATACCCCAACATCTTTTCTATTTTAACAAAGATAAATCTTGTACTTCCCTTTACGGTCCTATAAATAATTTTTTCAATGGTATAAAATCTTTCAGATTCAAAATCTTCCTGATTTCAAATGAAATAATTCATCATTGTAGAACGAGAGATTTTCAATCTGAATAGCTTCTGACTCAATATTCTCTAATAAATTCCGGATTGAAAAATGTTGATCCTTCTTTTCAGAAGAGTTTGTAACGGAAGCAAATATTCTTTCAATCTCAGGAAGCAATTCTTTGCGATAAATTCCTGCTAAATAATGATGACGACCGGAAGCAATACAGTATTTAACCGGTTTATCACTTTTAAATTCAACAATGTACTCAATCAATGCTTTGGAGATTAGAGGAAGATCACAGGAAATAAAAAAGTTTTTCTCTGTTGATGAGTGAACAAGTCCGCTGTGAATTCCTGACAAAGGCCCTTTATGTTTATGAATGTCTTCATATAAAGGAACTCTCAAAAAGCGGTAATCATCCGGAGTATTGGTCACGATAAAAACTTCATTGAAAATAGATTTCATCAATTTCGTCATTCGCTCAATTATGCTTTCATCACCTAATTTCAATAAGGCTTTATCGGTTCCCATACGTGAACTTTTACCGCCTGAGAGTATAATACCTGTGATGTCAGTATACACAGCTAAACTAAACCCTTCATGCTTTGTAACCGACAACTGTTATGCTAAATACTCCAACGTTATTCATCTTAAACTTTCCGATCTCTGAATCATTGAGATATTCTTTAAGCACATCATCAGGTAATTCTATTACTTTAGTTTTTTTGATCTCAACATTTTTAAAACCGGTTTCTTTAATTATACCCAGGTATTCATCCTGCTGAAGCGCTCCAGCTACACAACCTGCATACATCTCAGCAGACTTTCGCAATTCTTCAGGAAGTTCACCTTTAATAACAATATCAGAAACACAAAAGTGAGCGCCAGGTTTCAGGATTCTGTAAATCTCTGAGAATGCTTTTTGTTTATCCGGGACAAGATTTAAAACACAGTTGCTAACAACAACATCAGCAAGATTGCTTTCAAGAGGCATCTGCTCAATATCGCCTAAATAGAATTCAACATTTTTATAGCCGAGCTTTGCATTATTCTTATTTGCTTTTTCAATCATCTCTTCTGTCATATCAAGTCCGATAACTTTTCCTTCATCACCAACAATTGCTCTTGTAACAAAAACATCATTACCAGCACCGGAACCAAGATCAACAACAGTATCACCTTTTTTAATTCCGGCATGCTCTGTCGGTAAACCGCAGCCGAGGCCAAGATCTGCATCAGCTACGTAACCATCCATACTTTTGTATTCATCACCAATCATTGTGAATTCTACTGCATCGGTACTACCACAACAGGAATTGATCGGTCCGCAGCAACCTGAAGCTTTGGAAGCTTTAGCTATTTCCCCGTATTTTTCTTTTACTACTTGTTTTAATTCATTTGCTGTTTCCATTTTACTTTTCCTTTCTTTCAGTATTTTTATTCTCATTTGAACCACCACAGCAAGTTGGTCCGCAGCAGCTTGATACTTTTTGCTCTTTTGCAATTTGTCCATTTTTTTCTTGGACATTTTTCTTCACTTCATTTGGTTTTTTCATTTTTTACTCCTTTTTAGGATGTGAGATAATGTTTATTAAAAAGTCTCATTTAAGAATTAACTATCTAGCCTTCTGATTATTTTTGATTTAACAACAACCAATTTTTGAAAACAATTTATCTAA
The DNA here is from genome assembly GCA_034522695.1 of Ignavibacteriaceae bacterium. Lineage (GTDB taxonomy): Bacteria > Bacteroidota > Ignavibacteria > Ignavibacteriales > Ignavibacteriaceae > IGN2. The sequence continues at coordinate 43,488 of JAXHLB010000015.1, read as the reverse complement.
AGCCGTTTTTGCTTTAACCAGGTTTTTATTGTTGACACAGTAACAGATTTTGGGTCCATCAATTTCTCCATCAACTAAACCCACTCGTTTTAACTCCTTTAAGTGTTGTGAAACAGTTGCCTGTGCCAATGGAAGTTTATCAACAATACTTCCGACCATGCAGGAATCCATTTCAGTAAGGATTTTAAGAATCCTAATTCTTGCAGGATGAGAAAGGGCTTTTGCTACATCAGCCAGCCAGTTGTCTTCCTGCGTGAATTCTTCTTTTTTTGATGATGCCATAAATATTTCCTTAATCGTTCATCGTAAATATACGATGAATATTTAAAAAGTCAAGACCATTCATCAATTATTTTTATCGAAAGGCATAACTTTTTTTAGAGAAGGAGTACTATTATAGAAAATTCAATGAAGTGTTTTAATGCTGAAAATTGAGAGTCTAACTTTTTAAATATCTGAAGTCCGTTCCGCTTGGAGTCTGAAATACTTTCAAATCGAACTGAGAAACAACTGAAAATATATGATCAAAGATATCCGCCTGAATTCCTTCATATTTTACCCATTCAGTCGTGGCTGCAAAAACATAAACTTCAATCGGTATTCCGGTGGGGCCCGGATCAAGGTGACGAACCATAAAGGTTAGTCCTTTATTAACATCCTGCCGTTTCTTCAAATAATTTTCAAGATAAATTCTGAATGTTCCTAGATTCGTCAATCTTCTGCCATTAATCAGTTCCGTTTCATCAACTTTATTTTCAATGTTGAATTTTTTTATTTCTTCAATTTTATTTTCAACATAATCAGAAATCAGCTGATATTTTTTAAAGCGTGTTAACATTTTCTCATCGCAGAATTTAACACTGTTTACATCAATCAAAATTGATCTTTTAATTCTTCTGCTTCCTGTCATCTGCATTCCACGCCAGTTTACAAATGATTCTTCAAGAAGCTTGTACGTTGGGATTACTACAATGGTTTTATCCCAGTTTTGCACCTTTATCACATTCAACGAAATATCTATAACATCACCGTCAGCACCATATTTTTTCATTTCAATCCAATCACCATTTCTGATAAGGTCGTAAGAATTTATCTGTACGCTGGTAACGAAGGAGAGTATTGTGTCTCTAAAGATAAGAAGAACCAGAGCAGAAGCTGCGGCAAGGCCTGCAAATAAATTCCACACATTTTGCCCGCTAACAATTCCGATAATAAAAATTACACCGAAGAAGTATGTGAATATTTTTGCTACCTGTAAATAACCCTTAATCGGACGCTCAGCACTTTTTCCCAATTTTTCATAAACTTCATTATAAGAAGTAAGAACGGATCCAATTATAAGTATCACCATAAGAACGATAAGAATTGACGAAAGTATGGCGATTGAGCTTTCCAGCTGTGGAAGAAGGTGAGAGAACCTGTTAAGAACAAAAACCGGGGCAATAAGAGCAATACGCTTTATAAATTTTTCGTTAAATACAAGCTCATCAATATCTGTTTTTGTTTTTGATGTAATTTTCCTGACGACTTTGTAAACTATATATTTTACAGCAATGTAAGAAAATAGTGCAAGCCCAAAAACGCCGAAAAACTTTAAGTTGTTATATAAAGCCGGATATTCCTGCAGCCATTTAGTTATGTTATCGAATATATCTTGCATAGTAACTGTATAGTCAAATTTATTTAATAACAAAAATAAAGAATTACAAAGAGAATGGTAAGTCAGACATTTTATAAAGCTGACTAAAATACTCAACTGATAATGTAAAGTTGGAAATTATTTATGGTTTCTTCCTAAAACTTATTATAGTGCTGCTTTCTATTGAGCCTGATTTTGATTACCTTCACAAAAAAAATTTCCCTTTTTTATTTATAAACCATCATTTTTTTACTAAATGCCCTTGCCAGGTGAAATAATTCAGGCTGCGATTGACAGCGATATTCTGAAACTTCTGATTCAGATTTCGGTTTTGCTGATAACCGCCCGAATTTTTGGTGAACTCTCACAAAAGCTCGGTCAGCCTGCCGTCCTCGGTGAGATTCTCGCGGGTATTTTTCTCGGGCCATCTCTCCTAGGCAATTTATTTCCTTTTATTCATGGCTATATAATTCCGGTTACTGAAAATCAGATAAATCTGCTTGAAGTCATCACGTTAATCGGTGCAATGTTCTTGTTATTGATTACCGGACTTGAAACTGATCTTCAGCTTGTAAAACATCACGCAAAAAAAACTTTAGGGATCGCATTTCGGTGAATTACCATTTTCATTGGCATGCGGTTTTGCATTTGGATTCTTAATCCCAAATTCATTACTTGTCGATCCTGACCAACGGGTGATCTTTGCTCTCTTTATTGCCATTGCAATTTCATTATCTGCTATTCCGGTAATTGCAAAAGTATTAATGGATTTAAAATTAATCAGGAGAGATATTGGTCAGATTACTCTTGCTGTAGGGATGTTTGATGACACAGTTGCATGGATATTATTATCAATTGTTCTGGGACTAATCGGCGGCGAAGTTGTTTCTTTCGGATCTGTCAGCTACTCTTTCTTTAAAGTTATTCTTTTTGTTGGCCTAAGCTTCTTTATCGGGAAGTTTATTATAAGACATCTTTTAGATTTTACACTTAACAGAATTTCATCGCGGGATAAAATTCTTACATTAATAATTGTATTTACATTTGCTTTAGGTGCCGTTGTTCAGGCGATAGGTCTTGAAGCAGTTCTTGGGGCATTTGTAGCCGGAATTATTTTTGCACAATCACCTGCAGTTCCAAAAGAATCTATTGATAAATTGGAGAGTATCACCTTTGCAATTTTTGCCCCGATATTTTTTGCAAGTGCAGGTTTAAAAGTTAATGTTATTGATCTATTTAAACCTGATCTGCTTCTCATAGGCGCAGGATTAATTTCTGTGGCTATATTAAGCAAGTTTATAGGAGCTTATTTTGGTGCGAGAGTTTTTGCAAAGACAGATCACTGGACTGCACTAAGTTTTGGAGCGGGATTAAATGCAAGAGGAGCAATTCAAATAATAGTTGCTACTATAGGTTTATCGTTCGGAATTTTTTCTCAGGAAATATATTCTTTAATCATTATTACAGCGGTTGTCACTTCTTTGATGGCTCCTATTATGCTTCGATGGACACTAAAAAAAGTTAAACCGGAAGCTCAGGAAATAAAAAGACTTCAGCAGGAAGAGCTTCTTAAAGATAATATTTTAGCCAGAGTCCATCGTGTTCTGCTTCCCGTTAGGAAAAGAGATATCAGCAAGGCAAGTCTTTCTAAAATGATAGAAGCAAGAATACTAGAGAGGATCGGAAGAAAGACTGATCTAAGTGTTACACTTCTGACGATATCCAATGAAAAGGAAAAAGCTGAAAGTCAGCAATTCCTAAACACTCTGGCAGGCTTTTTCACAAAATTCCCGGTAAATAAAAAAATATCTGAAAGTAAAAACACACTTGAAAGTATTCTGGATGAAGTTAAAAAAGATTATGACCTTCTTATCGTGGGTGCAACTGAGAGACAAAAAAATTCCGATATGCTCTTTAACCCGATTGTAGATAATCTGTAAGGCTTTCACCCTGTACGAGCATAGTGGTGCAAAGCAGTAATGTGGCTGACGACTGGCGGCCCAGCAGAATTCTTGTTCCGACAAACGGAAGTTTGGCCTCAAAAAGAGCCGCCGAAATTGCTTTTGGAATTGCTTATCATGATCATGACCAGGTTCACATTCTTAATGTTGTTGAGAGTAAAGATAATTTTGCCTCACTCGATATTGAAGGAAGTTCCAAAGAACGCAGATTATCTTTTGCTTATCAGGTTGTTAACGAATTAAAAAAACTTGGTGAGTCGCTTAATGTTAATACATTTACCGAAGTTGAAATTGGTGAAGAACCGGATAAGGTGATATTGAAGATGTCCCGTGAAAAGAATTTTGATCTGATAATTTTAGGAACCGATATAAGACCGGGAACCGATAAACTTTATCTCGGTCCACGAGTTGAAAGAATATTGAAAAATTGTACCTGCCCGGTGCTGGTTGTTAACGGAGCTTAAACCAACAGCTTAATAAAGATCCAAGAACATCTTTTCCCAAATCAATCGTAAGAACTTTTCTTTTATTATCAATCAATGCCTGCCTGTCACCCAGAGCCTGTGTTTTAATTAATGTTCCAAATGAAATTGAAGATTTATCATTGCCAGCCTCTTCAGGTATTGCAACATCATTTTGAATATCAGAAATGAATTGAATAAAAAATCCGTTTCCTGAATCTCCTTTATGTAACTGTCCAGTTGAATGCAAAAATCTTGGACCATAACCAAGAGTTGTTGCGACTTTATATTTCTGTAAATTTTTAATCTCAATTGCTGAAGCTGCTGCCAGATTTTTTTCATCAGGTTTCAGATAAGCTTGAATAGCCACATAACTTTTATTGCTTTTAGTATCTGAAAGAAATGATGAAATGGAACTCTCATCATTCTCAGTTTTTAACTCAGGAAGTTTTCCTTTTTCCTGATATTCTTTCATCATCGCACGTGCTGCAATTTTAGCTGACTCAACATTCGGCTGATCAAAGGGCTGAACATCCAAAACAAAACCCGCAATTGCAGTTGCAAACTCCCATCTAAAAAATTCAGCACCAAGCTCATAAATATTTTTCATTTCAATTTCAATCAAAGGAAAGCCAGCAGATTTTATTTCACTAACTTTTTTATCGAAGGGATTATCTCCTGAAAAGTTTCTATATAAAAAAAAACTCTATCCTTTCCATAATCATTTACCGGAACAGTTGGTTCAAGATCGACAGGTAAAATTCCTTTTCCATCTTTGCGGTGCTTTCGGCTATTAATTGTTCAAGCCAGCCTCCGAGATATTTTAGCTGGGGCGAAATAATAAGAGTCAGCTTGTCTACACCTTCTTTAGCCAGTGAACCAATTATTCCGCCAAGCTTTGCGCCACTGTTCACTGAAACTTCTAATTGTTTACATTCATCTACCATCTTTGAAGTTTCATCAAATAGCTTAGTAATATCAACGCCGATTAAAACTGCCGGTAACAATTCCGAAAAGTGAAAGAGCAGAAAATCTTCCTCCGATATCCGGATCATTTAAAAATATTTTTCGAAAGTTTAGTTTCTTTGCAGTCTCTTCTAATCCGCTTTCCGGATCGGTAATTGCAACAAAATGTTTTGAAGCATTTTCTTTCCCAAGTTTCTTTGATAGGCTGGTAAAAAAGTATTTCATGAATGACATTGTCTCAACTGTTCCGCCTGACTTAGTCGAAACAATTATAAAGTTTTCGAGGATCAAATTCTTTCGTAATGAAGAATAGCTTCAGGATGAGTGCTTCGAGAACATGCAGATCAAGATAACCTTCTTCACTCCGAAGTTAACAAAAACTTTGGCGCTAAACTTGAGCCGCCCATTCCCATCAGAAGTGCATTTAAATCCTTTTTACGAATTTTTCAACAAAGGAGTTTATTTCACTAAAAGATTTTTTTTACCTCAACACAATAAGCCAGCCGAGACGATTTGAATTTGTGGATATTTCCAAAAGTGATCTTTTCAAGTGAATAACCCTCTCCCGGCTGATGTGGTCAAGGATTTTTTATTTATTTAATATACGTTAACAATATTTATAATATAAAGGATAAAATTTCCTTTTTCAGAAGAGTCGTATAAACGAATATTTTTCAATTGAAGCAACTTAAATTCCTGCTAAATAATGATGACGTCCTTATGCAAAACAATAAACAGGATTATCATTTAAATTCAAAAGATATATTGAAAAGAGGAAGATCACAGGAAATAAAAAAGTATGAGCGAACAAGTCCGCTAATTCCTGACAAAGGCCCTTTATGTTATAATGTCTTATACAAAGGAACTCTAAAAAGCATATCATGGATACCGATAAAAACTTAAAACATAAATATAATTATATAATATTATAAGGCTGGTTCATAGTAATTTGTGAGTATATACCTGCATTAGTATAACAGTAAATAAACTTATTCCGACAATTTACTAATACTCAACTTATTTTAAATCGATCTTATTGAGTATTTAAGCACATATAGGTAATTTATTACTAGTTTTTTATACATTTTAAGTTTTAATTATAATATTATTCTGGCCCAGCTAACATCTATATTGGACTTTCAATTTTAGGAAGTTCACCTTTAATAAAATATAAAACACAAAAGTGAGGCATTTAGGATTTTAATTTAGAATGCTTTCGGGACAAGATTTAAACACAGTTAACAACAACATAGCAAATTAAGAGGCATAATACGCTATAAATTCAACATTTTATAGCGTTATATTATTTTATTTTATATAAGTCATAATTTTTTACCAAAATTTTACAAAAAATATGCCGGAACGAGATAAAAAGTATACTTTTTTGGCATTGGTAAACCGCAGCCGAGGCCAAGATTAAGTAACATATATTAAATATGGATCCACAAAGGAATGTAAAATAATATTGTATTTTTTTTTTACTTTATATTTTTCATTTATTTTCTTTTTAGTATTTTTATTTCATTGACACCAAAGAAGTTGGTCCGCAGCAGCTTGATACTTTTGTCTTTTCAATTTGTCCATTTTTTTGGACATTTTTTTACTTATTTGTTTTTTCATTTTTTATCTTTTTAGGATGGAGATAATTTATTAAAAAGTTCATTTAGAATTAACTATTAGCTTATATATAACAACAACCAATAAAATTTAAAGCTTTTCTTAAAGGTTTTATTTGACACAGTAACAGATTTTTATAATTTTCATAACTAAACCACTTTTTAATTTTAAGTGTTGTAAACAGTTGCTGTGCCAATGGAATTTATCAACAATACTTCCGACCATGCAGGAATCCATTTAGTAAGGATTTTAAGAATCCTAATTCTTGCAGGATGAGAAAGAGCTTTTCCATAGCAAGCCATTCTTCCTCGGTTTTTGATGATGCCATAAATATTTAAATCGTAAATATAGATGAATATAGAAAGTAAGACCATTAATATAAAAGGCATAACTAAGAGGAGATAAGAAATTAAAAAAAATAGAAAAAATATTTGGAATACAATAAACAAAAATAAATTTTATATTTACATGTGTGGCAAAAACATAAATTAATGGTAGGTGGGACCGAAAGGGCGAACCAAAAGAGCATTAATATAATTAGTAAATAAAAAATGCTAAATAAATATTAATTATTTTAAATTGATAGAATTAAATAATTTATAACATATAAATAATTTTTAAGTACAACAAATGTTCACTAAATTATAATCAATAATAATCACTTTTAGTAAAATATTAGCCGAGAGAAAAAAAAGACCAGAAGAAGCAAAAGGCCAAATAAATTCACACATGCCTAAAATATAATAAAAAACGAAGTATGAAAGCTACCGTATAAAGTAGCACTCAATATAAAAAAGAAAACGGATCCAATTATAATATACCATAGAAACGATAAGAATTCGAAAGTAGGAGAGCCAGCGGGAGAAGGTGAGAGAACCTTAGCAAAAACCGGGGCAATAAGAGCATACGCTTATAAATTTTTTTAAATAAAGTATCAATATTTTTTTGTTTTGATGTATTTTCCTGACACTTTAATATATTTTACAGCAATTAAGAAATAGTAGCAAAACGCCTAAAATTAAGTGTTATATAAAGCCGGATATTCCTGCAGCCATTTAGTTATTTATCGAATATATCTGCATAGTAATTATATGGTCAAATTCATTTCATAACAAAAATAAAGAATTACAAAGAGAATGGTTAGTCAGACATTTGATAAAGTGACTAAAATACTCAACCGTTAATTAAAGTTGGAAATTATTTATGGTTCTTCCTAAAACTTGTTATCGTGCTGCTTTCTATTGAGCCCGATTTTGATTACCTTCACAAAAAAATTTTCCCTTTTTTATTTATAAACCATTATTTTTTTACTAAATGCCTTTGCCCGGTGAAATAATTCAGGCTGCGATTGGCAGCGATATCCTGAAACTTCTCGTTCAGATTTCGGTTTTGCTGATAACCGCCCGGATTTTTGGTGAATTTTCACAAAAGCTCGGTCAGCCTGCCGTTCTCGGTGAGATTCTTGCCGGCATTTTCCTCGGACCATCTCTCTTAGGCAATTTATTTCCGTTTATTCATGGATGGATAATTCCGGTTACTGAAAATCAGATAAATTTGCTGGAAGTCATCACGCTAATCGGTGCAATGTTCTTGTTGTTGATTACCGGACTTGAAACTGATCTTCAGCTTGTAAAACATCACGCAAAAAAAACTTTAGGGATCGCATTCGGTGAATTACCATTTTCATTGGCATGCGGTTTTGCATTTGGATTCTTAATTCCAAATTCATTACTTGTTGATCCTGATCAAAGGGTGATATTTGCTCTATTCATTGCCATTGCAATTTCATTATCTGCTATTCCGGTAATTGCAAAAGTATTAATGGATTTAAAATTAATCAGGAGAGATATTGGTCAGATTACTCTTGCCGTAGGGATGTTTGATGACACGGTTGCATGGATATTATTATCAATTGTTCTGGGACTAATCGGCGGCGAAGTTGTTTCTTTCGGATCTGTCAGCTACTCTTTCTTTAAAGTTATTCTTTTTGTTGGCCTAAGCTTCTTTATCGGGAAGTTTATTATAAGACATCTTTTAGATTTTACACTTAACAGAATTTCATCGCGGGATAAAATTCTTACATTAATAATTGTATTCACATTTGCCTTAGGTGCTGTTGTTCAGGCTATTGGTTTAGAAGCTGTTCTCGGAGCCTTTATAGCTGGAATTATATTTGCACAATCACCTGCAGTTCCTAAAGAATCAATTGATAAGTTGGAGAGTACGACATTCGGAATTTTTGCCCCGATATTTTTTGCAAGTGCAGGTTTAAAAGTTAATGTTATTGATCTATTTAAACCCGATCTGCTACTTATAGGCGCAGGATTAATTTCTGTGGCTATATTCAGCAAGTTTATAGGAGCTTATTTTGGTGCGAGAGTTTTTGCAAAGACAGATCACTGGACTGCACTAAGTTTTGGCGCCGGTTTAAATGCAAGAGGAGCAATTCAGATAATAGTTGCTACTATAGGTTTGTCATTCGGAATTTTATCACAGGAGATCTATTCTTTAATCATTATTACTGCAGTTGTTACTTCTTTGATGGCTCCTATTATGCTTCGATGGACACTAAAAAAAGTTAAACCGGAAGCTCAGGAAATAAAAAGACTTCAGCAGGAAGAGCTTCTTAAAGATAATATTCTAGCCAGAGTCCATCGTGTTCTGCTACCCGTTAGGAAAAGAGATATCAGCAAGGCAAGTCTTTCTAAAATGATAGAAGCAAGAATACTAGAGAGAATCGGAAGAAAGACTGATCTAAGTGTCACACTTCTGACGATATCCAATGAAAAGGAAAAAGCTGAAAGTCAGCAATTCCTAAACACTCTGGCAGGCTTTTTCACAAAATTCCCGGTAAATAAAAAAATATCTGAAAGTAAAAACACACTTGAAAGTATTCTGGATGAAGTTAAAAAAGATTATGACCTTCTTATCGTGGGCGCAACTGAGAGACAAAAAAATTCCGATATGCTCTTCAACCCGATTGTAGATAATCTTGTAAGGCTTTCACCTTGCACAAGCATAGTGGTGCAAAGCAGTAATGTAGCTGAAGACTGGCGACCCAGCAGAATTCTTGTTCCGACAAACGGAAGTCTGGCCTCAAAAAGAGCCGCCGAAATTGCTTTTGGAATTGCTTATCATGATCACGACCAGGTTCACATTCTTAATGTTGTTGAAAGTAAAGATAATTTTGCTTCACTCGATATTGAAGGAAGTTCCAAAGAACGCAGATTATCTTTTGCTTATCAGGTTGTTAACGAATTAAAAAAACTTGGTGAGTCGCTTAATGTTAATACATTTACAGAAGTTGAAATCGGTGAAGAACCGGATAAAGTGATATTGAAGATGTCCCGTGAAAAGAATTTTGATCTGATAATTTTAGGAACCGATATAAGGCCGGGAACCGATAAACTCTATCTCGGTCCACGAGTTGAAAGAATATTGAAAAATTGTACCTGCCCGGTGTTGGTTGTTAATGGAGCTTAAACCAACAGCTTAGATAAAGATCCAGAACATCTTTTCCCAAATCAATCGTAAGAACTTTTCTGTTATTATCAATCAATGCCTGCCTGTCACCCAAAGCCTGAGCTTTGATCAATGTTCCAAATGAAATAGAAGATTCATCTTTGCCTGCATCATCGGGTATTGCAACATCATTTTGTACATCAGAAATGAATTGAATAAAAAATCCGTTCCCTGAATCTCCTTTATGCAACTGTCCCGTTGAATGAAGAAATCTGGGACCGTAACCAAGAGTTGTGGCGACTTTGTACTTCTCTAATATTTTTAATCTCAGTTGTTGAAGCTCCTGCCAGATTTTTTCATCAGGTTTTAGATAAGCTTGAATAGCCACATAACTTTTATTGCTTTTAGTATCTGAAAGAAATGATGAAATGGAGCTCTCATCATTTTCAGTTTTTAACTCAGGCAGTTTTCCTTTTTCCTGATATTCTTTCATCATCGCACGTGCTGCAATTTTAGCTGACTCAACATTCGGCTGATCAAACGGCTGAACGTCCAATATAAAACTTGCAATAGCAGTTGCGTATTCCCATCTGAAAAATTCAGCACCAAGCTGATAGACATTTTTCATTTCAATTTCAATCAAAGGGAAGCCAGCTGTTTTTATTTCACTAACTTTTTTATCGAAGGAATTATCTCCTGAAAGTTTGATATAAACAAAAACTCTATCCTTTTCCATATTCATTTACCGGAACAGTTGGTTCAAGATCAACAGGTAAAATTCCTTTTCCATCTTTGCCGGTGCTTTCGGCAATTAATTGTTCCATCCACCCGCCGAGATATTTTAGTTGAGGCGAGATGATAAGAGTCAGCTTGTCCACTCCTTCTTTTGCCAGTGAACCAATTATTCCGCCAAGTTTTGCACCACTGTTCTCAGAAACTTCAGGATGTTTGCATTCAGTAATCATCTTTGAAGTTTCATCAAATAGCTTATTAATATCAACTCCGATTAAAGCTGCCGGTACAATTCCGAAAAGTGAAAGAGCAGAAAATCTTCCTCCGATATCCGGATCATTTAAAAATATTTTTCTGAAGTTTAGTTTTTTTGCGGTCTCTTCTAATCCGCTTCCCGGATCGGTAATAGCGATGAAATGTTTTGAAGCCTTTTCACGCCCAAGTTTCTTTGATAGGCTGGTAAAAAAGTATTTCATAAATGACATTGTCTCAACTGTGCCGCCTGATTTAGTAGAGACAATGTATAATGTTTTGGATGGATCAAGATTCTTTTCGTACTCAAGAATAGCTTCAGGATGTGTGCTGTCAAGAACATGCAGATCAAGATAACCTTTCTTCACTCCGAATGTTAAACGAAAAACTTCAGGTGCTAAACTTGAGCCGCCCATTCCCATCAGAAGTGCATCTGTAAATCCTTCTTTACGAATTTCTTCAACAAAGGAATTTATTTCACTAAAAGATTTTTTTGTTACCTCAACACAATCAAGCCAGCCGAGACGGTTGGAAATTTCCGTCGGCTCTTTTCTCCAAACGGTGTGGTCTTTCTGCCAGATTCGTGCAATAATCCTCTCCCGGCTGATGTGGTTAAGTGATTTCTCGACTGCTATTTGATACTTGCCTAATGATGCGTTCATATTTAATTCTATAATAAAATTGATATTTTTGAATTGAAGAAAGTTTCAATCACTAAACTAAGCAAAAAAAGAAAATCAGGTAATGAAAAAAATTGTGCTTGTTGTATTACTTGTTTCATATCTGGATAATCCTTGCCGTGATTTTTGGAATTTATGATCTCGACATTTCAAAGACATTGTAAATCAAAACTCCGGCTGGGCAAAATTTCTTGAAGATTACGGAATGATTCCGGGGCTTTTCGTTATTCTCAGTGGGATATACATTTATTATTCCTTCATCAAAACTAAAACAGATGTTTGGTCATACATTCAGAAAGTAGTTTTCTTTTTAGTAAGCAGTGGTTTGATATTTTATCTGTTGGATATACTATTTAGTGTAGTTGAGTCTGAGCAAATAATTACATTTCTAATTGTTTCTTTTTCTATCAGCATAATAATTTTTATCGCTATTCATTTTAAAAGTCAGGTAAAAAATGCAATCGCAATTAACTATTCGAAAGTTGTTGTTGGAATTGCTTTGTTTGGTTATGTAATTTTTGTTCAGGCGGTTAAATATCTTTGGGGAAGAGTTCGTTTCAGACAACTTGATTCAGCATTTTCACAATTCACACCGTGGTATTTGCCGCAGGGATTTACTGGATCAGATTCATTTCCTTCCGGTCATGCAGCAATGGGATTTATCTTACTTACGCTGATAATTCTCCTCAAGAATAAAAAGGAATGGATTAAAAGTTTAGTTTTCATCGTGATAATAATTTGGGCAGTTAGTCTGGCATTCAGCAGAGTTGTTATCGGTGCACATTATGCATCGGATGTTTTGTTTGGATCTTTCTTTATTATTATAACTTTCTTAGTATTTAGTAAAAAATATTATGGTAACAATCAGTGATAATCGAATCTCTAATTCAGACGACAATTTTCAAATAAATATCTTCGAGTAAAATTTCTCCGTGTAACTCTGTGCGTTCTCTGAGGTTCTCTGTGTAACAAAAGAAAGTTACACGGAGCTGCACAGAGGTTTCACAGAGAGCCACAGAGATTAAATCTTTAAATGTCTGGGAAATTAATTGTAGACCATTAGTTATCAAAACTCTAAATTCGAATTATCAAAAACCATTGTTTGAACTTTGAAAATTGTGTATTGAATATTGTTTGTGTTTTGTTATTTGTATTTTGGAAATTATTGGTAGGATGTTTTACTTAAGTTTAATTACCTTTTTGTTTATTCCAGAATTCGCGGTACTTTTCCTGCGTAATTAATCCAATCGGTCCCTGATAAATTCCACCGTCAACAAATCCATCATAAACTCTAATTGCTATTGTATTTTCTTTCCCCGGCAAAAGAACATTATCAGGTATATAATAGCCGCGGATTTCTTCCCATTCATTATTCTGGTTAAAGCTTTTTGGTATGTCATCAAAATTCCAATCACCCACTGAACCTACGAGTGTTCCATTCACATAAGTCTGATCAATATCATCAATCTTTCCGAGCATAAGTACCATCTTCCGGTTTGCATATTCTGCAGGCAAAGTAAATTTCTTTCTGTACCATGCAAACCCATCATAGTTTTTGTAACCCTGAATTTCCCAATATGCAGGGACATAAATATTCCTCCACGCTGTATCATCATAAGCTGTGTTTTTCCAATTGCTATCATCTCCCGTATTAAATTTCCAGGTGCCTGAAAGATCTATATCAAGATCCAGAAAAGAAATATGACGTGAGTCTGCTGAGACAGGTGTAAATCCAATCACTCCACCGGTAATTCCACCACCAAGCTGAGCATCATAAACACGGATAGCAATTGTGTTTTTACCTTCCTTCAATAATCCTTTTGGAATTGAATATTCGCGGTGTGCAGAATATGAAGTAACAAACTGCGGCGGAAAAGCTCCGGACATTCCAACCAGTTTTCCGTTTACATAGGTCTCGTCTACATCATCAATAAACCCGGCGTTGAGAATAAAATTTTCATCGACTAAATCTTTCGGGACTTCAAATGTTTTTCTGTACCAGGCAAAACCGTTGTATCCGTGGAAATCCCTGATCTTCCCAGCATTGCGGGCACTTTTATTTTTTCCCAGTTATTGTCTTCAAAATTGGGTGAAGCCCAGGCAGTATCATCCCCAATTGAAAATCGCCAGTTGCCTTCAAGATCAATGTAGTTCTTATCATTTATACGATTGAATTTATCGAACTCATTAAAAAAGTTTTTAGTATCAAACTCCTGCTGATTATTATTTTCCGATTTGCAGCCAACTAAAGCTATTAAAAGAATCCCAAGACAAACAGATATTTTTTTCATTGTAACAAAGATTTTAATTTCAAATGTAAAATACTACTCTGTAACATATACTGTACTTGGAGCGTCATTAACAAGATATTCGCTGTAGATCTGTGTAGCCATTCTTCTTACTTTGGCATCTTTATCTTTCATTGAAAGATCTTTTACTTCGAGCAATCCTTTCTCACTTCCCATTTCGTAAAGAACCAAAGAGCTATTAATATTCTTGCAGACGCGCATCTTTCTTCCTTCTTTAGCTGAGCTATTAAGAGCTTCTTCTGTTTCAGCTATTTTATAATAACCGGCGAAGTATATTGAATTTCTTCTTACTCCGTCATTTTCTGAATGAATACCAGCTATCAGGTTTTCTAATGCATACTTATGAGCAGTGATATCTTTTATAGAATTTGACTGCGTATACCCCGAACCGGTTAAAACTGCTACAAGTAGAACCGCGGTTAAGAATGTTTTGTAAGTTGTCATTGTATTTTCCTCCGTATTTAATGTTTTTGAAAAGAACAGTTAATCATTATTTCCACCAGAAAACTACTCTTTTGAAGTGCAACAGGGGTCATGGGCAAGTAAGGAATTGTAAAAAGTTGTCATGGGAAAGCCTCACTTCACGCCGGATTTAATCGACAATATTTTAATTATCTGTTCAAAGGATATGTAATTTTCAGATACTATTATTAAATTTGCCTTAAAACAATATGGCAGAAGAAAATATATAAAGAATTAATAGCTTATAGTCAAGATTTGAACTGAATATTTATTTTTGCGAATAGATTGGGTTTTTTGATTTATATTAAAAAATTATTAAACCTTTTAAACAATAATAAAACAAATATAATTACGGTGGAGAAACCTTTAGTTTGATGAAGAAAAAAGTTATCTCGATAAAATAAATGACTTCAATATCGAGGCAAGATACTGATATAAAAATGAATTATATAAAGTTGCACAAAGAATTTGGAAGAAAACATTATCAAATTAAAAGTTATATAATTTTAAATCCCATAAATACCCCTTGAAATTTATAAGAGATATATATAATATATTTTTCGGAGTTATGAAGGAATAAAGTATGAGGTTTGTGTGGGATATGATTTTGGGGGTTGATAGATAGAGAAATGAAGAATAATTGTCGTAGTGAGTTTAAATCCTTCCTTTCAATCCTATAGATTTTTCATTAGAAAATCCTTTAGCTAGAGAAATAATTGAAACCGGAATCAGATTAGTTTAAAAAATAAATAAATGCCCCCACTGCTTTACTCATTATTTAATATTGGCTAAGTTCTATATAATTTTGACAAAATTCTAAATTGGTTTTGAGTTAAATTGAAACAAAATATTATTAATTGAATTGATTTTTATCGAATTAGCTACTGATATCTTATTGGAAAATATTTATATGTATTAAAAAAGTGATAGAAAAGAGAATTATATTAAATAATGCAGAATGGAAAAGCTAATATGATTTAAAAAGAGAGGTAAAAGTTCTGAAATTGGGAAAAGAGCAGTGAGATTTTAATTTTATTTTAGAGAACAGAAAATGCTTTCGACCTATCTAGATATTTAATTTATTTAAAAGCATATAGAAATGAAGTCAAGGAATTGGGGAAAGATATATGTTGGAAGTAGGGTTTGGTATTCTTAAAATCTGAGGATGCATGTAGTGTAAGAGTATTTGGGAAAAACCACAAATATTTATTCTTACATATAAGATTTATAATAAACCCAAAGATGGAAAATAAAAAAATATTTAAACAATGGAATTGGTTAAAATGCAAATACTTATAAATATTCTTTGTTAATAGGATTTAAGTCTAAATAAATTCAATCAATTATTCCTAAAATAGGAGGGATAACTATTCTATTAAATTGTAATTTTTTAAAGTAGCACTTTTCAGGAAATAATATCTTATGCGTTTATCTGCTGGATAGTTTACTTCTTCAATAATTTTATTCAAAATAATTGATGAGATAATAAATTGATATTATAATATAAAAAGAATTAGATTAAAGTAGATTTTACAATCACTCACCATTTTTTTCAAATATCCATATTTCTTTAAATAAATTAACAAGAACCATCATCTATTTTATTCTTATCCTAATTTATTGGAATTAATGGAAGATTTATTCATCAAAATATTAATCGATCAAAAGGTTGGATTTTTACAAAGGGAAAGTATAAAAGTTATTTATGTAAAGAAATATATTTTATTATAATGATTTGGAAAAAAAGGTTAGTGGCTTTCATGAAAAGGGGGGTGCAGAGTATTTTATCTTTTTTAATCCATTCGTCGTAGAAAATGAGATCACTGTTGGGAGCTTTGCAGCAAACTATTTTAAATGAAAATCTAATCACAAACTTAAAATCTATTATTGGAACATGTTATATTTTTAATAATGCAATTGAAGAACAAATGTTTCAAAATCAGAAATTTAAAAATATAATCAAATAGAAAGAACTTCGGCAAGAAATAATCGACCGATCACTTCAGTCAATGAATAAAAAATGGATAAAAAAAACATATTAGTAATAAACTATTACTATTGGAATAATTGTGTCTTCTCATAATAATAAGTAAAATATAAAATTTCTATTATATTCTTAAGAATAATTCAAGCCTTTCAACTCACCAGTTTATACCCAATCCCGTGAACTGTTAAAATTCAATTGATTTAATATGGGTCGATAGACTATATTTGGTCTAAAAAAGGACCACGATATGAGACTAAGCGAATCAGTAAAATCAATCAGCTATCTTAAAGCTAACGCTGCCAACCTGATAGAGAAAATAAATAAAGAACAGAAAACTTATGTCATAACCCAGAATGGCGAGGCAAAAGTTATTGTTCAGGATATAAAAGTCTATGAAAAGACTCAGGAAGCTCTTGCTCTCTTAAAAATATTAGCTATGAGCGGGAAAAATTTGAAAAATAAAAGATATAAATCTATGGATAAAACCTTCAAGGATGTTCGAAAAAAGATTTCTAAGTTTAAAAAAGACACCAAATGAGATTCAAAGTTAATTTTATTAATGATGCTGAAGAAGATTTACTTGATATATATAAATATGTTTACTTGAATGATTCAGAAGATAATGCAGAGAAATTGTATGATAATTTGTATAAAAAATGTTTAACGCTTCAAGTGTTTCCTAAAAGAGGTCGTATCCTGCCTGAATTAAAGCTATTAGAGATTGTAGATTTTCTGGAAATTTTTTACAAACCTTACAGAATAATTTATCAAATAATTCAGGATCAAGTGTTTATACATTGTATTCTGGATGGTCGAAGAGAAGTTCAGAAATTGTTACAAGAGAGGTTATTGAGAATATAGAAAAAAATATACAATCAGAGGTTCAACGCAAATATAAAAAATCCAGGAGTGGACAAAATAATTCAACTCACCAGCTTGTACCCGATCCTTAACTTCTACCCATAATTAAACTTCTTGACTGATGTCGTTCATTGGCGTATATTTGTCCCGTGAAGATTATCGAGACTACAATATTTACTAAGAAGGTGAATGCCTTATTAACAGATGACGAGTATCGTAATCTTCAGAACACATTAATACTCAATCCGGGAAAAGGAAAGCTTATCCTTGGCAGCGGTGGATTAAGAAAAATCCGCTGGGGTATTACAGGTAGAGGAAAAAGCGGCGGCGTAAGAATTATTTATTACTGGATCGTTCAGAGGAATATAATATTGATGCTGCTGATTTATCAAAAGAATGAGCAGGATGAATTAACTTCATCACAAATTAAATTACTAAAATCATTAGTTGAAAAGGAATTACAATGAAAGACAAACTATTTGAAGAATTAAAAAAAAGCATCGAACAAGGTGGTAAGATTTTAAAAGGAAAAAATAAGCCTTCCAGAGAATTTAACTTTGATAATCCCGACCCAAAGAAGATCCGTGAAAAATTAGGTCTATCTCAGAATAAATTTGCTAATATGCTTGGTATCAGTTTATCAACACTTCAGAATTGGGAACAAGGAAGAAGAGAACCTGATGGTCCAGCAAAAGTTTTACTCAATGTTGCAGCAAAATATCCTGATGCTGTTTTGAATACCGTTTATAATCAGTAAACGATTCAACTCACCAGCTTATACCCAATCCCGTGAACAGTTAAAATTATTTGCGGGTGGTTGGGATCTTTTTCAATCCTGTTTCTCAGCTTTACTATAAAATTATCTACTGTTCGTGTTGCAGGATTTTCATCGTAACCCCAGATATTGTTAAGAAGCTCGTCCCTGCTCACTGTTTGATTTCTTTTCTTCCAGAGATAATGAAGTATTTCAAATTCTTTGTGAGACATCTGAACCGGAAGTCCCTCATCGTACGCCTGGTAACCAGTAAAGTGCACTGTAAGTTTTCCGATAACAGCTTCAGCAGCATTTGTGTTAATTGAAGTCTCACCTCTTCTTAAAACAGCTTTTACTCTTGCAAGAAGTTCTCTCAGACTGAAAGGTTTTGTAACATAATCATCGGCGCCCAATTCAAGTCCGAGCACTTTATCAATCTCTTCACCTTTTGCAGTAAGAAGAATAACGGGTGTCTGCACACCTTCCTTCCTGATTGTCTTGCAAACATCAAAGCCTGACATCTTCGGCATCATCACATCAAGGATGATAAGGTTGTATTGGTTCTCACGTATCATCTTCAAACCTTTTTCACCGTCTTCAGCAATGCTTACTTCGTAGCCTTCAAACTCGAGATTGTCACGCAAACCCATCCGCATATTTGGTTCGTCTTCGACGATTAGGATTTTGACCATTACTTTTTCCTGAAAGATTGTTATCTCAGAACTTATTCCGGGATGTCATTCCTGCGAAAGCAGGAATCTATAGCAAACTGATTCATCATCACAAATATGGATTCCCACTTTCGTGGGAATGACAAACAAATGTTAACCTTTACTCAATGGAAACAACAAACGAAACTTACTGCCCTTCCCAACTTCACTGAGCAATTCAATCTTCCCTTTATGTGCATCTACAATATGCTTAACAATACTCAATCCCAACCCCGAACCTTTCACATTATGCACATTGCCTGAACTTACTCTGAAAAACTTATCAAATATTTTTTTCTGATCTTTTTCGGGGATCCCAATTCCTTTATCCTCAACTTCAACAAAAGCATAATTGCTTTCCAATCCTGTACGAACGGTGATTTCTTTATTATTCGCACTGTACTTCACTGCATTGTCGACAAGATTAACAATTGCTTCCGAAACTGCTTCTTCATCAATTTTTATAATCGGAATGGTTTCATCTTTTACAATATTAAAAACAAATCCTTTCTGCTCAAGATGAAATTTGTATGAATGATATACATTTTCTGTAACATCATTCAGATAACTGTCAACAAAATTATATTGCCTCTTTCCTGCTTCCATCTTTGAGAAGTTGAGAATTGAATTAACGATTTTGCCAAGCCTGTTAGCTTCCTGACTGATGATTGAATAATATTCTTTTTTCTTCTCATCAGTTTTTACTCTGTCCATTTCCAGAGTCTCGGAGAACATACTTATAAGTGAAAGCGGCGTTCTCAGTTCGTGAGAAACATTTGAAACGAAATCAGATTTTATCTGTGCAAGCTCGACTTCCTTTTTAATATTCCGGTAAACAATCCAGACACCAATGAGCAAGACAATAGTCAGCAAACCGATGAGTAAAATATTTGTTATCGCTCTCTGCTGAACGAGATCTTCAATAGTTTGTCCGACAAGTGATATTCCAATACTATAGTTCGGAAAAATCCACAATGATTTTGACTGTTGAACTTCCTTCACTTTAAAATCTATAGAAGAGTTGAACTGAAAATTTTCTTCGCGATTAAAAACTGAAATTAAAAACTCCTGCTGGGCAATCTCCTGAATTTTGGGTGAAAGTATCCGGTATGTAAACTCTTTAGGATCAATCATCATCCCGGTTATTCTTTTCAATCCCTTTGGGGTTTCTTCAATAAACAATAGAATTGAGAAATCAGTAGTTGTATCTGATTTGATAGGTTCAAGCTTTCGGTAGCCTGATTGTTTATAAGTTAATAGTCTCTTTACAATTGGCTGGTTTTCCGATAAAATATTTCCAATCGATTTTTTTAATTCACCCAATTTATTGAAGAGGTTATTGTTCTTCTCATTTTTCACAATGAGTTTTACTTCACTGTTAACACTGTCGGCCACAAAAATTATATACAAGGAGGGAAACTGGCTGTAAAAACTATCAATGGTTGATGAAATTTTCACATCATCAAAATTATTAAGATCATCATTAAACTCATCAATCCTGCTTGCCCAGCTGCTGACAACATCTTCAGAGTATTGGTTAACTGAATAGAGGATTGCATCAAGCTGGTTGGAATAAATCCGTCCAATCACTTCTTCATTCTGGTTGAGGGAAGCCATTTCATTAATAGTAAGGAATGCTGCAGGAAGCAGAATTAGAATGATAAGTATTACAACTATTCTCTTTACAGTTTTGTTCATCAGTTAAGCAAGTTTGATCGAAACGATTAAAACATAGTAAAAATATTTTCGCTGATTCAAAAATAATGAATTAGCGGATGGCTTTCTTTAACAAAAATTTATTGATTAAAATAGTGATGTGCTTTTTGAAAGACTTTAAAGGAAAACGAAACTTGCAGCGAACTTTAATAATAATTGGAATAATAATCTTACTTGCAGGTTTGCTCTGGCCATGGCTAATCAAGCTGCCAATTGGAAAACTTCCCGGTGATATAATAATTGATAAGCCGAACTTTAAACTTTACATTCCAATCACAACGATGATTATTATCAGTCTGTTGATTACACTGATCTTATGGCTGTTCAGGAAGTAAAACTACAAAATGTCATTCCTGCGGAAGCAGGAATCTACACTTAACAAATCAATAAAAAGAAGAATGGATTCCCACTTTCGTGGGAATGACAACTGGAATTTTAATTTTTCACCGAAAAATTTATAACATTATTTAATTGAATTAGGATTTCAACAACCCAACCTCAGCCAAACATTTTTTTATTCGTTCAAATGTTTTGTGGATGTTGTTATCAAGACCGATAGAGATACGAACCAGCCCTTCACTCAATCCCATTTTTTCCTGCTCTTCTTTTGGAATTTCAGAAGAAGTGCTGTGACCGGGAGAGCTGAATAAGGTTTTAAAGTAACCAAGACTAACTGCAAGGTAGCCAACTTTTGCATCCTGCATTTTTTTCATAAATGCATCTGCGGTCTTTTCATCACCTGCATCAATAGCCAGCATACCACCATAACCGAAACCTTCATTCATTAATTCCTTCAATAATATGTGCCCTGAATGTGAAGCCAATCCGGGATAGTACACTTTGAGTCCAAGTCTTTCAAAATTTTCCGCAAGATACATTGCGTTCTTACTATGCTTCTCAATTCTTATATGAAGCGAATGAAGGTTTTTCAAAATGCTTGCTGCTCTGTGACTGTCCAGAACGGGTCCCAATAGCATTGCAGTGCCTGCATTAATATCCATCATCTGATTAATAAATTCTCTACTGCTGCAAACACAACCAGCAACACAATCACTTGTTCCGTTGATGAATTTTGTAAGGCTGTGGATTACTATATGTGCGCCAAGATGTATCGGACTAATAAATATCGGGCTGAAAGTATTATCAACCATCAGCTTTATGTTGTGTGCATTTGCCAGTTCACTAAGCTTTAGGAAGATCAGCAATTTCGAGTAATGGATTGCTCACCGATTCACAATAAATAATTTTTGTTTTTTTGGTAATGGATTTTTTAACAGCCTCCAGGTCTGTAGTATTAACAAACTTTACGCTGATGCCAAATCTCGGCAAAAGATTTTTGAAGAAGGCATAAGTGCCTCCATAAATAGTGCGGCTTGAGATAATCTCATCACCAGCGCTACAAACCTGCAGAACTGAACAGACAATTGCAGCCATTCCGGATCCTGTTACAAGAGCTGCTTCACTATCTTCAAGTCTTGCAAGAGCATCTGCCAGATATTTATTTGTCGGATTCCAATGCCGTGAATAAAGGAAACAACCTTCAACCTCGTGGTCAAAAAGTTCTTTCATTTTTTCGGGACTTAAAAAAGTGTAGGTTGATGAATCGGTTATTGATGGGTTTACATCTCCGTATTCTCCAAATACCAGATAATCCTGAATTTCAGTGGATGGGTCAAAATGGTGCATAATTATTCTCCTTAAAAATTTGCTTGGTAAAAATAAATAAATGATTTTTCATTTGAACATTTTTCACAATTTCAGGTGTAATTATGAATGAGAAGAAAATTGCTGCAGAACATGCCATTGATTACATAGAAGATGGTATGATAGTCGGTCTGGGAACAGGCTCAACCGTGGCATTTATGCTAAATAAATTATCGCAGAGAGTTAAAGCAGGATTGAATATCACAGCGGTTTCTACTTCTGCAGCTACCACAAAACTGGCTACATCACTGGGAATAAAAATTTTAATGCTTAGCGAAGTAGATGAAATAGATCTGACTATTGACGGTGCCGACGAAGTTGATGAGAATTTAAATGGAATTAAAGGCGGCGGCGGTGCGTTACTTTATGAAAAAATAATTGCTTCCAACTCAAAGAAAAACATATGGATTGTTGATTCTACAAAGCTTGTAAAAACACTCGGTAAATTTCCATTGCCTGTTGAAGTGGTTCAATTTGGCAGCACTCATTTGTGCGTAAAATTAGAAAGTAAAGGATATAAACCCACTTTTCGTCAAACGGGGAGTATGCGATACATTACAGATAATAATAATTATTTAGTCGATTTAAGGATTGAGAAAATTGAAGATCCTGTTGGTCTTGATACTAAGTTAAAGAAGTTTGCAGGCGTTGTTGAGACTGGTTTGTTTTGTAATGTTGCTGATATAGTTATTGCCGGTATTGGCAACAAAGTAGAAGTGATTAATAAAAAAAAGAGAGAACAAACCTGATTGGGTTCGAACTCTCTTATCCCCTATTTGTTTTTTGCTACTATTTATCCGCGCCCAGTCTTCTTAATTCTTGTGCTACCTTTCTTGAGTTATTGTAAGCTAAAAACCCAAGCATTGCTAAAAACGCAATAACGATTATTTCAGTAATTCCCATTTTATTTTTGCTCCATTTGGTTGCTTATTTTGTCTTTGAAAAAATCAAGTATAATGCCACCAGAGTATTTCATAATGAAACTTCTTTCAATTGCATTTCACAATAATTATAATCTGGCTGAATTACTTGTTGTAATTATTACAATAAACGACAAATGTGGCAGTAACTATTTACATAAAAAAAATGGGTGCACACTCGTACACCCATTTAACTAAGGAGGCTATTAATTTTACTTCATCAATAAAAGTTTTCTTGTTTCAGTAAACGAAGCTGACTTTATCTGATAGAAGTAAACTCCTGATGACAATCCAGTGGCATCAAAATCTACCTCGTAAACCCCTGCGTCGTGGTCCCCGCTGATAAGAGTTTTAATCTCATGACCTAATGCATCATATACAATTAATTCAACATCACTTCTTTGTGGAATTGAATATCTGATTGTTGTTGAAGGGTTGAACGGATTTGGATAGTTCTGTTCCAGTCTGAAACCTTCAGGAACAGCATTAATTTGTTTTAAACTGAATTGCATTTGCAATCATCTCTTTTCCGGTTCCTGACTCACCCTGAATTAGAGCCGGTGCGTCCGATCAGCAATTTCCTGAACCAATCTGAAAATATCCTGTAGATTGCATGCCCATTATCCCAAAATAATTTCCTGAGAGCCACATCTTTTTTATTGATTCAATTTCTGATAAATCACGAAAGAAATTACACCACCGATGGTGATCAATTCATTAAATCGTGTTAATATGGGGCCATTTAATATTAGACTGAAATCATAAAGGGGATTACCCGATTCAAGTATCAATCCTATAGGGCACTTGTCTCGACATACATTTAAATACGTATACAGAATGATTAAAACCGCTGTATCTTAATTTCTTCTGCGCACGGTTGAAGAAATTATTTAAAATTTTTATCAACTGTAAGTAGACCCTCCCATGGAGTCAAGGATTTCATCGGGAAGATTGGTTCGGATAAATAAAGCTAAATCCCAAACAAAAAAAAAGGTAATAAAAAATAAATAAAAAAGATAAAATTCGAGGTAATGATTAACACATTGATATTGAAAACAATAAAGTAAAAATAATCACTTTCAACATTTTACATAAATTAAACACAAAATTAATAACATTCGGAGGGGATAGAAAACTCTAAGGTCCCTTTTTTCAATTCGTATTCACAATCTTACTCAATGTTCTTTCAACATGGATCTTACAAAAATCTCCAATCGGCTCATTAAAAAAATTACCTAGCACAAATGGTGAACAAATAAATTTCATCTTCATACTTTATTTGGGTCTTTTAATTTTTTTTATTTTTTTTGTATTTTTTTTTGATTAATATCATTATTTTCTCAAAAATTTATATTTTATAATATTAATATATTACCAAAATTTTACACTATATATTATTACTCTAATATTATTTTTTATCTTATCTTATATATCAAAATTTTTTATATCTTAAAAATAACAATCTAAAAATTTATTGGAATTAAATATATTTCATCTTTTAATAGATTAAATAAAATCAAGCTGACCAACTATTATATTTTACAGTCCATCAGATTATTCTAATATCTGAGAAAAGTTCAATATCAATTGACACTTAAAAAAATTGGAAAATAATAATTCATTAATTTATTAAAGGATGGATGGAATGTCTTATTATATTTACAACACAACAATTTTCTAATCATCAAAAAAAACTAATTCTTAATTCCTTATAAAATTAAGATTTTATTTCTAAGTATGGCTTTGTACCCACGACGTGATTCGAACACGTGACCTACGGTTTAGGAAACCGTTGCTCTATCCAGCTGAGCTACGTGGGCAAATTTAATTAACAAATTTTTCCCCTCATTATTTCACCATTGTAAATACAAGATAACAAATCCAAATTAACAATTAATCCTTTTTTTTTTTTTTTTTAGATTCAAAAAAAATAACAATAAAATAGGAAAAGTGTTTAATTCCAAGATTGGGGAGGTATAAAGGTATAAGGGTATATGGTGAATTTTAGAAAAAGAAGAATGATAATTTAGGATAAATTAAATGATAGTATTTTAATTTAATAAAGTCTTATTTATTATACATTATATTAACTAAAAGTTCAACCAATAGGTACTTAAATAAAAATAATAATTTATAATTTTAAATTCTTTTATGGTTTGAGTCCAGACAAAATATATTACACTCCCAGGCAAATATTCCCATCTTACTTTTTGAGAGATTTTACATTAAATCAGGATTATCTATTTCATGCTTGTGCGGACCTTTCCATCGGATAGCTGTGTTTGTTTCAGGATCGAAAGTTGAACCTTCCTCACCATACGTAATAAAATCATAGGTGCTTGGTGCTTTAAGCTCTTTATAATTATTATAATCACTAGAATTAATGGTTAACATATAACTGCAAGCTTAAATTGGTAAATGTCCAGTCAGCTATACTTGATGATAATATTTTTGGTCGTCAACACTATTCTCTAAGTTTTGTAGCTCATAATATTATCAACATATGTCATAAAATTCCTTAAAAAGAGGCTAAAATAAAGTAATATTTGGAATAAACAAGTCAATCATCAACCAATCATAATGGAAGTTCTCACTACCCAATTTTTTGGAAAATTAGTATGGATTAGTTAGTGGACCCCACTTGTTCTATATTTTGAAAGATTATAATAACCAGATTCATTATAATAAATAAAAACATAACCAAAATAAATTCCTTCCAGGTTTTATTTCCTCCAAAATCATAATTTAAAAGTCGCACCTAATTCAAGGTGTCTGTAAATAGCTGTTGGGTCGCTCCAGTAATACCCTGCACCTGCATGCCAATTGATTACATCTGCTCTGTACAAAAACCCAAGGTCATTTACATCAAAAGCAGGAGTGATAAATCCAAATGCTGAGTTAACGAAAAAGTTGCCTTTCTGTTTATTTAGATAAATGCGTCCTGCATATCCGGTTAACGATGTTGCCAGACTATCAACACTTACATGCTCTGCATCCGGTCTCTGGAAATAGTGTCTGGAGCTTTGCTGCAGATTAATCATTCGCTGCTCATTTCCAGCTACATGACTCGCACCAGCCCATCCGGCAATCACCCAGGTTTTTGATTCATCAAGGAATGTCCATCCATCAAGACCAAAGGTCAATGCATTTTTATTAATTTCATCACGGAGTCTTTCATCCTGAAAATCTCTGAAAGCTAATGTAGACACAAATCCCAAACCTTGTTGTCCTTCGCTGAATTCATTTTGAGCTCTGAAAATTCCATAATAGGCAAGCGGTTCAACTTCTGCTTCAGATTGAACACCGTTGCTTGATATCCGGGCATATTCTCTTTTAGTTATATTTTGAATTGTGCCCACGTTCCAGCTGTTACCTAATTTGCCGGTTAACTTTGCGGCTCCTAGAATGTGAGTTCCGGTTGGATAATCTGAGTATTCAACATTATCAGGTAAGCTGCCCTGCGGTTGTCTTCCAATCCTCCGGCTGTAGAAAAAATCTGCTCCACCCCAATTAAATCCCCAATAATTACGCGCTCCACCCATACCAAAATCAAAAATAGTTGAACCTTCTATAAAGAATGGTCTTTTTTCTTGAAAGAAAGTTTCAACATCACTGAGATTGATTACAGCAGGATCAATTTCTACCTGACCGAAGTCGGGATTAATTGTTGCGTTGAGATTCAGATTTGAGCCGACTCCCATTTTAAGATCAGCTCCTACTCCCGGAACATAATTTTTCCCATCATGAAAAGGATCGCCTTCTTCAAACTGCAAATATTCAGCTTTGCCGGTTATGTATGGTAAAATTTCAAGCTGACCTCCGCCTGAAATATCTTCAAATCCTTTTAAGTTTGCGAAGTGGGAAACAAAACCGCTTTCATTCTTTGGCACAAATACCAGGTAAGCTTCTTCATTTTTTCGGGCAACGATTCTCCTGAAATTTATTCCCCAAACCATACTATCAGATTGATTAAATCTCATTTGAGAAAATGGTATCTTCATTTCGGCTGTCCAGCCTTCGCCATTCCTATAAATTTTACCTTCCCAAACACCATCCCAGGAATTATCATCCCAGGAGTCATTGTACAAAACACCATCCAACTGTGTCCCGGCTGCATTCAACCCAAAATAGTAACCACTTCGCTTGTCGTTATAAGGATCAAGACATAAAATTATGTTATCGGCATCAACTTCTTCATCTCTTCTGGTTAATCTTGCCATAATTGAATCAGGAGCTGAGTCATACATAATTGCACCGAGGTAGAGATATTTTTCATCATAAGCTAATTTGATTATTGTTCTTTCACTGGCAGGTGCACCTTCGTTTGGATCTCGTTGTATAAAATTCTCAAACCGGCTTCCACTATGCCAAATGGGTTCATCCAGCTTGCCATCAAGTTCAATTGGGGAATTAAGCTTCTCAGCAAACAACACTGCATCGTTATTTTTTATCCTGAGTGTGTCACTGGAAGGGAAAATATTTGAGACTTGGACAGATAGTAATATTAAGAGTAATATTTTGTTCATCACTTAATTTTTTTGATTCCGGATTTTTGTAACTAAGTCTCTGGTGTAGTTAAACTTGTTGTGATCTCATTAAAGATGCAGGAGACGGCTGGTAACGTGCATCCTGTTTTAATTATCTACTGTCAAAATTGATGAATAATTTTCAAACACAATTCAGTATTTAAATGAACGGTTATAACTGATGATATGGTGTTATTTTAATTTCTTAATATTGATATCACCCATACCAACATTCAGTTCAATCCTGCTGCCGCCACCATTCAGTTCATAAACTGATTCGAATGTATTTCCCTTCCTAATCTGAGTAACATTGTATGATTCAAATTCTGACTTAATACTGTCTGAATCTTTTGCAGAATCTCCCCATTTAAAATCGCTGGCGGTTGCAACTATTGTGGTTTTAGCAGATTCAGGAATATATATGGTTATGGTGCCAACTCCTGAATTCAAATCGCTGTTACTTTTTCCATCAGGGCTTAACTCTGCAGTTATATTCCCTGCACCTGTATTTGCTTCAATTGATCCTTTTATATTTTTCAGATCGATATTTCCTCCACCGGTATTTGCTTCAACTTTGCCTGTTGCGCCATCCAGTTTTATGTTACCTCCACCCGTTGAAATTTCAGCATCGCCGGACACAGTAGAAACATTCACATTGCCACCGGCAGTTGATATATCTGCACTGCCGCCAACCGCACCAACATTCACGTTACCGCCAGCCGTGGAAATTTCTGCTGTGTTATTAACAGAACCAACTTTAATGTTTCCCCCAGCTGTTGCGATCTCTGCTTTTCCATTTACTGAACCGACTTCTATATCACCACCGGCAGTACTTACACTTGCATTATTGTTGATATCCGCGAGTTTAATATTACCACCTGCGGTTGTGATATCTGCTTCTCCACCGATTATTTTAGCGGTAATATTACCGCCTGCTGATGATATAGTTACTTTACTTCTTAGATCATCATTGATAGTTACATTACCTCCGCCTGTCTTGAAATCAATTATTAAATCAGCAGGAATTGTTAATTCAAGATTAAAGTTATCTGAATCTTCACCTTTAAATCTTACTTCCACTTTACCAGATTTTTGCTCCATTGTAAGAAAACTAACTTCATCACTATCAATATTCTTTGCGAGTATTTTCACTTCGCTTTTATCCCAGGTATTTACGGTGATGTTTCCCTGGTTGATGTCAATCAATAGTAAATCGTTTTTCTGAACATTAAATGATGCCTCTTTATCAACTGCAAGGGAGGGAATAATTGCAGAGATGAGAAATAGACAAATCATTAATATTGTTAAATGACTGGTTTGCTTTTTCATTTTAGTTGTACTCCTGTAAAATTGTTTTTGAACGTAATTTGATATAAGGATTTTCATCCTCTTGTAATTTATTCCTGAAGAGATTTAATTCTTCCTGATTTAATTTATAACCCTTACCGCCCGCTTCTATCAGTGAATTCAATGCTTCAATTCTCAAACCTGAAACAGTGTCGCTTGTAATAACATAAAGAAGAGTTTGCTTAACAGATTCATCATAAGGAAATTTGCTCATTAGTTTTAATGCTTCTCTTCTTACTCCGGGATTTTCATCTGTCATAATAACAGTGATCAATGCATTCTTAACGTCATTATCATATTGCACTGGTGTTTCAGCATCCATAGCATTGATTGAATTTAATCTTGAGCCGGGATTTTGTTCATTAAGCATCGCATAGGTAAGCACACTCTGAATCTGCTGATCATTGATGCTGCCTTTCAGCCGGACTGGTCGTGAAGCTTCAAAAGTAAATTCGACTTCTCCATCAGAAGCATCTGAATCGATAAATCTTACATTAGAAATGCTGATGTCTTCACTTAATGATGCGAATCTGTTATCACCGTTCTGCTGACCAGTAAATTCATTTTGAGAAGATTTATTAAAAAATATTCCTCCAATTAAAACACCAATGACCAGTAAAGCAGCACCTGCAAATGCAAACCTTAACGGTGTTGTGAAAAGTTGAAAAATATTATCCGTTAAAGAACCGAAGATATTTTTGTTTTCTTTTTCTACTCTGAGCGCACCTCGTAACTGATATCTCGCAGCAGATAAAACTTTTTCATCCACATCGACTTTTTGTTTTCCTGAAATTAATTCAAGAAGATTTTTTTGGTCTTCCAATTCAACCCTGCACTCTTCGCAAGTTAAAAGGTGTTCTTTCAGTTTTAATTGTTCTTCAGATTTTAATTCACCGAACAAAGAAAGCTGAAGCAGTTGTTTGTATTCATTATGTTTCATTAGTTACTCCAAAATTTGGTTTATCATTATGCATAAACCGGACTTAATTTTTTTCTCAGATTTTTTGTCGCATCAAAGAGATACTTTTTAACCGTGCCTTCCTTACAATTCAGCATCTCCGCAATTTCTCTGATCTTATAACCTTCATAGTGTTTAAGTACAAATGTCATTTTCTGTTTTGGCGAAAGAGACTCAACAGCGGCATTCACAATATCTCCAAGATTTGCACCTGAGGAAATTTCTTCAGGCGATGAACCATCGTACACCAATTCTTTTGTTGTGCTGAATTCATTTTCTTCATCATCAAAATCTTTATCAATCGAAACTCTCAGGTGCTCTTTGCTTCTGCTTTTATAGGTGAGGCAAACATTTGTTGTTATTCTGAAAAGCCAGGTTGAAAACTCACTCTGAAACTTAAAATTCTTTATTCCACGGTAAACCCGGATAAAGACTTCCTGGTACAAATCTTTTGCATCATCTTCATTATTAGCGTACTTAATTGTGATGGAAAGAACATTCCGGTCGTAGCGGTAGACGAGTTCCTCGAAGGCACTTTGGTCGCCTTTTTGGGCCTGAATTATCAAGTCTGTATCGCTTAATTGCATTTCGTCCTTTCCATAAGTGATGAATTAGACTCCGATGTTTGAGAAAAGGTTGTGGGGGTATCTTGAGAGAGATGATATTGTTTAGTTTTTTTTTTTTTTTTTTTTTTGGTTTTTTTTTTTTTTTTTTTTTTTTTTTTTTCTTTTTTTTTTTTTTTTTTTTTTCTAGATTAATTTTTTAATTTTGAAAATTAGGTTTTATGATTCAATAAATCAAAAACCGAATTTAGCTGGTAGGTTGGAACTATGCTTCCTGTGCCATTCGGGAAATATTTTACGCCTGTGCTGACTAATGCTGTATCTATTCCGAACTTATTTCCCATTGTTATATCAGTTTCAAGTCTGTCACCAATTAAGAGTGTTTTTTCAGGAATGAATTGAAGACGGTTTTTTATTTCGTTAAACATAAACTCAGATGGTTTACCAAAATGGAGTTCTAGTTTTCTGTGAGTTCTTTTTTCAAGTGCAGAAATTGTTGAGCCTGCATCTATTACCTCTCCATTATCCACCGGACAGGTATCATCAATATTTGCAGCAAAAAATCTGGCTCCTTTCTCAAGAGCACGTGCTGCGATTTCAAGTTTACTGTAATTAAGAGTTCGGTCAAGTGTGATGAGAATAATATTTATTTCTTCCGGTTCAGTTGAATATTTCAAACCGGATTTTTCAATTTCATTAATAAAGGAATCTTCCCCTATTGCAAAAAACTTATCACTATTAAAATTTTGCTTTAAGTAATTAGTAACCACAACGGTTGAATTAATGATCTCATCTTCCACAACATTCAAACCCCAATTTTTCAGGAGATGATAATAATCATTTGCGGTCCCGGTTGTTTTGTTTGACACAAAAACAATTTTCTTTCCCAGAGATTTCAGATGATTGATTACTTCATCTGCGCGAGGAATGAGATGTTCGCCACGATAGATTGTGCCATCAAGATCAAAAATGAAATAGTCATATTTCTCGGAAAGGTTCAAAGATCTAATTCTTTCTTCATTGCTGCCAGAGATTCTGTAATTGTGTGAGGCTTATAACCCAATTCAGTTTCAGCTTTAAGAATCAATAAACCTGATTTTAACGGTCTTCGTGCCGGCTGCTTAAGTTCATCTGTAGTAATTGGCGTAATTAATTTTTTACTAAGATTGAAATAATCAGCGATTCTGTTTGTAAAATCATAACGGGATAAAAATTCCTTCCCGCCAATGTTGTAAACACCGGTCTTTCTGAATTCAATAATTTTATTTATTCCCTGAACAAGGTCATCTATAAAAGTAGGATTATTAATCTGGTCTTTTACTATCCGGATAGTTTCATTATTTCTTAATGAATTAATAACCCAGCGTACAAAATCAGGTCTGCTGTTTGGTGCAATTCCATAAAGTACATTCGTTCTGAGAATTGTAAAGAATGTCCCGCTTATCTTCAAAGTATTTTCACTTGCAAGCTTTGTTCTTCCATAATATCCCACCGGATCGGGAATGGCATTTTCATCATACGGACCATTCTTCCCATCAAAAATATAATCAGTCGAAATGTGAATGATGTGTGCATCGATTGCTCTTGAAGCTTCAGCAATATATTCAACTCCTTTAACGTTTATTTTCCAGGCATCTTCACGAAGCTTCTCGCTGAGATCAACATTTGTAAATGCTGCTGTGTGAACAATGAAATCAGGGTAATAGTCGTGAATAACTTTTTTGATGCTGTCTCTGTTCTTGATATCGGAAGAAATGTATTCAACAGAATCAACGACTGATTTTTCTTCAACTGATGTAGCCAGTAATTCAATATTTTTGTTTGAAGAATAAAATTGAACCGCCCGCTGTCCCAGCATTCCGTTTGAACCGGTGATTAAAATTCTATTTTTTACTAATCCGTTCGTTTGCATCTCTTTTTAGGTTTAAAAAATCTTTAGCTTCAGAATATGTTGTAGCAACTCCGGCAAATAAATTTGCTTGTTCTAAAGCCAAAAGTACGTTTTTATTTTTTATGTAATTGTAGAAATAAACTGCCCCAAATACATCACCGCAGCCAACTTTATTAACAACATTTGTTTGCAAGGCATCTTTGTGAATTTTTTTAATCGAATTGTTCTCTAAAAAAAACTGTTGCACCTCTTTCAGCTCTGGTTATTATTATTTGTTTGATTCCATAAGAAAATAATTCATCAACTATTGCAGCTTCTTCTTTTTGATCTGAAAGAGTTAACAATTCTGATTCATTTGCTTGAAGTATATCAATACACTCAGCCCACTCGTTAAAATCGTTAATCCGCCGGAAAATTCGGTTCAGGTTTTTATCAACACCGCGGCTAAAAGTATGAACATCAAAATAAATTAATCCATCATAATTTTTTCTAAGCTGCTTAAGTTGCTCTAAGGAAATATCGTAACCTGAAATCATATTTATCAGAATACCATCAAAACGATTTAAATCATCATCAGGCAATAAAAGATTTTGAGCTGTTTGGGAATACGTTTCTTTCCGTTCTCCAACTTCATTTACAACCAGTTCCACCTTTGGGATTGAATCAACATAAATAAGAAATTCTTTTTCTATCCTATCATAAGCATCATTAAACAGCATCTCATTTTCTTTATCAATGCTTGAACACAGATATAATTTATCTGCTGAGTCTATCTGGCTTAATAATGAAACTACTGTATAAAAAATACCTCCGGGTTTTATTGATATGCTATCTTTATCAATAATTTTATCAACAACGGAGTGTCCGACTACTAGAAAATTCATTTTAATTTTTTTGTAAATATAGATTTAAGATTACTACAATTGAAATAATAGGGGCTTCTTACTTCATTAAATTTAGGTTATATTTGTCCCTGTTTATGAGAACGAATACCTTCGGAATAAGTAAATGAAAATAGGAATTACCTGCTATCCAACTTACGGGGGAAGCGGAGTTATAGCCACAGAATTAGGAAAAGAATTAGCACTTCGCGGTCACGAAGTTCATTTCATTAGTTATGCACTTCCATTCAGGCTTTCACATTATATAGAAAATATTGTTTTCCACGAAGTTGAGATAAGCAACTATCCATTGTTTGAGTTTCCGCTTTATTCTCTTTCACTCGCAAGTAAAATGGTTGAAGTTGCTGAATTTGAGAAGCTTGATTTACTGCACGTTCACTATGCTATTCCGCACGCAACGAGCGCTTACCTTGCAAAAGAGATGATGCGCAGTAACAGAGATTTGAAAATTTTTACGACTTTGCATGGAACTGATATTACTCTTGTTGGTTTGGAGCCGTCCTTTCTTCCGCTTGTAAAATTCAGCATCGAAAAAAGTGACGGCGTAACTGCGGTTTCCCGGTTTCTTAAAGAAAAGACAATCACCAACTATTCAAGTGAAGCAGATATCAGGGTTATTCCGAATTTTGTTGATACCGATCACTTTAAACCTGAAAGCAGTTGTGATTTTAGAAAAACAATTGCGCCGAAAGGTGAAAAAATTCTTGTTCATACGTCAAACTTCAGACCTGTAAAGCGGGTTCCCGATACAATAAGAATTTTTGAAAAGGTTCAGAAGGAAATTCCTTCAAAATTAATTCTGGTTGGCGATGGACCAGACAGATCTGAATGTGAGCGATTAACAAGACAGCTGGATTTAGGTGATTCAGTCAAGTTCCTCGGTAAGCAGGAAGCTTTGGAAGAAATATTATCTTCATCAGATCTTTTCTTGATACCATCGCAGTCTGAAAGTTTTGGATTAGCTGCTCTTGAAGCTATGGCTTGCGGCTTACCGGTTATTAGTTCAAGCGTTGGTGGACTTCCTGAATTAGTTAAGCATAATGAAACCGGTTTTATTGCCGAGATTGGTGATGTTGACCGGATGGCAAAGTACGCACTTGAACTGCTTAGCAATGAAAAGAAATACAAACTCTTTGCAGAAAATTCCAGAGAAAGAGCAGTCAATAAATTTGATAAATCCAAAGTAGTTCCACTCTACGAGGAATATTACGAACAAATATTGAAAAGTTAATTATGATTATTTACTGTGCCGGACCCATCAGGGGTGATGTTACTTACCAGAAGTTTTTCACTAAAGCAATTGATTACATAGAAAGCCTGGGACATACAGTGCTGTCTGAGTTCAGCACAAAATTTAGCAGCACTATTCCACTTACAGATAAGCAAACCTACAAGCGTGATCTCAAATGGATTGATGGCAGTAAAATTATGATAGCTGAAATCTCGGGTCCAAGTCTTGGCGTTGGTTTCGAAATTTCTTATGCCATTTTTAAAAGGAAGTTACCAGTACTCGCAATATGTAATTCTGAAGTTCAGAATATCTCATCAATGGTTACCGGTTGTGATTCTCCACTTCTAACAATTCAAAAGTACAAGGACGAAGATGATTTGAAAAGAATTGTAAGAAATTATATAAGCAAGTTAAGCGATAAGTGAGCGAAAAAGATTTTATCTTCAGTAAAAGCAAGGACCTGTCCCTCTCCGGATTAAAAAGTTTCCCCATAGATTTTGTAATATCAAAAAGTTTAACAACGATTGAAGTTCCGGACAAGGTATTGGTGCTTGGAAAAGAATTTTTCGGTTCGTATGAAGTTTCTTCAGCCGCCGGTGAGTTTGTTCTAACATTTAACAACTTATTCGAAGCAAAATATGTTGTTTACGCCAGCCAGCATAGAAAAAAACAAATTAAAATTCCCGGTGAGTTAAGTAACATAAAAAAATCTGTTGAGGACTACGAACAATATCTGGATGAGTTACTTCAAGAAATAAAAAAAGATTATCTGAAAAAGTTTGCCAATGGAAAAAATTTAACTTCCGTGTCAAACGAAATTTTCAAGAAGTTAAACCTGACAAGGCTATGAGCCGAGATTCAAAAGTATCAGATAGAATCTATTCATACCTTACTGCCACCTTCGGA
The DNA here is from genome assembly GCA_034522695.1 of Ignavibacteriaceae bacterium. Lineage (GTDB taxonomy): Bacteria > Bacteroidota > Ignavibacteria > Ignavibacteriales > Ignavibacteriaceae > IGN2. The sequence continues at coordinate 7,971 of JAXHLB010000015.1, read as the reverse complement.
GAAGATGCTGCAAAAAACTACAGTGACTTTGTTGACGAGAATCCTGCCAAATATATCCGGGTTAATGAACGAAAAATAAATCGGGAAACTCTGGCAAATCGGTTACTTGAAACTTATGGAATAAAAACAGAGCCAATGAATTTTCCATCAAATGCACTAAAAGTACTTGAAGGCTTTGACTATGTTGGAAGTACTCTTGAGATTGCTTTTGGCTTTTATTATATGCAGGCTTTAACATCAATGTTACCCCCACTTGTTCTTCGTCCATCATCAAAGGATTTAGTTTTGGATCTTTGTTCGGCACCGGGTTCTAAAACAACTCAGATAGCTGAAATGATGGATAATAAAGGAGTATTAATCGTTAATGAATTAGAGATCGATAGAATTAAAGCATTAGTATTCAACCTTGATAAAATGAACTTTCTTAATTATGGTGTGCTTAATTCAAGAGGAGAAATTTTAAGTAAATATTATAATTCTTACTTTGACAAAATACTTGTTGATGCACCTTGCAGCGGACTTGGCATCATCCAAAAGAAGAATGAAGTTGGTAAGTGGTGGTCACTTGAGCGGGTAAACAACCTTTGTGAAATTCAGAATAAGCTTTTGGTCTCAGCAGTTAAGATGTTAAAAGTCGGCGGTGAACTTGTTTATTCAACCTGCTCGCTTACACCAGAGGAAAATGAATTAATTATCAATAGAATCCTGGAGAAATATCCAATTGATGTCGTACCTGTTGAAATGCCAATTAAACATCATAAAGGATTGACAGAATATCCAGGAGTGAAGCTCGATAAAAGATTAAAGAATGCTATAAGAATATTTCCGTGGGAAGTTGATTCCGATGGATTCTTCCTGGTCAAGCTGAAAAAGACTGACGAAACAAATGCAACGGAACAAATAAAATGGAAAAAGCATTTTGTGCTTACAATGCACGGGCATAGTGACATTGTTATTAAAGAGAAACTAAAAGTTTTGGCAGATGAATTTGGAATTGATAGCGAAGTCTTTTCAAATTATAAATTTCTTTTGAAGAGAAACGATATATATTTCACATCAAACGAATGGAGTGACAATAATCTTGGTATTTTTCATAGAGTCGGCAGCAAATTTGGAATCATTGATAAAAACGGAAACATTGTTCTTCATTCCTTTGCAGCACAAATTCTTCAGGACAGTATTTCAAAAAACATTTATGACATACAGAATCTTGATGAACTCAGATTATATTTGATGGGCGCTTTAATTAATAATGTCCAACTTCCTCACGGACAATACGCAGTAAGATTTAACGGTTATGTTTTAGGAACCGGCGTTGTGATCAAAGCTGGTTTGAAGAGCAGATACCCTCGTTCAAGCAGAACACAAACCATCCGAATTAAAGGTCAAAAAGTTCAATAATTTTGTTCCGATATCGATTTTTATTTTTTTGATATCTGAAAGGATAACTTAAGCTTTATCTCGTAGCCACTGCGAGACTGTATTCTCTCTCAGTTTCCACAATACTTTTCTGACTTTTTAAACCTTTCAAGCTATCCATCGCATCCAAAACTTTAAATGCCTCGATAAAAGCGTTTTTTGCATCAGAGTTTTTAACCATAAACGGAAGATCTCTTGCAGGCCTTGGAGTTTCCTCAGTTAAAGGAACAATCTTTACTATCTTATCTCGTACCCCAATCGCCTGATTTACATATACACTAACTAAATAGGTATAAAAAGTTTGGGGAATACCATGAGAATTAGTGCTATCCCCCCAGAATGTAACCGTCGCTAAAGCCATACACAACCACCATATTTTTGAATTCTTGATAAAATTGATGTGAAGTTATCTGCAACCTCAGATAACCATTCATCCCGACTAGAACATTTGTTCTTTATAAGATTTGCAAGAATAATACCAACAGATTAAATGATAATTTACAGTTGATAAAGCCCAGTGAAATTAATTTGAGCGACAATTTTTTTGAATAAACGACAGAATTGACCAAAACGACTTTTATCGTTTTAAGCTATATTAAGTTTTAATAGCGGTAATAAATATTTTATTCGTAATATTAAAAGATTTTATCAAAGTCATAGCTGATATCGATAAGAATTTATTAAAGGAAGTATTATTTGTCCAGCGTTTAATTCCCGGGGCAAAACCATTCATATACTTATCCTGCTTCAAAGAAAATAATTGTAACTTTTGAACATGATCTACAATAAAGCCATTATGCTGAAGCAGAATCTTTAAACCTATAGCCGAAAAACGATGCAGATGATACCTGTTTAAACAAATACTCATTAGCCTCTGACTCTTATGAAAAGTAAGTTTTCTCTCGATATCGGCCAATGTATCGAATAAAGAATCAGAATTTGGTGTAACTATAAAAACCTTTCCATTCTCCTTTAGTATTGAGTTTAGCTGTAGCATTGCTTTTTCAATATCAGGGATATGCTCGATAACATCCCACAGAGTAACTACATCATAAAGTCTATCCAATTTCATATCCCCACCCAATTCGCCAAAATAAGCCCGAATATTTTTTTCTTGCATAAACTTAACTGAATTTATATCGCATTCTAATCCGGAAACTGACAAACCTCGCTGACTTACAGAAACTAAAAAATCGCCCTTCCCGAATCCAATATCAAGTAGTTCACTGTTTTTATCAGCATAAGTGAAATGTTTGTTAAAGAGTTCAATTAATTCTTGAACTTTCAATGGAGAAATCTTTTCTCTATAAGAGTTTCCATAACCATTCTTGTCATTTAGATGCCCGAGATTTTTTGAATAAACTCTCTTTGATCCACAATGCCGACATTTATAAAGCACACCATCTGGAATATTTCCACAATTAACCATTTTATGTTTACAAGCTGAACAATAACTATTGCTTATATCTTTATTCAATTAGCTTAATTCCTGCTAAAGTGAGATCGAATTAATTTTTCAAATAAGTTAGTAAACCTGTAAAAATTATTTTTCAAATTATGGTAATGTCTGAATTTTAAAAAGGCTGGAAGGTTCTTTAACTTCGGCTGTTCAGGATCAAACTCCCATGGATGAAAATAAGTTAAAACTGGTTCTTTTCTTTTTAACAAAGTTGAAGTAAAAAGTTTAGATACAGCTAATGGTAAAAACCTGAAATAAACCCCTCCTGCAAATGGAATATTACCTAAAAAGGTTTTGTAAGTTGTAATTGGCCATTCCCATAAACCATTACTTAATTGATAAGGCAATCTTGGATTATCAGGTATGCCATACCGGTGATTGATGACGGGAAAGATACTCGAATCAATCTTAATTCCTTCTTCCTTCAGGATATCAAATGCCCAAAAACTTTTTTTTGTGATTGAGAAATAAGGCGCACGAAAAGCAACTATTCTTTTACCGATAAGATCGGATAAGTAATTTATTGATCTCCTCAGATCGTCCCTGAACTCTTCTTTGGTTTGTTGATAAATAAATTTATGATTAAATCCGTGCGAACCAATCTCATGGCCTTCGTTGTCAATTAATTTAATTAGTTGAGGATGATTTATCGCAACATCCCCAAGAACAAAAAATGTAGCTATGGAATTTTTTTTCTGCAAGTAAATCTAAAATTATTTTCGTAGTATATTCAATTCGTCTTTCATAATTTTTCCAATTTGACGGAAGATAATCCAATGAATGAAACCAGTCTTCAAGATCAATCGTTAAAACTATTTGGTTATCCGTCATACCGAATTAATTCTGCTTGATTATTTGCTCAGCAACTTTCCGTCCGTGAAGAATCGCATCCTCCATATTTGAATACTCCCAGCTGCCATATCTGCCAATTGACCAGATTTGATTTCTCTGCAAAAATGGAAATATTTTTTTTAGCGTCATTTTTCTATTTTCATCATATATTACATAGCTACAATCTATTAATCTCCAGCAAAATTCAATGTCAGTATTATTTTCATTAAGAATACCCATCGCTTTCAAAGCTTCAATGCTTGCATCCAATACTAACTTATTTTCGAAAACATCACCGCCAAATTCTAATGTTAGCGCAAAATGCTCTGTGGGACAATTTGCTGGATTAATATTTCCTGGAATTGTAATACGATAAAAAGGAATAGTAGGATCTGGGACATAAATCCAGTGTTCTTCCTTTTTGATTTTTCCTTTGCCTAAAATGTGAAGGAGAGTTGTAGAATTCCTTTTCAATAATTTAAGAGATGCTAATATATCAGACGGTAATGAATCAAATGTGTTCAAGAAACTATCAAGAGGAATAGTATTAATCAAATATTCATATTTTACTTCTGCACCATCGCTGAGCAGAGCATATTTCTTGTCATAAAATACTTTCTCAAGACTGCAATTATAAAGTGGAGATTTTTTTAGTTGGGATGAAAGTTTCTGAGCAACTGTAGATACTCCACCTTCAAGAGGATAGTAAAATTTAGAATTTCTGCCGTAATTATTATTTATTATTCCTAAAACGCTTAATAACATTTTCATTCTGGAATAATCTGGAATATAATCGCCAAGCCAATCAGTATTAAGCAGGGCCATCGGAACACCAAACAATTTTTCATTGTAGGGACGAACAAATATATCAGTAAGTTGGTCTCCAAATGCAAATAACGAATACGTTTCAAAGTTATCAGAGGAATTTATTCCCTTTTTATTTGAAGTGGAGTTTAGTAAGATCTCATCGAGTTAATCCGATGAGGCCAAGGCAATTCAGAAAGATGATATTGAATAGGATACTTTACATATGCATTATTAATCCATACTGAACTTTTTCTTATTGTTTCGAGCAATTCTACTTGTAGAGTTTCTATTATCCATTTGAGGATTGATTGGTCTTTAAAGTAAAATATATGTACAGCGTTATCCAGTTTAAAGCCTTTAAAGTGTAAAGTGCTTGCAGTACCACCGGGAGAATCAGAAGCTTCTATCAGTACATAATCATCATTAAGATGAAATCCCGTACTTAAACCTGTAAGCCCTGCACCTATTATCAAATATTTAGTTCGTATATAATCTCTGCTCATACTTAACTTTCTTTAACAGGGAGAGATTGAAAATAAACATATGCGAATAATGCACTGAGTAAAATCAAACTTAAACATATTAATAAAACAAAAAAGCTGGCCGAGAAGATGCTCGAAACTATAATTATTAAAGAATTAATGGCACATGCTAAAATTACTTTTCTATTAATTGTCTGAACTGAATATCCGTTGTGCAACATTCTTAGCGCAAAATGATCTGGGACTTTTTTTATAAATAGAAATGCCTTTCCTACTTCTGACAATAATTAAGAAAAACAGTTCGAAAAAAGGTATGCTGCCCAGCAGCATTAAAAAGTAAGCTGTAATTTTATCTACCAGGTAAACATTTATCAGGATAAAAGGAAACAAGGTTCCAAGCAATAGACTACCAGTTTCCCCCAAAAATATTTTCGCTGGTGTCTTATTCAAAAATCTGAAACCCAATGAACTAAGTGCAATTGCAAAAGATAATATGGAATAAAATTCAAGTTCTGTGATTGGTAGTAATATTATTCCTACGGAAAGAAAAATAATAAATGAAATACCCGAAACTAAACCATCCATTATGTCAACCATATTCCACGAGTTTTGAGATATAAGAATGAATAAAAGAAAAATCGCCAGATAAGCCTCGGGGGCATCTATATAAAAAAATATGAATGGTAGAACCGAAATTGCTTCAAGACCTAATTTGACAAAAGGAAAAAAATCAAAAATGTCATCCATCAATCCAATTACAATTACAGGCAAAATGATTAATATAAATTTGAAGGCATGTTGATAGTTGAATGACAGAAAGATTAAAAAAATAATTATAGTCAAACCGATTGCAATTCCACCACCAAATGCCACCGGAATTTTATGATTTTCGACTATAGGGTTGGGATAACTTAAAAAGCCGAATTTCTTTGCCGCTATAATGGTCAATTTTGTTAAAAGAAAACAAATTGGCAGAGTAAGTATTATCTGGAGAATTGTAATATGGTCAATTTTAAACAAGGATCAATTTTTCCAAAACAAAAATATATTTAGTTCAAATTACTTATTTGCCTTTCATATTCAATAATCTCTTTAAGAATTTCTTTCAAATCTCTCTCATCCCAAGCTGAAATGTGCTGCTTTAACTTTGCCAGCGATGGTGTGCGGAATTTTACATCCCTGTACGAATCTCCATAAACCTGGTTAATGGGGATAAAATTTATTTTAATCGGCTCATTTAATATTCCATTAATCATTTCTGCAAGTTCGATTATAGGTGTTGATTTTTCTGTCGTCGCCAAATTAAAAATCTGTCCGTAAGAAGTGTCTTTTTTGATAATTTTCCAGAGTAACTTCATAGCAGTTTTTACATCACTAAAAGTTCGGGTTTGCCTACCATCTCCGTAAATATCTATTGTCTTACTACTAATTGCTGACTTGATGAAAGCGGGAACAACCATTCCTGAATGATTCTGCTGTCTGATTCCGATCATGTTAAATGGTCTGATAATTACATAATTAAGTCCCATCTCCTTCTTATAATAATTACAAAGCAGCTCTCCCATCTTTTTTGAATAGACATACATTGATACAGGATGAAATCCCAATGTATTGGTTTGATCTGTTTCTGAAAATTGAGCTTTTTTTTCTTTATGGGGAGAATAAACAAGCGAAGTTGAAAAAAATACAAGTGGTATATCATTAATCGAACAGTAGTAAGCTATTTGTTTAAGTGAATTAACATTTGTTTCAATTGTTTCGAGCGGATTATCGATTACATTCCTGACACCAACATTACAAGCCAGATGAATTACACAAGAAGCCGAGCTTACTAATTCCTCAACGAGCTTAAAATTCTTTACATCACCCTGCAAAAAGCAATTTTTAGAAATTGCAGTGGATATGTTTTTTACAGAGCCGTTTGATAGATTATCTAATACAATATATTCCACATTTTCAGCATCAAACAAATCAATCAGATGACTTCCGATAAAGCCCGCACCACCTGTAACTAAAATTGGCTTACTCATTGGATAACCCAGTCATTTATTTATATATCCTATTCTAAAATATATTTACTTAATAACTTAATAAAGTCCAGGTTAAATTTATACAGTTATGGGAAATGCTTATGAGCGAATAACCATAAATAATTATACATATTATTCCTGGTAATATAAATGTGGAAACTGAGATTCTTGAAAAATGCCGTTAAAAAATTTAGAGTAACTAAATTATAAAACTGGATTAAGCTTTCTATGCGAAAATAATTATTTCGCCAGTACCATCTTTCTTGTTTCTTTGAATTGCGGTGTTTCGATTGTATAAAAGTATACGCCGCTTGTTAATTCTGAAGCATCAAACCTTATTGTATGTGTACCGGGTTCCTTATATTCATTCAAAGGAAATGCAACTTCCTGACCTAATAAATTAAAGATGGTTATTTTTACTACACTGGCTTCGGCTATGCTAAAGTTAATCGTAGTTGAGGGATTAAATGGATTTGGGTAATTCTGGTCTAACCTGTAATTAAATAAATTATTTTCATACTTAACATCAGTGATTGGATCAAAAGATATATCTGCAACTTTAGGAAAATGATCTGACGCAGTTCTTGTATCGAGCAATTGCAAACCATACTGATTAAGTCTGGTCTGACTCATTACTTCAGTTTGAAGAACAAAATCTTTTTCAACATTAATTACACTGTTAGAGTAGATTTGATAATCCAATCTGCCGGGAGGAAAAGAATTCGGGTCTTCCCGCCAGGTATAAGCGGTTCGTTTATCTGTTTGCATCGAGAGTAAATCTTCTAAGTCAGTATTATCCCAATCCGGAGGTCCGCCGCTGCCGAAAAGTTGAGTATTAATTATTTCACCTGTAACGAGTGTGATAAGTTGCTGGCGGTCGCCGACAAGATTCAAATCGCCAAGTATTACAAAAGGTGTTTGCTCAGGAAGATTTATAACACCC
>JAXHLB010000014.1:0-4993 GCA_034522695.1 Ignavibacteriaceae bacterium | reverse complement strand
GAACCAGTCAACATCACCAAAATAAATGCTAACGAGTATTCAGTGGAATATGATACCATTCAGAAATTATCATCTTCACTCCAACATAAAATAAAATTATTGCGACACCGTACTTCAGATAGATAAATAAATCAACCACTCCCGCAAGTGCAAAGTATAGAGCACGCAGACCAAGTATAGCAAAAATGTTTGAGGAAATAATGATGAATGTGTCTTTAGTTATTGCTATGATAGCAGGAATTGAGTCAACTGCAAATACAATATCAGACGATTCAATTAAAAGCAGAGTGATGAACATCGGTGTCGCATAGCGTTTATGATTTTTAGTAATAAAAAACTTTCCGCCTGTATATTCCGGGTCAAAATTTAGGTAACGGGAAGCGAGTTTTACCAGCCAGTTATTTTTGACATCTATTTTATGCTCAGCTCCGAAAGCCATCTTGTACGCAGCATAAAGCAGAATTGCAGCGAATATAAAAATTATCGGCTCGAAGAGATTGATTAATCCAACGCCGGCAAGAATAAAAATAATTCTGAATACGATTGCTCCGATTATTCCCCATTTAAGCACATGCGGCTGCTGCTCGGGTTTAACATTCATTACCTGGAAGATGAGTAGAAAAACAAAAAGGTTATCTACCGATAAAGATTTTTCGATAAGATAACCTGTTAAAAATTCTATAGCTTTTTCTTTACCAAGATCGTAGTAAATGAACGCGTTAAAAAGTAAAGCAGCAGTTATCCAAATAGCACTCCAGACAAGACTTGCTCTTAGAGATATTCTTTTGGTTCTTCTTTCGCTGACATAAAGATCAATATAGAAAAGTACTGCAACGATCGCCCAAAAGACGATCCAATCAATTAAGCCGCGTTCCATTTAATAACTTGATTTAAGGTAGAAGTATTGCAGCCGCTATAACAGTTGTCCACAGACCGTTCTTATCACCTTCAGCAGACTGAGTTATATTAAATGTCTTAACAATCTTGCCGGACATTTTATAAATGTCTTCACGTTCATTCCAATCAGTATCGGAATTAAATTCTATTCCGAGAGTTGTTGCAAGCATAGTTGCTGCAAGATCTTCAGCATACTCGCCGGCAATCTTTTCGGTCTGTCCATAAGGATGATGCTCGGATAAATAACCATAAGCATTTTTATCGGTTGGTAATGCAACACCAAGGGAAGCAGCGACTAATCTGTTTGGTTCATTAGTAGAATTTCTTGCAATTACTGCATGAACAATCTGTCCGGGTTCAATTTCTTTTAAACCCTCTTCGATTGTAACTCTGCGGCAGTTTACCGGAAATATGCTGCTGACAGATACGAGATTACACATTTCAATCCGGGCGGATCGTAATGATAATTCAAATGAAGTTAAATATTCTTTACTTCTACCGACACCCTTGGTGAAAAAGATTTTTGTAAGGTCTGTACAATTCAGTTCCCTCCTTTATATCACGGCGTAGTATGACTCAACTGAACGAAGCCGGATTAATCAATGAATTTAATGAATTTTCTTTTACCAACTTTCAAGATCATACCATCGTAAAGCTTAGTGTTAAAATTTAAATCAGTGATCTTATTTCCATCGATTGAAACTCCACCCTGTGTGACCAATCCTCTGGCTTCACCTTTTGATGGAGCAAAATTTACTTTGAGAATCAGGTCTAATATATTGAATTCTGAATTATTGTCATCAATCTTAAATTCTTCAACTTCGTCAGGCACTTCTTTTTTTATAAAGATCCTGTCGAACTCTTCTTCAGCTTGAATTGCTGCTTCTTCGTTGTGATACATTCTCACCAAAGTGCGGGCAAGTCTTCTCTTAATATCTCTAGGATTTACTTTTGAATCTTCAAGTTGATGTTTGACTCCCTTTAATTCTGAGGATGAAATATCAGAAGCCAGCTCATAATAAATGTAGATCACACTATCGGGAATTGAAAGTGTTCTGCCGAAAATTTCTTTTGGAGATTCAGAAATGCCAATGTAAGTTGTCATAGGACTTACTCATCTTTTCAACTCCATCTGTTCCGACAAGCAAAGGCATCGTTAAAATAACCTGTGGTTCCTGTCCATTTTCTCTTTGAATGTCTCTTCCTACCAGCAAATTGAATTTCTGATCTGTGCCGCCAAGTTCCACATCACTTTTAATTGCAACTGAATCCATTGCTTGTGCAAGAGGGTAAAGGAGTTCGTGGATACTGATTGGTTCACCGGCTTTGTAGCGTTTGGTAAAATCATCTCGTTCCAGCATTCTTGCCACAGTATATTTTGAGGCGAGCTTAATTACATCTTCAAAGCTCATCTTACCAAGCCATTCGGAGTTGTAAACTATTTTTGTATTCTTTGCATCCAGAATTTTAGATGCCTGCTGGAAATATGTTTCGCCGTGTTCCCTGGTTTCTTTCAATGTAAGTGAAGGACGAGTCGCATTTCTCCCGGATGGATCGCCAATCATTCCTGTAAAATCCCCAACAATCAGTATTGCCTGATGCCCGAGTGATTGAAACTGTGCAAGCTTTCTCAAAACGACAGAATGCCCGATGTGCAAATCAGGTCGTGAAGGATCACAGCCAAGTTTTATGTTTAGAGGTTTTCCTTCATTTGCAGAGCGTTCTAATTTTTTTACCAATTCCTCTTCAGGAATAATTTCACTTACACCTCTTTTGATGAGGTCCATCTGTTCTGGGAATTGAGGGGGGGGAAAATTGAATTTATTCATTTTGCATTTTTTATGTCATTGGAACTAATCGGATTTTCACGGATGAATAGTCAATTTCATTACTATGATTAAAATGATTGCTGAGTCCTCTGAAACTGAGGAATCGGAATGGAGTTACTAATCTTAATACTTTATTCCTTCTTTCCTGTTCTCTTTGAAAATCTTTTTTGGCTATATCGTGACGCTTATCGTAGACTTTCTTACCCTTTGCAAGGGCTAACTCAACTTTTACTTTACCGTTCTTAAAATACAATCTTAACGGAACCAAAGTTAATCCTTTTTCTTTCGTTTTTCCAATAAGCTTTCTTATCTCGCTGCTTTTCAAAAGCAGCTTTCTATCTCTTACCGGATCATGGTTATTTATATTTCCCTGAGTGTATTCGCTGATGTGAACACTTACAAGCCAGACTTCACCTTTTTCAATTTTGCCGTAACCATCAACCAGATTTGCTTTTCCCTGTCTCAGTGCTTTTACTTCTGTGCCGACAAGAACAATTCCAGCTTCATACGTTTGTAAAATAGCGTACTCATGACGTGCTTTACGGTTTACGGTTATATTTTTTTCTTTGTCTGTTTTTTCCATACTACTTAGCAAGATTTTTCATTTGAAAAATCAAGAGCAAAAATCCCCTTAATTGATGTTAAATGCAACAGAGTGGAAATATTCAGCGAATCTTCTGGTAGCAGAGGAATAAAAAAACGACTGGACTAATTAACAGTAATGCTTTACTCAATTATCCTTTAGAAATAAACTGAGATACCAAAATTGACGTAATTTTCTGTAAGTCTAAATGAATCAATTGTTCGTTCGTATTTATTTGTAATGCTATCTGATTTTTCAGAGCGCTGATTATAATAAAACTTTATAACATATTCTGCTGATAGAGTCATATCTTTATGGAACGACCATTCTACTCCAACAATTGCATCCAGTCCTATTGTGAAAGAATCACTAGATCCACTACCATTACTAATAGTACTATCAGATGACTCAGATTTGAACTCTGATTCTGAATTTCCAAAACCAATGGTAGGACCGGCACCTAAATAAAAACCTATATCATCCGTTCTAACTAAATAATTTAAATACTGAGAACTAATAGTAAATCCAATAGAATTGGTTTGAGCATTTTCAGTAAAGTGCAAGGTATCTGATAAATTTATTTCCCGATCCGAATTCGAATCATCAAAGTATAGTGACAATCCCAGTCTTATTGCTGATCTTCTACCAAGATGATATTTTCCTGAGAGTGTTGCGCCTTGAAAATTTGTCAGTGTAAAATTCTCACTAATTTGAAATTGTAATGCATATTTTCCATCAAGAGAATCAAGGTAAGATGTTTGTGCAGTGGTAGTGGATACTAATGAGAGAATGAAAAGCAGCAGTGAGAAAAAATAAATCAAATGATACTTTTTATGTTTCATTTGTTCGCCCTTTCTTTAATTTTCAATTTTTACACTTGAAACTTAGATTGAGCATACTTCAAAAACAAAATATAAAAAGCAGCCATTCTTGAATGCCTTCAGTTTTCTTTCGATTAAATTATTTATTTAGGACAATTTATATAATCTAACGATAGTTATTATTGAGTTTGGATTAGTTATAAAACCGGTTCGACTCCTAAATCCTTACAAATCTTTTTTGCCAGGATATTGTTGATTTCGGTGTGTCTTGGTATCGCAGATCTTTTATTTAGTTTTGGATTGTGCCACCAGGAATGTTTTCCTCCTTCACGTAATTCCTCGCAGCCTTTTGAACGAAGATACTGAAGAAGTTCTTTCCGCTTCATACTGAAATAATAATTTCCTTAAAACTTGATCCTGCAGCTGCTACAGCATCATTCCTATTAAATTCAAGCGCTTCCTGGAGGGTTACTCGTAAACTTTCAATCAACTCATCGTGTGAACGTTCCTGACAGTTTACTCCCGGTATTTCTTCAACCCAACCTATCCACCAGTTTCCGTCCTCCTTAACTATAGCAGTATATTCTTTGAGCATAAGAGTTCCTTCAAATTTTAATCAAAAATAGTATTAATAAAATTCTTATTCAATGATATGATAACGGTCTGTAAATAACAAAAAAAGACAGCCACCCTGACTGCCTTTAAATTGATTCAGATAAAATTCTTATTCAGTACAATCCGTATCGTCCAATCTATCATCCCAGCAATGCCAATTCGCATCTTCAAAATAAATTGAATCTTTTACTCTTCCAAAGTTCGATTCGTAATTCCATTTAATATCTATCATGCGGTTTTCTGCTGAA
>JAXHLB010000013.1:0-11440 GCA_034522695.1 Ignavibacteriaceae bacterium | reverse complement strand
TAATAAATCAGAGGTAATTATTGCAATTTTGGCAAAAAATTATTGTTGATTTCAATGTTTTCTTTTTTATATTTGAAGCAACAATTAAGGAAAATTTTAATTTATTGATCGATTTGCTACTTTTTTAATAAGAATAAACATTTAGGAACTTTTATTAACCAGAGTAGCAGATTTATGCCGATTTTAGGGAACTTCTCTGGTCGGTATTTTAGTTTTAAATTAAAAGGAACAAAATGCGGAGGTTTTATTTCTAAATACTTGATACTATAACAATGCAGCGATAATTATAAACAAAAAGAAAAAGGAAAGCTGAGATGAATCAAATAAAAGCGAAAATAGACAATCCTCTGTCTGAGTTAATCAGTGACGAAATCTTTGAGCTTTTAGAAGCTCACGGTCTTATTGATGAAAAAAGCAGTTCGTGATTACCAGATTAGAAAAAAATTCAAAAGCCTGAGGGCTGGTAAAATAAGTGCCGGTGATGCTATTGATGCAATCCGGGAAGAATATCCGTATCTTCAGTTTGATACAATCAGGAAAATAGTTTATCAAATAAGTAAATAGTAATTACTTGACAAATAGCACTTATCATTTATATATTTCAAACGACTCTTTCAAAGGGTTCTCCCCTGCCCTTTGATGTAACAGAGTCGAGCCCAGTGGTCCCCATCGCTGGGCTTTTTATTTTTTTAAGTAAGGAGTAATTATGGCGACGAAGATTAAAAAGAAGACAATCAAACAAACAAAGAAAACTTCCGTTTCCCCGTTTAATATTTATTGGGAGAAAAAAAAATTACTACTTGCTTGCACTCGGGTTGTTGGTAACAATGATCGGATTCTATTTTATGAACATCGGACCCTGGGATAGTTTCTCATCGTTAGTAATTTCCCCGATACTTTTGTTCATTGCCTATATAATTATTTTTCCGCTCTCTATCTTCTTAAGGAAAAAAGCAGTGAAGGAACAGACACAGGAAAACGAAATTGATCCTGGCAAAAGTTAAGGGGAATCTGGTTTCAACCCAGAAAAATTCTTACCTTGTTGGGCAAAAATTATTGCTCGTTCATCCAATTGATTTGAAGGATAACTACATCGGTAAAAATGATGTGGTAGCTATTGATGTTGTTGATGCAGGAATTGGTGATACGGTTTTACTTGTTCAGGAAGGAAAAGCTGTTCAGCAAATTCTTGGTCATAAAAATGCACCCGTTCATTCTATAGTCGTTGCAGTTGTAGATTCAATTGATGTTAACGACAATTACACTTCCAAAAAATAAAATGTCTTCAAAGTGAGTAAGTTAAATTTTGAACAGTTAACTGATCTGTTCCTTCTTTTATCAATTGAAGGAATCGGTCCCGGTAAAATCAGAAATCTTCTCGCAAAATTCAGAAGCACAAAAAATATACTTGCCGCAGATTATCAGTCATTAATGAATGTTGAGGGAATAAGTACTAATCTTGCAAAAAGAATCCGTAAAGCATCTCACGAAAGAGAAGACATCGAAAAGTTTACTGAGAAGGAATTAAAGAAATTAGAAAAGCTCGGTGGGAAGCTGATTACAATTTGGGATCAGGAATATCCACCAATCCTAAAAAAAATTTATGACCCTCCGATACTTTTTTCCATACTTGGTGAATTTACAGAAAGCGATCAGTACTCAATTGCTGTAGTAGGCACACGTCAGCCAACCAATTATGGTAAAGTTCAGGCGGAGAAAATTTTCAATGGAACTCGCTAAACAGGGAATAACAATTATCAGCGGAATGGCGAGAGGCATTGATTCAATTGCCCACAACGCTGCACTTAAATCCGGAGGAAGAACAATTGCTGTGATCGGCAGCGGATTAGATGTTATCTATCCTGCTGAAAACAGAAAGCTGTTTGAAAAAATTGCCGAGACTGGTGTTGTTGTTAGTGAATTTACGCTCGGCACAAAACCGGACGCACAAAATTTTCCAAGACGGAACAGAATTATTTCAGGGTTGAGCTTGGGAGTGATTGTTATTGAAACGGCAACTTCAGGCGGCGCAATGCAGACCGCAGCATTTGCACTTGATCAGAACAGAGAAGTTTTTGCTTTGCCGGGTAATGTAGGAGCGAGATTGTCAGAAGGGACAAATTTGCTAATTCAAAAATCTGAAGCTGAATTAATTACTTCAGCAGAAGATGTTATAAATGAGCTTGAGTTAAAATTAAAACCTGTCTTGGGTAAGAATATCCCAAAGCAACAGGTTGATCTTAGTTTATTTGAAGAAAAATTAATTAATGTTTTACACTCTGAACCGCTTCAGATAGATAAGATTGCTTCTTTAGCTAATATGACTACATCGGAATGTCTTGTTAATCTTTTATCACTTGAGTTCAAAGGATTAGTCAAGCAGCTTCCGGGGAAGATGTTTGCACTCCTTTAAATTACAAATTACAAAATCTAAAAAAATAAATAAATTGCAAATCTCAAAAAGAATTTTCAAACAGTGTTTGACTCTTGGAATTTCGAAATTGAATATTATTTGCGATTTGTTATTCGAATACTGTGATTTATTCAGTCGTATTTCTTCTTCCCTTTCCATAAAGTTTTAAGCCGATCTTTAAGATTTTTTTCCTGTCCATTTTCCGTTGGAAAGTAAAATTGTTTTCCATCCATCTCTTCTGGAAAATATTTTTCTAACAGAAAGTTATTATCATAATCGTGCGGGTATTTATACTTCTCACCGTAACCAAGTTCTTTCATCAATTTTGTTGGTGCATTGCGAAGATGATTCGGCACCGAGTACATCTGTTGAGTTTTAACTTCCTGCTCGGCTTTTGAAATTCCCATATAGGAAGCATTACTTTTAGGAGAGGATGCGAGATAAGGTGTGCATTGTGCCAGAACAATTTCTAGCTTCCGGCATACCAATTTTTTCCACTGCACCAAAAGCAGCTTCAGCTAAAACTAATCCATTTGGTGAAGCATTGCCAATATCTTCCGAAGCTAACACAATTAATCTTCTCGCAATGAACAAAGGATCTTCACCGCCTTCGAGCATTCTCGCTAGCCAATACAATGCTGCATCAGGATCGCTGCCGCGAACACTCTTTATAAATGCTGATATAATATTATAATGTTCTTCGCCGCCTTTATCATAAAAAATATTTTTTCTTTGTA
This sequence comes from Ignavibacteriaceae bacterium, assembly GCA_034522695.1. Classification (GTDB taxonomy): domain Bacteria; phylum Bacteroidota; class Ignavibacteria; order Ignavibacteriales; family Ignavibacteriaceae; genus IGN2. The sequence goes on along the minus strand of JAXHLB010000013.1, from coordinate 8,290 downwards.
TTATATTATCAAGAAGCTCTTTGGTGATCAGAATTTTTTCTTTATTGCTTTCCTGCACAATAGCAGATTCAAAAATGCTGAGCATAATTCTGGCGTCACCGCCGGATAAATAAAGTAGGTAGTCCTCATCTACTAATACAAGGTTACATCCCGACAATAATTCATCTTTTAATATTGCGGTCTGTAAAATTTTATGAAGATCATTTTTTGATAGTTCGTTCAATACATAAACTCTTGCTCTTGAACGAAGTGCGGGTATCACTTCGAAGGATGGATTTTCAGTTGTTGCTCCAATCAAAATAATCAATCCGGTTTCAACTGAATGCAGAAGTGCATCCTGCTGTGCTTTGTTAAAACGATGAATTTCATCAATGAAAAGAATTGTTCGAAGATCAAGACTTTTATTATGTTCGGCAATCTGAATAACATTCCTTACTTCTTTAACTCCGGCAGACACAGCACTTATCTGGTAAAACTTTGAATCAGTTTCTTCCGCTATAATTTGTGCAAGAGTTGTTTTACCTGTTCCGGGAGGACCCCAAAGAATGAACGGACTGATAGTTTTATTTTCAATCATCAACCTGATTGGCTTGCCTTCACCAACCAGATGTTCCTGTCCGTAAAATTCTGTTAGTGATTTTGGTCTTACTCTATCAGCAAGCGGTGTGGAAGGAATTATTGGGGTGTCACTTTTCTTCGACTTCAATTTTAATCTCACCTTCACGTTTCATATTATATTTTTCACGAGCTACCTGTTCCATCTTGGCGGGAATTTTTTTATGCAGCGAGTCAATTTCATTTTTTAATCGATCGTTCTCCAGCTTAACTTTTTCAAGTTCAACCTGCATTGAGTCAACCTGGCTTTTCAAACCAAAATATTTTATTACACCACGTTCATTAAAAAAAGTAAAGATTATGCCAATGACTACAATTACTATGAATAGATAAAAAATAGATTTTCTTTTTCCCGTTGCCATCAAAGTGCCTGCTGAATTATTTTTTCTAATCAATTCTTCAAAAGAAATTCCAACTGCCTTTGCGGCTTTGGGAACAAGACTTGTAGCTGTCATTCCCGGTAATGTATTTACTTCGAGACAATATAATTCATTTTGTGCGTTCATTCTAAAATCAACTCTTGAATAACCTTCACAACCAAGTGAATGAAAAGCCAACAACGCTTGCTGCTGAGCTTTCTGTGCAACTTCTTCAGGAATATTTGCAGGAACAATGTATTCACTCATTCCCGAAGTGTATTTGTGTTTATAATCATAGAAGCCACTTTTCGGAACGATCTCAAGAACGGGTAATGCTTCATTTAAAAGTATCGCAACTGTCAACTCTCTCCCGGGAATATATTTTTCTATCAATGCTTTATTTGAATATTGCTGTGCAATTACGATTCCCTCTTCAACTTCGGATTCATCCTGAACAATTTTTAATCCTACAGTTGAACCCTGATCATTTGCTTTGATGATGCAGGGAAAACCGAATCTCTGTTTTATTTCATCGGCAATAAGAACAGGTTCGAAGCTTCTTTCTTTCACAGTAAACCAATCTGCTGTTTGAACTCCTGTTTGTCTGAAAATTACTTTTGACATTTCCTTATCCATCGCCAAAGCACTTGCAAGTACTTTTGAGCCAGTATATTTTAATCCACGAAGTTCAAGAAGAGATTGAATGGTTCCATCTTCTGCCCACTTTCCGTGCATCGCTGAAAACACAACATCAACACCATTCAGTAATTCTGAATTGATTGCATCGATACAATTTCGATTTGATATTTCAGCAAAATCTTTTTCTGAAAAGAATTGTTCTTCTTCTTTTGGCTGGTTCAATCCATACGCTGGATCAATTATGACAGTTGGATATTGAAGACTTTTTAATGCCTGAAGTATTCCCTTACCAGACATTTTTGAAACTTGTCTTTCTGGAGAAGTACCGCCAACGAGTAAAGCTATTGTGGGTTTCTGTATTTGTCATAAAATTAATTCTGAATTTCCAAGCATCAAATTACAAATAACAAACAAATCATAAATCTCAATGCTCAAAATCAGAAACGTTTTGAATTTTGAATTTGGGGGGGATTGTAATTTATTTGGGATTTGTGATTTGGAATTTGTGATTTTAAAAAACATTCCTCGGATCCTGTGTAATTCCATAAGTCTCTTCTGATAATTCAACTAATCTTTTAACATCTTCAGTTGATAATTCATTTGGATTACCAAGCAGTCTTGCCTTGAAAAGTGTTTCTGCTGCGTGTTCAAGTTTTTCCATTTTGTAATAAGCATCGTCAACATTTTTTCCGAGTGTTAAAGCACCATGATTCCGAAGTAGAAATGCCCAGCCATAATCAATATAAGGCTCGAGACTTAACGGAAGATCATTTGTCGAAGGAGTTGCATAATTACACAAATGAACTTTGCCAAGAGTTAAAATAACTTCAGGGAAGTAATGTTTAACCAAACCTTCACCCAACAATGAAAAAGCTGTTGCATGAACGGGATGGCAATGAACTACTGCGTTAACATCTTTTCTTTTTGAATATACATAAAGATGAAGCTTGAACTCGGTTGTAATTTTTCCTTCGCCTTTAAGTGCTTTCCATTAAAATCAAACTCAAGAATATCCTTTTCAGTTATTTCACCTTTGCAAATTCCTGAACGGGTAATCAGGACAGTATTATCAGAAGTGATGAGCGAAACATTTCCATCGCTGGCAGCTACAAATCCTTTTTGATAAACTTTATGACAAACAGAAATCAGCTTATCTATCTCTGACATTTTCTTTCAAGCTCTTCCATTAATTTCATATTGACTAGTCCATCTTCGCCGGTAACAGGAGGTATTTGATTTTTCAGGAAAGATTTCTGAATTGCTCTCATCATAAAGAGAAATTTATTCCCTCTTTTCCTGAAACTTTTTTTGGCTTCATCATCAAGCTGAATTGTTAACTTCGAAGGCGCACCCTTAACCCCGATAAAATTCTCAATGCCTATTGCACCGGTATGACCGAGTATTTCTATTCTGTTGAAAGCCTTCCCGGTGTTATATGAAACATTGAATGAGCCATAAGAATTATTCTCGAATCGAACCAGAGCAGAAACAAAATCTTCCACATCATAATTGTAAATGATATTATCCATATAGCCTTTAATATCTGTTATCTCTCCGCTAAAATATCTTAAAAGATCAATCATATGTGTGCCCAAATCGCGTAATGCACCACCACCACTTAGTTCTTTATTGAATCTAAAATTATCACCCGGAGGAAAATCAAGATTGAAAGAAACATTTACTGAAACAAGTTTGCCTATCGTTTGATTCTTTATTAATTCTTTTGCTTTAATTACGTGTGGATGAAGTCGATGTACAAAATTCACAGCTAGAAAAACATTATTCCTTTTACAGGCTTCGACCATTTCTTCAGCCTGTTTGCTGGTGATTGAAAGAGGTTTTTCACAAAGAATATTTTTGCCAGCTTCAGCAGCTTTTATTACCTGCTCATAATGATGAGCGTTAACACTTGCAATAAATACACAATCTATATCCGACTTCAGAAATTCATCATAATTATCAAAGTAACCTGATGCACCAGACTTCTCCGCTAATTCTTTTGCCCTTTTAAATTATGACTGAAGAAAGATTGAACGGTACTTCTTCTTAAAAACTTTAGTGTAGGGATAAAGGTGTGCTCTGTAAATCGTCCGCAGCCGGCAACTCCCCATTTTAACTTTTTAACAACAGGTCTTCTTACTTTAACCATCCTGGTCAGTTAAACTTTCTAAAATACTTTATTAAATAATTTAAGCCGCTCCATAACCATGCTAATAGGTTTGGAGTTCAACATTATGTAGAAATGAACGCTTGGAACGTTTGCATCTAAAAGTTCACGTACCTGGTTCGTTGCCCATTCAACACCGATGTTCAGCACTTCATCCGGTTTTGCGCTATCAACTTCATCAGCCAGTGCAGAAGGAATGGTAACATGGAAATCTTTTGGAATAGAATGAAGCTGAGCTTTTGACGTTAATATTTTTAGTCCAGGTATGATCGGAACATTTACACCAGCCTCTCTGCACTTTTCAACATAATCAAAGTAAAATTTATTATCGTAGAACATTTGAGTAACAATGTAATCAGCACCAGCATCCACTTTCTGCTTAGCAAATTTTACATCTGCTTTCAGGTTCGGGGCTTCATAATGTTTTTCAGGATAGCCACCGACACCGATACAAAACTTAGTTGGTCTTGCATCGAGCAATGAATCTTCAAGGTAGAGTCCTTTATTCATTTTTACAATCTGCTCAACAAGTTCGAGAGCATTTTTGTTTGCACTTTTACCTACCGGGATTGGTTTATCGTACCCGCTTTCGTCTCCTCTGATTGCAAGAACATTATCAATCCCAAGATAATTCAGTTCAATCATAAAATCTTCGGTCTCTTCACGGGTAAAACCTTTTGCCAGGATGTGCGGAACGGCATCAACATTATACTTATTCTGGATGAGCGCACAAATACCAAGAGTCCCGGGTCTTTTTCTTTTTACTTTCTTTTTTATTCCATCGGGTGTTTCTTCATAAATAACCTCAGCAGAGTGACTTGTGATATCGATAAACGGTGGTCTGAATTTTATTATGTTATCTATAACATGTAAGACATCAGTGATATCTCCACCGCGCTTTGGAGGAATAAGCTCGAAACTTATCAGCGGTTCTTTTGCTTTTTCTAAATGATCAATTACTTTCATTTAAACTCTTTTTGTTGAACAAATCTTTTGATGTAAATATAGACAAAGTTAATAATAATTGTGGATTGATAGGAAGCTAATTATTTCGGCAGTAATCTAAGTAAACTATTTCGTTGATTTGTGATTGAGGTTTCATCCGTTCTTATCTTCATATACTTCCCATTAAGAAAAAGTTCAGTCTGATCTTTATAATGATCGCTGAAAATATTTCCCGACTGTCCTGTAGTCAGAATCAAATAAAACTCATCCGGCTTTGCAAAATCATAAATGAATCTCATTGAAGGACCAAGTTCACAATCAAAAGGATCGTGTCTGAAAAGCGGAAATTCTTCTATGCTTCCAGAGAAAGAATATTCTGTGTTGAAGATTGTTGTCCCATCTCCGCTAATTTCAAACGGACCAATATTGATTACATCATCCAGTAAACCTGAGACACCACTGAAAGCGTGTTTGAAAGTTACTGTATGAAGTTTTCCCCACTGCCAATCCTTAACATCCTTCCCGAGTTTTCTTTCTAGTTCATCAAGCGCATCTGTCAGACTCTGCCTTATTACATCATCACGGGTTTTTCTTTCATTCTTTTTAACATCATTATACCAGTCAGAAAAAGGATTCTGCAGCAGTTCAAGAATATTTCTATATGGAACATTTGCAAGAAAAACATACTGGTTGAAAAGATCTTCTCCCATCTCATCCATATAAATATTTTTCATCAGCTTATCGAAGAAAGTTAAAAAGATTGCCGGTGCGTGAAGATATTTATCCATCTCGAAATTCCATTCACGCAAAAGCTGAAGTGATTTTTCAAGATTTTTATCTTTTACTTCTGCATTCTCAAAAGCATATAAGATGTAAGGCACAATACTTTTTGCATAAGGCGAATAAATGTCTTCCTGGTATTTCATATAATCTTCTACCGAGTGTTTGCTTTTTGTCTGAAGCAGTTCAGTTATTCTTTCAATTCTTGAAGAGGGTTCCCAGAGATTCGTGATATGATATTTAAAATCTTTAATTACTTTGTTGTTTGCTGTAGCAATGTAACTTTGCGGTGGATTGAACAGATACGGGAGTTCATTCCTTGGTAAGAATCCTTTCCAATCATTTTTTGAAAATGAACCATCAAAGACAAAAGTCATAGCATTATCTGGTCTGATTGGAAGTGCTCCACCAAAAACATAACCAATGTTTCCTTCATTACCTGCCTTGCCGTCAGGCAGGTCTGCATAAACAAAATTCTGTCCCGGAATGTTAAACCTTTCAACTGCCGATTTGAATTCACTCCAGTTCTTTGCTTTATTTATTTTCAGAAAAGCATCCATCTCATCGCTGAATTCATTTCCAAGCCAGCGCATACTAATCGGCGGATAGGTTGATTCATCTTTATTAAAAACAAAATTGTACGGATGAATGCCTGAAACAATTGGTCCACGATGAGTGTATTTTATTTCTATCGGCTCTTTAATTCCATCTCTGGTATAGATTGTGTCCTCTATAATTTCTAAATCTTTCCAGCTTCCATCTAGTAAATATTTTGTTCGCGATGAATCAAGAGTTTCAAAATAAAAATCAGTTTCATCGGTCATTATGTTTGTTAAAGTCCATGAAATATTATCGTTCTTTCCGATAACAATTCCCGGAACTCCCGGCAGAGTAACTCCTGCAGCATTCCAAGAAGGTGATTTGATAACAGCAGCATACCAGATTCCCGGAGCTCTGTAAGCGAGATGTGGATCGTTTGCAATTATCGGTTTTCCAGAAGCAGACATTTGTGAATTAACAACCCAGTTGTTTGAACCGAGATGTGTTCCTGTCATTCCAATAAATTTTCTGAATGCTTTATCAGTTTCTATAAAGTTGGAATTGATCTGAGAAAATTTTTTTATATCGGCAGGAATTATCGTCGGTGCATTTTCAGGATAACCAGGAAGTATTTCTTTTACTTTTTCTTCACCGAGTTTTTGGACAAGCTCTGTGAAAGATAAATCTGTCCACCAGCCAAGATTAAGCTCCCAGGCCATCATTCTAATTACAATTATGCTGTGTTCTGGTTTCCATTCTTCAGGCTGGTAGCCGAGCACATCAAACTCAACAGGATATTTGTTTTTCTTTTCTTCAAGATAAAAATTAACTCCGCGTGAATATGCTTCAAGCAGTTTCAGTCCTTCGGGATTCATTTTCTCTTTTATCATTTTAGCTGTTCGACTTAATCCAACCGTTCTGAACATTTTATCAAACGGTAAAGTCTCAACTCCGAATATTTCACTAAGTCTTCCTTCACCTGCACGACGGATCATATCCATCGAAAACATTCTTTCTCTCGCGTGAAGATAACCAAGTGTAAAAGCAACGTCTTCATCATTTTCAGCAATGATGTATGGAACAGCAAGACTATCAAAATAAATTTTAACTTCTGATTTTAGTGAAGGAGCTTTTAACTCGCCTTCATAAGCAGGAAGGGATTCTTTAAGAGAATTATAAAATATATATCCGCCAACAATGAAGATGATTATCAGCGAAAGAACAATTCCGATTGTAACTTTAAGCCAGGTGCGCATTTATTCAATTAAAATTTATTTAGTGTAAATATAAATAATAAAAAGAATGATCCGTCGCCGTTAAAACTCCGCCGGACAGGTTGGGTGAATGATTGGATGGCTGCATGAATGCATGGGTGCATCAAAAGAGAAAGAACGAGTGAAAGTTCTTACCAAATCCTCTTTATCGAATAGTTACTAAAAGTTTTATCTTTACTCATAATAGCCATCTTTTCAACAAGACATTGTGCTATCAGAATTCTGTCAAACGGATCGCGATGATGAAATTCAAGATTCTCTAAAACTGCGAGATGTTCAACTTTTATATCAAGCAAACGAATTTTGTTACCCATAACATGCTTGAAATAAAATTCACTTAAGGACTGACCAAGCTCCAATCTATTAAGACTAACTTTTATTGCGATTTCCCATAAGCTGGCAATACTAAGAAATATTTCATTCTGCTCATCGAGAAAAATTTTTTTAACTTTTGTACTTAACTGCTTATCATCTGTTACTATCCAGAGCAAAGCGTGAGTATCTAAAAGATATTCCATTTATTGGTATCCCTCAAAATCATCAATGGGTGCATCAAAATCATCTGAAATTTTGATAAGGTTTTTTGCTGAACCAAGAGTGCGTTTATTTTTCATTTCATCTACCAGTACAAGTTTAACAACTGGTTTATTACTTTTTGATATAATTACGCTCTCACCTTTTAAAACCTTATCAATAAGTTTTGAAAGATTCGTTTTTGCTTCGTGTATATTAACCTGCGTCATTTTTATGCTCCAATAACTTAGTCATTTTTGTTAGCTAAGTTAAAAAAAAATACCAACTTTTCAAGTGCATTTCTATACTTTCCCTGAAAAAAGAAGACCAATTAACTAGTAATTTGCCTTTGCCTCCGTCTCAGCCTTCTTTAATCAATGACACTCCATCTCAGATGAAACTTCAGTTTGCGGAGAAACTTTCGGACTGAGCATCGGTATCCCAAGATTCATTCCTCT
>JAXHLB010000012.1:0-41107 GCA_034522695.1 Ignavibacteriaceae bacterium | reverse complement strand
TCAGCAGTATGATCAGTTCCTTAAAGAGAGTAAGGTCCTCACCAACACTGCTGAAGTTAGCATGGTAACAGACGGAATGAAACTAGAACCGAGAGCAGTTGAAAAATACATGGCTGCGAATAAGTTATCTGATAGATTGAAAGGATATAATTGGGAATTCAATCTTGTTGAGGACGAACAGGTTAATGCCTGGTGCATGCCCGAGATGGAAAAGTTTTTGTTGTTTATACCCCGCAATACTTCCTGTGACACAGGATGAAACTGGATTAGCCTGTCGTAATGGGACATGAAAATTAGCACACGCAATTGCGGAACACGGAAACGAAAGAATGAGTCAGCAGCTTTTGCAGCAAGTCGGTGCAGTTGGATTAATGGTTGCAATGAAAGATGGAACCAGCCGAAACGCAGGCAATCTGGCTTTCTGTTTACGGAAGATTAGGAACAACAGTTGGCATTATGTTCCTTACAGCAGAACTCAGGAGAGTGAAGACGGATCGTGTCGGATTAATTTTTATGGCAATGGCTGGATATGATCCACATGCTGCACCCAGATTATTCGGAAAAGAATGGCTGGCAGGAAAGCAAGGTGGATTACCACCGGAATCTTTTGAAGCAGACATCCCTTTCCCTGACGCAGACACAGAATTGGATGACATCACATCCTGGATACCTAAAGCGATGAAGTACCTATCAGTAAGTAAAGTTGATGATAAGGAAGCTTATTAAAGTTATGCGTCCGAGTTCGACCTTTAATAAAATAATTGATGAGATTTAACTAAACATATGCGGAATATCGCGTAAAAATTTATGTTATAGTAAACCTTAAAAGAAACAAACAGTGATGAATATATCTGAAATATCAAACTAGAAGATCGCTATGGAATCAGGAAAACTTGAAATACAGTTTTGATTTTTCGAATAGCAAATTACTCAGTATAATATATGCACCGAAATGGTACGATGAAATCATTCATTCGCAAAGAACATTTAAGTGCTATCTCAAAAAACGATAAGAAAATAAAACCTCGTGATCGAATATTCGAAAATCGAATAGCTATTTATGAAATAAAAGCAGATGGCTCTAAGATAAATCCAGAAAACATATTAGTGGTTGATGCTGAAGATATTACATACGATGCGACAAAAAAGATAAGTAATTTTATTGCTAGTAAAGAGCTTAAGCAAAAATATGACAATATGTTATTTTAGAACTTGATTCACAAAAAAACGAATTCATTAAAAAACTCAAACAAATCTCACAGAGCAGTCGATTGTGAAAGTGAATTCGTGAATACCTTTATAACTTCGTTGAATAATTTCTACGAATCATTAGATTCGATTGTTAATAAACTTAACGACAAATCTATTAATTAAAATTTCAGATACAATGATATCTTTGACAAAAAAGGTAATGTAAGAAAATTTTTAGAAAAGAATCAGAAATTATTAAATCAATACTTTGAAGAGTATGAAGATTTAATAACTAAATCTTCTTTTTTCAAAAAGTCAGATAATTCATTTGGAACCCATCAAGCTAGTGAAATATTAAAAGCGATAGAAGATAATTCATTTTTTGAAGCTGGATATAAATTTATTTTGGATGGAGATGTTATTATAGAATCCGCAGAGAGATTAAAGGAATTAGTTGAGAATGAACTTGCTAAAATAATAAGCCGCATTTTAGAACTTAAAAGAAACTTTTGATAAAGTTGACAAAGCCGATTGCAAGAGTAAATAGTGAGCTTAGAGCATTTAAGAAAGTCATCGAAAATAACAACTTATTACTCATTGAACTTAAAAAATATGACAATTTTAAGGAAAAAGTTTGGGTTTCATTTTTTTCAGAATTAAAAAATGAGGCAAAAGAACTAGCAGAATTTTATAATACAAAAAAGAAAGATTTGACGAACATAATAAAAGCGGCAAAGAAAGAATTTGAAAATTGGAAAATAATTATTAATAAATTTAATTCTAGATTTTATGTGCCCTTCAAAGTAATCTTAACTAATCAAGAAGATATTATTTTAAAAGAAGAAACTGCAAACATTGAATTCCAATATCAGGATCAAGAAAATGAAAAACCAGTAATACAAAACAAAGAAACTCTTCTAACGATTTTAAGCAAAGGTGAACAAAGGGCATTTTTTATCCTGCAGCTACTATTTGATATTGAATCTAGAAAAAACGATTGCAATTACTCTGATAATTTTTGATGACATTGCTGACTCTTTTGACTATACAGATTAGATCCGCAATAATCGAATATCTGAAACAAGGTTACAGCAAAGAAAAACAATTTCAAAAATATCATTATCTTACCAGCAACTTTGATCTTCTATAGAACAGTTACATCAAGATTACATTTTAGGAAACACAGTTCATATGGTAACAAAGGATGAAGATAGGGTTATTGGTTTTCTCAGGCAGGGCAGTATCAGGAACCATGTTCTAAAATATTTTATTTCAAAATAATAAGATGATCCTAAAATCTTTATAAGTTTAATAACTTTTACAAGGAAGATCTATTGAATACACTAGAGACTAATGCTTCTCCAGAATTACCTCAAACTGGAACAAATTGTCTCCATTTTAAAATGTTGATTCGCAGCTACTGATTGAGGCAAGTCAATGATACTAACTAATATATCAATCTAAATTTTCAGCTTGTAATGGACAAACTATACCTTCTTCGGAAATAAAAATATAATTGATTTTTTTAATTCTTGAGACAGCTGATTCTATTTGCTAGAGCAACCTGAATTAAACTAGATACTTTTAGAAAGTAAGGTTGTGTTATCAATAGCAATTCGCACTTTAAGAGCAGAAGATTATATGGATTAAGAAAAAACTTCCAAGACCATCGATCGTAGCTACAATAATGACAAACCAATTTCAGTGCATTGTTGGTCAGAATTCGTTCAAACTTAATAAAGTAAATGAAGTTGTGATATTAGAATAAAGTAAATTTAAATCGACTCCAGAAAATATTCATATGAATGCTTTTAGATGTACTGAACCTTTAATTGACATACTCATTTATATCAGTTAAAAAATCTTTATAATGATGTTGTTAGTCAGCTTAACTCCATTAACAAGATAAACTAAAACCTTCACTGATACTCATCCCAGCTTTTAATTGGCAGAGTTTCTACAGTAAATTGTTTTAATGCTTTAATAAATCTTTTCGTTGCCTGAACATTTGTAAACAGCGGGATATTCATATCAACAGCTTTTCTCCTGATAATATAATCGCTGTCAAGTTCAACTTTCTCTGCGGTCTTTGGAATATTTATTACCATATCAATCTCACCGTTTCCAAGATAAGTAAGGATCGATGGTTCTTTTTCATCAAAGGGACGATAGAGAATATCAACATCAATTCCGCTCAGTTTGTAGTAATCTGAGGTACCCTTCGTTCCATAAAATTTCAGACCCATTTCTTTAAGAGTTAGAATATCTTCCAGCAATTCGGCTTTATTCTTTGGCGTCCCTGTTGAAAGAAGAACTGCTTTCTGTGGAATTTTTTGTCCAGTTGATAAAACACTTTTAAGAAATGCCTCGTTAAAGTCGTCGCCCAAACAAGCTACCTCTCCTGTTGAAGACATCTCAACACCTGTTACAGGATCAGAACCTTTCAATCTTGTGAAAGAGAACTGAGAAGCTTTTACTCCAACATAATCTAAATCAAAAGATGATTTATCAATCTTAGCTACTTTTTCTCCAAGCATCAGCTTTGTTGCAATATCTATGAAATTGATTTTTAAAGTTTTAGAAACAAACGGAAAACTGCGAGATGCACGCAGGTTGCATTCAATTACTTTAACATCGTTATCTTTTGCAATAAACTGAATGTTAAACGGACCGGTTATTTCAAATTCATTTGCAATTTTCCTGGTGATGTTTTTTACTCTCCTCATTGTTTCAAGATAAGTTCTTTGGGGTGGAAGAACAATTGTCGCATCACCAGAATGAACGCCTGCATTTTCAACGTGCTCTGCAATTGCATAACAGAAAAGTTCACCGTGATCTGCAACGGCATCAATTTCTATTTCACGAGCATCTGTAATAAACTTGCTGATGACAACCGGATGTTCGTGATTCAGATCAGTTGCTTTTTTCAAATAAGTTTCAAGTTCGTCTTCAGTTAAAACAATACTCATAGCTGCACCACTTAAGACATAGCTTGGCCGAATCAAAACAGGATAATTAACTTTGGCTGAAAACTTTTTAGCTTCATCAAGAGTTGTAACCTCAGTCCACTCCGGCTGATCGATTTCTAGCTTGTCGAGTATTTGCGAAAACTTATGTCGGCTTTCCGCATTATCAATTTGCATAGGGGAAGTCCCGATTATTTTCACTCCGGCATTATGAAGTTTCATCGATAGATTATTTGGCACTTGCCCCCCCATTGAAACAATAACTCCTGCGGGATCTTCAAGATCACAGATATCAAGCACTCTTTCCAACGTTAACGACTCGAAGTAAAGTTTATCGCAAATATCATAATCTGTGCTAACAGTTTCGGGATTACAATTAATCATTATTGATTTGCAGCCAGCACTATTTACAGCCTGAACTGCAGTCACACAGCACCAATCAAACTCTACAGATGAGCCAATTCGGTAAGCTCCGCTTCCTAGTACTATGATTTGATTATTTTCTTTTACAGAGATATCATGCTCATTCCCGTGGTAAGTAAGATAGAGATAGTTTGTTTGTGCAGGATATTCTGCCGCCATCGTATCAATCTGTTTTACAACTGGAAGAACACCAAGCGATTTACGTTTCTCTCTAACTTCATTTTCAGTTGATTGAACCAGCTCAGCAATTTGCAGATCAGAAAATCCATTCTGCTTGGCTTCCTTCAATAAATCAAAATCAATTTCCAATAATGATTTTTGTTTCAGCTCCATCTCTGTTGCAACGATGTCCTTCATTTTATAAATGAACCACGGAGTAATTTTCGTGAGTTGATGAATCTTTTCAACTGAATAACCATTTTGAAGTGCAACAGCAATTGCAAAAATTCTTTTATCGGTTGGTTGTGATAATTCTTTATCCAGATCTTTGAATTGAAGATCATTACAGACAAAACCTTTCAAACCAACATCAAGCATTCTTATTGCTTTCTGAAGAACTTCTTCAAAGCTTCTTCCGAGCGACATAACTTCACCAACAGATTTCATTTCTGAACCAAGCTGTGTGCTCACTTGTTGGAATTTCTGCAAATCCCATCTCGGAAATTTTAAGTGCAACATAATCGAGTGCGGGTTCAAAGCAGGCAGAAGTTTCCTGTGTGATGCTGTTCTCAACTTCATTAAGTGCATAGCCGAGTGCCAGCTTTGTTGCAATGAAAGCAAGTGGGTAACCTGTTGCTTTGGATGCAAGTGCAGAACTTCGGCTGAGTCGTGCGTTCACTTCAATAATGCGGTAATCATCTGAATTCGGATCGAGTGCATATTGAATATTGCATTCACCAATAACACCGATGTGCCTGATTGGCTTCATCCCGATTGATCGAAGCTTGAAATTTTCCTGTGCAGAAAGAGTTTGAACAGGTGCAATTACAACACTGTCTCCTGTGTGAATCCCCATCGGATCAATATTTTCCATTGAACAGGTTGTAATGCAGTTATCATATTTATCACGAACGATTTCGTATTCAACTTCTTTCCAGCCGTAAAGAGATTCTTCAATTAAAATCTGATTTGTATATCTGAACGCTTTATTAGCTTTTTCTTTTAATTCTTCTTTATTGTCTACTATGCCTGAACCCAAACCACCAAGAGCGTAAGCAATTCTAACCATAACCGGAAAACCAATTTCGCCTGCAACTTCAATTGCTTCGTCTAATACTACCAGCTGTTTTACTTCTTGCAACTTTCAACCCGATTTCAGTACACTTGTTTGAAAAGAGTAATCTGTCTTCGGTATCTTTGATTGCTTCTATTGGTGTTCCAAGTACTTGAACATTTTGCTTTTCAAGAATTCCTTTATCGTATAGCTGAACTCCAACATTCAATGCCGTTTGTCCCCCAAATTGCAAAAGTATACTATCAGGTTTTTCTTTTTCAATCACTCTTTCAACAAAGTCAGCAGTAATTGGAATGAAGTAAACTTTATCAGCAAAGTTTTCTGAAGTTTGAATTGTGGCGATGTTAGGATTAACAAGAATAGAAGTTATTCCATCTTCTTTGAGTGCTTTAATTGCCTGTGAGCCGGAGTAATCAAACTCACCCGCCTGCCCGATCTGCAATGCACCCGAGCCGAGAATTAATACTTTTTTTGGTTTTCGCTTTTTGATCATCATACTTTATGCTGAATTTATTTCAGCATCTTTAGTTTTATCCTGAGATCCCGAAATAAATTCGGGATTTTTACTTCCTGCCTGCCCGATCTGCAATGCACCGGAACCAAGGATTAAAACTTTTTTGGTTTTCTTTTTTTAATCACTGAACGTTTTCAGCCGGGATTTGCTCGAAGGTTAATTCATTAATATTAATTCTAGTTTTTGCATGCTCTATTGTCATACTTACCAGATTTCCTTTCTCATCTAATTCTAGAAGAGTATTTTCATCGACATCTTTTGTTTCTTTTATTTCCTTGTGAGAAAATATTAATAATAATGTGTCGGTATCTTTAAAATATTTAATTATCACTTTTTACTCCTTAAAATTTCTATCGAAAAATGCATTATGTACTGTTTCATTATCATCTAATAAAACTATTCTCAAATATTTGTTCACTTCATTAATTTTTCCCCATAACTTGATTCTGCCATCTCTTTGAGTTTCTTTTTTAATAGGATTATTTATTACACGTTCAATCCACTCGGTTTTTATTTCTTTTCTGTCGGATCTACTTTTAGTGTATAAAAAATAATTAGTAAACTTTAATTTCATAAAAGAATTTTATTTGAAATCGTACGGAATATCTATTTATTCTACTCTCCAAGCAGAATAGTTTAATGCCTGCTGAACATCCTCTGCTTCAAGGTAAGGATAAAGTTTAAGTACTTGTTCGAAATTATTCCCAGCGACAATAAGTCCTACAATGGTACCAACAGTCACTCTTAACCCGCGAATACAAGGTTTTCCTCCCATAACTTCCGGATCAATTGTTATTCTATTTAATTTTTCCATATTCATTCCTACTAAAAATAGTAGTGTTATAAAGAAATTTAAGTAAAGTAAAACTAATGTAACAGCCTGTAAAAATTCATTTTCTGATCCCCGTAGCTTTATTTCAATGCCCGAACAAACATATCAAATATAAACTCGCAGTCATCCGGACCGGGAGAAGCTTCCGGATGAAACTGTGCTGCAAAAAATGGTTTTGATATATGAATTATTCCTTCATTTGTTCCATCATTATCATTCACAAACCACTCACGCCAATCTTGCGGAAGAGTATCCGACTTAACTGCATAACCATGATTCTGTGAAGTTATGTAACATCTTTTGGTTCCCATTTCATTGCAGGGCTGATTGTGTCCGCGATGACCGTATTTCAGTTTGTATGTATCAGCACCGGCAGCAAGTGCAAGTATTTGAGAACCAAGACAAATTCCCAGAATAGGAATGTTTGACTCCATTGCTTTCTTTGTGTGTTCAATAGTTGCAACATTCATCTTCGGATCGCCGGGACCATTTGAAAGCATTATTCCATTGGCTTTGATTGCTGTAAAATCATAATCATAAGGAACTCTGATAACAGAAATATTTCTTCCAAGAAAAGCACGGATTATATTGTTCTTCGTTCCGCAGTCGACCAGAATTATTTTTTTGTTGCCGGCTGAATACTCAATAGGTTCCTTTACCGAGACTTCTTTCACTAAATCGGTTTTATTCGGATCATCAAAATCTGATCTCATCCTTTTCATCTAATAATAATTTTCCCAAGCATTGTTCCTTTATCGCGGAGTTTTCTTGTGAGCATTCTGGTATCAATTCCGGTGATGGCGGGAATTTTTTCCTCCTTCAGCCAATCACCCAAAGATTTTTTGGCACTCCAATGTGAGTATTCACTCGAGTAGTTTGAAACAATTAAACCCCGGACGTGAATGGAATCGGACTCAAAATTTTTTGAAACTCCGTTTAATTTTTCCCTGTCAGGAACTCCGTAATTCCCAATAAGCGGATAAGTGAAGACAAGAATTTGTCCGCGGTAACTTGGATCAGTTAGATGTTTCCGGATAGCCAACCATACCAGTATTGAAGACAACTTCGCCATTTGTGTTGCCTTCAAAACCAAAACTGATTCCTTCAAACTCTGAGCCGTCTTCTAAGATTAATTTTGTTGTTGTATTTTTATTCATTTCATTCGGACAAAAAAATAGTCCGGCAGTTACCGGACTGACTTATTCAGAATATTTAAGTAGAAGGATTCAACTAAAAAATAGGTTTTTGTTTTTGCTAATAATGAAAAACATTTTTTGTAAATATAAACCGTGTTATAGTCTTATCCAATTTGTTACTGCGGAAATTTGCTTAATAATTTAACAACATATCAAGGCTGGTATTTTAACCAAGTTTTGTTATAATTGCAGTGAAGATTAATCCGTTCATAATTAAGAGATATTTTTTTGAAGATATTCTCATTAGTTCTAAGTTTAATTACTGCATACAATAAGTCTACTATTCGTATAATCCAATATAAACTATCAGATTCAATCTAAATGAGTAAAAAACCAAAGATTTTTATTCTCGATACAAACGTTATTCTTCACGATTCATCCTGCATAAATCAGTTTCAGGAGAATGATGTTGTAATTCCTCTAACTGTTCTTGAAGAGCTTGATCAATTCAAGAGAGGAAGCCAGGTAATAAACCTGAATGCAAGAGAATTCTCACGCACACTCGATTCACTAACCGGTCAGGATATTTTTAACGGCGGTGTTTCAATGGGTGAAGGTCGTGGGCAACTACGAATTGCAATTTCGCGGGGACTCTCACAAGAGATCCGTGAGGTATTTAAAGAAGATACACCCGATCACCGAATACTTGGAACTGCACTTGAATGGCAGAAAAAGTACAAAGAATCAAATACCGTTATTCTTGTTACCAAAGATGTGAACCTTCGGATGAAAGCCAAAGCGCTTGGTATTCTTGCAGAAGATTATACTACGGATAGAATTGGAAGTATTGAAGAGCTATACAGCGGTAAACAGGTAATTGAGGATTTTGATGATGATCAGATAATTAAGTTGTTCCAGCCGCCTTTTGAAGTTCCTGCAGAACCGTTGCTGGACAGATTAAACGGAGAGGCTTTTCCAAATAAATATTTCATTCTACGGAATGGAAGTCGCTCCGTGCTTGCAAATCTCGATCAGAACAAGGAGTACTTAAGGAAAGTAGATAAGAATGTTATTTATGGAATCACTCCAAGAAATGCTGAACAGACTTTTGCTGTTGATGCTCTATCAAATCACGATATCCAATTAGTGTCATTAACAGGAAAAGCCGGAACTGGTAAAACACTTCTCGCACTGGCAAGCGCGCTTCACGTTCGAAAGCAATACAGACAAATTTTTGTTGCCCGTCCGATTGTTCCATTGAGCAATAAGGATATTGGTTATTTGCCCGGAGATGTTGAAAGCAAGCTTGCACCATATATGACTCCGCTGTGGGATAACCTGAAAGTAATTCAGGATCAATTTCCTGAGACAGATAAAAACCATCAGCTAATTGATTCACTTACTAAAGAAGAAAAGCTTGTCATCGAACCGCTGTCATATATACGTGGAAGAAGCCTGCAGAGAATTTTCTTTATTGTCGATGAAGCACAAAACTTAACTCCGCACGAAATAAAAACCATTATCACACGTGCAGGTGAAGGATCGAAATTAGTTTTCACAGGAGATATTTACCAGATAGATCATCCTTATCTTGATGGACAATCAAATGGTTTATCATATTTGATAGATCGCTTCAAAGGTCAGAGATTGTATGCACACATAAATCTTGAGAAAGGTGAACGCAGCGAACTGGCTGAGCTTGCAAGTAATTTGTTGTGATCAGTCATCCAACCGTCGAGGCAAGCAGGTATCATTCGGGATCTTATTCCCACTTCCACTCTTGAGGATTCCAGTTGGCTTTGGTGTCTCTTATCAAATACTGGTTCGATAAAGGATTGGAATTTTAGTTACAACATCCATAGAAATGAATTAACAGAAACCAACTTGCTTCGTTCAAGAAAAGCCAACCAGAGCATTTGAAGTTGTTTATCAAGTTTAAATTTATCATCGAAAATCATTGCTCTTGCTTCGATGTCAGTTGAACGATGATTAAATGTTGCTGATAGAGCTTTTTGTAATAAGTCCTTTTTGAACTCATAGTTCTCAGCGAAAAACAAAACATCATAAAAATCTTTCATTCGACTAGATTGAAGCTGGAGTGAAACTATTGCTTCAAACTTTTCTGCTATTGCAGTCTCAATAGAATATACCTTAATCTTTAGGTGATGGAAAATCAAGTAAGAGTGGGGAACTCAATTTCAATTGGGCCGGAATGTAATTTTATCCCCAAACCAATATCAATTGAAAACTAATCTCTTAATATTTCCATCTTATATAGACACCTTAATTCTAATCCCATCAATAATCTCCCCTCTTTAATCTATTTCCCGCTTCAACATCTATCCGTAGTCAAACTCAACTCCATCTTCGATATTCAATTTCAGAATTTCTTTTATTATAGTTCTGTAATTCATCTATTTCACTTGAGATCAGAAATACCCAGAAAATCAATATCCTTCGTCGGTTCGGAATTCATGATAATATTCATGCGTCATCAACAAGTAATGCGCCTTTAAGAACGAAATGTGATTTGATATAGATGAAATTGAAATTCGAAAGAGAAATCGTTCCTGAACATATTGGCGAAAAACACTTTGATAGTTCTTTTACTCGTTTGGGAAGCAATATTTCTGCAGTCTGTTCTTTAACCGATGCAGCAACATTTTTTAGTTTCCTTTTTCCTTTCACCATCAGGATCGCTTTAATCATCGGTTCAATTATTACTTTTTCACCTCGCATATCTCAGAATATTTAAGAAGTTTGAGGCAATATTTCTCTCCTTTCATTCCGCAGGTAATTTTTAAGAGCCTTCAACGCAAGTATCTTCACCAAATCTTATTTATATATCTGAATAGATCGCCAGATTGTTTTTTCTTTATTGTAAATTCTTAGTTCTCGCATATTTAGTATTTAGGGTTTCAATCCCGGATGTGTAATAATCTATCTCTGAAGTAATAAAGCTTTTGATCGGTGGATAATTTAGGACAAATTTATGCTGTATTGTGAATGTGGAACTGCATACATAGATTTCCGAAGGATTGAAATGTTGTCATCTCATAATAATCCAGTCGGCTGAAATAAGACAAATAACTGCTCTGATGTTCTGCCCGGCAACAGTATACAAGACTGACATGCTCATCCTAAAGAGTAATCAACTAGCTTGATAAACACCCGGTTTAATTTTTACAATAACACTTTCTTCTAACAGCTTCGCAATATCTCTTGTGTGAAAGTTCGGCTTCTTTAAGTTCTTTCATAGTAGCAAAACCGCCATTTTTTTTAATATATGATATGATTTCTTCCATTCTACATAATGTTCTATTTTACTGCCAATAATATATATTGGCAGAAGATTAGAGCCAAATCATTTACAAGGTAAAAATGACGAATCTACCTTGAAATTGAATCAAATACTTGAAGAAAATTATTTCAGCAATAATAAAAAAGGCGAGTCACCGACTCGCCTCTACTTTTTACTTTTAACTTTTTTCTTTTTACTTGACTAAAATTTATCCGCCGAAGTGCTAGCGAAGGAGGACCATCTTCCTCGTCTCTGAATATTCTCCCGCTTTAAGTTGATAAAAATAAATCCCGCTTGTCAGAGATCCCTTTGGGAGAAGGTTAGCACCGTCGAACTCAACTTCATACTCACCGGCAGGTTTTTCTTCGTTAACGAGTGTTGCAATTTCTCTTCCTAAAAGATCATAAACTTTGAGCGTAACAAATTGCCTACTGCCAATTGTGTATAGCATACTGGTTGAAGGGTTAAACGGGTTGGGGTAGTTTTGTGAAAGAGAGAATTTATTTACAAATGGAATTTCTACTTCTACAATTTGCGAATACTCAAACGTACCATCGTAGTCAATTTGTTTTAATTTGTATTGATACTTGCCCGGCTTAACATCGTTATCTGTAAAAGAGTAATGCTGAGTTTCTGTTGTTGTTCCGTGTCCGGGAACAAATCCTATTTTATTCCAGGCCTCACCCAAACCCTCTCCAAAGGAGAGGGCTTTTTTGTGAATCTCAAAACCTGAGTTGTTTGTTTCTGTTGCGGTTGACCAGTTAAGAATTATTTCGTTTACGTTTGCAGTAGTTGTGAATGAAATTAGTTCTACTGGAATACCGCCATTTGGAGTATAAATAATAGTTCCGTTATTGCCAACTGTCCAACCATTGTTTTGATCAACAAAAACAATTTGATAAAGATTATTTGAAGTATTAGAATTTTGTATACTCCAATTAGTACCCCCATTGGTAGTATTGTATATAATATTATTGCTTATTGACCATCCATTTAATTGGTCAGTAAAGTTAAACCAATTTACATTAATTGTTGATTGCTGTAACCATGTAACACCGCCATTAGTAGTTTTAAAAATCTCATTACCTCCCCATTTATAACCCCCTGCCCAACCTATATTCGAGTTCACAAATTGAATTGCTGAAACTATTTCTCCCATAAAATCAAACTGAGAAACCCAGCTGTTTCCTCCGTCTGTGGTCTTGTAAATCTTGTTGCCAACGACCCAACCAGTATTGCTGTCTAAGAAAAACACTGATTCAAGTGAATAGTAATTAGGTGGATCAATGAAAATGCGTACCCATGTGTCACCACCATTTGTAGTTTTTATAGCATATCCAGCACCTAAAGATCCTGAACCAACACACCAACCAATATTTTCATCAATGAAATGGATATAACTTAAACCACTAGCATGAATAGAAGTGTATTGTAAAAACCATGAATTTCCACTATTAGTTGTCTTATATATTAGACTATATTCTTCTTTAAATGCAACGAACCATCCAGTCGTTGAACTTATTAAATCAATTGAAAATATATATAATGAATCATCGATGCTTATTTGTTCCCATGTTGTTCCCACATCCTCACACTTTAATAAGGTATTCCAACCTCCCACACAACCAAAATTATTATTGAAGAAATTGATAGTTCGAAGTTCATTATTTGTTCCACTATTTTGCTGATACCACTGCGCAGATATAGTAATCGAAAGAATAAAAACCAGGAGAGATATTTTAAGGGTTCGCATAATTTTACCCCATATTAAAATTAAACTTAACAGAAACTTAAGGAAATTAAATTGAGAAAGACGAGAGGTTAACTAATCAAAAACATTTTTCATTTTATTTGTTAATTTTTAACTGTTCCGCTACCTTGTATTTCACTCATCAATCAATTAATTTGACGCCTCGATTTCTGACAAAAACATTCAGCAAAATTCATTTTTTAAGCAGAATTCTAACATTTTTATTTGATAACTAAGGAAATTTATGGCTAAGGATTATAAACGAAATCCTGAAATTGAAGAAGTAGAAACAAGCGAGTGGCTTTACTCGCTCGATTATGTTTTTGAACACGGCGGACCTGAAAGAGTAAGAGAGTTACTTCAGCAGTTGCAGATACGTGCACACAAAGCCGGAGTGCAGATTCCTTTTACTGCAAACACTCCGTACATAAATACAATCCCGAGAGAAAAGCAGCCGCCTTTCCCCGGCAACAGGGAAATTGAAAGAAGAATAAAATCTCTTATCCGCTGGAATGCAATGGCGATGGTTGTGAATGCAAACAAGATGGAAGAAGGAATCGGCGGACATATTTCTACTTATGCAAGTGCTGCAACTTTGTATGAGATCGGCTTCAATCATTTCTTCAGAGGAAAAGGTGAAGGTTACGACGGCGACCAGATTTATTTCCAGGGACACGCTTCACCGGGAATTTATGCTCGCGCTTTTCTTGAAGGAAGAATTTCAAAAGAGAAAATAAAAAATTTCAGAAGAGAATTTGCAAAAGGCGGCGGACTTTCTTCTTATCCTCATCCGTGGTTAATGCCGGAGTTCTGGGAATTCCCGACTGTGTCAATGGGTCTCGGACCAATTATGGCAATCTACCAGGCAAGGTTCAATCGTTATCTTGAAGATCGTGGTTTGAAGAAAGATACCGGAAGCAAAGTCTGGGCATTTCTTGGTGACGGTGAAACTGATGAACCTGAAACTCTCGGTGCAATTACTCTTGCATCAAGAGAGCAGCTTGATAATTTAATTTTTGTAATCAACTGTAATTTGCAAAGACTTGATGGACCGGTTCGCGGTAACGGAAAAATTATTCAGGAACTTGAAGCTGCTTTCCGTGGTGCTGGTTGGAATGTAATAAAAGTTATCTGGGGTGAAGATTGGGATCCTCTTCTTGAAAAAGATAAAGATGGAAAACTTATCAAACGAATGGGTGAAGTTGTTGACGGACAGTATCAGAAATATACTGTTGAGAGTGGTGCATATATCCGTGAACATTTCTTTGGAGTCGATGAAGAGCTGAAAGATATGGTTGAAAATATGTCGGATGAAGAATTAAGAAAAATGAAAAGAGGTGGTCACGATCCCGAAAAAGTTTATGCGGCTTTCAGTGCTGCTGTAAATCACAAAGGAGCTCCAACAGTCATTCTTGCAAAAACAATTAAAGGTTACGGACTCGGTGAAAGCGGTGAAGGAAAGAACATCTCTCATCAGCAGAAAAAGTTGAATGAAGATGAGATGAAAGAATTCCGTGCACGATTTGGTATTCCAATTTCAGATGAACAGATTCATAACGATCCTTTCTTCAAACCGGATGAAGACAGTGCGGAAATAAAATATCTGAAGGAAAAAAGAAAAGCTTTAGGCGGTTATGTTCCTTCAAGAAAAACAAATCTGAAACCGATTAAAACTCCCGATGAATCTCTCTTCGAAGAATTTTATAAAGGAACCGAAGGAAGAGAGGTTTCAACAACAATGGTGTTTGTGAGAATTCTTGCAAAGCTTCTCAAAGATGCTGAGATTGGAAAAAATATTGTTCCGATTGTTCCTGATGAAGCAAGAACTTTTGGAATGGAATCACTTTTCAGACAGGTTGGAATTTATGCTCACGCAGGACAATTGTACGAGCCTGTTGATAAAGATAGTCTTCTCTATTACAAAGAAATTAAAAACGGACAAATTCTCGAAGAAGGAATTACTGAAGCAGGTTCGATGTCATCATTCATTGCTGCAGGAACTGCTTACTCGACTCACGGAATAAATATGATTCCTTTCTTTATTTACTATTCGATGTTTGGATTGCAGAGAGTCGGTGATCTTGCCTGGGCTGCCGGTGATATTGGTGCAAAAGGATTTTTGATCGGCGGAACTGCAGGGAGAACAACTCTCAACGGAGAAGGACTTCAGCATCAGGATGGACATAGTCATCTGCTGGCTTACGCAATTCCAAATATGGTTGCTTACGATCCGGCTTTTGCTTTTGAACTTGCAGTAATAATTCGTGATGGAATAAAAAGAATGTTTGAAGATCAGGAAAACATTTATTATTACATCACAGTGATGAACGAAAATTATGCGATGCCTGAAATGCCGAAAGGTGCTAAAGAAGGAATTCTGAAAGGAATGTATAAGTTCAAACCTTCAACGATGAAAGATGCAAAACTGAAAGCACAACTTTTCGGAAGTGGAACAATTTTGAATCAGGTTCTTCAGGCACAGGAAATTCTTGAGAAGGATTACAAAGTCGCTGCAGATGTTTGGAGTGTAACAAGCTACAAAGAATTGAGAAGAGAAGCGCTTGAAGTTGAAAGATGGAATATGCTGAATCCTGATAAGAAGCAGAAAACTTCTTACATCACTCAAACACTTTCAAAGGAAGAAGGAGTTTTTGTAGCGGCTTCTGACTATGTGAAAGCTTTTCCTGATTCAATTTCAAAATGGTTTCCGGGGACGCTTCATTCTTTAGGCACAGATGGTTACGGAAGAAGCGGATCAAGAAAAGCACTCAGAGATTTCTTTGAGGTTGACTACAAGCATATTGTTTATGCAACTCTCGGTGCACTTTTAAAAGAAGGAAAAATAAAAGAGACAGTTCTCGAAAAAGCAAAAAAGGCTTTAGAGATTAAATCCGGATAAATTAAATCCGATGATTTCTTAAAATGAAGAATAAAAAACATGTCGCACCTACGGTGCTCAATATTTGTTTAATTAATTATATTCTATAAACAGTTTGCCCCTAACGGGCAAAAAAAAATAATATTTGATTGTTTAGTTATAATTATGATTTAGGAAATGAGGAGTTCCGTAGGAACGACCTGTCTGTAGAAAAAATAAAACGAAAATTTAATAGCTCCATAGGAGCGACCAGATAATAAAAATTAATAGATAAGAGCTGCGCATTTAAAATAGAAAATACATTAAGGAATAGATGGCAACAGAATTTAAACTACCTGAACTTGGCGAAAATATAGAATCGGCAGACATTGTAAATGTACTCGTCAAAGCCGGAGATATGATTGAAAAAGAACAATCGATCATTGAAATTGAAACTGACAAAGCAACGATTGAAGTCCCATCTAACATTTCCGGAAAGATTACTGAAGTGTTTGTTAAGCAAGGCGAATCAGTGAAAGTCGGACAGACGATAATTAAAGTTGATGAAGGTGGGAAGAAAGAGGCGGAGGCTAAGGCTGAGGCAAAAGTTGAATCGAAGGCAGAGGCTAAGGCTGAGACGAAGAAAGAAATTAAAAAAGAAGAAAAAGAATCATCACCAAAAAAAGAAGTGAAAGAAACAGTTCAATCTGGTCCGGGACAAATTGTTGAGTTCAAAGTTCCTGATCTTGGTGAGAATATTGAATCAGCTGATGTGATAAATGTACTCGTTAAAAAAGGAGATACAATTTCAAAAGATCAGGGTGTAATTGAAATTGAAACCGACAAAGCGACAGTTGAAGTTCCCTCCTCTGTTGAAGGAAAGATTGTTGAAGTAAATGTTAAGACAGGTGATAAAGTAAAAGTGGGTGATGTTCTTATTAAAGTAGAAACTACTGTTGAAGCACCTTCAGAAAAAAAGAAACCAGCCAGGAAAAAGATGAATCTCCGAAAGATGAAAAACAAAAATCAGATGAGAAGGAAAAAGAGAGGAAAGAAATCAAACCTGTTGAACGCGATGGTGAATTAGAAGAAATCAAACCCAGCGAGCGTGATGATCAGCCGCCGATTCTTCGAGGCTCAGCCCCTGCTGCACCATCAGTCAGAAGAATAGCAAGGGAACTTGGTGTGGATATAAATAAAGTTCCCGGGCTCTGGTGAAGACGGAAGAATTTCGATGGATGATGTTAAGGCTTATGTGAAAAAGATTATGGAAGGTAAAGCAGATGCTGTTGGAGTTGGAATTAAGAAAGAAGCTTTGCCTGACTTTACCAAGTATGGCAAAGTCGAGCGCGTTGCGATGAACAAGATTCGCGAGAAAACAGCAACTCATCTAAGTTATGCCTGGTCGGTTATTCCACACGTCACACAATTTGATAAAACAGATATCACAGAGTTTGAAAAAGACAGAAAAGAACTTAGCAAAAAAGTTGAAGAGCACGGTGCAAAGCTTACTGTTACCGGAATCCTCATTAAAATAATTGCTGAGGGAATGAAGAAGTTTCCGCAGTTCAACAGCAGCATTGATATGGATAAGATGGAAGTCATTTACAAAAAATACATTAACATCGGTGTTGCAGTTGATACTGAGTATGGTTTACTTGTTCCGGTCATTAAGAATGCTGATCAAAAAAATCTCATTGAAATTTCCGTTGAAATGAATCAATTAGCAGCAAAAGCACGCGACAAAAAATTATCGCTTGATGAAATGCAGGGCGGATGTTTTACAATTACAAATCTTGGAGGAATTGGCGGGACATACTTCACTCCGATTGTTAATTCGCCTGAGGTTGCAATTCTTGGGGTATCGCGTGGGAATTACGAACCTGTTTATAATAAAGAAGGAAAGTTTGAACCAAGATTGATGCTTCCGCTTTCTCTTTCGTACGATCACCGGATAATTGATGGTGCTGATGCTATTCGGTTTTTGCGATGGGTTTGTGAAGCGCTTGAAGAGCCGCTTAAAATATTTATGTGATTAAAATTATTAATTGTTTTACTGTTGCATTGTTACATTGCTGAAGAAGAAAATAACAATAAAACAATTTAGCAATACAACAATTTGGGGTTAATAAAGGAATTAATTGGATGTCTGACAAAATAAATCTTGCCGTAATCGGTGCCGGACCCGGCGGATACGCTGCTGCTTTTCTTGCAGCTGATCTTGGAATGAATGTTACGTTAATTGACAAAGAAAAAAATCCCGGCGGTGTTTGTCTTTACAGGGGTTGCATTCCTTCAAAAGCATTGCTGCACGTCGCGAAACTTCTCAATGAAACTGAAGAAGCAAAGAATTGGGGAATAGAATTTCAGCAAACCGAATATTGATCTTAGATAAACTTCGTGAATGGAAAAACAAAGTTGTTGAAAAACTAACTGGCGGAGTTGGTTCAGTAGCAAAATTTCGAAAAGTAAATTATGTGCAGGGAACAGCAGTTTTCAAAAATTCAACTACACTTGTTAGTTGAAAAAAGATGACGGCGGCAAAGAGGAAATGAGTTTTGATAAAATTATAATCGCAACCGGTTCAAGAATTACAACCATTCCCTCTCTTGAATATTAAAAGTAAAAGATTGTTGAACTCAACAACTGCTCTCGATCTTCCTGCAATTCCCAAATCACTTCTGGTAATTGGCGGTGGATACATCGGATTAGAACTTGGTTCAGTTTACCAGGCACTTGGAACAAAAGTTTCTGTTGTTGAAATGCTGGATGGATTACTTCCCGGTGCAGACCGTGATATCGTTTCTCATCTTTCAAAAAGATTGAAAGAAAAATTTGATAGCATTATGCTCAACTCAAAGGTAGTTGAGATGAGGGAAGTGAAAGATGGAATCCAGGTTAAAATTCAGGATAGCGAAGGAAAAACAACAGAACAAACTTACGATTACGTTTTAATGTCCATCGGCAGAAAACCAGATACATCAGGATTGGGATTGGAGAACACCAAAGTAATAGTGAATGAACGCGGCTGGATAAAATGTCAACAACCAGATGAAAACTGATGATCCTGATATTTATGCAATTGGTGATATTGTTGGTGAACCTATGCTTGCACACAAAGCTTCTCACGAAGGAAGAGTTGCAGTTGAAGTGATTGCCGGACACAAATCTGCATTTGAACCGATGGCAATTCCTGCCGTTGTTTTCACTGATCCTGAAATTGCGTGGGCTGGATTGACAGAAAATCAGGCAAAAGAAAAAAAGATTAATTATGAAGTCGCAAAATTTCCGTGGGCTGCATCAGGTCGAGCAGTTACATTAGACAGAAACGATGGAGTCACAAAAATTTTGGTTGATCCTTCATCGCAAAGAATTCTTGGAATTGGAATTTGCGGTCCGGGTGCCGGTGAATTAATTGCTGAAGGTGTTCTTGCAATTGAAATGGGTGCAAACTTAACCGATCTGAAATTGACAATTCATCCTCATCCTACTTTGTCGGAAACATTAATGGAAGCTGCGGAGGTTTTCTTCGGACAAAGCACTCACGTTTACAGACCGAAAAAGAATTGATGGTTTCTGCAGTCTGAATCACATTGTTTAAGAAAGCTCATTTAGATAGTTTTCACCCTCAATAAATAGAAATTTTAAAAATTATAGAAACACTTTATGACTAAACCACAGATATGGGTAGCAGCATTTTTAGCAGCGTTTATTTTACTTTTCATTCTTCAGAAAGCAACAAAAAAAGAAGAAGCCCCTCGCGACTTATCTTCTCAAATGAATAATCAGATGAGCGAGGAAAATACGACTGAGTTATCCGGTCAGCAGCTCATTAGCAATTTCGGCTGTACAAATTGCCACGGTAACGATCTTGCAGGAACTAACATAGCTCCAGCCTTAAATAATTTAACCCAATTCTGGGGAAAAGAAAGTTTACTTAACTACCTCAGAAATCCGAATGATTTTATGAATCAACAGCGATTCCAGGAATACAAGGAAAAATATTCGGGACAGATAATGCCCTCCTATGGAAATAAAGATATTAAGGACCTCGGGAAGATTGTAGATTATCTTTTAGAGCAGTAGCCTTGGTTTTTTAATAGTGTATTTTAAATTTCTGTGATCAGCACTACTTGTCATTCCGGTCAATCCCAATTTATCAGGAGCTTGAGAAGAACCGGAATCTAAAGATTGTAAATATTGGATTCCGTGTCTCCCAAAGGGATGCCATTGACAAAACACGGAATGACAACACCATTTTTGTCCTTATTACGACTTTCTTCAGTTGTGTTTTTTCTAATCAAGTTTTACCCCCTTCAATAAACATCTCAAGAGTATATAATTAATTGATTTGCTTCAGTTACTTATTTTATATAGTTTTGAGCATATGCTCATAACATATTTTTAAAAATCAATGCCAAGACCAAGAAAACATCGCAGAATTTGCTGCAATCCCTCAACTAATTATTTCAAACCAAGAGGAATACCTGTTTACGAATTAGAGGAAATAACTCTAGACCATGATGAACTTGAATCTCTTCGGCTGGCAGATTTTCTCGCTTATTCCCATGAGAAGGCAGCTCAAGAAATGAAGATATCCCGCGCTACTTTCGGACGAATCGTTGAAATTGCCAGAAAAAAAGTTGCAGATGGAATATTAAATGGTAAAGCAATCAGGATAAATGAAAGTCATTAGATAAAAACTTAAATCAAATTATTACTTAAATACGGAGATATTAAAATGAACGACCAGACAAACAACTTTAAAGGCAAAATTGCAATTGCAACAAATGACCATAAAAGAGTCACAGGACACATCGGCAGATGCCGGGCTTTTATGGTTTATGAAATTGATGGCGAAAAAATTGTTAACAAAGAATTGAGAGAAAATCTGTTCACAAACCACAGAAGAGGCGGAGAACATCATCAGCATCCTGCCCATACGGCAGGCAGGCATGGAGAAGGTGAAGGCAGACATAGCCACGAACATTTAATTAATGGTTTGAAAGATTGCCGTTACCTGGTGTCCAGCGGAGGCGGATGGAGAGTTGTAGAAGATTTAAAGCAGCACAATATAGCAACTCTATTTACTGATGTCGAGCTAATTGAAGATGCTATTAATAAGTTCATCAAAGGTGAACTGAAGAACGAGACCGATTTGGTTTGTGTTAATCATGGGGATGAGTAAACTTCATCCTCATTTTATCACTTGATTATTTTTCCTATTGAATCCTTCTTTTTAAGTAGTTGTTCATTAGTCTCAACAAAATCAGGATTTGGTATTATACAGTCAACCGGACAGATGCTTATACATTGTGGTTCATCATAATAACCCACACATTCGGTGCAAAGATTTGAATCAATTACATAAACTGGATTTCCTTCGGATATAGCATTATTAGGACATTCGGGATCACAAGCACCGCAATTGATACACTCGTCTGTTATCATGTAAGCCATAATTATACCTCATTAAAATTTTTAAATGAGAATTTTCAGATGATTGATTTGGAAGATGCATATGCCGCACTATGTTATCCCCTCTTTGACGAGGAAATAGTAACGGCTCAGACTTTCTGGAGTTGTATGGTATATAATATTCGTCCGTCATTCTGCAGCCGCAATAGGGGCAATGTCCACCATAGTAATCCAGATTTTCAGCCTTGGGTCTTCTTAGTCCACATCGTGGACAGAATAAAAATCCTGTTCTGATGTTGGTTGATTCACTCTTCATATTTGCAACTAACATGGTCATTTGCTCTGAACCAGGATTACTATTAATTGAACTTTCAAAAACCATTTGTCTAACTCGCTTTACAGAAATTTTTTATTGTTCCGGATATAATCACAATATTTTCACCGACTCTATTACACTAAAATTTTATAAATAATTCTGTGCATTAATAAAGCTCTTTTGAGATTCTTCTTTAATTTTCCTTAAAGTCTCATCTATTTCTTTCAATACCGTTCTTAATTCATCCGTACGACTCATAATAAATTGAATTTGGTTATTAATATTTGGTAAAACAACATTTGGTTTTTGCATGATACCTGAAGGCAAAATTTTACCCCTGGAAATTTCAATCTTACCTATAAATGAATTTTCCATTTTATCCTCATTAGTTATTTAAATTATTCTTTTCATTAAGGGATCCCTTTAAATAAAGGTTAAGAACCTGATCGGTTTCTCCTTGCACCCAGGAGATCACCTTTATTTTTTTATTACTAAGCTTTTGTTTGCAAAACTCCGTAAGACCACCACAAATTAATACGTCCGGCTTGAGCTGAAGCAGTGTATCGAGTTTTTAAACGCATCGTTACCATCAAGCAAAAGTGTTTCTTTATTTTTTACTATCTGATTCTCAACCTTAACAAGCATTAATTTCTCGGAGACATCGAGTCTTGATGAAATCCTGTTTCCAAAAACTGACATTGCTATTGTTTTCATAATTATTAATTCGATGGTTAATGATTAGTTATCGCATCAACTAATCATAGTGGTCAATTCGCCTGCCAGAATTTCAGATAAAGTATTAAATGGACTCTGCGGCAAATAAAAGTGAGTTCATCAGTGAATGGATAGAATATTTAGAAGCAGAAATGTTGCAGAAATGTGTGTAGACTCTTTTATATAGTTGCACCATTGCAACATAAAACTTAAACCAGCTTATATTTCTTCATCTTTCTGTAAAGTGTGGCACGGTGCAAATTAAGATCCTCCGCAGTTTTCAATTTACTCCAGTCATTTTTTTCAAGAGTATTAAGTATAAGTTTACGTTCAGCATCTTGAAAAGGCGGAAGATATCCGGCAGAGACTTCAGTGAGAACTTCTTTCCCTTTTAAAGGTAATTCGGGAGGCAAATGCTTTATTTGAATTTCTTTTCCCTGGCACATCACACAACAATGTTCAATTATGTTTTCTAATTCACGAATATTTCCGGGATAATCATACTGCATTAATACTTCCATAACATCTGATGCAATGTTTGTAATTGGCTTGCCCATTCTTTTGTTAAACCTTTCGATAAAATAGTTAACCAGCAGCGGAATGTCTTCTCTTCTCCGTACAAGAGGAAGAAGTTGAATTTTAACAACGTTTAATCTGTAAAAAAGATCATCTCTGAATTTATTCTTTTTTACAAGTTTTGAAAGATCTTCTTTCGTTGCAGCTATAACCCTAACATCCGCTTTTATAGAGGTGGTTCCACCGAGAGGTTCAAATTCCCTTTCCTGCAGCACTCTGAGCAATTTTACCTGAACGGACATTGGCAGACTTTCAACTTCATCTAAAAATAATGAACCCCCTTTTGCCAGAGCAAATCGGCCGGGTTTATCCTTTTTTGCATCTGTAAACGCACCTTTTACATAACCGAACAACTCAGATTCCAGTAGTGTCTCCGGTAAAGCACCGCAATTGATAGCTACGAATGGTTTATCTTTTCTTCCACTTAATTTGTGGACTGCACGAGCAAACAATTCCTTTCCCGTACCACTTGCCCCTTGAATCAAAACAGTGCTTTCACTTTGGGCTATAATTGGAAGTGTATCAAAAATTTCCAGAATTTTATGGTTCTTTGAAACTATATCCTCGAAAGTGTAACTCTTTTTAATTTCCTTCCTTAATTCTTCAATTGTTGACAAATCTCTGAAAGATTCAACACCGCCAACGTATTTTCCTTTTTCATTTTTCAATATTGAAGTGCTGATGCTTACAGGAATTTCTTTCCCGTCTGATCTTAAGATTGTAACATGTTTGTCGATGGTTCGTTTACCTGTTTTTAATGAGCACTTCAGTGCACAGGCTTTTTCACATATACTGGCTCTTAAAACTTCAAAGCAATATTGGTCGATAGCATCTTCTTTTTTTATTCCTGTTATCTCTTCAGCTGCCTTATTAAAAGAAGTTATCTTCATATTCTCATCTACTGTGAAAACACCATCGGCAACACTGTCAAGAATAATGTTAGAATAGATTTGCTGTGGTTCGATTTTATTTACCTTCATTCCTCAAACTCCGTAATAATAACAGAATGTCGCTACAAAATTAAACCTCTTAAGTCGGGGTTGCAAATATGCAACATAATTGTCTGGTTTCAATCCAAATCTAATAAAAAATCAAACTTTGCTGTTGGTTCCCTTTTTGCTAAGCTAGCTAATAAGATAATAGACCAGGGTAAAGTTGTGCGTGTATTATGCCTTTTAAAGATCAGCTGGTTAGGAATGTAATTAGTGATTACCTGGTTGAGTCACCTTAAAATAAAAAGTAGAAAATAAATTGGAATTATTAAAATGGACGAACAAGAAAAGCAAAAAGTAATTGAAGAAGAAAAAAGAATTGAAGAAAATGTTTCAAAGATAAAACACCGCATTGCAGTATTTAGTGGAAAGGGCGGTGTTGGAAAAACAACCATAAGTGTAAACCTTGCTTATGGGATGCAATCTGCAGGATTTTCAACCGGAATTCTTGATGCCGATATAACCGGACCAAACGTTCCAAAAATGCTGAACGTGAATGATGATTTGATTTATATGAATGAAAAAATAATCCCCTTTGAGCGTTACGGTATTAAAATGATTTCTATGGCAAGTTTGATAAAGGGTGGACAACCTGTTATCTGGCGCGGACCAATGCGCTCGAAAGTTATTAATCAATTTCTTGCTGATGTCGACTGGGGTGAACTCGATTACTTGATTGCAGATTTGCCTCCCGGTACTGGAGATGAAATTTTAACTATTGCTCAGCACATGAAACCGGATTGTGCAGTTATTGTCACAACTCCGCAGGAAGTTTCTGTTATTGATGCTGAACGTGCAATAAATATGGCAAAGAAACTTGAGATACCATTTATTGGAGTGATTGAAAACATGGCTGGATTTGTCTGTCCGCATTGCAGTGCGATACTTAACATTTTTGGCGAAGGTGGCGGGAGAAAGTTAGCTGATGATCATGAAGTGCAATTTCTTGGTTCAATTCCAATTGATATTGACGCACGAATATTCAGTGATAAAGGCAAATCTATCATTCTGGAAAAACCGGATTGTGAAGTATCAAATTCGTTCAAGTCAATAGTTAATTTGTTAGAAGAACATTATCAAAAAGAATTATTTTTTAACAATAGCAAAAGTCTAGTATGAACAATAAAATTAAAATAGGAATAATTATTTGCGACAGGTACAAAAGCTGTGCTGGTGGAAAATGCTTCAGATCAATTAGAGAAAGAACCGGGGCTTTTGATATCTATAAAGATAAAGAAGTTGAACTCGTCGGCTATACAACCTGCGGCGGATGCCCTGGTGGTAATATTGAATATGCGCCCGAGGAAATGAAAAAGAATGGTGCAGAAGTAATTCACTTTGCAACTGGGATGGTGGTTGGTTATCCACCCTGTCCCTACATCGATCACTTTAAAAGATTTATCGAAACCAAGTATGGTTTAGAAGTAGTTGTTGGTACTCATCCTATTCCGGAAAAATATTTAATCACGCATACGGAACTTAAAACCTGGGACACACCGGAATGGCAGGAGTTGATTAAAGCAACTTTAGCGGATGAGCAAACACGATTGGCTTATAATTAAAATAAAACCTGAGGTGAAATATGAAACACGTAACAAATATTTACGATGAATTAGGATGGAAAAAAGCCACCGGTTATCCGGTTGGAACAAGAATCAAAGTTTTACGTGATGAAAACGGGGCAAAGACTATTCTGTTAAAACTACCTGCAGGATTTCACATGGACTCGCATACTCACATTTACAATGAGCAGCATGTAGTCTTGGAAGGAGAGTATGAAAGTGAAGGTAAAATATTTCCTTCCGGAACATACAGATTAGTTCCTGCACATAAAGATCACGGACCGTTCGCTTCGAAATCCGGTGCAGTTATTCTTGTTATCTGGGATACAATAAAAATACCTCAATAGAAAAAGCAAAGTGATAAAATTATGTCAATTGTATTCGGACCAATACCATCACGCAGGTTAGGAAGAAGTCTGGGTGTAAATAATATCCCTCCCAAGATATGCAGTTATTCTTGTGTTTACTGCCAGGTTGGACTAACTGATTCAATGTCGATTGAAAGAAGAGAATTTTATCCTCTTGAAGAAATAGTTACTGAAATTTCTGAAAGAGTTGAGCAGCTAAAAAATTCCGCAGAAAGGATTGACTATATTACTTTTGTTCCTGATGGAGAACCCACGCTCGACATAAATATTGGTAAAGCTATCCAACTAATAAAACCACTCGGAATTAAAATCGCTGTTATCACAAATTCTTCTCTGCTATGGGATAAAGAAGTAAGGGATGATTTACTACTGGCTGACTGGGTTTCAGTAAAAATTGATACAACCGACGAAAGATCCTGGCATAAAATAAACCGACCTTACGGCAAACTGGATCTGCAAAGAGTTTTAAACGGTGTTAAGTTATTCAGGAATTCTTTTAAAGGAACGCTGGTAACAGAAACAATGCTTGTTAAGGGACTGAATGATAGTAAAGAATCGTTAACGAACACCGCTGAGTTTATAGGAAAATTGAATCCGAATAAGGCTTACATCCTTGTCCCAACCCGTCCTCCTGCTGAAAAATTTGTTGAACCGCCATCAGAAGAAAATCTGAACATTGCTTACCAGATATTTAATTCTATCATCAGTAATGTTGAGTTTCTAACTGGTGGTGAAGGAAGTGACTTCACTTATTCTTCGGATGTTGAAAAAGAACTGTTAGATATCCTTGCTGTCCATCCGATGAAAAAAGAAGCAGTAGAGATATTCTTAAATAAAGCAGGAACGGATTGGAGCTTGATTGAAGAATTAATTAATAAAAATATTTTGAAAGAAGTTCCGTACTCTGCTGCTACTTTTATAATTAAAAATGTTCTGGTAGAATCCAAAATTTAAGAGGTGTACTATGGCTATCAGCAAAATATACTCGAAGGACAAAAAAATTTGTCAGGTAACCTTCACGTTGCCGAAAGAGATATGTGAATACTTCGATGAAATCAGTGTTGTCGGTGACTTTAATAACTGGGATCCGCATCAGCACAAATTTTCACACAAACATTCTGATGGGTCTTCGTCTGTTGAAGTGGTACTTGATGCCGGAAAGGAATATCAGTTCAGATATCTGTGTGACGGACAAACGTGGCTGAATGAACCAAAAGCAGACAAGGAAAACCCGACTCATTACGGTGACTCAAAAAACTCTGTGATAATAATATAGTTGTTTATCAAAATAATCTGTTAGTCCATATCATTTGAAAATTAACTGAGTGCCCGGATAAAATTTATTTCTTTTAATAATGAAAGAATGTTTTAGCAAATGGTTTTCAGTACTAATTAAGATAATGTGAAAGGAGAACATGAATGAAAAAAGATAAGGAGTACGTAATATATTGTCAATTTAGTGCTATCGGCATAAGAAAAATCAGAGCTTCAAATTTAAAGGAAGCAAAACAGATTGCTGAATCAGATGAATCAGTACAGTTTGATGAGATTATAAGATTAACTGAACCCTGTATAGTTGATGAAATATTATTACATAAGATTGACGAAACAATCGAACATCACGAAAATGTTGAATATAAAAGCTGGGGCGCTGAATAATTTTCTTAACGAGGCTCGAACTATTTTACAAAAAATTTAAGGAGATAGCTATGCCAAACTTTGATGGCACAGGCCCGTCGGGTCAAGGACCTTTAACAGGCAGAAGAAGAGGTCGCTGCCGTGATACTCAAACAGCAAAAACTGAAAAATTAGAAATCAAAACTGTTGAAAACAAAGAAACCACTTATGGATTTGGCCGCGGAGGAAGATCGCGTGGCGGTAGTCGTGGCAGAGGTCAAAGTGGCAAGAATCGGGGAATTGGAAAAAATATATAAATAAAAAAATCTGGTAGGGAAAAATGAAAATTGCAGTACCGTCAACAGGCAACACTTTAGGGTCTGTTATAAGTAGTAATCTAGGACACTCACCTTTTATTCTTATTTATGATGACACAAGCAAAAAATATTATTTTCTTGCAAATTCCGGATTTCAGATTCAAGATGGTTCAGGACTGAAAGCTGCAGAAATAATAATACAAAACAATACAGATGTATTACTGACAAGAGAAATAGGCCGTAAAGCATATTCGCTTTTAATGAAAGAGCATGTTGATATTCATTTAGTGAAATCAACAGGCGCTGTTAAATCCATCCTAAACAAATATCTAAAAAAAACAGGAGTACAAAATGAAATCCAGTAAACTGATTGAACTATTGAACAAAAATCTTGCAAACCTTCAATTACTGTATGTAAAACTTCATAACTATCACTGGAATGTAAAAGGCATGAACTTTAAATTATTCACGAAATGACCGAAGCATACTATGATTACTTTGCAGAACAGTATGATGAAGTAGCAGAAAGAATTGTGCAGCTTGGTGGAAAACCATTAGCAACTTTAAATGATTATCTGAAAAATGCTTCTTTAAAAGAAGAAGATAAAAATGAGTTTGATGTTAAAAACGTTTTGAATTCTGTGCTTGCAGATTTTGAATTTCTGAATAAAGGATATAAAGTAATATCCAAAACAGCTAATCAAAATGGAGATGTTCCGACAGCAAGTCTTGCTGATAACAATGTCGCGTGGTTAGAAAAACAAATATGGATGATCAAAGCAAGTCTTGCATAAATATTTTATTTAGCGAGTTCTTTTACAGAATAAGCTTTGATTTAATAATGAAATAATTTTCCACCAACATTTGAGGTGCAACAAATTGTATATACCAGCAAAAATCTTTTTAACAAAAGGCGTAGGAAGACATAAAGATTACCTCAGCTCTTTTGAGCTTGCACTTAGAAGTGCAGGAATTGAAATATGTAACCTTGTTTCAGTCAGCAGCATATTCCCGCCATCCTGTAAACGCATAAGCAGAGAAGAAGGTTTGAAAGAAATAAAGCCCGGACAAATTACATTCGCAGTGATGGCAAGGAACTCAACGAATGAACCGAATAGATTAATTGCTGCATCAATTGGTGGAGCCATTCCTGCTGACAACACTCAGTATGGTTATCTATCAGAATATCATCCTTTTGGCGTGACAGAAAAAAATACAGGCGATTATGCCGAAGATCTTGCTGCACAGATGCTCGCGACAACTTTGGGTGTGGAGTTCAACCCTGAAGCAGATTGGAACGAACGTGAGCAGGTTTTTAAAATGTCCGGCAAGATTGTTAAAACGTTCAACATCACTCAATCTGCTGAAGGAGATAGAACGGGTTTGTGGACAACGGTTATTGCTGCAGCAATACTTTTGCCTTAAAATTTTTTTTACAAGAGTAGATAAGGAATAAGGAGCAATGAGGATACTAAGGAATAAGAGAATCTTAATCTGTGGTAAAGGCGGAAGCGGAAAAAGTTCGATAGTTTCTCTTTTGGGAAATGAACTGATCAAACAAAATTACAAAGTAATTTTACTTGATGCAGATGCTTCTAATCCCGGTGGCTTATTCCGATTGTTTTCAGATAATGATAAATCACCAAAACCGTTGATAGAATTTTTTGGGGGAAGGAACACAGTTACGTGTCCGTCTGATGATCCATCCACACTTACAAGAAAGAATGATAATGCTCCTCTGACAGAATCAGCAATAAAATTATCTGAGATATCAAAACAATATTCTTATAAAAAGAAAAATCTAACCTTGTTTCAGATAGGTAAAATAAAGGAAGCTTGCGAAGGATGTGATGGACCAATGTCAAAGGTTGCTAGGGATTTCATTGTTAAAGGTGATTACGTTACACTAATAGATATTGAAGCAGGCATTGAACACTTCGGCAGAGGTGTTGAAAAAAATGTTGATGTAATTCTTATAGTGGTAGATCCCACATTTGAGTCGTTTGTAATAGCAGAAATCGTAAAGAGAATGTCTTTCTTGATGGGAAATAAAAATGTCTGGGCAATTTTAAACAAGGTCGATTCAAAGGATACCGATTTGATTATGCAGAGTTCTCTCAGGAAAAGAGGGGTTGATTATCTCGGCAGCATTAGTTATGACAAGAAAATTCATAAAGCAGGACTTGAAGGTAAGAGGATCAATCAATGTAAAGTCGAGAAACAAATTGCCATAATTATTAATAAACTTGAAAATGTTCTGAAATAAAAACGGATATAGCGGAAAGGGAATTATGAACACTGCTGCCAGAGTTAGTCAGCTTACAAAATCTGCGATCCACGAAATGACAAAATTATCATCACAGTATGATGATGTGGCTTTTTTATCGTGGGCAAAGCCAGCTTCGGGAACTCCAAAATACATCAACGATGCTGCGATTGATGCAATTAGAAAAAATTTAACTTCCGGGTACTCTCAAAGCGAAGGATTACCTGAGCTGAGAACGGAAATTGTAAAAAAGCTTAAGCGTGATAATAATATTGATGCAAAGCCTTCGGAAATAATTTTAACCGTCGGGGCGATTGAAGGATTGGCAGTTGCTGTTTTAGCTACTGTTGATCCCGGCGACGAAGTAATTCTTCCTACTCCAACTTATTCTACTCACATTACACAGGTAAAGCTTGCATCGGCAAATCCGGTTTTGGTTCCGCTTATTGAAGAGAAAAACTTTGCATTGGATATGGAAGGAATTAAAAAAGCAATAACTCCGAAGACAAAAGCAATAATGTTCTGCACTCCGAATAATCCAACCGGCACTGTTTTTCCTGAAAAGGATCTTCGGAGTTTAGCGGAAATTGTTCTGGAAAATGATCTGACGGTAATTGTCGATGAAGCTTATGAATATTTTGTTTTCGATGATGAGAAACATTTCAGTATGGCTTCAATCCCTGAAATAAAAAAGAATGTTGTGACTGCTTATACATTTACAAAAACATATGCAATGACCGGCTGGCGTATAGGGTACCTGGTTGCTGATGAAGAAAGATTACTTCAAATAAAAAAAGCACATATCCCGTTTGCTATATGTGCACCGGTTGTCTCTCAATATGCAGCTCTTGCAGCTTTAAAAGGAAGTCAGGATTCTGTAGAAAAATTCCGTCGGGAATATTTGAATGCAAGAAATCTTATGTGTGAAAGACTTGACCGGCTTAACTCAGTATTTCAATATGTTAAACCCGGCGGTGCTTATCTGATGTTTCCAAAAATAATTTCAGAGGATAAAGTCGATTCTATGGAATTCTGTAAAAAATTATTATCAGAAGCAAAGGTTTCAGCAACACCCGGAAGTGATTTCGGACCAACAGGTGAAGGACATATACGATTATCTTTTTGCGTTCCGGACGATATGATAAACAAAGCATTCGACAGAATGGAAAAATATTTCATGTAAAGAATGTTAAAGAATTGTGAGATGAAAAATGATACTTTCGACAAAGAACTCGTTATTAGGAAAGATTGCTGATAATCTTGGACTAAATAAAAATTTCAATAAGTATACGAAAGTTGAAATTGATCCGGACGTATCAGCGATCATAAGTCCTGTTGAAGCAAAAGTGATAAAAATCGGAGACATCAACAGTAGCGGAATACTTATATCTAAAAATGATAAAGAGGTTAAGCTGGATAATATCACCGGTAGTTTTACCAATCACTTTAAAGGATATAAGTATATTAATTTTTACCTGAATCCATCGAACAAACATTTCTGGGTAACACCGTGTGATGGAATGTTTATCCACACACATAAGAATGAAGGGAAAGCATGGCTGCCTGTATTTATTGGATTGGAAAATATACTAGGCATAGAAATGTTCAGCAAGGCTGTAAAAAAGAATTCTTCAATATGTTCAGTATTTAAAACAAAAGACTATCTGATTGCTATGATTGCAGTAGGTTCATTAAATGTAAACAGGATTCACATTGATTATGAAGAAATGAAAAACTATAAAAAAGGTACTCCCTGCGGATACTTTAGTATTGGTTCTACTATGCTTTTGTGTTTCCCGAATCATTTAAAAATTTTAATTGAAGAAAAATCAGATGTTAAAATTGGTCAGAGAATACTTATATGAAAAAGTATGAATTAAAAATTTATCCTGATCCCGTGCTCAGAAAAATATGTTTTCCAGTAACCGAAGTAAATGATTCGATTATCCGGATGATTAAAAAGATGTCAAAAATAATGTATGGTCGTAAAGGAATAGGGTTAGCGGCACCGCAGGTTGGCAGTTTGGATAGAGTGATAATTGCTGATGTCGGGGAAGGGTTAATTTCAATGATCAATCCTGAAATTCTAATCGGGTTTGGTGAAGACTTTATGGAAGAAGGATGTTTGAGCTTACCGGAAACAACTGTTAATGTTAAAAGACAGCAGTCTGTCTTTGTACGTTATCTGGATAAAAACGAAAGAGAAAAAGAATCGGAAATGGATGGACTTACAGCACGTGTTATTCAGCATGAAATTGATCACTTAAACGGAGTGCTGATAATTGACTATGCACCTGTATCAGAAAGAATAAACCTTTTAAGCGATTTGAAAATTTAAATATGAAAAATTTTCTAAACACTGAAATAGTAATCTTACTTCTGATATTTGAAATATTTTTTAGAGGGAATTTGACAATGGCACAAACAAAAAATACAAATGAAAACAAAGCAGACACAGTTCAAATAACAATCATTTATGACAACAATCCGTTTTTGAAAGGTTTACAAACCGATTGGGGATTTGCCTGTCTGGTTGAGGTTGGATATACAAAACTTTTGTTCGATACTGGTGATAACGGCAATATTTTACTGAGCAATATGTCAAAACTCAATATTGATCCTAAAGATATTGATCTTGTTTTCCTCTCACATTTCCATCACGATCATACTGGTGGATTAAGTGATTTTCTGAAAATAAATCCAAATGTAAAAGTTTATTACCCGCATTCATTTCCAGAACAATTAGTCGAACTAATAAAAAAATCCGGGGCGGAATCCGATCCGGTTTCTGTATTCCGTGAATTACAAACCAACATATTTTCAATTGGCGAGATTAACGGTGCAATTCCAGAACAATCGCTTGCTGTTCGTACAAATCAAGGGATTGTTGTGAT
The DNA here is from genome assembly GCA_034522695.1 of Ignavibacteriaceae bacterium. Lineage (GTDB taxonomy): Bacteria > Bacteroidota > Ignavibacteria > Ignavibacteriales > Ignavibacteriaceae > IGN2. The sequence continues at coordinate 7,863 of JAXHLB010000012.1, read as the reverse complement.
AACCGGATGTGCTCATCCCGGTATCATTAAAATCCTGCAAAGGGCAAAGGAGCAATTCCCGGAAGAAAAAATTTACCTTGCTCTTGGTGGTTTTCATCTGCATAATCAAAATGAAAAAGATTTAAACAAAAAAGTAAATGAAATTATGAATATGGAAATTATTTCGGTCGGACCCTGCCACTGTTCAGGGGATTTAGCAAGAAATATTTCCAAAGAAGTCTATAAGGAAAAATTCATCGAACTGGGTGTTGGAAAGGTTATTAAGATTGATTAAAAGTAGTTGAGATTAATATGCCAAGAACCGAACCTTTTGATAAGCATGCTGTTGAATACGAAAAATGGTTTAATGAACACAAATATGTTTATGAATCAGAAGTTGAAGCTGTAAGACATTTTATTCCTGCCGGCAAAAGAGGTATAGAAATAGGAATTGGTACGGGAAGATTTGCAATCCCATTCGGAATAAAAGAAGGAATAGAGCCATCTGGCGTTATGGGCTATTTTGCAATGGTATAAAGGGACTTGAGTGTTTATAATGGAATAGCAGAAGAATTACCCTTGGCTGATGAATCTTATGATTTTGCTCTAATGGTAACAACTATCTGCTTTGTAGATGACATAAGAAAATCCTTTTCTGAAGTAAAGAGAATTTTAAAACCCGGCGGTATTTTTATTATTGGTCTTGTTGATAAGAATAGTCCGCTTGGTAAAACTTATGAGAAAATGAAAGAACAAAATAAATTTTACCGCCCCGCTACTTTTTATTCAGCTGATGAGGTGATTAAACTGTTAGAAGAAAATGGGTTTTTAGATATAGAAATTGTTCAGACTGTCTTTGGCAGCTTGCAGAAAATTCACGAAGTGCAAAAATTTAAAGAAGGTTATGGTGAAGGTGGTTTTGTTGTTATAAATGCAACCAAAGCAGTTGTTAATAAAAAAATATACAATAAAGTAAAACAAGATTTTTAAATATCGTTCAGTACAAAAATTAAATGAATTTATAAATAAGGAATCAGAATGGCATTAATGATTACTAAAGAGTGCATTGTATGTGGTGCCTGTGAGTCAGAATGTCCAAATAATGCAATAACTGCTGGTAAAGCTATTTATAAGATTAATCCTGACTTGTGTACCGAATGTGTCGGATATTACAATGAACCTCAATGCAAAACTTTATGTCTAATTGATAAGGCTATTGTTGTTAACCCGGCATACCGGGAAACAAAAGCAGAATTATTTCGGAAGCAACGGGTAATTGAAAAAATTAAATCCTACGGAATGTTATAATATTATGAGACAGATATCTGTAAAGTTAAATCCTCAAATTAAAACTTATGACATAGACATTGCCGGACATGTAAATAACACTGTCTATATCAAGTGGTTTGAAGACCTACGTACAAAGTTATTTAATGAGTATTTCAATCTTCCAGAACTGTTATCGAATAATTTATACCCTGTAGTTGTATCAACCGAGGTTTTTTATAAAAAATTTTTAAAGCTTTTCGATAAACCTATTGGAGTTATGTACATGGAAAGCTTAAATCATGGAATTATCACTTTAAATGCGGAAATAAAATTGAACAGCGAAATTGTAACCATCGGCAAACAGAAATGTACTTTATTAGATTTAGGTAAGCTGGAGATTGTTAATGGCGAAAAGCTTCAGAAAATAATTAATTTGAATCCCAAAATATTATAACAGTAACAAAAGCAGTCTTAAAGGTATCTCCAATGAAGACAAAAGCAATTCAGGATTATTATCCGGATGATGTAGCTCATTGCTACGGATGCGGAAAGCTTAATGAGTACGGACATCAGATAAAGACATTTTTGGATGGAGACGAAACAATAACCAGGTTTACTCCCAAAGAATATCATACCGCAATCCCGGGTTATGTTTATGGCGGTTTGATAGCTTCTTTAATAGATTGCCATGGAACCGGAACTGCTGCATTAGCTGCTTATAAAGCAGAAACTAGAAAATTTGATACAATGCCCCCGTTTCGTTTTGTTACAGCCTCGCTTCAGGTTGATTATTTGAAACCGACCCCTCTTGGTGTTGAACTAGAACTGCGTGGAAAAGTTTTAGAACTAAAGGGGAAAAAAGTTATTTCTGAAATCACGGTTTCAGCAAACGGAATAATTACTGCGCGGGGAAGAGTTGTGGCAGTTCAGATGCCGGAGAATATGTTAACAGAAGATTCGAAAGAAAGCTCTGGACCAAATATTTAAATAAGTGACTTATGGTTAATACCAGGTAGCTGTAATGGAAATTTTTATAAACGTTATCAAAGAATCAGTCAAAGTAACACTATTTGTTTTAGTGATGATGGTCGCCATCGATATAATTAATGTAAAAACAAAAGGTAAGTTAGAATCGATATTGCAAACCGGTCGAAAGTGGAAACAATATATTATTGCTTCATTACTTGGCGCAGCACCTGGGTGCCTCGGTTCTTTTGCCGGAGTTTCACTTTACATTCACGGGATGATCAGCTTCGGTGCTCTTACCGGCTTAATGCTCGCTACTGCGGGTGATGAACAATTTATTATGCTAGCTATGATTCCTGATACAGCTTTGATTTTATTCGCAATACTTTTTCTACTCGGTATGATTACAGGATATTTTACTGATTACATTGTTAAAAAATTTAAAATACAAACCTGCACTGATTGTGAATTCAAACAATATCATCCCGGCGAAGAAGGATACAAGCATTATTTCAAAGATCATATCTGGACGCATATTGTAAAGGGGCATCTTGTAAGAATATTTCTTTGGACCTTCGGTGCTTTATTGGTAATAAAATATGGGATGAGCCTGGTTGATCTACAAAATATAACTTCAGAATACACTTTCCTATTATTAATTCTCGGTGCGCTTATAGGAATTATTCCCGAATCAGGTCCACATTTAATTTTTGTAATGCTTTTTGCCGAAGGAATTGATTCCGTTTTCAGTCTTGTTTACGAGTTCCATCGTTCAGGATGGACATGGAATGCTGCCAATGCTTTCTTATTCAGTTAAAGATTCCCTGAAGATAAAAATATTTAATTTGACGTTCGGAATTATACTGGGATCAATAGTTTATGCTATAGGATTTTGATACAATGAAAGAAAATAAAAATCATTGGTATGATGGGTGGTTCTATGATAAGTTTATAGCTCCCAATCAAGATAGATTATTCGGGCAAATAAAAAATCTGATCGAACCAAACTCTGAAATAATAGACGTTGGATGTGGAACCGGTCGTTTCCCTTTTTTTATTGCTGACAAATGTAAATCAGTTAAAGGTATTGATTTGTCAAAGCGGAATATTAACACAGCAAAACTCAAGCTTTCAAAAAATCCTCGTAATAATATTTCTCTTGAGCACAAAAGCCTAAAGGATATTATTAAAGAGGGCAAAAAACATTTTGATTATGCAGTATCTACTTATGTTCTTCATGAAATTGATGAGGGCGAAAGGATTATTCTTTAAAAGGGATGACTGATATTGCAGATAAAATTATTATAGGTGATTATCTTATCCTGCAAAAAGCGGTTTCTGGAATATATTAAATGAAGCGGTTGAATTCGCTGCAGAAGAAATCATTACAGGAACTATAAAAGTTTTATGGCGAATGGCGGGATAAATAAGCTTGCTTCAGAAACCGGGTTAAAAGTTATTAACGAAATTAAGAATAAGCCATTAACGAGTCATTTAGTTATTCTATCAAAGTAATTTATAGTCTCATTCAAACTTAAAACGTTTCTGCTGTGGGACTGATTGCTTTTGTCGGAACACTTGCTGTTTGTTAATTGAAGCACTTTAATAATTTATTTAAGTTTCATTGTATTGTAACAAATAATTTAGTCATTAGGAGTAAAAATGAAAAAACTTTGGTCATACATCATTCTTTCTTGTCAGCGTTATTATATTCTTTTCCTGCAATCAGCGAAAAACGGATTTAGCTGAAAAAGAAATTGTTAAAGATGGTATCTTTATCCATGTTAGTCATGGCAGCGACAATCCACATAGAGTTCTGATGGCTTTGAGTCTGGCAGAAAAATGTCAGAAGATAAAGATGTAATTCTGTACTTCGACATAACAGGTATAGAGGTGCTGTTAAAAGATAGCCCTGATTTATCCTTTTGCACATTTTACAAGCTCAAAGGAACAGGTTCAAAAGCTTTTTGATAAGGGAATAACAATAATGGCTTGCCCCGGCTGTTTGAAGGCTGCCGGCAAAACGCCGGAAGATTTAAGAGAAGGAATACAAGTAGCAGATAAAGAAAAATTCTTCAACTTTACTGATGGAAGAATCCTTAGCATAGATTACTAAACTTAATTCTGGCGAAAATCTAAAAGACTTAAACATTTCCTTAAAAGCATAATTCCGTACGATCCGGGAGAAATGAAGGCTTTTGAGTGAACGAAAAGAACAGCCAATCTTGCCATTGGTTTAGTAATAGGAATAGTTTTGCTCGTTGCAGGTTTTTAGAATATGTGACATACTAAAATTGTTCTATTACCTAAACGGTTTAATGCACAAACTATTATCCATCTTAAAAATCCTTTTCTCCTTCTCGAAATTAGGAATCCATTAAACTCTTATCTTCTTAAATCTGACAATAAAATCTTTAGTTTTAGCTCAAAATCCTTTTAATACAAGGACTTCCGATGGCATATATGTTGTCAAAACTCTCTTATAATAAATAATCCAATCTCATCAGAGAGTTTAACAATGATTAAAGGAACAGTAAAAATTGATGGCGTGATTTGCAAAGGCTGTGAACTTTGCATTATTTCATGCCCTCAAGATGGACTTCGTCTCTCGTCCACACTTCAATGAAAAAGGCTATCGCTTCGTCGAACTGATTGGAGATAACTGTACGGGTTGTCCTAATTGTGCACTTGTTTGTCCCGAGGCAGCCATTACAGTTTATAGACAGCCAAAGCCGGCAAAGAAAGTTGCTGCAAGTGAGTGAGTTCATCTTTAAAGAAAATTAGTTGAAGGGTTTATGATGGAAGAGAATAAAAATAAAAACAGTGAAGCCAAATTAATGAAAGGTAACGAAGCGCTTGCTGAAGCTGCTATTCGCGCAGACATTGATGCTTACTTTGGCTATCCTATTACTCCGCAGTCAGAAGTTCTTGAATATCTTGAACAGAGAAGTACCGAAACGCCACGGATTAGTTCTTCAGGCAGAAAGTGGATATTGCTTCAATCAATATGATTTACGGTGCAGCCGGTGCTGAGGTGCGAGAGTTATGACTTCATCTTCAGGTCCGGGAATTAAGTTTGATGCAGGAAGGTCTTTCTTACATTGCTTCTGCACAACTTCCTTGTCTTGTTGTGAATGTTGTGCGTGGTGGTCCGGGTCTTGGAACAATTCAACCTTCACAGGAGATTATTCCAGGCAGTAAAAGGCGGCGGACATGGCGATTATCGTTTAATCGTTTTAGCTCCTGCTTCTATTCCAAGAAATGGCTGACTTTATTTTTGAAGGATTTCGACTTGCAGAAAAGTATAGAAATCCTGCAATGATTTTAACTGATGGTGCACTTGGACAGATGATGGAAAAAGTTATTCAACCTGAGGAAGGTTCATTGCTAAAAATTGCAACCCCTTGGGCAACAACAGGTAAAACAAAGGAAAAAGATCATAATACTATAACTTCACTATTTATTAAACCCGAAGAGATGGAATCTGTAGATCTTCAACTTCAGGAAAAGCTACAGAAAGATCAGAAAGAAGAGGTGAGGTTTGAAGAATAAAAACGGAAGGTGCAAACATTATTTAGGTTGCTTTTGGATTATCGTCACGCATCTGTCAGAAGACTGTCGACCTTGGCAGAGAAAAAGGAATTGGAATTGGATTACTAAGACCAATCACTCTCTATCCATATCCGTATAAAAGATTAAATCAATTAGCTGACCAGGTTGATTTTATGATGTCGGTTGAAATGAATGCAGGTCAAATGGTTGAAGACGTGAAACTTGCTGTCGAAGGAAAAGTACCTGTTCACTTTACAGGAAGAATGGGTGGAATGATTCCTTCGCCGGATGATGTGCTTCATGAAATAGAATCTATTCTGGACAAACAAAATGTCCTTCAGGATTAAAGAGTTTAACAGGAGATTAAGATATGTCAATAGAAAGACCATCAACTTTAGATTTTCCGCCGGATGCCGAAGGAATGGAAATGGTCTATTGCAGACCGGAAACATTAACGGATACACCATTTCATCTATTGCCCTGGATGCGGACGCCGTGTAGTGCACAAGTTTTGATGGAAGTTGTGGAAGAACTTGGGATACAGGACAGGACAATCGGTGTTGCACCAGTCGGCTGTTCAGTGTTCGCTTATCATTATATGAATATTGATATGCAGGAAGCTGCTCACGGCAGAGCAAGTGCAGTTGCAACCGGAATAAAAAGAGTTTTACCAGATGGTCTGTTTTCTCTTCCCAGACGGGAGACGGCGATCTTGCGGCGATTAATGATCCCGCAGAAACGATTCATACCGTCAACGAGGAGGAAGAAACATCTTAATGGTGTTCATCAACAACGGTATATACGGAATGACTGGCGGACAGATGGCTCCGACTTCACTGCTTGGTCAGGTTACTACTACATCTCCTTACGGACGTGATGTAAAAATGGTAGGTCATCCTATAAAGAAATCGCAGACCTGCTTGTTCAATTACCCGGTGCACATTATGTAACACGTCAAGCAGTTCATAATCCAAATGCTGTTACGGAAGTTGAAAAAAGCTTTTTCGAAATCATTCCAGTATCAAAAGGAAGGAAAAAGGAACCTGCTTTTGTTGAAGTGGTTTCAAACTGTCCTTCCGGTTAGAGGATGACACCGGTTGAATCGATGCGCAAGTCTGTTAAGAGACACAATGTTTCCTGCATATCCGCTTGGTGATTTAAAAGTTCCAGAAAAAGTTTAGAAGATTTTAAAGGGAAAAAAAAAAGGAATTTACTAGATGCGAAAAAGAACATGAAATAATTTTTGTGCTGTTTGGAGGGCCGGGAGTGCTTTCAATGGGAAGCATTACTGCCTATTTAGGAATGATCAAAGGGAAAGAAGTAGCTGGATGCATCTTACGGACCGGAGATGAGAGGTGGAACGGCAAATTGTATCGTTATTGTTGCTGATGGCAAGGAGTGCGTTCGCCAATCATAGACAAAATTTGATTCTGCAAATTGTTCTTTAACCAGCCGTCACTTCGATAAATTTAGAGAAGAGCAGTAAAACCGGGAGGATTGCTGTTGTATGAAGGCAGTCTTACAAATTATTCATCCTCCAACAATGAGAAGATATTGATGTTGTTTGCATGCCTGCAATAGAAGAGGCAGACAAACTAAAAGCAAAACAGGTGGCTAAAGTAACATGATAGATGGTCGGTGCTTTTTAAAAAGACCGATTCGTAAAAATCGAAACAAATAGTTAGTGCTCTTAAAAAAGAGCGTTACCAAACAGAGGCTCACCTGATCCCTGTAAACCAATTGGCTTTGAAGAGGAAAAGAGCTTGTTCACTTAAATGAGAAAATAACAGCTTTAATGAGAAACCGAGGAATAACCATGGGGGGTTGGAAACCGGAATAAACTGCCAGCACGCTTGTAAGAACACATGTGCAAGCCTTAACGAAGCTTCTCCGGAAGGAGACGGCTTATCATTAAATATTATGAAGGAGTCTTTGCAGAATGTAGAATATGCCGGAAGTAAAAACGTTGTCTGGATGAGCTCGTTGAGGAAAAGCGCAAGGTTATTCTTCGACTCATTTAGGAAATTGAATGAAATTCACGTCCGTTCGCAGGCAATTGAATGGTATAACATCAAGCTTTAATAATATTGATGGATA
>JAXHLB010000011.1:0-4047 GCA_034522695.1 Ignavibacteriaceae bacterium | reverse complement strand
TATTGCTGTGCGAAGAAGTGCAATTCAACTTTAGTAGTTTAAGATTCTCAACCGAGCTTGAATACACCTTTGCAGGTTACGGTAGGCCGAAAATCTTAACAAAGGAAAATAGAAAACGTAAAAGATTTTACTAATCTGCGTATCATCGGTGCAGTTTATTACTTCTTTTAGTTTGATTAAACAATTAATATGTTCCTGGTGATTAAGCCATTATAAGATATAGAAAAAGAAGAGGCGCACTTTATGTGCGTCTTTTTTAATTCAATGAAAATACTTCAACATACAAACTCAAATCTTGTTCTAAAAGATTCAGCCGGATGTTTCTGGATGCTGGGTCTGTTCTTTGTTATCATTGCCGGAACTTTTGTCATTGGACTGATGGGTGCATTTCACAACCTTAATGAATTAAATGAACTTGAAAGGACCGGAGTCTGGTTTATTTCTCTCGGAGGTCTGGCCGCGGGAATCTGGTTCATCTATTCAAATCCAGGGACAAGGTTAGATTTTAATAAAACAGAAAATATGCTGACTATCCAGAGAAGGGGTTTGATGAGAAATGAAATCGAAAAACATCTTCTGAATAATATTGAAGAGATCATTCTCGTGGAATCTGAAGATTCAGAGGGAGATCCTGTTTATCGAATTGAACTCCAATTAAAAAACGAAAATAAAACAAACCTTACAGAATTATGGATCAATCATAAAGAAGGATTACAGAAAAACATCGATACAATAAACGACTTCTTGCAGAATAAAATATCCTATCAACATAATCACCTAAATAACTATTAATTTTCCTCAGTTAAGAATTCTAGCGTTTTAAGTGTATGTCCACAAGCACAGGGAAATGATCTGAAGTATACAATCCCTCCAGAGTGTCGGCTATTACACGGTGAGACAATACTTTCACATACTTGTTTACAAAAATAAAATCGATCGGGCTTTCAATATCCGTCTTCTTACCGAAAGCATTAAATGTAATCTTCCCACCGTAATGTGGTTTTTCTGAGATGTGTTGTGAATTTAGTAATGAGTCATACTCTATAGAGGAAATTAAATCTTCCATTTCTAATTCACCGGATGTTAATATTTTGTACCCATCTGCATTCTCATCGAAATTAAAATCACCGGTTATAATAATGGGCAGGTATCCACCAGAATATTCATTGACTCTTTTCCTCAAAATTTTTGCACTCTCAATCCTTGCAATTTCTCCAATATGATCTAAATGCGTATTGAAGAACCCAAAAATTTATTTCAGATCCTACTATCGTGCCCGAGCACTTCAGTGACTGTTCTATTTAATGCAGCATCCCAGTCCTTCGATGGAACTTCCGGAGTTTTTGAAAGCCAGTATGTGTCGGACTCCCAAGGATTAAATCTCTTCCATTTATAAAATACCGCGGTGAATTCCCCGGATTCTTTCCCATCATCTCTTCCCGCTCCTATCCATTTATATTCTTCAAATTCTTTTTCAATATCTTTTATCTGCCATATCTCTGCTTCCTGCAATCCGATAATATCCGGGTCATATTTTTTAAACAATTGAAAAACACGGTCTTTTCTCTCTCTCCAATAGTTTATGTCCCCGGTATCCTCACAGCTTCCACATCTTACGTTGAAGCTCATGACTTTTAATATTTTCTCGTCGACTTTATCCTGAGAGAATGAGTAAAATTGTAATATCAATAACAAAAAAGAGAGAAATACCAATTTCATTTAATTACTTGTCCTCTATATTATTAATTCAAGTTTTTCCAAAATTTTCACCATCCCCAAAGTATCCAGTTTGCTGCTATTCAATTCAGAAAAATCACTGTTGTGAATTTGATCAATTTGCGCTAAGTATAGATTCTATCTTTTCAATTTTTTGTTTTGGAAGTTCCTCGTTTGGTTTTAATTTTAGCGCTTTTAAATAAAGAGATTTTGCCTCGCTGTATTTTCTTTCAAGAACAAGCTGATCTGCTTTACTCATATTCTGATCATACGCCAGTTCTCTATCTATTACGATCTCTTTCACCTTAAATTTATCGCCGGACTCTTCGACAATTCTCTTCTTAAAATGCTCAGGATAACCAATGTTCTTCGGGGTAAACAATTATGTTTTAGAAATTCCGTCAATGTTTTTTTGAAGAAGCTCTTCTCCAAGTTTTTTCCAGCGGTTGTAATGTTTTCTTAGTAAGAACCAATTGAATAATTTGTGAGATATTCAACCGTTTCACCTTTAGAGCTTTTTAATAATGATAAGGCTGTCTCATCAATTGTTTTTTGCTGTGCAAGGAAATATCCTTCAAGCTCGTTCTGAACCATCTTTACATCATCAATAACAATTGAAAATCTTGGATAAGAAAAATTAGAAACAAAGTTGAACACCCAGAATGCTGCGTCCCAGGTAAAATTAGAAAGTGATCCTACTCCTTTAGAAAAATTATATGGGGTTCTTGTCATTGATGCATACATTGGTGTATAAACAGTGAAGTAGGTATCATCAACACCAAACCACAAAACACCGCCGACTTCATTTGGAAGATGCGACCTTGCCTGTGATACAAATGAAAATCCTGTTTGCGGAGTTGAGATTGGTCTTTCGTGAAAATATTCTTCACCTTCGTACTGCCAGGTAAGCGGACGCCAGCGATAAGGCATTTCATAAGAACCGGCGGCAACTCCGGTTGTCATATCAAGCTCTGTTCCCTGGTAATGATCACGCATTAAATGTTTAACATCGTGCACAGATAATTTTTTTTCGGGCTTAACATAAAGCGGCATTCTCTCTAAGTGATTCTCCATTAATATATGAAATGTATTTATCCATTTCAGTATTGCATCTTTTGAACAATGACCACACACGTGCATCGCAAAATCTTATTGCACCGAAATCAAGCGGAGCGTATGCATCTGAAAAATTAAAATCAGAATCTTTACCATTGAAGTAACCCTTCTCTCTTGCAAATGAAATAACATCAGGAGAGTAAATACAATTTTCGGGATCGTTCAAAGGAAAATGTCGTAATGCGTGCCTGGTTTGCATGCCCTGATATATATCCATCTCCAATTTTGACTGCAACCCAAACTGTACCGGTATTTCCTTCGCCTTTCCCGATCATTTCAAGAATCCAGGCTTCGTTAGCATCAGCAACCGAAAATGATTCGCCTGAACTATAGTAGCCAAACTCGGCTACAAGATCTGTCATTACCTTTATTGCTTCGCGTGCAGTCTTCGATCTTTGAAGAGCGATATACATCAGGCTGCCGTAATCAATTATTCCTTTTGGATCAACAAGCTCTTCTCTTCCACCGAAAGTAGTCTCGCCAATTACAACCTGGTGCTCGTTCATCTTTCCGATTACATTATAAGTAACCTTTGCCTGCGGAATTCTGCCAAGATATTTACCGGTGTCCCATTCATAAATTTCAAGCCACGCACCATCAGCATAAACAGCCGCGGGAAAATGATAAAGCTCTCCGTAAAAGTTGAATGAATCGGCTGTATAAGTGATATCATAACCTATCCATCAGCGCTTGGACCTCTTGTAACGATGAAGTTTGTGCAGGGGTATCCCGACTTTAACTGAGAGAGAAATTATTAAAACTGCAATGAAGAATATTAATGTTTTTACCATAGGAATATCCGTTTGATTTTATTAAAAAATTTAGCGTGAAGATAGTAAAAAGTGCGGGAACAGTATAGGAAAATCGGAAAGAATAATCCGGGATATTCACAAAAAACCAGTGTCCATTAAAGAAAAGGGTTTATTTTTGCAGCAAGATATTGATCACTTAAAAAATCATTTGTTCATAAAATGTTCTATACTATGAAAAAGATATTTTTATTCGGACTGATAATAACAATAGCCATTGCTCACATTGCCTGCAGCGACGCCGCCTCAACCGGTTATTGCCGAAAAACGGAATGGTTGTTTCAACAAGTTCTTATGCTTCAAAATTTGGAGTTGAAATTATGAACAAAGGCGGCAACGCAATTGATGCTGCTGTCTCAGTCGGATTCGCACTTGCTGTCACATATCCGGTCAGCAGGAAATCTCG
>JAXHLB010000010.1:0-41155 GCA_034522695.1 Ignavibacteriaceae bacterium | reverse complement strand
TATCATTGATAAATTCTTTGAGGGATTTTAGAATTCAATAGGTTGCTTGCTCTGGTAACCTAAACCCAGACGATTCTTCACTCTGGAATGTAGCCTTGCACTAATAGATGAAGAGTTAAATGGATGAACAATGTTGCCTTTAACAAGTGGATGTTTCGTCAGTTGAATTGAATTTTGTCTGATTAGCTCCCTGAACAATTTCCCATTCTTTTTCTCAACTTCATTTAATCCAAACAACAGTTTTAATATATCTTTCTGAACTAACGGCATAAAGGATCTAACGATGCTGATCAACGCGGGCTTGTTCTGGTGCATAGTAGTTCGTCAGCCTTGAACGGATTGAGAAAAGGTCAACCCAGCTTGCAGGACTAATCTGGTTTGCATCAGGCATATCCTCAAATAAACTCATCTAATTGTTCAATCACTCCATTTTCCATTTCAATCAGTGCTTCTTCGGCAAAAATATCTGCCCGGCTATATCTCAGAAAACCGGACACTGATTTAGAATCTTTTTTCAATAAGGAATTTTTTCCGACAAGCAACAATCTGTTTGCAAAGGCTCTTCGCCAGATTTCACCAAAACCGCCATCAATAATTATTCTGTTCTGATCAGCAAGTCTATCATAAAATCTCAGGTTTAATATTGAACTTACCGGATTAGTTACAACTGATTGAATGGAATAAGTTTTGACTAGTTCAATGAGTTTATCTATGGAGGGCAATTCATCATGTATATTTTCATTTTTTCTGTTAAGACTAAATCAACAAATCAGAAGCAATTTTTGAATCGGGATGATTTGGATCGCCGAAAGTATGACTATCCCAAAAATCAGAATTTTTATTTGCCAGGTAAGAAAGAAGGAATCTTAAGTCCAATCCTCCGGATAAACTAAGTGAGATTTTTTTGTCGCTGATTGAAAGCAATTTATTCACAGACAAGCTAAATGAATTTTGATCTGCTACAGAATTAAAATCAGGCTGCAAAAGAACTTGCTGAATTGACAAAGAATTGTTTTTTATTGTCTCATAAACCTAACCGATAAGTCGAATTACATTTTTAACTATGCTCTTTCTGGAAATTTGGTTTTGCAGCAGCCATCTCGCACGAAATTCTTTTAAGTCAATTCCCGGTCTAATAAAATATCTGAGCCACTTGATCATTGCTCTAAATCCGAATCCGTCAGGGAGCTTGAATAATAAATATTTCCCTTAAACCGAGTTTTATCTGTGAAAAGTTTGAGTCCATTATCATAATATTTTATGGCAACGAAATGTCCGTTAATCGGATTGAAGCTTTATTTGATTAGAAGTTAATTGAATATTCCATTCATTCTCATTAAGAATTTGGTAACCATTATTTGAAGATTTTAATCCAACTCCAGTCACAGCCCAAGATGAATCCAATGAATTTGATTTGAAGAAACTCGTTTGATTATTTCCCCCCGCGAACAGAATAAGATTCGAATCTTTAAATTGATAAAGAGGAATATCAGGAGACGTAATTTTCTGTCGCTCAGTATTTCCGATATAACCGAATAGCCAGCTCATTATGTTGCCAAAGAGTTATTGATGCAGAAATGAGAAAAACCAAAAAGCAGAGTTCCTGAATATTGAATAAATCAACATGGAACAAGGAATTTAGAAGGTGTTACTTCATCATTCATAATTGGATGTTCGATATTCATTAAACCAAGTAACTCAAGAAAAATTAGAAGTTATAATTAGTCAGAAACTCTTCCGCCGGGCAAGTAGATTCCCTTTATTTTTCTGAATAGAGAAACCGCAAATGAATCAGTCATACCGGAAACAAAAATCAATAGTTCTTAAGAGACGGAGATATAGATCATTTGGGGAATGTCTTCACTGATTCGGTTTGGAAGCAGAGCAAAAACGGATTTATTCTTTGATGAGATTTTCTTTTCGTACGCTTCGTTGTAAGAATTAATAAACGTATCCAGCAATCCGCCAAGAACTTCGTAGCCTGCAACTTCTCTTTCAACAACACTTCGTGATTTATAAATCTTTGCACCTCAAATATCTTTTATCCGTTTCAAAGCATTTGCTCTTTTAATTTGACTGATAAGCTCATTTTCAAACTTTCCCGTTAAAATATTTTTTTCTTCATCCATAAGACACACTTGCGAGTTCATTTACAAGCTCATTAATTGCTACAGCTCTTAAGATATCCAACTCTGTCCTTTTCATCTTTATCCCGGTAATCCTTCAAACTCTGTTTTCGCAACTAATGGACTTCAGCAAATCTTCAGATTCTTTGAATTAAATCGAACTCAGACGGAAAACATCTTCAATATCCATTACTCCCTGTGGCAAATATCGTCTGCGGGCTTCAACAAGAACTGCAAGTGGATGACGACACCACCAATAAAGTTTTTCACTCTTGACACAATCAAGTCCGGTAGCGATTGCTAATTCGTTAAATATTTCTTTTCTGCCTGGAAGAAACCGTATGTTCTGTAAGCTTTGTTTTGTAATGATTTGTTCTTGCAATTAGTGAGTGATTCTCTGGGATACTTTTGTTATCGCAGCCAGAGTTGAATAAGTCAAGTTCAATCCACCTTTAACTTTTGGGTTCTGAAGCTTTGTAATTTATTCTGAATCCCTGTGCGTTCCCTTCATACTTAATAAGATCTGTCCACTTTTTTTCATCTTTGATTTCCGATTTGATTTTCTGTCCATTAGCCGCTCCGAAAGTATTCGTGCTTATTGCATCTTCACCGGAATGACCGAATGGTGGATTTCCGATATCGTGAGCAAGACAGGCAGCTGCAACAATTTCTCCAAAATGAAATTTTGTAAACCGAGTGTTAAGGGATGGATGTCTTTTGATAACAGTTTCACCAACAAGATTTCCCAAAGATCTGCCGACACAGGAAACTTCAAGACTGTGAGTTAACCTTGTATGAACAAAATCACTCTCGGGTAATGGAAACACCTGAGTTTTATCCTGCAGTCTCCTGAATGCAGGAGAAAAAACAATTCTGTCAAAATCTTTCTGGAATTCACTCCTTCCATCAGATAATTTTTGGCTTGCCGGGTTTTTCTCGCCAAGCCGCGAATCGGTTAAAAGCTTTTCCCATTCCAAATTTTATTTCCTTCCTGAATTTCTTTTCTAAAATTAAATATAAAATAAAATGGTGAGTACATTTAAGTTAGTAGGGGAACCACCATACAATATATGAACAAGATCCGCCCCCATTATCAGAAAGACTTAATTAGAATTTTTCAGAAATTTTAGCTTAACGATAGATTATTTTTCTAATGATGAAATCTGTTTCAAAGAACTCACTTGATGATTCTGTTCAATATTTAAGGTCAGTTGGACCAAAAAGAGCCGAATCATTTTCAAAAATCGGAATCCGAACTATTCGCCATTTACTCTTCGACTTTCCCTCGCGTCATCTGGATAGAACAACTGTATTAACTGCAGCTAAAGCTTACGGTTATATGATGAATGGATACGATGGTGAACTTACTGTAATCGGTAAAGTTTTTGAGAAAGAGAAGAAACGATTTGGCAAGAAAGAAATTCTTAAAGTTCAGTTCAGGGATGAAACTGGATTTTTTGAATGTGTGCTGGTTCCGTGGCACAAAATATTTTTATTCTGTCTTTAATGAAGGAGATACGTTCGCAATTTCCTCAAAACCAGATAAATCAAAGTACGGAGCGTTGCAGTTTATTCATCCAGACTTTGATCGAATAAGTGAAGAAGAAAAAAGCTTTCTTCATACCGGAAAGATTATTCCATTTTATCGAATACCAAAGGAACTGAAGTCAGGAAACATCGGAGATTTGAGTTTAAGAAGAATCATCAGCTTTGCAGTTGAGAACTATGCTGATAAGGTTGAAGAAACTCTTCCGGATGAAATTATCAGGCAAAATAAATTAACTTCTCTTCAGGATGCCATCAGGAATTATCATTTCCCTGAATCGTCCGATAAATTAAGTACGGCCCAAAAACGATTCAAGTTTGAAGAGCTATTCTATCTTGAACTGCTTGTTGCCTTGAGGAAGCTTAATTACCAGAGCAAGCTTATAGGAAACAAGATGAGCATTAAAACAAACCTTGTCCAATCATTTTTAAAGACTCTTCCATTTGAACTTACAAAGGCACAGCTAAAGGTATTGGGTGAGATAAAAAATGATCTGCTTTCTGAAAAACCAATGAACCGGCTTTTGCAGGGAGATGTCGGGAGTGGAAAGACAATCGTTTCGTTAATTGCAATGTTAATTGCAGTCGATAACGATATCAGACTGCGATAATGGCTCCGACAGAAATTCTGGCTGACCAGCACGCGAAAAATATTTCTGCTATGATGAAGAACCTTTATGATCAATTATCCTGGACGGGATATCAAAGTTTCTTTGCTTCTTGGAGGGCAGAAGAAATCTGAAAGAGAAAAAAGACTTCAGGAAATTGAACTTCAGGAGGCTGACATTGTTGTTGGAACGCACGCACTCCTTGGAAGAAAAAGTAATTTATAAAAATCTTGGATTAGTAGTAATAGATGAGCAACACCGTTTTGGTGTGAGGCAGAGAGCAAAACTTCAAAGTAAAGGAAAAACTCCTGAAGTTTTGGTTATGAGTGCTACTCCAATTCCCCGAACTATATCAATGACCATTTATGGTGATCTGGATATTTCAGTCATCGATGAAATGCCGAAGAACAGGAAACCGATCAAAACGGTTCTGCGTGGGGAAAGCAGACTGCCGGAAATTTTTAAGTTCATTATTGAAAAAAAGAAGGAAGGTTACCAGACTTTTATCGTCTATCCATTAGTTGAAGAATCAGACAAGCTGGAACTGAAAGCTGCAGAAACTTTTTACGAAGAGTTGAGCAAGACACATCTTAAAAATCTGAAACTCGGACTGATTCACGGTAGAATGAGCTGGCAGGAAAAAGAAGAGAAGATGCTGCTCTTTCTGAAAAAGAATTTGATGTTCTGGTTTCGACAACAGTCATTGAAGTCGGGATCGACATCCCGGATGCAAATATAATTTTGATCAACGATGCACACCGGTTTGGTCTCTCGCAGCTTCATCAGTTGAGAGGAAGAGTTGGAAGAGAGTGATAAGCAAGCTTACTGCGTCCTCGTGACGAAGGATGAAATTGTACAGTATAATATACAACTGCGTCTTGATCTCGAATATCTTTCAAGCTCAATGATAGAAAAATATAAGTCAGCAATCAGACTTCAGACGATGGTGAAGACGAACAATGGATTTGAAATTGCGGAAACAGATTTAAAATTACGCGGACCCGGAGATATCTTCAGCACAAAGCAAAGCGGCTTCCCGGATTTGAAGTATGCAGATATTGTTCGCGACGTTGAGTTAATTAGTTTAGCAAAGAATATTGCTTTCGACCTTATAAATAAAGACCCTTCTCTTAGTTCGGAAAGCAGCGTTGTAATTAGAAAAAATCTTATCAAACATTATTCTGACAACCTACAGTACGCAAAGATCGCATAAAAATATTTTCAATCCGAAAAATATTTTTCCTGTTTCAGCTAATTCCTGTAAAAAGTTTTTTCATACTTCGGGAAAATAAATTTTCAAAAACTCATGACCTGTTAGCAAAAAATTTTCTCTCCACCGTCTCTCCATGAAAAAATTCCATGAAAAATATTTTAAAAACTTTTAAACATGTTGACTTATATTTTATAAAGATTATATTTGGAACAAAAAAAAATTAAAGGAGAAAATATTTTATCACCAAGGTTTGATGTACGCTTAGATGTTGCAATAACATTCAACGTAAAACCAGAAAGTGAAACTTTCCTCGAAGACCTTCCCCCTGTTCAGAATTCTCCTCAACATGAATTTCAACCGGCAGTGGATACCTATGCAGAGTGGGATACGTGGGAAACTGTAAACGCTGTTAAGGATGCTATCGGAGAAATTCACAATGTAACTTTGGTTGAAGCCAACAACGATGCTTATCAAAAACTTAAAGAATTAAAACCTGATATCGTTTTCAATTTTGCTGAAGGACTTAACGGAGTTAACCGCGAGTCGCACATTCCTGCTATGCTTGAGATGCTTCAGATACCTTTTTCGGGATCGGATGCGCTTACACTTGGCATTTGTCTGGATAAATCAAGAGCAAAAGAAATTTTAACTTACCATAAGATTCCCAACGCAAAATTCCTGGTTGCCAACCAGATGGAAGATATATCAAATACCAATTTTGATTTCCCATTAATAGTAAAACCTATATCCGAAGGATCGAGCAAAGGAATTTTTTCCTCATCTTTTGTAAAAAATACCAAAGAACTTGAGGATGAGGTAACTCGAATCCTGTTTACATACAACCAGCCGGCATTGATTGAAGAGTTTCTTTCAGGAAGAGAATTCACCGTTGCAGTAATCGGGAACGGGAATGAGGCGGAAGTTCTTCCTATTATAGAGATTCGTTATGAAGACTTTCCTCAAGATGTTGTTCCGCTCTATTCCTATGAAGCTAAATGGATTCTTGATACCAAAGAGAATAATTTCGATGTGTTTGAATGCCCGGCTAAGCTAGACAAACATCTGGAAGAAAAAATTAAAGAAGACCGTTTTACGGACTTACAACGTTTTTTAATTGCAAGGATTGGAGCAGAATAGATGTTCGTCTTGATAAAAAATGGAGTTCCAAATATTATAGAAATAAATCCACTGCCGGGAATTATGCCTGATCCAAATGAAAACTCAAGCTTTCCAAAAGCTGCGCGTGCAGCGGGAATGGATTACAACCAGATGATCCAGCGCGTTCTTTATTCAGCAGCAAAGCGGTACAGCCTCGCATGAAAGAGAACGCAAAGATATTGATTTGCTACAATTCACCGGTCAGCGTCTTTTCTGTTTATAACGGTAAGCGGAATGATGAGTCAGCCAAGGCTAATGATCTATCGGAAAATAATTTTGTTATAGAACTTGAGAAGGTTGAGCAATCCTTATCAAAATATTTCACTGAAGTGAAGTCACTAGCTGTAGACAGAAATGTACAGAAGGTTATTAATAATATAAACACTTTTAACCCTGATGTTATTTACAACTTTGTTGAATCTGTCGAAGGAATTTCATCTTACGAATGGTGTATGGCTGGATTATTTGAATTACTTCGTTACGAAATTACCGGATGCTCGCCCATTACTCTTGGCAATTGTCTGAACAAGGCGAGAGCAAAAGCAATTCTAAATTCAAGAGAAATACTTACTCCTGAATACAGAACTTTGAAAAAGACTAAAAGATTTACAGAAAAAGAGATAAAATTACGTTACCCGATGATACTCAAGCTGATGAATGAAGATGCAAGCATCGGTATTTCTGAATTCTCAGTGGTAAAAAATTACTCAGAATTGAGAAAACAATTCAGCTTTTTGGCAGAAACTTACAACCAGGATGTCATTCTGGAAGAATACATTGTGGGAAGAGAACTGAACGTAGCAATACTGGGCGGCAGAACACTTCCAATCTCGGAAATAAATTTTGCAGGTCTCCCGCAGGAATTTCCAAACATCGTAACCTACGATGGCAAGTGGACAGAGGGAAGCGTTTATTATAATTATACTAAACCAGTATGCCCGGCTCCTCTTCCTGAAAGGATAAAAAAGAAAATACATAAAACAGCTCTGGCATCGTACGATGCATTGAACTGCAGAGACTATGCACGTGTTGATATCAGATTAAGCAATGATGGTGTGCCTTATGTTATTGAAGTTAATCCTAATCCCGATATTTCATCTGACTCAGGTTTTGCACGAGCTCCGGCAGCAACGGGAATTAGCTATGATGATTTGCTTTACTCAATTGCAAACTTTGCATTAATCAGAAAGAAGAAAAAAATGATTCGCAGGCTAAAGCCGGATGATCCTAAAATAATAGAAGGAATTTTAAGTACAACTCCGAATTTTAGTGATGAAGAGATTAAAGTTGCGATGGAACTTGTGAACATAGTAGCAATGAATCCACAGCAGACGGACTATAATTTATTTGTATATGAAGAAAATGGCATTATTCTTGGTTATCATTGCACCGGTAAGAGACCGTTGACAGACGGCGTGTATGATCTTTACTGGATTGTAACCAATCCCGAACACGGCAAAAAAGGTATTGGAAAGAAACTTTTAGAGCATGCAGAAAATTTTGTTAATGAAATGAACGGCAGGTGGCTGCTGGCTGAGACATCTTCTAAAGATAGTTACTCTGCTACAAGAAATTTTTATATGCGTAATAATTACAGCATAATTTCTGAAATAAATGATTTTTATTCCAAAGGCGATGGTATGATCGTCTTTGGAAAATATTTCAATCACAAGAACAACTGAGGAACTATCATGGAACTTTGGCAGGAAATGGTAAGGGACAGTGTACACACTGTAGACCATGTCGTGGAGAAATTCGGCATCGACCGCAAAACGGCGGAAGATCTGGATGAATTTTTCCAGGCCCGAATCAATCCTTACTATTTAAGTCTGATCCGTTATCCCGGCGACCCAATTTGGCTTCAATGCGTTCCGGCAAAAGTAGAGCTGGAAGATTTAGATGCAGAAGAAGATCCTCTTCACGAGGACGAAATGAGTCCCGTTCCAAACATCACTCATCGTTATCCCGACCGTGCTTTGTTTTTGGTTACAAGCCAATGCGGTATCTACTGTCGTTTCTGCACAAGGAAAAGAAAAGTTGGTGACTACGAAAAGATTTCAATGAAAGGACTTGAAAGCGCCTTCACTTATCTTGAACAACATACTGAGATAAGAGACGTGATTCTTTCAGGCGGTGATCCGCTTATGCTCACAGATACAATGCTTGAGAAAATTCTCCAGCGTTTACGTGAGATCAAGCATATTGAAATCATCAGACTCGGAACACGAATGCCCGTTGTTCTTCCTCAAAGAATTACAACGAAGCTTGTTAATATGATTAAGAAGTATCATCCGATATATGTCAATACTCATTTCAACCATCCGTGGGAAGTTACTCCTGAAAGCTCAAAAGCTTGCGAGATGCTCGCTGATGCTGGAGTTCCTGTTGGTAACCAGATGGTAATCATGAAAGGTGTTAATGATGATCCTGCAGTAGTTAAAGAACTGATGCAAAAATTATTAAGAATAAGAGTTCGTCCATACTATATGTATATGGCTGATGAAACAAAAGGTGCAAACCATTTCCGTACTTCTGTTGAAACAGGATTAAGAATTGTAGAAGCTCTTCGTGGACACACAAGCGGCTTGGCAATACCACACTTTGTTATTGATGCACCCGGCGGCGGTGGAAAAATTCCATTACTTCCAAATTATGTTCTGCATATGGATGAAGAGGAAATAATTCTCCGCAACTTCCAGAATAAGGTATACAGGTATAAAAATTATTCAGATAAGAATAATCCCGAAGGATTCGGCAGCAAGAAAAAGAAAACCAACGGAAAGAAGCCGTCAAAGACGAGCCCTAACGGAAAGCCGGAAAGGAAAAAGGTTGAGGAACCGGTTTTAGAAGAGGCGTAAAGCTTATAATCGTATGGTAATGAGATGTATTAATGCCATCCCGAATGAGGATGGCATTTTTATTTTAGAGACAAAAACAACCAACCAAACCCCCCCCACAAAACCCCCCCACAAACCAAAAAACCAACACCAAAAAAAAAAACACAACCCAAAACAACGAAAGACCCGAGACGCCGCCCACGCACCCCCAAAACCCCCACCCAAACAGCCAAACAAAAAAGACGAAAACCACAACCACTGTGAAAGAACAGCTTAATAAAATGAAATAAAGTAGGGGGGTAGTTATTAGCTATGTCTTAAAGACATGTAGTATTCAAGCTATCATTTGCAGCTATCTCTTATGGATTTTACACCTATTCTTTTTTTTGAATTTTGAAAAATTTATAGGGTATGTTAGTCGTTTCTTAGGTAGAAGGGTCAAAAAACTTAAAATAATTAAGCTAAAATATCGCTTGGAGGATAGCCAAATTCATCCTTAAAACATCTTGAAAAATATGCGGGACTTGAGAATCCAACTGCGTATGCTACCTCTGATACATTACCTTTTTCTTCTTCTATCATCTCTTTCGCATACACTGCTACATTACCTCACATCTGCTTGTGATTTTCCTACTAATGCTCTTAACTTCTTGTGAAAATGTGTTCTGCTTAATCCTACTTCGTTGCTGCATTCTTCTATACTGAATTCTTCTTCTGATAAATGCTTCTCTATTACTTCAATTACTTTTGCAAGAAACTTTTCATCTATGCTCTTTAGTTTTTCTCCTTCGCTTGATCGAAATTCTCCTTTCTGAACCTCCCTGAAGTTTCATTCTATTTGATGAGTTCTTCTACTCTTCCAAAACTTGCTTAAGTCAAATGGTTTTGTTAGGTAGTCATCCGCTCCACTCTGTAATCCCTCTCTCCTTTTCCTGTCCCGATTTTGCAGTTAATAGTATGATTGGAATATGACTGGTTCTTTCATCATTCTTCAATATTCTTGTCAGTTCGTTGCCATCCATTTTCGGCATCATTAAATCGCTGATTATCAGATAGGATATAATTTACTATGCTTTTTCTTACTCCCTCTCACCGTTTACTCTTCTTCAACTGCATAACCTATCAGACAATTCCTATTCTACTCTCATATCATAATTTCTTCTACAATAGATTATTTCTGTTTCATCAATTGATTATGATGCTACCTGCATATTTTTGGGGCTCAGATATTCTGCTTCATCACGGGAATTTGTTTCAAGGAATATTCTCTCTTAAAATTTCATCTCCCGAGATGTTTATCCCAAAGGAAGACGATTGTAAATTCTGTCCAGGCAGTCCCGACTTTATCGGGATTTCCAATATCACTATCAACTGCTATTCGGCCGTGATGTAATTCAATAAGCTCCTTAACCAATGCTAATCCTATTCCTGTTCCTTCATATTCCTTTATTTCGATCAAATCAACCTGATATCAAACAATCAAACAATTTGGCAAGTATTAAAGGATTGCAACAGAGTGTTTCTATCTTATTTCACCGTTTATTTTCTCTCGTTTATATTAACAATAACATTTTCCCCTTACGGAGTAAAATTTGAATGCATTTGATAATAAGTTTGAAATTCTTTTTTATCATCTTTTCTTATCAAAATATACTCCAATGAATTCCTTATCAATTTCTTAGACATTATATCCCGATTATAAAAGAGAATCAAACGACAGTGAAGTTCCTTTAATAAAAGAAATGATATTGCCGGGTGATGCTTCTAGTTTTAATTTACCAGAGTCTAGTTTGGAAAGATCTAATAGCTGATTTACTAATTGAAGAAGACGTTTTGAATTTCTATAATAATTCCTCATCCTATCGGATTTTGGACTGATTTTCAGATTTTCTCTCCGGACCAGAATAGATTAGTGGTATTCAAAACCGTAGAAATATTGCAAAGAATTTGATTTCTTTTTCGTTTCTCTTTTCCTTCAATACCTTATCAAGTTTACTCGTTTTTATACAATATTCTTTCTTTCATAACTCTAAAAGAAATAAAAGAAAAAACGAAAAGACCGGCATATAACAATAAGCCCACCGTTCCAAAAAGGCGGTAAAATTATCCACGACTCCGTTTCTCCAAACTCCTCTTATTGACCCCTACTCGAAAATATCAACACAGGATCAAGATTCATTGATCCAAACCTCTGCCGAATAAACCCAATCCTCTACCCTCCTCTAGGCATATAGATTTTTTTACGGATTGATGAATTTCAGGCCACAAGAATGAATGAATTAATAATCGGTAATTGCTTTTCGGATGATAAGGCTGTCAAAAATTAAGTGAAGTATTACGATGGCGGAATGAAGGTATTATCCATACTCGATGAATCTGACAAAACCAGAATACCTCCAATACTTTTCCCTTAATACATCCAACATCTTCATCAAATTTAATATTTAAAAACCCATATGAAGGATCATAATTCTAATCTGCTTTCCGGATTATATTTAGAAATACCTTACTGAACTAACCAAAAATTCCGTGATCTCCTCAGTATTGAATACTATATCGTAGCCATCCCCGGAAACGGGTAAAATATCTGTTGAGCGGTTATACCTATCTAAACCAAACCATAATTTCCTCTTATCTCACAATGGTCATAACTCTTGATCGCTAATGAATCTAGAGATGAAGTATCGAAGGTATTTTCATGTGGATTGTAACAAAATATTCCTCCTCTATACACCCCATACCAAGCCAAAATTATCTTCATGAACAAGCCTAACGAATTGATTAAATATTTCACTTCACAATCCTACCGGATTCAAATGTAAAAGCCTCCTTACCTCCTCCCCAGCCAAATATTATACTCTATTCAGATAAAGTACGTACTTATCAACTCTTTTCCCGAAGGGAAGTAGAAGTTTGTGATATTGCCTCTATTCCGTATAGATCCTCCTCCTCAACCAGATTATCTATCTAAAGCTATAAATAATCTACCTATACGGGGATAAACGTTCTTATCTAATGTATCTAACCCTAAAAAATCTCATCCAAGAATTCTACTAAAAGTTCCATAAAGTTCACGGATAAGTAGCTTCCTAATATTTCTGACATATAGAAAAGGATGAGACATAAGCTACTAGCCCTCCGCCTATTAGTACCATACGTCCGATACTCCTAAAAACAAAAATTGGTCTGCTATCCATAGGGTAAGCTCTCGAGTATAACTTAAATTTCCTGCTCTATCTCGTCCGAGTCCTTGTACCGTCCTCGAAAAATTCCGAAGCTCCCGCAATCGACACATGCTTCCGCTAAGACTACGGTAGGAAGGATATATATTCGTGCGCTCCTGTGTAAATACACCAACCCCCGTCCCGAGCCAAACACCATCTCTCTCTAATAATTGACTATTACATCCACCCTATTACATTCAGGATCTCCAAGATGAATAAATCTCCGTCCTCAGTTAGATCCTCTCCTCCCATCCAAGATCTCCTCTATCACATAGATTTCCCGAGATTATAACTCTACCTACGGAGCTATCTACGAAAACTAATTCCTTATCAATTATTCACCCTCCTCCCCAGAACCATAGAAACCCTCCTCTCTCTCAATTAACTCTCCTACCCTCGTCCTCCCGATGCGCGCGAAATGAGTAATTACCCTAATCGATCGATAAACCTCCCTCTACCCATATTACCGGATATCTCGAATAGTGTAGTATAGCCTAACTATAGCTATTAGATTCAATATAAGAAGTAAAAGTATAACCCTCCTTATCCCCCTCCAGTGCCGAACCATAAAAATCCTATACCCGCATACGAAACACCGGGGCGACGTCCCTACTCGAATAATGAAAAGGAGTTGATTGCGCATACACGCAGTAAAACATCGGGGAGTAAAAAAAGAAAAGAGTATTAACCCTATCGGAATTGCCTATAGATATGAATCTCTAGCTAAAAACTACCGCATACAAATATAAAAGGAAAATTCGGATAAACAAAATAATAAGGAGAATGAAAAAGAATAGAGTAAAACGAAAACCAAAATATCGCTAAGGAGTATAAATCCAGAAATACAAGATGCAAACGAATAAAGGGGGCGGGACAATAGTAAAATTCTTTCCCTTCATTATTCAACTTATTTATTCGCACATCAATTCCCCAGAGAAGCTTTTTGCGGAGTGTTCCAAAATAAGTTGTCAGAGATGTCTTAATAAGCTTTAGCGGACGGTCACTTTTCTTTATCACAATTTCCAATGGAGGCGGAAAGTTAAACACACGCTGACCATCGCAGCTAACCTGCACATCTTTGTAAGGTGAATTTGCTTTTAATTTTATTACCTGCTCGCTGGATAATACTATTGGCCTAACTGTTAAACTGTGCGGAGAAATTGGCGAAAGAGTTATTGCTTTTGCAGTGGGTGCTACAATCGGTCCGCCGACAGAAAGCGAATAACCTGTGGAACCGGTAGGAGTAGCAATTATCAAACCGTCGGCAGAAAAAGTGGTAACGTATTCATCATCAACCCAGGCAGTGAGCTCAATCATTTTTGGCCAGCCGCCTTTTTCAATTACAAGATCATTCACTGCTATCAATTCACCCGTTTGATGACCAATACAAACACCCGAAAGAACCATTCGTTCTTCGATAGTGTATTTCTTCTTCTTTAAAATATCAATTACACTATCCATTTGTGCAACGTCTGTTTCAACAAGAAAGCCGAGCTTGCCGAGATTCAATCCCAAAACAGGTTTGTCGTAGGTGTGTGCTTTGTATGCTGTGGCAAGCATTGTTCCGTCACCTCCAATGGAGATGATAACATCACTCTTTTCATAAAGCTCATCATCTTCTGAAATGAAGTCTTCATCAGTTTTCAATCTTAGCTTCTCTTTATCTTCTATAATAGATTTTGTCAGAAGATAATTTACTTTTTCCTTCTTCAGCTTAGCTATAAAAGAAGAAACAACGTCAAAAACATTTTCTTTGGTGATATTTGCAATTATACCAATCAGCATATTAGCTTATTTTTTTTCCTCTGCTTTTTCTTTTTCACCGCCGGTTTTCTTTTCCCGAAGGGATGCTTTTGCATTGTCCTTATCAACCTCATCTACATAGTTAAGCTTCAGATCTTTAAGACTTTCAATCAGAAATTTTTCCTCATACTCGGAAAGATTGCCTTTTGTTTTGGCTAGAAGCATGTCGAGTGTGTCAATGTAGATTTTGGCGTGTTCCAGGTTACGTTCTATTCTTTCCGTAACCGGATTTTTAATTTTGCCCATCGACATCATAGCAATCTGCTGATTCTGAATGATGAGCTGCATAAAGAGAATATTGTGATTAGCATCTGTCATAATTTCCCTCCCTGATTTATTTTATTATTTAACCCGTTAGATACAATAACAGTTTAATTTGCAACAACAAGAATTTTATCTAACAGGTTTAACCCGTTAGATATTAATCGCTTGTAGTGATTTTATTAATTGATTTATCTAACGGGTTAAACTTACAATATTTTTAGAAAAGAAACTTTGTCTGAACGGTATGCCCGCATTTTCTCAAAAGACTAAAATGATTCTTTCATATTTTTCAAGGTTAAAAACATAGAGGCTTTCAGTTTTATCAGAAACAATATAAAGTTTTGTTCTTGCTTTATTCAAAGTTATACCTTCTGGCTGGGTTATTTTAATTTTGAATTCCTCAATCGGTTTTCCTCGCAGGTCTGTTTTATTTATGCTCTGACTTTCGTCGCTTAAAATCCAGAGGGTATTGTCAATAAAATCGAAATAAATACCGGACACATCCTTTGAAAAATTTAGTGTGTCTCTCGTCAGTTCATTTAGATTTTCATCAAGCGTTATGAGAAGTCTTGGTTTCTTTTCATTCAATACAAAGAATTTTTTTTCTTCCGGATCGTAACTTATTCCTTCAAGGCCATTATTCAATTCTCCTTCGAGGTCAAGTTTAGCTCGTTTCAATTCTAAACCGGAAGTGTCAAGTAATACAACCTCTCTTGTTCTCTCTAAAACTACGGCAAGCGTGCTGTCATCAATTACCGTAATTCCTTCAAGATCTTCACCATCAACTTTAAAGCTTTTAACTAATCTTCCCCAGCTATCAATAAGATATACTTTGCTGTTTTCATCGCTCACAACCCAGAATTCTTTCTCATCAAAGCTGAGAGCAAGTCCTGAAGGTTCGGGGACCGGAATTTTTTCAGCTACTGAGAAAGATAAAGTTTTAATCGAATTTTCTGTCTTTTCATTGCTGCAGGAAGAGCAGAGTGCCAGAATTAATAAAACGCTTAAATAGATTATTTTGGGCATTAAGTGACTCAAATTATTTAAAAATCTTAAAAATCCTGAGACAATATAATCTTTTAATTTACATTTAGAGATTATTGCTTAGCGAACAAAAATAATGTACTATAATACCAGTGTGTTTTTAATATTTTGGATTTTATTGGGGATGCTTAAAAAATAATCACAAAAGAGCAAGAAGGGAGAATTTCTACATATGATGTCCAAAATAGCAACAATCTTCGGGATTGTTATTGTGCTGTGCGTTATCGTTTTCGGATTCGTTTTCTTTGAACCATTCTTCACAGAAGAAGTAATTGAAATAAAGGTAATTAATAAGGAAAGATGGACCGGAGAAAGAGGAAGATATTTTATTTTCACTGACAAAGAAGTCTTCTTGAACGAAAATAACTACTATCACAATAACAAAACAAACGCCGATGAACTCTACAAACTATTCAATAGAGGAGACACTTATAAAGTAAAAGTTGTTGGTTTCTACATCGCTTTTCTTCCACGTTTCCGAAACATCCTTAACATAATGGAAAAGAAGGAAACAAATTTTCCTGTTCCTCAAGATTTTTAGTTTGAAAGGATTGAACATAATTATCTTTTCGATGGTTCATCTGGAAATCGGCTAACAGTTGTACTTTCTCTCAAATATTAGCACAAATGGTGGAACACACTTTTAATGAAATACGGGATATAATCTGGGGAGTTCCGCTAATTGCTTTGCTGGTGGGAACCGGCATCTACCTGACATTTCTGCTAAAAGGTTTACAATTCAGAAAACTTTATCATTCACTCTGGCTTGCGCTTGTTAAAAGAAAAGAAGATAATTCCGAAGGAGATATTACTCATTTCCAGGCTTTGATGACTGCTCTTGCAGCAACAGTTGGAACAGGAAATATTGCAGGAGTTGCTACTGCGATTGCTATTGGTGGACCGGGTGCATTATTCTGGATGTGGATAACAGGCTTGTTCGGTATGGCTACAAAATATGCTGAGGCAGTGCTCGCTGTTAAATACAGAATAAAAGATAAGAACGGAAATATGAGCGGTGGTCCGATGTACTATCTTGCCAACGGAATGAATCTTAAATGGCTTGGAGCTTTGTTCGCTGTGTTTGCGGCAGTCGCTGCTTTTGGAATTGGAAATATGGTTCAGTCAAACTCAGTTGCTGATGCAGTAAAATATTCATTTAATCTTCCTGTGGAAATAACAGGAATCATTTTAGCTCTTGCTACAGGTCTCGTTCTTCTTGGAGGAATTAAAAGCATTGGAAGAGTTACAGGAATACTCGTACCATTCATGGTGATCTTTTATTTTCTTGCTGCGCTTTTTGTAGTAATTATTCATATCGATCAAATACCTTCAGTAATAAGTCACGTACTTGTTGAAGCATTCACTGATACGGCTGCAGCCGGAGGATTTGCAGGTGCTACTATTATGCTGACAATCAGAAGCGGAATTTCAAGGGGTGTATTCTCTAATGAATCAGGTTTAGGCAGCGCACCGATTGCTGCTGCTGCTGCTCAAACAAAACATCCAGTTACGCAGGCACTTGTTTCAATGACACAGACTTTTATTGATACAATTGTAATCTGTTCGATGACAGGTTTTGCTATTCTTGTGAGTGATGTTCTGGGTACCGGATTAACAGGGGCAACACTTACGCAAAAAGCTTTTGAAACAGCACTGCCCGGTGAGTGGGGTGGAATAATCGTTTCTATCGGTCTCATCTTCTTCGCTTATTCAACAATCCTCGGCTGGAGTTACTACGGAGAAAAGTCCGTGGAGTACTTGCTGGGTGAAAAATCTGTAAAGCCTTACCGCCTTCTTTTTGTTTTAATGGTTTTTGTTGGTGCCATAGTCAAGTTAGATTTGGTCTGGACCTTTGCCGATATTATGAATGGACTTATGGCTTTGCCGAATCTTATTGCTCTGTTAGGATTAAGTGGTATAGTTGCAGCAGAAACACGGAATTATTTTAACAACTCAGATTAGTTCTCTTCTTTACAACAAACACTTGCCTCAGTCAATAATCAATTATCCTTCATTAACATATCCAATTAATAGAAAATAATTTTCATTATTGAGAACCAGTGCACTTTATTAACTAAAAATTCTAAATAATTCAAAGAATTTCGAACAATAAAAATATATTTGCTATTCATCTCATCGGTAAATAGAGGCATAATATTTGTCTTTTTAATACTGCTCTATAACTCGATCACAAATAAAACAGGAACTTTACAATGGCTTACTTTATAACTGATGATTGCATTGATTGCAATGCTTGTGAAATTGATTGCCCAAATAATGCTATTTATGCTGGCGGGTCTCCTTATGAATTACATGGACAAGAATATCCGGCTCTTCATGATACACATACATATATTGCTTATGATAAATGTACCGAGTGCGTTGGCTACTACGATGAACCGCAGTGTGTAATTGCATGCCCTAGTGAAGCAATAATTAAAGACCCTAATCACGTTGAAAGCAATGAAGAGCTTTTAGCAAAAAAAGAAAAATTAGGAACAACACTTAAATAATATTTTTCAAGAAGGCTGTTTCAACAAACTATTGTTGCTTACCTGCTCTTACAGTGCTAATAGCTTGCCTGTTAAGGGGAAGGGGAAAATTGGGACCACAAAATCTGGGGTAGCACTGAGTTAAGGATGATGAAACAGCCTTTGCTATTTTAAACTGTTGGTCTCACTACTACTAAATTTGTTTCATTTCTTTGGCTTGACCTTCGGCTTATCTTTCTCCTCGCAATATTCTTTTACAACCTGGTAAGCATCAAACAGGCCGAGCTCTCCGGCTTTGTTAAAATCATCGCAGGCATTGCCTTTCATATTCAGATTGGCATAACAAATTCCACGGTTATAATAAGCTGTCGCATCTTTTGAATTTAGAGAAATTATATAAGTATAATCAACGGCAGCAGAAAGAAACTCATCCATCCCAATTCTTGCCTCCGCTCTTGAATAGTATAGTGAAGAATTATTTGGCTCACTTACTATTGCATTAGTATAGTCCATAGCGGCATCTGAAAATTTTCCAATCTGAAAATATTCATCTCCCCTATTCTTATATGCCAAAACATTATCAGGGTCATTTGAAATGGCAGATGAAAAATCTTCAATGGCAGATTGTGAATCTCCCAGGTAAGAAAATAAAAGACCCCTGTTAAAAAAATATTTATAGTTGGTAGAATCTAAACTTAAAGCTTTGGTATAATCTTCAATTGAGCCGGGAAAATCTTCGATAGATTCTCTTGCATAAGCACGATTAAAATAGATCTGAGCATTCGTAGAATCGAGAACTTCGGCGTAATCAAAATCAAAGATTGCACTGTAATAATTTTGGCAGGATATGTTTGCAAGACCCCGATTAATGAAGTAATCAACTTTGGTTTTATCTAGTGTTATCGCTCGTGAATAATCATCAACTGCATCTTTACAGCTATCGAGCTGCATATTTGCTTTTGCACGGTAAAAGTATAACTCTGCATTACCTGGCTCTTCCTTTATTGCATCTGAGAAGTGAGTAATGGCTGTGCGATACTGCTCATCATCATAACTCTCAATTCCTTTCAGGAACAATTCATTCTTAACAGGCAGGCAGGCCGTAGTAGAAAGAATTAATAACAAATAAAACAATATAGTTTTCGACTTGACCGAAATATTCTTAGACATAATTAAAAGTTTATTCTTGAACGATTATTCATTTGTGGAAATTTAACTTATTATCAGCAAGATTTAAAAGCAATTAATGCTATTTTTTGTAAGTGTTTTTTCTAAAATGATTATTTCCTCAATCAATAAACAATTTGGGGTTACAATGGATTTAATATTACTTATTACCGGCATTGTTCAGATATTCCTTTCTTTGCTGATAGCAGTAACACTTGTCTACCTTTCATCCAAAATTTTCAGAAAGATGATCAGCGGCATAAACGAAACTGAAGAGCTGAAGAAAAATAATGTTGCAGTTGCAATATTGAATGGTTCAATTGTGCTGGCACTGATACTTGTAGTAAAGAAATCAATTGAATCCGCAATAACAATTTTCGGTAACATTCTTCGTAATCCGGATGCTGTGTTATCAAGCTACATCCAATCTGCACTGATTATGCTGGGACATATTCTTCTCGGTGGAATAATTGCATTCACATCCATTTATGCTGCACTTCAGATATTCATCTGGCTGACTAAAGATCTTGACGAACTCAAAGAAATAAAAGAGAACAACACGGCAGTTGGAATTTTGCTCGGGATAATAATTGTTTCGATGGCATTGCTGCTTCAGCAGGGAGTTGATACTGTTCTCAACTCTCTCATTCCCTTTCCTCAGGTTTCATTAATTGATATTGGATAGAATAATTACTGATAACCTGTAAATATAATTTCAAATGAAATCTGGCTGCATAAAAAAATCTTTCTTCGGATGCTCGGCTATATTTCTTTTCTTCTTTGTGATCATAATTCTCCTTCTTATTTCTGCACAACTGCCGGAAATTGATTTTACCTCACCCGAAACAGTGAAACGTGAATACACAATTGAGTATGATAGTCTGACCAATGAAAAATTCATCAGCTCATCATTCAACTGGAAGCTTGTTGATAACAGACTTAGAAAAAGGGAATTCGATATCAGTTTCAGACTGCTGGAAAAAGATGTTAAAGAAGCAATGGATTTTATCGAAAAGCTAGCCTCAATGAGCTATAAAGAACTTGGACTGGAAAGGAATTACTCCGACCCAATTACTGAATCAAGAGTTGTATGGGCTGAAGTCTATCGGAGAATTTATTACCAATCTTCACTTCAGATGAAACCGGTGCTTGAAGGTTTCAATAAAATATTTGTTGAAGAAAATTTTGATTTTAGAGATAGAATCTATTTTGTAATTACCTTTGTACAAAACATAATGTACGAAAGACCAGGCGGAACGCTCGATCTCTTTCCACCGCTCGGCACAATTGCTTACCGATTTGGCGATTGTGATTCAAAGGCATTATTGCTTTATGTTATTCTGGAAAAGATGGGAGTTGACTGTGCAATGCTTTGGAGTTACAATTACAAACATGCTATGCTTGGGATAAAAGTAAATGGCCGGGGAAATTTCTTAACTGCTAACGGGAAGAAATATTATTTCCTCGAAACAACTTATCCAAATTGGGATATGGGAGAAATACCACCTGAGTTCAACAACATAAAGTTCTGGTTCATTTCTGAGATAGATGCTGGTTATCAAAAAGACAACGGATCAGATGAAACAGAAACCAGGAAAAATTTGAGACCTTCTCCTGCTTTACCTTAGTCTTAGTGTAACTTTGTGCTCTCCTAGAGAGTGCAACTTCTAATTCAGCATTCGTTAATATATTCTTATTCATTTAATAACGAATACTGAACCGACAACTTAGCTCAATTTCGAAGTCAGACACTAGAGAAGAATCTACCTTAAAACGGATTTGTTGCCCAAACACTAACTTCAGGAATAAATCCTCTGTCATCCATTTCCAGGGTTGAAACTATTGTATGTGCAATTTCAAAACTCCGCAACTTGTTTGATACTTCTTTCCTTTCTCTTCCTTCGTCATCACCAAATGCAGTTAGCACTTCACTTGGATTAACAAGTATTACTCTCACATTATATTTTCTCAATTCAGCCTGCCAGCATTGTGTCATCCCGCGCAAAGCAAATTTGGAAGAAGCATAAACAGTTCCGTTTGCAAATCCTTTTGTCCCAGCTGTTGAGGAAATATTAATTATGTTTCCATAATTCTGTTTCTTAAAAAGATTGGCAGCATATTTTGTCATTAAAGCTGCACCAAAAACATTTACAGAATACACATTCATAAAATCATCCAGATCAAGATCAAATACCTGATCCCATTTGCCTCCGATGCCTGCATTGTTAATCAGGCAATCTAGCTTTTTGAATTCCTTTAGAAACTCATCATAAGTTTTTTTGATATCATCTGGCTTACCAGCATCAGCGTGAATAGGAAAAGCACCTATTTCTTTTGCTGCTTTTTCAAGCCTTGATTTATTTCGACCAGTTATAGCAACTTTGCCGCCTTTTTCAATTAAAAGTTTTGCTGTTGCTTTACCTATGCCCAGGCTTCCGCCTGTAACAAGAAATGTTGAATCTTTTATTTGCATTTTGTTCCTCTTATTGTTATTTGAATATTAGTCACTAAGATATATAATTCCTTAAAACCAATATAACTAGCAATATAGAATTCCATTCATCAAAATAAAATTGTATTACTTGTCGAGTATCTATTATTTTTGTTATGTAGTTTCATATAGAAAATCAAAATCGAATCATTTCTTTCCACAAAATATAATCAGGTGTTATAATGACTAAAAAATTACTCTTCATTCTGTTTGTTGTTTCTTTGTTTACTTATTCGGTTATTTCACAGGAAAAAGATAAAGAAGAAGACAAAAGTCCATACAAATCCTCAACATTTAACGGATTAAAATTCAGGT
Organism: Ignavibacteriaceae bacterium; assembly: GCA_034522695.1. Lineage (GTDB taxonomy): Bacteria > Bacteroidota > Ignavibacteria > Ignavibacteriales > Ignavibacteriaceae > IGN2. Next base: position 18,868 of record JAXHLB010000010.1, on the reverse strand, counting down.
CAATTGGTCCGGCAGTTACTTCCGGAAGAATTACAGATTTTGCAGTTAATCCAAACAACATTCACGAGTACTATGTTGCCGTTGCCTGCGGTAATGTCTGGAAGACCACAACTTCGGGGACAACCTGGGAGCCAATATTTGACACTTACGGTTCACACTCAATCGGCTGCGTAACTATTGATCCGAAAAACACTCACGTTGTATATGTTGGAACAGGAGAGAATAACAGTCAGCGAAGTGTTTCCTGGGGTGATGGATTATATAGAAGCGAGGACGGAGGAAAAAGTTTTAAGAATATCGGATTGAAAAAATCCGAACATATTGCAAAAATTTTAATCGACCCAAGAGATAGCAAAAGTAATTTATGTTGCAGCACAAGGTCCATTGTGGGGACCGGGCGGTGACAGAGGCTTGTATAAATCAACAGACTACGGCGCAACATGGGATTCTGTTCTTTACATCAGTGAAAACACAGGTGTTACAGATGTTGTTATGGATCCAAGAGACCCGGATGTTATTTATGCAGCATCATACCAGAGAAGAAGACACGTCTGGACATTACTGAACGGCGGTCCCGAAGGTGCAATTCATAAATCAACAGATGCAGGAAAAACATGGAACAAATTGACAAACGGTTTACCAACAGGTGATATTGGAAGAATTGGTTTGGCTATATCACCGGTTAATCCTGATTTCATTTACGCTATAATTGAGGCTCAGGGTAAAACAGGAGGATTTTATAGAATCAACAAATCGTGGAGTGACCTGGGAAAAAATGAGCGAAGTTGTATCCTCCAGTGCGCAGTACTACAGCGAAATTTTCTGCGATCCTGTTGATGTAAATAAAGTTTATATTCCTGACACTTTCTCGCAGATTACAACCGACGGAGGAAAAACTTTTACTCCAATTTCAACAAAAGGAAGACACGTTGATGATCACGCACTCTGGATAAATCCAAACAATGTAAATCACTTTCTAATTGGAGGTGATGGCGGGATCTATGAAACATTTGATGGTGGACAGACATTTCATTTCAAAGATAATTTGCCGATCACTCAATTCTATAGAGTAAGTGTAGATAACCACGAACCATTTTATCGTGTAATGGGTGGAACACAAGACAACAACAGTATGATTGTTCCATCACAAACAATTAATGAAGAAGGAATTGTTAATGCTGATTATATTCCACTTGTTGGCGGTGATGGATATGAAGCAGTAACTGATCCTGATAATCCAAATATAATTTATTGCCAATGGCAGTATGGCGGACTAACAAGACATGATTTGCAATCCGGGGAGACAGTCAGCATAAAACCGCAGGAAGGTAAAGATGAAATACCATATAGATGGAATTGGGATACTCCGCTGATTCTCAGTCCTCACGCAAACAGATTGTATGCTGCTGCTAATAAAGTTTTCAGAAGTGATGACAAAGGAAACACGTGGGAAGTAATCAGTCCTGATTTAACAAGACAGGTTGATAGAAATAAACTTCCAATTATGGATAGAGTCTGGAGTGTTGATGCAGTTGCAAAAAATGCTTCCACATCTTTTTATGGAAATATAGTTTCATTGACTGAATCACCTTTAGTCGAAGGATTGATTTATGTTGGAACTGATGATGGACTAGTTCAGGTTACAGAAGATGGCGGTAAGAACTGGAAAAAGATTGAATCATTCCCCGACATTCCTGAGATGACATATGTAAGCTGCTTGTATGCATCACGATTTGATGCAAACACTGTCTATGCAACTTTCGACAATCATAAAAGAGCAGACTTCAAGCCGTACGTTTTGGTTAGTAAAAACAGAGGCAGCAGTTGGGAATCAATTTCCGGCGATCTGAAAGAACCACACGTTGTGTACGCAATCACTCAGGATCATATCAAACCTGAATTATTATTTATCGGAACAGAGTATGGCGCGTTCTTCACAATGAACGGAGGAAAGAAATGGATTCAGCTAAAAGGAAATTTACCGACACAAGCAGTGAGAGATCTTGATATCCAGGAAAGAGAAAATGATCTTGCACTTGCAACATTCGGCAGAGGATTTTATATACTTGATAACTATTCGCCATTAAGAGATTTGGATGAACAGACTCTCGAACAGGAAAATTACAAGCTCTTCCCTGTAAAGGATGCGTTGATGTTTGTTAAAAGAAGCGCAACATTCAGTTCGCTGGGCTCATCATTTTTCAAAGCTGATAATCCTGCTTTCGGCGCAACTTTCACTTACTATATAAAAGAAGCCCCGAAGACTAAAAAAGAAACCAGACAGGAAAAAGAGAAAGAACTTGTAAAAGATAACAAGCCAGTTGAATATCCTGCGTGGGATGATCTGCGTGCAGAAGACCGCGAAGAAAAATCATATCTGCTTTTTGTAGTTTCAGATGAACAGGGCAATGTTGTTCGCAAATTGAAAGAAGGAATTAAGCAAGGCATCAACAGAATAACATGGGATTTAAGATATGCCGATACCAATCCTGTCAAAACAGTAACAGATAAAAATGAAAGCGGCACACCTGTAATGCCGGGTAAATATTCTGTCGAAATGTTTATGAGCATTAACGGTGACCTTACAAAACTTGCTGGACCTCAGACATTCGAAGCAAAAGTTCTAAACAATACAACTCTACCTGCTGAGGATCGTGCTGCAATGATTGCATTCCACAAAAAAGTTGGTGAACTAAATCGTGCAGTAGAAGGTACGCTAAATTCAGCCAATGATCTCAAAGCAAAAACTGATGTTCTTATTTACGCAATCAAGAGAACTCCCGAAGCGCCAAATAGTTTGATGGACAATGCACTGAAGATTAAGAAAGAAACCGAGGATATCCTTCAGCATCTTTTCCAGGATAAAACATTAGCTCCCCGCAACGAACCTACTTATCCAACAGTGTACGACAGACTAAACGAGCTTGCCTGGGGTATCTGGTCAACGACCAGCGCACCAACAACCACCCAGCAAAATGTTTATAAGGTTGCAACAGAAGAGTTCGAGCCGCTACTAACAAAGTTGAAGAACCTGCTTGAAGTTGATTTGAAAAATCTTGAATACGAAATGGAACGCTACGGTGCACCGTGGACACCGGGAAGAGTTCCGGGATGGAATAAATAGTAATCGATTATTAAATGTAGCACAGATTAGTGGCTAAGCCATTCCTTCGGAATAATCTGTGCTACGAATTTTTTCGAATCGGTTGTTTGCAGTTTAATTTTTATTTGAGAAGGATCATCTTCTTTGTTTCGATCATTCCTCGTCCTGCCTGCCCCTTTTGGGAATTTATTTCAGGACCTCTAACTCTTAACTGATAAAAGTATATTCCACTCGGCAGACCTGCCTTGCCGGCAGGCAGGTTCTGACCTTCGTCAGAATGAATATTGAACTCAACTTCATAAACTCCCGGTGCTTGTTCTTCATTTACTAATGTTGCGACTTCGTTGCCGAGTATGTCATAAACTTTTAATGTTACCAGTAGAGTCCCTTGTCCATCGCGATGACGTCTCTACGGATGAGGCCGGAATTGTATATTTTATTTTTGTTACTTGGATTGAACGGATTCGGATAGTTTTGATAGAGCGTAAAATTCCCTGGACTAATCTCAACTTCAATCGTTTCAGAATATTTGTACTGTCCATCAGTATCAATTTGTTTTAACCTGTACTGAAATTTACTCCCGCCGATTAAATTATTATCAGTAAAAGAGTATGTCTTTGGAGAATTACTGTTTCCATAACCTGCAAGAAACCCAATTTGAGTCCACTCCTGCTTTTCTACTTTTCTTTCTATGTCAAATCCATAATTATTTACTTCGGTCTCGGTTATCCACTTTAGCTGCACTGTTCCGTCACTAAATACAGCAGTAAAAGAACTAAGCTCAACGGGAAGTGGCGTAACAAGATCCTCAAATCTACCAACCTCCCATAAGGTCGCATTGTCTGCGTCATAAATTCCCCAGAAAGAACTTGTCGAAAACCAAAAGAGATTTGCAGTACCGTTAGGATCTACAACATCGAAATAAATTGTGACAATATCAGTCCATTCGGGGCTTGCAGCCACCAATGTTCCATGATTGTTATTGTTAAAAGGCAGATCTATGTTTACCCAGATTTGGTTTTTCATTGGTCTGGTTACTGTTGCCGGTGAGTAACTCCCTCCGCAAAAGGTATGAGAAACATAATCTACATTCTTAACCGGATTGCTGGTAAAACAAATGGCAGTTGTGTCGAAACCAAAAACAATAGTCGCTCCGCCAAGATCATCTGTACCTGTATCCGTGTTGATTTGAAGTAGAACAGTGATTTTTGAACTATTGATATCCAGGACAATAAATCTACCATTGACAGATGTTGGTAAAACGGAAGGAGCATAAAAGAATAACATTAGCACCACAAAGGAATTAAATAGTTTCATATCTCTCCTCAATCATTTAAAGAGTTGCATCATATTCGGGAATTACCCGAACTCTTTATTTATATTGATTCGGTGTGGTCTAAAACGAAGTCGGATTTAATCTCATCTATTACGATAGTTCTTGAGAATCCGATTTGATTATTCTAATTTTAATTATTCATTACGCCATCCCTCATAACACATTGATAATCACTCTCTTTAATCAGGGCTGCTGTCATACCAATCAATTCCATAAACGTGTTAATTAAGCCACTAATCCATACAGTATTATTTGGATTTTTGAAGGCAGTTATCTCCATACATGCATTAAAATGTATTATCAGAGAAATATGAAATTGTGAATTGGATGTGCTGGACAGCAAGAAAGAAACAATTAAAGAGAGGAATATTTTAAAATGTAACATTATGAAGTTGCCTTTCACAATTTTTATTTGTGAATAGAATTACACTATTGATTGATGGGAATAACTAAAGGTGATAATAATTTTTTTCCACCAACCACACCACAAGCCACCTCATTATTTAATAACCAATTTCAGTACCTGAAATAAATTGAGCGGATTTGATTGGGAAAGATGATAATCGGATTAAAAGAAGTGAGGCGTTGATCTTCCAACGCCAATTGTGTCAGACTAGTTTATCGCAAACTTAAATATTAATTCTACTTCAACCTTTATTCGTAATAATCCCGCCTGAGCAAAGCAGGTTTAACGGCAGAGAATCATTTTTTTCGTTTCTAAAAAAGAACCTGCTTTTGCTTTATGAAAATTCATTCTACTTGGTGAGAGCGATTTTTCAAAGATGGAGCGACTCGTTACCACTGTGGTACAATGAACTTCTTAAGGTCCCACAGTTCATGATTAATTTGATTACCCAAATGTTTTGCGACCAGTTCCAAACTGATCTAGATTTTTCAAATGGGCAAGAGAAGAAGGATGGAATTTTATTTTTTATCTATCAAAGCTTCTAATTTTTCCAATATTCTCACCATTCCTAGAGTATCAAGTTTGCAATACTCCAGCAACTGCTGTTTTATTTCTGCAATGAACATTAAGTCGGTTTCTGTTTGCAGACTTTCATAAGCTACAGATGCAAGACCACCTTCATTAATTTCCAGTTCATCATAGCTTAATTCAGGAACAAGCGCAGGAAGAACAGCTTTAATAGAATATGAGCCTTTCATCTCCGGTGCATAATAATATTTTTTCTGGAAAGGAATCATCAGGTCTTTAATTCTGGAAATCAGCTTTTCAATCTCATCAGCAAACACAGGAAAGTCCCGTGCAATTTCATTCAGCCTGGTAATTTCAAATGTCTTGTTATAAACAAGAACATCGCCTTTACCTTTTGTTACTTTTAATAAACTCTCAATAAACTTTTTTCTTGGGTCTTCGCCCGGTTCAGCAAGGAATTCATAATGCTCAGCTTCACTGTTCTTGTTTTTCTTCAAGAAGACAGAATACTGAAATGGAATCTGCTGGTATGGTTTTGAATTATCAAACAATGGAACTGCCGGCTGGAAGGTTTCGAAATCCATAAAGTAAAGAGGATAATTCAAATCAGATAGAAAGTTTTTAATTGCCTTTTTATCTATTAATGGTTTTCCGTTTTTATAAACCTCTAACTGGAGCCTGTTGTTTTTGTTGAGAGAATAATCTTCCGGCACATCATCAAGTCTTATTATTCCGTTTCTATAAAGCTCATACTTTTTCGCAAGGTGCATTCCGGAAAAATCAAAAATTGAATCTTCGGGAATATGTTTTCTGCAGTAATTGAAAAATCCGCAAGTGTAAGGATTATAGCAGTGCTCACCAATTTCAATGTCGGGCATCTTTTTCTTTAAAATAACTTTCTTAAACCTGTCCACATTTTCCTTAACTAATTTCTGCAAAGGCAAAATCAGTTCGAGCACTGATTCAGTTGTAAACAATTCCTCTAAATTCAAATCTCCTTTTCTTACATATTGATTGTTGATATAGATGATGGAAAAGTCTTTCACTCTGATTCCCAGATTCGAAATAACATAATATTGCAACGCCGCATCATTTATATATGTCTCCGAAACTGAAGTGGAACTTTTAACCTCATAAACTTTAGCACCTCCTTTTTCCATTACAACAATATCAGCAATTGAAAGAACTTCATTGAACATAAAAGCTGCTTCGTAAATTACTTTCGCATCGCCATTGATAAGTTCTTTAGTTCTCTTTAATGCCAAATCATATTTTGGCGGATCACCCTGTGCGGCAATCGTTCCTCCCGGAAACAACTTGTGCGCAAGTTCTCCAACGTTAGTTCCTCTTTTAAATATCGCCTTCTGCATTTCGGAAAGCTCATCCATCTCATCGTAATGATATTTATAAAGAAAGAGGTGTTTTTCGCACTGAAGCCCTTTAATGAAGGATGATTTACTAAGAAGATGTGATGCCATAGGTTTGTATTTGTTATTGCATTTATGCTGAATTCATTTCAGCATCTCTTTAAACATAATAATTATTATTGTAGATTCTGCAATAAAATCAGGATGAATTTTTAATTAAAGGATAATATCATGAAAAAGAAAATAGAACTAAGCGGCGGGCTTAAAGAAATGGTCACTTACTGCACTGCCATTTACGAACTTGACAGCGACGTTGATGCTGAAATGATCAATGACATCATAAAGCAAAGCCCGATTTTTGAAAACAAAAGTTTTTCGACAAGCGTACTTGGAACAGTCCAGAGAACGACGGTAAACAGGAGCAGCAAAGTATTCATAAAAGGAAACAGGGTTACATTGCAGATACGATATGAAATTCTGAGGGTTGTTGACATTGAAGCAACACAAAAGGACGAAGACTGGATACAAAGCGACATTAACCATCTCCTCAAACATTTTGAATTGCTTTTAGGTCCGATTGAATAATTATATGATTATGAATAAACCTAAATATTTGTTTGTACTGTTTTTATTCTTTGCTGCAAATGCATTTCCGCAGTCAGAACGCTACACCAAAGACGCAGAGAATGGTTACACCTGGATTAGTATGGAAGATCCGGTTCAGTTTTACAGCACTTCAAAAGAAAATTATCTTGGTTCGATTCTGGATAGATACCGCTTGACAGAGGAAAAACATCCGGAGATTGCATCGCTTAGCTGCAGAGATGATATGAACAAGCTCCTTGAGGAAGGAAAGTCAGAGGAAATTTCACTCGAAGATATTGTAAATGAGATAAATATATTTTATTCGGGTAGTGAGAATATGATCATCCCTATAATTTTTGCTTACTGTTATTCTATAAAAAAACTTGCGGGTGCAAGTGCCAAAGAGTTGAATGTCTACAAAAAGGAAGTTCTAAAATTTTGCAACGAGTGAATTTTAAAGATCAAGCTTTGTTTGAGTGCCTTTGATTTTCTTCTTTGGTTCGCGGTGTTTTTTAAGAAAATCACCAAAATCTTCTTTAGAGATTATATAAATCTTTCCAACCTGCTGAGCCTTAAGCTTCTTCGAGCGAATATGATATAAGACTCCCGAGTGACTTATGTCCAGCAGTTTTGCTACTTCCTGAACGCTGAAAAATTCTTTCATTGCTGCACTTTTATTGTTTCCTACAAAGCTTTAAAAGAAGCTGAAATTAAATTAAGAAGTAGAATGCTCATTATCAATGTTTTGATAATAAAAAAGGCTGTTCACATATAGGAACAGCCTTAATTTAACATATCAGCTAAAAAAATCAGAGCGGATTTCCATCTCTATCCAAAAGTACAGGATTTCCCAGGCCAAGCTGTTTTAATGGCTCAAGCTGAGTTTTAGCGTCACCGACAATCAAATAAGTCATGATATTTGGTTCGATATATTTTTGTGCGAGTTCTTTAAGTTGATCTTGTGTGAAATTCCTGACAAAGTCTTCTCTTTGTTTTACGTAATCAAAAGCAAGATTATAAGTTGCGATGTTATTCAACATTCCCCGAAGAGCGCCAAGTGTTTCAAATGCTCTTGCATTCGATCTGACAAGCGCATTCCGGGTGAACTCAAGATCTGAAGATGGAACACCTTCACGGTATTTATTCATTTCTTCCACAAATATCTGAACCGATTCAAGAGTTGAATTGGAGCTTACGCTCGAGGTTGCGACAAAATAGCCAGGATAAAGTGAACCCGTAAATGAAGTTCTTGCACCGTAAGTATAACCCTTTTCTTCACGCAAAATAAGATTTACATTTCCGGTAAAGCTTCCTCCAAGTTTGTAATTCATCACAGTTGCCGGGTAGTAATCCTGATCCGTATAAGCCAGACTTATATTTCCAATTCTTATAACTGATTGCTTTGCATCCGGAATGTCCACAAAGTAAAGGGCAGCAATCTGCTGTTTTGGCGGAAGTGCGAACTCTTTTATCTCTGCGTTTTTCTTTTTCCATTTGACTTCGAGAGATTGAAATGTTGATACAGCTTTATCTTCACTAATATCGCCAACAATAGTTATTACTGAAAGATTTGGTACAAAGTAGCTATCATAAAATGCTTTAAGATCACTCATTGAAATTGAATTTACAGATTCTTCAGTGCCTGAAATATTTTTAGAGAATATATTTTTATCACCATAAATTAATCTATCAAATACTCTTGAAGCTACAACAGTAGGATCGGCTTTACTCCGGCTTATTCTCTCTATTGTTTCTCTTTTTATCCTTTCGAATTCTTTTTCATCCCATCTTGGCTCAAAAAGGATTTCTTCCACCAGACCGTAAACATCGTAGAATTTGGATGCCAGACAATTAGCATCAATAACTATTGACTCTTTCGTTGTATACATATTTATGCTTGCACCCAAATCATCAATGGCTTCTTCCAGTTCGACTGGGGTTTTGGTCTTTGTTCCTTCCATCATTATATCCGACATTAAATTTGCTGCTCCTACTTTATTGATATCATCCAGCATCAAACCGCCTTTAATTGTTATTGAAAAATTAATAAGCGGAAGTTCGTTCTGTTCGATACCATAAACTCTTAATCCATTTGAAAGTTCATCCTTCCAGATTTCAGGAATTTTTATTAAGGGCTCCGGCCCTGCTGGGGGTTCAACACTTCTGTCGAAACTGGATTCAATTGTTTCAACCTTAATCTTGTCGGAACCCATATCTTCTCCTTGGTTCATTGCAATAACATCCTGCTCTTCAATTTTTTCCTCAACCACAGGATATTTTTCAGAATTTGCTGCAATAAGCTGAGCACTACCCTTTGGGACAAAGCTGGTAGCAACGTATGGTTTATTCTTTATGTATTTATCATAAGCATTCATCACATCTTGTTTGGAAACGCTGAGCAGATTCTTAAGATCGGTGGTAACAAAATCCGGTGAGCCTGTAAAAGTATTATAGCTTGCCAGCTGAAAAGATTTTCCAAGCACACTTGAAATCTGACTGTAGAATTGGGTCTCTATCTTTGCTTTGACACGATTCAGATCTTTATCAGTGAAACCCTCTTTGTCAAATCTTTCAAATGCTTCCATAACTGCTTTTTCAACATCATCCAGACTCTTATCCGGGAATGCTCTGATTGTTATTGTAAATTCTCCGGCAATTTCTTGTGAGCTCTGATATGCCGTAACTGATGGTGCCAGCTTTTTCTCTTCAACAATAACATTATAAAGTGGAGACTTTTTACTTTGTGCAAATAGCTCACCGAAAAATTTAAGCGCATAATCATCTTTTGTAAATTGCTGTGGAGTTGGAAAGACGATGTTCAGTTCAGGAGATTTAGCAAAATTATCTTCGTGATATGCTTTTCTTGTTTCGTCAAGTGTAACCAGCATGGGGCTGAGCGGCTCAACTGCTTCACCTTTTTTAATTTCACCAAAATATTTTTCAATCAGACTCTTGGTTTGTTCTTTATCAAAATCACCTGCAATAACCAATGTAGCATTATTTGGTCCGTACCATTTTTTAAAGAACTCATGAACATCGGCTAGTGTTGCGTTCCTTAAATCCTCCATTTCACCGATCGTCTGCCAGTTGTAAGGATGATTTTCCGGATACAACAATTTATTAATCACATAGCTTGTATGACCATAAGGTTCATTATCTACCCGCTGTCTTTTTTCATTCTGCACAACAGATTGCTGATTCATAAAAGCTTCCTGCGTTACAGTGCTTAATAGAAATCCCATCCTGTCAGACTCCATCCACAAAACCATCTCAAGAGAATTATTCGGCACAACTTGAAAATAAATTGTACCATCATTCCACGTTCCTCCGTTAAGAGTTCCTCCAGCATTTTGAATCTTTTTAAAGAATTGATCCTGTGGAATATGTTGAGATTCCTGGAACATTATGTGCTCGAAGAGATGGGCAAAACCTGTGCGTCCTTTCACTTCCCTGTTAGAGCCAACATGGTAAAGAACCGCTACTGCAACCGCGGGATCTGATTTGTCTTCATGCAAAATAACTTGCAATCCGTTTTCAAGCGTATATTTTTCATTTGCTATTTTTAGTTGTGATGACTGGTCATCACAGCCCAAATTAAAAATGAAACAAACAAATATAACTAAAATAATACTTGATATGATATTTCATTTTTCCTCCGTAAAAAACGTAAAAATTTTTTTCTGAACAGATGAAATCATTGCATAAATCTGATAAAATTCAAGCAATTATTGATGAGTGGCGGGTTAATTATTTAAGGATAAGCCATTATGAGAATAAAACTTAAAAACGACTCGAATTGCAGGCTTTACTAGCTCAACATTCCTGTATAAGTTTTTGTCCCTGGTCTTTTGTGGCGACGATCTTTGCTTCTTGCAATAAGGAATGCAACAAGAAAAAGTACTGATGCTATAAGGACGAGTGATAGTCCGCTATAAATAGCATCGAGATTGCCTATTACAAACCTGATTAACTGAATAACTATAAATATTCCCACAACTTCGAGGGAAAACCAAATTGAGCTAACTATCGTTTTTCTGCTGATATTCATTTAATAATTTTCTTTAAAATCTTTTATCAAAGATAATTAATAAAACCATTCAAAACTTACTCTGTTTGTTAAGTAATTATTAATTCTGCAAGCAGTGATAAAGCACCGTTTATAATATCAATCTGCCGTTCTACAGAATTCGCTAACACCCGAGGTTAAAACGAGTATATATTTCAATTAAAAGAAATCAAACAAAGGAGACTTAAAATGAAACTTACACTTACAATTTTGTTGTTGATAATCATTTCAATCACCACAACTGATATATCAGCAAAGCCAAAGGTAAAAGCTAAAATTACGGATAACACTGTTGCGAGTCTTATGGAAGGATTAAATTCAGAAAATCTCGGTTTGAAAAGCAGCAGCGCTTATATGATTGGTGAATTAAAGTTATCAAAAGCACTGATTCCATTATTAAAAATTTTACACCAAGATGAAAATGAAGAAATGAGGATCGCTGCTGCATTAGCCTTATACAAAATTGGTTCACCAATTGCAATTCAAGCAGTAAAACAATCCATTAGATTTGATGATAGTGAAAGAGTAAGCAAACTTTGTGCAAATTTTTACAGCGAATACCTTAAAAGCAAATTAATTGGTGAAGAAATAAATGTGGATGTTGCGAAAACAGCCTTAAAATAAAAATTTATTCTTCATCTCTTCTCCACAGTCCGGGATAATCATCCCGGCTTTTTATTTTAAATAAAAATTTTTACGATTTAATTTGATTAAGTGAAGATTTATTTTCACTTTTGTATTAGAAATTTTAATTACTAATACTGCAAACCAAAAAAGTTCTACTCACCGTTTTTTTTGATGAAGAAAAGAAGAAAAAGAAATTCGATACCATTAAAATCTGACCAGCTAAGTTTTGATTTCAATATTAACATACCAATTGAAATTCATACGCCGAAGTCTGACATATCCAGCCTGAGAAAAGAACTGGCATGGGAACACAGACCGATAATCGAAATTGTTAAAAGTTAAAGATAGCAACTCATAAAAATTTTCTTACTCCCTCTCGCTGATAAATTTCCTCAATCCCAATAAAAAAAATACTGCTTGTATCTTGCTCTGATAAATTGGCTGATTAACTCTAATAAACACTACTTTTGTTCTGATTACCAGGAAAGTTCGATTTTTGCTATTTTTTGCATAAAATAAGCTGTTCTTAAGAGACACCTTTGATGGAATATTTTACGTGCGGCTTGTACTTTTCATGTAAATACGAGAGATTTACTGTCAGCTATTTATAATTTAATTGCCAAGTAGATTACAAAAAAAATTTAAATGTTAACTAATAAAGAACTGCATACTTATCTCTCTGAATTTATTCTTGATGATTCAAATGTTCTCTCGAAAAGAAAAAAAACAATCGTAGAATATTTTGAAGTAGAAGGAATACGTATTCCAAAATTTATAAATGAATTCTGGACATCAAAGCAAAGGCAGAGCAATCCAATTCACGAAGTATCTTACAGAGCTTGTTTTAAAGCTGAGCTGCCGCGTTTCTTCATAAAATTATTGACGAAAGAAAATGATGTTGTTTATGATCCATTTGCGGGAAGAGGAACAACAATTATTGAAGCTGCGTTACTGAATAGAAATATTATCGCAAATGATATCAACCCATTAAGTACGGTTTTCTCCAGACCAAGATTGTCCATTCCTTCACACGAAGAAATCGAAGAGCGATTGAAAAAAATAAAATTCAGGAATAGATTAAAAGCAGATATTGATCTGTCAATGTTCTATCATCAGGATACCGAATCGGAGATTGTTTCTTTACGAAATTATCTTATCAGAAATAAGAAGAATGGCAAAGAAGATTTCGTCGATGAGTGGATCAGAATGATTGCGACGAACAGGTTAACGGGTCATTCAAAAAACTTTTTCTCGGTTTACACTTTACCTCCCAACCAGGCTGTTACACAGGAAAGACAGAGAAGAATAAACAAGCTGCGAAAGCAGAAACCTGCATACAAAGATGTTAAATTCATAATTCTGAAAAAGTCTCGTGACCTCACTTCCGGAATAAATGAAAAACTCATCGATCAACTAAAAAGAATAGGTACCAAAGCTAAATTTCTGAATGAAGATGCACGAACTACTACAAAGATAAAAAGCAATTCCGTTCAACTTACAGTTACTTCTCCGCCGTTTCTGGATATTGTGAATTATGCTGAAGATAACTGGCTGCGATGCTGGTTTAATAATATCGATGCGGATGAAGTAGCCCGGAATATAACGATCTCAAAAAAAATAGATGAATGGGAAAAAGTAATGGGAGAAGTTTTCCGGGAACTTTATCGAATAACTAAAAGAGATGGTTGTGTTGCATTTGAAGTCGGTGAAGTTAGACGAGGGAAAGTAAAACTGGACGAACATATCGTTCCAGTCGGTATCAAAGCTGGCTTTGAGTGTCTTGGTGTTGTCATAAACCTGCAGGAGTTTACCAAGACTGCAAACATCTGGGGAATAAGTAATAATGATGTTGGAACAAACACAAACAGAATTGTGCTTTTCAGGAAGGATTAATTTGAATAAAGCAACAACTTCCCTCCTCTGACGGACACCACACTAATCTTAAAACACATCTCAAACTCCACTTCTTCCGATCTTGTTTGAAATGCTTCTAAATAAACTGTTTTGTCAATCTATAAACCTCACTTCACCAACGTGATTTATTTTGATTCAGAAAAATTCAAGATTTAATAATGGTTATCGTTTAGAGACAAAATGTTATTCGTACTAATGCAAAAAGTTATTAAATAAATGGCATGGGAATTGGCATTAAGATATAGCTATTGAATAATTGAGGGGTGCTATGCTTTTTATTATTATACACATCTGAGTCACTCTCACTATTGCTTTGTATATCAAATAAAAGCTATGCACTAAAAACTATTTTCACTTACAAAGATGAATTAAGTTAGAGGGAAATGCTATGAATCCAGATTATACAGCTATGGTCAATGACTTTGCTAAACCAGTTATATCATTTTTTCTGTTTGCTTTTATGCTTTTAGGCTGGGCTGTTGCTTATCAGTTAATGAAAGAAGTCACAGATTTAAAAATCAAACTTGGAAGAGAAACACAACAAGAGGGATTAAAAGAGTGGTTCTTAAGAAAAAGTGCACCTGTGGTCCTGCCATTATACTCCTTAAAAGGTTTTATAACTGATATACAATTCCGGTCAATATTGAAACAATTATTAAGGAAGAGAAAGAAAGTCTGGAGACTTATCTTCCAACTGGATTGATTATTATTTTGATTACTCAACTATGGTTTGGGGTAATCAATCTGTCTTTGAGAATTGTTTTATAAAAAATAAAAGCTCAGAATAATTTCTTGGCTTACTTTGTAGGGCTATAGTCCCGACTTTTCGGATTAACCTAAACCTTTACTTAACCTTTTCTTTCAATAATTTTTACCTCACCACTTTCATCCAACCTTTCTTTTTATACTTCTTTTCTTTCATATTCCTCAATATATCTTCCAATTTACCCCTTTTCCAAAGGATTTACTCTTTATTATTATTTTCTGATAATTTCATTATAAATCTTCATCATACCAGTGTAATAATATCCTTCTGAACTTTTAATAACATAAAAATTTTTCATATTTTAAAATAAAAAGTCCTCAATCTAATCGGAATTCCGAACCTACAACCTTCACCAATCCTTTAGATAATTTAGGACTCCTCCATTAGGCCCATTGTAGCGGGGATAGGACTTGAACCTATAACCTTCGGGTTATGAGCCCGACGAGCTACCAATTGCTCCACCCCGCGATATAATTTTCATTTTATTTATCGGTATAAACCCGACGCGCTACTCATTCTCCACTTTATCCCGCATTAAAACTTTTTTAATACGGCCCGCGATATAATTTTTTTAAGAACTTAGCTTTTCTGTTTTCAATTTTAGGCTCGCAAATATAACCATTCATACCTGTGATGTCAATCAAATATGCATTATCCATCAATATTATTAAAGCTTGATGTTATACCATCAATTGCCTGCGAACGGACGTGTATTTCATTCAATTTCTGAATGAGTCGAAGAATAACCTTGCGCTTTTCCTCAACCAGCTCATCCATAAATGTCTTCACCTCCGGCATAGTACATTCTGCAAGAACTCCTTCATAATATTTAATGATAGCTGTTTCCTTCCGGAGAGCTTCGTTAAGGCTTGCACAAGTGTTTTTACAAGCGTGCTGGCAGTTTATTCCGGTTTCTGACATGGTTATTCCTCAGGTTTTTATTAAGCTGTTATTTTCTCATTTAAGTGAACCAGTTCTTTTCCTCTCTTCAGAGCCAATTCATTTACAGGGATCAGATGATGCCTGTGTTCTGGTAATGCTTTTTTAAGAGCACTAACTATTGTTTCGATTTTTACGATCGGTCTTTTCTCCAGAAACGCACCAACCATTATCATATTGGCAACCTGCTTTGCTTTAAGCTTATCTGCTTCTTCAATAGCAGGCACGCAAACAACATCAATATCTTCTCTTGTTGGAGGATGAATAATTGTTGACTGTTCATACAACAGCAATCCTCCCGGCTTTACTGCTTTCTCAAATTTATCGAGTGACGGCTGGTTAAGAACAATTGCAGAATCAAACTTTGTTATGATTGGTGAACTGATTCTTGCATCAGCAACGATGACAATACAGTTTGCTGTTCCGCCTCTCATCTCCGGTCCGTAAGAAGGCATCCAGCTTACTTCTTTCCCTTCAATCATTCCTGCATAGGCAATAATGCTTCCCATTGAAAGCACTCCCTGCCCTCCGAAACCAGCACAAATTATTTCATGTTCTTTTCGCATTAGTAAATTCCTCTTTCTTTCTTCCCTTAAAAACCTTTAAACTTTTTCCGGAACTTTTAAATCACCAAGCGGATAAGCAGGAAACATTGTGTCCTCAAGATACTTGATTGATTCAACCGGTGTCATTCTCCAGCCGGAAGGACAATTTGAAACCACTTCAACAAAGCAGGTTCCTTTTCCTTCTTTTTGATACTGGAATGATTTCTCAAAAGCTTTCTTCAACTTTCTGACAGCATTTGGATTATGAACTGCCTGTCGTGTTACATAATATGCACCCGGCAATTGAATAAGCAGGTCTGCTATTTTTAATGGATGTCCAACCATTTTAACATCACGACCATAAGGAGATGTCGTTGTAACCTGCCCGATTAAAGAAGTCGGAGCCATCTGACCACCGGTCATTCCATAAATACCGTTGTTGATGAACACCATTAAGATGTTCTCTCCTCTGTTGACGGTATGAATTGTTTCTGCTGTACCAATTGCTGCAAGGTCGCCGTCTCCCTGGTAAGAAAAAACATAATGTATCAGGTAAAACTCTTTTTATTCCGGTTGCAACTGCACTTGCTCTTCCGTGTGCTGCTTCCTGCATATCAATATTCATATAATGATAAGCGAAAACAGAGCAGCCGACTGGTGCAACACCAATTGTCTTATCCTGTATTCCCAATTCTTCAACGACTTCCATCAAAACTCTGTGAACAACACTGTGTCCGCATCCAGGGCAATAATGAAATGGAGTGTCCGTTAATGTTTCCGGTCTGCAATAGACCATTTCCATTCCTTCGGCATCCGGCGGAAAATCTAAAGTTGATGGTCTTTCTATTGACATATCTTAATCTCCTATTAAACTCTTTTAATCCTGAAGGACATTTTGTTTGTCCAGAATTGATTCAATTTTCATGAAGCACATCATCCGGTGAAGGAATCATTCCTCCCATTCTTCCTGTAAAGTGAACCGGAACTTTTCCTTCAACAGCAAGCTTCACATCCTCAACCATTTGTCCGGCATTCATTTCAACTGACATCATAAAATCAACCTGATCAGCTAATTGATTTAATCTTTTGTATGGATAAGGATAGAGAGTGATTGGTCTTAGTAATCCAATTTTAATTCCCTTTTTCTCTTCCAAGATCAACTGTCTTCTGACAGATGCGTGACGATAATCCAAAAGCAACCAAAATAATGTTTGCATCTTCTGTTTTTATTTCTTCAAACCTCACTTCTTCTTTTTCAATCTTCCTGTACTTTTCCTGCAATTGAAGATTTACAGATTCCATCTCTTCGGGTTTGATAAATAGTGAAGTGATAATGTTGTGTTCTCTTTCTTTTGTGTTTACCTGTAGTTGCCCAGGGTGTTGCAATTTTTGGTAATGATCCTTCTTCGGGTTGAATTACTTTTTCCATCATCTGACCAAGTGCACCATCAGTTAAAATCATTGCGGGATTTCTGTACTTCTCAGCAAAACGAAATCCTTCAAAAACAAAATCAGCCATTTCCTGAACTGAAGCAGGAGCTAAAACAATTAAATGATAATCACCATGTCCGCCGCCTTTTACTGCCTGGAAATAATCTCCCTGTGATGGTTGAATTGTTCCCAGACCTGGACCACCACTAACAACATTAACAACTAAGCAAGGCAACTGAGCAGAAGCAATGTATGAAAGTCCTTCCTGCATCAAACTTATTCCCGGACCTGATGATGAAGTCATAACTCTCGCACCTGCACCTGCTGCACCATAAATCATATTGATTGATGCTATCTCACTTTCTGCCTGAAGAACCAATCCATGGCGTTTTGGGATTTCTCTTTCAGATATTCAAGAACTTCTGACTGCGGAGTAATCGGATAACCAAAGTAAGCATCAATCTCAGCACGAATGGCAGCTTCGGCAAGAGCTTCGTTGCCTTTCATTAATTTTGCTTCACTAGTTTTGTTTTTTTTCTCTTCCATTATAAAACCTTTAACTATTTTTCTTTAAAGATGAACTCACTCTTTTGCAGCAACTTTCTTTGCCGGCTTTGGCTGTCTGTAAACTGTGATCGCTGCTTCCGGACAAACAAGTGCACAATTAGTACAGCCTGTGCACTTCTCTTCAATCAGTTCAACAAAGCGGTAGCCTTTTTCATTGAAGTGTGATGAGAGACGAAGTCCATCTTGCGGGCATGAAATAATGCAAAGCTCGCAGCCTTTGCAAATAACGCCATCAATTTTTACTGTTCCTTTAATCATTTTCTTTAGCTTTCAAAATGAAGGGGGATTTATTTTTAATATAGTTTTGACAACATATATGCCATCGGAAGTCCTTGTATTAAAAGGATTTTGAGCTAAAACAAGGTTTTTATCTTGTCAGATTTAAGAAGATAAGAGTTTGATGGATTCCTAATTTCGAGAAGTAAATTAGGTTAGATGGGCAACTATTAAGAAGCTAAAATTAAGTGTTTTTCAGTGGTGGTCTTAAAAGTCATTAGAGTATTCATTGCGAGGAATTTATGATGAAGCAATCTTTTGTTTCTACATAAAATTGAGATTACTTCACTTCGTTCGTATTGACGAACCGACCTTTTGAGACAGTCTCTTGTTTGTGTAGGAACTATTCAGAGTTAACCCGCAATCCGCCTCTGTTTGCTCTGACCATTCTCGAATAAAGTGAAAGCTGAGG
>JAXHLB010000009.1:0-4056 GCA_034522695.1 Ignavibacteriaceae bacterium | reverse complement strand
GCTGTCTGCCGACAGTATAATTCTTCAGCATTTCGGTAACACCGGAGTTATCTTATAAATGATAATCTGGTGTTATTATGAACAAATCAACAATCAATGCTATTACTGCAAAATGGTTAACCATTTTGCGCGATTATGAAAAAATTAAAGCTGGTAACTTTTCCGTTTTTAAGACTGTTAATCAGCTCTGTGAAGTTCACCATATCCATCGTAAGGATATAAGGAAATATTACGAACGATGGATTAAATCTGGTAAAGATCAATCTGCTCTTCTTCCACATAAAAGAGGTCCTAGACCTGGTAAGTATAAACTTCTTACCAAAGAAGAAGAACGAATAATTATTAAAATTCGTCGCAGACTTGGTGCTAACG
This sequence comes from Ignavibacteriaceae bacterium, assembly GCA_034522695.1. GTDB lineage: Bacteria > Bacteroidota > Ignavibacteria > Ignavibacteriales > Ignavibacteriaceae > IGN2. The sequence goes on along the minus strand of JAXHLB010000009.1, from coordinate 3,684 downwards.
AATTTGAAATATTCCATTTATTAAAGAACAAGTTTGATTTTCATCCTTCTGTTTCAACGATTTATAGAACTTTTAAGAGATATCCATTAAATGCTAAAAGAAAACAAAAAATTAAACGCTATGTTAAAAAGTATCCTGGTGAACTTCTTCACGCAGATACTTATCATCTTGCTAAATCGATAATGCAGGACAGAAAAAGATACTATCTGTTCGGCATCATAGATGATCACAGCCGATTAGCTTATCTACAGGTGATCCCTGCAATAAATGCAGCTGAAGTTTCAAAAGCATTTTTTCATTCTGTTCGTTTCTTCTTAGCTCACGGCATCCAGCCAGATCGGGTTATGACTGATAACGGTGTTGAGTTTACTGCTTTTACTTCTCAAAAAGCTAAAAGAACTCATTTCTTTGAAACTATGCTTAATATCGTTGGTATTGATCATACCTACACTCGACCTTATCATCCTCAATCCAATGGTAAGATTGAACGTTTTTGGAGGATCTTACATCAAGAATGTTTAATCCATTTGAACTTTGGTCAATCTTTAGATACTTTATCATCGGAAATTAGTAGTTATTTATATCGTTATAATTATCAACGTCGTCATGGTTCTTTAAATTATTTAACTCCTTTAGACTGCCTCCGCAATGTTACCGAATTACTGAAGTAGTACACGACAGGCAGGTTCGGAATAAAGCTAAGAAATAATTATGAAAAAATGCATCATACTCGCAAATGGAAAACCGCCTAAAAAAAAGTATAATTACTTTTTTTCAGAAGAAAAGGATACAGCAAATTGATCTGTGCTGATGGTGGTTCAAACTCAGCATTAAAAATGAAACTTATTCCGGATGTCATCATTGGGAATCTGGATTTAATCTCTTCTGAAGCATTAAAAGAATTTAAATTATTGAAAAAAATCATCCGGCTGAAAAGGCAAAATGATACCGATGTTGAGAAATGCCTTAAGTATGCTCATAGAAATAAATATGATGAAGCTTTACTTGTCGGTGTAACAGGAAATCGACTTGACCACACATTCTGCAATCTTGGTATTGTCTTGAAATTTTATCCACAAATAAACATCTCGCTAATTGCTGAAAATTCATTTCTTAAAGCATACACAGGAAACGTGGAGTTAAAAACATTTCCAGGAGAAACAATTTCTCTTTACGGTATTTCAGAAAAAACAAAAATCTCCTCGCAAGGATTGCAATATGAACTACAAAATGTTTCCCTTCCGTTTGGAGTGAGAGAGAATACTAGCAATATCGCCAAGAAAAATCCGGTGAAGTTTATAATCAGGAACGGCGTTATCTTCATTATTCGTGATATAAATCTTATGATAAAGTATGATCTCTTTTAGCCCCCTCGATTTTATTATAATCCTTGTGTTTTTCTTGCAGCAGTTCTGTTCATTGGATTTTACACCGGGAGAAAAAACAGTCGCAGATGCGAATGACTACCTCTTTTCCGGAAGAAAGCTGAGTTTGTTTTTATTTGTTGCAGTAACCGCTTCTACCTGGTATGGCGGGATACTCGGGGTAGGGGAGTTTACTTACCGTTACGGTTTAGTTAGCTGGTTTACACAAGGATTTCCATACTACATTTTTGCATTTGTGTTCGCTCTCTTCTTCGCTAAGAAAATCAGGGAAGCCTCACTCTTTACAATTCCCGAAGAAACCAACCGAAGGCTCATGGAAGAAATGTCGGACTGATCTCCGCCGATAGTAGTTTTTATTCTGGTTTCGCCTGCACCGTATCTTTTGATGACAGGAAATCTGCTTTCATTTAATTTTTGGAATCGATCTGCTTCCTTCGCTATTCATTGCACTGCTTTTGTCACTTCTTTATTTGATAAAAAAGGTGGCTTTCGGTCAAACGTTTACGTCGACGTGTTTCAGTTCTTTGTAATGTTTGCAGGATTTATTCTTATTGTGATTTTTTTGGAAGTTAAGTTCGGAACTGTTGAATTTCTTTCATCAACTCTTCCGGAAAATCATTTGAAAGTTACGGGTGGAATGTCACCAACATTTCTAATTGTATGGTTTTTAATTGCTCTTTGGACATTCGCTGATCCTGGTTTTCATCAACGATGCTACGCTGCAAAATCCGGAAACATTGCCAAGTGGGGAATAATAATTTCAATTTTCTTCTGGGCATTATTTGATTTTCTTACAACTACAACCGGATTATTTGCTAAAGGAGTTTTGCCAAATTTTTGAAAATCCCGTGTCTGCGTTTCCATTATTTGCAGAACAAGTTTTACCTGCAGGGTTAAAAAGGAATACTCTACGCTGCACTTTTTCCAACAATACTCTCAACACAAATCAGTTTTTTTATTTTTAAGCGGAACAACAATTGGCAGAGACTTCGTTTATCACGGCGTAGTCCGCCTCAAGCGGACGAAGCCGGATTTATCTCGGCGAAGTAAAATGAAGCCGGATGAGTCCAAATTAAAAAATTATACAATCTATGGACTTTTAATTTCAGGTGTGATAGCAATTCTTCTTGCATACCTTATCCCATCTGTAATTGAAATATGCGGGGACACCATAGGTTCGCTTTTTATTCTGGGGTTGATTCTTCCTGTTGTGAGTGCATATATATCCAAAGCTGAAAGTATCCCAGTAAAATTATTATTGATTGAATTCCTTACTGCTTTTGCCACCAGCACAGTTTGGTATTTTATAGAGAAATGCATTTTTAAACGTCGCTGTATTAAGTGAAGTTGAACCGATGCTGGTTGGATTGTTATTTGCTGTCGGAATTCATCTCTTTGGTCTTCTGTTTAAGGAATAGTTTTAATCAGCAGCTCAAATTATCTGTGAACAGGGTTGATAATTCATTTTTTCCTTATTATTTTTTTAGCAGAGTAATGATATTTTAATAATAGCTCAATAGGATTATAAAAATGAATAATGAACAGTTATTGAACCGGATTAGTACTAATCCCCAAGTCATGGTTGGAAAACCAGTAATCCCAGGGACAAGGCTTACAGTAGAATAGAATATTCTTAACCTTTTAGCACATAAAGCAACGATAGATGAAATTCTGAAAGAATATGAAGGACTTGCATCGGAAGATATACAAGCTTGCTTTTTATTTGCTTCACGTTCAATGGAAAGCACAGAATTTACGCCTTTATTAGAAGTGAGCTAATTGCGTTTTCTTGTGGACGAAAATACGGGTCCGCAAGGAGCCAGATGGTTGACGAGTCAGGGCTTTGAAGTCCATTCCGGTTTATGACCATGCCGGCGGATTAGATGACTATTCTCATAATACAAAAAGCTTTAATGAACAAGAAAAAAAAATTACAACCGAAAAGATTTTAGCGAAAAAGGTATCGGGAAAATTATAAGCATAATGGTATAATTCTGCTTTGTTTGGCCGATGAACGTCCTAATGTAAAGATTGAAACAATAAAACTATTACTAGAAAATTATAGTAATAGAATTGTTGATAATTTTATCGTAGTTTCTGAAACAAAAAGTAAAGATTTGCACGTAAACTATTTTAATGATTAGTAAAGTTATATCTGAACTGATGTTGGTTGGGCTGATATTTTCTGCTCGAGGACATCTGTAGGAAATGGTTTTCCGCAGAGATCGCTAAATGTTTCGCAAAGAACAATAAGAAGGAAAATTATTTTTTCTTTTTCGCGAGCAGGGAAATTACAACT
>JAXHLB010000008.1:0-113089 GCA_034522695.1 Ignavibacteriaceae bacterium | reverse complement strand
TGTTAGCTCAGGTTGATAAACTGCAAACACAGCTTTCTTATATCCCGATGAAGGCAGGCATCCAGTACAGTATTGAACACTTTCATCAAGATTAACATAAACCGGTTTGTGAATGTTGCACACCTCATTGTGTGATTTATCTTTAATTGCAAAATCCCGCATTCTATTTGGGCAATAATTAGTTGGGATTAAACCGCTTTCGCTGCAGACTTCTCTTGTGATTATTTCTTCAGGAACGTCAAACCATTTAACATCGGAGTCATAATCAATTGCATTGAAGAGATCGAACAGTAAAGGAACAGCAGCTTCGGCACCGGAAAGATTTGGAGAACCAACTCCATTGAAGTTTCCCATCCACACTCCGATTGTGTAATTAGGATTAAAGCCAATTGCCCAGGCATCTCTTTTACCATAAGACGTTCCTGTTTTCCAGGCAAACTTTGGGAGCTTTGAGTAGTTTGAAAGATTTACAATATCATTTCGATTAATTCCGGAAAGGATTTGTGCAGCCAAGTATGATGATGCTTCAGAAAAAACTTGCTCACCTTTTTGTTCATCATCATTTAAAGTAAACTGAAAAGGATAAAGCTTTCCCTTTCTGGCAAATGCTGAAAAGAGTCTTGTCAGTTCCTGAAGATTTGTACCGCAGCCGCCAAGAATCATAGACAGTCCAAGTTTACTTTTCTGTTTTTGAATCTGTGTGAATCCGCAACCTTCAAGAAAATTAGTAAAGTTATTCATTCCTACCTGCTCGAGCAGCTTAACAGCGGGAATGTTAAGGGAATTTACTAATGCAAACTCAGTTGAAACATTTCCATAAAATTGTAAATCATAATTCTCAGGTTGATATCCGTGAAAGTCCGTCGGAATATCTGCAAACTTCATTTGCGGAGTCAAGTTTCCATCATCAAAGGCATAAGCGTATAATGCTGCTTTTAATGTTGAACCCGGAGAACGAATTGCAGTAATTCCATTAACCTGTCCGAATGAGCCTTCATCATAAAAATCAGCTGAACCGCAATATGCAACAACGGATGAATTTTTATTATCAATTACCAGCACAGCACCATTTGTAATTCCTTTATAAAAAACTCTTCTAACATTCCGAAGCAGAATATTTTCAGCAGTTTGCTGAATAGAAAGATCAAGTGTGGTATTTAGAATGTCTCCGCGAAAATTATTCTTCATCCATTGACTGAAATGCGGCGCTGTGACAGGCATTGGATAACGATTGTTCTCAACTGGTTCGTCCAAAGCATCTTTTAAATCTGAAGATGAAAATATTTTTTCTTGCTTGAATTTGTTTATCCAGTAATTTCTATTTTTAATTATTTCTTCATTTGATCTGTCAAGTCTTAAACTGTTCGGATCGTTTGGAATTACTGCCAGCATAATTGATTGTGCAAGACTTAGTTTTCCTGGCGGTCTGTTAAAATAAATGTATGAAGCCGATTTCACTCCTTCAATATTTCCGCCAAAAGGAAGGAGACTTAAATAGAGTTCAAGAATTTCTTCTTTTGAATATCTTATCTCAAGCTGCAATGCACGAAACATTTCACCTAGCTTGTTTAAATAAGTTCGCTTCTTAGGTTCGAGTATTCGCGCTACCTGCATTGTTATGGTTGAAGCACCAAGTTGAGTTTCGCCGGTTGTTATATTTTTATAAGCTGCACGAAATATTGCAACAGGATTTATTCCGAAGTGCCAGTAAAACCAGCTATCTTCTTTTTCAATTATTGCTTTGATGAGTTCTGGAGAAACCTCTTCAAGTTCTGTTCTTAATCTCCATTTGTCATCGCTTGTTAAATAAGCAGTAAGTAAAGTTCCATCTTTTGCGTGGATTTCTTTTGAGAATTCTTTTTTCGCAGGAAGCGGAAATAGTAAATCCAGCACAACAAAAAGCAGGAGGATTGTGAAAACAACCTTTACTGTTCTGGGATATTTTTTTAATAATTCAAAATGCATGTCTTTTACCCTGAACTTGATTCAGGGTCTTAATTTTTATTATAGAGATCCCGAAACAAGCCTGCCTGACGGCAAGGCAGGTTCGGGATGAAACTGAAATTATTCTCCCAACCTCTGCAGAACTTTCACAACACCAGCCCCATGATAAGAATGATATTCCTGATCGTACATTGCCTCCGCTCCAATTACAGGAAGCTGATAAGTTCCCTGATTAACAACACGAAGCATATAATAAAAATCTTTCGTTTGATTTCTCACAAGCTCAGTAAACAGCAGCAGCCTGTCATCACGAATATCCATATACTGAACATACATCGGATTTTTCGGAACCCACTTCAACTCAGTTGCAGGATTAAGTCTTGGATTTTCAATTTCAAATCCAGCAGGAATTAAATCTGTGATAACAATGTTCTCCGCATTTCTATCATATCCGGTTAATTCTATTTTACAGACAATCAATTCACCCTGGAAGAAACGATAATCAGGAATTTGTCTACTAGTTTTATAGTTGAAAAATGATCGTCTGATCTGCATATAAGAATCTTCTTCTTTAACTTTTTCATTCAGCTTAACACCTTCAGCACTCCAGAAATAATATACTTCACCTTTACCACTTGCTTTCAAAGATATATTCGAAGCGTTGAGTTTGTTATCAGTCACCGTTAAATCTTTGCCTGAAAATTTATTAATTGATTTTCCATCAACAAGAATATCAACCGTAACATTGGCATCGGCATTAAGGCTTGCAGCTTTACCAAGTGCAAGAAAAGCGAACGATCTTTCCTGGGTCGAATACATTCTGTCTGCATTCTGAGAAAGATATTTGATAATTACCGGTATCTGTTTATTTGCCGGCTCAACTTCAAGAAGAACATTCAGCATAATTGCATTTGCACGGATATCTGAATCAAAACTTCCTCCCGTTAAACGATCGGTTCTTTCAGGCGTGAAAGCATTCGGAACAATTTCGTAATATGAATTCCATCTTCCCATTAATGCATAAGAACCTGCGAGCAGATAACGCATATCTTCTGAGACAAGATGAGGACGTGCTTTATAATAATTCATGGTTGCAATATCACCTTCACCAGCCATTGCGAGGACGTAAAGTGAATAGAGAATTTCTTTGCTGGCAATCTTCTTAATTGTTCTGCCCGTTGGAAGATAAGTCACGTAATCGAATGTGCTCTGTTCTTTTGCTTTCTGAGATAAATATTTCATCAACTTGTTGAGCACACTTTCCGAAACATTAAATCCTGCTTTCTTTGCTTCAACTAAAAAGTGAGCAGCATAAACCGATCCCCACCAGCTTGTTTCGGTTCCACCCTGCCAGTAAGCAATCGAGCCATCATACAACTGCATTGATTCAATCTTTCGTATTCCTTCTTTCACATAATAAACAGGATTGTTTGTTCGATACATTTCAGGTGCAATGAGCTTTGCAAGGTCTTCAAAGTAAAGCTGCGGGAATAATTTTGAAACTGTTTGCTCCACACAGCCGTGAGGATATCCGACAAGATACTTCAACTGTTTAGCAAACTTAACTGCAGGGAATTTGCTGATAGTTAAAGTTGTGCTTTGTGTTCCTTTCAGGAAATTTTTTGGAAGATCAATTTTTATTTCTTTACCTGCTTCGATTGTTCCTGAGCCGGTTTCTACTATGAGAGGAGAGATCGGTCTGACAGCAATATCAATTTCCTCTTTGATGTTGGCGAGTCCGGATGTTTCAAAAATAATTTTACCGGCACCAACCTGAGATTCAGTTCGTATTCCAAACGTAACACTCTTTGTTGAGTTCGGTTCGATCTTCAATGATTTTTTTGTTGATGAAGTAATCTTCAAAGGACCTTCAACTTTTAAGCTTACATCAACGTTTGCAGTTTTATCAGTTGTATTGATAATTGATACAGGAGTCACAAGCGAATCATTAACTGCAAGAAATCTCGGGACTTGTGGTTCTAAAATCAGATCGTCTGCAACTTTTATATAACTGTCTGCAGAACCAAATCTTGATCCAGTATATGCAACAGCCATCAATCTTACTTCACCGTTGAACTGAGGAATGTTGAGTGAAACATTTACAACACCATCGCTATTCGTTTTCTTAATTCCACTCCAGTAGGAAAGCAGCTTAAATCTTTTTACCGAAATCGGGTTTGTTCTTTTCTGAAGCTGCTGTTCCATATCACCACCACCCGGTGATGAACTGATTTTTGCAATCTCAGGTAAAAGTAATTTGTAAAGATCATAACTCTCAACCATCAGCGGCCGTTTTGCGTACATAAATTCAAATGGATTTGGAGTCATAAAATTTGTTATCTGAAGAATACCTTCATCAACTGCGGCAACAGTAACATAAATATCTCTTTGTGCTTCAGTCTTAATAGTTATCTGCTGTGTTGTATTCGGTTTTATTTTTTGCGGAGCCGAAATAGAAACGGGTAATTTGTTCTTATTCTTCAAAACCTTCATCGAAGCAAAACCATGTCCAACAAGAAACGGCGCTGTATCATCTTTGCTGTGCTTTTTGAAAAGTGTTGCAGTTACATAAACGTTCGGCATATGTTCATCGTTAAGCGGAAGTTCAAGCTCAGCTGATTTACTGTTAACATCAATATACTGGTATGAATAAACGCTGCCCCGTTCAAGTGTTACAAGAAGTTTTCCTGAGAATGGACAGGTGAAAAGAACTTTAGCTTTTTCTCCGGGTTCATACTGCTCCTTATCAAAAACAATTTCAACTCTTCCCTCTTTATCAACTTCAAATGAACCTGCTGTTGAAGCACCCCAGCCATAAGCATAAAAATTATTTTTCTCGTAATCACTGCTTCCCTTCTTTGAAATACGTAGCTCGTACCTTCCTGATTTTGAAACCATAAAATTGAATTTGGTCGGTCCGTTTATCGTCACATCTTTTTCCCATTCGCTAAATTCTTTTTCTTCGGAAGCATAATAGTATCTGTCTGAGTAATCTTTCTTAAGAACTGTCTGCCATTCATATCTCACAAGCTTTGCTGTTGCTGAAAAATTATTTATTTGCTTGTCATCTTTATCAACTGTTACCAGGTTAAAGTTTATATTTTCATTCACACCATAATAATAGTCCGTTGATTTTATTCCGATGAAATAATCTTTTGGAAATACATCAAAACTGGCTGAACGAGTTACTGTTCTGCCAGTCAGATCGAAAATACTTACATAAGCTGTTCCAACTATTACTCCTTTGCTTTGAATGGCAGAAGGAATTCCGTAATCAATTATCGTCTTCCCATCCGGATCAAGCTGACCTTCAAGAAAAGTATTATCAATGGTAGTGTTTGTGATGGATGAATTTGAGAACACATATCCGGGAAAATTTTTACTGGAAAATGATTTATGATTGAGTTGGATATCTGCTTCGTATCTCATCTCCGCAGCAGGTGCACCAAAAAGAAATTCTGCAGTAACATCAATTTTCACTTTATCACCGGGCTTTGTTTTTTCTTTATCGGATTTAACATTAACCCTGATTTTATCGGGCACAAATTCTTCAACACTGAATTTGTATGAACCAATTAACTGTTTGCCTCCTGTGTAAACATCTGCTGAATAACCACCTGTCTGTGCAAACTCAGGAAGAGTAAATGAAAGTTCGAAAGATCCCTGCTCATTTAGATCTTTTTTAAATTCTTCAAAAACTTTTCCGGTTGGAGTTACAATTTTTGTGATAAGAGGAACATCCTTCACAACCTGAATTTTATCATTCCTCACGATAGCTGAAAGATTTATTTCTTCACCCGGACGGTAAATATTCCGTGGTGAATAAATAAATACATTAAAGTCCGCCGCATATTGTGTTAATCCGCCTACATCAAAACGTGAAGTTTCGATACGCGTTTCTCTCAAATCCACATAGTTAAAATCTTCTTCCTTCTCAACCACAACCAGCCGTGGTGAAAAGCCCTCAGTTTTTTTCTTCACATCTTTAAAGACAGCAACTCCATTGCCATCTGTTTTACCGGTGAGAATAGTTTGATTGTTTGTTGAGATGATATTCACTTCCGCATCGGCAACAGGCTGCGCACCACTGATGCTGTTTACAAATACATAAATTTCATCACCGGCTATTTTTGAAATGATACCGAGATCAGAAACTGCTACAACTTTTGAATCGCTCCTCCAGCGCTCATCGGCAGAACGCACCGATACAGTGTATATTCCTTTAAATTTTTGTCCGAGTGCTTTATTAAGATTTACAGTAAAACTCTTTAACCAGTTCTGTCCATCTGTAAGCTTTATTTTTTCTTCATAAAGTATTTCGCCAAAATCACCAACATAGTAGCTTGGATTGTAATTATAATCGTACTCATCGTAGTAATAATAATATCCGTACTGGTTTAAAAAATGAAGAATGTTATTCTTAAAAACCTGCGATACTTCTATTTCAACTTCATTAATATTTACTGCATTAACTTTAAGATTTTCCTCACCGCCAAGCATTAGATACTTGCCTTTTTTATCAGCAAAGTTTATTGAAGGTTCAACATTTACCATTGAAACTTCCTGCTCATAATCAAATTCAAGCTTACCACCGTATAAACCGGGCAATCCTTTTTTAATTTTCAACTCAACTGTTTGCACATTATCGAGATCGGTTTCAATTCTTAAAACATTTCCGCTCACAGAAAAATTTAGCTTCTTTAGATGGTTCTGTGGTGATATAGTCTTTTAACTTTTTATCATCAACAGTTTGAGTTGTAGCCACTTCAATCCAGCCGTTCGCACCATCAAAACCAGCAGTAACATTTGTTATAGCAAGTTGAGTAATTGGCGGAAGCTTTACTTCAAACGCTCTTGATTCTTTCAAACCGTCTTTTCCTAAAGCAGAAACAAAATTTTCTTTTACTCTAACAGAAAAGAGCTGCTCTTTATCCGTCTGCTCAACTTCTCCAAAATTTATGGCAATAACATCAGATGTCTGCTCGGATACAATCTGAAAATCAGTGATTTCTGCACCAGCTCTTTTCACTTCTAAAAATTCCCTCAACGATTTTGGGTCAACCGGATAGTTGAAATAAATATTCGCCTGAACACTTAGCTTATAATTTTGATAAGGAATGTTTGTCCAGAAGAAATCAACTTTGGTTACATCGAAATAAGGTGTATGGAAAGTGTATTCATCAAAATCAGGAGAGAAAGTAGTTTTGAATAAAACATTTTTGTTGATTGCTGCTTCATATACCTGCATTGGATCAAGCGGTGAATCTGGAGAAAAAACGAGAGTGCTTGGTGAAGTCCATTTAAATTTTCCCTGAACTGCAGGAGTGAAAGTAACAAACTCTTCATCCAGCCATTTATCCTGAACATCTGCAGGTGCAAGGTCTTCAGAAAACTCAATTGTAAAGTTGGTTAGATTCTGAACCTCACCGGTTGGAGTGAAAGATTCAACTTCAACTGTGTTGCTTGGTCCACAGCTAATTAAAAAGAAAATTAAAAAAATTATTGAAAGACTGTTGAGAAGTGAACGCATGGCAGACTCCTAAAAAAAGTGCAGATAATTGTTTGATGAAACTTATTTAATTCTAATGAAAGTCGGAAGACCTCTGACTTCTGACGGGGAAGAAATCAGCTACTGACGAGAAGGAATTGATATACGAATCTGATATGAATAATAAAAACCCTGCCTTGATTAGAAGGCAGGGCTAAGATATCGTTGGCATATATTTTCTTTATGCTATCCTGAACAATTATCGGTATCTGGCCGGTACTAACTTAAGTTGCATTGATACTAACTTTAAGTTCTCTTTCATAATACTGCAAACTTCAAAACCAGATCTAGCGCGGCACAACAGGTGTTTTTTAGTCTGAAAGATTTTTCGATGTAGGTCACCACCTGATTTGAATTACTTACTTTAATAATCTCGTAAGCAGTATTTTTAACAGTCCAGGCACGATGACTATGTGGACATTGAGATTTAAGTGCAGCATCCACGTAAAGGTCAACTTTAAATTTCTTGTCTGGTGTTCCATTTGAGCCAATCTTATATATATCGATTGGGATCTGAGCATTTGATCCACTACCGACTTTCGTAATCCCATATCGAACAACTCCTTCTATTTCAGCGAAACTGTTCAACCTGTGACTTGGATCGTAAATCGACCTTCAAGCTTAATCACATTTGGGTAGGTTGCATTAAAGACATCTTTGTAAGCATAGAATTTCCTCATCCGAAGATGCCAATAAATTTTGTGGGCTCTAAAACTTCAGGATCAGTAATTGAGCTCTGGCATCCTAAAAAGAATGCGAACAGAAGAGCAACGAGAGAGACAAATAGAGTTTTCATTTTAGTACTCCTTTTATTTTGTTTGTTATTAATAATGATTTATTTCTGTGGCTGTTGTATTTGAATTTGGTAACGCTAGCCACATTGCGTTTAATTCAATTCGATCACTTGTAACAGCAAATCTTACTTTTAAAACCATACCATCTTCACGACCCTGGATGGCATAAGTTTTTTCGAGTAATGAAACAAAGTTTCCACCAAGCGGTACAAAGTCTTCTGAAACTTCTGCAATGAACCCGGATAATTCATCCTCTACGGAAGGGGAACATACCGTGCAGAAATATTGTAAGTCTGCATTAGTCTCGAAATACAATGAAGCATAGCGCTGTGGTGAGGGCGGTATAGGATCCGCATACAAAATTCTGAAATCGTATTCTATCTGACCATTGATTCGATAAAATGAATTTCCAACAGGGTATGGATCCTTTAGGACACTTTCGAGGGGAATAACCCCATGAAAATATGTATCAGGAGTTACAGCTTGAACCTTGTTAGCAGATTCATTTGCAACCGGGTCTGTTATAGAATTCTCCTGACATCCTATAACAAAAAGAACAGAGATAGTTACGAGAGAGACAAATAAGTTTTTCATTTTATTACTCCTTATAATTATTGATGATGAATTACTTTTCTAATGGTGCAAGACTTACACCTGAAATTCCAACCCCATTAGTAGTTACCAGGTATTGAACAAGTAGAACTACATCATTCCTGTTCGTAATCCAGTAGCATTTTTCTATTAACACTATTCCATCTTCGCTTACATAAACAATATCATCACTTCTTCCCTGAATGCTCCATTTGAGCGGCATCATAACAAGAAGATTCTCCAACTCTGAATCCATATTTAGGTGAATAGATATTTCATTTAATCCGGTCGTATTCATTGCGTGTTGATGACCATTTGAAATGTATAGGTCACTCTTCCGGTAAGAGCTTACTGATACCGTATAAAGGATCTCGTACATCGTAAGTTTAGCTTTATAATATTTGTGTGTAATCAGATTGCTCTCTGCTTCAGTAATCGTTTCGGAGGGTTCGTTGAGCATGTTCTCCTGGCATCCTATAACTAATGCAAGCGAGAAAGCTGCGAGGGTTACAAAAAATGTTTTCATGGTGCACTCCTTAATTTTGTTTGAAAAAAGTTTATTAAAAGTTGCACCGCAAATAAAATAAATTGAGGCGGGGGGTAGTTATCAGCTATGTTGCAATGACTTGCACTAATGAATCAATTGCTTGAAACTATGTTGCAGAGGCTTACAACTATGTTGCAGGCTTCGATTTGAACTTTTTAACAGATTTATTTAAGAACAGTAAATTAGAAATGATTTGAAGGAAATGAATGGAATAAAATTGGGCGAGACATCTTCTCAAGCCGCATTTAACTTTTTGGCCTGTCTTAAAGAACAACTTTCAGGAAAATTACTGAACCACAATAATTATTCTTGGTGGCGCATCAGGCCAACTATTAGTGGTAATGCAGTAAACTGAATAATGTTACTATCAGTATCTCTTCATCATTTCCCCGAAACACATATACATCGCTTAACGGATTCGTTGCACTGTCAACGCGTATTTCTAAATCATACTTCATCGATATCAAAGTATCTAACAGCATCCGCAATATAAACTGCTGAAATCTCCATTGATGACTTAAATTGGAGAGTGTATCACCGTGGTTTCAGAACTATTCGCGAAAGGTGAGTACCAGCAGATCAGTTTCTTTGTCCAAAGTGACTACTCGTAACTCCTGCGCGATGCCTGTGTTGAAGAAACAAATCAATGAAAAAAGAACTGATAGAAATAGTAACCGTTTCATCGGATCCTCCTGTTTTATGGGGGGGTTAGAGGGGAGGGGGGGGGGGAGGTTTGTTAAATAACAAATTAGAGAACTAATGTCATTTTAGTCAAGAACAAAACCCCACCTCGTTCCTCCTGTTTTTTTTTCCTTTGTTAAAATGGGAGGAATGAAGGAGGAGTTCAATTTTTATGGTGTGGGGTGTGTTTAGTAGATTTAGTTACCAATCTTATATATAAATCGTATATTTATTATATCTGATCCTTGCTATCTAGGGTCGAGGGGTTATCAACCACCATACCAAATATACGTTATCCGTCCGTTACTGGCCGATTAATACCATCCCCCCCCGTCCCCTCCCCCCCCAGAGATATCTATACCATATACCCCGCCTAGATCATACCATACCCCCCCCAAGAGACATCCCCCCCCGGACCATCACATACCAAAAAAGAATACTCCCCATGCCTACCCGGGATCTAACGATATACCCAACGCAGATATATTATTACCAATAGAAAATTCGATCTACGACTACAGAGAAGAAACAGATCCCGATACTATAGGGGATAGCATAGAAATCCTAATTTATTTCAAAGAATCATTGCTTTGTTTTAAATTCACCAGCCTTCAATTGATAGAAATATACTCCGCTTGGCAGATTATGTTCTTTGTTATTCCATGTATCCTTATTCTACCATATACCCATAATAATCACTAATAGGGATGAATATGGGAGAAACTTAATTTCCCCATTAGATTATCGTCTATCTATCCATAATATAATCATCCCAACCCCCCATATACGAATACGATATACCAAGGTATACACTAGCGACCATATAGGCAGAGTACGGGTCCACAATATACCCCCAGATATCCATATACTCCCATATAGAGACCAGAACAATAACTACAACACCGACGGGGTAGCCCCGTATAGAGTATCCACACCCCCAGAGATAGACCCGGCCGATGATATAGACCATCTACCCACACTATATCCACCATAACTACCTATACGCCACCATAGAAATCCAGGGAGTCGATATACCCAAGGGATACATACCCTCCCCGCTAGGTAACCCCCGAGGAAATACCCCCGATCCCTACATACCCCGACCAAAATATTAGTACAATCACATACCCCACCACCATACCACACGAACCCTACCCGATAACCAAAGAACACCAACCAACACCGGGGGCCCGATCCCCGAGGATAGGAAAATGCGATCGTAGCAAATACTACACTCCAGAACCCCCCCCACGCGGCGAGCCTAAGAACCACATATCCGAAATTGGTCATACCCACCTACCACCCCCCCTCCCCTTGCCTAACTACCCCAGGAATAGTAACGTACCCGAGTACGACCCGAGCCAATAACATAAAATAAATACCCCCCGGCCCCCGCCACTATTCGCCCCCACGGACCAGACGGACCCCGAAGCCAGAGCCCGGAAGGATATACCCCCCCCCCCTATATACCCCCCCCACGAAACCCCCCACCCCGAGACCCCCCCCCCTATACAACACACCCAGAATCCCACCCCTACCCCCATACCCATCCCCCCCCCCCCGCCCGCCGCGCGACGCCCGGAAACAGAATACCACCCCGCGAGACGAAAGCAAAAAAGCGACACCGAACGAAAAAACATAAATCCATACCCCGGGGAGATAATAATAAAAAACACCCGGGGGAGGCCCACCCGAAATATACGTAACACCCCCCCCCGGAGAATAATCCCCGCTCGCATCCCACGTTAACTCATAAGTGCCGATTGATTTTTCTTATCCATTAACAATGTTTCAATTTCATTTCCAGTATGTCAAAATACCTTTATTAAAACTTTTGATTGTAGTTGGTAATTGATATCTTGAAAGTTGTAGCTTGGATTAAATGAATTTGGGTAGTTTTGTTCTAAATTAAATGTTAGTGGAACAAAACATTCCTCTTCTTGTCCGGTGATAATCGGCGGTACACGCATTGAGTCTGTCCAAAATGGCCATCCATTGCTTATTATTTCGACTTCGAAATTGAAATAATCCGGAAATATTGATGTATCTACCCCGACTGTAAATCCAGTTGAAGTACTGACTATAGCACCTGGGAGAAATGTCCGGCAAAGTTAGTGAGGATGGATTAATCGATATTACCCAAGCGTCTTTACAAATAAGTTTTACTGAGGCGTTTGTTATCGTTGTAACGGTTGAACGATTCTTTACAAAAGGTTTTACTGAATAAAAAAATGTTGACAGTTGTGTCCAGGAAATACTATCCAATTCAGCAGGTCCAGCAGTTGTAACCTTGAGTGCGCTTCGTACAGTGAAATGTTCTGATTCTGTTTCATCAAATATGGTTAGTGCAACTCTATAAAATTCTTCTGAAGCAGGAAGAGTAAAATCTGCTCTTCCAATTTTCTCCATCTAGCTTTTAACATTTGTTTGAAAAGATTTACTGAATCTATCAACATTCCTTCAAGTGTTTTAAGATATGCCCGCGCCGAGAGTTGATGTGAATTTGGATTTTCTATGATTGTAGAAAGATGAACCGAATCCGCACTGCCTGAATAATAATATTTATCGACAAATATATTCTTCGGAAAAACTAAACTATCGCATCCAGGTCAATGCTTTTTCTACAACTGCATCCTTCCCGTTTGAAATATCATAAGCAGAATGCCAGACAGGATAATCGATCGGGAACTCAACCCTGTTTAAATAATTCCCCGGATCAGAAACATGAAACATATCTCCGAACGAAATAATGCAGCATAAAGCTAGGCCAGGTATTGATTGTTGTGTTATCACCTAAACTTGCCGCAGGTGCTTTACCGAAAAATCTTATCATTGGATGGTACCTGAATCGTTGTGCAGTCAAATCACCCATGCTCAACACAAGTAGGCCCTAACAAAACTGCAATAGGTCTATCATAGTAGCCGGGTGTAATGTTCGAAAATCTGATACCAACTTGCATTCCCTACCGGGCACATTTCAAAAGTATTGATGTTGCACCGGTGTGCATCTTCTATTGTTATGTGAGAATCATTAAATAGAATTTCAAATGCCTCTTTGAAAAAAGCCCATCCACCAAAATTTATTCTCATATCAATTCTTAATCCGTCAGTATTTTGCAAAGCAGCTACTGCTTCATAAAATTGTTGTTCAACAAGAGCCTGTGGGTGTTCCTGATAGAGATAGATATAGCCAATATTTGTATTATTAATTATTCCATAGCTTACAAACTGATTATTAAAATAATTGGGAAAAGAAATACCGGGAATTGCAACCTGTTCGTTATTTAACATTTGCGTTGTGCTAAATCCACCCATTAATGATGTTGGAAGATGGACTGTATTACCAGTGGAATATTTTAGAATATCAATTATATCAAAAAGATGCCAGTTCATTCCGGCACATATAAGTTTCTGGTGATAATTTACACTCAACGCTCCGCCGAGTGAACCGAAACTTGGAAGCTCATTTTCTTGTAACTCATCTACAAGATAGCTCCAGGGAACGCCTTCATAACCTAGTATAATATCTCCCGGTTTCGAGCCCAAGCGGATGGTTACTTACTGCTCGAATCACACAAATATTTCCATCAGGCAAAACGGTAACTACAGCCCCAAAGTGTTCAACTGATAGAAAACCAGAAAGAGCCAGAAGAGGTACACCTGGATTTAGTGCTGTATTATTGACTCCTATATCATAAGCCTGTGTATGATAGTCACGCAGGTCTAATGTCAGGTTACTAAGTATTGCTGAAAAGTCGCCACGACTGGTTGAATCATTAATCTTTATCTGATAATAACTCCTGAGTGAATCCCAATTGATTTAGGAAAAGAAAGGAATCCATCGAATTCATTGTGCAGTTTGTCTGAAAAAGTGTTAAAAATATTCAGTTTATCGAGAATGGTAATCCGGCACCCTAGATGCTATCGATAATATTAATGCCAATCTCTCCGGGACTCGCAAAAAGAATTTTCAGGAAAGTTTTTAAAATCCGGATCATGATTTACTGGTTTTATCAGGATAGGAAATGACGGATCATATTTCCGATTATCAACTACCTGACTAACTATTTGATTTGCTGAGACTATTAATAAGCTAAAATTAAAAACTATAAACGTTTCATATAAGCTCCTAGTTATGGTCGTCCGTATATCTTAATTATAGAGAACCAATTTCATTCTATTTCTCACATTACATTTGTCAGCAACATGCTCAAAACTGTCCCTACGATAAGGATTCAAATTTTAAAAAAAAACAAAATCATCTTCTTCGTATTAACATAGTCACTTGCTTTTAGTTGATAATAATAAAGACCGCTCTGTAGTCGACGCTCATTTTGAACCTCAACTTCTCATCTTCAGCGTATTTTATTATCCAAAGATTAACTTCATTTCCCAATGTCAATACCTAAACCTACCGCACCCACTTCAAGTCTTTCCTTTTTTTTGTGCTTGGATTAATGGGTTGGAGATTTTCTACAATCCATATAGTTGAGACAAAATTTTTATTCCCACTTCAATCGTTTCATTGAATCAACTGGACATTGATTTCTAAGTGAGGTAATGTATCTGCTTCCATTAACTGTATTTAAATGGTATATAAGTTTGTTAATGATTGAGTTCCTTTAATCCTACAAACTGGTTATCCTGTATATTAAAAGTTCTATTGATGTGTACTAACCAATTGCTGGAAGTCCAAGCAGTGTTGCTGGTGGCTGTTAATGTATCGACTATATATCTGCAAAATCTTTTGATGGAATCCCTACAACTTCAGAAAGTCTGAATAATAATCTACCATCAAGTGGATTAAATGCTATGGATGATAATGAACATGACTGCAATTCTTAGGAAGTGTAAACTTCATGGAATGCTAAGTTCATTCTATAAAGTGTATCTGTGATTTTGTGCAGCCAAATAAAGATCCATGGTCGAATGCGCCACTGCACGAAGATTCCCTATTGGTATGGTACGAAAGGTCACCTTGCATATTGGATTTAATTTATTTTTATAAAGTAGAAAATTATGCGCCATATAATCAATTAACAGAATCAATTGGATTTAGCGTTTCCTATCGCATTTCTTATTTTTGGCCTCCCAAATCTACCAATCTACGTTGGAGTAAAAATCAAACCGTATATAAAGTGTCTAATCTAAAGCTCATATCTAAAAATCAGAATGGAGGTGTGAAATGCCAAGCTTTGTAAGATTTAACATCGAAAAAAATGAACTATAATTGCTGTATTACCGCTAAAATTACTAGTAAGTTGGTTCAGAGTCCTTCGTTGTGCGCAAGGACTGGAACCAAACTGGATCTCTCAGGTTTCGAAAAGGACAAGGCAATTAACGGTGCATGAAATCCTTATAGCCAGAAAATCTGCTGAAAGGCGAGAAATCCCAAAGCATTCACCCGGTCTAGTCAACGGAGATGCGAGCAGCCCGTTAATTATTTCTAATAGGACCTCCACTTTATCATATTTCCAGTTTTTGTTATTTCTGCTGTCATATGTTCTTTTTGTATTCGGGCCAGCCGATCAAAATGCTTCATTCTTATCCTCCATATGCTCAACCCCTGAATTTGCAGATGTCCATTGGTGGTTACCTAAAACCATCTAAACTTGACCAAGGTCCCCAATCATCCATTCTTTTCCAGGTTAATCCATCATCTTCAGTATAAGAGGTACTATATTTTTAAGTTCATCTTCCAGCGTAACTAATGCTGGTAATTGCTATAAATTGATTGGGTACCCGGTATATATTCTATATTCGGGTATCCATAAATCCAGTTTGGCAATGCATTATAAGTCCATGTTATCGGCGGCTGTTATTGTTTTATAAACTAAAAGGATCAACCATAAATAGCATTCAGAAAGGTCATGGTGTTTTTATCTTTGAAAAACAGTTTCACCGAATATGTTCGATACTCTGCAGAGTTGAGATAAATGTCTCATGTATAATCGCTATTCTGGGTTGACCAACATCTCTTCACTGATGTAGAAAACCAGTATGAATCATTGTAATAAGCATGCCAGTTGTGATGATCCCTTTTCTGTTTCCCCCCGCTTAACGGTGCAGGTATATTACTGTTTGGCAACTCTTAGCCAGTTTACTCCCACTGTTTGTCGGTAGTATAAATTTCAGCAAAACCATCAACGGGGTCTCCCATAGCTACACCATTATTCTGGTCAAAGAAATGTATAGTGTTTGGGAAGCTGGCTGAATTCTGTAAAAACACGCCTGAAGCTACTGTCCAGGTTGTTCCTCTATCTGTCGTTTTATAAATCGCTGCAGTCACATTATGATGATATCTTCATTAAACGCGTGAATGCAGACAGGAAAAAGCTTTGGGATTTGTAAAATTACTTTGTGTCCAGGTATCTCCACCATTGGTTGTAACAATCACACCTGTGGCATCAAGCCTTGAGCCCCAAGAAACTTGGTCATCAACTGCACAAGCATAAGCTACTCCAAAATTATAGATTCCTGTGGGACAGACATTAAATTGTGCCAGAACACTTGATTGAACAAAAAGAAAAACAAAAATTATTGAAATAGAACTTTTTTCCCCGCGTGGCGGGATTGCGTAGAACTTAACATAATACCCAGTTATCGTTGAAGCTGTACCATTAGCGTTGACTTTAAAAGCAACGGCGCCAATCATGGTGTTACAATTATTAAAGCGAATTAGCAAGTTATTCATCTGATAGGCGTAATTTTAGTAGGACTACCATAATTTTGTATCCATTATTTAGCCTCTATTTTTATGGTGAGTCAGAACTTGCCGCTACAATTTTTCATCTTCACGTTTCAATCGTATGTCACAAAACTTTGGGTCCCAACATCTCATATTGATTAAAGATCTACTCAATCACCTGCACAGTTGCTCTACTGTCCCTCCCTTGCTGCAAAGTGCTGTCAGGAACGTTCTGAGCGCATCTAGATATCTTTGCCTTTTTTCCCAACGACTTTTCCTATATCGCTTCGCTCAACTTCTATTTTTATTTCAATAGTGTTCTGGTTCGGAATACTTTCCTCAACCTTAACTTTTTTCGCGTTTATCAACCATCTGCTTAACAATGAAACTCAGACAAATTCTTTCATTAGACTCACACCATTTTATTTTTTTGTAAAAAGGTTTTCGATCTACTAAAATACTTGTGCTAAGCATTTTTTTTTTTACGATCAAAGATGGTCCCTTAGTCCGACTTGTCCATCTGTGGGTGCCCCTGCAAAAAATTATCTATTGTAGCTTAAAAACAAAAGCGGATTCCCACCCGCCTTGCCGTCAGGCAGGCTTTTGTGGGAATGACAATCATGTGTTTTTGACTTTTGAAGAGAGCCTCTTAAAGGAGAGGTAAAATCGGGCGCTAGTCCTTGTCCCGCCCTTGATCGTTCCTTCGACCCCGGCTTGTTTTAAATTAGCCGGATTTGTTCTTCTGTGGAGACCCTCCATAAGGAAAACAAATTTATCTCCAAACGGGGAAACATTTAGTTCTTCTTACAAACCTATTATAGATCGGTACTTTTCTATCAATTATAGATACAGAGACCTTAAAAGGCTCGAAATTTTAAATGCCGCCTGTTAGGACTCTAGAGGATCCGAATGATTCTACACAACAATATTCTCACTGCAATTTCCACTTACTTAATTAAAAAAAATATCCCTGATCTTTAAGGTCTTTTAACTTTTATTCTGGCTGCCCTCCAAATTAAGAAAAAATAAAAATTGCGTTACCCTGTGCGCATTTTTTTTTTAATCACTTCTATTTCTTCATTCATCCTTTTTACAGGAGGGAAACTAAAATTCATGCTACCAAATCCATTTCCTGTGAATATGAATAATTATCTGCACCAGATGACAAGAAGTACGTTCCTCCTTTCAATCCATCTGCAAAATCGAGTTATATATCCCTGCATCCTGGACGCTTGATATTAATTGCAATCCACAATCTTCGGGTGAAAATTCGTGATCAACACTGAAAATCCACTCAGTTCTATATGATACTTTTCACTTTCGTCTCTTCCATTCATCAAACAATTTATTAGTGATTCGTTTCTGTTTTCCAATCAAAAATCTGCTTCAAATACAATTGAATCTGTTTGTGATGTCGCAGCTCAGATCCACTTCTATTCTCTTTTTGTCCTAAAATAGATTTTTATTCAGGCAGCAAATCCAGTTTACTTACTAATCTAACCCTTATTTTAGTTTGTTACTTATTTACTTTTAGCTTCTTCAAAGAATATTTTTAAAATTTTTTTTTAAATCCTCAAGCCTCTTTAGTTTGTCTTGATACTAGAGGCCCAAATCGCTCTTACAGGGTGCGTTAATTTTACCATAAACAACTCCCACCTTCTATTGCTGTGCGGTGAGTTAATACAATTCAGTCGGATTATTTCTATTCTGCACTTCTAAAAAATCGTCTGTAATTAGGTGACTGTAATAATTTCCAGCGGGGTAAACCATCTTGCGTAAAAATTCAGATCTCATATGTGCCCGACATTCTGATCTGGAGAGAAACTATTTTATGAATAACTTGACCTTGAACATCATTAATCATTATTACTACCTTAGTTTTATGAGGCACTGAATACTTTATACTTAACTTTCCTTTTAAGAATGGATTTGGATGATTCTGATTCAATTAGCAAGTTGATAAGTGGCAAAGTCTGTTGATCTTAAATGTATTCGTAAAGATTGCCATTTTATTTTTCTTTATTTACAGCAGTTTAACTCGATTTCAACCTTATTATTCCCTTTAAACCCCCTTACACTCTAGCCTAAGTCCATCCTTCATCAGCACTGCGGTAATACTCAGGCATTTGTGCGGGAGTGATCTGCCAGTGAATCAAAATTATTGTTTTCATTAATGATAAGTGATTCCACTTGTTACTTTATTTAGAAATTCGCTTGCAACTTTGTAACCTGTATTCGTATCCTTCAAGTAAGTATCGAATAAGTGTTCCTGCTTTTCTTTCCTCAGAGAATCGCAAACCAAGAGTATTTGCCCCATCAGTAGTTTTCATTATTGCACAAAAGATTTCAGCTTTCCAGAAATTTTGCGATTAGGGTTTTCAATATGGCAACAGAAACGGCTTTTTCAACGTTTTTGCTTTTTCCACCATCGTATGTAGCCTTTTCATTTCGCTTTGTATATATCGCCCTACCGTTTTGCTCATTAGGGAATGAAATCTGGGAACATTCTGGTTTTTCCGGCAGGGTCGTTCGCCCAGTAGGTCACCATCCCTGGTCACCCGCAGCGATAATGGCGGTAAGCGCTAATAGGAGCGAAAAAAACGCTTATTCTCCCTTCCAAGCGCCCAATTTTCGCATTGTGGATTTTATTAAATTGCATCATTTCCGACCTTCCTCAAAAGCGTTGAAAATATTTCTGCATTCGCTCTTTAAATAAACAAAATAAGAAGGAGGGGGTAGTTAGTACCTATTTACCGGGATCCTCGCAGGCACCAACCCTTACCGTTGCATATTCTGATCAACTGTTCAGCCTCGGAAGAATTATCAACACAAGGCTGGTTGATATGTACGGGTTTTTACCGTTAACGTATCAGCCTCAAAAAAACATCAACCACCGGATAAATCCGGTGGAGAATGATAAATCCGGATAATGATAAATCCGGAGAATGATAAATCCGGTGGAGAATGAGAGCTATATTAGAGGATGTGAAGCTACTCAAAGGAGCAAAGAATTAACATTCTTATTTCCCTCACTGGATCTATCGTGGTGAAATGATGGCTTAAATTGAGAAAGGGCTTCTTGAACGATTTTCCCAAAATTGACTATTATGGATAAACCGTTTTATTTTTTAATCAGCAAACCGTTGAATCGGTTCAGAGGTGAGCGGGTTTGAAAAAAAGTTTAAAGAAATTACAGCAAAATTTGATTTAAGTAATAGTAAATTCTTACTCAAACTAAATTTACTTTTCTCATTCTCCCCACAATTCATTGTGGGAAACAAAAAACATTT
This sequence comes from Ignavibacteriaceae bacterium, assembly GCA_034522695.1. Classification (GTDB taxonomy): domain Bacteria; phylum Bacteroidota; class Ignavibacteria; order Ignavibacteriales; family Ignavibacteriaceae; genus IGN2. Next base: position 93,006 of record JAXHLB010000008.1, on the reverse strand, counting down.
ATTGAAAACTCAAAAATATAAAACGGTTTAAACCGTTTTCTTCCGGGTCGATCTCATATTTTTTTATGAATAGCTGGTATTCTTCGGTAAAACTTTTTACTCTGCTACGCTCTTCCTGACACTGATGATAATCTACAACATCCGCTTTCACTGATAGAAAAGCTGAGAGATAAAACCAACCAGTCGCCTTTTTCCCCATTAAAATTTAGTTGCCGTTACTCCGACATCCATTAAATAAAGAATGAAGATGCCCCTTTCAATACTTCTTTATACATTCCTCGGGAGAGAGGTTAGTAGGTAAATCAACAACAAAGTGGACGTGATCTGCAATTGCATAATGAATTTTTATAAAGATATTTTTTTATTTGCAATACTTATAAAGAAAATTTGAAATCTTTTTCCTTGCCTCTTTAGAAAGTATTTTTTGCTTGCCCAGTGTCTCCCAGATAAAGTGAATCCAGATATCGATTGGCAAGAATACTTTGATACATTACGTCTCTTTTTTTATTAAAATAAACATCCTAGAATTTAGAAGAAACGGTTGAAACCGTTAGCTTATTAGCCAGTGTATTGACTATACCACCGGATAAATCCGTGGGAGAATGATAAATCCGAAAAAAAAAGTGGAGAATGAGAGCCACACCCGAGGATGGGATGAATCCAAAGGCAGAACAATATTATATTTTACATTTCGCACCACGATTTATCGTGGTGGCTGAACTTTTCTATTTCTCATCACTCGGGGCGTGGCCAAATTCCTCCGTGTAGATTCGGCTGAAGTAGGCAGGACTTGAGAAACCAACCTGGTAGGAAATTTCTGAGATAGTTCCTTTCTTCTTTTTAATCAAATGCTTTGCTTCTACAAGCCTAACTGTTCTAAGATACCCGCTTGCCTATTTACCTGTTAATGCTTTTAGTTTTCTACGCATCTGCGATCTGCTCATACCAACATCCTTCCCGAATTCCTCAATGCTGAATCTTCTTTGGCAGTCTGTTCGTCAATAACCAGATACTCCATTCATAAATTATTTATACAAAACAGGCGTACTTTTCTTTTTTAGTACTTTCGTAAAATCTACCGTTCCTGTCCTGATTAATTCCTGCAGAAATCTTCTTGTTTCAATAAGATTTTTTATACGATGTACAAAAGTTCATTAACAAAATCAAATGGTTTTACGAGGGGACCATTAGCACCCAATCCCAGTCCTTCAAGCTTGCTTTTTTTATTAAATATTTGCAGTAAGGGAAATAATCGGAATATGGCTTGTTTTTTCATCCTGTCTTAGCTTTCTCACCATTTCAAAGTTGTTCATTTTTGGCATCATCATCTCGTTGTAACGATCAAATCGCGAATGAATTCTTTCAGCTTTTCTGTAATCCTTGTTCACCATTGGCTGCTTCTTCAACATGATACTCATCTTTCAGCTCACCTCTAATATACTCTCTTACATCTTTATCGTCTTCAACAATAAGCACGATTGTTTTATCAATAAGTATTTTCATGCAATAAAATCTTCTGCTTCAGAATCTTCTTTAGTAACGTCATCAACATTTTCGATTTTGTGCATTTCAAAATCAAGCCGAGTCAATTATTTCATTATCAGCAAGATGTTCTCCTGCCCAGTGGGAAAGTAAAGCTTAACTTCGGTCCAATGACCTTCGACACTATCAACAAATATTTGACCTTTGTGCAGTTCAACAAGCTCTTTGGTTAAAGCCAAACCGATGCCAGGACCTTCGTGCTCTCTGGTAATCAAACCGTTTACCTGCTAAAACCTGTCGAATATTTTGACAGCGGATTCTTTGGTATACCAATACCGGAATCCCTCACAATGATTTCAACTTGATCTGATGAAGTCTCAGAAAGCTTTACGGTTATACTTCCACCTGAAGGTGTAAATTTGAAGCATTATACATCAAGTTGGTTATTATTTTTTCCAGTTTTTCTTTGTCGAACTAGCTTCAACAAAATTCCTTTTTATTAAAACTTTTAATGAAACATCTTTCCGCTCGGCTATTGATTCAAACTCCATTGCAAGCCCTTTAACAAACTGTGCAATATTACCCCGGTGAAACTTTAAGTTTTAATTTTCCAGCTTCGATACGGGATAGATCGAGAAGCTGGTTGATAAGAGTACGAACTCTTCTTGCATTTCCCTTAATCAGTCCCGCCTGTTTTTGTCCATCTTCATCTTTTACTTTTGACATAGAGTTTGGGAAGAGGACCGAGTATCAGCATAAGAGGTGGTACCAAATTCGCTGCGATATATTTGCATAGAAGTTGGATTTCATTCTGTCAGATTCTTCATAGTTTCTTTGCATGGCACTTGTTCTAAATCCAACTGAGTTTCCAACCGCTGACGATTAAGATAAATTTATGTTGTTGCGGCAAATATTTAAAACAGACACAAAACCGTAAAGGATATAAGACCACCAAGTAGCCCACCATGGAGGCAGTAATTATTATCTCTAAAGAAGTGCCTGCCTCATTATAGACGCCTCTCATTATTTGGAACCTTTTGCATAAAAAAGTATATTCACCAGGATTTATATTTGTATAAGTAATGCGTCTGTTACTTGCATCTCCATAAATCCAGTTCTTGTTGAATCCCTCCATTTTATAAGCAAACAAGTTTCTCCTAGGATTATGGAATTCCAAAGGTGTAATTTCAAACGTTAGTATATTTTCATCATACTTTAACTCAACTTGCTGTGTTTGGCTATTTCATTTTTTGAATACTATACGACCCCAAAGAGAATCATAGCCTATCACAACCCGGTCACGCAGTATATTAAAATCAGTTATTAAATATTTGTGACTTGTAATGGGCTGGCCAATGATTTCCTCCGGATAAAAACTGTTGAATCCATTTACACCACCAAAGGGACATCTTCTCTGTTTTATCTTTGAAATGTGCCCAATTATTAAAATCATCTTCCTGCAATCCATCAGCTTTGTTATAATTTCTAAATTCCTCCATTTCAATATTAAATCTGGAAATGCCCTTATTCGTACTAATCCATAGATTACCCTTATCGTCATACTCTATTTCCATAAATAAGATCTGCAGCCAATCCTTGTTTTTCTCGGTAATGTTTGAATTGATTTTTTGTTTTATCAAACTTGTTAAGTACTGGGTCCGGTTGTTCCAATCCACAAAATTCCATTTTCATCTTCGCAAATTGAAGTGATGATGTTATTACTAAGACTGTTTGATAGATTCTTAGGGTCGTGTTTATAATGTGTGAAATGATCTGAAGGCTCGGTTTTGTACAGCATCAAGCCGCCATCATTGGTTCCAATCCATAAATTTTTAAGTCGGTCTTCCTAAAAACAATATACCAGCTTTGATGATACAGAACTGGGATTTTCAGGATCGACTCCATAGTGAATAAATTCTCTTGCGCCTTTCTCTAATCTATCCATCCCACTTTTTTTGGTACCAATTGACAGGTCACCAAAACTGTCATTAAATATTAAGGAAATTGAGTTGTCACTTAAACTATTTGGATTATTCGGATCATGAATGATGCGTTCAAACCTGTTCGACTCTCTATCTAATTTATTTAATCCTGCTTCATAAGTGGAAACCGAAAGGAAAGCCTTGTTCGTCTTCACAAATTGAAAAAACATAGTTACTGCTGATACCGAAACGATCATTAGGATTGTGCATGTAGCGGGTGATCTTATTATTCCTCTCATCTATCCCGTTCAAACCGCCAGCTTCACACCCAACCCAAAGTAATTCCTGATTTGTCTTTATAATAAGCATATTCGGAGTTACTGCCCATACTATTAGGGTCTTTTGGATTATGTGAATACGTTTTAAATTTTAATTCTTCATTATTGTGTTTTTGTTCACTCCTCCAGCCCAGGTGCCAACCCACATTACACCTGTTCGATCTTCAAAATTTGTAAAAACACCAACATCACTTAAACTATTGGAGTTGCTGTAATCTTTAAAATATAAAGCGGACGTTTCATTATTACGATCAAACAAATTTAATCCACTATTGATATTTCCGATCCAAAGATTTGCTTCACCGTCATCACCTATTGCTCGATACATTATTATCGCTTATGCTTTTGGGATTTTGCGGATTGTGTATATAACGTTTAAATTTATTTGTGGTTCGGTCTAATTTATTCAGACCATCGGTAGGACCGATCCATAAGTCACCAAAATTATCTTCCCAAATTGATTGGATAGAATTTCCGCCGAGACTTTGCGGGTCATTTTCAGAATGCAAGAATCTAATAGAAATCGTTTGCTGCTATTATCATACTTGTTCAAACCTCCAATCCATGGACCACACCACAACGTCCCGGCTTTATCAACATATGTTGCATTAACAATCTTACGACCTAAAGTTATAAATAATATCATCTACAGAATTGTTTTTTTATTGCAGCTAATTCTTCATTAGAAATATTGAAGTAATCCAATCCTCCACCTTCTGGATGCAAGCTGATTATGAAAAGAGGGGATTTGAGGGAAATCCAGAATATACTTCCGGAAGTTATTGTTCTTGGTTGATTCGGGATTGTGATGGAATCTGAATAAATTTTTCTGTATCCCTGAATAAATTTATTAAGTCCCCCGCCCCAGGTACCAATCCAGATGTTGCCAGAATTATCTTTGGATAAAGCTTCTTATCCTCATTATCACTTATGCTGGAAGTATCATCGGTTGAATTTCTGGTAAACAGAAAAATTATAACCATCATATTTATTAAGTAGAACTCATCATACGTTCCAACCCATAGAAACCCCCGGCTATCCTGAAGCATATAGCATATTGTATTTGAAGAAAGTCCATCTTCAACAACCAGGTGCTCGAAGTGAATCTCTTTTTGTTGTGCAAAAGAGAAAACACAAAGGAGTAAACCAAAGAAGAAGATTCTTTTCACATGAATTCTCATGATACTAAGTTCCATTAGGTTTAAAAGTTTTGTAAAATAACCTGCCTTAAATGGTAATTTCTGGCAGATTTTTTTAATCTATTTTACCAATGATCTTTGTAACCCTTATCTCGAAACGAATTATTATTTTCGATGGTGCATCACCTTGTTCTTTATCGTCCACACAGTAAATAAAATATTTCTTGCTTACTTCTTAAAAAGTAAATCTTTTATAGGATCAGTAGCACTATTCACTTCCTTGAGCAATAGTAAATTGCAAAAAACTTGGAGCTCCATCAAAAAACTTATCTGCATTCGACATAGGAATGAGTGACTTCAGCATCCACTGCATGTAAGCCATACTATTGTTTTATTTTTTTGAGTTAGTAGCGCATATTGGTCCGCACTTACGTAAAGAGTTGACTCAACCTCCTTGTTTTAAGTTAAAATAGAACAGAATCAGCCATTTTACCCTCCTAAGAAATTGTTAAAAAAAGATTTGCTTAATTCCTTGATGAAAATTTATAAAGCATCAAAAATAATGGAGTTTGTGTTACAATATGGATATCAAGTAAGTGTGATAACTGAAGTAATTTAGTTCAAACAAAATATTACTTTCATCAACTCTTTTTTTTAATGAAATCAAGGAAGAGTTCGCACTCAAATGGTTGCACCATCCTGCATGCCCTCTTGCACTTTTGAAATTGTTTCAACTGTAATTTGCAAAAGGAAAATCAAAGAAAGCAAGAAAGAGCAACTTTAAACACTACTCGAACTTGCCGTTAAGCAAATTGTGATAAATATGAAGAGAACCCCTGCTGCAGGTTGAAAAGGTACTGTAAATATCAAAAAAAACCATGTCTATAAATTGGACAGGGCTTTAAGAACCAGAGAAAATTTCCCGGATATTTACTCTGAAATTATTTCATCAGGGACCAGTTTCTTCCACGTAACGAAGTTAGCTGTCTCAATTCTGTAAACATATACTCCACTTGATAAGCCTGCTGCATCGAAGTTAACTTCATACCTGCCAGCTTTCTGCTGAGTATTGACCAGAGTTGTTACCTCTTTCATCTAACATATCTAATATTACAAGCTTCACAAATCCTTCTTCTGCAATCGAATACTTAATAGTTGTAGTTGGATTGAATGGATTTGGATAGTTCTGCTCGAGCGCATATACTAAGTGGAGTCTCAACTTCAACATTCACTTCATCTGAATATGTAAATGTTCCATCGAATCTACCTGCTTTAGGCGGTAAATGTAACTTCCGGATTCAAGCTTCTGAATCCACAAATGAATAAGATTTGGGTTCAGTGGTTGTACCGAATCCTGCAATATATCCAATGTGTTCAAACGATCTCACCAACTGTCATTCTCTCAATCTGGAATCCCTGGTTGTTAGTTTCGGTGGCTGTTGACCAGCTTAATTCTACTTCATTGTGTATCGTTGTCGCATTGAAGGATGTTAGTTCAACTGGAACTACATACTCATACGTGATAGTGAGGTATGGCCTATTTGTCTGAGCCCATCCATCTGCTGTAAATGTATAATGTTCCAAAAGTTTCATACTCAAAGAAACTTACCGCAAACCATCCGTTCGCCAAACTTACCGCTGAGATCCGTATTTGCGTTACCACCAAGCACCTCGCTCTCCCAGCCTACAGGTGGACAAGTGTGATAAGCAGAATATCGGGCTCCACTCGTTATAGCTGCATATAATGCTGAAGGAGTTGCTGTTACCGGATCAATTGGTAATGCATTGATATAAAAGTATGGACAATTTTGACTGTTGATATACCAATTTAACGTTATTGATGAAATAATGGAACCTACTGGTATAGAAAGAACATCGAAATTTAGCCCAAGCTTGTTCTCCTCTAAGGAAACTATTCTCATGATACTGACTTCTGTTTTTGCAGAAGAGGTTGTAGGACCGGTCCAGTAACTTACATTTTGAGGATAAACATCAATTGTATCAATGAGCTAAGTTTGGATCTTGCATCGTTTGCAAATGTCCAGCTTGGCCCTTGGGTTCCGTAAGGTCCATCTTTACATACTACTGTACCAGCTAGTAGGTTGTATAGTACCTAAGGATCTGGAATATGCAAGCTAAGTAATTGGAACTCCATTATAAACACTAACTACATTTCCTGAAGGTCCAAACCATACCTCAGTATTTACAGTTCCTGCGCCATTTGTCCAGCTTGCTGTATTTCCAGTCAGTGGTAAACCCGTTGCACCATTTGCTGGACTTGGGTTTGTCGGGGGATCAATCGGACATGGTGGACCAAGTATTATTTTTTCATAGTAAACATTGGGGTCCTTACGAGGTGCACCACCGGGAAGATCATCACGGTTATCAGACCAAACAACATGAAATGCATCCGAGGTAGCCCAGGCATGATTATAATCGCCCATATAAACTGAATTAACTACATTATCACGACCAAATTCTGGTAGTGATGCAACATCACTGATCGCAAAACTTGGAGAAAAGGTACAGTTGAACCTGGATATTGTCCGGGACGGCCATAGCATTCAAACAATTATTATCAGCAACATCTTCTTGACGGCTATAGTAAAAATTCCAATCTTGGTTCCGTTTGGGGTTACAGCAATCGTTGGCATCCATTGATCTGTTGTTGTAATGTCATCATTCACGCGTTGTTGGGCTGTCCATGTAGCTCCGCCATCTGTGGAAATGACTAGATAAACATCGGCTTTATCAACGCCAGCCGGATCATTAGCGAAAGTTGCAGTAAAGATGTCCGCTGACAGGGTTTACAGCTGCGTGTGGAAATTCATTGCTGCGGAACTGCTGAATGATGGAGGCTGTTGCTCTTGCCTGTTCCAGAAGTCCAAGATCACCATTAATTCCTCCAGCTACGATGGTTGAATACAGTAACTGCTGAACCAAATGTCACACCAAAGTCTGTTGATTTGCGCACCAGTATGCTTGTTGAACTGTTATAATAGAAAGCGTAAACAGCGTGATCTGGACCAACTACAACAAACGCGCCCTGACCTCCAGAAAAAATATTTACACCTCCCTGAAGGACTGAAAGTATTTCCATGATCCGTTGAACGAAAGCAGATAAATACCTGGTGATCCGCCAAAGCGACGTGATATCATATAAACGTTTCCGTTACCTGCACCGGCAAAGTTGTCAACTGTATGCCACTGCTTATCCTCTGAAGATCCGCCGGGTGTAGCATTTGTCGGTGCCATCCAGGTAAGACCGTTATCGTCAGAACGGAACATCTGAATAGTTCCTGAACCACTAAACCCAAGTGTTGATAAATAAATTCTGCCAGTGGTTTCATTACGTGCTAAGACAGGATCGCCTGCATCGCCGATTGTGTTCGTTGGTAGAGTTCCGCCATCAACAAAAGATGCTCCACCGTCAGTTGAATAAGAAAAACCTGTAAATTTATTTGCACCACCAGTATATGAACCGGAGTCATTAAAGCCAATTACTACATTATTACCAAAAGCTACAATTGCTGTTTCACTTTGTGTGAAATTTGATGTCCCGGTACTGCCTGTATTGTTATTCACCAGTGCGTCCGCGGCTGCCGTTGCATAAATAATGCTTACCTCATTTTGAATTTCTCCATTCTTTTCTCTTATATAAAAAGTTTCGAAATCGCTTTGGGTATACTCTTCGCGTAACCCATCCCTCATTGAAGGAATTTGCTGAGAGTTGTCACTTTGTGCGAAGATATTAACCGCAAAGAAAAGTGCAAAGAACAAGGTTGTGAGATTCCTCATCAGTTCTCCATTTTTATTATTTGATATGTTAGTTATTGAATTAAATAATTTCTTATGAATACTGTTACTTTTAGAATTACCAATCGATATAGGTGAGTCAACTTTCTTGGTTGAGAATAAAAAGAGGTTGTATAGTGGAAATAGTTCTGTCAAAATAAATAATAGATTTATTTTATCCTAAAATTATATTTATTGTCAAATTATATAGTAATATTTAATTAATTACAATATTAATGTAATAAAAAAATATTTTAACAAATTATCTTAGACATCTATCTGGACTCTATATCAAAATACTTTCTGAGTAAATAAGGAAGCCCCGATTTCTCAGGGGCTTCCGAAATTATTGTCGCATATTATAACTGATACTATCCCTTTGAGGGATAGTATCAGTGTGGATAAGTTTACTTCATCAATACAAGTTTCCTTGAAGCAGAAAAGTTTGATGATTCAATTTTGTAAACATAAATGCCGCTTGACAAACCGCTTGCATCGAAGTTCACTTCATATTTGTCAGCTTTTTGAAAACTATTTACAAGCGAAGCTACTTCCTCGCCAAGTAAGTTATAAACTGCAAGCTTTACAAATCCATCTTCTGGAATTGAATAACTAATTTTTGTACTCGGATTAAATGGATTAGGATAGTTCTGTTCTAGTGTATATTCAAGCGGGAGTGCAACATCAACATTTATTTCATTTGAATATTCAAAGCTGCCATCAAAATCAATTTGCTTTAATCTGTATGTATAACTTCCGGTTTCAAGCTTTGAATCAATGAAAGAATATGCTTGAGGTTCGGTCGTTGTTCCATGCCTGCTACATATCCAACCTCTTCAAATGGATCCACCGGCATTCATTCTTTCAATTTGCAAATCCCTGGTTGTTAGTCTCGGTGGCTGTCATCCAGCTAAGTTCAACAGCATCTCTGATTACACTTGCATTGAATGAAACCAGTTCAACTGGAATCGTATAATCAATATTTGCTACTCTTGTTCGCCAGTTAAATGAACCTGTTGTCTGCTGATATTGATTTACATACCAGAAATTAATTCCATTCGGATCTACTGACATTTGGGTATAATCACCCCATCGATTTAATCCGGATTGTGCACCTGTGCCAGCATGGATAGTTTCCTCGGGAATTGTCATCTGACCAAGCAGGATCTGTTCGCGATATCTCCCTGTAAATGCAATTGAAGGAAACATTGCTGAACCTGAAAGCGAATAACCCAGTGCAATATGTCCGGCAGCGTTTATTGCAGCACTTCCCATCCATCTATGTAATACATCAGCAGGTGCATACGTTCCTTCTTGATGTAAGAACCCAGGTCGCACGCTGGTTTACGAAATTCCATGCCATCTAATACCTGCTCTGTTGCTACCTGCATTTACAGTATGACAAACTACCATGGACTGATGCGTTCCAAAATTTCTATAATCCAACCGATTCATTGCTCTATTTCGTCCAAGATGATCAAGTAATTGACCTGTTCCCTGTTGAGGAACAGTACTATTACCTGATAATAAATTAAATGCAGATGCTGCAACAAAGGATGGTCCTGTAAATGTTGAACTTGCCGGAGTTGTCCAGTTAACGGCAAAAGAATAAATATCTACACCATCTGAACCGCCATACCATGTATCGTGAAGTTGTAAAAAGTAATTTGGCGAAGCTGCTGGAGGTGTTGTTGCACCATTCCAGTCTGATGGTAAAAAACTCCATGTTGTTGCACCTGAACCATTGAACGTTACACTTTGTGCAGCAGCTCCGGTCAACATTTGAGATCTTTCAAATGCTGTATTTATAGTTCCTACATAATTCAAAGAACCTGAACTAAATGCATTTGCTGACATATAATAACCATCCGGCCAAATTCCAAATTTTGGATAATCAGGAATTCCATAATTAAACGAAAAACCATAGCGATGCCATGAGCCAGTTGGATCTCCTGTTTGTGAAACTGCTATTATTATATAGAATGGACCATTTGGAAAATTAGGAAGTGAGAACTGAGCAATAAAAAATCTGTCAGCAGCTTCGTCATACAGAACAATTGGATCACCATCATTTAAGCTTCTTGACCAGGGACCCGGAAATCCTGACCAAATTGTTCCAAGATTTGATGGACCTAAGAGTGAGGTACCGGTTTTATTCCAAATCTGGAATCGTACGTTTACTGCAAGCATATAATGATTAGGACCAACATCCCCACTTGGATCAGGCGGAGCAAATCCACTTGCAGCAATCCCATCCCAGGTTTGAAATACAAATGCATCGCTTCTTTCCCCCATATTTTCCTGTAATACCGGATCCGGTTGAAATTGACCTTCGAACTTTGGTGCAATTGTTAAGAATTGAGAAAGTCCATCCCGCCATCTCGACTGAGTTAGAGGAGCTTCAGGAATATCTCTCAATGGTGGAGAAGTATCATGATGAATGCACTGAGCTACTTCAGGACCTGAGGTAAAACCGCCTTGAGCAAGTGTGATACTTGAAAAAGCGAGAAGAACAAATAACGCAAATGAAAATATTTTTTTCATTGTGCCTCCTATTTTATTTTGATTGGTGATAAATAATTAGTTCACTTATTAGTTAAAATAACAAAACTTGTTTATCAGTAACAAATAGATTCTTAAAATTTCTAAGTAAAGTTTTTTTATACATCTTAATGAAGAAGAATCATTTTTTTTGAACTGAAGTAATTTCCCGCAGATAAAGTATAAAAATAAACTCCGCCCGAAAGTTTTCCCTGCATGAAAATTAATTTCATAACTCCCTGCTGCTAATTCTTCGTTGACCAAAGTAGCAACTTCACTTCCAAGAACGTCATAAACTTTTAAGCTTACAAATCCGACCTGACTGCCGTTAACATCTGCCAAATAATACCGAATATTAGTCGTTGGATTAAACGGATTCGGATAATTCTGTTGAAGAACAAATCCTTCAGGAATTAATTTTTCTGGGACGAAAACGCTTGTCGCAGAATCAGGTTTGTATTTTATGATCGCCCCATCACTTCCTACACCAAACCCATGAAGCGAGTCAGTAAATATCATTTTAAATATCATTGCGCTATCTGGTGTTGGTACTAGATGTCCAGGTTAAACCGACATCAAGACTATAAATTAATTTTTGTTCTCCACCTAGAGGTGCCCATGCTTCATAATCAGTTCTAAAATCAATATCCCAGGCTACTCCACTAATACCAATGTACTCAAATTCCCATGCGTCTCCTCCATCAGAAGTATTGATCATCCCAACTCCAAAACCCCAGGATTCAAAATCACCACCAACACCGAGTACATTTAAAGAATCTTCTATGTGGAGCTGGTAGATAGGTTCAGGAGCAACATAAGGAGTATCCAGAGCGTACCAATAATCCCCACCGTTCGTCGTTCGCCAGATTATTCCACAACAATCAAAGACCCCACCTGAAGCATAACCAATTTTCGAATTATAAAATTGAATATCATAAACTGGAAATGTAGCATAGGTGGATGAATCAATTTCTGCTTCTGACCAGGTATTTCCGCCATCAGTTGTTCTAACAATCGGATAAGGTTTTCCTCCCATCCAGCCATTTAGTGAATCCTGGAACAATATACATTGACTAAAAATGTTTTCTTCTGGAAAACTTGAAGGATTCCAGTTCAGTCCACCATCAATTGTCTTTAAAACATAAGTCCCAAAAGGGGAATTCAATACTTCCCAGGTAACAGCCCATCCCAGGTTTCGGTCCAGAAAGAAAATATCGAGAATATTATTTTCAGTTTTACTATCCTGTATAATCCAGTCATCTCCGCCATCTGAAGTGTGAATTATCGTTCCTGAATAACCCGCAGCCCATCCGTATAAGCTATCCACAAAATAAACTGAACTCAGGTTTTCATCCGTGGGACTATTTAATCGTTCCCAGTTCCCTTGTGGCTAATGAAATATTTTGGCAGACTATCAGCAATAGAATTACTAAAAATGATTTTATTTTTTTAAAAGATGACATCAAAGAAAAAAAATTATACTGATCTTTTAGAAGTAAATATTAATTAAGAACCAGACTTTGAAGGCAGGATTTTCTCCAAATAATTCTTCTTTTCATATTTATTTGTAAAATTAAATTATTAAATGAACGATTGCAAAAAAGCAAATAGAAATTTATTTAAAAGATTATTTAAGTATTTTTCAACAGAGATTTTTCTAAAAAAAGTATTTAATTTTTCCTCTATGCTCAAATGATATATCTAGTTTTAATATCAATTACCATACTATTTCTACTCAATGTTTTGATTATTTATTCTTTGAAAAGAATGAATGGCAGCGGTAAAAACGAGAATAATCCTGTAAATATTTCCATAATCATTGCTTTAAGAAATGAAGAAAGAAATGTTGATGGTTTAGTTGAGTCATTAAATAATCTTAATTATCCAAAAGAAAACTTTGAGGTAATTTTTGTTGATGATCATTCAACTGATAGGACTTACGACAAATTAAAAACAAAAATAGATTCAATTATTAATTTTTCAGTTTTAGAATTAAAGAATACTGAGAAAATTGGAAAACGCGAAGCTTTAACTTTCGGTATCGGTAAGTCAAATCATCCTTATATATTAATTACAGATGCTGATTGTCGCCCAGAAACCAAATGGTTGAAAGCTTACTCGAATAATTTTAATCTTGGTTATCAAATGTTGTTTGGAATCGCTCCATTTTATCAGCACAATAATTTGATCAATAAGATATCCTGCTTTGAAAACTTAAAGGGCACTCTTCTTTCATTCTCTATGGCTTCAGTTGGTTTACCATATACTGCCGCAGCACGAAACTTTGGATTTACTAAGAATGCATTCGAATCGCTTGGTGGATATTCCAAAACAAAAGATACAATCAGCGGTGATGATGATCTTCTTTTACGAGAGGCCGTTAAGAAAAAAATGAAAATTGGTGTGGTAACAGACTCTGGTTCTTTTGTTTATTCGGAAGCAAAAAAAACTTTTAAGGAATATTTTCAGCAGAAAGCAAGACATACTCAGACTTCATTTCATTATCTGAAAAGACATCAAGTAATTCTTGGCTTCTGGCATTTGTTGAATTTATCTTTTTTGTTTTCTCCGTTGCTGATGTTCTTCAATCCACTTCTGGGAATACTTCTTCCATCGAAGCTCATATTTGATTTTATAGTCGTAAAAGCAAATCAAATAAAATTCAGCTACAAGTTTTCAATTGCAGAAATTTTTTATTTACAGATCTTTTATGAAGTACTTTTAATTATTCATTTCTTTAATGCGCGTTTCTCTGAAATCAAATGGAAGTAGAAAAAGAAATTCAGAGAGAATACAATCCAGAGCACCCGAATTACGAACGCTGGCAAAAAGCACGAGATCTTTCCGATGAACGAGCAAAATTTGTTAAAAGTGTTTTATCAACTGAACTAGTTAGCAAGGGATTGAAAATTTTGGATGTCGGTGCAGGCGAAGGCAGCACTTCAAGACTGTTCTCACAAAATAATTTTGTAGTCAGTCTGGAACCAAAATTCGAACGTGTAAAAAGGAATGAGAAGAGCGATTCCCTTTCTCCGGTAATTGCTGACAGTTTAAGTCTCCCTTTTAAGTACAACTACTTCGACCTCATTATTTTACAGGATGTAATCGAACATTTGAACATCAATAAAAAATTGATTGATGAATTGACTTCTGTGCTGAAGGATAATGGGATCATCTATCTCAGTACTCCAAACAGGTTTTCAATTTTAAATATTATATCCGATCCGCACTGGGGCATGCCATTTCTTTCTATATTCAAACGTAATCAGATCAAAAAATATTTTCTTAAATATTTCAGGAAGAATGATTACAAAAGAGATGATATTGCTGAACTTATATCTCTTAAACAGCTTTACGATTTGTTCGGTCAATCTTATTCCCTTAAAATCTTCACAAAATTCTCTGTTGGATACTTATTATCTGGAGGGAAGGGATTGGTGTGGAGTAAGTTTCATCTTCGATTAGTTAAAATGGTGAACTTTTTTGGTCTGAAAAGACTATTGATGCGCATTGCAAATGACAATCCGGGAATGATTAATAAATTTTTTACACCAACTTTTTATATCATCCTTAAAAAGAAATAAATCTTTTTTGATAATAGCTGACTAAAAAATTATCTTTCATTAATCAAATTTGTAAAAAATGGATTACAAACACTTAGCTGAATCAGCAATAAAAGCAAAGCAAAACGCGTTACCAATATATTCTAACTTTTATGTTGGTGCCGCCGTTCTAACACACGGGAATAAAGTTTACACCGGCTGCAACATTGAATCGAGTTCTTACAGCTTAACAATATGTGCAGAACGTAATGCCATCTTCAAAGCCATTTCAGAAGGAGAAAGAGAATTCAAAGCAATTGCTGTTGCCGGGGATATGGAAGATTATATTTCCCCCTGCGGAGCCTGCAGACAGGTAATTAGTGATCTTTGCGGTGATATTGATATTATAATGGTGAATTCAACTGGTGATTACATCGTAAAAAAAACTTCCGAGCTTCTCCCCTTTGCATTCGGGGATAAAGATTTTGAATAATCTGAAACAATATTTTTTCAGCCAAAGGCTGATCAGCCTCAGGCTGAAATTTTCTAACAATAATTTTTAATTGAAACCATGACCGACATTCCTCCACATCAACTTCCAAAAGATACCGGCTGGATAGAAGTAATAACCGGCTGTATGTTCAGCGGAAAAACTGAAGAGCTTATTCGCCGATTGAGAAGAGCACAAATTGCAAAACAAAAAGTCAAAATATTTAAACCCAGGATTGATGCAAGATATTCTGAGAATTCTATAGTATCACACAACGAGCAATCTCTTCCTTCAATATTAATTGACGACATAATTGAAGTACTCAAACATTCGGATGATGCACAGGTAATTGGTATCGATGAAGCACAGTTTTTTAATGAAGGTATTATTCATATCTGTAACCTGCTTGCATCAAAAGGTAAAAGGGTAATCGTTGCAGGGCTGGACATGGATTACACAGGCAAACCATTCGAACCGATACCTCAGCTTCTTGCTATTGCAGAATATATCACCAAGCAGCATGCAATTTGTGTTGTGTGCGGAAATCCTGCTGATAGAACACAGCGAAAAACATCCGAGTCTGAAAGAGTAATTGTTGGTGCGGCAAATATTTATGAAGCCCGCTGCCGTAAATGCCACTACATTCCGAAAGAAAGTTAAGAGGATAATATGGAGTTTACTTCAATACTCAGGGGATTATTTGGGATAATACTTCTTGTAGGCATCTCTTTTATTTTTTCTAATAACAAATCAAAAATTAATTGGAAGCTGGTTGCAGGAGGACTCGTACTTCAATTGGTCTTTGCGGTACTTATTCTTAAAGGTGATTCTCTTCGTTCATTCTTTTCCCCATTCGGGTGGCCCAAAGATTTTTTTAACTGGATAAGTTATTTCTTTGTTCTTGTATTGAACTTTACTTCAGCAGGTGCTCAGTTTGTTTTTGGAGATCTTGCAAAACCTCCTGGAGCTGAAGGAAGTCTTGGTTCATTTTTCGCATTTCAAGTTCTGCCAACCATTATTTTCTTCGCAAGTCTGATGTCTCTTCTTTACTATCTTGGAATTATGCAGATGATTGTGAAAGGGATGGCATGGATAATGGCAAAGACTCTGGGCACAAGTGGTGCTGAATCACTCTCCTGTTCGGCTAATATTTTTGTTGGACAAACAGAAGCTCCACTAATGATAAAACCATTCTTGAATAAGATGACCAAGAGTGAAATACTAACTGTGATGGTTGGTGGAATGGCAACAATCGCTGGCGGTGTTATGGCAGCATACATACAAATACTTGGTTCAGCTTATGCAATCAAACATGGAATTCCACTGGAACAAGCACAGCAGATTTTTGCAACTCATTTGCTTGGTGCAAGCGTTATGGCTGCACCGGCAGGTATTGTAATCTCCAAAATACTTTTTCCCGAAACAGAGGAACCTGTTACCAAAGGTACTGTAAAAGTTGAAGTTGAAAAGAATGCATCGAATGTAATTGAAGCGGCAGCTAATGGTGCCGCTGATGGATGGAAGCTCGCCATAAATGTTGGTGCGATGTTACTCGCATTCATAGCGTTAATTGCATTAGTAAATTATTTGCTGAATGGATTTGGTGATTTAATTAATGTTAATGAATCCCTGATGGCTGAATTTGGTCAGCCGCTTAGCTTTCAATTATTGATTGGTCTTGTTCTGCAATTTGTAGCATTCGGGATTGGCGTTCCGTGGGAAGATGCATTAAACTTCGGAAGTCTGCTTGGCATCAAGGTAGTTCTAAATGAATTTGTTGCATACACAGAGATGGGCACTTTAGTCGAGCTGGGAAAAATATTGAATGAAAAAACAATTCTAATGTTAACGTATGCATTATGCGGGTTTGCTAACTTCAGCTCAATTGCAATTCAGATTGGAGGAATAGGTCCATTGGCACCCGACAGAAAATCTGATATCGCAGCTTTGGGCATCAGGGCAGTTCTTGGAGGAGTATTAGCAACATTAATGACTGCAACTCTTGCGGGATTACTATTTAGTTAAGAAATGATTGATCTAAGTTTTAAATATCAGGATGCAATTACTTTTCTAAAAAAAGAATCTCCATTCACTCCTGACACAGCAGTTGTTCTGGGAAGCGGCCTCGGTAACTTCGCAGACTCAACTAAAAAAATTAAATCAATTTCAACTTCAGATATTCCTGCATACCCTTCAGCATCAGTTGAAGGACACAAAGGATTAATTCATTTCTCAAAAATCGAAAACAAAAAAATTTTAATTTTCCAGGGACGTAATCATTTTTACGAAGGATATGGATTAAGCGATTGTGTTCTTCCGGTACTTCTAACAAAAAAGCTCGGCTGCAATAAAATAATTTTTACAAATGCTGCCGGAGGAGTCAATAAGGATTTTGAACCTGGCGATCTGATGTTGGTGGAATCATTCAACTCCATCAACATAAAAAAAGAACTTACCGGGCTAATTGGTATTTCTTCATTAGAAGCAAAAAATAATTTTCTAAACTGTCCGTCATCCAGAATAAATAAAATATTTAAAGAGACTGCGGATGAAACCGGAATTAACTTGAAATCAGGAAGTTATTGGTACACAAAAGGTCCCAGCTATGAAACTCCGGCTGAGATTCAGATGATAAGTAAATTTGGAGGAGATGCGGCCGGAATGTCAACAGTTCATGAAGCAGTTTTTGCATCCTCATTGAATATGGAAATAGCAATAGTATCCTGCATTACCAATATGGCTTCAGGAATCTCTCAGCAGAAACTCTCACACGCCGAAGTAACTGAAACAGCAAAGAACTCTTCTGAAAAATTCGCTTTACTATTAAAAACAGCTATTTCAAGGATGTAGTACAACCTATTATTTACTGCAAATTTAATTGACTTTGTAAGAGGCAACCCCTAATTTTGGCAGTTCAATTTATAATTTCAAATCACTTTATTAATCAGGTATGAAAGAATTTAGATTTAGACTTATTATCATTGTAGCTGCGGTAGCTTTATCAATTTATCTTTTATATCCTACTTATCTGGATTACCGGAACAGCAGCGATATAAAAGAAAACCTTGAGTTGAAAAGACTGCAACTCGTTAAAGAAAATCCCGATCTTACAAAATCACAAATTGATAAACTACTTCGGACAAATGAAGATAGCATCCTCGCTGCAAATCCGGATATAGTTAAGAACAAAGAAAAACGTGTTAAGCTGGGATTAGATCTTCAAGGCGGTATGCGTGTTGTTCTTGAAGTAAATACAGGAAAGCTTTTGGAGAAACTTGCTAAAAATCCCGATGAAACTTTCAGGGCTGTTTTAGCAGAGGCTCAGAAGGAATCGGAAAGGACGGATGAATCAGTTGTTGATATCCTTGCCAGAAAATTCAGTGAGAGAGGAATAAGACTCAGCAGATATTTTGGTACAATCAGAGATGAGGACAGCCAGATATTATCCAGCTTAACTGATAATGCAGAAGATGCCGTTAACCGTGCAGTGGAAATTATCCGAAACCGTGTTGACCAGTATGGTGTAAGCGAACCCTCTATTCAAAGACAAGGCAGCAGAAGAATTATTGTTGAATTGCCGGGTATTGCCCGTGAAGAAGAAGCAAAAAAATTATTGCAGGGAACTGCACTTTTAGAGTTCAGAATTGTACGTGAAGCTGATTTCACTTTCCCGATTATGCAAAAAATTGATGATGTACTTGCTGGTAAAGTTCTGGATGATACGACACAGGTTGTTTCAGAAGACAAAGAAACTGAAACTACTCCAACCGATACTTCAATAGCAGCAACTGATACAACTACTCCTGAAGGTGAACTCTCGGAGGAAGAATTCAGGAAGCAGCATCCATTCTTTTCAATTGCACTTTTAGATCCTCAGGGAAGAAGTGCTGATGCATATGTTAAAGTTGAAGACAAAAATAAACTCGAGCTTATGCTCAACAGACCGGATGTTCAGAAAGTTATTCCAAATAACGTTGAATTTAAATTTCAGGCAAGATCCCAGACTGATGCTGAAGGCAATGAATTTTTTGTTATGTATCTCGTAAACAAAGACCCTGAACTTACAGGTGGTGTAATTACAGATGCAACTGCTAACATTGATCCAAGTACTTCGGCTCCAATTGTAACAATGACAATGAATTCAGAAGGTGCAACAGAATGGGCAAGAATAACCGGAGCTAATGTAAATAAAAGAATAGCAATTATGCTTGATGGCGGAATTTTTTCAGCGCCTGTTGTGAAAGGAAAAATACCCGGCGGAAGATCTCAAATAGAAGGTATGGCAGATCTTAATGAAGCTAAACTTCTTGAAATAGTTTTGAAAGCCGGTGCACTCCCCGCTCCTGTTGATATTATCGAAGAAAGAAGTGTTGGTCCATCCCTCGGCGAAGATTCAATCAATAAAGGTTTGCTTTCAGTAATACTTGGATATGCCCTCGTTGGAATTTTTATGATAATCTATTATCGAAGAGCCGGCACAATTGCAGCAGCAGCACTAACATTTACAATATTATTTATACTCGGTGTTCTGGCAGGATTTAATGCTACATTAACTTTACCGGGTATTGCCGGTATCATCCTGACCATAGGAATGGCCGTGGATGCCAACGTACTTATCTTCGAAAGAATTAGGGAAGAAATGGCAACAGGCAAAACGATTAAAGCATCTGTAGACAGCGGATTCTCCCGTGCTTACTCTGCTATTATCGACTCAAACATTACAACATTCTTTACCGGCATTATTCTTTACCAGTTTGGTACCGGTCCGATACAGGGATTTGCATTAACACTTATGATAGGTATTGCTGCAAGTTTGTTTAGTGCACTTGTCGTCACAAGATTAATTTTGGATTTAATGGTTTCTAAAAACATTCCAGTAACAATAGGTTAACAACAAAGGTTTAAGGAGTTCCCTTTTATTATGAGATTTTTTGAAAATTTTAATTATGACTTCCTCGGAAAGAGAAAATTTGCATACGCTCTTTCCGGATTATTATTCCTGATTGGTGTGATCGCAGCAGTTACAAGAGGATTTCAATTTGGTATAGACTTCAAAGGCGGAAGTGAAATTGTTCTCCAGTTTGAAAAACCAATTAATATTGCCGAAGTAAGAGCGGATGTTGAAAACATCGGACTTGGTAATATGGAGGTGAAAACTTTCGGCGGTGAAACAGGTGTTATGATTCGAACAGAGATGCAGGTAGTTCCAGTGGAAGTTTACCCTAAAGTAATTGAAGGAATTGAAGCGGAAATTGAAAAGCTGATGCCGGGAGTTCCCAGAAGATTAATTGATTCTTCTGCCAGTTCAGTTACTTATGCCTTCGAAAATCCGGATACTGCAAATCAGATTATTGATGGTTTATTTGCTTCAGGATTCCAATCGGGCAGAGTTTCAGAAGAACCTGATAATGTGGAAATGCTGGTTAGTGTCGGTATTGCAGATTGGATTAAGGAAAATCTAAGAGAGAAAATAACTGATAATTCATTCACAGTATTAAAGGAAGATCGTGTTGGTCCTAAAATAGGTGCAGAGTTAAAACGTGATGCTCTCTTTGCGATATTTTTTGCTTTGATAGCAATACTTGTCTATTTAGGATTCAGATTCAAATTTGTATTCGCATTTGGAGCAGTTGCAGCACTATTCCACGACGTGCTTATCACTTTAGGACTTTTTGCTCTTCTTTATGGATTGATTCCCGGGCTTAACCTTGATATTGACCTAACTGTCGTCGCTGCCTTCTTAACACTTATCGGTTACTCAATTAACGACACGGTTATAGTATTCGATAGAGTCAGAGAGAATTTAAAAATCCATAAAACAAGACCTCTCTTTGATGTAATAAATACAAGCATCAGCCAAACAATGAGTAGAACAGTTATAACCGGTGGTACTACTCTTTTAACCGTACTTGTGCTTATGATTTTTGGCGGTGAAGTTTTACGATCTTTCGCTTTTACATTATTCTTCGGAATTATTATCGGAACTTATTCATCGATATTCGTAGCAAGCACTCTCGTTTATGAATATGCAACCAAGTATCACAAAAAAGTTGAATTCTAATTTTTAATAAAGCCGGAGATTTTTCTCCGGCTATTCCTTTCAAACAAAGCCAACTTAATACATTCTTATCATCAATAACTTTTCAGCTTATTCCCAAAAGTGATTCATTTGGATTTACTTCAAATAGTGCTATTTTAAATCAAACTTAAATAACAATATTCATTAATAATTTAAGGAAAATAGTGAGCACAAAATTATATGTGGGAAATCTCCCTTGGACCTTTAGTAATAATCAGCTATTGGACACTTTCAAACCTCACGGTAACGTAGTCTCTGCCAAAGTTGTAACTGATAAAGAAAGCGGAAAATCCAGAGGATTTGGTTTTGTTGAAATGGAAAATGATAATGATGCAAACAGTGCAATAAAGGCATTGAACGGATCGGAACTCAGCGGAAGAAAATTAGTAGTCGCTGCTGCTAAAGCAAGCTAAATCACCTCAGAACTATAGCATACCTTTCTAAATCAAAGGCTTTAACTTTTTATTAGGTTCTGAAGTTACGCAAGACGGTAAATAATGAGTGTCATACCCGCGAAAGCGGGTATCCAATGTTCTAGAATAAGCGAAAAATAGATTCCCACTTACGTGGGAATGACAATATAAGACCTTAAAATTCATTTTGCGTAATGTGAACTTGTTAAATAAGATTTTAAAACAAAAAATCCCCGCATAATAATTTGTTGAATTGCAGGGATTAGTTCTCTCCTTCTGAGAATTCTTCATTAGCTATTTTTCAACAGCCGCCAATTGGTTCACATTATTTCTTTCAGTTTTGCAGCCGGCTTGTATCCACGCATTAATTCCACCGCTGAGATTAAAAATATTTCTATGACCAAGTTTTAATAGATAACTCGCTCCTATGGCTGATCTGTCTCCGCTTGTACAATAAAGAACTAATTTCTCATCGTCAGAAATTTTATCAAGATTATTTTTCAGATAACCGGTGTGAATATTTATTGCACCGGGGATATGTGAAATATCAAACTCAGTGTAACTTCTGACATCAACAATTTTATACTCAGAGATATCCTCCTTTAATTCATCAACGCTAATCTGATTAAGAATTTCCAGATTCAAACCTGAAGCTTCCAGTTTATCAATATCAGAAACATATCCTTCTAAATTATCTATCCCAATTCTGATGAGCGCCCTGTTCAAAGCATCAACTCTTCGCTCACGTGCAATAAGAATTATGGGCTTATCATAATCAAGCATCCAGCCTGCCCACGTGCTGAAAGAATTATTATCCTGAATATTCAGACTTCCGGGAATATGTCCGCCAGCAAAACTTAACTTATCACGTGTGTCAACAATCTGGTAATTACCTGCAAGAGCTTCTTTAAATTTTGCTACACTCAATCTTGCGGGATGTGGAATTGAGCCGAGAACTTTTGGCCCGACTTTATTCAGCTTTTTCATCATCGCAAAATATTTTGGAGGTTCAGGCTGACCTTCAAGCAAAGCTTGAATAAATCTTTCCTCATCATCAATTTTCATTGCCCAGTTAGAAAGTTTCTCGTAACCAACGGTTGAACTCGGAACGGCACCAAGGGCTTTCCCGCAGGCTGAACCGGCTCCGTGTGCAGGCCAAACCTGAAGATGATCCGGAAGCGATTTAAATTTCTTTAATGATTGGAACATTTGTCTTGCACCTGCTATCATCGTCCCTTCGATTCCTGCTGCTTTCTCTAACAGATCAGGTCTTCCAACATCACCAACAAAAACAAAATCTCCTGTAAAAATCATCGAGGGTTCGATGCTGGCTGGTAAATCAGTTAAAATGAATGATATGTGTTCAGGAGTATGTCCCGGTGTGTGCATTACCTGAAGATTAATATTTCCAATTTTTATAACATCACCATCCTTTAAACCAACGTGGTCAAACTGGTACTGCCATTCGCTGCCGCCTTCATCCGACAAATAAATTTTTGCACCGGTTTCGTGAGCAAGCTCAAGCGAGCCGCTTAAAAAGTCTGCGTGAATATGCGTCTCAGCAATGTGAGTGATTTTCAGATTTTCTCTTTCTACAATTTCAAGATAAGTATCAATATCTCTTTTAGGATCGATCACTATTGCTTCTTTAGTTGCCTGGCATCCAATAATATAACTTGCCTGAGCTAAACCTTTTTCATATATGCGTTCGAAAAACATTTATTTTCCTTTTCACTAATAATATTTTTTAAATAGAAAATTCTTTTTTACCATCCCAGCCTATAATTCCCGGTTCAAGATTATAAACTTTTTCAAAACCTGCTTTCAGCATATAATTTCCAGCGTGATAACTTCTATTCCCGCTGCGGCAATAAACATAATAACTCTTATTTTTATCCAGCTTATCAACTTCCTGAGCGAACATCGGATTATTGATATCAATCAAAATTGAATTTGGGATGCGGACCATCTGATTTTCCATTGGAGTGCGAACATCCAATAGCACAGCATCTTTATCTTCTGCCATTTTTTTCTCAAATGTTTTCGCGTCAAGATTTTCTACAAGTTTCATTTTACCCTGTTAAATAATATTATATTTCTGATTGGAAATCTGATGAATGAAATGGGAAATGGTTTCAGTCTGGAATGCAAATAAAAAACCCCTGCCAACCTCAGTTGACAGGGGCCAGCTCCGGCATCTACTCCGAGAGAGAGGTATTTACCAGAGACTGAAAATTATTTTAAGAGAATCATTTTTTTGTTTGTAGCCCTAAAATAATTTTTTTTTCTTTTTTTTTTTTTTTTCCCCCCCCCCCCCCCCCCCCCCCCCCCCCCCCCCCCCCCCCCCCCCCCCCCCCCCCCCCCCCCCCCCCCCCCCCCCCCCCCCCCGCCCTTTAAACTCACATCATAACTTCCTCTGTCTTATTCTCTACGAGTTTCACTTCCTCCATTCTACTTTTACTTCTCCTCTTCTTCTATAATTTTCTATTTTATGTTATAATCTTATCTTCTCTTTCTTCCCTCTTCTCCTAGTATATTTCTCCTCCTCTATTCCCATTCTCCCTTTCTTTTTTTTCTTTATTCCCCCTTTTCTCTCCCCACTCTTTTTAAATTTTTCCTCTTTTCTCCCCACATTTTCTCTTTTAGTATCTTATTTCCTTCCCCAACATATTTTCCCATTTTATTATTTCTTTCTTCTCCATCCTCTTTATACTTTCCATATTCTCATAAATTCCTCTCCTCCTATTTCCTCAATTCATCCATATTCCATTAACTATATTATTTCCCCATAACACCACCCATCTCATCATCAATTCTTTTATATATCTTAAATAAAATAATAAAAAAAACAAAAAACAAAACAATAATCTCATAATCCTCCTATAAAATTAAAATTATTTTCAATTACCTCTTCGAATAATCCCTTTTATCTCTCACTCTCCACATTTAATTCTACTTTATACTCTTCCTATAATAATTTCTTTTTAACCTCCTAAATTTTTCAAATCAACTTTCTATATATTCACAATTTAAAGTAAAATTAAAAATCCTTCCAATATGATTTTCAATCTTAGTGGAACTCTTCCTTCTTTTGTTCTCATTAAATAATCTAGCTACACAATTACCGGAAAACCACGATCTCAGAATAAAAATCTACCATTTTAAACACAAAACCCCTGCTGGTTTGCAACAGGGGTTGTAAATAAAAAGGATATTAAGTTTGATTTAAGAATTAACCGAATAAACCTTCCAGTGCAACATAGTTGTCATGAACATCTTCAATTGCCTTGTTAAGTTGAGTTTCATCTGCATCAGAATCTTTCAACTCTTTAAGATTTTTGGTTGATTCGTATAATTTTTGTGACTGCTCCTTAAATGAATCTGATTTGTCTGATGCCCATTTCGGTAATACACAATTAGCTAGCTCATCAGCACGCATTGCCAGATCATCCACTGCTTTGCCGAACTCTTCCATATTTTTATTCGGCCAGTAATGATGATAGATCATATAAAGAACTTTGTGAAATTCATCCACCTCTTTAGTAACAGGCCTTATTATTCTAACAAGCATTTCATAATCTGAGTGAAGATCTTCAGCAGCTAATAACATTTCCGGTTCATCTGTTCCTTGCATTGCCTTATTGTATTTCTCAACCGATGAACGCAGCTTTGCAACTCCTTTATCCCATTCTTCCTGTTTATCACGTAAGATTCCTGGTAGCTGTGCAGAATAAATTTTTTCTGCACCTGAATTCACATCAGTAACCATTTCTTTCAGCATTGCATAATTTTTTTCCGGATATGCAGTATGCCAGATGGGATAAATTACTTCGTGAAATGCAAAGAGTTCAGGCACCGAACTGTTAACTTCTGATGAGTGCTCATCATCCTGAGAGAACAAATAGAATGGAATAAATAATAATGTAATTGATAAAAAGAAAAATAACTTTTTCATACTACTCCCTATAAATGATTGAATTGATGGTTTCAAATTTAACTAAAAATTCATTTTCATCAGTGATATTTCGACCTCGATTTCTTTTTTTTAAGATGATTTTGTGCTTTTTTTGCCCAGCATAAGTTTTGGTTTAAAATAAAAACCCCCGTCATTTGGTGACAGGGGTTTGCAAGAAACTATATGCGGAATTGTTTCAGGAGTACTTGCCCGCCATAGTTCTAGCGAAGTAGGATAAGTTTTTTAGCACTAACAAAGTTGCCCGCAGTTATCCGATAGAAATAAACTCCGCTTGAAAATTGTGAAGCGTTCCATTCGTATTTATAATAACCCGGTTCCATAACTTCATCTATGAGTGTTTCAACTTCTGCACCGAGCATATCATACATCTTCAAAGTTACTTTTACTTCTTTCGGAATGTCGAACCTTATCGTCGTCATTGGATTAAATGGATTCGGATAGTTCTGAGAGAGACTAAATACTCTTGGGATTGCATGCATAATCAACTTCAATTACATCGGAGTTCGTCTCAGTGCCATCATTGTCAATCTGCTTGAGTCTGTAATAGAACTTACCTTTACCTGATACACCTGCATCAGTGAAAGTATATTCCTGCTTTTCGGTTGTGGTTCCTTTGCCTTCAATAAATCCAATTC
This sequence comes from Ignavibacteriaceae bacterium, assembly GCA_034522695.1. Classification (GTDB taxonomy): domain Bacteria; phylum Bacteroidota; class Ignavibacteria; order Ignavibacteriales; family Ignavibacteriaceae; genus IGN2. The sequence goes on along the minus strand of JAXHLB010000008.1, from coordinate 66,654 downwards.
TTTCAAAGGATTTATTATCAGTGCTCCTTTCAACCACAAAACCTGAGTTGTTGAGTTTCTGTTGCAGTCTCCCAAATAAGTATTATCCTATTATCATCAACCTCTGCATTAAATGAAACCAGTTCAACAGGAACTATACTACAATCCAAAAAATTCAACGATCTCTGCCATCAATTGTTTTTTTGTTGAAATTGAAGCACCATCTGTTAGTCCGCCAAACTCAAAGGATGTACCAATTGTCTTATACGTTCCGGCATCATATGCTACTGCACAATCGTAAGCGGGTGATGAGTTTGCGAAAATAGTAAATGCCGGAGCTACAGGATTGATATGATCAATATAGCTGTTATCTCCTGAGTAGGAGAATGTCATTCCTGCTGTAAATGAACCCGCCTGACCGAGAACCGTTCCTAAATCACCCCGTTCCGTCTGATACAGCCTGTAATATTAAACATCGGGTGCACTGCGGTCTGTGCATCATAATACCAGGTATCACCGCCTTCCATATAAATCTTTCCGCCTGCATTAAGGAAATTTGCGAGCAGTTGTCCATCTGCGCTGCCGAGTACGTAGTTGCTGCTGTATATACCGAGGCATACAAAGACTGAGGTATAAAGACTCAGATCGGTTGGGAATGAAGTTTGAATTTCGTAAGCAACCTGGACTGAATCCAGTGCAGCCATGATTGCAGGACTTGAATTGTGGTTCTCATCCATACAGATTATCAGAACTGGTATTTGACCAATAACAACGGAGAATGCACCGCTGCCAGTTATTCCAAGTGAAGCTGAAATATTAAAAGTGAACTGAGCCATATGTCCCGTTGGAGCACTTACATCTGCGGTAACACTGTAAGATTTTGTTTCGGTACCACCTGCTATAATATTACCGTAGTTTTGTGAACTAGTGTTTATAGTAATGTAAGGATCAATTGAAATCAAATCTCCAATAACGTTCATCGCACCGGAGGATCCATCATTTGTTACTTCGATAACAATGTTAGCTGTTTCGCCCGGATCAAGTATGCCATTATTATTACCGGGTGGATCGGAAACATTATAAGTGCCCGAGTGCGAGCACAGGTGAATGTGCTTGCAGGGAGAAATAACTTAACCAATTATTCACACCATCGGTTGCTAATACTTCAAATGCAATGTTGTGCTCGTCCGGTACCAGTGCATCAACTTGGATAGCATATCCATTGGTTATGAAAGTCTGACCACCTGCTGCGATCGTTCCATAGAACTCAGTAGAATCAGTTATCGTAACATATTCATCACTGCTTCTAAGAATCAGTGTTACATTTTCTGCCTGGGCAACACCAACATTGCTTGCACGCAAAGAAAGAGATGGTGTTTCACCATAGTCTAGCAAACCGTTGTTATTTCCTGAAGCATCATTAACGACTGTTGGATCTGACACAATGTAAGCACCCCTATGCCGGAACAACGGGTATCTGTGCGGTAAACCTGTAATAATTTTGTTTTGTTACAGTAAGCGTAACATTAGAACCCGGAACTATAAAAGGGATGTCCAATGATATCGGTGAGCCGGTACCTTCACCAACAGCAAGAATTTCCCCGTCGAGTGTAAGAGAGATCAATGAATTATCATTCGCTGTTATGTTGAATTGGGTTTGACCGCTTACTATTACCGGATCGTGAACTACAGTCAGATTTTGCGGTGTATCTGTGTAAATCGTTGTGAAGGCATCGCCAAAGAGATGGAACAAATAATACACGGTATGTCTTATCGCCGGGATTATACGGCCAGCTTGATGCCTGCAAATAATATTTTCCATAAGCATTTGCAAAGCCCGGCATTGCATTTTCTGGTCCGATTACACCATAACCGGGATCAAAATCAGGCCACATACCATCCCACATTCCCCAGACATAAGCATCATTCACAAAAGAGTATGATACCTCGGTTGCTGCAATTACTCCCAGTGCTCTTTTCGGATAACGATGTAATGCCTCAGCAAAACATTCACTGCCATAATTGAACTTTCCTGTAAGACAATTGATTGAGAAAAAGAATGTGAGATCGTCGTTATTTAATCCTGACAGATTACCAGTTGTATATGAAGGTGAGCTCCAGCCATTCTCTGCCCCATGATCTCTGTGCAATATCATCGAAGCCCCGTTATTAATATCATTGTTTATCCTTGTTGCGCTGCCTCCCCAATCTGTAAGGTGAGTCGGAAGCTGAGGAATATAACCTAATCCATTCGGTCCAAAATAATTTACTACTGTACTCGTATTAGGATTGGTTGACCAATAAGCTGGAGGTCCGCTTGTTCCAATGCATATTCTCTGTATGGTGATTTAAGAAGTTCATTCTGCCAGAAACCGTAGCTGACATCTGCACAAAGAATGAACCATCTGTCTGACTGCCATCCGCCGGCTGAAATTGGTTTCGAATAAAACGTAGGGTTCGTGGGGCGGACTTTGTTCATAGTTAATAAATTTATGAACCATTATTTCGAAATGTGATGCACTCTGTGCAACCAGTCTTCCTGCGACAATATCCGGCAGCTGATCACCATTAACATCAGCATAAAGATTATCGGATATACAGGTTGTATAACCTCCAGAATACGTCGGGACCATAATTCCATTACCTGTTGCACCACCGGTACCGTAGTCAGCAAGGAATAGAACTGCAACCGGCGGAATATCCCATGTATTATAAGCATTGTTTATATAATTTTCAATAAGTGTTGCATTGTTTCCCCCGATTTGAGTAAGAGTAACGATCCCTGTTCTTATCCCCTGCTTTGTACGCCAACTTTTTATTGTATCGGCCCAGGGAAGGTAATCGGGATTGTCAGGAGTAATAATGATGTATTCAAAATCTTCAGTTTCTGAATCAGAGTGCCTTTTGTATTCAACATTCGGCAGTGAAGAGTAGTTAAGAAAAATATTTTTCAGCATCGGATCCCACCACCTGTTCCTAAGTCTATCTTCTCCGAATTTCCCGTTGCCGCCTGTAAAAGAAATATTAACTTTCATATCCCGGTAAACAATAAGTTCTTTTGTTACCGGATTGTATTGGAACGGGGTTATACCAACTATTCTTGCATCAACTCCGCGTATGTTCTGTGGTTCAGAAAGAATAACCGGACTTTCAGGATAGAAATCATTTCTATCGTATACACGCAGATCTTTGTTATAGCTCAGCGGACCCGGATCGGTATCCAGAGGGATGCGTGGAGCCGGAGCGATTTCCATATTTGTAAATTGATCTGTTCTCGATGAAATAATTTCAAAAGTTACATTAGCTCCCTGAGGTACTGCAATGTATCTTGATACACCGGGTAGATCCGGTTCACCCTCATCATTCGGCAGAAACGTTCCCGGAATCAGGATCGATTTCATCGGGCTGCCGTTTACGTCTTTCTCCATCATCTCAAATTGATGGATTGAAAAATTTAATTTTACTCCTGAAGCATTCTCAGTTTCAATGCTGAAACCCTGTGAACCCCAGCCATCAGAGTAATTGAAAACCTGCGCCTGCAAATTCAAATTTGAAAATGAAAATGCAGCAAATAAAACTAACAGTTTATAAAAACTGCTTGCGAAGAGTTGGAAAAAATATTTTCCCATTATTACCTCCACGATTTTTTAACTGTGTTTCAAACAGTATGTAGTGAATTAAAAAAAGAAAGCCTACGAATTATGGAAGAGCACAGGACTCGATCGAGTAGAAAAGAAATCGGTATGTCCCCTGAGAAGATTTTTAGCATCTTAGACTTGCTCTTAATCAAGTATTAAGTAAGCTCTGGTTAATTGTTATGTTAAAACATTTAAATGCGGCCGACAACTATTGCAACCGTTATACAAAAATCGGTAAATATTATTTAAATGAAAAGCATCAATTGCTGAATGGAAATTGATTGATGGAAATATTGGTTAAAATCGTGCGGTAAACTGAATTACTTCACCTTCACCACAACCATTGTCATATCATCGTTAACTTCAGCTTCACCGCGGAAGGTTTGAACTGAAGCCCAGATCTCGTTAACAATTTCTGATGAGCGGACATTCGATTTGTTCTTTAGAATAGCATTAAGATTTTCATCACCGAAGAGTTCGTTCTTTTCATTCATTGCTTCGGTTACTCCATCAGTAAAGAAAGCATAGATCTGTCCCGGAGAAAGTTTCACTTCTTCTTCTACCAGAGATTTTTCAAAAACAATTCCTCTCTCTATTCCGACACCGAGTCCTTGTGTTCTGTAAGATTGAACAGTTCCGTTAGTAGCTTGAAGAACCGGCATATGTCCGGCACGGCAAAACTTTAATGTCAGTTCCTCAAGATCGAACAGCGCTAGTGTAATTGTTACAAACGAGCTTCTATCCATCTCCTCATAAATTCTTCGGTTAATATCAATCAGAATTTCTTTAGGAGTCTTATCTGCAGAACAGCTAAGTTTAATCATTGTCTGGAGCTTCGTCATATAAAGTGAAGCAGAAAGTCCTTTGCCTGATACATCGCCAACAACAACAAATAATTTTGAGCCGGATAGCTGAATCAAATCATAATAATCGCCGCCAACTTGCATTGCGGGAATCATCTCACCGCAAATATCCAGTCCGTTCATATCGGGTATGCACTGTGGAAGAAGTCCTTGCTGAATTTTTCTTGCAAGGTCGAGGTCTCTTTCAATCTTCTGCTTTTCCACTTCCGATTTATAAAGACGAGCATTCTCAATTGATATTGCAGCCTGGTTTGCAGCCGCCCATAATAGTTCAAGATCTTTTCCTGCAAAATGAGAACCCGAATGTTTTAAACCAAACAGAAGCAGCCCAACAATTTTTGTTTTGACCAGCATAGGAATAATTGTATAGACGCCTTCGGAAATTAATCTTTCAGCTTTTTCATCCGGGAACACTGCTTTAAAGTCAGCTTGCTCAATTGAAGGGTATTTTGTTATAAGATATTTATCTTTTAAGAATTGAACTATCCGTGACTCTGTTATCAGGCATTTTTCATTTTTCATTCCAACACTATCTACGAGTGCTAAATTTCCATCTTTATCCCTCAGCATAATTCCAAATGTATTAATCTTAAGAGCATTAATAAAAGTTTTTTTCAAAAGCTGCAGAATATTATCCAGCCCAACAACAGTGGAAAGCTCATTGCTCAAATCAATCAACACCTTTTGAGAAGCAAATTGTTCAGGATAAAATCTTCTTGTAAGAAAATCCTGGAATTTATTTTTGGTTGACTGGAATACAAGAGCAAAAATTATAAAGAAAATACCGGCAATAATTCCCTGGTTCTCAACACCAAAAAATGAGCTGATACTTTGTCCGGCAACATAGATCACAAAGAAATATATAGCAGCGACGGTAGCAGTTGCAGTTCCGTAAATAATAGTGTTCTTAACTACTATGCTCACATCCATTAACTGGTATTTGAAAATGGAATAAGCAAAAATCAGAGGTACTAATGCAACCAGGATAATAGGCATGTAATATTCAGGTGAATTATAGAATGTATCAGAAATAGCCGGTGCAATTTGTGTGGCATAGATTGAGATTGCGAAGGCAAATGCAAACGCGATTATAAACAGCAATAGAGGTTTTTTTTCTGCTCTTGTATTAAGTCTTCTATATTGAATAATCAGAAATACAAATGCAGTAATGTTTCCAGCCAGCGAAAGAAATCTGAAGCTGGCTAATATTTGGCGAAATGTGATTTCATTAAAATCAAAATAACCGAAGATTGCAAGTACAACAATAATAACTAGTGCGAAAACAAGAATACCTGGTATAATGAATACCGTCCTTCTTATCCATTTTTTTTCAACAAATCTGAATTGTTTTGGGAAATTCCAAAAGAAATAAACTAACACGAATGGAGTAAAACAGAGCCCAATTGTCCAGGCTGTTCCGATTGAAGTGGCGAGAAAAGGATTCTCTATAAAAAATCCAATAAAATTTGTTTGGAATGGAATTAAAACGCTCAATGAACTTAAAACAATTAATACTGCGAGAGAATAAAATATCTTTTGAACTTTACCATCAGGTTTTGCAGTTAATACTATAAAACCAATCATCATCCAAAATAAAGCACTTAACGAACCGGCTAGCCAGTCAAACTGAATGAGTTTCTTAACATAGACTTTTGTAGTGAAGAGTTTGCCGTTTCTCAGAAATTTATATTCAGCATATTCTCCGGTTTTGTAGCTATTAAAAATTTTTGTGGCTTGTATAGCATCGTAAATAGTCATACCACCAATTTCAATAAGCTGATCACCGTCTCTGATACCTGCATTCCAGGTAACGCCGTCAACTTTAACCGATTCAAAGAAATAAGCAACGCTGTCTTTGCTTACTTTTTTAGGATACCAAATACACTCATCGTTGCTGGTTACTCTTACTTCAAGAGAATAATAAATATTGAGGACTGCAACTCCGATTAATAAAATCGAAAAGATTGTAATCAGATTTGAGCGGTATTTTAGAAATAATGATTTTAAAGTTCTCATAATTCTACCTAACCTTAATTACTATCATGGTAATATCATCTGACTGCAGGTTGCCCTGCGTGAATATCTGCACATCTTCTTTAATTCCATTCAATATTTCGCCGGCCGAATTTTTCACAAGACTTTTTGCAATCCTTTCTAATCTTTCTTCTGAGTATTCTTGAAATTCAAGATTCATAGCTTCCGATACACCGTCAGTGTAAAGTAAAAGAACATCATCTTTCTTTAGCTCCACTTCTTCAAAAATATAAGGAGAAAAAGTTTTTACAACACCCAAAATTATCCCGCCTTTGGTCAGCTTAATAACTTTATCACCTCTGAGTATGTAAGGAGGATTATGACCAGCATTAACATAAGTTAAAGTATTAGTTTTTGTGTTTATATATCCCCAGAAAAAAGTTATAAATCTTCCCTCGGATGTGTTAGCAGTAACGAGATCATTTATCATTGCAGTTGCTTCTTCAATTTTCATCCCCTGCTTGCAAATTACCTGCAGGAAAGCCTGAATGTTTGCCATCATCAGTGAAGCAGGGACACCTTTGCCGGAAACATCAGCAATGGCGATATAAAATTTTTCGTCAGCGATTGGGATTACATCGTAATAATCTCCGCCAACCTGTTTGGATGAAACATTCAAAGCGGCAATATCATATTTGTCGTATTCGGGTAGAGTTTGAGGAAGTAGGTTTCGCTGAATGTCTCTTGCAATTAATAGATCCTCTTCCATTTTTTGTTTTTCAAGCGCTTCAAGAAAGAGACGGTTATTCTCAAGCGAAATTATTGCAAGATTTCCAACCGAATAAATGTATTCGATATCATTATTAAAAAAATCTCTGTTACCTGCCCTGCTGCCGAGCAAAATTATTCCACGCGTTTTGTTCTGAAGCTGCATCGGTACAATCAACTCAACTCCGAGCTCGAATAGCTCAGCTTGATTGATTTTTAAGAAATCTTTTTTAATCGAGTCCGGGGTTTTATGAAGTTCATATCTCTTTATTAACTGAAGTAATTTTTCATTATCAAATTTTGAATCAAGAATATCGGGCACATCATTTTCAAAAAGAATAATGGCATATTTCTGAACCAGGAATTGGCCAAGTATTGAGAATACCAGAAGCTTTACAACTCTATATGATTCAGCAAACGAACCAAATTCTTTGCTCAGCTCAAAAAGTGAACTTAACCGCTGCACCCTTGAATCAAGCTGCCGGTTGACTTTTCTCAATTCATTTATCACCATTGAATTCTGAACAGCAGTTGCAGAGATATTCAAAATTGTACCAAGGAATTCAACATCGTCCTCAGTGTATTCAGATTTGTTAAGTTTTTCACCAAGGCAAACCAATCCGATACAATCGTCAGAAGAGCTGATTTTTTCTACAACTTGCAAATTTGCAATGTGCATAAACGAATTTAACTTCGGGTCATCAATACAATTGGGTGATGCTTCAAGTTCCGGAAATTCCTGAAGTAATTCTGTTGTAATCCCTTTTGAACTTTTTAGAACAATTTTATTTTTTTCTTTTAAAGCGATAAGTCCACGGGTTGCTAAAAATTTTCCAAGGCAGGTCAGCAAAACATTATTCAGGATGAATTCAAGATCTATGCTTGAATTAATTATCCTGCTGAAATCTATAAGAGCAGTAAGGTTTCTTTTTACTTTTAAATTTTTAGCCTCCAGCATTTCCTTAACCGCTCCGTATATTTTTTGAGAGGAGCACCTGATTATATTTGCCGGGAATTGAAATATATTCCACATCATCCATCAAAGATTTCATCAAGTACATTCCAAGACCACCTACTCTGTGCTCGCGGTAATATTTCTGAAGATCGGGAAGAGGAACTCTGTCAGGTTCAAATGATTTTCCGTAATCGATAATAGTAACCATAAATTTTTCTTCATCGTATTCTATTTTAATTATTATTTCACCTTCCGGAGATAAATTGTATGCATGCTTAATTATGTTTGTGCAAGCCTCATCGACAGCAAGAATAATATTTTCAACAGTAACTTCAGGAATATCCGCAGCACGTGCGTTACCACTTACAAAATCCCTTATCTCGGAAAGGTTTTCTGTCCTGCTCTTTACTTTTAGCTGACCGGATTTATTTTTTTTACGGACAGACAATTTTAACTCCCGCTAAACTTTTTAATTGCTTCTTCTTCATTTTTGTAAATTTCATACAACAATGGAAACCCGAGCAGATCAAAAATGTTAAACACCTTATCGCTCATATTAGTAAGCTTAATATCACCCTTGTTATCCCTGATGCTTTCTATGTAAGCCATGAAAACTCCAAGCCCTGCGCTGCTTATGTAGGCGAGGTCCTCAAAGTTCACTACTATTTTAAATTTGCTATCATTTATCAGTTGTGTAAAATTATTCTCAAGAGTCGGCGCAGTGTGCGCATCAAGGAAGCCCTTGAGATTAATAATACTAATGTCCCCATTTTCTCTAACTGATGTACTGAATTCTGCCATCCTTATACTCCGAAAATTTTAATTATTGTTGCCACTTAAAAATAACTAAAGTTATATCATCATACTGCTCGTGACCGCTGGAAAAAACTGTTATTTCTTTTATTATTGTATTTGAAAGTTCTTCTGCAGTCAGATTTATGTTTGACTGAAGCGCTTGCAAAAAAAGCTTATCGCCGAAATCTTCCAGCAGCTCATTCTTTGCTTCAGTTACTCCATCTGTGTAAAGAACGATCGTATCATTTTCCTTTAGATCAATTGAATATTCTTCGAGAGTCTTTTCAAAATAATCTGTATCGCTTAAGCCTAAACCTAATCCTGAAGGTCTTATTTGTTTTGAATCGCCATCTCTCAGCAAAAACAATGGACAGTGCCCTGCCCGCGAAAAGACAAGTTTCTTTTCCACCAGATCAAAATATCCGTATGCAGCGCTGACAAAAGTTTTATTATCCAAAGCTTCCTTCAAAATTTCATTTGCCTTGATGAGTATTTCTTTGGGTCTCTCAATTGTCTTCGAAAGTGATTCAAATATTCCTTTTACCTCAGCCATTATAAATGCTGCAGAAATACCTTTGCCTGAAACATCAGCTATCACAAATCCAAGTTTAGTTTCACTTATCTTAAAGAAATCATAATAGTCACCACCAACTTCAAAAGCCGGAATAAAAACTGATGCAACTTGCAGGTTCGGATATTCAGGTACTTTTAATGGAAGAATTTTTCTTTGAATTTCTCTGGCTACATCAAGCTCTTTTTCAAGTCTTTCTTTTTCGATTGATTCTTCGAGCAGCCTGGAATTTTCAATTGCAACAGATGCATAATCAGAAAAAGTTTCCATTGCATTCAAATCATCCTGAGTAAATATCTGGCCCGATCCTTTAGCAGCAACCAATATTCCCTGAGTTTCTCCACGGGTTTTTATTGGAGATACGGATACAACTGATAGTGAATTGCTGGTCGAGCCTTCGGAAATTTTTTCCTTCAGATTAAATGTTCTCGTAGACGTAAGATTTTCAAAACTGATTCTTTCGAGTATCTGTTTTGTTACTTTATCAGATTCAACAAACCCGATGTTCTTTGCAGCTAATGAATTCTGCTTTGCTCCATTCTTCCAGATTATCCACGTAGCTTTTGAACCGCTTAACTTCTGTGCAATATCGGTTACAGTTTCAGCGAGATCATTAAAGTCGAGAACTTCAGTTATCAGTTTACTGAAATACTGAAGTGAAGTTACTTCCTGCGCTTTCCTGTCATAAGCTTCTGCAGTTGGCAGGTGAAACAGTGTTGTAAAGAATAAAATCAAAAAATAAATCGAACCATAAACCATAACAATTACATTGAATTGTTTGAGCGAGGGAGAGAATGCATTTAGCATCTGGCTGTGAATATTATCACCCGAACTATTGTTAATATTTACAATAAACAAAGTTGTTATTACAAATGACAGCAGAAGCAAATAGATTTTTTCTTTCTTTGATAAAAATGCAATCCACGAAATCCGAATAGAATTAAAAACCATCAGCAGAACCGATACTATAAAGAAAGTGCTGCTCAGGAACGAAACGCTTTCAGCCTGAAAAAAATTACCGGAAAGGCTTGCAAGAATGAAAAAGACCAGCATTGTATTGAAGTAAATCCTGACGTTCCTTCCCCGGTTCAAAAAGAAAAAATGTCTGAGTGTTAATAAAAAGTATGAGACAAAACCAATAAATACGAGTACATAAAAAACAGAAACAATATCGTAAACAAGACCGGGATTTTTCAGTTTAAGGTTGATGTTATCAAAAATGTTCGGCATCAGATAATCAGAAAATGTAATGATGAAGAACATAATCGCACTAAGAATTCCAACGTTCATTATCAGGGATAAGGGAGCGGTTGTACGGCTGTTTTCAAATCTTATCAAAGCTATAAGTAAAAAGAATATTGAGGCGGCAATTAATAAGTCTAGTATAAATCTCAAATAAACAGAATCGCTGCTTCCAAAAAATATTTTGAAAATAAATAACAGGGATGCAGCAAGGAAAAAAAGCTGCAACTGAGTGGTTACAATATTTCGTGAGATTTTAATCATATTAAATAATATACCCGGCAAATAAATTTATTAGTTACCGGCTAAAATACAACTGCTGAAAATTAAGCGAAACCGACTTATGGTTAAAGATTTCAGGTATGAACGGACAATATTTGGGATGGTTGAAAAATTAACGAGTCTAAATTTAATTCACAGGAGGCAAAATAGCCTATTTTTTAGGACTCTTCGTAACTTCTGACTTAACTCTGATTCTCTGCTTATTTAGTTCTTCGCTCATTTGCTGAAGTTCTTTCTGCAGTTCTTCCATCTGCTTTTTGAACTCGTCATCGGAGTAATATCTGTGATAGTAATCGCGGTCAAACTGATACCTAATCAGCATAGTATCGTCAAAAGGTTTTACGGGTTTGAATTTGTCGAGGTTATAAAGATCAACTCCTGAATGCGCTTCAGCAAGCGAATCCATATTCAGCATATTGTAATTAACAACATAACTGTAAACGGAATCGTCATTGTAGTATTCGATTTTAATTTCGGTCTTTGATTTTTCAATCTTAGGAATTTTGTAAGCGTAAAAGTGAATATTATTTGTAGCTTGTTCAACCAGTGGATTGATGGTTGCCATTCCCGGCATAGGTATTTCTGCTATTTGCGGCTCGGGTAAATCAACCCTGCAAATGTTAGAGTCAACTACAATCCGGAATGAGTGTTCGTTATGAGCCGCAGTTAAGTATTTGTAAGTTGAATCATACTTCATATTCAGTGTAAACTGCTTGACCTTTTCTTCATTAAGTTGAATTTGCTTTTCTAATTCTCTCATTTCTTTTTCATAAAGCTTTGAGTCAAACTGATATGATTCCGAAAATATAGAATCGGGTGTGACAAAGATGTACTTATCACCGGAAGTATTTTTTAATTTTTCCAATGTATTAACTACTATCACTTTTTCAGCATTAGTAATTCCTGCGGGGACAATTCTATCAAACTTTATTTTGTTTAATTTTTCGGAAGCAACAAGCAAGTCGGCAAAGATGGCTTTTCTTAAATTCCACAGATTAGGATTAATCGCAATTGTATTTTTTTCATTTACAAGAACTTGCGACTCAAGCGCTTTGCTATAGCTGCCAATGATTGAATCAACAGTATGTTTTTGCTCAACATCTAAATTCATTGCAGAAATAAATTCATTATAACTTTCTCTCTTAACTCTTTGAGGGCTCGATCGAATCTCAAAAAATTCTTTTCCTGAATCATCATATCCTAAAAGAAGATATTGCTGGCGCGTATTATCAAGCGGCAGTTCATTATTGAATGCGAAATTGAATACATCTTCATTGGTAAGATTTGCAGCTAATAGAACAGGTTGAAGATTTTCTTTATAGAAACCGGCGATTGCAACCTTTTGATCTTCCCACATTTTATCTATTATACCAGGATTAAACTTCAACACAAACATTATAATAATTGTAACAACCGCTAATGCAGCGGCCGGTATCCATCTCTTAATTAATGGAGATTCATTTTTTTGTCCTTCAATTGCAGCCATCAGCCGTGTTTCAAAGAAAGGCGATTCTGGAATTCGCTTTACATTGTTACCAAGCTGTTTAACTCTCTTCAGGTCTGCAAGTTTCTTTTGCAATTCAAGTGAAGTGGCAAGAAGCTTTTCAACTTCAGCTTTTTCTGATTGGGATAATTCATCATCAAGATAAGCGGAGAGTAATTCCATATTTCGTAAATCTTTTTTCAATTCATCAACTCCTTCTCAAGAGGCTGCAGTATTTCTTTCAGCTTTTCTCTTCCTCTGAATATTCTTGACTTAACAGTACCCATCTCGCATTTTAATGTTTCCGATATTTCCTGATAACTAAAACCTTCGATGTCTTTAAGTATTAATGGCATTCTGAGTTTTACCGGCAGCTTTGAGATTGCATCCATTACGATTCTGGAAATATCATTATTTTCAACAGGTGAAGAGTACTCAGATACTTCGGAACCTTCTTCAATCGGGAAAAATATTTTTCTAACGTTCATCTTTCTTAAATAATCTTTGCACCTGTTAACTGTAATCCTGTAAAGCCAGGTAGTGAACTGGGATTCAAACCTGAAATGTTTTAAGTTTCTGTAAACCGTTATAAAAACGTCCTGAGCAATATCATCAACTAAGGCGCTGTTGTTCATAGTTATATAAATTATATTCCTTACTTTTTCCTTATGTCTCTTAACAAGGATCTGAAAAGCAGACTTATCACCATCAACAAATTGCCTGATTATCGAATAATCATCATCTATTGAAAGTATTTGAGGCTGCTGCAAGTCCTTTTCTTCTTCTTTTGAAATCATTTTTTTAGACGTAATATTTACAGTGTTGTTCCAATTTATTAAATATATCTCGAATCAAAAAACATTGAATTTAATTTTAGTATTCTGTTTGCAAAAGTATGCTTATCTGATTAAATTTCGCTGAAAATTTAAAGGAGACATTAATGAAAATCAAAACCAATGAAAAATACGGCGCAGTAATAGTTGAATTAAAAGGAAATGTGATGGGCGGTGACGACACCAAAGAATTCAACGATTTATTGCACAAATTAATTGACGAAAATAAGATAAGAGTAATCATAGATCTTAGCGATGTTAAGTTTATGAACAGCTCAGGTCTGGGAATGTTAATTGGCGGTTTAACAACAATGAAAAAGGCAAATGGTTTTTACAAGCTTGCAAACGTAACTGATAAAATTGAAAGCTTACTTATAATTACTAAACTGATAACGATTTTTGAACACTACGAATCTGTTGAAAAAGCAGTCGAATCATTACCAAAATAAATCAAATAAAATTAATTTCTGAATAGAAACTCCGGATTGAAAAATTCGGAGTTTTTGTTTGCTTAATCTAAAATCAATCCTGAAGAAATAACCAATCTATGAGTGTTACAGTTCTTGTCGGAAGCCAGTGGGGCGATGAAGGCAAAGGAAAAATTGTTGATATACTTAGTGAAAAGTATAAAATAGTTGCGCGCTACCAGGGTGGTGCTAATGCTGGTCATACCGTTATCATTGGAGATAAAAAATATATTCTGCATTTAATTCCATCAGGAATTTTAAGAGATGATGTTATTTGTGTAATCGGCAACGGAGTTGTCATTGATCCAACAGCCTTGCTCGAAGAGATAGCCCTTCTTGAAAAAAACGGAATTAAAGTAGAAGGCAGATTATATATCAGTCATAATGCTCATCTTATAATGCCATACCATAAACTGTTGGATTCAATAAGTGAAAGCGGAGACTCAAAAATCGGGACAACCGGTAGAGGTATCGGTCCTTGCTACATTGATAAGTTTGCCCGCAAAGGGATAAGAATAGTTGATCTTCTTGACAGAGTTGAGCTTGAAAAGAAAATCAGGTTGAACCTGAAAGAAAAAAATGAGCTCCTGAAAAAAGTTTATGAGCACGAAGGACTTGATGTTGATGCAATAGTAAAAGAATACCTTGAGTTCGACAGAACGATTGACAAGTATATTAAAGATGTTCCCTCATTTCTTAACAACGCAATTGCAGACGGCAAATCTGTTTTGCTTGAAGGTGCACAGGGAGCGTTACTCGATATAGACTTCGGAACATATCCATTTGTCACATCCAGCAGCCCAACTTCCGGCGGAGCTTGCACAGGAACCGGAATTCCACCAACGAAGATTGATTCAGTTGTTGGAATAGTTAAAGCATACACAACTCGTGTCGGCAACGGTCCCTTCCCTACTGAACTATTAGATGCAGATGGTGAAAAGCTTAGAAGTGTTGGTGCTGAATTTGGTGCAACAACAGGAAGACCTAGAAGATGCGGCTGGTATGATGCTTTTCTAGTTGCATACTCACAAATGATAAATGGAATTACTTCGGTTGCAATTACAAAGCTTGATGTGTTGAGCAGTTTCGAAAAGATAAAAGTCTGCGTCCGTTATGAATTGAACGGCAAACGAATAAAATACTTCCCCACTTCAGTTGAGCAGCTATCAGCAGTAAAACCTGTTTACGAAGTGCTTGATGGCTGGAATGAAGATATCAGCAATTGTTTATCCTACGATCAGCTTCCTGCAAAAACAAAAGAGTATCTGAATTTCATGGCTAAACATTCAGGGATTAAGATTGATATTATATCGGTTGGACCGAAACGCGGGCAGACGTTTTACGTGAGAAGTTAACTCCTTATATAATATTTTATAATATCATCCTTTAATTAAGTTGTTATAATAATCATTCTAACGGTTATTATTTTAGGGGCACAAAATTTTGTGCCCCTACGGTTCTCACATTACTTCATTAGAATCATTTTCTTCGACTCTACAAAATCTCCTGCTTTTAATTGATAAAAATAAACTCCGCTTGGCAGACCTGCCTTGCCGTCAGGCAGGTTTGCTGCGTTGAATTCTACAGTATGATATCCGGATTCTTTTTCTTCATTTAATAATAAAGCTACTTCTTCTCCAATTGAGTTGAGTATTGTAATCTTAACATTACTTTTCTCTTTTATTCCGTATCCAATTGTTGTTGCAGGATTAAATGGATTTGGATAATTCTGCTCAAGGAGGTATGTATTGAATTGTTTTAAGTCTATTTCGATTATATCCGAAAACTCGCTGCGTCCGAGATAGTCAATCTGTTTTAGTCTGTAAGAGTAGATTCCATTGGCAAGTATCTTGTCTCTATATGAATAGTTCTGTCTTTCAGTTGTAGTTCCTTTTCCATTTACAAAACCAATAGAAGCAAAATCACTTCCTTCAAAACTTCTCTGCACTTCAAACAACTGATTATTTAGTTCACTAGCAGTTGACCAGTTGAGAATTACTTCTTTACCATTTGATGAAGCTGTAAATGAAACCAGCTCAACAGGAATAATTGTTGTATCAGTGATGAAACTATAGTAAACATCCTGTCCACCTGTAAAGGTAGCTGCCCATGCAAGATGCGCCCCGTTTACTTCAGAAATCATATCGAAGTAATCACCCATTTTTTCCTGCTGCGGCCAGCCAACGTGAGGATCGAAATATTCCGAAAGTCTTTCATTCACCGACCAGGTTACTCCACCATCGCTTGAATTTGAATAATAAAGCGCTGACAAATAAGTTCCTGGATTATCACGAGTATCCAGCCATATAACATCAATACGTCCGTTTGGTGCAACCGACATAGTTCCAAACCATTGCCATGCTGATGTACCTGGATCATCGTTAATTCTAACTGGTGAGCTAAAGGTTACTCCTCCATCTGTGCTTCTTACAAACATAACATCAAGAGGATCAGGATTTGAATTTCTTTCAACCGAACATAGTAAGTATATATTATCATGATAGGGACCACCGGAAGTATCAATTGCAATTATTGTTTGACCGAGTAAACCGCCGGGATTAGGTCCTTCCCCAAATGCAACATTGCCATCCAGACTGACAACTGTAGTCATATCCCAGGATACTACCTGACCAGCAATCTTTGCATTTGAAGATCTGGCAACCAGAAAATCCTCCGGCCATATTGCTCCGCCAATATAAAGGTCACCATTTGGAAGCAACTGCAAGCGTTCCCCAGTAAGGATCATTCGGAATTGTAACACAGTCTTCAAAAAATACTCCATCAGTTGAACGAGTGAATGAACCGGGAGGACAGACACTATAAGAGCTATTCCAATAAGCATAAATATGTCCGTTTCCGGAACTGTTTGATTTATCAATTTCCATCCATTGTTTATCTCCGCCTTGAGCATAAGTTTTATTACCCCAGGCAGATCCTCCGGTAGTTGATTTAAATACATCACAAAAATAATCGGAGTCTACGGCCAGACTGTTATAATAAAAATTTCCATCGGCATCACTTTCTAATACCGGATCTGAGCGGAATACACCGGGTTCTATCACACCGGGAAAAGTCCAGGTTTGTCCGCCGTTTGTTGTAAATCCAAAACCTGCCTGACGAAAATTGCTACTGATCGTGTTGAACTGCCGCCATCCGATTGCTATACTATTTGGATTATTCCTGTCAACAGCAATTGAAGGTTCATTTGCAGCATCTCCAACTATGTTCTGGCCGTTCGCGTCAACATTTACCTGCGTAGTAACAATGCTATTCATTGAATAACTATATGCCGGAGATCTTTCCTGACTTTCTCTTAAATCAGGTACATAATCATCATCCTTTATTTCCTGATGTGCAGTCCGGTCCGGCGGGTTGCCTTTTTGCTGTTTGTCTGTCTGAGAAAAAATTTGATTTGGTGAGATGAGAAAAATTATTATCAGAAAGGATACCAACACGATAATATTATTAACACTTTCTTCTTTCAAGGATGCTATTCATATTATATCTCCTGTAATGGATTTAAGAGGTTCACTAATTTTTATTTTAGCACTTAACAAACTTACAAATAACCCGCGGTAAATTGCACACTCAAGAAATACCAAATTATACTATGAACTGCTTTAATCACTTATGATATGTTTCCAAACAATCGATTTGTAATTGGCAAATAAAAAATGGCGAGAGAACTCTTCGCCACTACTAAATTCTCACTACTTGCCTCGGCTCGCAATCAGCGAGACAGGCTAACTACTCAATACTAAATACTAACTACTGTAATTTGAATTCCCTCCCCTTTTGGCTAAATTTGCTTTTATTTTTTTAGAAAAACGAATTATTTAATGAGATATCCTCACGCAGAAATAGAATCTAAATGGCAGAAATTCTGGGAAGAAAAACAGGTTTATAAAACTGACTTTTCCAAGACAGATAAAAAACTTTATCACCTTAATATGTTCATCTATCCATCCGGTGCAAAGCTGCATACGGGTCATTGGTATCATTACGGTCCTTCAGATTCCTGGGCTCGTTACAAAAGATTAAAAGGCTACAATGTTTTTGAGCCAATGGGTTACGATGCTTTTGGATTGCCTGCAGAGAACTATGCAATTCAAACGGGAATTCATCCGCAGGACAGCACAATAAAAAATATTAAGGACATCAAAGAGCAGTTGAAAAGAATCGGTTGTATGTACGACTGGAATGCTGAGTTGATGACTTGTGTTCCTGAATATTACAAATGGAATCAGTGGCTGTTTCTTCAGCTTTACAAAAAAGGATTGGCTTACAGAAAGAAAGCTCCGGTTAACTGGTGTCCGAAAGATCAAACCGTGCTCGCCAACGAGCAGGTTCACGATGGAAAATGTGAAAGATGCGGAACAGAAGTAATTCAAAGAAATCTTTCACAATGGTTCTTTAAGATAACAGATTATGCTGAAGAATTATTGCAAGGTCTTGATACAATCAACTGGCCTGAAAAAACAAAACTTATGCAGCGTAACTGGATTGGTAAAAGCATTGGTGCTGAAGTTGATTTTAAAATAGCAGATTCGGATGAAGTAATTAAAATATTCACAACAAGACCGGATACTTTCTTCGGTGCAACGTATATGGTTCTTGCACCTGAACATCCATTAGTTGAGAAACTGACTACTGCTGAATATAAAACTAAAGTTGAAGAATATAAAGAATCTATAAAATCATTAACTGAAATTGAAAGAACATCAACTGTAAAAGAGAAGACCGGAGTTTTTACTGGCGCTTTTGCAATCAATCCGGTTAACAATAAAAAAATTCCTATCTGGATTGCAGATTATGTTTTACTGACTTATGGAACAGGTGCAATTATGGCTGTTCCCGGACAGGATGAACGTGATTGGGAGTTTGCAGAAAAGTTTGATCTTCCGATATAATCAGAACTGTTCAGCCGCCGAATGATTTTACAGGCAAAGCTTATCTGGAAGATGGTCCTGCAATCAACAGTGATTTTCTAAACGGACTTTATGTTGAAGATGCAAAAAAGAAAATCAATCTATTGGCTCGAGCAGAAAGGAATTGGCAAAGCAACTGTCAACTTTCGTTTGAGAGATTGGCTTATTTCCCGGCAGAGATATTGGGGAACTCCAATTCCAATTATCCATTGTGAAAAATGTGGTGAAGTTCCTGTTGATGAAAAAGATTTACCGGTTGAACTTCCTTATGATGTTGACTTTAGCCTCGGTGGTGAATCACCTTTGACGCGAAACGAAAAATTTATAAATGTGAAATGTCCGAAGTGCGGATCGAATGCAAAACGCGATCCTGATACGATGGATACATTCGTTGATTCTTCGTGGTATTATTTCAGATTTCTCAATCCAAATTTTTCAGAAGGAATTTTTGATAAATCAATTGCTGATAACTGGGTTCCGGTTGATATGTATGTCGGTGGTGCCGAACACGCAACAATGCATCTGCTTTATGCAAGATTCATTCATAAATTTTTGCGTGATCTTGGAATAGCCAAGGGTCATGAACCATTCCAGACACTTGTTCACCAGGGAACGATTACAAATGCCGGTGCAAAGATGTCAAAGTCAAAAGGAAATGTTGTTAATCCTGATTTGTTCACTTCAAAATTTGGTTCAGATGTATTCCGTCTTTACCTGATGTTTATGGGACCGTACGATATGGGCGGTGATTGGAGTGATAAAGGAATTTCCGGCACTGATCGTTTTGTAAACAGGGTGTATGATTTGTTCAATGAATTTAAAGATTTGCAAAACCAAACTACTGCAAATGAAAAATATGATTTGAATTCTCTTTCAGAACAGGATAAATTTATCTATCGAAGAATAAATCAGACTCTACAAAAAGTTGATGAGGAAGTGAATCATTTTCGATTCAATACTGCAATTGCTGCGATGATGGAATTGCTGAACAACTTAAAAGATCTTTCAACTTGTTCGAAAGAAATACAGCTTTATGCTTTGCAGAGACTTGCAATTATGGTTTCACCACTTGCACCGCATCTTGGAGAAGAGTGCTGGAGTCTGCTTGGTAATGCTTCATCAATTTTTGAGAAACCATTTTGGTACATAGTTGATGAAGCAGCGCTCATTGAAGACAGAGTGAGCATCGCAGTCCAGGTTAATGGAAAACTAAGAGCAACGATTGATGCTCCGCTGAATAGTGAGCAGGAAGCCGTGAAGAAAATAGTCTTCAGCGAAGAGAAAGTGACAAAGCACACAGCAGATAAAACAATTGTGAAAGAGATTTACGTAAAGAATAAGATTTATAATATTGTGGTGAAATGATTAAAGAAATAGTATGACTAAAGAAGCCTTAGAAAAACTAAAAAGAGAAGTTGAGGAAGCAGCAAAGAATTTACTTGGTGACAAACTCATTAAAGTAATCCTTTACGGCTCTTATGCACGCGGAGATTATGATAAGGATTCGGATATTGATTTTGCTTTGATGTCAAATGTTAATGAATCAGAAATATCCATCATATAATGATCCGATTGGTGAAGTAATAAGCAGACTTTCAATAAAATATGGAATTTTAGTATACGATAATGATTATCAGTTCGGAATCTTTTAATAAATATAAAGACGTTATGCCCTTCTATATGAACCTGGTGAAAGAAGGCGAAGTATTTTATGGATAAACTCACTTCAGCTTGTCGAATTATAGTATTGAAAAGCCATTGAAGAGCTTGAAATAGCTAAAAAACTATTCAGCGAAAATTACTTTGCCAAGTCACTCAACAGTTCCTACTATTCTATGTTTCATGCAACTCGTGCTTTACTTGCAATTGAAAAAGTTGACAGTAAAAAACATGCTGGTATAATAATGTTCTTCAATAAGCTTTTTATCAGAACGGGTAAAATACCGATCAATATTTTAAATTTATAAGCAAAGCATTCAATATCAGGATGCAATCCGATTATAAAGATTTTTATATAGCAACTAAACAGGATGCTGAAACACAGATCCAAAATGCAGAAAAATTTCTTGAAATGGTTAAAGATTATTTATCTAAACAGGAATACTAATGCTCGATATAAAATTCATACGTGAAAATCCTGAGCTGGTAAAGCAAGGGATTCAAAACAAAAATGAAAAAGATCGTGTTGATGAAATTCTTGCACTCGATGAGAAGCGAAGAAAAATAATTTCAGAGGTTGAAGAGCTGAAAGCAAAGAAGAACTCGGTCTCGGCAAAAATTCCGCAGATGAAAAAAGCCGGTGAGGACACAACACAAATCTTCGCTGAGATGAAAATGGTATCAGATAAGATTACTGGACTAGATAATCAATTAAAGAATGTTGAAAATGAACTCAACTCTATTCTGATGTTCATTCCTAACTTACCTCACTCATCTGTTCCGATTGGAAAAACTGCAGAGCAAAATGTTGAAGTAAGGAAATGGGCGCCGGAAGGATTTTCGTACGAGAAAAAAGCAAAAACTCTTGATCACATTGAACTTGGAAAGAAACTAAACATACTAGATTTTGAAAGAGGTGCTAAAGTATCCGGTTCTGGTTTTCCGGTTTACATTGGCAATGGTGCAACTCTTGAAAGAGCACTCATAAATTTTATGCTTGATTATCATTTAACTCATCACAACTACAAAGAAGTATTTCCACCATTTCTTGTAAACAAGGAATCAATGCTTGGAACTGGTCAGCTACCTAAGATGGAAGATGATATGTACACCATCGAGAAAGATGGATTGTATCCCATTCCGACAGCAGAAGTTCCGATCACAAATCTTCATCGTGATGAAATGCTTTCTGAAAAAGATTTACCGATAAGATATGTCGGTTACTCAGCTTGTTTCAGAAGAGAAGCAGGTTCTTATGGAAAAGAATCAAAAGGATTTCTGCGGGTTCATCAATTCAACAAAGTTGAGATGGTAAAAATTGTCAAACCGGAAACTTCTTATGATGAATTAGAAAATCTTGTAAGTGATGCAGAAGACATTCTTAAAGCATTAAAGATTCCATATCGCATACTGATGCTTTGCACTGGCGATTTAAGTTTCTCAGCAGCGAAATGTTATGATATTGAAACCTGGTCACCTGCAGAACAACGATGGCTTGAAGCTTCTTCCTGCAGCAACTTTGAAGATTTCCAGGCAAGAAGAGCAAGCATTAGATTTAAAAGAGAAGGTGACCCCACCAAAGTCGGGGCAGGAAAAAAACCCGAGTTTGTTCACACGTTAAATGGTTCAGGATTAGCCACAAGCAGGCTGATGGTTTCTTTGTTGGAAAATTATCAGACAACGGAGGGAACGGTTTTGGTTCCGGAAGTGTTGCAGAAATACACTAACTTTAAAGTAATAGATTGATACAAAACAGTTCACAAAATTATTTTATGGATAAAAGAAACAAGCTGATAAAAGATTATTCTTACTTGCTATGGTATGTTCCGGAAGCAGCTAAGCAAAAAATAAGTGATTATACTTTAGTTGAAATGATTCTGAATAATGGCGATTGGAAAGGGTTTAAAAGATTAATTGACACACTTGGATTGAAAAAAGTTTCAGATATTTTTTTCGAACAGTTAAGCCGAAAAAGAAATAATTACAGAAAACAGACCAGGCATTTTTTCACATTATATTTTAATGAGCATCTTCCACAAAGAAATTTTAACCAAAGAACAATTAAAGCTCCTGCCACTTATCAGAAAGTTTAAAAGATCCTTCTATATGGTTGGTGGAACAGCGATTGCACTGCAGATTGGTCATAGACGATCAATTGACTTCGATCTGTTTACACAATCAAGGATCAAAAGAAAAGTTTTGGAAGACCGGATTAAGAAAAACGGATTCCGATTAAAGACGCTGCATCAAACACCGCAGGAATGGACTCTGTTTATAGGCAATGTGAAAATCACGTTTTATCAGTTCTTATATCCTGTTAAGTCAGAATTGAATTTTGATGATATAATCAAAATGCCATCACTCATTGATCTGGCAGCAATGAAAGCGTATGCTTTGGGAGAAAGAGCTAAATGGAAGGATTATGTTGATTTGTACTTTATTTTTCAAAAAGATGTTACACTAAAAAAAATTGCAAGCAACGCCGGGAGAATCTTTGGAGAGGGTTTTAGCGAAAAGTTATTCAGGGAACAGCTTACTTATTTTGATGATATAAATTATGAAGAAGAAGTTGAGTATCTCATACCGGAACCATCGAAAGATGCAATTAAGAATTACCTGACGAAGATAGCTCTACAATAAAACAGGTAACAGAATTACCCTATCTTATTCAATATATTTCTTAAATGAAAAATCTCTACACCTTAAAAAAATATTTTATACGCTACAAGAATAAACTCATTCTGGGTTTTCTCTTCATACTTTTATCGAACATAGGAACAGTTTATGTACCATTGTTGATGAAAGATTCAATAGATGCCCTCCAAACAAATGCTACCAATTCCCTGTTGCTTCAGTATGGATTAATGATAGTCGGTGCATCTTTGTTCGCCGGCATTTTTAGATTTATGATAAGGCAGACAATAATTGTTGTCTCAAGAGAAATTGAATTTGATCTGCGCGGGGATTTCTGGAAACATATTCAGTTGCTTCCAATGCGATATTTTCAGAATACTTCAACCGGCAACATAATGGCTCACGCAACCAACGATATAAATGCGGTAAGAATGTTCATTGGTCCTGCTGTAATGTATTCCATAGATACATCAGTAAGATTAATTATGGTTCTGATATTGATGCTTTCTCTGAACACAAACTTAACTATCTATGCACTGCTGCCACTGCCGCTGCTTTCTGTACTCGTTTATAAAGTAGGAAAACTTATTCACTCAAAGTTTACTGTCATCCAGGAAAAATTTGCAACGCTTACAACTTTGGCACAGGAAAATTTCTCCGGTATTCGGGTGATCAAATCATATGTTCGCGAAGAAAGTGAAATGAAACGATATGCAGAACACAGCCAGGACTATCTTAAAAAAAATATGAACCTTGTAAAAACTCAGGCGATCATAATGCCAATACTTTTCCTGATTACCGGTTTATCTATAATTATTGTCATCTGGCTTGGCGGTACAAAAGTAATTAACGGTGAATTAACTCTTGGCGAAATCACTGCGTTTATTGTTTATCTCGGGATACTGATTTGGCCTATGATTGCATTCGGCTGGGTTATCAACATTATTCAACAAGCTGAAGCTAGTATGAAAAGACTGAATAAAATATTTGATGAACCTTATGAGATTACAGAATCTGAAAGAACGAATTATTCAGTCAAGGATGTTAAGGGAAATATCGAATTCAGAAATGTTTCCTTTCGTTATAACGAGCACAGTCCTTATATTTTACAAAATATTAATCTAAAAATTCGTGCAGGTTCAACACTTGCAATAATTGGGTACACAGGTTCAGGGAAAACCTCATTGGTAAACCTTATTCCTCGTTTATATGATTGTTCTGATGGTGAAATTTTAGTCGATGATGTAAATGTCAAGGAAATTCCTCTTAATGTATTACGACCAAATATTGGTTTGGTTCAACAGGAATCTTTTTTATTTTCTGATACAATATTGAATAACATTTCTTATGGAAGACGAGAAATTAATAGGTCGTTTGTTGACGAGGTTGCAGAAATTGCACAATTCCATAAAGATGTACAGGAATTTCCTCTGAAGTATGAAACTATTATTGGAGAAAGAGGAGTAACATTTTCAGGTGGACAAAAGCAAAGAGCTTGTCTCGCTCGTGCTTTAGCTATTGATCCTAAAATATTAATTCTTGATGATTCATTTTCAGCAGTTGATACAAGTACTGAAGAAGAAATTTTGAAAAATCTTAAAAATTTTATGAGAGAAAGAACAAGCATCATAATCAGCCATAGAATTTCTACGGTTAAAGATGCTGATAAAATTATAGTTCTTTCCGAAAGTAAAATTGCAGAAGAAGGAACACATGAAGAGCTTGTTGCAAAAGGCGGTATATACGCTGATCTGCATTACAAACAATTACTTGAACAGGAACTTGAAGAGATAAAATAAGGCCTCACCCCCTACCCCTCCTCCAAAAGGAGGGAGAAAGGAGAGGGGAGTTAAAAAAAGGCTGGTGAAAATTGTAGTGCGAAATTCATTTCGCACAGTGGAATTGAAGAAAAATTATTGTTAAACAAAAAATTGGCGAGATGAATCTCGCCTTACAACTGCAAAGCAAATTATTAATTTATGAGTGATTACAAAAGCGAAGAAGAAATATTAGGTAAAGCTTATGATGCTAAGCTGATGAAAAGATTGCTTGGCTACGTTAAACCTTACAAACGCTTCGTAATATTTGCCATACTGCTAAATATAGTAGTCGCTGCACTCGGTCCGATTCGTCCTTACCTCACCAAAATTGCAGTTGATGACTATATCGCAAACTCGGACTACCATGGTTTATTTTTAATCAGCTTGATCTTGTTTGGCTCGCTTATTTTTCAAGCTGTCATTCAATACTTCCTCACTTATTTCACGCAATACCTCGGACAAAAAACTTTATATGATCTTAGAACTCAAATCTTCAATCACATTCAAAAACTTGCGCTAAAGTTTTTTGACAGAACACCAATCGGGCGACTTGTTACACGCGCAACGAATGATGTTGAAGCTCTCGGTGAGCTTTTCTCTTCAGGAATAGTGATGGTGTTCAGTGATGTGTTTATAATTTTCTGGATACTTGGTTTTATGTTCTTTATGGATTTCAGCCTTTCACTTGTTACACTTTCGGTGCTTCCGGTTTTAATTTACGGAACTTTTTTATTTAGAAAGAAAGCCCGCGAAAGCTACAGAGATGTAAGACTTCATCTTGCAAGATTAAACTCCTATATGCAGGAACACGTAACCGGGATGAGTGTTGTTCAGATTTTCAATAAAGAAAACGATGAGCTTAAAAAGTTTGCTGCCATCAACAGCGATTATCGGCAGGTCAACATAAAATCAATTTTTTATTATGCTGTATTTTATCCCAGCGTTGAATTACTAAGTTCGATTGCAATCGGATTGATCATCTGGTATGGCGGTGGTGAAGTAATTCAAGGTACGCTTACAATCGGAGTTCTTTTCGCTTTCATACAATACACTGAAATGTTTTTCAGACCAATTCGTGATCTTTCAGAAAAGTACAACATAATGCAGACTGCAATGGCTTCTTCAGAAAGAGTATTTAAATTGCTGGATAATCAGACGATGATCCGCAATCCTGAAAATCCTGTCAAGCTTGAAAATGTTAAAGGAAAAATCGAATTTAAAAATGTATGGTTTGCTTACAACGATGATGATTATGTATTAAAGGATATATCCTTCAATATCAATCCCGGAGAAAGAATTGCAATTGTTGGACACACAGGCGCAGGTAAAACAAGCATCATCAATATTCTCACAAGGTTTTACGATATAAGTAAAGGAGAAATTCTGCTTGATGGTATCAACATCGAAAAGCTTGATAAGCGGGAATTAAGAAAGCACGTATCAATAGTTTTACAGGACGTATTTTTGTTCTCAGGTGATATAAAATCAAATATAAATCTTCATGATGATGAAATTAGTGATGAAAGAATTTTTGAAGCTGCAAAGATAGTCGGTGCAGATAAATTTATTGCAGACCTTCCGCAAAAATATGGTGAGGAAGTGAAAGAACGCGGAGCCACCTTAAGCGTTGGTCAGAAACAATTGATTTCTTTTGCGAGAGCACTGGCTTATAACCCAAAAATTCTTATCCTTGATGAAGCTACTTCGAGCATAGATACAGAAACAGAGATGCTTATCAAGCAAGCCATTGAAAAACTCCTGGTTGGAAGAACAGCGATAGTAATAGCTCACAGACTTTCCACCATTCAAAATGCGGATAAAATCATTGTTTTACACAAGGGAGAGATCAGGGAGACAGGAAATCATCAACAGTTGCTTGCAAAAAAGGGAATTTATTATAAATTGTACCAACTACAATATAAAGATCAGGAAATTCTGGCTTCCTGAATACATCCATTAAAAGGGAGAAGGAAAAATGGCCTTAACACAATTCATGACTCTAGGTCGTCACATCATCGAAGAACAATCGAAGTATGAGGGTGCAACCGGTGAGCTTTCAAAATTACTTCACGATCTTTCACTCGCTGCAAAAATTATCTCGCTCGAAGTTAACAAAGCAGGACTAGTTGATATTATTGGTTTTACCGGAGATAATAATGTTCATGGCGAGCAAGTAAAAAAACTCGATATGCTTGCACACGATATGTTAATTAAAGCAATGGATCACGGCGGACATCTTTGTGTAATGGCTTCGGAAGAAGAGGAAGACATTATTCAGATACCTCAAAAATTTAATATTGGTAAATATGTTCTTCTGTTTGATCCTCTGGATGGTTCATCAAACATCGATGCCAACATTAGCATAGGAACTATTTTCTCTATCTACAGAAGAGTGTCACCAGATGATGGACCAGGAACAATGGAAGATTGTTTGCAGCCGGGAATTAACCAGGTTGCCGCCGGTTATGTTATTTATGGTTCAAGTACGATGTTGGTTTATACAGCGGGCAGCGGTGTTCACGGATTTACTCTTGATCCTGCATTTGGAGAATTTCTGCTATCTCATTCGAATATCCAGACTCCAAAGAAATCTAAAATCTACAGCATCAACGAAGGTAACTATCTTTACTGGCATCCCGGTCTGAAAAAATATATTAAGTATTTACAGGAAGAAGATATAGCAACCAGCCGTCCATATTCTTCAAGATATATTGGTTCAATGGTTGCAGATATTCATCGCAATCTTTTATACGGTGGAATATTTATGTATCCCGCAGATTCGAGAAGTCCTCAAGGTAAATTACGTTTGCAATATGAATGTAATCCAATGGCGTTCATTGTTGAGCAGGCAGGCGGAAGAGCAACGAATGGGAAGCAGCGAATATTAGAAATTCAGCCGGAGAAACTACATCAGAGAGTTCCGATATTTATCGGCAGTGAAGAAGATGTAAAAGTTGTTGAAAAATTTATGGCTGAAGTGGAAATATCGGTTGGCGGTTAATGCCGAGTGCGAAAACGCTGTCGCCATGAGCCACTGGTTAGGTTGTATTATTTTAATAGAAGCTAATCTTATTATTATAGCATTCTATCAGATTTATAAAATTCAATAAGCAAATAATAGAATATTGGTAGAAATCAGTTCTACAGAACTGTTAATCCTTGAAAACTAATTATCATAAATCGTACAAATCATATCAGATAATGTTGAAATATAATATCTATTAGTGAATCTTGTAAATCCATATACAGATAAATTAAGATTGCACTATTAAACTTATAACAATCGAGATGAATGAACATAATGATTGCTACAAGTTCGATATGAAATTCTATTAGAGAAATATCTGATAATGAATTCATAGCTTATACAATCTATAAGTGCTAACAATAAACATAATTGCAAATAATCCCATATAGAGTTAAAAATAAATATCGAATGAGATTTAGTTAACTTAATCATCATTTTTAATTTATGACTCTAACTATTAATTAAGCAGAAACTTATATTATAAATTTTTTTGTATAGATTTATGTAAAATTTTTTTTTTTTTTTTTTATATTTTTTTTTTTTTTTTTTATTTTTTTATATTAATATTTTTTTTTTTTTTTTTTATTATTTTTTTCTTTTATTTTTTTTTTTATTTTTTTTCCCCTAACTTATCTTTTTAAAATTTTTTGTTAACTTTTTTTACCTACTTCTTCAATTCAACATCTATTTTTTGTGCAAGCTCATCTATCGAGATGCCGACAACTTTAATCTTTGCACTTCGTAAAGATACCTTTGGAGGATCTCCTTCTCCTTTCATAAACTTAAACAAACAGTAGCCAAGTCTATTCTTGTCATTTGTAACAGGGATATTTTCACTGAAGCTTTCAACAATATTGTATACTTTTTTCTCAAGCGAAGATTGAGGAAATTCGATTGTTCCGGGAGGTGGTAGTGTTGTCATATCAATACTTTCAAATTTTATACGCTAAATTAATTCCAAATACACTAAACTTCAACATTTGTTTTATGTGTAATCAATAAATGTTTATATTTTACAGTAAATTTTGCTATAAAAATGGTAATTGACTTTTCTAAATTAAAGAAAATACTCATCATAAGACTAAGTTCGATTGGCGATATACTGCTAACTACCCCACTAATACGCTCAATAAAGAAAATAAATCCGGAGATTCAAATTGATTTTGTATTGAAAGAAGAGT
Source organism: Ignavibacteriaceae bacterium (assembly GCA_034522695.1). Classification (GTDB taxonomy): domain Bacteria; phylum Bacteroidota; class Ignavibacteria; order Ignavibacteriales; family Ignavibacteriaceae; genus IGN2. The sequence continues at coordinate 37,554 of JAXHLB010000008.1, read as the reverse complement.
TTTTTGAGCTGATGCAGAATAATCCAAACCTCACCAACGTTCATAAATACACAAAACATAGTTTCGAAAAGCAGATACTTACAAATGCACTGATCGCTAATAAGTATGAACTTGTAATTGATTTGCAGAATAATTTGAGATCACGGGAAATCGTTAGACCATTGCATTGTAAGATTCTTCGATTTAAGAAAAATAATTTTAAGAAATTTCTTTTAGTCCATTTTAAGATAAACAAGTTAAAAGATGCTCCTCAAATTCCTGTCAGATATGCTGAAGCAGCAGGCGTTGAATTAGACACGGAAGGACTTGATTTCTTCACAGAAAACCTGCCGGACCCGAGATTAGACAAGAATGAGAAATACATTGGCTTATGCCCGGGTGCAAAACATTTTACCAAACGCTGGCCAAAAGAATATTTTATCGAGTTGGGAAATAGTTTAGAGTCTGCTGGTTACAAAATTGTACTTTTTGGTGGATTGGAGGAAGTTGAACTTTGCTTTGAAATAAGAAATCAGAATCAAGAATTCACTAAACCTTTGCAATAGAAGTATGCTGCAAGCAGGCGCAAATATGAAAATGTGCAGAGCCATTTACACAAATGATTCAGGATTAATGCATCTTGCATCTGCTATAAAAGTTCCTGTGATTGCATTCTTTGGCTCAACTGTTCGCGAATTCGGATTTCTATCCATACAAAGCAAAAAGTATTGAACTTGAAAATAAAAATCTTTCCTGCAGACCTTGCACTCACATTGGCAGAAAATCCTGTCCAAAAATTCACTTCAAATGTATGAAGGAAATAAAACCTGATCAGGCATTTAATAGTTTAAACAATCTGCTGGCTTTAAAATGAAAAAATTCTGGCAGATAATATATAACGTATTTTTTGTTCCTCTTCTTTACTTAACATTAATATTCATTTCTCTCTTTAAGAAAAAAATCCGTACAGGAATATCCGGTCGAAAAAGAATATTTGAAGATTTGATACTCAGCCGTCTGACACTTGACTTATCAAAAAAAGTTATTTGGTTTCACTCTTCATCTCTGGGTGAATTTGAACAGGCAAAACCAATTATTGAAAAGCTTAAAAAAGAAACAGATGTAAAAATCGTAGTAAGCTTTTTCTCTCCTTCAGGCTATGAAAATTCAAAGAAATATCCTTACGCAGATATAATCACTTACCTGCCCTTTGATTCAAGGTGGAGAGCAAAAAGATTCATCGAGATCATTTCACCGAATATGGCTGTATTTATGCGATATGATATCTGGCCAAACCACATTTGGGCGTTGAAGAAGAAAAAGATTCCCTGCCTCTTAGTGGACGCAACAATGAAGAAAAATTCTCCACGTAAGCTGCCGGTAATACGATCTTTTCATAAATACCTTTACGAAGACTTCACAAAAATTTTAACCGTATCTGAAGATGACAGTAAGGGCTTTAAAAGTTTTAAGTGCAAAAACGTTCAGATTAAAGTAGTTGGTGACACACGGTTTGACAGAGTTTACAGCAGAAGCCTTGCATCAAAGGGAAGTAAAATAATCAACTCAGAAATTTTTAAGAATCGCAAAGTTTTAGTTGCAGGCAGCACCTGGCAGCAGGATGAAGATGTAATCATTCCCTCATTTCTGAAACTATTGAGGTTTGAAAAGAATGCGTTGATGATAATTGCACCTCATGAACCAACAATATTACATCTTGAAAAATTGGAACAGGAGTTTGCAGGTGAGGCAACTTCTATCAGATTATCCCATATCAACAATTATAGTAATCAGCAAATTATTATTGTTGATTCGATCGGAGTGTTATCTATTCTTTACAGCTATGCAGACACAGCTTTTATTGGCGGCAGCTTCAAGATAAATGTTCACAATGTGCTTGAAGCAGCAGTATATGGAGTCCCCGTTTTATTCGGACCCAAAATTGATAATTCTCAGGAAGCAAAAAAATTAGTTGAAGTTGGTGGTGGAATAATGGTAAAGGATAAAAAAGAGTTTTACAGGGTGATTAGAAAATTATTTTCTGATGAGAAATTGCTGAATGAATGTGGAAGAAAATCTTATGACTTTGTACATAATAATGTTGGTACAACCGATCGGATAATTAAAGAAATTTTCAGCGAATAATTTCTACCTCAAATACTTTTCCCGTAAGAAATTCATATGATGTTTCTCATGACCCGCTATCATATAAAGAATTGCCAGGACAGTTACAGCAGTATCATTTGCATAGCCTCTTCTATTAAACATTTCCGGAGTAAAACTTCTGAACAAAAGAATATTTGATTCCCTGAGCAATCTAAAATCATAATTCAATTCGAAGAGTTCACGGCTGTTAAAATTTCCTTCCTTCACATAATCATCCTGATCAAAACCCGGCAGCGATTTTTTCTCTCCCCTCGCAATGCAAAGTGCACGATATGCAAAAACTCTTTCCGTATCGAGCAGATGGCCAACGACTTCTTTCACAGTCCATTTACCATCAGCATAACGGAAATTACCTTTATGTTCGGAAAATGAATTAAGAACATCCTGCGTTTTTTTACTTTGCTCATTCAGAATTTTTAAAATATCATCGCCTTCTACAAGCTTGATATAGTTTTCGTAGTAAGGAGCATAATCTTCCGGAGCCGGTTTCATTTTTTTCTCCTATTTTTAATTTCTGTAGCTCAGGACTCTCAGTCCTGAGATTTTTGCTCAGATTTGTCCCGCAAAGCGGGATGAGCTACAATTATCAAAAATTATTTCCAGATTTTTACCTCAAATACTCCATCAGATGTAGCAACACCACGCATCATACTGGATGTATTAAAAGGAAATTCAAAATTATAATTTTTATCCACTGCAATAATTCCGCCTGAGCCTTTCGGTAAAATTTGATGGATGACTTCATCAGCCGCTTGTTTCAAAGACAATCCTTTAAACTCCATCAATGCCGAAACCTGGTATGCAACAGTATTTTTAATGAACAACTCTCCGTGTCCGGTGGCTGAAATTCCGCAGGTTTTATTGTTGGCGTAAGTGCCGGCATTTATCAGCGGTGAATCTCCAACTCTTCCGGGCATTTTACCTGTCCTTCCTCCCGTTGAAGTTGCTGCGGCAATATTTCCGTATTGGTCTATTGCCACACATCCAACAGTTCCTTTTACATTACGTGTCATTCTTTTTAATTCATTAAATCTTTCGTGAACAAAGAAGTAAGAAGGATCAACAATTTCAACACCGAGCTGCATGCCAAGATTATCAGCACCATTGCCTGCAAAAAGAACGTGCTGAGTTTTTTCCATTACCAATCTTGCTAATGAAATTGGATTTTTAATAATTGTTACTCCGGCAACTGCACCTGAAGATAAATCTCGTCCATCCATTATAGATGCATCAAGCTCATTTTTTCCTTCTGCTGTAAATACTGCTCCTCTTCCTGCATTGAACAATGAATCATCCTCAAGAAATCTGACTACTTGCTCAACAGCATCAAGACTGCTTCCACCCTTTTCAAGAATTTCTTTTCCAATATTTAGTGCTGCGGTTAAAGAATTAATGTAAGATTGCTTTGAAGATTCTTCCATATTCGGATCCATCGATCCTGCACCGCCATGAATAACAACTGTATATTTTCCATTTGGCTGCTGAGAAAAAGTCGTTTGGCAGATAAAGAGTAAGATTAAGAGCAAGAGAAGAATAAAAACGGATCACTTTTTGTAAGGATTTTCATAAAAATTTGTTTTATGTTAGTAAAAAGAGAACTTTTAAAAATTTACATGAATAACATAATAATCTTTCCGGTAATTTTCTTTTTTCTGCATACTTCGCCTGCACTTCAGGTTACTCCGATAGATTGGGAGTGCTGCGGTTTTTCAAAGGAAGTCGAAAAAATTTTCTTTCAGGATGACTCGTTAAAAACTATTTATATTATAAAACAAAGATGGCACACGGCAGTAGTCTTTCATACCGAGGATGTTTCCGCCATAGGCGGATCCGCCTCCGGCGGAGATTCATTGATATTTCCAGAAATTAAATACTTCAAGGACACCGAACTTATTGACATAGGCTGGGGCGATGAAGCTTTCTACCAGCATCCTGATTTTGATTGGGACTTAGCTTACCACGCACTCTTCCACGCTACTCCGAGCACACTCAGGGTTGAGGGAATTAATATTACAAAGCAGCAGTACTTTGACATTTCGGAGATAGTGGTCGAATTAAAAATTAATAACGAACAATTAAAAATTTTGTTGAAGTATATTTCAGAGACCATCTGGAGAGATGAAAACAAGAATTATGAAATATTAAGCACTCAATATCTGAACCGGGTTTATTTTTTTAAGGCAAACGGAAGCTATCATCTCTTTAACACCTGCAACACCTGGCTGGCAAGAGGATTAAAGCAATCAGGTTTAGATATCAAAGACGATATAGTCCTTACCGAGCAGCTTTTTAATGAAGCTGCAAAAATTGGAAAGGTGTTAAAAGCTGAATGAGTTTACTTTGATATTTTATCTACCCACGGATAATTAATTAGCTCACTCAATTTTTCCATTCAACATTTCATCAGCTAATCGTTCTGCCTTATAAAGATCCCTGATTGCTTCAATCATTCCTTCAGCACTAACACTTACAGTTCTGTTTACTTCTGTTGTATAAATAAATCTTCCTGAATGACTTTCCATATTTCCGTCAAAAGCAAGGCCAACTACTTCCGCATTGGTATTGATAACAGGACTGCCGGAATTGCCTCCTATTATATCGCAGGTGCTTGCAAAATTAATTGGTACTGAAAGATCAAATTCTTCAGGTAAGTTTTGCCAGTCATCAGGCAGGTTGTACGGAAATTTTTTATCGAATGAATAATAACGATCCAGCGAACCATAAAAAGTTGTTTTATACGGTGCTTTTGTTCCGTTGTAATCGTAGCCTTTTATAACACCATCTGAAATACGAAGAGTTCCTGTTGCATCAGGCGGAATTGCATCACCATAGACCTCATACAGTGCTTCACCAAGTAGTTGATTGTTTATTGCATCAGCATCTTCCAGTGCTTTATTTTTAGTTTCCATTTCTGCAAGTCTTTCCCTCGAGCTCAAAACAAAATTAATAAATGGATCATCAGAATTAAGAATTGCATTAGCACCGGATTTTGCTAATTCAATAACGCCCTCTTTGCTTGTTATTTTGGATTTTGATAAAACGAGTCCGATTGAACTAGTTAAATCATTTCCCAATAACAAGATATGAGCTAACTCGTTTTCAGGTGGAAGATTATTTTTAATAACATTTAACTGTACGAACAACTTTTTATCTTCCACTTTTTTATCGAACGAAGCCGGAAATATATTTTCTATAAGACTATCAATGCTCTCATTCTTATATGATTCTTCTCTTTCAATTTCCGGAAGATTAAGTTGTTCAGCAAGCTTTATCAAATCTTTAGCAATGAAAAAATATTTTGGTGAATAAAGTGAACTTATAGTAAGTGCAAATTTTTCATTAGCAATTTTAGAAGCATCTTTTCTGTTTTCATCAATTTTCTTCCAGATACTACCATACTTAATTGTCAAATCCGGATCACAATATATGTCATGGCTGAATTTTTTCTCGAAGTCTTTTTTTCTGGCCATGAAAAAAGGATCCTGCAATGCCAGGTAAGTTGACTCATAAACTTTCAAACCATTTCCTACATTGAATAAAGTTGCTACCAGTTTCATATCTTCGGCATTTGTTTCCTTAACAAGTTCATCATAAATTTTATATAAATCTTTTCTCATTGGTGTCTGCATTCCAAACTGGAAATCTCTTATAAACTCAAGTTGAGCAACTGTATACAACCTGTTCGTACTTCCGGGATTACCAACAACAAACACAGGTTGATTTTCATAGATTGATTCTGAGCTGAAGTTAAAATAGTAATTAGTTTTAATCGGTTTGTCATTTTCGTAAGCACGTAAGAAAGCACAATCAAAACCATATCTTGGGTATGTGAAATTATCATAATCACCGCCAAGCTTAGATACGATTAGTTCAGGTGCAAATACTAACCTTATATCATTATAACGTTTATATCCATATAAAGAATATTTACCACCATAATAAAGAGAAACTACATTGTAACTCAATTCAGCATTTTGTTTAGAATATTTTCCCTTGATCTCTTCTATCTTCTGATTTTTCATTACAACTTTTTCTGAATCAGATTGAACTGTATTCATTGCATTTTGAATTTCCTCTGTAACATCTTCAATTAACATTAATTGCCTGACAAACAGGCCCGGTATTTTCAATTCAGCTTCCTGATTTTCTGCATAAAATTTATACTTAAGCAAATCCATTTTATCAGTGCTTAAATCTCTGAGCGTTCCGCGAATGCAATGGTGGTTTGTCATTATCAAACCATCTTCAGAAATAAATGAAGCAGAACAGCCGTTGCCGAATTTTAATGCTGATTTCTGTGCGTGATCCAGCCATTCCTGATCTGGTCTGAAGTCATAAGTTTCTTCAAAATAATCGAGCGGAGGATTTTCAAATGTCCACATCTTGCCCATATCAAACTTCTGAGCTTTTACCGTGTCAAAGTCAACACCGTAGTAGTATGATTGGGCACTCATAAAAGGGTGGTATAAAAATAAGATGCAGCTGATTGTCAGGGATATCTTTTTCATTTTATTCTTCTGGTTTTTGAGAAATTAAATGGCAAAGTAATTTTATATTTCTAATACAAAATTATTAAAAACTTACGTCGATAGCATTATGAAAAACAAAGTAAATAATTCCATCCCCAGGAAAGTATTTCGGATGAGAAAGGCCGGATCAATCAGCAACTTAAAATTGGTTGATGAAAATCTATCTGAATTAAATGAGAACGAAGTTACGGTCGAAGTAAAAGCTATCGGGCTGAACTTTGCTGATCTGTTTGCAATACAGGGACTTTACAGTGCAACTCCAAAGGGCAGCTTTATTCCCGGATTAGAATATTCAGGTATCATATTGAACACAGGAAGCAAAGTAAATAATTTTAATGTTGGTGATAAAGTAATGGGTGCCATCAGGTTTGGGGCGTACACAACTCATCTGAATATTGACCCTCGCTACATATTGAAATTGCCAGAAGGCTGGACTTTTGAAGAAGGAGCATCATTCATTGTTCAGTCTTTAACAGCTTATTATTCTTTAGTCGAACTTGGGAATATTAAACAGGATGACACTGTTCTCATTCACAGTGCAGCCGGTGGTGTTGGAATTTATGCAAACAGAATTGCAAAGAAATTTAATGCATATACAATTGGTACAATCGGGTCAGAATCAAAAAGAAATTTTTTAATTAATGAAGGTTACGATGAAGTAATCGTCAGAGAGAAAAATTTTGGAGAACAACTGAGAAAAGCTCTTAATGAAAGAAAACTGAATCTTGTTCTTGAATCAATCGGTGGAAAAGTATTTGAAGAAAGTTTCAAAGCTCTCGCTCCTTCAGGAAGAATAATTATTTACGGCGGTGCACATTTTATGTCGAAATCATCAAGTCCAAATTATTTCAATATATTTTATAAATTTTTAACCAGACCAAAGGTAGATCCTCTTTCTCTTTCAAATATCAACAAGTCCGTTATGGGATTTAACTTAATTTATTTGTGGGACAGACCTGATGAGTTGAATAATATGGCGATTGAAATATTAAAGATGAATCTTCAACGACCTTATGTAGGAAAAGTTTTTCCATTTGATAAATTAATTAGTGCTTTGAAGTATTTTCAAACTGGTAGAAGCATCGGGAAAGTTGTGGTGAAGGTTTAGACATTATCTGTGTTCTCAGTGCTTCTGTGGTAAAAAATTTCACCACGGAGACGCAAAGGCACAGAGATTCCTTAAATGGAATTGGATGAATTCAAACTAGCCATTCAAATAATCCTTCAAATATTTTCCCGTCCAGGAATTTTCAACTTCAACAATTTCTTCCGGGGTGCCCGTTGCAACCACTTCTCCGCCTTTTTCTCCGGCTTCCGGACCGAGATCAATTACATAATCTGCACATTTAATTACATCAAGGTTGTGTTCGATTATTACAACCGAATTATTTCGTTCAACCAGCATATTGAAGCAATTGAGAAGCTTTGAGATATCATCGAAATGAAGTCCTGTTGTTGGCTCATCAAAAATAAAAAGTGTATGTCGGCTATCTCTGCTTGCTGTGAGATGCGAAGCGAGCTTAACCCTTTGCGCTTCACCTCCTGAAAGTGTATTTGATGGTTGGCCTAATTTTATGTACCCCAATCCAACATCAGACAAAACTTGCAAAATGCTTTCAATTTTTCTGTGACCGGTAAAAAATTTTAAAGCTTCATCAACCGTCATTTCAAGAACTTCAACAAGATTTTTTCCGTGATATGTAATTTCCCTCGTTTCTTTTTTATATCTCGTTCCTTCGCAATCATCGCAGGTTAAATAAAGATCGGCAAGGAACTGCATTTCAACTTTTATAAAGCCATCTCCCTGGCAGGTTTCGCATCTTCCACCCGGAACATTGAAAGAAAAAAATCCAGGCTTATAACCTCTCGCTTTTGCCTGATGCGTTGAAGCAAAAAGTTCTCTGATATGCTCAAATGCTTTTACATAACTGATTGGATTAGACCTCGGAGATTTTCCAATCGGCGATTGATCTACAATCTCAATTCCGTCAATATATTTTGCACCAACTATGTCATCAAACTTTCCGACGTGAGATGGTGCCATTCCGAAATATTTTGCAACTCCTGCGTAAAGAACATCGTGGATAAGAGTACTTTTCCCAGAACCGCTCACTCCTGTAATTACAACAAATCTATTAAGCGGAATTTCAACATTAATATTTTTAAGGTTGTTCTCTTTTGCGCCGATGATTTCAATGCTTTTTGTTTTTTTGTTGATCCTTTTTTTAGGAAGAGGAATTTTTAATTTACCGGAAAGATATTTCCCTGTAAGTGATTTATCATTTTTCAATATATCTTCAACTGTTCCCTGAGCTACAATTTCGCCGCCGTTTATTCCAGCTTTGGGACCCATATCAAAAATAAGATCCGCATTACGCATCATTTCAGGATCATGCTCAACTATCAGTACAGTGTTTCCAATATCGCGAAGATTTTTTAAAAGACTTATCAGCTTATTGTTATCTCTTGGATGCAAACCAATTGTTGGTTCATCCAAAACATATAGAGTTCCAACCAATGATGAACCAAGTGAAGTAGCAAGATTAATCCTTTGAGTTTCTCCGCCGGAAAGTGTACTGCTCAAACGATCCAAAGTCAGGTAACCGATTCCAACATCATTCAGAAACTTTAGTCTCTTTATAATTTCATTTAAAATTCTTTCACCAACGAGCCGATCATAATCAGATAACTTTAATTCCAGAAAAAAAATCAACGAGTGTTCAATTGGGAGAGCAACAATATCATAAATTGATTTACCTGCGATCTTAACCTGAAGCGCTTCTCTTCTCAAACGTGAACCCTTACAAGCGCTACAAATTGTATATCCTCTGAATCGACTTAGCATCACGCGAACGTGCATCTTGTAAGTTTTTTGCTCAAGCTTTTCGAAGAAGCCATCAATTCCGTGATAAGTACCGAATCCTTTTTTAACCAGATCAAACTGGTTTTCAGATAATTGTTTGAAGGGAACGTTGACTGGAATCTTAAATGTTTTTGCATTCTGCACAAGGTCACGAAGAAATGAGCTGTACTTAGCTCCACGAAATGGCGCGATTGCTCCATCCATTATACTTAAGTTCGGATCAGGTATTACGAGGTTCATATCGATTCCAACTGTCTTGCTGAACCCCTGGCAAACAGGACAAGCACCAAAAGGATTGTTGAAAGAGAAAAATCTTGGCTCGGGTTCCTCGTATCTTATTCCGCAGCACTCGTAATATTTGTTGAATTCTTTTTCCTCACCTGTTTCTGCATTGATTACAATCAGCCTGTTCTCACCTTCTTTGAAAGTTACTTCGATTGAGTCAGATAACTTCTCGCGGATTTTACCTTTTTCAGCTTTGAATCTTTCTATGATGACACGAATTCCTTCGGTGCTTTTCGGAGAAAATTTCTCTTCATTGAGATCGATTAATTTTTTACCTGAATAAATTCTAAAGAATCCACGCTTCTTGAGAAGATTAATTTCTTCTTTAGCTGTATGTCCTTCGTGCTGATGAAGTGGAAAGCCGAGATAAAATTTTGTTCCATCGGTTTGGCTCTCAAGCCACTCAACAACTGTGGTAGTGGTTGCTCTTGTTACTTCTTTACCACATTGAAAGCAAATTGTCTTTCCGATCCTTGCAAAGAGAAGTCGAAGATAATCATAAACTTCTGTTGTTGTTCCGACTGTTGAACGTGAGTTACGTGCAACTGTTTTCTGTTCGATTGCAACTGCTGGAGATATTCCCTGGATGAAATCAACATCCGGTTTGTTCATTCTTTCTAGAAACTGTCGTGCATACGAAGAAAGACTTTCAACATATCTTCTCTGTCCTTCTGCATAAATTGTATCGAATACGAGAGAAGATTTTCCGCTTCCGCTTACACCTGTGAACACAACCAGCTTGTTCCTCGGAATCTCAAAGCTGAGGTTTTTAAGGTTGTGCTCGCGTGCACCTTTTACAACTATTCGTTTATTATTTACTGATGATTTATTGTTATTCATTATCAAAATTAGTTCGCTGTCATTCCGTGCTTGACACGGAATCCAGAAAATACTTTGGTATTGGATTCCGGTTCTTCGCTTCGCTTGACCGGAATGACATTTAAAGTTTTATCAACAATACATTACTTTATTTTAATTCAGGTAACTAATTTAAGAATTTATTAGATACGTGAGAGGGGAAAATGTGGGTGCTGTTGGTCCCTTTATGATAAAAGAAAAGGTCACAAAATGATTCGTGACCTTTTGATGATAAATTCTGTGTTAAGAAAATTACTGTTGAGTTTTATTAAACTCTTCCAGCGCCATCTTCTCAAGTTCGCTTCTCATTTCTTTCGGAAGTGTAACAGTCTCATAATATTTACCGTCTTTTCCTTTTTGATCCGGTGAGGAAAGAAACAGACCGTTAGAGCCATTGACGAGACGAAATCCTTTGATGATAATTCCATCACTTGTTTGAATATCCAGGAATGCAGCGGTCTTTCCACTTCCATCCGATTTCAAAGGATTCATTCTTAATATTTTCATTGCAGCCTCCTGTTTTGGTTTGGGATAAATTTCTGGAACAATTTATAATATTTGTTACTCTATGTCAAATCCCTCCAAATACATACCATTAATTTTATTTAGGAAACTATTTATTTTTTTGATTCCAGAGATTTCAATTCATCAATTTTCTGATTAAGCAGCTCTATTTTCTCATCGAGTTCTTTGGTTTTACGGTCTATTTCCTTTTCGTATTCTGCAGCATCCCAGTAACCACGCTGTTCAAAATAACTCTTGAATAACCAATTATATTTAAGTGCTTCCATATTTTCAGAAAGACGAGTGGCAGCTATTTTTGACTCTTCAGATATTTCTTTGAGATTTATAACTAAAGATTGAAAATTTGAATCAGCACTCGTACCTTCAACTAAAAGTGAGCCAAGGACGCCTCTACCCTTTGAAGTGTTGTCAAGAAGAGTATCGACGCCGACTACAACTCTGTTTATATTTTCAACAGCCGAAGCAACAGAAACACCTAATGTCTTGTACTGTTCCGTTATTATGTTCAGTTCAGTGGTAATTGAGTTAAGACTTTTATCTGCTGATTTAGTTAAATCTGTAGCTGCATAATAAAGAGCGTCATCAGTAAATATTTTACCGACAGTTCCCTCTCCGGCATTTATTCTATTAATTATATCAGCCAGATCTTTTGTCATTTCTCTTGTGTAACCCATAATACCCTGAGTTTCCTCAATTATATCAGCAAAACTAACGGGTTCCTTCGCACGTATTACTCCGCCATCTTTCACGAGTTCTGATCTGCTGTCGCCGATCTTGAGCGAAACAAATTTATTTCCAACCAATCCTTCAGTTTGAATTTCTGCCTGGGTATCTACTCTAATAAAATGTTCAATTTCTTTCAGAAGTCTCATCGTAACTTCTATCGAGCTCACAGTATCACCAACAACTTTTATATTCTGAACAGCACCGGCATCAATACCGCTTAGCTTAACCGGAGCGCCATTCCTTAATCCTTCAATATTCCGAAAGTAAGCTTTCACTATAAATGTTGGTTTAAAAAGAGCTTCCTTGTTACCGAGCATAAAAATTCCGAGAACAAGAAGCGTACTTCCAATAAAAATAAAGATGCCAAGCTTGGCGCCTGATAATCCGCCTTTCATTTCACACTCCCGTTGGTTTCAATTATTTCATCACTGAAAAAGTTTTTTAGTAATGGATCATTTGATGTGGTTAGGTCGTTAATACTTCCTTCTTTTACTATCTTTCCTTCATCCAGTATAATTGCTCTGTCCGCAATAATTTTTGCACAGAGCAGATCGTGTGTTACAACAATTGAAGTCATCTTTAAAGCATGCTGCAAATCTGTTATCAAAGCACTGATTTCTTTAGCTGTAATTGGATCGAGTCCCGTTGTTGGTTCATCGTAAAGCATAAGTTTTGGCTTTGTGATTATAGACCTTGCAAGACCAATTCTTTTTTTCATTCCGCCTGATAGTTCAGAAGGCATTTTATCAATTGCTTCAAGCAGAGAAACAGCCTCAAGCACAAAATGAACTCTCTTATCAATCTCCTTTTTATCCAGATCGAAATTTCTAATCAATGGAAATTCCAGATTTTCTCTAACACTCATCGAATCATATAAAGCTGCACCCTGAAAAAGGAATCCGATATCTTTTCTAAGCTCGTTAAGTTCTTTAAGATCAAGCTTTAGTACATCCTTTCCCTCAATAAAAACCGTGCCTGCATCCGGTTCCATTAATCTTATCATACATTTGAGCAGCACACTCTTGCCCGTTCCGCTTCTTCCAAAAACAATCATGTTCTCTGCTTCGGTTACATTGAAAGAAACGCCATCAAGTACGATATTACTATTAAATGATTTGTATAAATCCTTAATCTCAACCATCACTTCACCGTTGGCCAAATCCAAAGAGTTAATTTCACAAGAACCATGTCAAAGATTAAAATCAATAAAGAAGATACCACCACTGAACTTGTTGATGCTTTGCCAACACCTTCGGTTCCGTTTTCAGCAGTGTAGCCTTTAAAACAACCTACAAGTCCAACGATAAATCCAAATACAAAAGTTTTACTCACACCGGGGATAGCATCACCAAATTCGACAGCGAAGATTACTCTGTCAATGTAATAAGCCCAGGTCATATTCTGAACAAGTACTACCGCAATGTATGCACCGATCAGTGATATAAAGATTACATACACAGTTAAAATTGGAAGGATGAATGTTGTTGCGAAAATTCTTGTAACTACTAAATACCTGAATGGATTTACACCCGAAACTTCCATAGCATCAATCTGCTCGGTAACTCTCATTGAGCCAAGTTCAGCACCGATGCCCGAGCTTACTCTTCCTGCAAAAATTAATGCACAGATTACCGGACCAAGTTCGCGAACAATAGAAATTCCAACTGAGCCCGGAAGAAATGCTTCAGCACCAAATCTTTTTAGAACGGGACTAAGCTGCATTGCGATAACCAATCCAATAATAAAACCTGTTACTCCAACAATTGGCAGCGTCTTCATCCCAAGCTCAATCATATGTTTTCTGATTTGTTCAATTTCGTACGGTGGAAGAAATACTTCTTTAACAAATCTTACCGAAAACGTACTCAAGCCGCCGAGCATAGAAAAGAACTCGGTTAGTTTTTTTTCCGTTTTATTGAAAAGTTTACCGGATGTTAGGAAATTATTCAATTTTTACTGCATTAAATAAAGTTTTGGTTACTGGTAAAAATATAGAAAATGATTGTTAATATAAATTCAAACACATTTTAAATCACATCGCTATATAATTTTTTTTGGATAATGTTTGGATAATAAGTTCTATGCAGACATATTGAGGTTATTCTTATTGTTTTTTTAACCATAATTATCCTCATTTTACCAAAACGAATTACTATAACTGACATCAACTATTTATTGAAAAAACAGGTACCAAATGGCCAATAAATCTTCTGAAAATAAAAAATTCTTAGATAAGTTTTTAACATTAATTGAAAAAGTTGGTAATGCTTTACCTCATCCGGCAACTTTATTTGCTCTCTTCGCATTTGCCATAATTATAATATCAGGAATTGTCAGCGCATTTAATCTTGAAGTTACTCATCCAGCCACGGGTGAAATAATAAAACCTGTAAGCCTTCTTACAGTTGAAGGACTACATCGCATACTGGTAACAATGGTTACTAACTTTACCAGCTTTGCACCACTCGGGACTGTTCTCGTAGCAATGCTGGGAATCGGTGTAGCAGAATCAAGCGGTTTGATGGGTTCAGGATTGCGTCTCCTTGTTCTTAAAGCTCCTAAAAAGTTATTGACTTTCGTAATTGTATTTGCAGGTATTTTATCCAACACAGCAAGTGAAGTTGGCTATGTTCTTTTAGTTCCATTAGCAGCAGTAATTTTTCTTGCAGTTGGAAGACATCCTTTGGCAGGATTAGCTGCAGCTTTTGCCGGAGTTTCCGGTGGATATAGTGCAAATCTTTTACTCGGAACAATTGATCCTTTGCTTGCAGGTTTATCAGAAGAAGCGGCTCACATTATTGATCGCTCCTATGTAGTTAACGCTGCCTGCAATTATTATTTTATGTTCGTTTCAACTTTTATAATTGCTGCTGTAGGTACCTGGGTAACAGAAAGAATTGTTGAACCAAGATTAGGAAAATATGAAGGCGGGGCTACTCCGGAAGAACTGAATCCACTAACTAAAGATGAGAAAAAAGGATTATTGTATGCTGTCCTTGCAGGTCTGGGTTTAGGAATTATTATAATGATTGGTCTTATTCCGGAGAACGGTTTTCTTCGTGAAATTAATACAGGTGATATTTTAAATTCACCTTTTATGAAAGGAATTGTTGCGTTCATTTTTATTGGAGCTGGTGTGATGGGTATTGCTTATGGAATTGGTGCGAAGACATTCAAAAATGATTCAGATGTTATGAAGGGAATGGGAAAATCTATTGAGTCGCTTGGTGTTTACATGGTGCTCGTATTCTTTGCAGCACAATTTGTTGCTTACTTTAACTGGACAAATATTGGTTTGATAATCGCAATTGAGGGTGCTGACCTGCTAAAAGCATCCGGACTTGGTGCAATTCCCTTGATGCTGAGCTTTATTCTTGTATCTGCAATTATAAATCTTTTTATGGGAAGTGCATCAGCAAAATGGGCGATAATGGCACCGGTCTTTATTCCAATGTTTATGCTGCTTGGTTATTCGCCGGAGTTCACTCAGGTAGCCTACAGAATTGGAGACAGCACAACAAACATCATATCGCCAATGATGTCTTACTTTGCTTTGATAGTAGCATTCGTCGGGAAATATGAAAGCAAGGCTGGTATTGGAACTGTAATTGCCACAATGCTTCCTTACTCATTCTTCTTTTTAATTGCGTGGGTAATACTTTTAATTGTATGGATGCTTTTAGGATTGCCAGTTGGTCCGGGTGCAGGATTGTATATTAATTAATTCGTGTCAATTAGTGCGATTCGTGGCAAAGACTAAAACGCATTTTCATAATGATTGACTTGAGGATTATTTAAATCCGCAAACAAAATTGCAAACACATCAAAACGGCAATCAAGCTCTCTTATTTCTTTATCATAAAGATATAGCTCTGCCATTTTTCTAACCTGCTTTTGTTTGTTTTTCGTGATTGAATATTCCGGTTCACCGAACTCAAGATTTTGTCTGGATTTTACCTCAACGAAGACAGTGAATTTATCTTTTGGATCAATTGCGATTATATCTATTTCTCCATGACTGAATCTGTAATTACGTTCAATTATTTTATATCCTTCTTCGGCAAGAATTTTAGCTGCGAGATCTTCCCCTCTTTTTGCAAGTTCTTTTTTGTCGAGATTCATATCTACTTCATTTTCATTTCTTGAACATCAAAATTTAGGACTTGCTGCTCTGTTAAAATTTTTTTGAGAAATGATTTCCGGTGAAGCGGACTCGGACCAAGCTTCTGGATAATTTCTCTGTGCTGTCTTGTTGGATAGCCTTTATTCTGTTCCCACAGATAAACAGGATATTGAACGGCAAGCTTTTTCATTAATCTGTCGCGAGTTACCTTTGCCAAGAATGGATGCGGCGGCAATCGAAAATGATTTTGAGTCCCCTTTTACAATTGTAATAACCGGAATATCTGATTGAAATTTTCTGTTGCCATCCACCAAAACCAGATCAGGTTTAATTTTCAGATCATCGACAGACTGTTTCATCGCACGCAGAGTTGCATTAAGAATATTTACTTCATCTATCACTTCCGGCTCGATTATAGAAACCGAATAGGCCAGTGCTGAAGAAATGATTTTTTCAAAGAGAAACTCTCTTTGCTTTTCAGTCAACTGCTTTGAATCATTTACTCCTTTAATATTAGTTTTCTTGTTGAAAATAACAGCAGCAGCTACAACCGGACCGGCAAGCGGGCCTCTTCCGGCTTCATCAACACCGGCAAGATATTTTATTTTTTTACTGAAATATTTCTTATCGAATTCTTTCATCATAAAAATCTAATTACACTCCAAGATAAATTGCAATTAGACCAAAAACCATACTCAATTTTAAAAGATTACTTATCCTCTTCAAATTCTTTACTGACTCATCCTCAAATAAAATCTTCAGGCAATAGACAAGTATAGGATTCACAATTACCATTACAACAACAAAGTATTCAATTTTGTAGAGTTGTGTGATGAAGGGGTATAAGGTATAAAGTATAAGGGAAATAGTAATAATCAGAATCAGAATTTTTGATTTCTGAAAACCAAACTTTGCAGGGAAAGTAATCACTCCTGCTTTAGTATCACCTTCAACATCTTCCATATCCTTAACAATTTCCCGAATCAGATTTATCAGGAAAGCAAACACTGCAGGAACAATTGCTGCCATGGGATTTTCGACAGCAACTCCGCCAAAAATAAAAACGAGTCCCGTTAAAAATGCTACGGCTAAATTACCAACAAGAGGAATTCGCTTCAGATATTTTGAATAGAAAAAAAGCATAAGAATTGAAATAAGAACAATTGCTAATGCTTTTTCATTTACTAATGCTGAGATAAAAATTGATGTAACAATAAAAATAAAATAAAGAGCATATGCCTCTTTGATTGTTATATTACCTGAAGGAAGCGGGCGAAGAGGTTTGTTGATCTTATCTATCCCGATATCATAGATATCATTAATAACATTTCCTGAAGCCATCACAAGCGAAGCTGCAAGCGCTGCAAGAAATACATTGAGTCCTGAAAATTTATCAGGAGAGCAAATAACTGCTGCAACAATTACAGAAATGAAAGTAATTAAAAAGTTTAGAGGTCGGATGATCTTTATTATTGCTGTCAGTTTTTCTGTCAATTCTTAAAAAAATATTAGTGAGAGATTCGCCGAAACTTACAAAAAGAAAGAGAAAATGTTCAGCTTGTCATTCCGAACCTGCCTTGACGTCAGGCAGGCTTGTTTCGGAATCTTCAATTTAAATTGCACAGGTACAAGAAGCTGAAACAAGTTCAGCTTGAGGAGTTATACTTGAACTCAACCCTGATCAAAACCAATTTTACGATGAGTTCCATCACAAAATGGTTTGTTGTTTGAGCCACCGCAGCGGCAAAGTGCAATTGAACCTTCTTTTGTTTCTTCCTTACCATCAGTCCCAACAAAAACAAATTTTCCTTTGACCAGGTAAGGTCCGCCTTTGCTAACCTGGACAGTAGTTTGAGATAGGTTAGTTTGTGCTGGCTGTGCTTTTTGTTCGCTCATTTTATTATTCCTTTCATATGACAATGCCCCTGAAGGACAGTCATCAACAATTTTAATTATTTGTTCTGTTGTTCCGGCTGACATTTCAATCCAAGGTCTTCGTTTCGGGTTGAAGATTGCTAGTGATGCTTTCCAGCATTTTGTTGAATGTATACATAAATCCGGTTTCCAGATAACAGTTATTTCTTCACCGGGATATGATTTTTGCTTTATTGACATCTATCATCCATTAATTTTCATAAATAAACAATCAGAACTCATTAATAATTCCAAAATGTATTTTCCCTTCGCTGAAAGAATCTCCTTGAGCTAAAGCGAAACTCACACCGAGCAAACCGATTGCAGTTTCCACTGTAATACCCAGCCCGTAACCGAAAATATATTCCTCCAATTTTGCGATTCCTTTTTCAGGGACTGCATCAAGGAAATAATATCCAGCGTCAAAAAATAGAAACGCATACGATCTCTGTGTGAGCATTAAACGATATTCCAGATTTGCCCATGCAATACGGGAGGCAAGAAACTGCTCTTCCCTGTAACCCCTGACTGTCCGCGTTCCGCCGAACCGCCACAGATCACTCTGCTCGAAAAATGGTCCGTTGAGCTCTTTACCGTTTACACTTAAAGCAATGATATTGCGGAAGAAGATTTCATAGAAAGCACCAAAGCCCACTGTAATTCTTTGCAAATTAATATTAGTTTCCAATGCAGGTGTTATGTATTCAGCAGGCCCATTAATTTTTTTCTTGCTGAAGGAATATAAAGTCTCAAATAGAAATCCACCGGTAGAAGCTATCGGATCATCTCTTAAATCTATCTTTAAACCAAGACCTGTTGTAAGAGAGGAAGAATTGTAAACAGTAAAAACAGGAATCGTTCTCTCGGTCGGAATTATTTCTTCAGTTGAAATGAAAGCAGAAGCAGAAATATCTTCGGTTGCAAGAAATTCCAGCGCACCGCCTAATCTTCTCTGCACATAAGTTGTGTCCTGAATCCTCTGAAAAAGATCTGCGTTCAAGTTAAATGGATAACCAAATAACCACGGCTCTAAGTATTTTAGTTCAAGTTCCTGGGATTCGCGCGTAAGTTTTTGCCATCTAACAGCGGCTGCCCTTCCGGTTCCAAAAATATTTCTCAAAGTTACGTTTACTAATCCTGTTACGTAACCGGATTCATTATCCTTTGCTGGTGGTATATAACCAATTATTCCATCAAAGTTATTTGTGTTTCGCTCTTTAACATTTACCAGCAGCACTCCATTATTCTGAGAGTCAATATAGAACTGAGGCACCGGGACCGGATCAAAATAACGAAGCTTGTTTAATCGTCGCGGCAGGTTTTCAATTTTTTGCTGAGAGTATTCTTCTCCTGAATCAATCCTTAATTCTCTTGTAACGACATAATCTTTTGTGGAAGTGTTTCCACTTACTTCAATTTTATCAATGCGGCTTTTCCTTCCTTCTTCAAGCGCAAGATAAATATCAGCATAATGATCCTCACTAACTGAATCATCATAAAAATGTACCGATTGAATCTTGACTGCTGCAAAAGGAAATCCCCTGTTTTCAAAATCTGTTAACAGGCTGCTAATGCTCGTTTCAATTTCATAGCGATTAAATATTTCGCCTCTTAAATAATTCAAAGACGAAATGAAATCATCAATGTTTACTGAATCTGACGCTTTAAAAAATAATTCCTTTACAAATGTAGGCTGACCTTCATCAACATTTAGGAGCAAGCTAACTTTTTGAGAATCACTTGATAACTCAAACTGTGATCCTTCAAAAATAAAATTAAAATATCCGTTGGAGATTAGATTAGTTGAGATTCGTGAGAGTGATGTATCAAGTATTCCCGGAAAAAAATTTTGCCCTTCATTCAAGCCAGCCCATTTTAATATTTCTCCATCACCAAAAATACTGTTGTTGTTAATCTCTATCTTCTCAATTTTTTGTGCAAATGCTGCAACAGAAAATAAAATAAAGTACAACAAGATATTTTTAGTCAGGTGAATCATCTATTTCTTTTAATCTTTTTCCAACTGCTTCAATTTGAATTTTTTCAGCAAGTGAATTAGCTTCAGCAATTTCAACATCACAAACTTCTGTAGATTTTGCATTAAAAACACCGAGAGCAGTTGCAAAGCGTAGTTGCTGTTCGAAAGTAAATTTATTGTGCCAGCCGTAAACTATCCCGGCAACAAATGCATCGCCGCTTCCGGTTGAATCAACAGCCCTAATTTTAGGAGGAACTACTTTATAATGAAAGTCAAAATTAGAAGCATAGAATGGATTCCCACTATCTGTAATGTAAGCCTGTTTAACTCCTTTTTCGTAAAGCATATTCAAGAATTTGATATGATCATTTTCTTCCTTTAAGCTTAAAGCGAGTGATGTTCTGATCTCATCAACATTATTATGAATAATGGTTGGGGAAGAATCAAAGCAATCCTGAAGATGTCTGCCGTAAGTATCACACACAGAAATTTTATCAAGTTTATTTGCAATATTGATTCCTTCGACAAAAATCGAATCGGCTTCTTTGCAGGGAGAGCTTCCTGAGAAAACTACTATCTCACAGGCTGCAATTGCTTTCTCCAATTTTGAAATGAATTCCCTGACTTCGTTTGATGAAACTATTGAGTCTGTTCCAAAGAAGGAATAAACTTTTTCAGCGGACTGGTCAATAATGATAGCAGAATCTCTCGTTTCATTCTTAGTGATAATTTCTGAGAAGTTGATTTGTTCTTTCCTAAGGGCTTCTCGAATTAATTTTCCATTTCCTCCGCCGGTAAACAGCATAGCAATGTTCTTAATCCCCATCTTATTCAATTGCCGGTTTACATTTATTCCTTTACCGCCTGCTTTGATAATCAACTTTCCATTTCTGTTCACTGATGATAGTACAAGGCTTTGATAATAGTAGCGTCTTTCAAGAAGAGGGTTTAATGTTACGGTAAGGATCATAGATAAAAATTGCTAAATTGTTTAGGACGTGAGATAATTAAATCTGATGATATATTTTTTTCATATTACTATCTCACGTCCTGAATTGCTAAATTGTTGGATAATAAAATTTCATTAAAAGCAATTGAACATCCCCACAAAAATTAATCTTCCAACTTAAGAGATAGTGTAGTCTTTCTTAAATCAATATCTGAATCGGTAAAGATCCCCATAAAGCGGAGTGCTGGGATCCAACCTGTAATCTCCAAATCCTGTATAATCAACAAATATGAATTGTTTATTCAGATTATAATATTGCCAGACCTCATAGGGTTTTGCATAATACTCAAACGGATGCCGGTCAATATTATCAGGTGCACCAAGAATAATCATCACCATTCCCCTGTCAGATCTCCATCCTTCAAGAGAATAAGATGTGAAGTTTTGATTCACGTATGCTACTCTGTTATAATACTCATTGAAAACAGGATTGTATTCATCAGCAGGATTAGGATCTTGTTTTTTCCAGAAGGCAACAAACCTTTTGGCTTTCTCCATCCTGCTATCGGTATCCTTGATAAAAGCTAGATCTTCCGGACTCGCTAAATAAACCATCTGCTCAATTGCTTTATCAAGATCGGTAAGGGTAATTGGAACTCCAACCCATCGGGACATGAAAGATTTTATTGAGGAATCATATTCTTTGCCGGTTGAATCTCTTAAAGTGATCTTGAGAAGATTTTTTCCGAGATCAAGATTTAATGAATCGATGTTGTTGAAAATCTGATTGTTGCCTGCTTTAACTTCGACTTCTGTGGTTGTTTTATATATCGAGGTTTCTTTTTCATCGAAAATTTCATAGTCAACAAATAAATTAGAAACAGTATCCGAATAGACTTCAAAAAATGTTGATAAAGGATCTCTATCGGTAACAACACTCCTGGAAACATTTGGAATAATTTTCGAACTTCCTTCAACAACAGTTTTTCGTGCAATAAGCATAATATCACTAATTGCGGGAACTGTGGTAAACTGTTTAACGATAACTTTGTTTTCAGAAGTATATTCATTCTTAGAGTCCTTATCGAACAGTGATGTTTTTACTGAATAAATTCCGGGAGTTAATTCAAATGAACGGTGACCAAGATTAAAATTTTCGGGGGAGTTAGTTAATTCATAACTAATCGCAACAATTTTTTCATTCCAGATTTTTTCAGTAATAAGATTTTTCTTTTCTTCATCAAAAACAGATACTGTAACTGTATAAGCTGCCTCGAACCCCTGACCGGTTTTTACAAACTGCACAGCATTATAAGGCACATGGATAAAATAATCCAGTCTGGCCTTATCAGTTTCACCTTTGAATGACATGAAGTCCTGGTAGTATTTTACTTTGTTGTCCGGTATCCGGGAAAAGTTGTCATCTTGCGCAAAGGCAATTAGTGAATAGAGAATTACACAAATAAATAATAACTTTTTCATTTTAGTTAGTCCTTAATTTTTCTTTAATCTTGCAAAAAGATCGTACTCGTCTGAATCATATACTTCCGCATTATAAAAATTGCCAGGGATAATCTTACCATCACTTGAAGGAATTAACACTTCACCATCAACTTCAGGTGCATCCCGATAGCTGCGTCCAACATAAAAATCTCCTTCGAGAGATTCAACCAATATTTTCAGTTCACTGCCGATTAGTTTCCCGTTTTTCTCAGCTGATATTTCCCGCTGTATTTCCATTAACCTGCTCTGCCGTGCCCTTTTTACCTCATCAGGGACAGGATCACCAAGATCGTAGCTTCCTGTATTTTCTTCCTGTGAATAAGTGAAAGTTCCCATCTTCTCAAATTTGAATTCTTCAACAAAATCACAAAGCTCCTGAAAATCTTCTTCTGTCTCACCCGGATATCCAACAATAAAAGTTGTTCTTAGAACTAATCCAGGAATTTCTTTTCTTAATTGAGATAACAATTCTTTTGTTTGTCTGCTCGTAATTCCTCTTCGCATAGACTTGAGAATATTATCTGAAATATGCTGAAGCGGAATATCGATGTATTTACAAACCTTAACATTGTTTTTTATTTCATTGATCAAGTCTTCCGGAAATCGTGAGGGATAAGCATACATCATCCGGATCCACTCGATTCCTTTTACTTCACTTAATGTGGATACAAGTTCCGAAATATTTCTTTTATTGTAAAGATCTTTTCCATAATCGGTAGTATCCTGTGCTATAAGTACTAATTCCTTTGTATTGTTACGAGCCAGAAATTCAGTCTCTGCAACCAGATCTTCAATTGATTTAGATTTGTGCAATCCTCTCATTATTGGTATTGCACAAAATGAACAGGGATGATCACATCCTTCTGATATTTTTAAATATGCTGTGTGAGAAGGAAGTGAAACTACTCTTTCACCCAAAAGATTTTTCTTTAATTCGCCGCCAAGTTCTTTCACAATTTTTTCATAATCTTCTGTTCCGAAAAACAAATCCACTTCAGGAATTTCTTGCTGAAGATCATTCTTGTATCGCTGAGAAAGACAACCGGCGACAAAAATCCTTTTTGTTATTCCTGATTTCTTACTTGCAACGGCATTCATAATAGTGTTGATTGATTCTTCTTTTGCTGCTTCAATAAAACCACAAGTGTTGATAATCACTGTATCTGCTTCAGTAGGGTTTGAGCGAAGATCAAGATTATTAAGCTGAAGCTGGCGGAGAAGTCTTTCTGAATCAACAGTATTTTTTGCACAACCTAAAGTAATGACACTAACTTTTTCTCTTGTTTTCATCTGTTCGGATTTCGTCAACCAAAGTAATTAAGATAAATCCATATTGCCGGTGCGCTAAAAAGTAATGAGTCAAACCTGTCAAAAAAACCACCATGTCCGGGAATTAGTGAAGATGAATCTTTCACTCCGGAATCTCTTTTAATTAATGACTCAACTAAATCACCGATTTGACCTATTGTACCGATAATAATTCCAATAATTATAACATTCATCCAGCTTAAAGAATTCAACACCAATACCTTTGCTAAAATCATAGCGCCAACAGAAAAAATAAAACCAAAAATTGCTCCTTCCCAGCTTTTCTTGGGACTAACACGCGGGAATAATTTATGCCTGCCAAAATTTATACCCCCGTAATATGCAGCAGAATCACCTATCCAAATAGAAGCAAGGATAGAAATAATAAAATATGCACCAAGGTTTTCTGCATAAATGTCACTTGAATAGAACTCACGAAGTGAAATAAGTGCAGCGGAAAAAATTCCAATGTAATATATTCCAAGAAAAGTTGAGCCGAGATTAAAAATTGCTGAACCTTTATTCCGAAACAGTTCAACAGTTAAAAGTGATAAAGAGGATAGAAGAATGATAACAACAGGATCGACTAAGCCAAGAAATTGATTAAGCAGAAAAATGAAAATGATTATCCCGCCGAGATACAAATTTACACTTGCACCTTTATGCCTGACGAGAAGACTGAACTCGTAAAACGAGATCAGACTAATGATGACCACAAATGAAAAGAAATAATATCCGCCAAGATAGCTGGCAATAAGTATAACCGGGATACCAATTAAAGAAACTAATACTCTCTTTAGATTTTCACTCGTCGGCATCTTCCTCTGAGTCTAATGGTTTTCGTTTTACATCCTGAATGAACTCAAGGGCAGAAGGTACATCTGCTTTTTTAACAAACAACTTGACTACAGAAAGACCTCCCGGTGCAGGGAAGCTGGAGTCTTTTTGTGAAAGAACTGATGCGGAAATTCCTGCACTTTCAAGATTTTCTTTAAGCATATCAGCATCAATTTCACTAAATGAAGTATAAACAAGTACCCAATCTTCTTCGGAGAGATCAGAATAATTGTTCAGTTCAATTGAGTCAATAAGTGGAGTATTGCAATCAGGACAGATCACTATCCCATCAACATATTCGTATTTACATTTTGGACATACTGGCATTTAAACCTCCTGTGGAATTTTAATTTTCTTATAATAATTTCTGATAAAAAACATTAATGCTGTAAACATAAAAAACAATATTATAAAATAAATTATGTTCGCATCGAGAGCTTCAGCATCGGAAACATTACTTTTGAATAACTCATCATCGCCAATGATAAAGTATAGCATCACTGCAAAAAAGTTATTCAGAAAATGTATAATAATTGGTATTACCAGCGATTGACTTGTGTAAGCGGCAAATCCTAAATAAAATCCTATAATCGCCAGTGGTATTAGTCCGTACGGGTTAAAATGATATAGAGCAAAAAACAAAGCAGTGAGAATCGCAGCTATGTGTGGTTTGAACTTAAACCCAAAACTGCGCTGGATGTATCCTCTGAACATCACTTCTTCGCAAATTGCGGGCACAACCGAAATGGTAATTATAACCAAAAGCATTTCAGGTACATTATCAGCCCGAATCAGATTGCCGAATGTTTTTTCAATTAATTCATTTAACGAGTCAAGTAAAAATTTTATTGAGTTGATGAACGGTGAAACTTCTGCCCATTGCTCGATTAAGTAATTCTGAATATAAAGATAGCTTTGAAGAAGAGGAGTAAGAATTATTATTCCTAACACGAATAGAACTAATTCTCTCCAATTAGGCAATTTGAGAGAAATAATTTTTGAAACATCTCCATAAATCCATTTGCTGAAAAGTAAAGCAGGAAGAAAGATGAATAAAATTTGTCCAATGATAGTCATAAAACGCAAACCGTTCACCGGTGCTGCTTCTAAATCAAAACCGAAAAACAGCAGAGTTAAAAGTCCACCTAAAAACTGGTAGAGAATAAATCCGCCAACTAATCCGAGGAATGCCGCTGCCACAGGTGAAATAAGCGGATAAGGAGAGTAAGTTTCAGTTAATGTTTTAACTTCCCCTGATTTTTCAGGATCAATTTGATTCTGGTTGATTGTTCAATTCTTCCAATTTAGTCTTTTAATTTTCTATAATTATTGCTTTGAACAAAGTTAATAAATTATGAAATGATTAATAAGAAAAGAGGAGACAAAAGCCTCCTCATTTCAATCACTTTTAGATAATATTATCGTTTTGAAGTTAGATTTCCAGCAAGTCCTTCATAGCTGGTAAGTTTTGCTTCAACGTGTCCGATAATGATTTTGGTTCTTACCTTCACAGGCATCTTTAAATCATCATCTGTAAGCCAGACTATAATATTTCCTTCGTGCTTAAAGAGTCCACCTTCTTTAACCAATGGCTCAACAATAATACAATCAAATTTTCCAGCAGGCACATCGATAGTTTCTTTACCCAAATACTTTACATCCAGATCGTATACTTTATCTTTATAAAAATTTTTCAACGGAATTAAGTCGTTCACCTTCATATTTGAATAATCAATTGTTCTGGCATAATAGAATGCAGATATTATATCATTAACGTAGAGGGGAATTTCATATTCGCCTTCGCTTGTTTTGGCTTTACCCTTCCTGTGATCGAAGAAAGCCGAAAAGTCACGAGTGTAACCGCCCTCTCTTATATGCTGTTCAAACCTCCAGGGAAATAATCCTTCAACATCAAGATAACTTTCATAACGATCTCTTACTTTGTAAAACATATCAAAGCTCGGAACCGAATTAACTTCAAAGTTAACGTGATATGCATTTCTGCCAGATATTTTTTTAATTCTGGGAATTTCCATTACAGCAACTCCGGCAGTAACAAAACCATAGTCAAGATCGAAAACCAGTTTTTCTCCTTCTTTGAAAGCCTTATTTTCCAAAGTTCTGAATTCGTCTTTAGATTGTGGAGCAATCAGGAAATTGCCCAAGAGGATGAACAAAACAACATACATCCATTTACACAAATACATTTAAGTCTCCAGATAATTATAGAATTTTCAATACAGTCTTAGTTTCGTCAAATACTCTGCCAATATCAATACTATTCATACAGTCGAGTTTTTCACACTGTTCACGGTTACAATTGCTACAATCAATTGTTGGGATGAAGATTGTCCTCTTTTCTGTATACGGTCCCCACCTCTTTTGTGAACAGGACAAAATTTTAGGAAAAAAGCCTATAACGTGCACTCCCAATGCTGCAGCAATATGCATTGGACCGGTAGAATTTGAAATGAAGAGATCTGCTTTGTTTATAAGTGCTTTTAATAAAGATAAATCAAGCTGACCGGAAAGGTTTATAACAGATTCAGTGATTTCAAATTCCCGGCAAAGTTCGGATTCACTTTTACTTCCAGTAATGATTATTGTAACATTATTAAGATTGCTTATCCTTCCGGTAAGTTCAATTAATTTTTCTTTGGGAAGATCAACTGAACTTCCGCCGCTTCCGGGATGAATAATTACAATTTTATTTCCTGACTTAAATCCTTTTTCATATAAAATAGAATTTATTTTTTCAGAACTTTTTTCATTTACGTTCAGGTGAAATTTAATCTCGTTCGAAAAGTCTTTAAAGTTAATATCGATTTTATTAAGAAGATTAATATTGTATTCAAGTTCATGTTTATCACCATGCTTTCTATGCTCAAAAACTTTCTGATTGAACAAAAAAGAATACCATCTGTAGCCTGTTCCAATCCTGTTTTGAATTCGTGATAAAAACATCATCAACGAAATTGTTAAGGTTGGATTTACTACCACACAAGTATCAAATTTTTTCGATTTTATTTTTTTTAGATTTTTTCCGAAGAGAATTTTTCCATCTAACTCCTCAGCTAAAACTACTTCATCGATAAAAGGATTACCATCAATAAGAGGACTTGTGTAATTTCTGATGAAGTATGCTACTTTACAATCAGGATATTTTTTCTTAATTAGCTCAGCCATCGGCAAAGATAAAACCACATCCCCAATGCGATCTGTCCGAACAATCAATATATTTTTTGGTGAATTCATTTACGCGATAAATATGGATTATCTTTAATAAAAAACCGCCAGGGTAAATCTACTGATCTTGTTATTCCAATTCTTTTTGAAACACCAATATCTTTACGTTTAATTTTTTCTCCATCTAAAATAAAAATATCTTCACCTGTAAGATCTGTGCCTGAATGCGTTCTGTCAAATTTAAAAGCCTGACAAACTTTACCTGGTCCGCTGGTTAAATTGAAGATCTCTCTATCATTTTTAAGCTTTCTGCCAAAACGATTTTTAATCATACTTGTCAATCCAACGACAGGTTCAACGGCACGAATTAGAACTGCAGTTCCCTGTCCTTTTTTCCCGGTTACAACATTACAACAATGATGAGCACCGTAAGTAAAATAAACATATAAGTAACCTCCCGCTTCAAACATAATTTCATTTCGTTTAGTGACGCCGCCATAAGAGTGCGCAGCTTCATCTATGTCACCGTGATAAGCCTCAACCTCAACAATTTTTCCTGCAAGAATTTCTTTGCCACTTGATTTTACAAGGATTTTACCAAGTAATTCTTTTGCAACAACAAGTAATTCTCTTCGATAAAAACTCTTCTTTAATTTTTTGGTTGATAGATCAGCTGCCATAGGAAATGCAAGTGTTCAGGATAAGTTTTATAAATCAGAAAATTTACTGCGAACTTATGTCCCGAATTTTTTCAAGATAATATTCTTTCTTTCCGGGATTACGGTTAGCAAGCAACTCGTAAATTTTTATTGCTTCATTTTTCTGTCCCTGCGAAAGATAAATATTTGCTAAAGTTTCCGTTGCCAGCTTGCTCTTATCGGGCGAATATTGCTGCTTATCTGCTTCCCTTAAAGGAAAATTATCAGTCTGCTCAAGCCTTTTATTCATTAGCTCATTTGCAATTTGTGCAAGTCTATCTTCAACCGGTTGTGATTTATCTGGTATCACATCGTCAATTTTTATCATATCATCTTTTGATGATTTGATGAATACACTACCCCTTGAAGTATCAAATGGTGAATGCTGCTTATCGGGAAGTTTATATTCTTTTTTATAGTGTGTATAAGTTCGGTTAGAATTTAAAAGTTCACTTGATTTTTTGAAAAAGTATTCAGCCATTTCAATTTCATTAATCATAACATTCGCTTTGCCCATCAAAATAAATGCAAGTGGATGATCGGGAAAATTTTTTAATCCGGTTTCAAGAATTGAAATAGCACTTTCGGGATTGTTGCTTTGCAGGTAGGAGTCAGCTATTCTTAAAAATAAAGGAGAATTATTATCCCGTTCATAAATTAATTTTGCTCTTGCCGTTAACTTTTCATCCACGATTCACACACAATCATTTAACAGTATTTTTTGCGAAAGCATGTTTGATGGAAGTGATGGAGACAAAAGAAAATCCTATAAAAAATAATAGCTGGAATGGAAGACTTGCGATTTCCATAAAATAAATGCTCGACACAACACCGATTAAACAATAGAATGCAAGAACTAACTCAACATATACTGCAAATCCAATTTTGCTTTTCGAATATTTTTTACCAACCCAGGTATCTTTTTCTGAAACTAATTTGAATTTTGGTGTTCTAACAAACTCACTCTTTCGGTTTAGTAAGCCTTCAAATACTGCGCGTGAATTATTGAGAGCAAAACCCATACTTCCAGCCATAAAAATTGGAAAGAGAACAATTCGTTTTCGCCAGTCGGGGTGAATATCTTTTTGTGAGTAAAGATAAAACATAAATGAGCTAATAAAAGCTAAAACAAAAATTGACATAAAAGCAAAATAAAGTTCGTGACCACCACTGTTCTTAACGAAAATCAGTGGCACATTTAAAATTGCAGCAAGCAGAATGAAAGGAAATACAATGTTATTAGTCAAATGAAATGTGCTGTAAAGTTTTATTCTTAGTGGAACATCAGAATTCCAAACAAGAGGAAGAATTTTCTTTGCAGTTTCAATTGCACCTTTTGTCCATCTGAATTGCTGTGACTTCAATGCATTAATTTCCTGAGGCAATTCAGCAGGAGAAGTAAAATCTTTCAGGAAGACAAACTTCCATCCATTAAGCTGTGCTCTGTAACTAAGATCAAGATCTTCGGTTAGCGTATCTGCATGCCAGTTACCTGCATCTTCTATACAGGACTTTCTCCAAACACCACCTGTACCATTGAAATTAATAAAGAATCCGGCTTTGTTACGAACTGTTTGTTCAATAACAAAATGACCATCGAGTGCAAGCGCTTGTGCTCTTGTAATAAGTGAATGATCGCCATTCAGATGTTCCCAGCGTGTTTGAACCATTCCAACTTTTTCATCAGTAAAAAACTTTAAAGTGTTGCTGAGAAAATCTGAGTGAGGAATAAAATCAGCATCAAAGATGGCAACAAATTCTCCGTTAGCTATTTTCAAACCTTCCTTCAAAGCACCTGCTTTAAATCCTTCCCTGTTACTTCGTCTGACATGTTCAATGTTAAAACCTTCTTTTTTCTTTGCATCAACTGCTTTAGCAACAACATCAACAGTTTCGTCGGTTGAATCGTCAAGTACCTGTATTTCTAATTTTTCTTTTGGATATTCAATTTCACAAACTTTATCAATCAATCTTTCAACAACGTAGAGTTCATTGTACAACGGAAGCTGAATTGTAACTAATGGTGCATTTTCAAAATCTTTAGTGGAATTGAAATTTACATCCTTATACTTTCGGTGATAGAAAAGAAGAACGAATCCGTGAAGACCGAATATGAAAAGAATTGATAGTGAAACGAAATACCCTATTAAAACTATATTATCCATAATAATTTCCTTTTTTTACCAGCCAGAAACTACTGCAAGAAGAATATCCTCTGACAGTTTATCTATAGCAATAGCTATGGCATCATCCCTATTGTTTGCTGCTTCACCTGGAACATAGTCGCCATAATTGTTGAAGTTATTTTCAAAAATTGTTTTTTTCTGAACAAGGTCTTTATAAATAACCTTTACATTTATTGTCAACCTTCTCGAAGTAATCTGCTCACCGGCACTTACTATTGCAGGTGCATCAGTTACAGAAGTTATGACACTCTCCAGAGTTGCATTTGCTGTTGAGCGTTCAGTTACCTGCAGAGAGTTGTCACTGATAAACTTTTGAATCAGGTTGTCAGTCAACGATTCTCTTAACCCTGGAATGGCAGCCGGGCTTTTGTCATCCGCAATAGGAATAGCAATCGTTTTCAAATGTGCAGGAACAGAAGCACCGGTAAATGAATAAGAGCCGCATCCAAAATTAACTACCACACTTGTTCCGAACAAGAAAGCAATTAAAAGCGAATAAAGCAAATCTCTTTTAAATTTATTTAAAAAAATTGATATCATTCTTCAATTAAATCGTATTGTTTTATTTTCCTGTAAAGAGTGCGTTCACTAATATTGAGCAATTTGGAAGCTTTACGTTTATTTCCGCGTGTTTTGTCAAGTGCGGCTTTTATAGTGTCCCGTTCGATGACATCAAGCGCAAAAAGATTCTTTTTTGGTTCTTCTCCTTTTACAACTGTTTCTCTTCCGGTTAGCAGCACAATATCCTTTAATTCGATTAAATCTTTTTTTATTTCGAAAAGTGCTCTGTAAAGAATTTCTCTGTCTGCATCTTCAGGGGTTTTTCTTAAAAAGACCGGAAGATTTCTTGAAGAGTAGTTTTCTTCTCTGTGAACAATCAAGTCTGCAAAAGAATCAATATCCAGTACTCCGTTTCTATTCAGAGCTACTGCAGTTTCGATGGCATTTTTAAGTTCACGTACATTTCCGGGCCAGTTATATTCCATCAGAATTGCCATCGCATCCTGTGTAATTTTCGGAGAAGTAATTTTATTTGCAGATGCATATCCTTCAAGAAAGTGATTGGCGAGTAATTCAATATCTTCTTTCCTTTTTCTTAACGGAGGAATGCTCAGGCTTACAGCTTTTAATCTGAAGAAAAGATCTTCCCTGAATCTCCTGCTGTTGACTTCATCCTGCAAGTCCTTATTAGTAGCTGCAATTATTCTCACATCAACTTTGGTAACAGTCTCAGCACCTATCCTCATGAACTCTTTAAATTCGATTGCTCTTAAAACTTTAACCTGCGTGGTGAGAGGCATTTCAGCAATCTCATCCAGAAACAAAGTTCCGCCATCAGCAATTTCAAAATATCCTTTCCTGCCTTCAAATGCACCGGTGAATGCACCTTTCTTATGTCCGAATAGTTCACTATCCAGAATCCCTTCCGGTATTGCGCCACAATTCACACTAATTAATTCTTTACCGGTTCTCTTACTTGAATTGTGGATTGCTCTCGCAAATACTTCTTTACCAACACCGCTTTCACCATAAACAAGTATGGTGATATCGGAAGTAGATACCTGCATTACCACATCAACCAGATCATTTATTTCACTGGAATGACCGAGAATACCATGTTTCTTTTTGAATTCTTCTCTGTTCACTGAAATATTATAAAGATTAGAATGACAAACTGTCGCAGGAGCAAAAATAGCTAATATGAAGTTGATTTGAAATAGAACTTTTTAGGGACTAATATCAAGTAATCCTTCAAATTTCAAAGGATAAGCCGTCTTTGGCCAATTTTACTTTTTCTTTTAGTTCTGAAGGAAGGCTTGCCAAAATTTCACTTATGGCTGGAATATCTTCGTCGGAATAATGAGTCAAATAGACTTTGCCAGGATTTATTTTGATGACCTTCTCAATAATAGCAGCGGTTGAGATGTGGGTTGCCTCGCTGATAAAAATGTCCGGAACAAATTCTCTAAATAATAATAGATCTTCCTCTGAACCAATATCGGAAGTGTAAATGACTTTTTTATTCCCAGCTTCAAAAAGAAAGCTTGCACTATATAAACTTAGAGAAGGATATTTATCTTTAAACTTTTCGAGGTTGCCTAAATGAGAATTCTTTCTGGCAAGGAATGAAAATTCTTCTGTAATTATAAATCGTACATCATCTGAAAAAGTTTTGTAATTAATTTCAAATCCCATTCTTTCGGGAAGCAGATAAGATCGCAACAAAAATTCTTCAACTACAGCTTTAAGACTTTCGTGAATAAAAATATCGAGAGGTTCATTTCTATTCATTATCTTCATTTGAACAATCAATGCCGGCAATCCTGAAAAGTGATCTGGATGAAGATGAGTGAAAAGAATTCCATTCAAAGAGTTGAAGTGTAATTCCGTTACTCATCAAGGCACGGGAAATTCCATCTCCTGCATCAACGAGCAAATTATATTTTTCCGAAGTGAATAGTAAAGCGGAGTGATAGCGATTTAGTGAAGCTTTTCCAGAGCTTGTGCCAAGAAATGTAATTTTCACGATTATTGGGGAGGAATAGAAACGATGCTTCCGTTTACTTTATAGCGAGAGTTTACAACCTGCAGAAAATCTTCTGCATCCTCATACTTTTCGAACTTGCCCGCATATACAACGTGAAAAGTTGTGCCGCCAACTATCTTTTCACCTAATCGGCTGAAAATGCCAGCAGCTTCAAATTCACCGATAAGTTTATTTGCATTATCAAGATTTGTAAACGCACCCGCCTGAATAGTAAACTTATAATTCTCTTCTACTTTAGGTTTTATTTCCTCAACCACAGTTTCTGTTTCCTTCACATCAGATTTTTCTAATGCTGAAAGATTTTGATCGGCAACATTTATGTAAGGTGAAGCTGGGTAAGATGTTTTAAGCTGTTTCAATTTTTCCTGTGCTGTTTCATACAGCCCGAGAGCATAGTAGTAAGAAAATATTCTGTAGAGAGCGGCATCAGCGTATTTGCTTTTAGGATGATTATCAACAATATCCTGGTAAATGACAACTGCTTCCTGCCCGTTTTCTTTTAGCACAGCATCAAGAAACATTACTGAAGGATCAGCAGCATTCTTTTCTTTTAAATCAACAAGCGCTTCTTTTGCCTGTCCAATATTCCCATTCTCTATTGCTTTGAGGTAAGGAACAATATCAACTTCCTGAGAATATAATTTTCCTGTGAATGTAATTAGGCTGAGAAGAATCAGAAGGGAAAAGAATTTTAATTTAAGCTTAAGCATTTTTTTACCGTCATTAAACGGAATGATTTATTGTTTCAAATTCAACCGGTTAAAGATAAGCTTTCTTCAACCAAATTTACGAAACCTGTAAAATCACCAAACAAGGTCGCTGACGTTGCTCGGTTAATTTTAACTTTTATATAATCGCCCGTTTTAATTTTATTATCTGCAGAAACTATTGCAACTTTATTTGTATCGGTTCTACCGGATAGGAACTTGTCGGATTTTTTACTGAATCCTTCAACCAGGACAATTTCCTCTTTACCAATCAACTCCTGGTTTAATTCAAAAGATATCTGCTGCTGGAGATTAATTATTTCCTGAAGTCTTTTTGTTTTGGTTTCCTCAGAAACATCATCCTCCATTCTAAATGCTTTTGTGCCCTCTCTCGGAGAATACTTAAACATAAAAGCACCATCGAATCTGACTTCCCTCATAACATCAAGAGTCATTATGTGGTCCTCAAAAGTTTCTGTTGGAAAACCTGAAATGATATCTGTTGAGAAACTTACTCCCGGAATTATTTTTCTTGCTTTCTCCACCAGTTGAAGATAATGTTCAATTGTGTATGTACGGTTCATCAATTCAAGAATTCTGTTTGAACCGGATTGAACTGGCAGGTGAATATAGTTGCAAATATTTGAATGCTCAGCGATTGTGTACAGAAGCTTATCAGAAAGATCCTGCGGATGAGAGGTAGTGAAACGAATTCTCACTGAATTATCAACTTGTGCACAGGCAGCTAGCAAGTCAGCAAAATCTCCTCCGCTTACAGATTCTTCATCTCGATAAGAATTAACATTTTGTCCAAGCAGAGTAACTTCTTTAAATCCACGAGCTGCTAACTGTTTGACTTCTTCAACAATGGAACTAAGTGATCGGCTGCGTTCTCTTCCGCGTGTAAATGGAACAACGCAGAAAGTGCAGAATTTATCACATCCCCGCATAACAGAAATCCATGCCTGCAAACCATCTTCTCTGTGAGGAATAATGTCATCATAAGTTTCTGTTTTGGAAAGCTTAACTCCAATTCCTTTATCACCATTGAAAGCAACATCAATAAGTTCCGGTAATCTTCGGTATTCATCAGGACCAACAACAACATCAACAATTTTTTTCTTATCAACAAGATCCGAACGTAAACGTTCTGCCATACATCCGAGAACACCAACAATTAAATCAGGCTTTTGATCTTTTATTGCTTTAAAATTTCCCAGCCGGCCATAAATCCTTTGCTCTGCATTTTCTCTTATGCTGCATGTATTAACTAAAATTATATCAGCCTCATCGGAATGTTTGGTTACACTGTAGCCGTTGTTTTGCAGAATGCCGAGCACAATCTCGGTATCGGCAAGATTCATCTGGCAGCCGTAGGTTTCTATATATACTTTATTTTTATTCATGTTATGATGAAAAAGACGGACTAATATAAATTATTGCCGCCTGCGGTTCAATCTAAAATCTGATAAATAAAATAGTTCGCCGGGGGTGACTAATTTGATGAAAGAGTGTAAAGAATGAAATTTAAGAGAAGAAATCCCACCGTTCCATAAATAACATTGAAGAGAATCCTCTTTATTCTATGATCACGACGGATATTTCTTTCAATTTTATTCCTGCCGTTTAATTTTACAAAGCCAAATATCATTTTAATAAATAGTCGTTTTTTTAATTATTTGCTGTTTAATTGAGGTGTTAATGTAAACAAATCCCATTACAAATTCAGTTGCAATACTTGTGCCTTTAAGATAAATGTCTTCTAAATGATTTATGAGAGGGATAGCATTTAGCAGCAAGTAATTTTTTCTTTTCACAACCAATATTCACCTGTTTTTTGCTTCGTTGCAGAGTGACCAACCAATAAAAAACCCCTCCGATCAGTCCCGGAAAGTCCGAGCCTTGATTGAAAGAGGGGCTTAAAATGCTTCTTGTATTATCTTTATTTAATTAAGGTCATCTTCCTTACTTCGGAATATGAACCAGCTTCGAGCCTGTAGAAATATATTCCGCTGTTCAACTGGCTTGCATCAAAATTAATTGTGTGCACACCCGATTCCATATTTTGGTTTATAAGAGTGCTAACCTCTTGTCCAAGTGTATTGAATATTTTCAAACTTACATTTGAGCTTTGAGGAATTGAGAACTTAATCGTCGTGCTCGGATTAAATGGATTTGGATAATTCTGAGAAAGTTCAAATTGAGCTGGTGATGTTACATCAGCACTAACTTCGTCGGAATAAGAAAATGTTCCATTGAAGTCAACCTGTTTTAGTCTGTAGGTATAATTACCTGCAGTAAGATTAGCATCAACAAATCTGTAGTCCTTAGCTTCTGTAGTAGTGCCGTGACCATTTACAAAGCCAACAGTTGCAAATTCATTTCCTGCAATTGATCTCTGAACTTCAAAACCAAAGTTGTTTAACTCGGTTGCAGTTGACCAATTTAAGATGACATTGCTGCCATCTACCACCGAGGAAAAAGAAGTAAATTCAACTGGAACAAGGTCGCCCCACTGAGTTGATACTCTGATACCATCAACTAATACTGAATATGCCTGACCACCCTGACGTAAAGCAATCGCATCGATAACATCCTGTCCGCTAGTAGCAGTATTTGTTACTTGCTGAAGCTCCATGCCTTTAAATTAGGGATGGTTCTGTTGTGCTAATAGCTGGATTATAAACCAGAAATTTACACTTCATCAGCACCGCCAGTGTTAATTGTATATTTTACGAAAATCAAATATGTTGTTCTGTATTATAAATGAAGTCGCTATAAACTGGTTGTCATTGTTGCCTGGGTCGAAGTGTTACTTATGCCAAATGCCAAATTTACCGATTAACATGCCTGCTTAACAAAAACACGTGCCGCAAAATAAATGAGATGGAGTATTCGCTAAACCCTACGATGGAATGAAATAATCCTAGTTTGAGCACTTGTTAGAAGCACCATTATCAGGAAGAATAATAGATTGCACCTCAATTAAGTGGAAAGTGAATCTATTCCTACATTAACATCTTCACGTGAACCAGAACCACCTGTCAAGTGTAGCTGCATTTCCGATTCCCGAAGATGGATACCCGGTATAAGTCAAACTCCGGAGCAGTAACAAGTATTCCGTTTGTGGTACCACCGCTGTGTTTGGTCCAGCCGTGGCCTGTTAATGAATCACCGACAGGATAATTAAAATCCTCAACGAGTAACTGTCCAAAAGATAGACTTAGTGGAAGTAAAGAGAAAAGAAAACAATAAAAGTAAATATGACTTTTTCATATTTGTCCTCCGATTAGATTTGTTAGTAAATAATAGTTTAAACTGGATTGATGTCTGAAAAATAGTAAAAATAAAAAGAGAATGAAAAGATTTTACTCTTCATTCCCTTTAATTAAGAAGAATCGTCAGGAAATTAACAATTATTTAATATCATACCAGTTGTTGTTACTTGATAAGAGTCATCTTCCTGGACTGAACAAAACCGTTTGCTTCTAATCTATAAATGTATAAACCGCTTGGTAGTGCATAAGCATTTCCGCCGAAGGCGGATCCGCCTTTGGCGGAGAAATTAATTGTATGAATACCAGCTTCCCTAAATCCATTAACCAGTTCTGCAACTTGCTCTCCAAGCAGATTATAAAGTGTCAGATTTACATTTCCTGATTGAGGAAGTGAAAACAAAATTGTTG
>JAXHLB010000007.1:0-39893 GCA_034522695.1 Ignavibacteriaceae bacterium | reverse complement strand
TCCTACCAATCCCCACCGGGTCCGCCATAAGCGCCCTGGTCATTTCTCGAACCATCAGCATCATTAAACTCTGGTGCAGGATTACCAGCATCTTTGCAGGGTGAGTTTTCCTGAAGATGAAAATCAGTCGGTGAAGTAAAGTATAGATTCAAACTATCAGGACCCAAAAAGTTGTATTGTTCAAAAAGCTTTGTGGTATCCCCTGACACGAGATGAATTCTGGTATCTCCGTGATATGAAAAGTTTTTATAAAAAATGTTGTTCTGAATTTCCTCATAAACAGGGTCAATTAATGTTAAAGCTCCTCCAAAATTCAAGCAGTAATTTCTGTAAAATGTGTTGTTAATAATTTTATTCGATGAATTCTGAGAAAGAATAGCTCCACCATAATCGAGTGATTCATTTCTGTCAAATATATTGTTGGTGATTTCTGAGTTACAATATAAAAGTGATAACGCTCCTCCGTATTGTGCATAGTTAAAATAAAAGTAGCAGTTCTTTATAATAATGGAAGCATTCGAAATCTCAATACCTCCATATCTATATTCACTGCTTATCGGTAAGTAGATGTCTTGTATTCTGCAAAAAGTGAAGATCAAACTATCTGTTGGGTTAGTTGAATGAATTCCATTCCATTCATTCCGAACTCCTTTGAATATTATAGGAAGCTCTTTATTTCCTATGGCTCTGATTCCACCGCTAATATGCAATCCTGTTTTAGCCTTGAAGAAAATTATTGTGCCGGGCTCAACGACTAATTGATTTCCTGCACTCACTGAGATATTGCTCGTAACATAGTATGGTGATTTACTTTTGAGTAATGTACCTGATATCTCGCCGCTAATAATTGTATAGTTTCCACCTAATCCCGGATCATTTGGATCAGTGAAAAGAGATCTATCAGAGCAACTGCTGAAAAAAAGCAGTATGATAATTGTTATTTTTGAAAGAGAGAATTTCATAGAAAATTTAGTCGAGCTAAAACAATTTATTACCCGGATAAAAAATAAACTATCTATATCAAATTAGTATGAAAAAATATTTACTCTGTTTTTCTTTCCCGATATTGCTGGCTTTTACTTTCTGTTCACAAAATAATGTAAACATAACTATCGAAGTAATTGCCGATAATTTACCTGAAGGATCAAAAATTTATATTACGGGTAATGATGATCAGATGGGTAACTGGCAGCCAGATTCAATTGAACTTAGCGAAATTGAAAAAGGGAAGTGGTCGAAAAGTTTTTCATTTTTAAAAGGTAAAAAACTTGAATTTAAATTCACTCGGGGGAGCTGGAATACTGAAGCACTTAGTAATGACGGTGCAGTTCCCGACAATTATTTTGTCGAAATTTTAAATGATACTACTATTGAAATCAAGATAACGCTTTGGGCTGATCAGGTTGAAAGAAAATTGTCCCGTGGGGATGCCTATGGCAAAGGTCAGATTACAGGAATAGTAAAGTATCATAGAAATTTTCAAGGAGAGGGAATTAAGCCGAGAGATATTATCGTCTGGCTTCCACCGGGCTATGAATCAGATTTGAATAATAATTATCCGGTTCTTTATATGCACGATGGGCAGAATATTGTTGATCCAGCCACATCTGCATTTCAGGTTGATTGGCAAATTGATGAAGCAGCCGATAGTCTTATTCGGAAAGAATTAATTGAACCGATTATAATCGTCGGAATTTATAACACTTCTGATAGAAACGAAGAGTACTCTGATGGCAAGATTGGCTTTTCTTATATGAAATTTATTGTTGATTCTCTTAAACCATTTATCGATCGAAATTACAGAACAAAACCAGATAGGCTAAGCACTGCAAATGGTGGCGGTTCTTTAGGTGGATTGATTTCGTTTTTACTAATATGGGAATATTCAGAAACTTTTTCTAAAGCTATTAGTTTTTCGCCGGCGTTCAAGATTGATAAATACGATTGTATTGATAATGTCAAATCTTATGAAGGAAAATTGAAGCAGTTTCAATTATTTATAAATAATGGAGATAGTGAACTCGATTCCATTTTACAGCCTGGCGTTGATGAAATGCTGACAGTATTAAAACAGCAGGGCTATATCGAAGGAGATCATTTTTACTTTCATAAAGGCAAAAATTCATTGCACAGTGAAAGGGCTTGGGCTAAGAATATTTGGCGAGCATTAATTTTTATATTCGGAACAGAAAAAGGGCAAAAGCTTACTTTAACTTTTTCTCGAAGTGCTGGTAATCTTTCAGACTCTTCCAATCGCCGCCCCATTCCCAGCCTCGCTGTTTAAATTCTTTAACAAGTTCTGAACTAGCTGAAATTGTTCCAACTTTTGTGGTGTCGTAAATACAATTTTCTGGTAAACTATTGCCGTTCTTTATGTAAGGATTTAGAGCAGGATTTATATCAATTGCCAATCCGGCAGCGTGATTGGAAATTACTCTCGAACCGGAAATAAATCTGTAATTGAACGCTGATGTGTTATTATCCTTCATAGAATTTTCATCTGACCAGCCGTATTTGCTTATTGGGACAACTTTCCCGATTGGAAAACGTGATTCTCTTATAAGTTCAAAAATCTCTATTACATCCAGCACTACATCTTTATGAACAACCAGTTGCCCTTTATGAATCTTTTCGTCAAATCCATAATAATAAACATCAACGAGCCGAAGATTTTCCAGAATACTCTGAGGAATTGATATTCCGGCAACGGCTTCCTCAAATGCAACATCGGAATCAATAACAAAACCCTGTTCTTCATCCTGACTTAGGACATCCTTCCCGTTTGTTCCCGGTAAAATGAAAATCATTAATGCTAAAGTGTGAAAAAATATGTTTCTGGTATTAGTCATCTGGCTAAAAATAATTTTGATTTAACTTGAATTTGGTGGCAAAAGTAAAGCCTCATTTCATTAAATCATAGGATAAAATTAATACGCATTGAAAAGATGACAAATATTATGAATATATTTGGCCGTCAAAAAATTAAAAAGGATTAAAATGCAAAAATTATTGTTGGTGTTTTTTGTAATTATAACTGCTGTCTTGATTGGCTGCAATAAAGGCCCGGAAGTCGTAACTCTTGAATCTGGTTTGCAGTATATGGATGATTCTCTGGGAACAGGCAGGGAAGCAAAAGCAGATGAACTTGTTTCAATTCACTTTAAAGGCTGGATGGTGCCAAAGGATACAGCTTCTGAGCTGTTTTCAGATTGGTCCGCTGATCAGAGTAAAAGTAACACTTTCGCTCGGCGATTCGAAGATGAGAAATCAACCTATAAAATTTATTCTTAATTCAGGTTCTTTCATTAAAGGTACCGATGAAGGTATTGTTGGAATGAAAGTTGGCGGAGTTAGAACAATGATCATTCCTTCAAAACTTGCTTACGGTGATGCCGGAGTTGGTTTTATTCCTCCAAATACTGATTTAAAAGTTATTGTTGAACTTCTTGAAGTTAAAGACAGAGTAGTTGCAGAAATGTGGAAAGTAGATTCAACATTGTTTAAAACTACTACAAGCGGAGTTAAGTATGCAATTATAAGTCAGGGTGAAGGTCCTGCAGTTGAAGCAGGCAAAGTAGTTACTGTTCATTATTCAGGTTTTCTGCAGGATGGAACAATGTTCGATAGTTCAGTTGAAAGAGATGAACCAATAATGTTTGTTGTTGGACAAGGTCAGGTAATTCCAGGATGGGATGAAGGTATGCAGCTTCTTAAAAAAGGTGATAAAGCAAGATTTATTGTCCCGCCACAGCTAGGTTATGGTGAGATGGTGCTTGAAAAAATACCTGTTAACTCCACTCTGATTTTTGATACTGAAGTGATTGATATTAAGTAAATTTGTAATCAGGCATTCAATGAATTTCATACAATCATACATCCATACAATCTAGCTAGTTTTTTTGTATGGGTGTATGTTTGTATGGATGTATGAGATAGGTGAAGTAACTTTACTTTTTGTGTTGCAATTCCCACAGCTTAACGTAATTCATCATCGTACTTACTGAATGGAGTAGTGAGATTATCAATCCATATACTCCATCTTTAAAACCCCGCCTGATAAAAAAGAAAGCAAAAAAAGCTGAAACAGTGTGAGAGAAAATTGTCCACGCGCTAACTCTTTTCTTCTTTTTGAAAAGCTCCTGGGCTTTTAAGCTGGTATAGCTGTTTATTTTGGAGAGATATTCCTCGAATGAAGAAAATGTGAAATGCAGCATCGGATTTTTTAGCGTTCCGATATTACCTTTAGTTATGAATTTTTCGTGGACGAGTCTCTCATTCAGATCAGTATTATCCTTTTTGAATAGTCTTAGCTGATAATCTTTTTCCCAACCGCAGCTTGTTATTTCTTTTTTGAGTAGAAAATTTTTTCTTCTTATCTTGAAACCAGAATAATCACCGGGTGAAAGATTGATTATTTCATCTTTTAGTTCTGGAGTTATTCTTTCATCTGCATCGAGACTTAAAACCCATTCATTGGATGCAAGACTTAATGCATATCGTTTTTGAGGAACATAACCTTCCCACTTTCTAATGAAGACTTTTTCCGTGAACTGCTTTGCTAATTCAACTGTTCTATCAGTGCTTTCAGAATCAACGACAATTATTTCATCAGCCCAAGCTACACTTTTCAGGCAGTCAGAAATATTTTTCTCTTCATTTTTGGTGATTACTGTTACGGATATTTTATTCATTATCTAACCCGTTAGATACCTTAAAGAATTATATAGCATAAACAATAATATTATCTAACGGGTTAAATATAAAACTTTATTAAACTTAAAGCCTGCGAATAATAACCACCGCCAAAAAGATTTAAGTGATTAAGCACGTGATAAAGCTTGTAAATATTCTCCCTGTACTCATATCCATCTTCAAGCGGGAAGGTTTCATTATACGCTCTATAAAATTCTGAACTGAAGCCGCCGAATAGTTTTGTCATTCCAAGATCGGCTTCACGATGGCCATAATAAACTGCAGGATCAATCAATACTGCATTCTCATTTTCATCAACCATATAATTGCCGCCCCACAAATCACCGTGCAATAAGGATGGTTTTTCTTGTATGTCGCCGATAATTTCCTGGATTTTATTTTCAAGTTTCGAAATTCCCTTTCTTAATTCCGATGTGGAATTACCAAGCTTCTCCGCCAGTTGGAGTTGGTATAATATTCTTTTGTTAAAATAAAATATCACCCAACTTGATTTTTCTTTTTCATCAGGAATATTTTTCTGTGGGTTGGAACCAATGTAGTTATCCTCATAAAATCCAAAGCTTTCGGAATGTGAATTTGTGCATCTCAGCAAAACTTCGCCCAAACTCCTCGAAGAAATTTTTCTTCCTGCCGAAGCTTTGCGGGGGCAGGTTGGACGAATGTATTCAAGCAGAATGTAATCCTCATCAAAACTTAAGACTTCAGGTATCCTTATTGCATTGGCTTTTGCTAATTCCTTCAATCCATTTGCTTCTTTGATGAACATATCGTTTGAGGCAGATGGATTATACTTCAAAAAAATAATTTGAATCC
The DNA here is from genome assembly GCA_034522695.1 of Ignavibacteriaceae bacterium. Classification (GTDB taxonomy): domain Bacteria; phylum Bacteroidota; class Ignavibacteria; order Ignavibacteriales; family Ignavibacteriaceae; genus IGN2. Next base: position 34,367 of record JAXHLB010000007.1, on the reverse strand, counting down.
ATTATCCGTGGTAACTTTAAACGCATCACTAATGCATCCACCGGAAAGGGAAGAGAGGCTTTTAATTTTGCTGTTGAGCTTTTCCTCAATTCTTGCTTTTATTTTCTCTTCTGATATCATCTTCAACTTTGTTTAGTAATCCCTCAATTGAATCCTCGAGAATATCCAGAACATATTCAAATCCATCACTGCCGGTGTAATAAGGATCGGGAACTTCATCGACTTTCAGCTTAGACCCAAAGCTAACCATCTTAAAAACTTTGTTCTTGTATTTATTGTTTTTGTCAAGGGAAGTTATCTCTCTGAAATTATCATCGTCCATTGTTACGATGTAATCGAAATATTCAAAATCTTTTTTGGAATTGAATTGTCTTGCATGGCTATCCAACCGATATCCTCTTTTCGAAGCGTGCCTGATCATTCTTTCATCAGGTGATTCTCCAGTGTGGTAATCAAGAGTTCCTGCCGAATCGATTTCAATAGTTCCATCCAATCCTCTTTTCTCGATCATCTTTTTTGCGATTCCTTCAGCAGCGGGAGATCTGCAAATATTTCCCATACAGACGAACAGGATTTTTTTCTTATCGTGTAGCATAGTTGTTCGGGCTAAATAGTTTTAATCTCATTGTTATAAAATTTTAAGCAAAATGTGAATGAAATTCCAAAAGACAAAAAACAAATTCCAAATAAATTTCAAGTTCGAAATTCAAAATTCAAAAATTTTGGAATTTGATTATTGTTCATTGAATATTATTTGTTATTTGTGACTTGGATCTTGTGATTTCAGTTTGAGTTCCGGCAACAAACCTTTATACCCATATACCTCTACACCCTTATACCTTGTGCTCAATTCAGCATTCATCTTTCATCTCCGAAAATGGTTATAACAATTTTTCTGCTTCCAGCCTGGTTACGATGCTCACATAAGATAAATTCCTTGCCAGGTTCCGAGATTCAACTTTCCATTTGTGATGGGAATAGTCAATGAGTTGCCAATCAAAGTTGATTTTATGTGCGCTGGCATATCGTCAGGACCTTCCGAGTTGTGGTCATACCAGGGTTCATTTTCTTTTACAGTTCGACTAAAATATTTTTCCATATCAGAGCGAACATCAGGATCATAATTTTCGTTCAACGTGATTGATGCTGAAGTATGCTTGATAAGAATATGCATCAAACCAGTTTTGATTTTTTTGATTTCAGGAATTTGTCCCAGAATTTCATCAGTGACGAGATGGAATCCTCTACCTCTTTGTTCTAATACTATTTCTTTTTGAAACAAATTCATTTTATTTGTTCAGCTTCAATATAAATACTATTTGGAAACTTATAATCTTTTATGCCTAAACATTTACCGAAGACTGTAACTGTTGTCCCTGTCGTGAGTGACGAAGCTTTCTCTTCGGTTTCTTTATTCATCAACAGACAAAAAAGTTGAAGTTCACTATTTCCAGTTTCCAGTTCAAGCAAACTTTTTTCTACTTCAAATTGAAAGAATGATTTTACTTTTCCTGAAAGCTCAATTTCCTTATTCAAAAAATTTGCATCCGCTGCTTTGATATCTGATATGTAACTTTTTACAATTTGCTCAGAAGTTACTTTCAAACTTCTATCCTTTAGAACAATAAAGAAAAGAACGAAAAGGATAAGCAGCAGCATAATAACGTTTGCGTATTTCTTTTTCTTCTTTCTCAATTACTTCACTCAGTTTTTTTCTTTTTGATGGCTAAATTAATCCTTTAAAACAAAAAAGGCGAATCGATTGATTCGCCTGAATTTGTATTAGTACTTGTACTGAATCATTATAAATTATAATTTACTCCCGCTAAAAATGAAGTATAAGTTCCCTCAGTACTGAATAAACCATTATAATTCTCATTTAGATAACTATTCAATTTAATCTCCAGTAATACATCTATTACTGATGATGTAGGAAAGGTAAGTCCAGCTCCCAACCCTACTCCAAATAAATTTTCTTGACTTTCTCTCCAGTGTCAGAATTAACATAATATGATAAAATATCACCACTTTCTGGATCGGTTTCTATTACATTTTCATAACTATAATAACTCAGATATGAATAGCCGATCTCAAAATCTAGAAAAGATGTAAATAAATCATTAGTGTGTAAATTGACCCTGGTACCCAAGTAAACAGGAATTAAGGAGTGATTATCTTGGTTATAAGAATAAAAATATAGTTGACTCTGGTTTGAATATTCCTCTCGATCATTATAAGTTACAACTTTGTTTTGATCCCATGTAGAATATCCACTATAAATGTAAAACATTATATCTGAGTTTTAAAGATACGTTAAACTGCATTACTCCCATTGGCCCATTGGACTAACTTCTTGGAGAAATAATTCCTCCATTGAATTGAAGTGAATATGAATCTTGAGCGAAGATTAATTCGAAATTAATCATTGAAAATATTAAGAGAAATAATATTATTGATTTTGGCATGTTTATTACCTCTAATAGATGAATAAATCAGCAAGAAGTCGAATTTATTTTTTGCGAACAGAAAGAATTCATTTTCTATCTCCTTGAAAAGGATTAAGAAATTCCTATGGAAAGATGGTGAGAAAAATAAATGTGAGTCAATTTATTTTTTAATGCACTTTTGTTTAATACCAAAGGTTGTTGGTCGTCAACTAAGAATGCCTGGAATAGTGCTATCTAACTATAAATTTCGAATAAATAAATTATTTAGAAGCCAGCTTAATTTTATAAGTAATCTCTTCCTCTCCTCGTTTTAACAATAACATCAACTTCATCGCCGGGGACGAAATCACCAAGTGCATAAGTGAAGTCGTAAATGTTGGAAATTTTCTTTCCGCCAAACGAAATGATTATATCTCCACCCTGCAAACCTGCAAGCTGTGCGGGACTTCCTTCAGAAACTCCGCTTATTTTATAGCCATCAACATTGCTGGCAAAATCCGGGACTGTCCCAACGTAAACTTTCCTGGCAAACATTTGTCCGGTTGTTTTGGCCTCGACTAAAAGATAATCAGGACGCTCAGTATTTCGATCAATTTCTGCAACTACATCATAAACGTAATTCAGAATATTTTCCTGTCCTTTTAAATTAATTTTTTCTGTATCATCCGAAGGTTTGTGATAATCTTCGTGCGTTCCCGTGAAGAAAAATAAAACAGGAATCTTCTTACCATAAAAAGAAGAATGATCGCTTGGTCCAAATCCTTCATCGTTAAAAGTTAATTTGAAGCCGTAGTCATTGTATTTGTTTAATATATCTTTCCAGCTTGATGATGTGCCTGTTCCATAAACAATTAATGAACTGTCCTTCAGTCTTCCAATCATATCCATATTTATCATTGTTACAGCATCTTCAACAGGGAAGGGGAGATTGTTCACTAAATAATTTGATCCGAGTAAACCAAGCTCTTCACCTGAAAAAGTGAAGAAAGCTATGCTTCTTTTTAACTGATCTTTTACTGAAGAAAATTTTTCTGCAAGTTCCAAAACTCCTGTTGTCCCTGAGGCATTATCATCAGCACCGTTGTGAATCTGAGGTTCATCTCCGCGGTAGAGTGAACCTTCACCACCCATTCCGAGATGATCAAAATGTGCACCGATTATTATCCATTCGTTTTTTAGTTCGGGATCATTTCCTTCGATGAATCCACCAACATTCCAGCTAACTGCTTCAACTTCGTTTACTTCGGTAGATATTTTTGCTGATGAATTTTTTAATTCGAACGATGATGGTTTCTTTGTTTCAATGATTTTATCATAAACTTCTTTGAAATTATTCCCTTCAGATTGTAAGAGCTGCTCAACGAAAATTCTCTTAACATTTACAGCAGAGAAACCTCCAATTGAACCGCCTCTGTCATAACTAAATTCTATAAGATCATCTGAAGTTTTATTTTCATCATAAGGATTGACAAAGATGATAGCCGCTGCACCTTTATCTCTTGCAACCGAAGCTTTCTTTCTCAAAGGAGAATGAGCATCAAATCCGGAATGAGGAACATTTGGTTCGGGAGTGTTTCGTATTACGATAACTATTTTATCTTTTACATCAATACCATCGTAGTCATCATATTCAAGATCGGGAGCTGAAATTCCAAAGCCGGCAAAAACAAGTTTAGCATTTACATCTGCATTTCCCGAGAATGGTACTGTAATGTATTCTTCATTCAAATTTGGTTCTATGTCATCTCCGTTTGTTATAAAAGCAAGATTGTTTTTATCAGTCAGCTCGATTGTTTTGATGAATGAAAATTCCTGGAAGTAATTATTATTAAAAGCAGGCGCTAATCCGTAAGATGAAAATTCATTCGCAATGTAGTCGGCAGCTTCTTTAATTTCTTTTGTTCCACTGTCCCTTCCTTTTAATTCATCAGATGCAAGAAATGTAATATGCTGTTTTATTTCTTCAGTAGTTATTTCCGGGTTAGAAATAGTTTGACCATAGGAAGAAACTGAAATGAGCAGAGCCGATAATAAAATAATTATAAATCTAAAGTTGTGAGGTTTCATTTTTATTATTCCCTTTGAGTAAGTTATTTTAAAATTTAAAATCTGGTATCTGGCATCTGGTATCTGGTATCTGGCATCCCCGAAGTAGTTCTTGGCATTACTCCACCCAATCAGCAATGAATACATTAGTATCGCCTTCATTTTTATTGAACCTGTTTGAACAGAAGACAAGCTGCTTGCCATCTTTTGTGAACATCGGGAAACCATCAAAGGTTTCGTTGAAAGTGATTTGCTCTAGTCCAGTTCCATCAACATTTATTAAATAAAGATCGAAGTCTCGTCCGCTTTGGCTGTTTACATTTGAAGAAAAAATTATTCTCTTTCCATCGGGATGAAAAAATGGAGCAAAGCTTGCTTTCCCAAAATTTGTTACCTGCTGAATATCTGAGCCATCTGCATTCATCACATAAATTTCCAGGATTGAAGGACGGAATAATCCATTGTTTGCCAGCTCCTCATAGTCAGCAAGTTCGGCTTCAGTTTTTGGTCTGCTTGCACGAAAGACAATCTTGCTTCCATCTTGAGAGAAGAACGCACCGCCATCATAACCTTTTTCAAAAGTAAGTCTTGTTTGATTTGAACCATCAATGTCCATCACATAAAGTTCCGGGTCGCCGTCTCTTGTGGAAGTGAAAACAATTTTATCTTCTCTGGGAGATACTGTTGCTTCGGCATCGTATTTTCCTGAGAAAGTTAATGGAGTAACATCAGTTCCATCTGCATTAGCAGAAAAAATATCGAATGAATCATAAAGCTGCCAGACGTAACCTTTTGCTCTGTCGGGTGGATCAGGGCATTCTGAATCGGCCATGTGTGTAGATGAATAAATAATTCGTTCATCGCCAGGTAAATAGTATGAGCAGGTTGTTCTTCCATTTCCGGTTGATACCAATTGTTTTTCGCTTCCATCTAAGTTCATTGTATATATCTGATCGCATTTCATATCGCCGAATGTTGCCTGATAAATTAATTTCTTTTCGTCAAATGAAAGATAAGCTTCTGCATTTTCGCCGCCATCTGTCAGCATCCGGATATTGGTAAGATGCTTTTCGCCATCAAACCAGTAGCTTGGCTGTTGAGCAATACCTGAGATTGAAGGTATAAGGGTATAATGGTATAAAGAATATATTTCATTTCAGTAATCATTTGTTAAGCAATTTTTAATCTTACTATTTAAAAGATTATTAGACATAATTTTTTTCCTGATCTGATTCCTTTATACCTTATCCACTTATCACCTTACTCAGGGACGTGAACTAAGAAATATTTTTTTGCGGATTTCCCAATTGATATAGCTTCCTTGGTTGTCATATGCATATCATCATCAGGTGTCTCTTCATCGTGTCCTGCCTCTAATATAGCGAGATCAGCGTTACGAGCATGAACAACAAGCTCTTCACAGTAAGCGGTATCGCCGCCATAACAAATTGTCATGCCATCAAATACAAAGTTATAACCAAGTGCAGGCACCTGTCTTGTTTTACCTGTTGATAAATTTTCTTTGTGAATTACAGGAAAGGGCTTAACTGTAATATTGTTTGTGGTAAACCCGCTGTTTTTTTTTATTGTTTTAAGATTAATCTTATAAGTAATGGAACGGGAATAAACTTTTTTGAAGGCGTTATAAATACTTTCAATTTCTACGCAGCCATCAGGATAATGGATTGTAAGGGGAGATTTCTTTTGCATAACACGCAGATAAGTAAGTAGTGACCAAACACCACCAACATGATCGTGATGACCATGAGTAATAAAGACATCCGAAATTTCTAATAAATTTTTCACTCCAATTTCTTTGTTAAGATCTCTAAGTATTCCGTCACCGGGATCAATAACAAAATGAGCATCACCGGCTTTAAGTAATATTCCGGTTGCAATGTTTGGAATGGAGCAGAAAATTTTAATAGAGAAGTTTTTCTTTTTCCAGTGTAGGGGATAAAGTTGTGCTGTCATTTCTCTCTGGATTGTTTACATTTTTTTGGATCTTTGCAGCGGGCAAAAATGTTGAATGAGTAACTCTCAAAGTTAAATCCTAAGTTGTCACTTATTTCTTCAGGAAGCTGTTTAATTCTTGGGTCAGCAAATTCAATTATTTTACCGCAGTCAACACAAATAAGATGGTCGTGAACCTGTCGTTTAAAGCTGCTTTCAAATCGATTAACATTATCACCAAAATTCCGTTTTGAAAGAAGATTACATTGTTCAAGAAGTTCAAGAGTCTTATAAACCGTAGCCCTCGAAACTCTTGAATTTAGATTTTTCATCAGAACGTAAAGATCATCAGCACCAAAATGTCCTTCGTATTCAAGAGCAACTTCCAGCACCTCAAACCTTTCAGGTGTAATTCTGTTTTTACCTGCTTTGAGAAAATTCCTGAATATTTCTTCGGCTTGTTTGTTTTTCAATTTTATTAAGTTGAAATACTCTGTTAAAAATATGACCGCTACATAGCTTCTGCAAAATAAAGATTTTTGCTCAAGAATTAAATGTTTTTATTGGATTCCAAAAAATCTAAGACCATTAACTGTTATAAAAGTCATAAAGTAAGCTAATGATGTAAATATGAAAACCTGCAGGATGGGTATTTTCCATCCACCCGTTTCCTTTCGGGATACAGCAACTGTTGAAAGACACTGCAGGGCGAAAATAAAAAATACAATAAGCCCAATGGAAGTGGCAACAGTAAAAAGCTTTTCTCCCGTGGCTTCAATCTTTGCATTCCTGAGTGAGTTGAGTAATGTACTTTGCTCCTCGTCATCTTCTGAAGTCACTTTAAATGTTAATGCCAAAGAAGAAACAAATACTTCACGTGCTGCAAATGCTGAAATCAACGAGACTCCAATTCTCCAGTCCATACCTATTGGTGACATAAATGGCTGGATTAATTTTCCTAAATCAGATGCGTATGAATGTTCTAATCTTTCAGCACGTTCAAGATTTTGAATCTGCCCGGTAGTAAAACCCTCAGTTTCAACCTGGGGATTAATATTTGGGAAAAAAGTTAAGAACCATATCACAAGTGAAAAGCCGAGTATAATTGGTCCGGCTCTTAGTATATATTCTTTAGAACTGTTATATGTATGGTTTATTACAGCACTTATTTTTGGAACCCTGTAAGATGGCAGCTCAAGTATAAACGATGATGAACCTTCAGCGCTAAAAATTCTTTTTGAAAATTTATTTATTATCCAGGCCACAACAATTGAGCTGACAATACTAAAAAGGTAAATACCTCCCAACAAAATTCCCCCCAGCCATGGTTTATCTCTCGGAATTAGATAGGCGATCAGCAGAGCGTAAACAGGCAGCCTTGCACTACAGCTCATCAATGGTATTATAAAGATTGTGAACAATCTCTCTTTCCGATTCGGAATTGTTCTGGCGGCGATCATTGCTGGAATTGCGCATGCAAAACCTGAAAGCATTGGAACGAACGATCTTCCATTTAATCCTATTTTAGATAATGGCTTATCAATTAACATAGCTCCGCGTGCAAGATAACCTGAGTCCTCGAGCAAGCCGAGTATTACAAATAAGATTATGATTTGCGGAACAAATACCAACACAGAACCGGCACCGGAAATTATTCCATCAGAAACTAAAAATGTAAACCAGCCGGGTTCAAAATTTTCTAAGACGAGTGAGTTTAGATTTGTAAATAGTTCATCAACCAAATCCATTAACGGTTGTGCAATCCAAAAAATGCTTGTGAATGTAAGCCCCATAACCAAAAGAAAAACTAAAAATCCCCAAAACCTGTGAAGTAATACTCGATCAATTTTTAATGTAATTTCATCCGGAGTAAACCCATTATTTGTTGTTACATCCTGAAGAATTTTTAATTCACGGTTGGCAGAATTGAGATAAATTTTCTCATCTTCCTTAACATTTTCATAAACATCATTAACAATTTCTTCAATTTCTTTAAAAGTATCTATCAGGTCTTTTCTATTCTCAAGTGAATTGTAAGGGATAATATTTTTTTTGTCAGTTACACCTATTCGTTCCAGGTTTGAGTTGGTTGCTTGTATTAAATTTTCTATCCCTTGTTTTGATCTTCCATTTATGACAACAACATCGCAGTTTAAAGCTTTGCTTAGTTTACTCTCAGATATTTTCAATCCTCGCTTTGCTAAAATATCTGTCATAGTTAAAACGATGATAACATTAAAACCAGCGCTGATTAATTGTTTTGGTAAAAGTAAATGTCTTGATAACTGACACGAGTCTATAGTAGTAATTACTAAATCAGGTGTTCCAAGTTTTGGATGGGAATACAATGAATCTACAGCAACTTTTTCATCAATGGATTCCGGGATAAGACTAACAATGCCGGGTGAGTCTACTAACTCCGCTTTGATATTATATTTAGATAAAATTCGGCTTGTATAATATTCTACGGTAGAGCCAGGATAGTTTACTGTCTTGTAATTTTTGCCGCTGAGAAGATTGAATAAGGTAGTTTTGCCTGAATTGGGTGGTCCGACCAGAGTTATTAGCGGAACCTTAGGATCTGCAGCAGTAATCATTTCAATTTAATGCAGCCGGCTTCGCTTTTTCTAATTGCTATTAAAGTACCTCTGATGGAAATTGCAATTGGGTCGTTAAATGTTGATTTACAAATTAACTCAATTGTTTGGCCGGGAGTAAAACCATGCTCCATTATTCTTTTGCTGGATGGATGGGAGAAATCGATTTCTGATATTATTCCCTTTTCTCTATAATTTAATTCTGCTGCTGTTCGCATATTCTTCAGTCATTCTACAAATTATTAAGATTTAATCTACATAAAGATAGCATTGTTAATTAAGATTGTCAATGAAAATATGCCGGATAAGATTGTCTAAATAGTAGTTGAATGTTGATAAACCACCATTATAAGAAAATTTACAATATATCGGCATAAAAGTTGTTTTTTTTGTAAGATATTTCCAATGAGATAAATCTCTGATAAATGTCCAATATTAATAATTTGCAGTTTGTTAAAGAGCTTCTTGAGGAGCCTGAGGTAAGAAATGTTGAAAATCTGAGTCAGGTTTTTTATAAGTATGACTACAAAAAGGAGTTGTTTCAGTTTATGACTCCGACAGTTGAAAAACTTTTAGGTTACAGCATCGATGATCTTAACAAAATTGGATTTCAAAACATTGTCAGAAACCAGCTGGTGGAAAAGAAGAGTTCTTATTCACTCAATCATAGCTCAAGCAGTTTACACATCGAAGAAAATTTTATAACCTATCTTGTAGAAACACATAATGGAGAAAGTAAATGGATAGAGGATAACTCTTTTATCATCTGCGATGCGTTCAATCATAGAGTAAACAGGTATGGAATTCTGAAAGATGTTGGTGCACATATAAGGGAAGAGAAACTAAGACAAATTATATCCGAGATACTGGAGGCATCTAATTCAGAAAAAAACCTTAGCGATCTTTTCAAATTCATCCATACTTGCATTAAGAAGCTGATGAAAGCTGATAATTTTTATATTGCGTATTACAAGAAAGATTCAGCACTGCTTACATTTCCATACTTTGTTGATGAAGAAGATACTGATTCATCAGCAAAAAAACTTGGCAAAGGTTTAACTGAATACGTTCTTCGAACAGGAAAATCAGCTCTGGTTGATTTGGAAATGGATGCTGAATTAAAAAGGCGGGGTGAAATAGAGTTGATAGGTCCGCAATCACCGATATGGCTGGGTGTGCCGTTAAAAATTATGGATAAAACTATAGGTGTAATGGTAGTCCAGGATTATTCTAATCCAAACACCTACAGCCTTTCAGAACAGAAAATTCTTGATGTTATTTCCTACCCCATTTCAAGAGCGATTGAAAGAAAAATGATGGATGAAGATCGTGAAGACATGATCATACAGCTTAAAGAAATGAATCGTTCAAAGGACAGATTATTCTCGCTGATTTCACATGATCTGAGAGCACCATTTAATTCACTATTAGGTTTTACAGAAATATTAACCACTGAGTTTGATACTTTAACACACAGAGATATTAAAGAGTACATTAATGTAATCAATGATTCCTCCAGAACTCTATTTGCAATGACGAACAATCTATTGCATTACTCCCGGCTTCAACTAAATAAGTTTGACTTCCTTCCTGAAAAGATTTTTCTTGATGAACTGATTCATTCTGCAATCGACTTGTTAAAATTTAAAATCAGGAAGAAAGACGTTCTTATTAAAGCCGATATTAATAAGGAATATAGAATTGTTGGCGATATTGAAATGTTGAGGATTACTTTTGAAAATTTGATATCGAATTCAATCAAGTATTCTAAAAAAGGAAGCGTTGTAAAAGTTTTTGCTGAAAAAATCACATCTGAAAATGGTGACACCTCAGCAATCCAAATCAGTGTCACTGATGAGGGAGTTGGATTAAGCGATGATAATCAGAAGAAGATTTTAAATGGGGAAATGATTTCTACTCCGGGAACGGATAAAGAACCTGGTTCCGGTCTGGGACTTTTACTCGCTCAGAAATACATTTCGTTGAACAGAGGAAAATTTGAAATTATCAGCAAGGAGGGTGAGGGGGCAACTGTTCTTATCACATTTCCGGTGATAAAGAGCGATTACTAATCCATAAGATTTTATTTCAAAAGCTTGAAATTCCGGTAATTTTTACCATCAAAGTCCGTTTTATAAAAAATTTCTTCACCAAAATTCCTGAGTAAAAGTAACTACAAAAGCGGAAGATTTTAGTTTTCTTTGAACTCCCATCTCTAATTTCAAACCTTTCATACATCAAATACCTTCATTTCTTTTAATAAAATAAATCTTACCCACTTTCTGAAAAGCTTGAAAAGCAAATTGACAGGTAATTAAATCGTAAAAATTTTCCCTTATACATTGGATAATCGTCTCAAAAGATGGCATTGAATATGTTAAATATCATCGGTTGAGTTTTTCAAAATTATTATTTAGGAGTTAAAAAATGGAAATTGCAAAGATTGCATTTTTGGAGACTTATGCACTCGAAGAAAATGGTGGCGTAATGGGAGCCATTCTGGTTACCGATTCAGAAACTAAACCACTGGAGTTTAGAGTAACTGCACCAATTAAACCTACCGGCTTCCAGAAAACACTTTACGGTGATGTACTTCTTGAGCATATTCTGGTTGAATTAATTTCAGTTCCTCTTTTGAATGCAATAAATGAACAAGTTGATTTGATACTGGTTAAAGATCCTTTCTTTCTCGGTGCAAACAACAAGCAGGGCGTTAGGGTTGTGAGAGTATTCAACGAAGGAGATGGTAAATCAAGAATAAGCACAAAGGTAGAACCTCTTTCATTTCCAGGCAACGGTGCAGGAAAAGTTATGATAGAGACTTCAAAAAAATTCGAAGCCGAAATAGTTCCAATCAAAGATCAGCTTAATAAACTTGCTGAAAGCCGAAATCTGCTTGAGCCTTTTGAAAGACTTCGGATTGCCTGCGAACAGGTTCATCAGCAAAAATCTATCGAATAATCTAAATGCTTAGAAAGGTTCGGAAAAAACTCGCCTCTTCAATTTCTAAAGTTGAAGGGGTTGAAGATTTTAATTTTGGCAATTGGTTAAAAATTCCCTTAGCTGAAGAATTTCAAATAGGTGCTATTAATTCCAGGTTAAAAGACTTGCCCGGTTTATCTATTGATATACCAGTTGTTCAAAGTTCCGCACATTCCTTTGATATCAGTGAACCGGAAGTTGGTGATGAAATTAAAAAATATCAATTTAAGAAGGTTCGCAGTAACGCTGTCTTTTTTATGATGCACGAGGTTACTAACCAGGGAATAAATTTGCCTGAAATCGAACCTAAGCCTATCGGCTATTCGGCAATGAACGTTGACTTTCTAATTACATCTCCATCCATAAAAGACATAAGAGTTAAGTTCAGTTCCTGGGCTGCGCCTGAATATAAATTTGTCATTGAAGTGCCAGCTATTTTTGATTACCTGAGTGAAATGGTTCCCACGGTTTATAATATTGAATTGTTGAAAGTTGATGAATTTGTAAATCAAGTTCAAAATATCGATGTATTGAATGTTGAGCTTGAGACGTTCAGGAAAAGTAAAATTAAAAAGATTCCTATCACTGAAGTTCAGAAATCCAAAAAGATTTATAAAGTAAAAATTCCTTCTATTGGCAGTTACAAGGCTACTCAAAAAGAAATTTCTTTCTCAGTTTTTCAGCAGCCATCAATTTCTGAATCACATAATGTTTCTATTCCTAATGTAAAAAACTGGTTTACAAAAGTGCAGCTGCCGGTTGTTGATTCATTTTTGTATTTCAATTTAACGCAGGATAAACTGCCGCCAATAGATAAAAAAGTAAAGGGTCTTAAAAATCCAGAGACAGTTAAGGAAATATTAAAGTTTGTATTGAGCAGTGTTAAGAAGGTTGATTGGAAAGAGCGAAAGGAACTCCACATTCAACTTAGATCTTACGAAGAAACCGGAGCAAAGTTTTTAGTAGAGCATGACTATGCATTGCTGCAGGATGAGTTTGGAATAGACAAAGAAAAAGAAGTTATAGCTGCATTAAAGTTTTTGTTTGGAAACAAGATCATTCGCTCAGCGCTTATTGTTACAACTTCAGCAAAAAAGGGAAATCTTGATCTTAGCTCAAGATGTAATATTGAAATTGGCTGGAGCGATAAATTAAATAAATACTGTCCCGAACTTCCACTAACAGTTGTTGAAGGGGATAATGACAAAAGAACAAATCTCTGGAATAAATCCGGAGTGCTTCATCTCAGCGACCAGGGAACTGTGTTAAATGACTTCCGATTAAAAATATTAGAAGAAAAAATATTACACAGATTTGATTGTATTATTCTTGATGATGTTCATCTGATACTTTACGCCGGCGATAAGGGCAAAGAACTTTTATCAGTATTAAAACCACGTAACCTATGGGCAACATCAGGAATCCTTGATAAAAATCTTTTGCAAAATGTTAATGGTCTCCTCAATAACTCGGTTAAAATAGAATCTGTAAAAATCAGGGATAAAGAATCGATAGTAAAAGAAGCTCCAAAGTTTATATGGCATGAAGAATGGATAAAAGCTGATGAAGACCAGCTTAAAGAATTTAAAGTCAGTATGGTTGAATGTCAGAAAGATTTAAGAAGGGTGCTGGAGTCCGGAAATCCCTTAAGGTTTACTGCGAACATTTTTACTCTTCTCCATCGCCTAAAGCAGGTTGGTAATTTTGCGCCGGGTAATACTAAAAGTCCTAAAACAGAGTTGCTTCTTGAACAAGTAAAAACCATTAGAGATAACGGCAAGAAAGTTCTGATTCTATCTCAGTATGACAGGCTTGGCACAAAAAAGATAGAAAAATTGTTTGAACAGGAAGGAATCAACTTTATGCAGATTCCAGCAGGAATGGCAATTGATGAAGTCAAAAAATCAATATCTCTCTTTAAATCGAAAAAAGAAATTGTTGCATTAGTTACAGATGCTAAGATATCAAAACTTGATTTTGGAAATTTTGCTGTTCCATATATCATTCGCTTCGATCAATGGTGGAATCCGGTAGCTACCTGGGAACTGGCAGATATGTTTTCACCTGAGGCGGATGAATCAGTTAATACCGGAAGTGTAAATGTCTATAACTATTATTTGATGGGCTCTATTGATGAAGGTATTAGAGAATTATTATACAAAAAAGATGTATTGAGAAAAAATCTTTTTGAACTGATGCCTTTTAAAGTTTTTGATGAACTTATGACCATAGACGAGTGGCTTCGATTATTTCAGATGCCGTCAGGAGATGATTTTGTTAAGATAACACCTGAAGACGTAATAAAGCTTTTGAACACTTCTACGCTTAACTTTTTCAGAACAACTCTTTCTAAATTTTTCTTTTTGCTGGGATACTCAAACGTGGATATAATTGATCTGCCTAATTCAAGTTCATTTAATGTTGTAGGTGAAGCAGTACGCAACAACAGAAAATACTTCCTTAATGCCAGAGTATATATCGAAGGAAAAGTTACAAAGAAGATGATAGAGGAAATTGTATTTGAAACTTCATCATCCAGTAAGGATAAAGTTTTCATTATTTCAAAAGGAGAATTTCCTGAAGGCAGTGAAAAACTTCTTCGCGATAATGTCACCTTGCTCGATGGCCATACTTTAGCAAAGTATCTGCTCCTTCTCGAAATTATTAATTCCCAGACTACAGACCATGCTCAGAAATTGTTTTCTTAGCTGAGCTGATTAATAATTTCAATTCTTAGAATAGCTCATCATATTTTGTCCACAGTTCTTCACCCAACTCCCAGGCTCTTTTAACAATTGCTTCCTGAAGTTCAAAAGAATATTTGGTAAGATATTCCTTTGCAGCAATCCTGTCTGAACTCCATAATTTAACTGCTTCGGCCTCAATTTCTTTTTGGTTAGTAAACAGTTCTGCCTGCCAGGGATCCCAGACTGCTCTTACATCGTGACGCATATCGCCCCATCTTTGTGCTGCAAGTGTTCCAAGATGATTGAATGCCCACCAGGCTGAGTTTCTGGAAAATCCCGTAACTCTTCCATCTGTTGATGAAGTTTTATGAACTCTTGTTATGCCTGCATAAAAAGGTGCATAGATTGAAGTTGCCACATTATCCCATGCTAACCAGACAAGTCCGCCAATTTCATTTGGAAGCCAGCTTCTGCATTGAATTATTGTTGCATACATTGTGTACCATCTCGCAATAGTTCTTTCACCGCGCCAGCCCCAGCCGCCATTAATTTTAAATAGCTTGTTCATATCGTAAGGCATAAAAGGATTTGCAAGAGGGGAGATTACTGTCTTACCACTATCATCAGTTACAGTCAAATCTTTTACAAAATTGAATTCGGTTCCTTCATAATAATCTGAAAATATTTCTACCATCTTTTCCAGAGTAACCGGTTTATCAGGTTTTACTGAGAAGGGATAATTTTCAGAATTTGGATCTAGTTTCAGTGATGGTGCAACCAAATCGAAAACACGCCACTCTCTTCTTCTTGTTGCCAAAGAATTTCTTTCAGCATAAGCATAACAAAACTCGAAAGCTCCATCTTCAGGATTCCACCAGCCATTTTCTTTTGCTACATCGAAAACATTTTCAGAATACATAAAATAGTCAGGATTCTCTGTATCAATCTGCCTGATACGGCTCCCATTAGCACCGACGGAAATATGATCATC
The DNA here is from genome assembly GCA_034522695.1 of Ignavibacteriaceae bacterium. Lineage (GTDB taxonomy): Bacteria > Bacteroidota > Ignavibacteria > Ignavibacteriales > Ignavibacteriaceae > IGN2. The sequence continues at coordinate 18,664 of JAXHLB010000007.1, read as the reverse complement.
CGGAACTCTCTGAGCAGCCCAAACTGCACCGCGCTTATCTTTACCTGGTCCAACAACTTCAAATACCCAGACTTCATTTGGATCAGCTATTGTCAACATCTCGCCATAATCATTCCATCCGTATTCTTTAAGCAATTCTCCGGCGATTCTGATTGCATCTCGTGCAGTTTTTCCTCTTTCCAGCATAAGCATACACAATCGCTGGCAATCAATTAAACCTTTATCAGATTTTAATTCTTCTCTTCCTCCAAATGTTGTTTCACCAATTGCTACCTGCTGATCGTTGATACAAGGATAAGCTGTGTTAATGTAACCAAATGTATTTTCAATCTGAGGAATTTTTCCTGTTGGAATATTTTTATAAGCGGGCATCTTCTGTGTATCGTCATTTTCTCTTTTATATAATGTTACCATCGCATCTCTTTCGTGAGTCATTGCCGGAACAATATCAAGATTGCTTCTTGTTCTGTGACTGTCATCCGTATGAGAAGTCATTACAGAACCATCATAGCTTGCCAGCTTACCAACTGCCACTGTTGTGCAGCCATCAGGGTAGCCGCCTTCCCAATCTGCTTTATCGCTGTTGTTTGTTTGTTTGTCTTGGGAGTAACCCGTTAAATAAAGAAGTACTAAAACAATCGGTAGAAATATTCTGAACATTTGTATTCCTCAGGTTTAGTTGAATTGATAATCGTTATTAGAAATATAAAAAGTGTTGTAGGAATTATGAAAAGTATTTGGAAATCCAAAATTCCCCATGATTAAAGGGACGACGAAAGCCGAAGACGTCTGATTAGGCGGGAAAAATTTCAATTTCTTTTCTTACCCCCCCTCCTATCGTACTCCCCTCCTCTATTCTTTATCAACAACCATCTTCTTCGTCTCTCGAAATCTTCCCGCCTCTTAGCTGATAAAAATAAATCCCGCTCTGGAAAGATTTATCCGTTATATACTCAATTTCATATTCTCCGGCTGGTTTTTCTTCGTTAACGAGTGTTGCAACTTCTCTTCCGAGGATGTCGTAAACTTTTAATGTAACAATACCGATTACCGGTATCTGATAACTGATTACTTGGGACTTCGGATTTACGGGTTTGGTAGTTTTGAGCTAAGACTAAGGACCGTAAAATTTGATCATTTTCTTGTTGTAACATCAGTTATTCCTCCGCCATCAGTCGTTTTAGTATAATACCTCTTTTTCCGACCGCCCAACCAATGCTCTGGTCAAAAAAATAAACGGAATTCAGTAGCTTCAATTATACCACTGCTTTGAGTTCCCCAATTCTCTCCGCTATTTGTTGTTTTAAGAATTTTACCCAAAGACCCCACCATCCAACCAGCGTTTTGATCCGAAAAATAAACAGATCTAAAAAATTAATATTTTCAATAATATGATAATTCCAATTTAATCCAGCATTGGTAGTCATAAAAATTCCACCTCTGATAACTAACAATGCAACCCGTATTCAAGTCCGTAAAATAAACAGAAGTAAGAAATTCTGTTGTCACTATACTGAATCAATCTGCCCAGCTTCTCCACCATCAGTTGTTTTAAGTATAAGTTCCGTCAACCTACGATCCAACCAATATATTCATTAAATAAAAACAATAGAATTCAAATAAATATACGGCAATGTAATAAATCTCACCCAATTTTGCCCGCTGTTAGTTGTTCTAAAGAATAAAACCATGAGACGGCGTAACATTTTCATAGCCAATTACAACGCCATTATTTGTATCAACAAAATCAATATCATCTAAATCACCAGTTGTTCCGCTTACCTGATTTGACCAGTCCTGGCCCCCGTTTGAAATTTTAAGCTCACGCCCTTATCACCTGCAATCCAACCAGCAATTTCATCTAAAAATAAATGCGATTTAGACGCTGGTTCGTTCGGCACGAGACACCGATCCAATTGCCTCCACCATTTGTTGTTTACATATCGCTCCATCAAGAACTTGTTGTCCCCCAACAATTAGCCGTAATTTTGATTAAAAAACCAAGCCAATTGAAACTTGTCGATATTCCTTCGGCTTGTCGATTCCAGTTTATTCCTCCATTATTTGTTCTTAAAATTGCTCTAATATTACCATTAGAATTGTATCCTATGGCCCAACTAATATTTTGATTAACAAGTTCAACTGAACTTAAATAAGGTGATGATAACTGACGGATCCAATTTTCACCTCCATCAACTGTTCTTCAAGATCGAGAGCACCAACAGCAAGTCCATTGAATGGGTCATAAAATGAACATCTGTCAAAGCAAATACAGAATTATTATAATACTGGCGAGTCCAAGAATCGCCGCCATCAGAGGTATAAAATATTTCACTAGTTTGTAGGATAGGAGGACTCGGATGATGATAGCCACCAACAGCCCATCCTCTGTTTTCGTCAACGAAAAAATGGAATATATCCAACAATCTGAAGAGACAATTGACTGTTGAAACCAACTTTCACCGCCGTCTGTAGTATTATAAAGGATAGCATTATCAGGAATAGAATTATTGCCAACTACCCAGCCATTATTCTCATTCTAAAAATTAATACATCAGTAAAACCATTATTATCCCATTTGATTTTATTTCCCAATTCTCTCCTCCATTTGTGGTCTTGATAATAATTCCTTGTCCAACAGCCCATCCATTGTTTGAATCTATGAAAAAAATCGAATACAAGTTATTAGTTGTTCCCGCTCATTTGTGTAATCCAGTTATTCCCACTGTTATAGTTCTCATATGTTAATCCATTTTCTCCCACTACATAACCAATATTAAAATCTATGAAACGGACTTCTTGTAAATATTCATTTATTCCACTTAATTGTTCGACCCAGTTCATACCCCCATCAGTTGTTTTAATAATTACTCCTTTATAATCATTATAAGGATCAATACCTATTGCCCAACCAGTTGTGGTATCAATAAAGTCAACTGATCTTAAAGAATGAGATGGTGCAGGTGGATTCTGTATCATCCAACCTTCTTGTGCGGATATAGTAGTCGAAAGAATAAAAACCAGGAGAGATATTTTAAGGGTTCGCATTTTACGCTCCATTAAATGTTAAACTCACCAGAAACTTAAAAAATTAAAATGAGAAAGGCGAGAGCTATTATAGTTGTAGCTCAGGACAAGATTCTTGGACAGTCCTGAGAATGTAGGAACTCAGTTCTGGAGAACTGAGCTACGGAACATTTTTATCCGTCAAATCAAAAAAAATCTTTATATTTGGCTTCAATTTTCCACGAAATAAATTACTGAATGCAGAATATCTATATCAATCAACTAAAAGATCACGTCGGCAAGGAAATAACCCTTCAGGGCTGGCTTTTCAATAAACGTTCAAGCGGAAAAATCAGGTTTGTCATTTTAAGGGACGGAACAGGTTATGTTCAGTGTGTTTACTTCAAAGGAAATGTATCAGAGGAAACATTTGATTTGGCAGATAAGATCGGTCAGGAATCATCGATAATCGTTACGGGTAAAGTTAAAGAAGATCCAAAACAAGTTGGTGGATTTGAATTAGATGCTACAGGCCTGATTGTAATTCAGAATGCAAAAGATTATCCCATCACTCCAAAAGAACACGGACCTGAATTTCTTCTCGATCATCGTCATTTATGGCTTCGTTCAAAAAAGCAGGTTGCGATAATGAGAATTCGTCATCGCATAATAAAAGCTATCAGAGATTTTTTTGATGAACGTGATTTTGTTTTGATGGATCCACCGATACTTACTCCAAATGCAGTTGAGGGAACATCAACTTTATTTGAAACACCTTACTTCGATCTTGGTAATGCTTACTTAACTCAATCGGGTCAGCTTTACGCAGAAGCCGGTGCAATGGCTCACGGAAAAGTTTATACTTTTGGTCCGACTTTCAGAGCAGAGAAATCAAAAACGAAAAGACATCTAACTGAATTCTGGATGTGTGAACCTGAAGTTGCATTCGCAGATCTTAACGATGATATGGATTTAGCTGAATCAATGCTTGAGTACATCGTGCAAACAGTTTTAAAGGAAAGAGCAGAAGAATTAAAAATACTTGAGCGTGATACTTCCAAATTGGAAAAAGTTGTTCGACCATTTCCAAGAATCAGTTATGATGAAGCAGTTCAAATTCTCCACAAGAACGGAGTGAACTTTGAATGGGGAAATGATTTCGGTGCACCGGATGAAACAGTAATTGTCCAGCAGTTCGATAGACCAGTTATGGTTCATCGATATCCATCCGAAGTAAAAGCATTTTATATGAAACGCGATCCTGAAAATCCAAAAGTAGCTTTGGCAGTTGATGTTCTTGCACCTGAGGGTTATGGTGAAATAATCGGTGGCAGTCAAAGAGAAGATAGTCTTGATGAATTGTTAAGCAGGATAAAAGAACACAATCTTCCTCAGGAAGTTTTTGAATGGTATCTGGATTTAAGAAGATACGGAACTGTTCCTCACGCCGGTTTTGGAATTGGTCTTGAAAGAACTGTAAGCTGGATTTGCGGACTCGATCATCTACGAGAAGCAATTCCTTTTCCAAGGATGATTTATAGAAATACTCCGTAAACGATGGAAGATGTGAGATGGATGATGGAAGATGTGAAATGGAAGATGGTTGATGGTGAGGGCGAAATCCGCCTCTGGCGGAGAAGATGGAAAATGGAAGATGGAAATTTTTTTTTAATTTTTGATTAAATGAATCCTAAGACTGAGGAGTTATTAAAGAGAACGTTTGAATTTGGTGTTAAGTGTTTACTGTTTTTGGAATCGTTACCTAAAACTAAAGTAAATGCAGTAATAACTTATCAATTGGCAAAAGCATCTACATCAATTGGATCTAATTATGAGGAAGCTCAAGCGGCGGAATCATCAAAAGATTTTATTCATAAGATTGGTATTGTTCTGAAAGAATCTCGAGAAAGCAATTATTGGTTGAGGGTTTTAGATGCCATTTTGAAAAAAGAATACAAAGATTCTGATTTCGAGTTCCTCCTGAAAGAAAGTTTTGATTTTAAAAAGATTTATACTTCAATTAAATTAACAGCACAAAATAATTTAAATAAGCAAAATTGAATCAAAATGGTTAAATACATCTTCCCTGCCTTGCCGGCAGGCAGGCATTTTCCATCAACCATCTTACATTATTAAAGGGACAATGACTTTAGAAATAGTTCTCTTTATACTCTTCGGTTCAATCTGTGCTGTCTCAGCAGTGCTGATGGTTACTCGCCCCAATCCGGTTATTTCAGCCTTATTTCTGGTTTTAAATTTTTGTTCACTTGCCGGCTTGTATTTAACTCTTAACGCTCAGTTTATCGCTGTTGCACAGGTAATTGTTTATGCCGGTGCGATAATGGTTTTCTTCCTGTTTGTAATCATGCTTTTAAATCCTGAAAAAGAAAAGAGATTTTTTGAACAGAAAGCCAAGCTGAGAATTTTTATCGTCGCGATTGTTGCTTTAGTGCTTGTGCAGATTGTTTATATAATATTTCTCTCACGACCTTCGGAGGTAATTACAAGAGAAGTTGCTAGAAGTGTTGAGACAGGAACAGTTGAAAATATCGGAAGAGAAATGTTCACAAATTACATTTTACCTTTTGAAGCTGCTGGTTATTTATTACTTGCTGCAACAATTGGTGCACTGGTTTTAGCTAAAAAGAAATTTGAATGAGCTATGCAGATACCCATTGAATATTATCTAATCCTCAGCGCTTTTATGTTTACAGTTGGAATTGTCGGTGTACTAACCCGCAGAAATGCAATTGTGGTTTTTATGTGTATTGAGTTAATGTTGAATTCAGCTAACCTTACTCTAATTACCTATTCATCATATTTAGGTGATGTGGCAGGACAACTCTTTGTCTTCTTTGTAATGTCGGTAGCAGCAGCAGAAGCAGCCGTAGGATTAGCAATAATTATTGCTATTTACAGAAATAAGCTAACAGTTAATATTGATGAAATAAATATTCTAAAGTGGTAGAGGAAGCCCCCTCTAACTCCCCCTAAGGGGGAGGACTATAAAAAGGATTTGAATCTAAGAAAGATGACTCAGAAAATTAAGAATATGGATAAAATTAATTTTATAAAAGCATGTCACTCTCCCCTTGGGGGAGAGACGGAGTGGGGCTTTTATGATTGATCTGATTTATCTTACAGTCCTCTTGCCCTTACTGGGATTTTTATTTAATGGTTTAATCGGACCTCGAATAAAAAGTGAAAAGCTCATTGGAATAGTCGGGAGCGGTGCAATTGGATTATCATTCATCATAGTCGTCGGTGCCTTCTTTGAAACTCTTGCACTTCCTGTTGATCAACGATTAAATATTGTAACTCTTTTTCAGTGGATTGCTGTTGCTGGATTAAACATCAGCTTTTCTTACCAGGTAGATCAGCTATCATTGGTAATGTCCTTAATCGTAACTGGAGTTGGATTCATAATCCATATCTACTCAATCGGTTATATGCACGGTGATAAAAGCTTCTGGAGGTTTTTCGCATATATGAATCTTTTCATATTTGCGATGATGAATCTTGTACTTGCTGATAATTTTCTTCTTCTCTTTCTTGGTTGGGAAGGTGTGGGATTATGTTCATACTTACTTATTGGTTTTTGGTATGATAGAAAATTTGAAAAGAGCACAACTTCCGCTGCCGGCTTAAAAGCTTTTATCGTTAACAGGATTGGCGATTTTGGATTTCTTCTCGGAATGTTTCTAATCTATTCAACTTTCGGAACATTAGTTTTTACTGATGTTTTTTCACGAGCAGTTTCCTTCGCAGTTCCTGAACACATCTTTGTTTTGATTGCAATCTTTTTATTTATTGGAGCAACAGGTAAATCTGCTCAGATTCCATTATTAGTCTGGCTTCCTGATGCAATGGCTGGTCCAACTCCTGTATCAGCACTCATCCATGCTGCCACAATGGTTACTGCAGGTGTTTATATGGTTGCACGTTGCAGTATTATTTATGCATCAGCTCCTGCTGCGATGATGGTTGTTGCTGTTATTGGTGTGTTCACTGCATTCTTTGCTGCAACAATTGGTCTCGTTCAAAATGATATTAAAAAAGTTTTGGCTTATTCAACTGTTAGTCAACTTGGATATATGTTCCTTGCTTTAGGTGCGGGTGCATTCTCTGCTGGAATTTTTCATGTAATGACTCACGCTTTCTTCAAAGCATTACTCTTTCTTGGTGCAGGATCAGTTATTCATTCGATGCATGAACAGCAGGATATCAGGCATTACGGCGGCTTAAAAAAATATATGCCGCTCACTTATGGAACTTTTCTTGTCGCAGCAGTTGCTATCTCCGGAATTCCACCTCTATCAGGATTTTTCAGTAAGGATGAAATTCTCTGGTATTCCTTTACAAATCTTGGATTTATTTTTTGGTTGATCGGACTGCTTACTGCTTTAATGACTGCATTTTATATGTTCAGACTTTACTTTATGACTTTTGAAGGAAAAGAAAAATTTAAGATTTCTCATCATTCTTCATCGAAAGCCCCTTCCCTTGGGGAAGGGGTTGGGGATGGGCTTCATCCGCACGAATCACCAAAGCTGATGACAATTCCATTAATTGTTCTGGCCGTACTCTCCGCTATTGGCGGTTTCATTGGTATTCCTGAAATTTTTTCAGGCGAGCATGGCAATCTTTTTCATACCTGGCTGGCACCTGTTTTCAAAACTACTGAAATGAAATTGATGCATTTTGGTGGTCACTCACATTTCGAAGAATTATTGCTGATGATAATTTCTGTCGTCGCGGCTGCCGGTGCAATCTTTTATGCACGATATGTCTATTTGAAAAAACCTGAAATTGCGGAAAAAACCTCATCAAAGTTCAAAGGAATTTATAATATTCTCCTGAATAAATATTTTCTTGATGAAGGCTTATGAAGCGTCTATAATCAACCCCATTGTTAAAGGTTCTGAAAATATTCTCTGGAAGATTGCTGATAATAAGTTGATTGATGGTCTGATAAATGGGCTTGCAAAAATTGTTGATAATATTTCCGGTTCGATAAAAAAAATTCAAACTGGTATTGCACAATCATATGCACTTGTGATGGTTTTGGGAATCTTAATTGCTCTTTTCTGGATAATTCTGAGCTACGCATAAATGGAACAATCATACTTATTGACATATCTTCTCGCAGTTCCGGTTATCGGTTCTTTGCTTCTTCTTTTCATTAATAAAGAAAAAGCGCAACTGATTAAAAATGTCGGATTGATCGTTTCACTTATTGCTTTCATCATCTCGTTGATCATCTATTTTGATTTTAATGATCAGTCCAGCGATTTCCAATTCGTACACAAATTCAACTGGATATCAGGACTTAATATCAGCTATCACGTTGGCATTGATGGCTTGTCAATGCTTTTGATTCTTCTAACAACTTTCCTCACACCATTAACACTGATTTCAAGCTGGAGCAGCATCAAAAACAAAGTAAAGGAATTTACTTTCTTTATGCTTTTTTTGGAATTAGGAATGCTCGGTGTATTTGTTTCCCTGGATATGTTTCTGTTTTATGTTTTCTGGGAAGCAATGCTTATCCCGATGTATTTCATAATTGGAATCTGGGGCGGCGAAAGAAGAATTTATGCATCGATCAAGTTCTTTATTTATACGATGGCTGGCAGCTTGTTAATGTTGGTTGCAATAATCTGGCTTGTCGTTTACTCTGCGGATATACTTGGTGGTTTCACAACCAATCTTCTTGATTTGTATAAAACAGGACCAACAATTGATACAACAATCCAGGGATTTTTATTCCTGGCTTTTGCTCTAAGTTTTGCGATTAAAGTTCCGCTGTTTCCATTCCACACCTGGTTGCCCGATGCACACGTTGAAGCACCAACTGCTGGGAGTGTTATTCTTGCTGGCGTGTTACTTAAAATGGGAACGTATGGTTTTATGCGATTTAATCTTCCATTGTTTCCTCAGGCTTCGATTGATTATGCTGGTATTATTTCTGTACTGGCTGTAATAGGAATTATTTATGGTGCACTCGTTGCGATGGTTCAAACAGATATGAAAAAACTGGTTGCTTATTCCTCTGTTTCTCATCTCGGATTTGTAATACTCGGAATATTTGCGTTGAATCAGGAAGCTGTGCAGGGCGCGGTTATTCAAATGATCAATCATGGTTTATCAACAGGGGCACTCTTCCTTTTAGTTGGAATGATTTACGAAAGAACTCACACAAGAAAGATTGCTGACTATGGCGGAATTGCAAAAATAGTTCCTTACTTTTCATTTGCTTTACTCTTCACTTCACTTTCTTCGATTGGTTTGCCGGGACTAAATGGTTTCGTTGGTGAATTTCTAATTTTAACCGGTGCATTTAAATCAACCGTTCTTGGAAGCTGGTGGTTTACTGTCTTTGCTTCAACAGGAGTAATCTTCGCAGCTGTGTACCTTCTCTGGATGTATAAGAAAGTTGCATTTGGTGAAGTCACTAATCCAGAAATGAATGTAACAGATCTCAATTTCCGTGAGAAATTAGTTTTAATACCTATCTTCATTTTTATTGTCTGGATAGGAATCTATCCCAGCACATTCTTAAAAGTATCGGAAAAATCATCCGAAAAAGTAATCGAACAGGTTCTCAATCCCGCAAAAATAAATTTAGAATAATCAGGTATGATAAATAAGAACCTATCAATTTTAATCATACTTGTGCTCATCTTGATCTTGTACCTTGGTGAAATGAAAGCTGCAGATCAAAGCTTAATTGATACATCGGCAGTAACAGAAAATTCTCTTACCAGTCACTCAGAAGAGCATCCTTTGCCTGCAGCTTTTATGGTGATTCCGTTTATAACGCTTTTACTAATGATCGCTACTGGACCACTTTTCTATCGTCATTTTTGGGAAAAGCACTATCCTAAAATCGCAGTCATTCTGGGATTGATTACTATTGGATATTATTTATTCATTTTGCATGATACTCATACACCTCTACATACTCTCGATGAATACATTTCCTTCATAGCTTTGCTTGGTTCTCTTTTTGTTGCTTCAGGCGGAATCCTTATTAAGATTGATCGGAAATCAACGCCGATGCTTAATTCACTTCTTTTCCTTTTTGGTGCAGTCATAGCCAATATTATTGGTACCACCGGTGCATCAATGCTTTTGATCAGACCTTTCCTTAAAGTTAAATAAAGATAGAATCAAACCTTACCATATAATCTTTTTTATATTTATTGTGAGTAATATCGGAGGTGCACTAACACCAATTGGTGATCCACCATTGTTCCTAGGATTTCTTAAAGGAGTAGAATTCTTCTGGGTAATTGAACACGTCTGGTATATCTGGCTTCCAACTGTAATCGCAATAATTTTAATTTTTTATTTCATTGATTCCCGAAATATGCCTGAAGTGAGCAGAGAAATAAGTCATTCGAACAAGATTGAATTTAAAGGAATTAGTAGTGTGTTATTCCTGGCAATAATAATTATTTCAGTTTTTATTGATCCTGCTGTAGTTGACTGGGTTCCAAGTTTTGATCCACTCCCAATTGGTATTAGAGAAATAATTATGCTGAGTATTATTTATATCTCTTACAAAAGTGCTAAACCTGAAATTCTAGCTGCAAACGAGTTTGACTTTGAACCAATAAAAGAAGTTGCTTATCTGTTCGTTGGAATTTTTGCAACAATGATGCCCGCGCTTCAACTTATTGCTGAAGCTGCGAAAGTAAATGGTCAGGCATTAACACCGGGAATTTTTTATTGGGCCACGGGATCTCTTTCTGCATTTCTGGATAATGCACCAACTTATCTGAATTTTCTAAGTGCAGAGATGGGGAAGTTTAATCTTGATGTTAATATTCCTAGCCAGGTTTTACAGTTTGAACTTGAACATCCTATTTATCTCTCAGCAATTTCTGTAGCTGCAGTGTTTTTTGGTGCGATGACTTATATTGGAAATGGCCCTAATTTTATGGTTAAGTCAATTAGTGAAAGAGCAGGAATAAGAATGCCAAGTTTCTTTGGCTTCCTTTTCAAATATGCAGTGCCGATTCTTCTTCCGATATTTACGCTAGTCTGGTTAATTTTTTATTTTGGCGAGGTATAAAATGAAATCTCTTGATGAAATACTTAAAAACAACATTAGTGGAATGTATTATGGAAACAGAGTATTGCTTCCATTTCATTTCACTGCTCTTAAAATCGTAATCGAAGAAGATATAATTACAGATTTTAGTATCAGAGAAAAAGGTGCTTATATAAATGAGCAGCCCGATTTTATGGAAATTTATTTTATAGATTATCCGGTTCTTGAATCAAATATTTCAAAATATGAAAATATCAAAATGATTATCGTTGAGAAAGGAAAAGATATTTTTGATTTTAGTACACATAGAAAAATTGCTATTCGTCCCGAAGGCAATCACATCCTGTCAATTAAAGAAATTGATGAAAACACAATCTTCATAGAGTAATTATTATGATATATATTAACGAAGTTTACAACATTATACCTCTGTTAATTATCGGAGGTGGGATAGTATTATCAATATTAATTGAGCTATACTCAAAAAGCGGTAAATCCATTCTTCCGTGGTTTTCGTTCATATTATTTCTGGCAGCCGGATTTTATTCCTTGCTGACAGTTGAAAATCAATCTATAGTTTTTCAGAATATGCTATCCACTGGCGGTATTACTAATATCTTCTATTTTATTTTTAACATTGGAGCCGCTCTTGTTTGCCTGCTTTCGGTTGACTACACAAAGAAGTATGGAATAAATTATTCCGAATATTATATCCTGATTCAAAGTGCAGTTCTTGGAATGATGATGATGGCTGGTGCAAAAAGTTTGTTTATGATTTTCTTAGGATTGGAAGTTATGTCAGTTTGCTTTTACGTTCTTGCAGGTGTTAACAGGAAAAAAGATAAAGCAATCGAAGCATCACTTAAATACTTTTTACTCGGGGCATTTGCAACAGGATTTTTAGTATATGGAATAGCACTCATTTATGGTTCTGCACAAACCACTTCCATTGATGCAATAACTGCAGGATTTCCCGAATATTCAAGTAATATAATTTTTCTTGTTGGCATTCTTTTATTCCTGATTGGTTTTTCATTTAAGATTGCTGCTTTTCCATTTCATATGTGGGTACCGGATGTTTATCAGGGCGCTCCAACAACTGTTACAGGTCTATTCTCTACAATTGGCAAAGCTGCTGCTTTTGCTGCTATCATTGCAACGTTGACAGCGCTGTTTTCTGGTGAAAGTACAAGTATGTTTCTACCATACTTAGCAGTGCTTTCAATATTTTCAATGTTGTACGGAAGTATAGTTGCCATTGCACAGAGTAATATTAAAAGAATGCTTGCTTACTCATCGATCTCTCATGCGGGATATATTTTGATTGGCTTGGCAGCAGGAACTTCCACGGGTGTTGCGGGTGTGGTTTTCTATTTAGCGGTATATACATTTATGAACTTAGCTGCATTTGGTATTATCGCTTTAATTGAAGGCGAAAACGATACCAATCTTGAAATCAACTCTTATTCTGGTTTAGGTACAAAAAGTCCGGTATTGGCTGCACTTCTTGCAATTATAATGTTTTCACTTGCTGGTCTTCCTCCATTGGCCGGATTTTTCGCAAAGTATTATGTATTTATCGCTGCAATAAAATCCGGGTTAACCTGGCTGGCAATTCTCGGAATTATTTCCAGTGTCATCAGTGTTTACTTTTATTTGAGGATTGTTGTTCTTATGTATTTCAAAGAGGCAGAAGGAGAAGTTGTCCCTTCAAAAAGTTTAAGCGGATTTTTTGGTGTTGCAATTTCTGTTATAATGGTGATATTGCTTGGTATTATTCCTGGTTCATTACTGGATTTGATTACCTCGTTTCTTTAATTTAGTTTCAGTTCGCTTAGAATATTTTTTAAATTTTATTTTTAGATGATTCCACTTTATTCCACAAAACAAATCCGTCAGGTTGATGAATTCGCCATCGCTAAAATGGGAATTCCCGGTACTATTTTGATGGAAAATGCTTCACGAGAAATCTTTCAAAAGATAAATGATAGAATTGAACATCTAAATTCAAGTAAGATTGGTTTTGTCTGTGGCAAAGGTAATAATGGCGGTGATGGTTTTGCTGCGGCAAGACATTTTTCTAATGCCGGTTATGAAGTAGTCGTTATTTATTTCGGAACAGAAAAAGAAATGTCGGATGATTGCAGGTTTAACTATCAGGTATTAAAAAAGCTTTCTTCGACAAATAAAAAAATATCCCTTAAAAAGTTCAGCTCAATTTCTTCCCTTAACTCATTGAAACACTGCACAATTGTTTGTGATGCATTACTTGGCAGCGGGAGTCAGGGCGATCTACGTGAACCTTATCTTTCGATCATTAGATATTTGAATAAACTAAAATCAATTAAAGTTGCTATTGACATTCCAACCGGATTGAACGCTGACACTGGCTACGCAGAAAATTCTTTTAATGCGGATTTTACAATCACACTTGGTCAGTTGAAAAAGGGATTGTTTTTTGGTGATGGCTATATTTACTCTGGCGAGGTTGAAAAAGGTAGTATAGGAATTCCGGATTCTCTTTATGATCAATTTACACCAACTGAATTTCTAATTGAACCAGAAGATGCTTTGTTGGGATTACCTGTCAAAGCGAAAAATCTTCATAAATATTCTGCGGGAAAAGTTTTAACGATTGCTGGCTCGGGTTCCTTACCCGGTGCGGCAGTATTGACTGCAACATCTGTTTTGAAGATTGGTGCCGGTGCATCAATTCTTTGTTTCCCTAAATCTGTTCGTGAGCTTGTTCATAAAAAGTTAGGTGAAGTCGTTGTTAAAACCTATGAGGATTCAGGCAAGGAATATCTATCTGAAAAAAATATTGAAGAGCTCAAAGAAAAAATTAAGTGGGCAGATGTAGTGGCCATCGGTCCCGGGCTTGGCAGAGAAAAGGAAACTCAGAAGGCAGTCATATCTCTTCTAAAAAAATATAATCCTAAAAAAGTTGTCATTGATGCTGATGGAATCTTTGCTTTGGGGCAGGGTAGATATAAAAAATTAAATCTTAAAAATTCTGTTCTAACTCCTCATCATGCTGAGTTTGCTTCTTTAATTGGTATTTCAAATTCGGACTTAAAAAAGGATATCTTGAAATACGGAAAGGATTTTGTTAAAAAAACCGGCGCTTATCTGGTTCTAAAAGGAGCTCCAACAATTATTTTTACACCAGAGGGAGATGCATTAATAAATACCACCGGCAATCCTGCTTTGGCAAAATTTGGAACAGGTGACGTGCTTACCGGATTTATTGCCGGACTACTCGCTCAGCAAAATGATATTGAAAAAGCAATCGTTACTGCAGTATACCTTCATAGCCTTGCTGCAGATATCCTTGCAGAAAAGAGAACGAAGCTGGACATACTTGCTTCGGATATTCAGAACTATATTCCTCAAACAATAAAATTTCTGGTAAATTCTGTTGTTTGAGTTTCTAGAAAAAAGAAAAGTCTGGCTGGTTTATGTGCCGTTAATCATATACTGGCTGATACTATTTATTGCAACAACTCTTCCAGCGGAAAGATTACCGAGTGTTGGTTTCTCAGATAAAATAAATCACTTCCTAGCATATTTTGTTTTAGCAGTTCTGGTAAACCTGACGTTGATCTACCAAAGAAAGTCAAGATTTCTTTTTGAAAAGGCTACTGATTGCAACAATTGTTATTTGTTTGTTTTATGGTGCTGTGGATGAACTTCATCAAATGCTTGTTCCCGGTCGTTTTGCTGAAACCTGGGATTGGGTTGCCGATGCTTTAGGTGCTTTCGCCGGAGTTTTAATTGTTTACTTTCTGATAAACAGGCTCCGGTACCGTCTGGAATTTGACTAAGTAAGGGAAAATTTGAGTATCGTTGGAACATTCTTAAAAAATAATTGTAAAAGGGGCAGGAACTAAGTTGACAAAACTAATATCATTTAGTAATTTTTCATCAGTTAAATGCTTTTAATAGGAGAGCTGAAATGAAACTAAAAAATCCAATTGCTGATCTAAGACTTAAATACAGAAAAACATTTGAGATAAGTCTTATCATAGCTCTTGCCTTAATGATTGTAGCCTTCAAATTCTTTCCTGATGTATCTTCAGGAGGGTTAGAACTTGATGCTACACAGGAACTTTTTACTGTTGAAGATATTCAACAGACTAAACAAGAAAACAGACCACCTCCACCACCCAAACCGCCAATTCCGATTGAAGCACCAAGCGATGATGTGCTGGAAGATATTGAAATTGGTGATACCGAAATAGATCTTAGTGAAGAGATGGAAGCTCCTCCACCTCCGAAAGAAGAGAAAAAGGTAGAGGAAGAACCAACATACTTCGTTGCTGTTGAAGAGATGCCGGAACCAGTTGGTGGAATTAAAGCAATACAGGAAAAAATTGTTTATCCTGAAATTGCAAAGCGAGCTGGTGTTGAGGGTAAAGTTTATGTCCTCGCATTTGTTGATGAATCGGGTAATGTGACTAAAGCACAGGTGCTAAAGGGTATCGGTGCCGGTTGCGATGAAGCAGCGCTCGATGCAGTTCAAAAAACTAAATTTAAACCCGGCAAGCAAAGAGGCAAACCTGTTAGAGTACAGGTATCTATTCCAATCATATTCAAACTTCAGTAAATTTTAAGAGGCGTCCACCGGACGCCTTTTTTAATTCTCAATTCACTAAAACAAATGATTTGTCCAAATCATATTTTTTCATGTAGTCTATCAATTGTTATTTGATATTGCATACTGTGTGTTTAGTTTAAAGAGTCTGTTTAGTTAAATATTAATCACTTAATATCAAGAAGATAGAAATAATATCCATTACGGGTTAAATTGTTTGTAAGAGTTGGGTCAATATTTTTGCTATGCCGAACAAATCTCAAAAAAAATATTTAATCATAGTAGTTAGTCTATTACTGGCTCAGCTTATTTTTCTTTTTGCTGTGAAGTATATGAATCAGGCTCTTCCATTTAATTATTTTTCAATTGCAAAGACTGGAAACATCTTCAACCTCCTGATTTATGCTGGTATCATTTCCGGGATATTAATCGGTATCAGAAAAATCAATTCCGGCATTTCAAATAAAGCAATTACAACATTTCTTGTAATTAGCTGGTTATTACTTATTATCTCATTCATCACAACTAAGGTAAAAATTGTTTCAGCGGGTATTTATATCTTCGAGCAGCCAGGAGATAAAGTTTTAACCGGTCTGCTATTCTTATTTTTTCTTTTGACTCTTTTTTACTTCTTGATTTTCTTATGGAGCAGAATTATAAGCAAACGCCGATCAACAATAGTGAGGAATATTTTTAGTACGATGCTGATGCTGGTTCTACTCTTGATTTTAACTCTGATTTATATTGATAACGTTGGTTATGCTTCGGGGAGGTGGATACTTAATAAAAATCAAAAAAATATTGCAGTCGTTTTAGGTGCTGCAGTCTGGAGTGGGAATATTCCAAGTCCAACACTTTCATCAAGAGTTGATAAAGCTTTGGAACTTCTTGAGCAGGGATTCGTTGGGAAGATACTGCTAACTGGTGGAAAAGCTCCCGGTGAATTATCCGAGTCCGAAGTTGGTTACGAGTATGCTCGTGTTAAGGGAGTTGATACCTCAAAAGTTATTATTGAGAATTTAACTTCTTCAACCGCTGACCAAATTAAGTGGATTAAAGATAATCTTTTAACTAACAACAATTCGTACGAGGATATTATCTTAATCTCTGATGCTTACCATCTGCCCAGAGCTATTGAA
Source organism: Ignavibacteriaceae bacterium (assembly GCA_034522695.1). Taxonomy (GTDB): domain Bacteria; phylum Bacteroidota; class Ignavibacteria; order Ignavibacteriales; family Ignavibacteriaceae; genus IGN2. The sequence goes on along the minus strand of JAXHLB010000007.1, from coordinate 1,866 downwards.
ATCAGCAAATTCTATAAACTTGATATCAAAGTGGCTGAATCGGTTCACAAGCAGGATTTTAAGGGTAAAATTGCTAATAAAATCAGAGAAAGTATTGCACTTTTTAACTTCTGGAATTTTGCTTTATAAGAAACAGTTTTAATATTAGCAGTAGGATTATATACTGAAAAGTAATTTTATATTTTGTTCTTATTATGATGACAAATAAATCAAAACGAAGAATCGTAAGAGAAAAAGTTTTGCAGATTTTGTACGCTTACGAAATGAATAAAGAATCACTTCAACCTCTCTCTTTAGAAATTCTTAAAGATGTTACAGATGAAGTTGACAAAGCATTTGCGCAGGAGCTGATTCGAAAAGTGCTTGCTAATATTGAAGAGCTTGATGGAAGAATAATTCAGCGTGTTACTAACTGGGAAATGAACCGGATCGCTTTGATAGACAAAATACTTCTTAGAATAGGTATTTGTGAACTTCTTCATTTTCCGGATATACCACCGAAGGTATCGATAAACGAATCAATTGAAATTGCCAAAGATTACAGCACAGCAGGCAGTGCAAAATTCATAAACGGAATTCTAGATGCTATCCTTGCTGAAGAAAAAAAAGAAGGCAAGCTTAACAAAACAGGCAGGGGACTTGTCGAAGAATCAATCTCACCTTCAAGGCAGTAGCGGATGAAAGAAAAGGGAAGAGTATTTGTCTGGACTCTCTTTGATTTTGCTAACACATCTTTTTCAATAATCGTTGTAACATTTCTTTATGCTGTGTACTTCAAGAAGACAGTAGCGGGAAATGAAGCCATCGGCGATTTGTATTGGAGCATTAGTACAAGCATCGCAATGATCATCACCGCGTTCATCTCGCCTCTGCTTGGTGCAATTGCCGATTACAGTGCCGGCAAAAAAAGATTTCTTGTATTCTTCACACTTCTTTGTATTCTCGGAACATCTTCACTTTATTTTATCGGACCCGGACAAATCTTCTGGGGAATTTTTCTTTTTGTGCTTGCTAATGTTGGTTTTGAAGCCGGACTTGTTTTCTATGATGCTTTTCTTCCGGAAATAACAACACCAAAAAATTATGGCAGAGTAAGCGGTTACGGTTTCGGTATGGGATATCTTGGTTCATTGGCAACTCTGGCGATTGTTTTTCCTTTTATTGAATCTTCAATGATTAAGGAGACATTCCCTGTAGCTGCATTATTTTTTCTTTTATTTTCACTCCCGTTATTTTTCTTTCTAAAAGAAACCAGAAACAAAGTTGAACGAACAAAGTCATTTATAGCAATTGGATTTGAGAGAGTCTGGTCAACATTAACACATCTTAAATATTATAAGAACCTTGCAATATTTCTTGTAGCTTATTTCTTTTACATTGAAGGAGTGAACACAGTTATTTTCTTCTCAGGCAATTATGCCAGCACAACTCTTGGCTACTCAGAGATGGAACTTCTTGTCTTCTTCATTGTGGTTCAAACGACGGCAATTGCAGGTTCGGTTTTGCTGGGAATAGTTGCAGATAAAATCGGGCAGAAGAAAACAATTGTAATTTCACTCTTTATGTGGCTTGTAACAGTAGTACTTGCATATTTTATTTACGATAAAACAGGTTTTTATGTTGTTGGATTAATTGCAGGTGCTGCGATGGGTTCTTGCCAGTCAACCAGTCGAAGTCTTATGAGCAAACTAACGCCACCAGAAAAGAAAACAGAGTTCTTCGGGTTTTATTCTTTCTTCGGAAAAAGTTCTGCTATAATTGGACCTTTGGTATTTGGATTGGTCAGCTTTCTTTCCGGTAATCAACGAATTGCAATTATTTCCATCGCTTTCTTTTTTATTGTAGGATTGCTGATCTTGACAAAAG
>JAXHLB010000006.1:0-38774 GCA_034522695.1 Ignavibacteriaceae bacterium | reverse complement strand
AAAAACTTCCACGCTTCCTCAATCCCAATTGGTAAATTCTGAACTGTTTTTAACTGATAGATTTTCATAATGGTTTAAACAAACCAGCTTGTCAAACAATTCCTTTTCTTCAGGATTCTATAAAATTGCAAGTAAGAAAAATTAACTTCCTGGATTATAACTGTGTCTCTTTAGCAAAAAAGCCAGTTATTTAGCGACTTTTTGTCAAAAAGCTTTCATTTCTGTAAAAATTTTATTATCTACAAAAACGATTTAAACACGATAACCTATAAAACAGGAAAAACGACGAAAAATGAAAAAAATAGCAGCTTTTGGTGAAATACTGTTCGATATTTACCCGGATTCAAAGAATCTGGGCGGCGCACCGCTCAATTTCATATACCATATTAATAAGCTGACCGGAAACGGGAGAATAATAAGTCGGGTTGGCAATGATCTGCTAGGACGAGAAGCGATTAAATTCCTGAGTTCGCAGGGGCTTTCAACCGAAACAATTCAGACCGACACAAAACATCTTACCGGTGCAGCAATGGTTTCGTTAAATGAAAACGGAGTTCCTTCATTTACCATTGAAGAGAACCGTGCGTTTGATTTTATTTCTGTTGATGATGATGTAATTAATCTTGTTGAGAATGAAACTGAGTGTTTGTATTTCGGAACGCTTGCGCAGCGGAACAAGGTCAGCAGAACAGCTCTTCAATCTCTTTAAACAAAGAAATAAAATATTTTTATGATGTGAACATCCGGCAGAATTTTTACACCGAAGAAATCCTTTTTCAGTCATTAAAGAATGCAAACGTAGTAAAGCTTAATCTTGATGAATTGAAACTGCTTCACAAAATATTTTTAGATGGAGATTATGATATCCACTCATCATCAAAATTGCTGATGAAAAAATTCGGGATAGAAATGCTTGCAGTTACAAAAGGTGCTGATGGTTCTGTTTTGTTCAAAGGAGAAGAAACGGATGAGTATAAAACCGAAGTACAGAATGTAATTGATACAGTCGGCGCAGGAGATGCATTCGCTTCAATATTTTGTATCGGCTATTTAAATAACTGGGATCTGAAAAAAATCAACAAGCTTGCAAATGAATTTGCGGCGGAGATTTGTTTGATAAACGGCGCGCTGCCGAAAGACGATAAAATTTATGAGAGATATAAAAAAGAAATTGAGAGATGAATTATTATTTAAATTATTTAGAATGCAATATGAAGACAGAAAAATAATTTATAGTGATGTATGAAAATTTAAGACTTAACTCTGAATCTCTCTCCTAAATGAAGAAGAGATGACTTTTCACAGTAAAACGATATATGTTAATGTTCTGTCAAGATATTAGCAATAAGGTTTTACCTTAAATAAGCCCTTCCACTTTTAGGGGAAGGGTTGGGATGAGGTCCTTATTGCATTGTTAAAAAACTAATTCTGTCGAAATTCGACTCTTGGATTAACCATCTTAAGAGAGTTAATTTATTCTTAACAAATATGGAAAATTTACAAAACAAAAAAGGACTCTACATCCAGCTTTACAGCATTCACGGATTGATAAGAGGTAACAACCTCGAGCTTGGTCGTGATGCTGATACAGGCGGACAGACAAAGTACGTTCTCGAACTTGCAAAAACATTAAGCGAAGATGAACGTGTTGAAAGAGTTGAGCTTGTTACAAGGGAAATAAAAGATAAAAATGTTTCAACTGATTATTCAGTCCCGGAAGAAAAAATAAATGATAAGTTCAGCATCATCAGGGTCAGATGCGGCGGAGGAAAATACATTCGCAAGGAATTGCTATGGAATCATCTTAATGAGTTTGTGGATAAGAGTATCAAGTATATCAAATCTGTAAAAAGACTTCCCGATATTATCCACAGCCATTATGCCGATGCAGGATATGTTTTCACAGAACTCACTCAGTTTTTTGGAATTCCCTTTGTGCACACAGGACATTCACTCGGAAGAGATAAGCTGAGAAAACTTTTAAGTGATGGTATGGATCCGGAGGATATTGAAAAGAGATATAAACTAAATCACCGAATTGAAGTTGAAGAAAATATAATCTACCTGGCCAATCTCATTGTAACAAGCACCAAGCAGGAAATAAAAAATCAATACGGCGATTACAAAAATTCATCCGAAGAAAAATTCAGAGTGATTCCTCCCGGCGTTGATATTGAGAGATTCTATGCATACAACGAACGTGTTCCTCTTGATGAAGAAAATGCGGAGCTGATTAAAACGATAAGCAAGAAGCTGCTGAATTTTTTTGTTCATATTGATAAACCGCTGATACTTACTGTATGCAGACCGGACAAAAGAAAAAATATTTCCGGATTGATCACTGCTTATGGTGAAGATAAAGAGCTTCAGAAAAAAGCTAACCTCGCAATCTTTGCAGGAATAAGAACTGACATTCAGACAATGCCGGATAATGAAAGAGAAGTGCTCACAGAAATTCTTCTGCTGATGGACAAATATAATCTTTACGGCAAGATGGCAATTCCCAAAAGACATGATACACACACAGAAGTGCCTGAGCTTTACAGGATTGCCGCAGATACAAAAGGAGTTTTTGTAAACGCAGCACTTACCGAACCTTTCGGGCTAACTTTAATTGAAGCCGCTGCGTGCGGTGTCCCTGTCGTTGCTACTGATGACGGAGGTCCGAGAGATATTATTAAGAATTGTCAAAATGGAATACTTGTGGATGTAACCGAGACAAAAAATATTTCTGAGGCGATAAATAAAATTATTGATGATCAAAACCTGTGGAAACAATTTTCGGAGAACGGAATGAAAAACGTGAGAAAACATTATACCTGGAATGCGCACGTTGAAACTTACATAGAAGAAATCGGACAGATTGCCGGGACAAGAAAAGATGAAGAAAAAGTTTTTGCTCCTGTCGGCAGAAAACTGCTCAATGCGGAAAAATTAATTGTGTCGGATATTGACCACACCTTGCTCGGCGATGATACTGCATTAAAAGAGTTCATTAAAATTTTGGAGAAGACGGATTCGAAGGTTGGCTTTGCGGTTGCAACAGGCAGAACAGTTGATTCAGCTTTTTCAGTATTGAAAGAAAACCACGTTCCTTTTCCTGATATTATTATTTCATCTGTTGGTGGGGAGATTTATTACAATTACCAGGGCAAACTTATTAATTCAACCGGATGGGACGCTCACATAAAACATCAATGGAACAGGAAAAAATCAAAAAACTTCTTGAGGAATTTGATTTCCTACAGTATCAGGAAGAAAGCACACAAAGAAAATTTAAGATAAGCTATTACACATCCGATGTGCCGGAGAATATTCAAAAGGTTAAATCCACATTGATAAAAAGCAAAACAAAAGCGAATGTAATTTTCAGTCACGGACAGTATCTTGATATTCTTCCGTACCGCGCATCGAAAGGAAAAGCAATCCGTTACCTCGCATACAGGTGGAATATTCCTTATGAAAATATTCTGGTCGCGGGTGATTCCGGCAACGACAGCGAAATGCTCAAAGGTGATCTGCTCGGTGTTGTGGTTGCCAATTACAGCCCCGAACTTGAGGAGCTTAAAGGACAAAACAGGGTTTACTTCGCGAAAAGAAATTATGCGGGGGGTATTATAGATGGAATAGAACACTATCATTTTTTAAAGATTATAGGAAAAGAACAATGAGTAAAAAACTTGAAGCGTTATTAAAAGAAAAGAAAAAAGTATTCTGCAGGTATTTAACAAACGTTGCCTCAGTTGAAAGAAAACTTTTAGTTAAAGGCGATCTGCTTGAAATACTCCGCAAGATGGAAAAGAAAAACGGGAAAAGTTTTGATGAGATAAGAGATGTCGTAAGTAAAATTATGGAATCTGTTTCTGTAGGAAGTTCTCTTTTTTTTGAGATGAGAGAAAAAATCGGGCTATCAAGTTTTCATCAATTCAATACTGAAGACTGCAGCTATGAAAGAATAGGTTCTGTTGAATATCTTAAGGCAAAAGAGGGGATGCAAAGGTCCGGGAAGCACACGAACGATCTTCTTACTTTGAACTTTCACGCTTTCTATGAGCAATTTCCAAGCATACATGAATCAAAAAATATTGGAAGAGGGCGTGGAGTATCTTAACAGGTATCTCTCAAGCAAGCTGTTCACAAATACGGAAAAGATGAGTGAAGCGTTGTTCAATTTTCTTTTTGTACACAAACATAATTCAGAACAGCTTGTTCTGAACGACAGGATTAAAGACACAGAAGGACTCACTTCATCAATCAACAAAGGCATCAGGCTTCTTTCTGAATACGAACTGGAAGAACCGTATAGCAATATTAAACATAAACTGCAGGAACTGGATTTGAACCCGGTCTTGGAAACACTGCCGGCACAATTAAAGAAGGTCTTGAACAACTCGACGCACTTATTAATACACCCGATCATGAAGTGCTGAAAAATTTTCTCTCACGCATCCCGATGGTCTTTAACATTGCCATCATTACACCGCACGGATACTTTGCTCAGGAAGATGTTCTCGGCAAACCGGATACCGGAGGGCAGATTGTTTACATACTTGACCAGGTTAAAGCGCTTGAAAAAAATATGAACAAGTCATTGGAAGATGCGGGGATTGAAACAAGTCCGAAAATAATTATCCTCACAAGATTGATCCCGAATTCTGATGGAACATCCTGCAATCAGAGAATGGAGAAAGTCCACAACACAAAGAATGTATGGATACTCCGTGTGCCTTTCAGAGATCATAATAAAAAAGTAACCGACAACTGGATTTCGAGATTTGAAATCTGGCCTTACCTCGAGGAGTTTGCAGAGGATTCATACAAAGAACTTCTTGTTGAATTCGGAACGAGACCGGATTTGGTTATCGGAAATTATTCTGATGGCAATCTTGTGGCATCGATACTTACAAAAAGATTTGGAGTTACTCAATGCAACGTTGCACACGCACTCGAGAAAAGTAAATACCTTTACAGCGGACTTTACTGGAAAGAAATGGAAGAGCAGTATCACTTCTCAACTCAGTTCACTGCAGATCTTCTGGCAATGAACGCTGCCGATTTTATTATCACATCAACTTACCAGGAAATTGCAGGACGCGAAGACAGCATCGGGCAGTATGAATCTTATGTGGGGCTTTACTATGCCCGGACTTTACCGCGTCTCCGGCGGAGTAAATATTTTTAATCCAAAGTTCAACATACTTCCTCCCGGAGTTAATGCAGAAGTTTTCTTTCCTTATCATCAGCAGGAAAACAGAGTTAAGGAAATGACGGAAGAAGTAGCTCAAAAACTTTTTATAACTAATTCGGAGAGAATTATCGGTGAACTGAAAAATCCCGATCTGCCGCCGATATTTTCTATGGCAAGACTGGATAAGATTAAAAACCTTACTTCGCTGGTTAAATGGTTTGGTGAAAGCGAAGAACTCCAGTCGCTTGCTAATCTTATAATTTTGCGGGAAAAATTAATGCAGAACACTCGACGGACTCCGAAGAAAAAGAACAGGTTCGTCTGATGCACGAATACATTAACAAGTTTAACCTGAAAGATAAAATAAGATGGATACAGGGAGATGCTGACCGGCAGCGTGTGCCTGAGTTTTACAGGTTGATTGCAGATAAAAAAGGAGTTTTTGTCCAGCCGGCTTTGTTTGAAGGATTTGGTTTGACTGTAATTGAAGCAATGCGCTCCGGTTTACCGACTTTTGCAACTCATTACGGCGGACCGCTTGAAATAATTGAGAACAAAGTTTCGGGTTTTCATATCGATCCGATAAACGGAAATGAAACAACAGAAAAGCTGGTTAACTTTTTTAAGCGCTGCAAAGAAGAAGAAAATTACTGGAAGAAAATCTCCGATGCAGGAATTACACGCGTGGATAAATCTTTTAACTGGGAACTTTACTCGCAGAATCTTCTGTCGCTTGCAAAGATTTACGGCTTCTGGAGATACACAACAAATCTTGAGATGTCGGAGCTTAATGCATATCTCGATTTAATGTATCATACGTTGTATAAACCGAGAGCGGATAGGATGCTTGAGGTGCACGCAGGCAAGTAAGTTCATTCCATCCCGACTTTATCGCATAGGCGTCAACTTAATCTTGATTGTTATTGCTATAATTCGCTTTAAAAAAACGAATCACAGCCACTATATGCTTATTTGTACTTGCAAATAAATAATATTGAACTCCTACGGAGTTCTGTTTTATTTGTGATTATTCTTTTCTACAAACATTTAACTCCTAACGGAGTTAGGACACATTTTATTCAAATGGTCTAAATAGTCCCAGCGGGACTAAATGTTTGTAGAAACACAAGCACACAAGTAGTCCGCACTCCGTTAGGAGTGCTATATTTCTAATCTATAATTGACTTTAGGAGAATACGATCACAAAATAATTTAGTTCTCCTGTTTTTAGGTTGACGCCTATGCGACTTTATCGGGATCGTAATCTCAATGCTTGATTCTGAGTTGGAAGAAGAACGTGTCCAAAGGACTCTCCCAAAGGGATTCCTTTGGAACTTCGGAGAAACAATCCGTGAATCAAGTTCAGGACAAGGTTCAGGTTGAAAACAGATGACGGAGCTTAATGCTTATCTGGATTTAATGTATCACACGTTGTATAAGCCGAGAGCGGATAGGATGCTTGAGGTGACTGCAGGCAAGTAAGTTCATCCATCCCGACTTTATCGCATAGGCGTCAACTTAATCTTTATTGGATAGAATGATTTCGCTTTTTATAATCGTTTATCATAGCTCTATTGCAATACATTGTTTTGAATCTGAGCGAATTAAAGCATATTGATATACTTATTGAGTTCTTTTCCCATAAATAATATTAATCTCTTTCTACAAATTGAACTCTTCTTAATTTATGGAGTTAGATTATCTTTTCTACAAACGATTTAACATTATCGTAGCTTAGGGACTCAATTTATTCAAGAAGGATCTTAATAGTCCCAGCCAAGTAACTGCATATTTAGGAAACGCCACCACATCATTAGTAACAACTCTCTTAGGAGTATATGATTTCCTAATCTATAATTATTTAGTTAAATTCTATTTATAATAAGTTTGACGCCCTCATGTTCTTTACTTTAACGGGTCTATATCTCAAGCTTTTCTGAGATTGGGAATCCAATTGATACGATGTAATAGGACGTGCTCCCAAAGGAGCCTCTAACCTGGGAGAAATAATCCGTTGAACTTAAGTTCAGAAACAATCCTTTCAGTCTCCAAATTCAGACTGACGTGTAGCGTTATGTTAAACCGGATTTAATGTATCAGCACGTTGTTTCATGAAGCTTAATGGCGGAGAGACATGTATGTATAACGCACGCAAGACAGAGAAAATAACTGGAGATAATATTACCAAAGATAATATGGGAAACAATTAGCTACCGAATTCAAAATTATAATAATATAATGGGATTATTAGTGCTATTTTCTCTTTTTTCTCATTGAATAGAAATATTTTGCGAATTTTTTTAGTTTTCCATATTGCCAAAAGAACTCGATAGTAAACAATTATCTTTAATAAGTTAAACCTTATTATTTTAGGACAATATCTAATCAAATTTTGTTGGTTTGTAACTTAAATATTGGAGCAGGAGATGGAAGATATACTGATAATTAACAAAATTATCATACTTATCTTCTTTTGGACTAAATGACTTAACAAAATTGGTATCTCCAAAAATCTCATTTATATACGTCCGCTAATAATTTCCCCGATTGTTATAACAATTTGGTTTATTACCTTGTGGAATCAGTTAAATAATTTGAAAGATCAATATTTTCTAAATCTTTTCATTTATTACTCCTTTTTTAGTCAATCGCTTAGGACCACTCCGGGAATAAAGATTGAAATATACGAAGACGTAATATCCGAAACCATTAGTGTGGCATCATAGATCTTGAGGGTTACTCATGAATGATTTTATTAATTTGAGAATGCGTCCATTTGATTGGTAATTTGAAAGACTACGAATCAGGTTATGCAATGACTCTAAGACTTTACCGCTTTCGTGATAATAATCATTCATCCAACTATATTAAATCAGCATTAATTTAATTAATTTAAAATAAAAAGCGCAGTGAAAATAATAAAAGAAAGCTTATAATCTTTATGCTTATAAAAGATCGACGTATTGTGAAGTTTAATAAAATATGCAGACAATCCCAAACCGAAAAAATTAAATGATCATTACCATAACAGCGTCTCTTTAAATTTCCTTCTCTGTCTCTGTTTTCATCAAATAAACATTCTGTTTAATTTTCGAGTTTATCTAAACATCTCGATTAACATCCTCATCCTCTCCTTCCCTGTTAAGCGGTTAACATTTTTCCCCAAAGGACAGTTGCAGTAAGCGGGGTAAGCAAATAAAGTCAAAGCAAACTTATGCAGGGCTTGTTTTAATTTCAATTAATTATTCTCAAAATCTAAGTTTATTGGTTGTGATGGTAATTCACTCCCCCTCCCAGGATTTGTTAAAGGAACATTTTTATCAACTTCTTTCAATTCAAAATTATCAAACCATACCTCACCGTCACCGCCTAACAAAACTCCGTAATTAATCGTTGTGCTGTTTGCAGGAATGTCCAGGACAATTTCATACTTCTTCCAATCTGTCGTTCCTTTTATTGCCCTGTCCTGCATATTGTCAAATCCTAATTGCTGGTTACTTTCACCATCAATTCTCATCCACATTCCACTCCATCCTTTAACATCTTCGCTTTTTATATAACCGGATAACTGCAATCTTTTTCCCAGATAATTTTCTGCACTGATCGTCTGCATCAAAGTTCCAAACTGATTTTCTTTTGGAGATTTAGATTTTATAAATGCGCACGCCTGTCCATTTTGAAAGATTGAATTATCAATCCCCATTTCATATTCGGAAGGATTACTCCCGGCAGGGAACCATCCGTCTGGAATTTTATTATTGTTGTTTGCAATTATCAGAACGGTAATAAGAATGGCGATTACGAATAAAGCTGCAATTATTTTTTTCATAACTGACTCCCATTAAATTTTTCAATAAGCATTTTTATTGTTATCTCATCCAATCCTTTCCTGTTAATCGGTTAACATTTTTCCCCAAAGAATAGTTGCAGTAAGCGGGGTAAGTAAATAAAGACAGGACAAACTTATGCAGGGTTTGTCTTAATTTCAATTAAAAGCTTTCGGAATTTATTGAGGAGAAAAGAGGCGGTTTTTTCTATAAGAATTCTTAATGGCAATTTTGCCATCCTCAAAAGTAAATAAATCACATCCTGTAACTTCAACCTTGGTCCCATCTGATTTAGTTCCCGTAAAAATCCACTCGGAGAGTCCTCTGTTCCCCGAAATGAAATGTCTGGCATTATCCCAATGAGCGTCGGGGAACGTTTGCAAATACTTTTTCAAATGCTTCCTTAACCTGTTGTTGCCCTGTAAATTTCTCGCCGTCAAAATCTAATCCCGCCGAAGCCTCAAACACACAATCATCAGTCATATGAGACATTATAGCTTTAGCGTCGTGTGCATTAAAAGCATCAGCAAAAGACTGGAGAAAATCTGTTGTAATTTCCTTATTTGATTGAGCCATAAGTAAAGTTGGTAATAATAAAAGAAATATCAAAGCTCCTTTTTTCATATAAGTTTTGTCCTGAGAAAGTATGAATAAAATCCCAACTAAATATTTTTAGCCTTTATCCTTTCGGCTGGTATTTTATAATGTCAATTCTTTAAGCGGTTAACATTTTTCCCCAAAGAATAGTTGCAGTAAGCGGGGTAAGCAAATAAAGTCAGGACAAACTTATGCAGGGTTTATTTTAATATCAATTAAGAACTTTTAGAATTATGTTTTACTCAACAATTGCTATTCTTTTTCTTCATTTGGATCGGTTTTATCCGGATTGCCAAACAACTGTGCAATCTTCTTCCCGAAAACCAAAGCAATAGTTACTCCTGCTACAACGCCAATGGAAACTCCAAAAGCTATGCTTATGCTTTCAAATATAGCTCCAAGGGCGGCTCCAAAAGCAGCACCGAAACCGGCACCATATACTAAGATCGTTTCACTTTTTTGGTTGGTTTATTATTTCCCATCTATAATGTTCTCCTTTATAAATTAAAATTCCAAAAGTTTGCTTAAGTATTAATTATCTGCCATGTTTTCATCCGGTCCTTCCCTGTTAAGCGGTTAACATTTTTCCCCAAAGGGACAGTTGCAGTAAGCGGGGTAAGCAAATAAAGACAGGCAAACTTAAAAATGTTTGGCGGGTTTATCAATTGGTGAATAAAATATTAAACCGACCTGTCATTGCGATCCGGCAGATTGCCGGAGAAGCAATCTTTTAATTTCTTATTCTATTTCGTTCCCGTCCAGGGACTCTAAATCTATTCTTATTATTTTATTATCTAAAAATATGTTGTCCCACCTACGGAGAAAATGTTTTTTGCGAGAGAATTTGTCAGTCATGTAGTTAAAAACGTTACATTGTGGAAATTAACTGTCCCGTAGGGACAGAATATTTATAGATAAATAGAATACATAAAAAGTTAAGTCCCGTCAGGGACGATATATGTACGGCCGCTATTTAAACTTCGCAGCGGTATTAATTAATTTTTCCAGAACCTTCACATCAACATCATCCAGCTTATTGATATACAGGCATCCAACACCGGTTTTGTGCTTGCCAAGCTTTTTCAGTTCAGCGGCGTGCTTCTTAATATCCAGAGACAAGGTGTAATGAAATGTTTGCCTTGCGCGGAGAGAAACCTATCTTAAACCATTCAACTTCTCTCCGTGGCGGGACTTTTATAAATTTTATTTCCAAACCCGATCATCGAGCTGCCCCACATTTTTAGGCTTTTCCTTTGAAGCCTTCTGCATCAGCTTAAGTATTGTGAAGCTGTCTTTGCGCTTAGCTTCATCTTTAACGGAGTTGATAAAGTCCTCAACGCTTGCACTGGTTTCTTTTGTTTTTATTTGTGCTAGTTTACTCATAGTGAAATTATTTTTGTTTGTGAAATATTATTTTATTTTTTCTATTTTCGTCCCTGCTTGCAGCAGGCAAGCCATACGGGACTTAAATTCGTTTTGAAATTTTTTTCTAGAAATATTCTTCCCTAAAGGGACAGAGTTGGTCTATTCGGTAGTTCTCAAAACCACTTCTTCTTTCTGAAATAATAAATCATAAAAAGTACAACGGAGATCATCACTCCCCACAAAGCAAAGTACGCCCACGGCCATTTCATCTCGGGCATATTTGGGAAGTTCATTCCGTAAATGCCAACGATAAAAGTCAGAGGAATAAATATTGTAGCGATGACAGTAAGCACCTTCATCACTTCGTTCATTTTATAGCTCATCATAGAAAGGTGAGTTTCCATTAATCCGTTTGTAATTTCCCGCTGAAGCTCGATCGTTTCGGTTATTTGTATCGTATGGTCAAGAAGGTCTCTTAAGTAAGGCACTATTTTTTTTAATCAGTTTCGATTCTTCCCTTATCAGCCGGGTAAAAAGCTTCTCTTAATGGCCAGAGAGACCTGCGGGTCAGAAGCAATTTATTTTTTAAGATTGTAAATTTTTTCAATCTGTGATCTGTCGGCATTTGTTATCACCTCATCATCAAGCGACTCAATATTTTGTTCAATCTGTTCAAGCAATAAAAAGTACTGATCAACCACAACGTCCATCAACGCATAAAAAAAATAATCAGAAGTCTGCTTTCTTACTCTACCGTAATTGTTTGTAATTCTGTCTTTAATCGGATTAAAAAATGTTGTCGGACTTTTCAAGAAAGCTGAACACAAAACTATTTCCAAGAATAAAGCTTACCTGCTCGGTATCAATCTGGTCTTCGCTTGGATTATATGTGAGCATTTTCATCGCAATGAAAATATAGTCGTCGGCCATTTCAATCTTGGGTCGTGTTTCAGTGTTGAGTATATCTTCCAGCACCAATGGATGAATGTTAAACTTCTCCCCGATTTGTTTTATTAGTTCAGTATCGTGAAGTCCGCTAACGCTTACCCAGGTAACCTGCGGTGTGTCAGTGTGTATGGATCAACTTCTTCCACCGAATTAATTTCGCAGGTTTCAACATTTTTTTCATCGTACTCTGTCAAAGTGATTTTTACTTTTTCGATTTTTTGTTCACCAACGTGGAAAATCGAGCCCGGCGGCAAACCAACTTTAGCAGAAGTCTTCTTTTTGATTTTGGGAGTGAACTGCTTTATCAGGTTTACGGGAACATCTAATATATTTTTGGGAAGTTCAGAGTTTATTTTCATTTTGATTCTTAATTGTTAGTTATATCGGCCAGTTAAAAATATAAAAAATCCCACTGTTAAACATTTCCTGCTTTGCTATCTTTCAAATCAATGAATAGAATATTTTTTTATCTCATCATCTTACTGGGTTTTCAATTGATTACTTCCTGCGAATTTTTTGAGAGTTCATCGCATATAGATCCAGACGATCCCAGCATTGAGTATATCGGCAGGTTTGATTTCTCAAATCCTAAAAGCGTCAGATTCGATTGGCCGGGCACTCAGATACGAACAAAGTTTGAAGGAACTTCCTGTTCCATAAAATTGAAAGATGGAAATAATGACTATAATATTTTCATTGATGGAAGACTTCACAAAATAATCAGAACAACTTGCTGACACAATTTATGTTCTTGCTAACGGTCTTAAAATAAAGTTCACACATTATTAATACGGAAACGTACAGAAGCACTTTTTGGTCTGGCAGAATTTGAAGGATTTATTCTTGATGGCGGCAAAGATCTTGTTAAAACAATTGATATACTAAAAAGAAAAAGAAAAATAGAATTCGTCGGTGATTCATACTTTACCGGATTCGGAAGTGAAGGTGATTCACCGGATTGTGTGTTTAGTCGTGAAACCGAAAACAGTTATTTATCATTCGGTCCCCAGCTTGCACGAAAATTAGATGCCGATTATTCTATTGTTGCAATTTCAGGATCAGGCGTTACGAAAAATTATGGCGACTCGCTTCGCACCTCCGAATTTCCGCTTCCTCATTATTATGAACAGAGCTGTATGAATGATTCTTTACCGTGGGATTTCAGTCGCTGGCAGCCGGATGCAGTTGTTGTTCGTCTTGGTAGAAATGATTACTGGCAGAAACCGCACCCCAAAAGAGAAATGTTCAGAACAGCGTATTTTAAGCTTATTAAAGAATATTCGAAAACATTACCCCAACGCTCACATCTTTGCTCTGTGCAGCCCGCTGCGAAAAGATCCTCATTGCGATTATATCAGTAGTGTTGTTAATGAATTAAATGGAAAGAATAAAGACAAGAAAATTCATTTCATCAAACTGGATGTTAAATTCAACCAGCAGAGAGATTTCGGCTGCGAAAAACATCCGAACAGATTTGGCCACAAAAAAATTGCGGATTTTCTTGAGCCGATTATCAGAAAAGAAATGAAATGGGAATCAATTTTAAAAGGGATATTCCCATCTAATCCTCTTGGCGAAGATATGAATTATGATTAAACAGACTATACGCATGGTTGTTATTTCGTATTCGGATCTATAGGGAGACGAGTCGAAAGGGATCTCTTTTTTAATTAATCAGTTGCTTCGGCTAATCTTCGTGCCTAAATTTACTTTTAGTCCCCCTTAATAATTTTCACACAGTCTCTTAAGTCGTGGGCTAAAAAAATCAAAATTGTTTTAGTAACTGTTTCTCCGAAGGAGTCCTTTGGACAACAGTTTCTGATAAACCCAACAAACTTGAAAAATATATTTGTTTTATGCTTTCTCTTCTTTGTTCAGATATAAAGTTTGAGTTGGATATGCAAACTCAATTCCTCTTTTTTCGAATTCACGATAAACCTTAAAGTTAACATCTTGCTGTATATCCATATACCGATTGTAATCATTACTCAGAACAAAAAACACAAATTCGAAATCGAGGCTGAAAGCACCGAAGCTGGCAAAGTGTCCGCGGTCGTATGTTACGTCCGGGTGGTCAATAATAATTTTCTTAACTATCTCAACAGCTTCCTCAAGTTTTTCTGAAGAAGTTTGATAGATAAGACCAATTTTAAATACTACCCTTCTTCTTTCCATTCGTTTAAAATTCTGAATTCTTGAACTTGTTAAGTCTGAGTTTCCGAAAACAAGCTGCTCGCCACTCAGACTTCTTACGCGGGTAGTTTTAATTCCTATGTGTTCGATACTTCCCTTGAACTCTCCGATGACTATAAAGTCGCCAATTTCAAATGGTCTGTCAAAGAAAATTACAAAGTAGCTGAAGAGATCGCCAAGTATAGCTTGTGCAGCGAGAGCAATGGCAATACCACCGATTCCAAGCCCGGCAATTACTGTGGTAATTTCAAAACCAAGATTATCCAGCAGAAAAACAAATCCAATAACCCAGATAAAAAAGCTTATTATGGCAGTTATTCCCCGTATCTGCTTAATTCTTCTTTCCGCATCCTCCTCTGCTTCAGCTTTTATTTTTATATAAGAATGCAATCCGAACCTGAATGCTGAAGTGATCATTTTTATTATATAGAAGGTTACAAGAATTACAGAGATGACATCAATTGCTCGTTCAAATTTAGGATGAAGTGTAAGTGTTTTTACGGATAAGTAGAAAGCAAGAACATATAAAATCGGAATGAGTGATTTTCTCCAATCCACGAATAAGTAAATCATCAAGTTTTGTCTCGGTAGATGCAGCCCATTTGCGCAGCTTGCTGAGGACTATTTTTGAAGATGAAAATAACAGCTGAGCTGCCGATAATAATTCCCAGTGCAATCACATAACTCTGAACTGTATTGCCCAGAAAGTGTGGTTTAAAAGTTCTTGCATGGTTCTCTGACTCCTTTTAGTATTAATCCAGATGATAAAAAAAATCTATTTCACCCACAATTTAATAATTTTTTCAGGTTTGATTTTTGCTCAATTGCTTTTACGTATGTACTAATCTCTAATTTTTCAGCATAAGATATAGAATCCAATTAAGCAGGACAATGTCAAGCCAAGCAGAAAAAAATAACGGGGAAACCATCCGATAATCATCATGCCAAGAGAAGATATTTTCAGAGCTTCAAAAGAATTTAAAAGAAGACGCACATTTTTCTTCTTTCAGCCAATATAAAAATGTTTATGATTTTTCCGTGGCTGATAAGGAAAGATTCTGGAGCGGTGAAGCAAGAGAACTCCATTGGTTCAACTTATGGAAGGAAGTAAAGCAGGGAAAAGCTTTTAACTCAAAATGGTTTGTTGGCGGTAAAACCAACCTGAGCTACAACTGTCTCGACAGACATTTGCCTACCGAGAAAAGAAACAAAGCTGCCATCATCTGGAAAAGTGAATCGGGTGAAAATAAAATATTAACCTATCAGCTTCTCTTCACACAGGTTTGTAAATTCGCCAACGTTCTGAAGAAGCTCGGTGTTCAGAAAGGCGACTATGTTATTATTTATATGGGAGTAATCCCGGAAGCTGTTGTAGCAATGCTTGCTTGCAGCAGGATTGGCGCAGTTCATTCTGTTGTTTATAGTGATTTCAGCAGTCACGCTCTTGCAGAAAGGATAAACAATCTATCCTGCAAATATGTAATCACTCAGGATTATGTTCTTAAAAAAGGAAATCAGGTTAATCTTAAAAGTAAAGTTGATAATGCATTACAGAATTCGACATCTGTTGAAAAAGTAATTCTCTTTAAAAGGTCAAAAGAGGAGGTGAAAACAGTTTCCGAAAAAGAGATTATCTGGCAAAATGAAATTGATAAAGTTTCGGATGACTGTGAAGCTGTTCCACTCCTATCCCAACATCCTCTCTTCAGCATGTTCACAAATGGTCCGAAAGGAGATCTGGTAAACTTACTTCATCTGACTGGTGGATATATGGTTCAATCTTATCTTACAGCAAAATGGATATTTGATCTTAAGGGAAACGATATCATCTGGTCTGTTTCTGATATTAGCTGGATATCAGGACACACTTACAGTATCTATGGCCCACTTCTGAATGGTGTGACTACATTTCTTTATGAGGGTGTTCCCATCTATCCCGAACCTGACAGGTACTGGCAATTAATTTCAAAGTATAGAATTAATATTCTTTATATAAATCCAACAACTATCCGTGCATTATTGAAACTTGGTAATGAGTGGATATTTAAACATGACATTTCAAGTCTGAGGTTATTAGGAATAAAAGGGGAAACAATTAAACGAGATACCTGGCTTTGGTTATATGAAAATGTTGGAAAGCGAAAATGTCCGATTGTAAATAGCATGGCTTCAAACAGAAACCGGTTCAATAACAATCTCGCCGTTTCCGGGAGCTTCTGAATTTAAGCCGGGTTATACTGGCTGTCCTTTTCCTGGGATTGAAATTGATATTGTTGATCTGGAAGGCAGTTCAGTTAAAGAAGGTGAAGGTGGTTATTTAATAATAAAAGATAGCTGGCCCTCAATGTTCACGGCAGCCAAAGAAGAAAAGGAAGAAACAAACCTAAATTGCTGGAAACAATTTAAGGGAAGCTACTTTACCGGTGATGCTGCAATAAGGATGAAATGTAATTTTATAAAGATACTCGGCAGGGTTGATGATGTAATTAAATCTGCCGGAAACAGAGTCGGTGGATCTGAAATAGAAAAAGTTTTAGTAGCACATCCTTCAGTTAAAGAAGCAGCAGTCGTAAAAAGATCTGATGAAATTATTGAGAATGCAATCGTTGCTTTTGTTGTGCTCAAGAATTTAGAAGGTACGCCACTCCTCAAAGAAGAGTTGAGAAATTTTATCTCCGAAAAAATTGGTTCAATGGCAAAACCAGATGAGATGATATTTATTACAGAGCTGCCCAAATTAGAAGATGGTAAAATAGATCGTGGCGTATTAAGAGAAAAAGCAAAAGAAGGCTTAAAGGAACTTTCAGGAGAAGAAGCCGAACATCAATCAATTCTTGAAAAACTCAGAGGGGATTACCAGAAATTATATCTTGAGTAACTGATACATTAAGATCGGCCGCAACAAATGTTAGTTACAACAATTCTTAACCCCGTTCGATAAATCCTGATAAAAAAAATTAGTTGCTGTTTGTTTATTAATTAATCTTTTACAATTTTACACCAAGCTAAGTTCAATTTATTAACATTAATAACCTATTAAGGAGGCTATTTTGAAAAATCTAATTGGCATTTCTATATCCACTCTTTTACTTTTTGTTTTTGTCGCAAATGTTTCGGCTCAACAGTGGACTGACGAGCAGAAGGCTGTCTGGGCAGGAGTTGAAACATACTGGCAAGCGGGTATGTCTGATGATCCATCTGCTTTTCTATCATTCTTTGATGATTCTTATTTTGGCTGGAATTACCAGAACGAATCACCGGGCCCTAAAAGCCATGTTGTTAAAGCAATGAACTACTGGTATCAAAAAGGAAAAACAAAATATTACAATTTAACTCCAGCCAGTATATGGGTGAATGGAAATTTTGCCTATGTCCATTACTATTACACACAGGTGATGGAAAATTCAGAGGGAAAACCAACTACTGAAAAAGGGCGCTGGACAGACATCCTGATGAAGAAGGGTGACAAGTGGATGCTTGTTGGTGATCACGGCGGCGAAATTAAAAATTAATGATTAGTAGTTCGGATTAATCAAGATGGGGGGCGGAATTCTCTTGCCCCTCATATTATTATAGAATTGGTATCCTGTTATTTCTTACAACCAATTCTGTTAGCCAGAAAAATCCTCAAGCACTTCCGTTTATTACTTAAAAAGTTTTATCTTGCTTGATTTTAGTAATTAACAAAAAATTTATCATAAATAAAAAGGTACAAAATGAAAAAACTCAACACTTCGATATTCGCATTAGCAATAATCCTATTTCTTTCGGGGATTAACTTCTCCCAAACCACACACGATGTAACAGTTCAAAATTTTTCGTTTTCGCCAGGAGAGTTAACGATTACAGTTGGTGATGCTGTCAGATGGACAAATATTCTTGGTACTCACAATGTTAAAGCAGATGATAACAGTTTTACAAGCGGACCCGCAGCACCAGCACCATGGGAATTTACGCATACTTTTACTACTGCAGGTCTTAATCCTTACTATTGTGAACCACACGGCGGACCTGGTGGTTCAGGAATGGCCGGTGTTGTAGTTGTTCAAAATCCGGTTGGTGTTGATGATGAAAAATTAATTGCAGATAAGTTTGAACTGCTGCAGAACTATCCTAATCCATTTAACCCGAGCACCAATATCGGATTTCGGATTTCGGATCGCGGATTTGTTTCTTTAAAGGTTTACAATATTCTCGGTGATGAAATTGCTACATTGGTCAAGGAAGAGAAGGAACAAGGAGTTTACAATATAACTTTCGATGCATCAGGTTTATCCAGCGGAATGTATTTGTACAAATTACAGGCGGGCTCATTTGTTGAGACAAGAAAGATGATTCTTTTACGCTAAGGCTACAACGGACAAGTTCCGCTTCGTTAATTTATTATTTGAAAACTATTTTATTTAGTAAGTTAGAATAACAAGCAATCGAAGAATAAAGGGCGAATTAATTTCGTCCTTTTTTATTTTAGCCTAAATACAACGAAGGTCTTAATAAAAGGATGGGGGGAGATTATATTTTATCACTATTAAGTTGTTGGAGATTTGTTTTAAATAAATAAATGCTTAGATTTTAATTAAATTAATACATAGGGAAGGGCTTATAGACCTAACTACGCTATCACCTCTCTGAATAATCTTCAATAAAATCATTTCAGGAGGCTAAATGAATCGGGCACTACTATTCGCATTTTTTTTATTTGCGCTGCTACTTTTTCCTTTCAAACAACTAATACCGCAAGAGGATCCATTCCGCATAAACGAAACTGGTCCCAGAACCATCAAATCCCAGGATATTTTCCTGCTGTGGATGGAAGATATAGATCCAACGAGTGGTACCAATTATAAAAGCTATCAAAAGGTTTATAGATATAAAACGGATGGTATTTTAATTCCACACGACTCGCTGGATATTGATACCATGATGACTAAAACGACTCGTCGTGAAGATAGCAGACCGGGAAGGAATTCATATGTTGATGTTGCAACAGGAAAATTCAATACAGATCCATATGATGATGCAGTGGCTATCTGGCGGACGAGTAATTCCAATCAGAAATTAGAAATAATGATCAGTCATTTCGATACTACAGGATTCTTCAACCAAACAACTAATATTACTCTGGATGTCGGTGAAGAAATTCGACAAACGGAGGAAGTTTATGTAAGAACCGGTAATTTTGATGAAGATAATACCAATGAATTTTTAGTTGC
The DNA here is from genome assembly GCA_034522695.1 of Ignavibacteriaceae bacterium. GTDB lineage: Bacteria > Bacteroidota > Ignavibacteria > Ignavibacteriales > Ignavibacteriaceae > IGN2. The sequence goes on along the minus strand of JAXHLB010000006.1, from coordinate 19,443 downwards.
ATTCAGAGACCAATCTGATTCGGTTATCTTCTATCTTTACGATGTTGATTCGACACTTCAAGCCACTGTTATAAAAAGATTTTCTGATTTAAAAGTTAGTGGTTCATCTCTCACTCATTTCATTAAATACTTTATCGAATCTGCTGATTTAAATGGTGATGGAATCGACGAATTAATATCGTGTACCTGGGAAACCGGAGTTACTTCCACCTATGTACCTATTGTGATTCGAGTTTATGCTTTCGAAAATGGTTTAATTGTACCAAAAGGAACAACCGTAATTCAAGTTCCATTGGTAGAAACCACAGGTCTGCAGGCTTTTGTTATGGCAGCAGCAAAAGGTCAATTTGATAGTGATGAATATGATGAGTTTGTATTTAGCGCAGTGATTAAGGCAAATAATATACATCGATCTCAACACTATATTATTAATGTATCACAAAACCTTTCCTCGATATCTGTCGGTCCAAGGCAGCAGTTTACTTTGACATCACACAGTCCTAACACATATACAGAATTTTGTGTAGCTGCCGGAGATTTGAATGATACGTATAATAAGCGTGATGAAGTAATCTTTGTTGCGGGAACTCAAGTTCGTGTTACAAGTGTTAGAGATGACTATACTTTGGAAGTCAAAGCTCAAATTCCCGTAGTAAACGGAGGAGGCAACGATTATCTTCAAAGTAATAACTATCTTAAAATCAGCGATCTAAATATGGATAGGAGAAAAGACATCTTAGTAGTTAAGAATGTTGTGGCTGTTACTCCGCTTGCGGAAAAGGATTTTTAACTTATGCCATCACCTTCCAAGATTCAAATATGGCGACCGGAACTCACAAAACATTCGCCCGCTTATTTGCTGATGAAAACCAGAATGATACTTATCATCAGTATGCCATTGCGGTTGGCAACTTCGACGGCTTTGATTTTACTGTCGGCACACCAACTCTTCATCACGATTATGGAATAGTTCAGCCAATCGTCACTCTTAATGCACCACCCATACACTTTGATGAGATTAATGGAACAAATTACGATGTCAATGCCTGCTTCAATGGCGGTGACTGTGATTTCTGGGCACAGTATAAAAAACAGTCAACTTCGTCAGTAGAAGTCTCAACTGAAGTTCATAATGATTGGGATATTTCAGCGGGCATTAAGGTTGAAGGTGAAATAGAAGCTGCACCAATGGGAGTTGGCGTTTCAACAAGCTACAAACTTTGGGCAACAGGAAGCTATGGAGAAAAATTCAGTAAGGACTCAACAAACCGCCAAACAATTTCAATCAGTGTTGAGGTTGAAGCAAGAGAAGATGATCGAATCTACTCTACCATTGCAGATTATGATATATGGGAATATCCTGTATTCCATGGAAATGAATCATTTTCAAGAAGATCTTACTTCGCACTTGTACCCTAAAAATGTTCAGGCAACGTGGTATGGAAGCAAAAGTTACTTTGCTCAGCAGTATGTCCCCGACCATGAAGTGGGGAATATTTTATCATATTATCCATATGATACTTTATCAAACAACCCTAATCTCTCCGAAGTGATTCGTGCAAACTATGTTTCAGACAGGTTCTCCTTAGATGGATCATCATCCTATGATTGGAGCGTGTCAATTACGGACTTCCAGCAAAGTGGTGCAGGTACTGAAAGAGATATGGGTATTGATGTGGGAGCTGAGCTTGGCGGATTCTCAACAAACTTTAAATTCGCAAACAGAAAAATGTCAACCCACAAAGCTTCGGTTGAAAATATTATCGATTTAAAAGTACATCTTGGGAATGTTAATATGGGTATTGGAGATGTTAAATATGCTGTTACTCCATACGCTTATTGGGGAACGAATGATGCTCTTGTTGTAGATTACGCAGTTCAGCCGGAACTTTCGCCTCCGGGATTTCCACCAACCTGGTGGCAAACTACTTATGGAAATAACTCCGATCCAACATTTGCACTTCCCTGGCGGTTGGATCCGGAAAAAGGGTTTAGTTTGAATGATCAGACAAAAAGATTTCAAACAAAAGACATAACTTTTTCTCCCAGGAAACCGGAAGTTGGAGATACTTTGACAATTACTGCACGGGTGAGAAATTTTAGTTTGATGGCAACTCCATCTCCAGTTTCAGTTAAATTTTATATCGGCGATCCTGATTCTGGAGGAACACCAATAATAGGTGTTAATGGTACGAATACCGTATTTACGAATGGCACAATCCTTAACCGGAGTAGAAAAGATGTAGAATTTAAATGGGTTGTACCATCCGGGTTACCTCCGTTTCCAAGGATCTATGCAGTACTAGATCAGGAAGGGACTATCACTGAAATACACGAAAACAATAATAAAGGGTTCAATATTTTAGGAGGGTCATCAACTACAGAGATTGATGATGAGAATAATATAATACCAGAAGAGTATGTACTTTATCAATCTTACCCGAATCCATTTAATCCAACGACAACAATTAAATACTCATTGCCAAATAGCGACATTGTCAGCTTAAAAGTATTTGATATACTTGGCAGAGAAGTGGCAGTTCTTTTAGATGAATACAAAACAGCCGGAACACATACGATTGAGTTTAACGCAAATGGGCTTGCAAGTGGAGTATACTTCTACCAGTTGCGTGCTCAGAATTTTGTTGAAACGAAAAAGATGGTATTGTTGAGATAAAAGTTATCCCCTACAAAGAAATAGTTGTAAGAGCGATTCACCGAATCGCTCTACTTTTTTTATCTGAATATTTTACGATCCGGGAAAAGGTGAAGAATGGTTTACTTTTTATTATAAAAACTTACCCCTTCACTCTTCAGTTTTTCAATCCACATTACTTCAAGAGTTTCAAGCTCAGCTCGTAATTCCCTGTCGGTTTCGTCCTTAACCTCAATCTGGTCAAGAATAAAAATATCAAATTGCTCTTTGCCAAGCCGTTTGTAATCATCGGCCAGGTCACGATAGGCGTGACTTCCAAGTTCTAGCTCAAAAGTAATCCCTCTGATTTTTGCTGGCAGATTAATCGATGTACCGATAAACATTTTGTTATCAGGTTTGTTCTTGGCTGCATACAAGCCGGCAGGATGTTTTTGATTTTTATACTCTTTTTTGATTTCCTTTTTATTAATCATAATGACTCAAAGTATTTTTTCAATTGACTACTGAAAAATTATCCATACCAATAACTAATTTCAAACATATAAACTCTTAAAGGTTAACTGACCGAGGGCTATTATCTTTCCTATCTATTATACTTGGCTCCCCTTTTAGGATTATCTATTTTTGATCAACATAAAAACGAGATTTTAATAAATTTGTAACGATGCAAATAAAATTATTTACTCGCCAATGTGTAGTACACCTTAAAGGTGTGCTACACTTTATTTATTTTCACACATCATAAAAAAGACAGATTAAATGAGTAGCGAACCAAACAAAATTATTTACTCTATGGTTGGGGTAAGTAAATTCTATAACAACAAACCAATTCTTAAAGACATTTACCTTTCTTATTTCTACGGAGCCAAAATTGGTGTAATAGGATTAAACGGTTCTGGCAAGTCATCACTCCTAAAAATTCTGGCGGGAGTAGATAAAAATATTAATGGCGAAACAGTTGTTTCTCCCGGTTTTACAATCGGCTATCTTGAACAGGAACCAAAGCTTGATGATTCAAAAACAGTAAGAGAAATTGTTCAGGAAGGTGTTCAATCTATTGTTGACATTTTAAAAGAGTTTGATGAAATAAATGCAAAGTTTGCTGAACCGATGGATGATGATGAAATGACAAAGCTTCTGGAAAGACAAGGTGAAGTTCAGGAAAAAATTGAAGCAATGGGCGGATGGGATTTGGATGCGAGACTTGAAATGGCAATGGATGCTTTACGATGTCCTCCATCAGATACTTTGTGCAAGGTTCTTTCCGGCGGAGAAAGACGAAGAGTTGCGCTTTGCAGATTGCTTCTTCAAAAGCCTGATATACTTTTGCTTGACGAACCAACGAACCATCTTGATGCTGAGACAGTTGCCTGGTTAGAACATCATTTACAAAAATATGAAGGAACCGTAATCGCGGTTACACACGACAGATATTTTCTTGATAATGTTGCCGGCTGGATTCTTGAGCTTGATCGTGGTGAAGGAATTCCGTGGAAAGGAAATTATTCATCATGGTTGGAACAGAAACAAGAGCGATTACGTGTTGAAGAAAAACGTGAAAGCGAAAGACAGAAAACATTACAGCGCGAACTTGAGTGGATTAGAATGAGTCCAAAAGCCCGTCATGCAAAATCAAAATCAAGAATCACTTCTTATGAAAGTCTTCTTAAAGAAGAAAAGGAAAAAGGTCAGAAAGAACTTGAGCTTTACATTCCTGTTGCAGAACGACTTGGAGATATTGTAATCGAAACAGAAAATCTTAGCAAAGCATACGGTGATAATATTTTGATTGATGGTTTAACATTTTCAATTCCTCCCGGCGCTGTTGTTGGAATTATCGGAGCTAACGGTGCGGGTAAAACAACCTTGTTTAGAATGATAACAGGTTTGGAAAAACCTGATTCCGGAAATTTAAAAATTGGCTCCACTGTTAAGATGTCTTATGTTGATCAATCAAGAGATGCACTAAATCCAGAAAAAAGTATCTGGCAATTAATCTCCGGAGGCGAAGACACAATAATGCTGGGCAGCAGGCAGGTTAATTCACGTGCATACGTTGCACAGTTTAATTTTTCCGGTGCAGATCAACAGAAAAAAGTTAACTTGCTTTCCGGTGGAGAAAGAAACCGTGTTCATCTTGCAATGATGTTGAAGCAAGGTGCGAATGTCTTGCTGCTGGATGAACCGACGAATGATCTTGATGTAAATACATTACGCGCACTTGAAGAAGGAATAGAAAAGTTTGCAGGATGTGTTCTTGTTATTAGTCACGACAGGTGGTTTTTGGATAGAATAGCAACTCACATTTTAGCTTTTGAAGGAGATAGTAAAGTAGTCTGGTTTGATGGCAATTACACAGAGTATGAAGAAAAACGAAAGGAACGATTGGGCGTTGAAGCAGATCAGCCGCATAGAATTAAGTACAGGCATTTAACGAGAAATTAATAAGTTAATCAGAGTTTCATTATCCTCTAAAAAATATCAATATTCACAAAACGAAAGGTTCGAATAAACACTATGAAAAAATTATTATTATTTATTTTTGCATTAACAGTTCTCATCGCCTGCTCAAAATCTGAAGAAAAAAAAGTTGAGAGTGCAGATCAGGAAACCGTCAACACTCAAGAAACTCAGCAACCGGTTGTTAGCCGTAGGTATGAAATAAAATCTGGCGTAGTATTTTATAACGCACCAATGGGTACAAAACAAGAATTATATTTTGATGATTACGGTGCTAAAGAATTATTTATAACTTCAGTAGATCTTGGTATTTCTAAATCGAAATCAATAGAAATAAGAAAAGATGGATTTAGCTACTCTTATGAAGAAGGAAAAACTGAAGGAACTAAAAAAGCATGGTATGCTGCCGCCAGTACCGATTATTCAAAAGCCGATCCTAAAACACTTGAGCGCTATAAAGTGAAGGATCTTGGGACAGAAGTAATTGGTGGTAAAGAATGTAAAAAATTCAGCGCTGAGTTTGGCAGTTCACCAATTCTTACCTGGTCCTGGAATAATATTATGATAAAATCAGTTACTAAAATGGGTGGAAATGATTTTGTAATCGAAGCGACAAAAATTCAGGATACTTCAGTGGATCCTAAAATGTTTGAACTGCCTGATGGTATAACTTTTAAAGAAATGTAATTTTATAAAACTTCTTGCATCTTAGCGTCCCTACCTGTTGCTAGGCAGGGACGCTAAGTCACTAAGATTAGGAATCTCGAAACTTACTTCCCACTTCATCTACACTTAATTTATAGAAATCAATGCTGATTTTGTGATTAGGGTTGTAAATTTAGGTTTTAAAAAAACACATTAATTCTATACCTTGTTGGGGAAATAAAGAGAATTGAACTAAATTAACAGTGATGCAAAACTAATTATAAGGAGAAACATATATGCTCAAAAGCAATTCATATGACGGGGGAAGAACAGAGGAGGCTACTGTAATCAGCAGAGGCGTTAAGATTGAAGGAAAGCTGAGCTGCAGCGGAAGTATCAGATTAGACGGTGAGGTACAGGGAGATATTACCTCACAAAGCACGGTAATTGTTGGAGAAAATGGAAAAGTGAACGGACAAATTAATGCAGAGAGCATTACTATCGGCGGGAAGGTTACCGGAACAGTAAAAGCAAAAGAAAAGGTTATGCTGGAGTCGAAGGGAAATCTAAAAGGTGATATTATCACAAAAATACTTTCGGTTGATGCCGGAGCTGTTTTTAATGGTAATACTAAGATGGGAGATTCAGGAAATCTTGGAGCGCCTATGGAGACTTCCAAACCAGCGGACACTTCAGCGAAATAGTCCATACAGAACTGTTTTGCTTAAAGAATTTTGTTAAGCCAGGATCAAAACAATTAAAAGGCGAGCCCACAGCTCGCCTTTACTACAAGACTCAAAATTTTTTTCCGTGAATTAATTTAATACCTTAACGCATCATCTTACCCGTAACCGCCCTTTTCGGTTTGTAAACAAGCAAAAAAAAATATTTGATTAATCATCAGCAACAATCCCTAATCAACAAGAATAGTTGCTTATATCAATTAAACCTATAACTTTGCTAATGAAATTATGCTTTACTCCGAGAGGGCACGAGTACAGCCACTAGTAACTTACCTAAGACTGCACACGTGATTTTCTCCCGAAGTAAAATTTCCAGAAACTAATACCTTTTCGATAGGGGCTATTGTGCAAGTTTTAGTAAAGTTTTTACTTCCCAGAGATTTACTTTTCAGAAGTTCAGTCTATTCAGAGAACGAAGCCGGTTCAATGTTCAACAAAAAAATATTTTATCAAAATCTAATTAACTAATTATTCAGCAATAAAAAGGTGGCTATTATGTACAAACTATACTTCAAAGCAACCATAATATTATGCGTTGCATTTTTTTCTCTACTATTTATTGTAGGTTGCGAGGAAGACTCACCTAGTGACCCAAACGGTGACAAGCCAACAATTGTTTCATTCACTGCGAATCCTTCAACTGTCCCGGCAGGCGGTGATTCAGTGACTTTAAGCTGGCAAGTAAATGATGCAACCAGCTTATCTATATCTCCTGGTGTTGGTGACGTAACTCCAACAACCAGCGGTTCGAAAACAGTCTTTGTATCTGCGGCAACTGTCTTCACATTGACAGCAACAAATTCTGATGGGAACGTTACTGCAGATGCTAATGTTACTGCAGCACAATCGATAACAGTAACTGGATATGTAAAAGATATTGATGGTGAACCTATTGCCGGCGCTACAGTGATTATAAAAGGAAAAGCTCCCACAACTACAGGTGCTGGTGGTAACTTTAGTGTTTCGAACGTAACAGTTCCATACGAAATTAGACTTATCATAAGTGGTTTTCAACAATCTGCTGTAGTCTATCAAGGTTTAACGCGTTCAGATCCAACTTTATTTTATCTTACCTCTACTACACCTATGAAGTCAGCAACCATCAGTGGGACGGTTCCACCAGCAGCCGGGAAAACAACCATGGTTTTCTTTGTTAGTGGTACTAAGGCTTGGTCGACTGTAGCAAATCCGACAAATGGAACATACTTGATTTTTGCTGATTGGAAAGGCTCAACAAGTTCCTATACCGGTAATCTCCAGGTTCTTCGCTGGACTTCTAATCCTAATGGGTTGCCCCTGCAATATGATGCTTATGGTTCAGAGAACAATGTTACAATTAGTAATGGCGGAGCATTTACTAACAACAATTTTGTAGCAAGTGATTTTACAGACCCTGCTGAGCAAAATATTACTGGATCAATTACACGCCCGTCATCCAGCTATGCAATAATAAATAAAAACCTTTATTTGAATTTTGGGAATGCATATATATCTCTCTCTGGTGAAAGTGGAGTGGGGCTTACAGATAATTTCAGTTATACGGTGCCCTCAATTAGTGGGGCCACATTTCAGATAGATGTCAATGCAACAGTTTCGGCAATACCGAATTCACGTATAACTCTCTATTCTGAAAAAGGGATTAGTGGTGGTTCAACAGGAATTAATATTACACTTGTAAGTGCACCTCAACTCAATCTTCCTACAAACAACGGAATAGGCATAGACACAACAAGTCAGTTTCTATGGACAAAAGGAAGTGGAGCAGGCATAAACATAGTTCTTATACTGCCGATGGGCCAGGGACCACAGTTCTTTATATACACCGATGGAAACAGCACTAACATACCAAATCTAAGTCCTCAAGGATTAGGTTTACCTTCAAATGCATTTTATCAGTGGAATACTATAGAAATCTCCCCCATATCATCAATAGATGCTGCTGCATCCGATTCTTTTATTTCACTGATTAATGGTTATGGCGGTGACAATAGTAGAGGATATTCTGAAACTTTTAATTTTACATCAAAAATCTATCCGTAGTTCGATGTTGATGAACTGCATTTGATTCTATAGATAAATTTACAAGGGGCACCAAGTGCCCCTTCTTTTTTACTGCTTACCTAGTTCTAATTTTTTCTTCCCTACGCTTAGGAAAATACTTTCTAAATGGCAACAGAACTCTGGTTTTTGTTTGCTAATTGTTAATTGACATTGGCAATTAATTTTAGCAAGTTTATCCCAAACAAAAAAAGGAGGAGTCATGAAACACTTACTAACAATCGTATGTGTTCTTATCTATTCATTAATTTCACACGCACAGCAATTACCAAATCTTCCAATACCTATTGGCGCAGGCAATGCCGAAGTTTGGAATGACGCAATTTATCTTTTCGGAGGCTCTGATGACTGGTCAGGTACAACAGTTTATCAGCGTGTTTATAAGTTCGACGGTACTAGCTGGGCTTACCACGATACTATCCCGGATGATATGGTATGGGATGTTGAAACTGTACTTGCCGGTGATTACGTTTATTTATTAGGAGGATGGTATGGAGGGGAATACTTAAACAGAAGGTATAATTTAAATACAGGCGAATGGGCTTACCTTGCAAATAGTCCAAACACCTATCAGGATTGGGGTCTTACTTCAGAATTACTGAGCGGAATTATTTATTTGTTCAATGCTTACGGGGAAGTATTTGCTTACAACATTGCTGCAAATACCTGGGCAACAAAGAACCTCCAGTACAGCTTTAGGAACCTGGGATATGAGTTCAATCTTATACCAAAATGCAGTGTACATTATCGGATGGGACAACTCTGAGTTCTATAAATATTCTCCCGCCACCGACCAGTGGACCCAGCTTGCAAGTTCACCTTATCAGGTTGGTGCTTGTGCCTTCGGAATTATAAATAATCTGATCTATTGCATTGGAGGAAATATTGCTGGAAATACAGGAGCCGATTATAAAAGTATTATTGTTTATGATATCACGACCAATTCCTGGGCGCTCGATACTTTGGAAATAAGTTCCAAGCGGCACTGGATGGCAACTGCTGAGTACAGAGGAGGTTTATATGTGGTTGGTGGTATAGATGAATTTGCAAATGCTGTTAATATCGTTGAACAAATTGTTCCTCAAGGTACAGCCGGAGTTAATCCAGAAATTGAAATGCCGGAGGGATATTATCTTTATCAAAATTATCCCAATCCATTTAATCCAGTTACAAAAATAAGTTATTCAATTCCGGAAATATCTTTCGTAACATTGAAAGTGTATGATGTTCTTGGAAATGAAATAGCAATTTTAGTGGAGGAAGAAAAACCTGCGGGCAATTACTCAACCGATTTTAATGCTGAAGCATTACCAAGCGGAACTTATTTCTATAAACTAACAGCAGGTAATTTTTCTGAGACAAAGAAGATGATACTCCTGCGTTAACAAAACGGCGGATAGTTTTTTTGAAGTGATTTTCGTGTAACCTTGTCTCGACAAGTCAAGACGGGATTACAGATTCAAAGGGCGAGTGATCAACTCGCCCTTGCTATTTGTGATAAATTTATTTCTTAAATCCTTTATTCTGGTTTTTAAATTTTAGTTGTTACTTCTAAAGCGTGTGCTATTCTTTCACTATTTGGTTCGGAAGATTTATTATTCTTCAGAAGTGCCGTGAAATAAAAAGCAGCCTTTTCTTTATCGCCGATAAGTTCTGCAGACTTTCCAGCACCAAAGAGTGCGTTGAGCCTATTTGGATTCTTTTCCAATGTGAGTTCATATTGCTTCAGTGCTTCTTTTGGTTTATTTAGCTCCAGGTATAAATCGCCAAGCATTTCTCTGGCTGGAAGCAACTGCCCCGGAGTTACCGGACTTTTCTCTGTTGCATCTTCAAGATCTGCTGCGGCAATCATAGTCTCCAGGGATTTTTCCATTTCATTTTGTGCATACAGTTCCCATGCTTTTACAACCTTCTTTTGTATTTCAATTTGATTGATCCAATATTTATTTGATTCTGAATCCGTGAATGTTTTTTGTAGTTCTTCTAATTTCTGAAAAGATTGCTGAGCAATTGTAACGTTGCCGCTTCTGCCGGCGCCGATTCCTTTTGCATAGTAAATCAAGGCTTCATATTGTGGAAACTTATTCCATGGAAAATTAGTGTGATTGTTCAACGAAAGGCTTGCAGCTTCCGACCACATTTGAGATTCGAGTAATACTCTGCCCGGGACGGCCGCAAGAGAATAAGCAGTAGCTGCTACAGGTTGATATGTGCCGCCGAGTGTGTCAAGAACCGCAGCGATATTTTTTGCTTTTTCTAATTCAGAAATTTGCAGATAAGCATAAGCAAGGTAGTCAAGTGCATGAAAGTAATGCCCCGAAATCTGATCGCCAACAGGTGATCTCCAGGCAGCCGCTGCTGATCGGGAGTTAAGCTCTATCGACTCGTCCCAATAACCGAGGCGAGTGAATATATGAGTGGGCATATGTAAAGCATGAGGAATCTCAGGTGCAATTTTGTAGTAATTTTTTGCAACCCGAATAGCATTGCCGGAAAGCTGAGGAACATCGTAAGCATGAATTGCATAATGAAATCCTGCGGGATGATCCGGAATTATCTCGAGCACTTTTTCAGCAGTTTCTCCTGCTTCACGCTGCACCTTGTAAGATTTATCATATGGAGAAACTGTTGCAAGCATGGTCAATACAGAAAACATACGAGCTTCTATATCTTCGGGCAGTTCCTCTCGTGCAGTCATCCATCCGTTTTTAAACGCTTCCAATCTTGCAGGCTTAGATTTATTCAATCCATCTTCATAAAAAGATGCTACTGCTGCCCCGTAAAGTTTTTCCTTTTTTGTTTTTGCAAGACTTAAAGCATTCTGGCTGATTACATAACCTTTCTCAAGCAAAGCAGAATCCGGTACATCCGGCCAGAGAGGATGAATGTAAGTCATTGCTTTACCCCAGTAACCCCAGAAGCAGTCTTTATCCAGTTCAATAACCTGGTCAAAAGTATATTCTGCATCTTCATACGTCATATGATGAATTAGTGCGATCCCGAAACCAATTAATGTATCCAGCTTCGGACTGCAGCCATCTGAGAATTGAACTGTCCCGCACAATGTTTCGGGTGTTAAATAAGCTCTTTGTGTCTCTGGGACTTTTTGGTCTGAGCAGGATGGCGAGAATAAAAACGAAATGAATATCAACACAACCAATGGTGTTCTGAAGTAGTCCCCTGCTATTCGTTTGAATGTTGCCGGGTTCATATAATTTGCCTCCTTAAAAATTAAATGGAATAAAAATTATTAATGCTGCCCGGGCTATGGGAGAGGGTGCAAAGCTAAATAATGATTTGGCTATTGGCAAATGGACACTGGTGCATTTTTAATTCTTTAGGATTTGGAAATAAGAAATGTAAAAAAAATGATTGCTAATATTTTTGACCCCTTTTATTGCTGCGTCTATACGGGTATGAATTTATGTTCTATTTCGTCCCGATGAAACTTTGATTTATGTCGGTGTTTTTTTTATAAAGATTTAGTCTCTAACGGGACTTGGCTTTGTTAATCCGGTATGAACTAAATATTTAAAGAGCCTTTTATATTTAACGAATAAAAATTTTGCCGGCTAAAAAGGTAGTCGGGTAAAAATTATTTTCAAAATACTTTACTTATCTGCAAATGCAAATTGAAGTAATTTATTTTTATAATTTATTTTTTTATTTTATATTTATTTATTAATAAATAAAAATAAACCCCAAACAAAAAACCATCAACTTGCTTTCGTTTCATTCCTGTTAGAAGATTTAGAAAATGCCGTGCAGGCTGACTATTGGCAGGAAATACAAGCTGCAATTAATTAAAAGGTGTTATACTTTATTTACCGGAGGACCTTCGAGGTGAATCTTCAGGTTGTTAAGTGTTTTCTCAAGCTTTCGCTGCCAGCTTGGTTTCAGTATAAAAAAGTCCAGCAAGGGCCCGATTAAAAAAAGGGGCGGACTGAATTCAATGGTATAAGTAACTTTTGTTTTACTTACTTTATTTTCAAATACCCACTGCATCTTGTGTGGAAATCCTTTGTTTACTATCCCCTGCCACCCTACATTTTCTTTGAAATAATGAATCTCTGTCTCAAGATTAAATTTCATACCTGCAACTAATGCTTTATACGCATATCGTGCGTTGTTGCCCCTTTCGATCTTTGTAGTTGGTTTAAGGTCAGATACACCTTCCCGCCATTCTTCCCAATGCCGCCAATCGGATGCGTATGCAAATACATCTCTAACCGGTTTATTGATTTCTACACTTGCTTCAACCTTAGTCATATTCATAACAACTCATCATTTTTTTCTTTTAGATAAATACCTATTAATGTTGTCTTGTTTGTAAGAAGCAGCAATAATTTATAGAGCAAAAACAACAAGCACACTTTAGTGACGATGCAGTAGCCAGTTAGAAGAAATAATCATATCATTTTTTACCATTTCTTGCAATCGCAAAATTCTTTAGACTTGTTTCAGAAGCATATGGATTCGTTGATCAACAAACTCAATTGAAAATCCTGCATCAATAAAGTAGCTGACAATCTCTTCCTTTGTAAATAGAGAGAAGTAAAATTTGGTTTTTATTCCCAGCAGATCATCAACGTATCCTTCAGTTGTGCCGGCTTTAACAGCGACAAGTAAAAAACCGTTTGGTTTCAACACTCTGTGGAACTCAGTAAAAAATCTTTGAACATAAATTTTAGAGTGTTGATTATTGAATAATAAGATATCAGCTCCATCGAATGTATTATCATCAAACGGCATGTTACAATGTTTGCACATTCAAATTCATATCAGGATTATAACTTTGCAAGCTCGACACATTTAGAATATATCACACCAACTACTATTCCCTTTTAAACAAGCATCTTCCGATGTGCAGAAGGTCCGCAGCCTGCATCACAAATAAGTGAGTCTATGTTGAATCTGGAAGCGAAAGAATCCAGTAGTTTGCGGTCATATTCTTTTTCATTCATCTCGTTGTGGAAAAGGTCGTGGTATTTTTGAGCGGCGAGGTTATATGCCTGGCGTGTCATTGAATTGATGTGTTCAAAAGAATCCATACTTTGAGAATTATTATCTTCTTCCTGTTCCTATTAAATCTTTTTCAAGCAGTGAATAAATTATGCTATCAAGAAACTTATTGTTGAATAAATAGTTCTCTCTGAAATAAGCTTCCTTTTTAAAGCCGATCTTTTCCAACACTCTTTTAGATTTTTCGTTTGTAGGATTTACGTTTGCTTCAATGCTGTGGAGCTTCATATTCTCAAAACCATACCTTACCATTGTGATTATAGTTTCATACATAAAACCTTTGCCCCAAAATTCTGGTTTAAGTGCGTATCCGATTTCAGCCCGGCAGTGTTCAGGGAAATATCCTCAATGAACCCGAATGTAACCGATAAAATTATTCGAATGTTTTTCAACAATTGCCCAGTCTATTCCCGTTTCCTTTTCATAAGATTCTGAATCGGTATGAATCAGTTTTTCTGAATCGCTGATTGATTCAAGCCTGGGCTACATCCATAATATTTCATAACAGCATCATTAGACCTGATGAGAAGTAAATCCTTAGCATCGCTCAGTAAAATTTTTCGGAACAGAAGTCTTTCGCTCTCAAATTCAGGAAAGGACTTAAAAATACTTTTGTTTATTTCCGTATTCATTTTTTAAAAATTTAACTCCGTTCAGATGCAAATTCAGCCAGGTTTTTTAATTCTTTTTTATAAACCGGGATGAGTAACAGCTTTGTAAGTCGAAACTCTAGCTTTTTAACAAAGCTTGAACTATCCGAAATTTCTGTTGTGAATGTAACGAAAGAATTTTTTCCGTTATCACGAGGCTCAACAGTGAAAGTTGTGATGTAACCTGTATCGTTCGTTTCTACCAGCACTTTTCCCGGTTCAGGTTCAGTTACAACCGTTCTGAACGTTTGCAGCTTACCCATTACTTTCATTTGCACCCGAGCAATTGTCCCTGCTCCAACACCGCCCTGTTCAACAATCAAAGAAACAAATGGTGGCTTAGGTAGAATCTTTGGATGACTGTTGCGATAGTCTGCGATGATCTCGTAAACAACTTTTGGTGACGAGCTAATTTTTGCAGAAACTGAAAATTTATTTGATGACAATATTCTACTCCTTGATGCCAAGTAATTTAGGAATGTCAATTAATAAGTGAATTGTATAATCGGAATGATTGGCATTTAGATTATTAAACTCACTGCCAACACCAATGAAATGAATTCTGGCTGCTTTAGCCATTTCGTAATCAGCAGAAGAGTCGCCAATATACACTACTTCATCTGCCTGCTTGTTCAGGTTTCGCAAAGCAATTTCCAGACCTTCCGGTGAAGGTTTAGGTGCTTTGATATCGTCGCCGGTTACCACAGTTTTGAAAAAATGTTGTATGCCTGTGGCTTTCAAATCTTTCTCAACACGAACTTTTGAACCAGAAGTGACAAGACCCAGCGAATAGTTTTTACCAAGGGTTGTGAGCGTTTCCTGCGCCTCAGGGAAAAGTTGAGCGGTTTTATTTTCAACCTCTTTAAGCCAGAATGAATCTGCTGTACTCCCAGTCTTCTTTTCTGGAGTCCCAGTGCTTCATAAGTCTTATACCAGTTAGGCGAGTAGTTGCTTAAAAATTTTTCTTTTGTTAATTGTATTCCGAATTGTTCAAAGGTGGATTTAAAAACTTCCAGATGCACCGAGAAGGAATCGAGCAATGTTCCATCCAAATCGAACAGCAGAGTATTAATATTTTGAAGAGACTTATTAATCATAAAATTTTCTATACCGCTTAAACTATTTCCTTCTTAAAATCTTTTCCCCAAACAGCAAACCATACAGTTCCAATAACACCGCAGATAAATGCCGTAATAAAATTTGTGAACGGAGAAATATTCCATAGAAATGCACTGCTCAATGCTGCAATCGAAACAACAACATCGCGAAAGAGATAATATGTACCAAACGTTTCCGCTTTCGCATTCTCAGGAGCTAAATCCATTATTAAAGATTTTCGTGTCGGCTCACCAACTTCTTTCAAACCTCTGATGATAAATGCAATTACCAGAGCAGCAAATGAACTGGAGAAATAAATTACCAGTGGAAAAATCGTGAAGAAGAAAAAAGTTATTAATATGAAAGGCTTCTTGAAATATCTGTCTGCATAGTAAGCAATAGGAATATAAACCAGCACTGATGTCACCATCTCAATAGCCGTGAGAATTCCAAATTGAAATGCAGTAACACCTAAATTATTTACACACCAGATTACAACGAAAGCATAAGGAATCTGTTCAGCGAATCTTATCAGAATATCTGATACTAATAAATTCCGTAAAGCCGGATTAAAAGATTTTAATCTTAGAAGATCCTTTAACTCACTGCTTTTGGGTGCAACAATTTCGTTTTCCATTAAGTGGTGGATGGCAGCTAACGCAACCAGGCCAAGCACAAATGCAACAACAAATGAAATTCTGATTCCAGTTGTGGTTCCGTAAATGGAAATCAATGTTCCTCCGAGCAGCGGGCCAAGTGACATCGGAATTCTTTTCACTATTGAATGAACCGTCACTCCCATTGTTCGCTTATTTGCAGGAACAGTTTTGGATATTAAGCTCATTATTGCCGGAAGAGAAACAGCACTCCAGGCAATAAACAATACGGAACCAATGAACACTGCTTGCCAGGATTGGAAAATAATTACAATTAAATAGCCAAGCATTGCAACGGATGTGAAAAGCATTAACGCTTTTTTATATCCGATCCTGTCGCTTAAATATCCTCCGGGAAAAGAGTAAAGCGCACTCAACAGATTATCCATTGCATTAAGAAAACCAACTGCGAGATTAGTTCCTCCAATTGCAAGAATATATAAAGGAAGAAACCGTTCGCCCATTTTTTCTCCGAGCATTACCAGCACAACCAGAATAATCATCGCGGAAATGTTTTTATTTATCCCGAAGAAGTTTATAAAACGATTTCTTAACTGCGTAAAAGACATCCTAAAATATTATTGGTGCATAGAAAAAAAATTCATCAAAGGATAGAACCATCAGAAGAAACTTAATAAGTATCCTAGTACTGCTCCACCTAAAATAATATAAGCGGCATTTAATTTTTTGACAGTAAAAAAAGCAATAAGACTCAGCAAAGCAATTGCCCACGTTTTCCAATCAATAAGAACCTCACTGCCAAGTTGAACAGCAACCACAAGCATAACTGCTAGAGCACTTACATTTACAGCATCTAAAAATTTAGAAAAGAAATTTGAATTTCTGAGTTTGGGGATTAGAGGATTTAATATCGCGACGAAAACAAAAGCAGGAATTATTATTCCCACGGTTGCAGCAATTGCACCTGATATTCCGGCGATCTGGTATCCTATAAATGTTGCAGATGAAAGAAAAGGACCGGGCGTGAATTGTCCTACAGCAATCGCATCGAGTAGTTCCTGCCGTGTAATCCAATGCAAACCCTGGACAAATTCTCCATCAAAGTACGCAACCAAAATATAACCGCCGCCGAACCAAACTGCACCGATCTTCAGACAGGTTAAAAATAATGTTGTAAGTGATGCTGATGATTTTTCCGCAGTTTCTGTTATTGATGGAAGAAAAAAGAATGAAAGAATTGACAAAGGGAATATTGAGTTTAAAGTATTTGGTCTTTCAGAAAAATAAATAAAAATTGCTCCTAATATTCCGCCAACAAGAATTGAGAAAACTTCATTTAATCCGGCGAGATTAATTGCACAAACAGCTATTGCAACAACTACAAGCTTCCATCCTTTTATTGCTTTGAATCCTAGTCTGTAAACAGCATTTAA
This sequence comes from Ignavibacteriaceae bacterium, assembly GCA_034522695.1. Classification (GTDB taxonomy): domain Bacteria; phylum Bacteroidota; class Ignavibacteria; order Ignavibacteriales; family Ignavibacteriaceae; genus IGN2. Next base: position 2,061 of record JAXHLB010000006.1, on the reverse strand, counting down.
TATTATAATGATAACAGCAGGTTTAATTCCGTAGAGAAAGGGTTTAACTTCAGGCAGTTGTCCATACTTAGCATAAATGTATGCGAATATTCCGGTTATGATTACTGCTGGCAGGGTAAAACAAATTCCTGCCACCAATAATCCTGCAACTCCTGCCCGGTGATAACCAGTGTGGATTGCCATTTCAGTTGAGTTTGGACCGGGAATTAAATTTGTTGCACCTACTAAATCAAGAAAATGCTGGTGACTCATCCATTTTCTTTTGGCCACAACTTCATCTTCAAATAGCGCAATATGTGCAGCAGGACCACCGAAGGTAATTAGTCCTAACTTCAAAAATAATAGTGCGAGTTCTTTCAGCTCTTTCAATTTATTTGTCGGAATTTTGGGAACGGTAATAATCAAAAGAAATTTTTCCGGCACCAACTAATAACAGAAATATTGAACCGAGAAGCATTGACCAGTCTGTTCTTGCTTCGTGAGCCATTTTCCAGAAACCATCATTAAGTAAAATCGGAATTTTTGTTGAGACAATTGCGACCAGCATAATTATAATTAATGGAATTGCAGCAAGCCGGGTAAACAATCCAATTAAAACTAATAATCCGCAGACGATTTCAAATGAAGGAACAAAGTAACCGAAGAATTCAGGAAACGGTAAACCAATTTTTATAAATCTACCAACACCAAGTTGATCCGGAAATAAAAATTTTTGAATTCCTTCAGACAGAAAAACTACTCCAACCATTAAGCGGATTAGTAATACAGAGAGAGAAAAAATATTGTCTTTCATAATTCTACAAACTATTAAACTTATTTTTCTTTTTTGAAAACCTGGTTGTTGAAAGGAGGTGAATCAGGGATCTTTACTTTATTGAAATCAAACTTTACTGCCTGGTGGCAGGAGTTGCAGGTGTTTGTAAGTGTCGCAAAATTATTTTTGAAAGAAACCAGGTTTTCATTTTTTATCGCTGCTCTCACACTATCAAGTGGAGGATTTATAATTGGAAGCATTTTTGATTCTTCTCTTTCTGCCTGGTATTTCTTAAGATCTTCAATTGACTCTTCTATCTCGTGTATTTCAAATTCCGCAAGAGGCCAGTTTTCATTTATACCGGCAAACCAGAGTTTGGCATGGTGAACTTGTATGTTGCTCATAAATTCGCCGAAGCCCGGTTTGTAGGAATCGTTGATTTTTAATTGAAGCGAATCAATTCGGTTTTGTAATTCAGCAATCTTGTCTGAATTATCAGCACAGGATAGAAGAGTTAACAAAGAGAATACAAAAAATATTTTTTTCATTTTGGCTTATTGTTTAATCAAATTGAATTATTTATTTGCAGGAAAATAGCTAATTGAGGAGGAAATTCTAAAACTCTTTTTTGTGCCTCAAAAACTTTTGTACAGCATCAAAAGGAAAAACTTCCCTTTCCAAAAGAATCTTTGCCGCCTAATTCAGAAATCTCTTATGCAATATCTGAAATCACTGGTTTTTTTATTTGAACAATCGTTGAAACCCGGGGTATGGTTTAAGCGGAATCAATTCGAAATCTATAAGTTTTTTACTTACGTACGGAAGCTTGCTCAATGCTTTTTTAGCTTCCTCTTTAGTTTTTGTTTCGAGAATTAATACGGCCGATTTTTTTTCTTTGCGGAAATAAAACTCACGTACTATTCCGTTTTGATAAAGTTGCCAGAGTGCCTTTGCTTCCGCTTTTGCATTTTTCCTGAAGTCTAGCGTCTTTGCATTGGTCAATTCCTTTTCCAGAGCTATTATTTTCATTGATGCTTTTTACTCAATTTATTTTGAAAGATTATTTTTTTCTTTTTCCTTGAAATGATGGAACGTAAATCGGGTAAGCAAGACAGGTATTCCAATAATTATAATCAGAAGAAAAATTCCAACGGGAATGAAAAATGCCTCAGGCAGAATACCGGTGTGAGGACCGATTAAAAATATTGCAGCATAGAATCCAATGAAAACCGTAACGGCTAAAGTCAAAATAAAAACCAACGAGCTTAATATCCACTTCTTCATTAAAACTTTTTATTAAATCTCGG
>JAXHLB010000005.1:0-378022 GCA_034522695.1 Ignavibacteriaceae bacterium | reverse complement strand
CCATGAAGTAATTATTGAACCACATAATTATTCTCCTGTGGCAGACATTACAATTGTTCCCCAAATCAATGCCCAGTATTCTGCTTTTTCAACATAACTAAATCTATTCAGTTTTGGTTTAACTTTTGAAAATCCAAGATTAAACTTAGCAACATCAATAGCATCTCTGATATCCTGGTATCGTGGTAAGAGATCTTTAATTAATTGTCTCCCTCGTCCGGTAAAAGAGACATAATATATATGATATAAACTTACGGCTACCATAACAACTGCTGCAATTCGATGTATAAGACTTCGGTATTCAAATGCATGCATTACTTAAATCGCTAATATGCGAGGCCCACCAGGAGTTCGGATAGCTTAGCATAAATCCGGTGATTACCGAATCAGAAAACTTAATCGCCATCAGTGGCGTGTTGGATTCTTTCATTAACCGTCATTCTCAGATATAATTTGTGTCCATGCCTTTCTTCTCTGATAAGTCCGCGCTGCTTCATCTTTTTGATTTTAGATTTTCTGAAGAAGTCAACAATATTATGAATGAACATTATTCCGATTACCATAAAAATCAAACCGATATACATCGTTGCAATGAAATAAATTATCGGTTCACTTTCTTCCTGTCTTGTGATATGGATCTTGCCAACTGTAAATCTTTCATTTGCACCGGGATGACAGCCACCACAAGTTTTTAACAATGTTTGCTTTGCTTACCGTTGAAGTTGGGTCTGATGATGGTTTGATATTATGTGCGCCATGGCAGCTTGCACAATTAGCCACGGGAACGGAACCAACTTCAACTGCTAATCCGTGATAACTATCCGAAAAAGTTTCAAACCTGTTATTTGATAAACCATATTTTTCCGATAGTCTCACCGAGCTATGGCAGGGTGAGCAAACTTCCCTTGATAGATTCTGAAATGAAACAGGAGATTTCGGATCATCGTGCTTAAGTATATTATGTTCACCATGGCAGTCTGTGCAGTCAGGGGATTCTTTCATTCCTCTTAAAACCGCGGACACCGTGTATACTTTCTAGAAATTCTTTCGATATATCATCATGGCATTTACCACAAGTTTTCAGGTATGTTTTGCTTAAAAGTAGCTGAGTTGTTATTAGTGCTTTTTATGAAGTGTTGTGAGAGTTATGGCAATCAATACAAGTTCGCAGCGTCACAGATTGCCTGAATTCAATGCAGAACCGCTGAACACTTTTTTCGTACAGTGGTTATAAAGCCGGCGGTAACAGTAGTTCGCGCACGCACTTCAGGCGAATCGAGATGACAGGACAAACATTAATTTTTCCTGCGAGATTTTTAACAGTTACGATGTCTTCATTTTCGTGTACCTTGGCAACCGGACTTTTGTGGCAATGCAGACAATTTGGCGCTCCCAGCATTCCTTCCTGAAAAGAACTGAAGTGCTCAGATTCAACAAATTTTTCTTTGCTTCTTTATGACATTGGCCACATGATGCCAGGAAGGTTTTCTGTGCTCCAATTAGCTCCGGGTTTGGTTGGATTGCTTGCATAATGATAATCGTGGCAGCTAATGCAATTTAAATCTTTATCTTTTTCATTGCCAGTTGCTTTCAATAATTTTGGGATGAAACATATGTTTAACTAATTGTTTTTGATGACAGCTTATGCAAGTTTTTGAGACTTAAGATTTTCGCTGTGAGGAATTGCTTCGGCGTCGAAGTTTGTGTGACAGGAAACGCATTTCAAGTTTTGAATGGCTTGAAGAACTGAATTTGGATTCGCTGACGTGAATTGGAATTTCTTGCCATTCTTTTCCATGGTGAACGAATAAGTCATCGTGAGCACATCAGGCCGTCTTCATTAGACTGCGCAAAAGTATCCCGAATACAAAAGAAAAACACTCATAATTAATATGAGTGTTCTTCTATTTAATTGTTTTATGTTCATTTACGAAATATATATTTTGACTTAAAACTTTAACCTTTAGATTCTGTCTTAATGTAAGCAGCCAGTTAACTAAATGCATCGAGTTCTGCTTCAGTCCCTTTAAATTTTAATTTATGATCCTGATCGTTAATCTTTGCTTCCTTTCAAGAGGTACGAGTCCATTAAATGAGCATCACCTAAAGCACCTGCATTTGAAAGATCGCTGGCATCATCCTTTTCGATGTAATTTCCATGGAAGTTACTGTATGACAGTTATTACACTTGCTGTCAATAAAGATTTGCTTACCGTCCAGATCCTGACTCTGTGAAAAAGAAAATGCAAAAGCAAATAATGCAACGATTGTAGAGATAAATAAAACAAAGAAGAATGTATTTTTCATTATATGACCCTTTTAGATTTGAGTAATTAAACTATACTGAATATTAGTTGCTAATTGCTAACAAAGACAATACCATCCGATACAATCAAGAAAGTGATTAGAAGCCCTGTAAAATTAAAAAATCTTCTCGGTAATGAGAAGGTAAAAAGCCTAAAATTCGCATAATTTAGAAATATATCTAATGTTTTTTCTCAAGTTAATTATTTTCTCTGGACAACTTTTTCCATCAGACGGTCAGGGTTTTTTATCCCGCCAAATCCGAATTGAGTATAAAGCGAATGAGCATCTTTTGTTGCAAGCAGCCACTTCTTAATGCTCTTGAATCTGTCATCCTCAAAAATTCTTTTGAGAAGCAGCTTAGAAAATCCTTTACCTCGAAACTCTTCAAGAATAAATACATCCATCAAGTATGCGATCACTGTGTAATCAGTTACAATTCTTGCAAAACCAATTTGCTTACCACCTTTGTAAACTCCAAAACAAATGGAATGTTCAATTGATTTTTTTACTTCTTCAATTGTTCTTCCTTCGGCCCAATAAGATGTTGAGAGAAATTTATGAATTAACTCAAGATCAAGCTTAGTATTATCATCACTGATTATTACATCATCCATCTCTTTAAAATTTGGTTCCATCAAAAAGCATCAGATCTGAATATCTAACTCTTTCATTTTCCGATAGAGTGTCGAGAGACCAACCTGCAAAGTATCGGCAGTCTTCTCTTTATTGAATTCATTTGCTTCAAGTGCTCGGGTTATAATTTCTTTTTCAAATCTTTTTACAGATTCATCAAGTGAGCCTGAAGGAGAATAATCTGATGGTTCTGTATCTGACTGGAACTGCACGGGAAGATTCTTAACATTTATGAAATCATCATTGCAAAAAATAACTGCTCTCTCAATAACGTTTTCTAATTCTCTTATTTCACCTTTCCATTCGTGGTTCATCATAGCTCTCATTGCATCATTGGAGACACCCTTAATGTTTTTGTTCATTTGCTTTCTATATTTATCAAGAAAGTATTCTGCAAGTAAAGGAATATCGCCTTCACGTTCCTTGAGGGAAAGGTAAATGAATATCCACGACGTTAAGTCTGTAAAACAAATCCTCTCTGAATTTTCCCTGGTTAACGTACTCCATAAGATTTCTGTTTGTAGAAGCTATGAATCTTACATTAACAGGAAGCGAGACTGTCGTTCCAACGGGAGTATATTCTTTTTCCTGTATCGCTCTTAAAAGTTTAACCTGAAGCTGCGGCGGCATTTCACTTATTTCATCGAGGAATAAAGTTCCACCCTCTGCTGCTTTGATGAAACCATCTTTGTCGCTGATTGCTCCCGTGAATGCGCCTTTTTTATGTCCAAATAATTCACTTTCAATTAGATTTTCAGATATAGCTCCGCAGTTTAGTGCGATGAATGGTTTGTTTGATCTTTTTGAATTGTAATGCAGTGCTTTGGCAACAAGTTCTTTACCTGTACCACTGTTTCCGGAAATTAAAACCGTGCTGTCCGTATCTGCAACTGCTTTTATCATATCAAATATTTGTGCGATAGCAGGGCTTTTACCAATTATGTTAGTATAGTCATAATCGCGCTGCAATTCTCTGCGCAGAATCCTGTTTTCAAGATGAAGATCACGAACTTCAAAAAGCTTTTTAACTTTTATTAAAAGCTCATCAAACTCTACAGGTTTCAAAATATAATCACTGGCACCACTTCGTAAGGCAGCAATAGCAGTTTCCATCGAACCATAAGCTGTAATCACAATAGTATTTGTCTGCAGATTTATTTTCCTGATTTCATCAAGCAGCTCAATGCCTTTCATCACTGGCATTTCCAGATCGGTAATAACTAAATCATAGGAAGATTCTTTAAGCATTTCAAAAGCAATTTTCCCGTTTGCTGCCTCTTCCACTTCGTATTTTTCTTTTCTTAATATGAATGATAGTGATTCGCGAATTATATCTTCGTCATCAACTACCAGAATTCTTTCAGCCATCTTTGATTCCTTCTATTATTTTTCTACAGGAAGCTTTATTGTAAAAGTAGTTCCCATTCCTGTATTGCTTTGAACTTCCAATTTGCCCTGAAAACTTTTAATTATGCCGTAGCTAACCCACAAACCCAAACCTGTACCTCTTCCCTGAGATTTTGTTGTGAAAAAAGGTTCAAATATTTTGGTAAGGTTTTCTTCACTTATACCGCTGCCAGTATCTTTGAAAGTGATAATAACTTCGTCCTGTGAAAATGCAGATTCAATGCTTATTCTTTTTTCTTTCTTATCTTCTTTAACTTCATTTATAGCATCAACCGCATTTAAAAGAATATTGACAAATACCTGTTCAAGCTGGTCAGCTACAAGTGGAAGATTGGGTACGTCGTCACTGAGCTTTACATCAAAATCAATTGTCTTTGCTTTAGTTCCTACCTTTGTTATTTCAATGGATTCTTTCAGGCACTCGTTAATATTAACTCTTTGAAGTTCAAAATTTGAAGGTCTTGAAAAATCAACAAGGTCACGGATAATTTTAGAGATTCTTGTAACCTGACTTTTAACAAGATCCAATTTTTCCTTTATGAAAATATCTTCAGTGCTTCTTTGCGCAACTTGAACCAATGCCGAAATTGAAGCAAGAGGATTACCAACTTCGTGAGCGATACCGGCGGCTAATGTTCCGATACTTTCCATTTTTTGAGTATGGATTAATTGTTTCTCAAGAGTTCTTTTTTCACTTAAGTCACGATGAATTCCAAAGTATCCTGTTACCTTTTCATCCTTATCGAAAATAGGGGATATTAAAAGCTGCGTGTAAAATGGTTCGCCGCTTTTCTTTCTATCTTCAACCTCACCAAACCAAACTTTGCCGCTTGAGATTGTCTGCCACATTTTATCCCAGAATTTTCTATTGAGTTTCCCGCTTCCAAAGATTCTGGGATTTTTACCAATCAATTCCTCCTTGTTAAAACCGCTGACTTTTACAAATGCCGGATTAACGTATATCATTTTTCCGTGTAAGTCGGTAATCAAAATAGGATTGAGACTACTCTCTACAATGTTGAAAAATCTCTGAAGTTCTATATCCTTTGTCTTTTCCTCAGTGATATCTTTTACGACAGTAAAAACATATTCAATTTTCTTCCCGTTAATATTGAACTTATGAAATGCAAATGATATTCTTACATCAATTTCCTTTTTTCCCAGCAGGAACTGAGTTTCAATTTCTGTTGTCTTTCCAAAACTCAGGCATTGAAAAAAAATATTATTAACTCCTTCACGATTGCACAAATCAACCAGGTCAAGAAAATTAGCGGGAGTAGATTTTAAATTGGACTTAATAATTTCTTTAGCTTTATTATTCAGCTTAAGAATTTCACCGTCTGCATCAAGAAGGAAATACATATCAGGCAGGGAATCAAACAGGTCAAATCCAAATAATGGAATATCACCCATCGATTCTAATTTAGCTGATTTATTTGCTGCAGATATTTTTTTTGATTTAACAGGGGAACGCATAATTTCTATTCAAATATAAAACTAAAACGTCTTACAATCGAGGCAATTCTAGCAGGGAGAAATTGCTAAATGATGCCTTTTGCTTTCATAAGTTCGGCACAAAGAATTGCCCCACCGGCAGCACCTCTTACAGTGTTATGTGAGAGGATTACAAAACTGAAATCGAATATTTTATCTTTACGAAGCCTGCCAATTGAAACAGCCATTCCTTTGTCAGCATCTCGCTGGTGTTTTGGCTGAGGGAAAGCATCCTCTTCGCTATAGTGAATAGGTTTCATTGGTGCTAATGGAAGTTTGAGTTTCTGAGGGTCAGATTCAAAATTTCTCCAGGTTTGAATTATTTCCTCGACCGAAGTTTTCTTTTTAAGATTTACCTGAACACATTCTGTATGACCATCTGTAACATTAACTCTATTGCATTGAGCGCTGATCTTAAAATCATTAAATCGAATCTGATTTTTATTTAATTCTCCTAAAATTTTCAACGGTTCAATTTCTACTTTTGGTTCTTCGCCGCCGATGAAAGGGATTACGTTATCCTCAATATCAAGTTTTACAACTCTCGGATGACCTGCGCCGGAGATTGCCTGCATAGTCACGACATTAACTGACTCCAGTCCAAAATTATCAAGCAAAGGTTTCAGTGCAATAACTAGTCCGATGACTGAGCAATTAGGATTTGTTACAATGCAGCCATCACCATAATCCTGAGTTTTAATCAGTTCAAGATGATCAGGATTTACTTCAGGAATGAGAAGCGGAACATCCTCATCCATTCTGTGATTTTTTGAGTTTGAAATTACTTTGTAACCTGCCTTTGCAAATTCAGTTTCAACCTCTCCGGCAACATTTGAATCCAATCCAGAAAAAACGACTTTAGATTTTAATGTCGGCTCACATTTTTGTACAAGAATTTCTCCAACTCTTTCAGGTAGTGGGGAAGGAAGGAACCAATCAACTGCATCTTTATACTTTTTCCCGGCTGATTTATCTGAAGCACAGAGTTCAGCTATCTCAAACCAGGGATGATTTGCCAGCAATTCAACAAACTTTTGCCCGACACTACCTGTTGCTCCAAGTATTGCTACAGGTATTTTTTCTACTGATTTACTCAAATCTATTTCGTTAATTATTTATTATTTTAATGATGTGTAAGATAATAAATAATGTCAATCGGATGATATGAAAATCGCCTTAGTTCAATATAGCCCGGCCTGGGAAAACAAGGATGCTAACAAGCAAAAAATTCTTTCAATGATAAATAAAGTTGAAGGAGTTGAGTTGTTTGTTTTTCCTGAAATGACTCTCACCGGATTCACAATGAAGTCGAAGGAAATGTCTGAGACTATTAACGGAGATTCATTCAGATTTTTTTCTTCAATTGCTAAAGAAAAATCAGCAGACATTTTTGCAGGAATAATTGAGCGAAGAAACAACCGCAATTACAACACTCTCATTCACATAAAACCAGATGGAAATCTTTTAAAACTTTACCGGAAAATTCACCCGTTTTCATATTCTGGTGAGAACGAAAATTATTATGCTGGAGTAAAGCCAGCTTTAACAAAAATAAAAAATTGGAAAATCGGATTAACGATTTGTTATGATTTACGATTCCCGGAGCTTTACAGAAAATATGGAAAGAAAAGATCACACCTTATTGTGAACATAGCTAACTGGCCAGATACGAGAATTGAACATTGGCGAACTCTTCTAAAAGCCCGTGCAATTGAAAATCAATGTTATGTCGCTGGAGTCAACAGAGTAGGGAAGGATCCGAAATTAAATTATGTAGGTTTCAGCAGTGTGTTTGATCCAATGGGAAAAGAAATTGTTGCAGTTGAGAATGATGAGAAAGTAATTGTTGTTGAACTTGATAAAAATTATGTGAATGAAGTCAGGACAAAGTTTCCTTTTCTGGATGATATAAAGCTGATTTAATCTTTTTAATAATTTAAAAAAAAAAATAATATATATATTATTTACTATTTTTTTTTTTTTTTATTTTTTATATAACAAAATCAATTATTGTTATATATAATTAATTATTATTTATATATTTTTTTTTGCTAAATTAATATTAAGTTACTTTTTTTATAATACTTCATATATAGATGTAATTATTATTGAAAATATTAATTTTTTAATAACAACTATAATATTATATTTTAATTTTTAATCTTGGTCACTCATATATAAATTTCTATTAAGTATATTTTTTGTTGTTTATTATAATAATTATTGTAAATATTATTTATTTTAAAAAATAGATATTTAATTTTTTTTCTTTAAATTTTATTATCTTTTAGTCTTCACCATTAGCAAATGAATCGTCACACCAACTGCTATTGCGAGCAGAAGCAATCGGATGTACCAAAAGCTCAGTAAAAAATATTGCAGAAGCTAAAATCATAATCCAGAGAAAAGTGATGTTGAAGATTTTTGATTTGATCGTTAATCCTGATTTATCCTGGTAGTTTTTAATATACATCCCGAGTATTTTATGATTTCTCAGCCATTCGTTAGCCTTTGGGGAACTTTTGATGAAACAGGCAGAAGCCAGAATCAGGAAAATGGTTGTCGGAAGTATCGGCAGAAAAATTCCAATGACACCAATTGCTACTAAAAGTACACCACTGATGAAATATAAATAGCGGTATATTACAGGCAGCTTTACACTTTGAGATTCTGTCTTTTGCATTTTTTCTTTTTGGTTAAGTTTTCTAAAAACAAAGTTCTTCAATTTGAACTTATAAGTCAAATTGATAATTTTTATCCCATTAAAAATAAAATATATCAATTAGTATATTAAAACGACTCGAATACCCTCTCTCTTTACGGGTGTGTTGAAATTATGATATTGATGGTAGTCGCAGACTTTATGTCTGCGAAAAAAAATTAAAATCGCAAACTGAAGTTTGCGACGGCAAGAACAAATACAATTATCACACAACCTCTTTAGAGGATCGAATTTTGAGTGTAATTTCTGTCAAAACTAAGCAAAACAAGAAAGGGTAGATTGGACACTAAATATGTTTACAATAAAAAGAAAAATAAATTTTTACGACTGCGACCCTGCAGGAATATTATTTTACGCAAAGCTATTTGAAATCAGTCACTCCGTTTATGAGGAGATGATCAACAGCTTCAATTTGAAAAAGAATTATTGGACCAACGATGAGTTTGTTGTTCCTATAATAAAAACAGATGGAGCTTACTTCAAACCTTTGAGGGCAGGGGAAACGGTATCAATCAATCTCACTGTTACGCACAGAAAAGAAAATTCATTCGAGTTGACTTTCGAGTGGATCGATAAATCAGGTGAGCTTGCGGCAAAAGCACGTACGGTTCACGTTTTTGTTGATAAGAAGAGATGGGTTAAAATTCCAATTTATGATGAGATAGTAAAAGGTCTGGAATCTCATCAAAGAGATGTTAATTTATAACGATTGATCAGTTTATCTTTTTCAATTTTGCCCAATTCGGTTTTGGGTAACTGATCCTCAAAGAAAATCTTTTTTGGGATTTTGAAACTAGAAATTCTATCCTGAAGAAATATTTTAAGTTCATCGTAGGAAAGTTGAGCCGATTTACTTTTTAACACAATTGCAGCAGCTATTATCTCTCCCCATTTTTGATCTTTCAATGGAAACACTGCAGCTTCTTCAATGAAAGGATGTTCAAGTAAAGCTTTCTCAACTTCAATCGGATTAACATTTTCCCCTCCTGTTGAAATAAGAAAATTTTTCCGTCCTTCAATAAATAAATATCCATCTTCATCCAGATAACCGATATCACCTGTATGATAAATTCCGTTTTTAATTACTCCTTTAGTTTCATCTTCATTGACATAGCCTGACATAAGAGCATTAGATTGAACAACAATTTCACCAATCTCAAATGGTTTAAGTTCGTTTTCTTCATTATCAGTGATCAGGATTTTATTTGTTGGGACAGCCCGACCAACGGAATTTGGTTTGAATATAATTTCATCTTTTAAAAGTGCAGTAACGAATGAAGAAGTCTCAGTTGAACCATAAACAATATTCACAGGCCAGCCAAGGTCATATGCTTTTTTGATTATTTCTATATCTGAAAATCCGCCGCCGATTAAACAATTTTTTAGCTCAGGATTTGGTGAGATGTTTTCATCAACTAATTTCTTTAGCTGTGCTGCGACAAGAGAGATAAAAGTCGGCTGCCACTTGCTTAATGATTCTGTCAGTGCTTCTGTGGAAAACGAATCTGGAATTATTAGTGGAATTCCAAAGAGAAGTGATCTGGTGATAATTGAAAATCCTCCAATGTGATAGAAAGGAAGACTTGCCAGCCAGCGATCACTGCGTGTGTATCGCAGCAATTGATTACTGCCGAGTGCACTATTGTACAAACTATTGAAAGAAAGAATTATTCCTTTAGATTTATTTGTAGAACCTGAAGTGAAAATAATCACTGCTCCATCATTTACATCCAGTTTATCTCTTCCTGAAAAAGAATTATCGTCATCAGCGATAAACGGGTATTTAATATTTTTTATTGATAAGCTCTTTACTTTTTCATAAAAATCATTTTGAACCAGCAGTGACGAGCAGTTTGCTAATAAGAGTTGTTCCTCAATTTCTGTCTCTGTTAATCTGTTGTTTAGTGGAACAGGAATAGCAGAAAGCTGCCAGAGAGCTAAAATGTTAATTACAAAAACAATATCATTCTGACCAATAATTCCAACACGATCTCCGGCAGAAATATTTTGCTTCTGAAGGTATCCGGCAGTGCTTAATACTTTCTTTCTCAGTTCATCAAATGTGTAATTGATTGAAGAAGAAATTATGGATTTGTCCGAAGGGTTCTGCTTGAGTAAAATAAATTTTTCGGGACTTAGATTTTTCATCGTTAATTAAAGAATCAATCCAATGGAAAGTAACAGACCGAAAAGTCCGGCAAATTTTGCGGAGAGTTCAAGTGTTTTGTTTAGTTCTTCACCATTTAAAGTGTAAAGCATTTTTATCAGAATGAAAGAAATTGGTAATGTAGCTAATGGTAGCAAAATCCATAGACTGTAATCAAAATGAAAATGTAACAGGATTGTTGTCAGATAAGATAAAATCACCAGCAGTATAAATTGCCAGCGGGTAAAATCTCTTCCCATCAAAACAGCTAAAGTTATTTTGTTTGCTTCACGATCTTCTTCAATGTCGCGATAATTATTTACAACAAGTATATTTGTAATTAAAGCACCGACAGGAATTGAAACTACTAACGATAGCAAAGAAATTTCCTGCGTATGAAGATAGAATGTTCCCATCGTTCCCACGATTCCAAAAAAAATAAAAACGAAAACATCTCCCAGCCCATTGTACGCAAGAGGAAATGGGCCTGCAGTGTAAATTATTCCAGCAAAGATTGAAAAGATTCCCACCCAGAGAATTAAATATTCCAACAGAATAAACAAGATACAACCCGAGCAGAAAAGTCAATCCGAAAACCAGAATGATCGCCATCTTTCATTTCTTTAACAGAGATCAATCCTGAAGCGAGTACTCTTCTTGGTCCTTTACGTTTTAAAGTATCCGACCCTTTCAGGAAGTCGTAAAGATCATTTGTAAAGTTTGTTCCGATTTGAATTAGGACAGAGCAAAGCAGTGCAACTATTGAATAAGGCAGAAAAAATTTATTCATCGAAACAGCCAACGCAGAACCTACCATCACAGGAACAACAGCAGCGAGTAATGTTTTTGGTCTGCTTGCGAGCAGCCAGGAATTTAGTTTGTTTTCTTTACTCATTATTTTATTTCGTTTCAGTGCGGGAATCATTGTTCGAATGCCAAGTGAAGCAATCTCTGTTCAAAGCGATCAATAAGGATTGCTTCGTCGTAAGTGTGCCTCGCAATGACAATTGTCAATTATGGTAACTTTGGAAACTTCTTAAAATCAGGTTTACGCTTTTCAAGATAAGCTTTCTTACCTTCCTGCGCTTCTTCACTCATATAATAAAGCAATGTAGCGTTGCCTGCCAGTTCCTGAATTCCTGCCTGTCCATCAAGTTCAGCATTGAAAGCTGATTTTAAAACTCTTATTGCCATTGGACTATGCTGAAGAATTTCTTTTGCCCATTTAATTCCTTCTGTCTCAAGTTTTTTAACTGGAACGACTGCGTTAACTAATCCCATCTGCAAAGCTTCCTGTGCATTGTACTGACGACACAGATACCAGATTTCCCGTGCTTTCTTTTGTCCAACTATTCTCGCAAGATAACTTGAACCAAATCCACCATCAAAGCTGCCTACTTTTGGTCCCGTCTGTCCGAAGATTGCATTATCAGCAGCGATAGTTAAATCGCAAATGACATGAAGTACGTGTCCGCCGCCAATAGCGTATCCTGCAACGAGTGCAATTACAACTTTGGGAATACTTCTGATTAATTTTTGAAGATCGAGTACATTTAATCTTGGAACTCCATCTTTACCAACATAACCTTTATCACCTCTAATCCGTTGATCACCACCAGAACAAAATGCATACTTCCCATCTTTTGCTGGTCCAGCGCCTGTTAACAAAATAACACCGATGTTTTGATCTTCTCTCGCATCAGAGAATGCGTTATACATTTCAATTACAGTTTCAGGACGAAAAGCATTTCGCACTTCAGGACGATTGATTGTGATCTTAGCAATACCATCCATTTTTTCATAAATGATATCTTTGTATCCGCCTTTTGCAGTTTTAACTTTAATCCATTTGGAACTCATTTTAAATCCTTCGTTGATTGGTGAAACAAAAATATTGAAAAATGATTAAAGTTAGGAATGTATCATATAAGTAGATTGTTTAAGGGTACAACTTACTGGAATCAGAAAAGGATATTTATATAAAGCAATATCAACTATCAGCGTTAATCTCTTTTTTATCTAAGACCGCTTAAAAATCCATTCACAGCGTCAATAAATTTTTTCGGTTCCTCGAGGTGCGTATTGTGCCCGGATGTTGAGATAATTTTATGCTTGACAGATGGTGATAACTTTTTAAAGTTTTGATTTATTTGAGTGAACTTATCATCAAGTCCGCCTGTAATTAAGAAGGTAGGTATTTTTAGTTTTACCAGCTCGGAAGCCAGAAAGGGCATAACACCGGTTCCAAAACCTCTCAATGAATTAGCCAAACCGATTTTTGAATTTTTTGCTTTTTCCTCTTTAATATCTTTCAATTTATTATTTGAAAATCTTCTCAGCGTTCCGAATAATTCCTGGTCCAGCCACATCGCAGCAAAATCTTCTAAGCTGTTATTTTCAATGTAAGCTGCAAGTTCCTCATCACTTTTTTTCCTTGCTTCTTTCTCTTTTTGGTTCTTAATTCCCGGAGACGAACTTTCAAGAATAAGTCCCTTTACCATATTTGGTTTTGCGATTGCAAAGTTCAATGCAACTCTTCCTCCCATTGAATATCCGCAAAGTATAACTTCTTTGAGTCTTAAGTGATTGATTACTTGTTCAATCTGATTGGTTAGTGAATCACCCATATAATAATTAACAGAAGTTGGTGAGCTGCTCTTTCCATGTCCGATCAAATCAAGTGCGGTTTTGTTAAAACGTTTATCAATTTTTTGAACCACATCTTTCCAGTCGTTTGATGAACCGGTAAAGCCGTGAAGAAACAAGATTGTTTTTTTAGAATTATCAAATTCTGAGAGGTGTTCAACATTAAGTTTTATGTTTTCGTACTGAATGATCATATCAGAAACTCTTTATTTAATTTTTTCTTTACTTCGTTAAAATATTTATTACGCAGTTCAGCGGACTTCACCGCATTTGTCTGTATTTCTAACACCGAAGAGGAATTTTTATTCAAACTTTTAATCAGATGTGATTGAAGTTGACTTCGGCTGGTAATTAATTGATGGTTAATTCCAAACGATTTTACTATTGAATCGAGCTCAAGATTGTGAGGTGTAATAAAATATTCTCTGAACTGTTTTACTTTTCCTGCGATTGGAAGAGATTCAAAAATCCCGCCGCCATTATTATTTATCACAATTATTATAAGAGGAATTGTGTACTTAGCAGCAATTGAGAGCGCATTTAAATCATGTAGAAAAGAAAGATCTCCTGTGATTAACACGGTTGGTTTTTTGCTTAGCGCTATCCCGAATGCTGTTGAAGTAACGCCATCAATTCCGCTTGCACCTCGATTGAAAAAAATATTGAATCTCTTTGCTGTGCTATTGACAAAATTATCCAGGTCTCTGACAGGCAGACTATTCCCAATAAAAATATTACTTCCTGAAGGAACGGTTTTGAAAATTTCATTAATGACATAAGGCTCATTCGGGAATTTTGCTTTTTCAATAATTCCAGCTTTAACCTTCTCACTTATTTCTTCTGCATAAATAAAATCTTTTAGCCAGCTTGATTTGTGCCTGGTATTTTTTTTCTGTTTGATGCTTGATAATAAAATATCACAAAATGTCTTTGGCTCAACAGCTAATATTGCTTTAGCATTTCTTGTCGGATCGAATTTATCACCGAACTTATTAATTAAATATCTATCCGCGTTTGTTTCTTCAAGAAAAGTCTCAAGCACTGATGAAGTTGGTGTTCTTCCGAATTGAAGAATAATATCTGGTTCGTGCTCTCTAACAAAATTTTCAGATTTAAGTATTGAATTAAAATTCGAAATAATGTTTTTATCTTTTTTACCGGCGTTGCATCTGAGCTGTGAGAGTCCATCTGCAAAAACCGGATACTTAAGTAATGTAGAAAGTTTTTTTATACCTTTAATTAATTCACGATCATACTCCATCGGTCCAGCGATGATTATTCCTTTTTCCATTTTAGCCAATTCATCCGTCAATCTTCCGAATGATTTAGCTAATCTATTATCTTTATTATGATATGGTGATTTATTACTAGTGATTCGCTGCGGCTTTAGCTGGAAAATCTTTTTGCTTACTTCATCAGTATAAGAAAATGGTTCTAATGGTTTTCTGAAGGGAAAATTCAGATGAACAGGACCTCGATCTTCAGTTAAGCTAATTTGATAGGCTTTAATTGCAATTTTCTGCAGATGATGAAAACCGGTTTCACCTATTGACGGTAAACCCAAATCTCTGAACCATCGAATATGATTTCTAAAAATATTGTGTTGATTGATTGTTTGATTGGCACCAGTTCCAATTAGTTCTGGTGGACGATCTGCAGTACAAATAATCAGCGGTGTTCTCTGCTGGTAAGCTTCAATTATTGCCGGATATAATTCAGCTACCGCAGTTCCTGAAGTTGTCACCACAAGTACAGGTTTATTCGTTGACTTTGCTATTCCCAGCGCAAAAAATGCTGAGCTTCTTTCATCAATATTAACAAAAGATTTTATTTTTCTGTTCTTTGACAAAACGTACGTCAGCGGTGTGCTTCTTGAACCGGGAGAGATGCAAGCATATCGAACTCCAAGTGCAGCAAGCTGGTCAATAAAAATTTGCGACCAAATTATATTTCTATTTACTTTTATTTTCATCAGTGAACAAAGATAAAATAGTATTTAGTTTTAAATTGGTTTCCAGAAATTCCTCATCTGCATCAAAATTCTTCACCAGGCCGGCACCTGCAAATGCTGTAACATGATTTTCTTTAACCAGTGCGGATCGGATTGAAACAGCTAATTCACAGTTGCCTTCAAAATCCATAATTCCAACCAACCCTGAATACAATCCGCGGTCATGATTTTCGAGCTTTCGGATCAGCTCTTTTGCTGAATTCTTCGGAACACCGCAAACTGCAGGAGTAGGGAAGAGGGCATCAATCAATTCAAATAAATTTTCCTTTGAGTTAAGCTCAGCAGAAATCCTGGTAATTAGATGCTGAATATTATCCAGCTTTCTGATCTGTTTCTCCTCAATAATTCGAACATTATTCGAGTATTTGATAAGAATATCTGAAATAAAATCACTTACAAATAAATGTTCTTTATGATTCTTTTCACTTGACTTTAGTGATCTTTCAAATTGGAAATCAGATTCAGATTTTTCGCCCCGCGGCGCTGAGCCTGCAACGGATTCAACTTCTGCAACATTATCAGACACTTTCAGAAACATTTCCGGAGATGAGCCGAAGAAAACGGAATTATTTTTTTTGATGAAGAATAAATAACAATCGGGAAATCGTTTGAATAATTCATTCAGCAAGATGCTCCAGATTAATGCTGCATTCAAATTAAAAGAGTATGCACGGGATAAAACTAATTTATTAACAGTACCGTCGTTCAGTTCCTTGAATGCCTTTGCTGCTAGGTTTTTCCATTTCTCTAATTCGTTACTGTCAGATGTTGACTGAATAAATGTTTTTTGAGAAGAGGTTTGAACCAAATCTTCAGTAATTGCTGATAACTTTTCTAAAAATGAAACCAGGTTGCTCTTAATAATATCAAGGTCACTCCCGCTATCAATTATGAAATTATAGTAGCCATAAACTTCATCATTTCGAAATGCTAAAAGAAACTCCGGGACGTAAACTCTAAGCGGTTCAAAATCTATCCATTCTTCTGTTGAATTCAGATTGTCAAATTTAGCTGAACAGCATAGTATAAATCTGTTTGAATTTTTTTTGTCATCCAAATTGGAAATAAAATTGTTCTTCCAGTAATTAAAATTATCTGTAAGTGAGGTGAAATTATTGATTTTGTTTGAGGTTAGTTCCAGAGCAGAATTCAATCCATAGATTGTGAGTTTGTTATTTGGAGTCCTGAATAGAAAGATGTCATCTGAGAGTACGTTCTGTTTGTCAATCAGTAATAGTGCATCAGTATTTTGAAGATCGAAAGCAAAGTTGATTAACTTAGGTTCATTAATTTTTCTTAAAGTTCCGGTGAAAGAAGTAAAATCATTTAAAATATTTTCTACATTTACTTTCATCAGAAGTTTAAGTCATCCTCAATTGTATCTAAAATTCTCAAATAACTATCGTATCTCTCAGGAGAAATTAAATTATTTTCAACAGCTTCGATCACAGCACAGCCAGGTTCGTGATGATGCGTGCACGTATTGAATTTACATCTATTAATGTATTTGCCGAATTCGATAAAGTAATGTCCGAGATCTGATTTGCGAATACCATAAGGATCAATTTCTCTAATTCCCGGAGTATCAATAATAAAAGTATTCTCTTCAACTTTTATCATTACTGAAGTAACCGTTGTATGAGTTCCCTTAGAAGAAAACTGGCTGATTTCTCCAATTTTCAGCTTCAGCTCGGGATACATTTTATTTAGCAGGGAAGATTTCCCAACACCTGAATGTCCCCAGAATAAATTCTTTGCACCTTTTAATTCTTCTTTCAGCAATGAAATTCCAACATTGGTTTCCGCACTTGTTAAAATAAATTTATATCCAATCTCTTCATAAAGTTTCTTCCACTCATTGGCAAAGTCCGATTGATCGAGATCAATTTTGTTCAGAACTATTATAATATTTAAGTGCGAACTTTCGGCGGCGGCAAGAAATCTATCAAGAACCCGATTGTTAAAATCCGGGGAAGTTACACTTGTTATAATCACAACATTATCAATGTTAGCAGCAAAAACCTGTTCAAGTCTTTCGCCCCTGTAACTAGCCCCGCGAACTTTTGGAAGCTTCCTTGAGATGTGATTCTTTCTCTTTCCAATCTTTGTGATAACACCGGAGCCATCTTTGTTCAAATCATATTCAACGCAGTCACCAACTGTAATAAAATCTGTAAAGAATAGTTTGTCCTTCTTCATCTCATAATCTTTTTTGAATTTACCCTTTAGAGAACAGAGAATTTCTGCATCCTGATTTTCGGGGATCAAATAATAATGCTTGCTTTCTATTTTAGTGATGGTGCCTTTTATCGCAGTCTCAAGTTTAAAAAAAATGACTATAAAAAATATAACCTTCCAACATCCATATCAAATGTAGACTGGTCTTTAAATAAAAAAAATATTTTTATTTTTTTGGTAGCACTTTGAGATGGGAAAATAAAAAAGGGAAGATGAAGATCACCTTCCCGATAGATTTAGACGAGGATTTTAACTAATTAAAATCTTGCTGAAAGGTTGAGAATAATATTATTAACATTTATGTCCTGAAAAGTTCTCGACACATTAACTCCATAGTTATCGCCAAAATCTTTCCACCAGCCGTAGCTGTATGCAACGTCAATCCCAAATACTGAGTCGATAAGAATTCCGGCACCAAGAGTAAAATATTTTTTATCAAATTCTGAAGGATCCTCAGCATAGGGTGATTGCAAATACATTACACCAGCCCGACCAAAAATTGGAAGATTCGGTAACTTTACTTCGGCACCCAGGTGATAGTCAATTGTTGTTGTAAATAAATCATCAATCTCTTTTTGTCTAGCATTTCGGTATTCATAATCAAATCCTTCCGTAAATTCCATTTGAGTATAATCCATAATCTTAACATCACCGGCCAAAGTAATAATCGAAAGACTGGTTGAAGCTCCTAATGTGTATTCGTAAGGTGTTTTTATATCATATTGTATTGGGTCACTGATTGCAGGATTTAAAGAATACTCAAAGCCTGTTCCGAAGTAGCTGTTTGCATCAACCAGAAAATCTTCTTTGATTGTGTAGTAGCTTGGGAATTTTACAGAGGCGCCAAATCTGAATTTATCATTCCAGTTGTAAAGAATTCCAAGATGTGAATCCCAGCCTGATAAGTCCCAATCAATAACATCATTCATGTAAAAGGTTTGAAAGTCTCTGGTTGTTTGGTCTCCTGGAACAAGCTCGAGGTTTGAACCATAATTATTTCGGGTATCATCTTCCCAATAATCACTTTCACTTTTATAACTTCCCGAAAGTATGTTAAATGTTCCGCCAACAAAAAATCCTTTTGCCACTTCAAAAGATGTTGCAAAAGACCATTTATCAATGTAGCCCTGTTTTTTTATTTGGCCTGATTGATTCAGAAAACCATTTATTAATGTAGTATCTCTTATATAATCATTCGTGTTTGGATCTCTGATTTCATAAGCTAAACCTAAATCATTTGTGATAGGTATCTCTTCGTTATACTCACCGGTTAAGGTCTGAATCATAGAGTTGTTCCCTGGATTGAAGCCGTCAAATTCCATAATTCGGTTGAAATCCTTTACCCGGTTGTAACCCATTGCAACAACCCAGCTTCCCTGAATAGTTGGAAATGGGTAAACTAAACCAAACTGATTAAAATTGACTGAAGTCTTGCTCGCATTAGATGATGCATCAAAAAAAGTTGTGTTATTATTAAATGAATTAAAGCTCATCCCGGTGGATAGCTCTGCTTTTTTTATTAAACCAATTCCAGCGGGATTAAAAAGAACGCCTGAAAAGTCATTACTTAAAGCTGAGAAGCTGTTGCCCATTGAAAGTGCCCGAGCGCTATTAAAAAGTCCCGGCTCGCTTAGTAAGAGAGCATCGTTGTAATTTTGTGAGAAGCTAAATTGAGCGTAAAAAATAATTAATATACTAGTTAAAACTAATTTCATTGTCGTCCCTTATCTTTGCGTTCAGGAGTGCGAACTGGAGGAACAGTATTTATCTCTCCGCTACCTCTATGATTGCCGCCTTGTAATGGATCTCTTTCACGATAGCTATCTTTGGGTTTCTCTGGCAGCCTGTCTCTTTGAGGATTAGTTCCAGTTGATGGCGGATAATATACAGGCGGACTTGGCGGTGGCGGATCAACAATAATAATATTGGATCTGGTGAATATAGGTGGATCAACCGGAGGATAATAAACCACTTCTTCTTCATTGACAATATGTCTTGGGACAGTATAACATCCACTCAAAGTCATAAGTCCTAATCCAAATACTATTAAGAAAAATATCCCCTTCATTTTATTTATCTCCTGTTCCTTGAACCCGAGTTGTTTGAACCTCTGTTTCCGCTGTTACCACTTGGCGGTGTAGAAGTTCGTGGAGAATTATTTCCGCTTGGAGGAGAATAACTCCTGGGAGTATTATTATTTGATTTCGGAGGAGTATAAGATCTTGGTTGATTGTTATTATTCTGTTTTGGCGGATTATAAGACCGAGTATTACTATCCTTTTTTGGTGTTTGATTATTATTCGGTCTGGTGTTTACATTCGGCTGCTTAGTGTTAGTATTTGTTCTAACATTTTCTTTTCTCTCGTTGCGATTCGAATTTTCTTTTGGAAATAATTTCTTGGTCTCATTGCTGATTCTATTATTCTTGTTAATTCTGTCTGAAATATTTCCGGTATTATTTCTTGTAATCGTTTCTTTTGAGTTATCGTTTCTTTTGTTGATGCCCAGAGTTTTATTGGTTGACACTTCTCTATCTAAACCAAGCTGCTTATCGTTTCTAACATCACTGGTTCTGTTTATTTCTCTGTCAGAGATATTATTTCTTTTAGTATCTGTGGTCCTATCAACATCTTTTAAACCAACTACTTCTCTTGTAATGTCTCTGGATTTATTTTCAATTCCCAAAGTACGATCTTTGACATCATTTCTGCTTACAGTCAAATCTCTATCTCTAGTTAGGTTATCCCTCGATCTATCAACTGCACCATCTCTAACAGATACAAGGGGGTCTCTTGTTCTTTCACCATAGTTACGGCCACCTGAGTTATTCCTAATTCCAGATACATACTCACTTCTGGTTTTGTAACCGTAATTAGAATAATAGCCACCGGATCCATAGTAAGGATAATAATATGGATCATAATAATATCCTGGATAGTAGGAGTAGTAATATGGATAATACCAACCGCATCCATACCAGCCGGCATAATATGGCCAATATGCATAGTATGGATAATAACCCCAGTAACCCCATCCCCAACTAAATCCAATTCCAATACTTATTGTTGGATAGTAATCAACGAAATAGCTTCGATATGGATAATCATAATAATAGTTATTGATTATTGTGGTCTCATCATCCAGCGTGTCTGTATCTGATTCAGAGTAATAATTTGATTCATCGCTTACATCATCCTCAGAATAATAATTAGCTACTTCTGAAGATTCTTCATAATCAGGAATTGAAGAGGTATCAGATGTAGCGACCTGTGTGTAACACCCTGTAAAAGAGTAAAACACCACAAAAGTTAAGGTCAGTAAAAGTATTTTATATGTTTTCATTTTATCCCTCGTTTTTTAATCTACAGTAATTTAAACAATTATCGAGCCTGCTTAAAGGCTTAAAATGAGTTCAAAAGAGAGGGATTCGGACGGTCTTATTTGATGATCTGTATTGAATTTTAAACTAGTGTGTACAGCTTAGAGGACAGTTGAATAGGGCTATGTGAACAGTATTTTCAGAAAATATTTTTTATGTACTCGATTTTGAATGATCTATCTGCAGCATTTTTCGTATCTGTTTTATTACTTAATAGGTCTCTTAGATCAAAGCCCAACGTAAATCCAGTTCCAATTGACCACCTGATACCAGCATTTAGATAACCTTTACCACTTCCAAAATCAGAGTTGTTATCATTTAAGGCAAAGTCATATTCTATTAAGAGGGAAAAACTTGTGCCCAAAGTTTTCTCAACACCAGCTCGAATATCAACAAAATTATCGCCATCGTTTCCTTCAAGAGAATAGTTAACTGTTCCGTGCAAGCTCATGTAACCTAAGAAATCAAAATTCTTGCTTACTGCTCCAAAAAATCCAGGAGATTTAATTGCAAAGCGATCTTCGGTGTCATCATATTCTCCCTTTCCTTGCGAATCAAATCCAATTGCAATTGCAGGAAAGAAAGTAGCTTCATTAAAGAGTCTTGCTCTTATGTTTACGCCCGGCCAGTTATACCAATCAACTTTTCCTGATCCAATCAGATTGCCGCCGCCATACGAAATTCCAATACTTACATTCTCGAATACACCCGCTTCAATGACTGCGATTAAAACACCTGCAGGTAAAATTTCATTGGTTACACCAACAACTCCCTTTTCTAAAATTCCAGCAGAAGGCATATCAATTAGATAGCGATATTCATATTTTGCCTGATCGCCGGCTGTACCCTGAGAGTAAACTGGTATGGAGATGAGAAATATTAGAAAAATTATGTTAAGTAGTTTCTGCATAGTGCTTAATATTTTATAATAAAATTTAATCACATAGTATAAGAATTAAAAATAATCCTAATACTTCATTGGAAGAATTAATTTAAATACTTCAATTGAATAATCTTGTTTAGTCTGCCGATAGTCACTTCACTAACCAAAGCCATTTCACTTGTTATTCAGCAGAGTCAGTAATATATTTTTTGTTAAAATAATTAGGATTATGAAGAAATATTTAGCGTTCGCATTACTTACTTTATTAATGATCGGTTGCTCGACTTCAGATGTTTCGCAAAGCAGTTCATCTTCGGAACAAAACATTTCCGATCCTGAAATAGCAAAACAAAAAGCAGTTGAACACTTTATAAATGGCTCCATAGCAGAATCAAAAGGAGATTACTCTTCTGCAATAAAGGAATATAATCAGGCGCTTGATTATGATACCAGTGCAGGTATTTGCTTTGCGCTTGCAAAAAATTACTTTGCAATTAACAAACTTGGTAATGCATTAAAATATTCCAAGCTATCAGTTCAACTCGATTCAACCAAAACTGAATATCAACTTTTACTGGCAGATGTCTTCATCCAGGCGAGAGAAAATGATTCCGCAGCAGTAGTGCTTGAAAAAATTTTAGCAGCTGATTCAACTGATGTTAATACTTACTATAAACTTGCCAGAATTTACGAAAACACAAGACCTCTGGAAGCTATTAAAATTTATGATAGATTAATCAATATCATCGGGTTGGATTGGAATGTACTTTTACGTGTTGCAGAATTATATGAAAAGCTCGGCTACAAAGAAAAAGCAGCCGAATCAGTAGAGGGATTACTTGAAATTGACCCGAGCAATGTAGCACTACAAAAACTTGCAATAGATTTTTATGTAAGGAATGGCTACAATGAAAAAGCTTTAGTAATGCTTGATGAAATAATTGAAACAATGCCGGATGATCTTGAAGCAAGAGAAAAAAGAGCTCAGATTTTTATAATTCAAAATGATTGGGAAGGAGCTTCAAAGGAGTTTAAGTATATAATCGAAAAGCCAGATGTTCCGCTGGAAGCAAAAGTAGGCATTGGTGCAACTTATTTTGCTAAATCATTTTCAGATTCAACAGCATTACCGGTTGCCAAAGAATTTTTCGAATCCATTGATAAAGACACAACTGATTGGCAAGTAAAACTTTACCTGGGAGCAATTGCACTTAATGAAGGGAATGATTCACTTGCAATAGAAAATTTTAAATATGTTACTGAAAATGCAAGCTGGCACGTTGAATCGTGGATTAGACTTGGCGGACTGTACTTTGACAATCGGCATTACGAAGATGCGGAAATAATTATGAGAGAGGCTATTGAACTTTTTCCAAACGATTTTGCTGTTAATCTTATACTCGGCTTATCACTAGCACAGCAAAATAAAGCATTGGAATCTAAAGATTATTTAAAGAAAGCTGTTGAACTAAATCCTTCTGATGTAAACTCATTATCAGCTTATGGATTTACACTCAGTCAGTTGCAGGAAAATGAAGAAGCAGTTGAATATCTTAACCGTGCTCTGCGTGTGGATCCAAACAATGTAAATGTGCTCGGTCAACTGGGACTGATTTATAACAACCTTGAAATGATGGCAGAGAGCGATAGTCTTTATGAATATGCTCTTCAAATTGATCCGCAAAATGCTCTGATAAATAATAATTATGCGTACTCACTTTCCGAGAGAGATCTTGAAATTGAGCGTGCACTGGAAATGATAGAAATTGCGATTGCAGCAGACTCGTTAAATTCATCTTACCTGGATACATATGGTTGGATTTTCTTTAAGATTGGTGAATATGATAAAGCTTACTACTACATTAAAAAAGCTATTGATGTTGATGGTGAAAATAATGCCGTATTGCTTGAACATTTAGGAGACGTTCTTTTTATGCAGGGTAAAAAAGATGAAGCACTTGATTTATGGAAAAGAGCACTTGAACTCGATTCATCGAATGAGACATTAATGAATAAAGTTTCCACAGGTGCCATTTGAAAATCTTTAAAAGAATTTTACTTCCTGCATTTATTTTATTTTTTTTAGTTGAAGGATGTGTCCCCTCGAAGCCAACCGAAGATGTTGAATTGCTCCCATCTGAAAGATTGATCAACAAGCTTGAAGCTAACAGAAGGAAAATTAAAAACTTTGAAGGTGTCGGCGTATTTGAGATTGAATCGGAGCAGTTTAACAACAGTGCAACGTTTCAGATAATAATGCAAAAACCTGACTCAATTTATTTTTCCGTACTTGGACCTTTCGGAATTGAATTAGCACAAGCACTTGTAACGAAAGACAATTATATATTTTATGATGCGCTGCAAAACACTGCGTACCGCGGAGGAGTAGATGATGATATACTAAAAAATATCTTCAAAGTTAATCTTTCGTTTAATGATTTAATTGATGCATTTATTGGCTCAGTTAATTTAACACCAAACCTTTACAAGCAGCCGAGCAGCTATTCTGTTGAGGGAGAGCAATATGTTCTTACTTACGTTGATCAGGAAAATGAATTGACTTCAGTCTACAAAGTAGATATTCGTCAACTTGGAATTACAAACTATAACCTGAAGTCGGATGATGAACAAATTAATTTAGAGGGTAAATACTCAAAATTTGAGCTAATCGAAAACGTTGCTATTCCATTTAATATTGAGATAATGAACAAGGTGCAGAATCAAAAAGTTACCATTAAGTATAAAAATATTTTTACGAATTCTAAGGGTGTTAAAGTAAAATTTGAATTACCAGGTGATGCCGAAATTATAGAATGGTAATCAAGCTTAAATATTTAATTCCAGTCTTCTTCTTCTTCTTCATTATTGAATCTTTCCCGCAATCTGAAGATATCAGCCAGAAAAAATCCGAACTCTCATCTATCAAAACAGAAATAAATAATCTTGAGAAAGAATTAGCCTCCAAATCAAAAGCTGAAAAAAAATCATTTGAAGCTGTTGAGAATCTTAATAAACAAAACTATCTCATAAATAAAATACTTGGTGAACTGCGCAAGGAAATCAACAAGAAAGAAAGTGAGATAAAAATAGTTGAGAGAAAAATCGTACAGACAGAATCAGAGATAAAAGTCTTGCAGGATAATTATGCTAAGTATGTAAAGGCTATTTATAAAAAGGGACAGTATAATGAGCTTGAAAGTCTGTTTGATGCTTCATCGCTGCAGCAGGCAGTAATGCGTACATACTATTTGCAGGTATTTGCAAAACAACGTGAAAAAGATTTGACAAAACTTAAGGATAAAAAAAGCGAGCTTGATGAATCAAAGATTTTGTTGAAGAAAGAAAGAAATGAAAAATTATTACTTGCAAAGGCAAGAGATGATGAGAAGAAAGTTTTAACACAAAAGTTAAATGAGAGAAAAACAGCTCTTAATTCAATTAAGAAAAACAATAAAGAATTAAAGAAAGTGATTGTTGCTAAAAAAGAAGCACAGAAGAAAACAGAGCAGCTTATTGCTCAGCTAATCGAAAGAGAGGCGGCAGCCAATAAAGACCAATTGGTTTCTACCGATAAATCAGCAGTTGAAAAAAATAAAATTAAAGATGAAAATGTTGGATACGATTACGATTTGAATACAGCATCATTTGCTTCCTTTGCCGAACTTAAAGGCAAAATGATTTGGCCATTGCACAAAGGTAAAGTCATAAGGAAGTTTGGGGAGAATAAAAATAAATCACTCAATACAGTTACATTGAACTATGGTGTTGATATTAAAGCTGACAAAGATAAAAATGTTCGAAGTGTTGGTGAAGGAGTCGTGGCTGCAATTGATTGGCTGCCGGGGTATGGGAATGTGATTATCATTTCACATAAGAATAATTATCGTACTGTTTATAGTCACGTCTCTGAGATTTTTGTGTCGGAAGGGGATAAAGTAAAATCAGGTTCTGTGCTTGCATTGGTTGATGAAGGTATTGACGGGTATGTTTTGCACTTTGAGATCTGGAAGGGCAGAGATAAGCAGAATCCTGAATTGTGGCTTGGGAAGAAGTAGCAATAAAATAATCTATCAAACAATCCTTGATTGACTTCAAAGAGAATATCAGACCTTACAAGGTTTTATTAAAAAACTTCACCTCACTTTCAATTCTCCAAATCACAAATTATCTGTTTCCGTTAATAACCTTACCTTATCTCGTGCGGGTGCTTGGTCCGGAGAAATATGGGCTGGTGAATTTTGCTTTAGCATTCACAGCATATTTTGTTACAATTTGCGATTATGGATTTAATCTTTCTGCGACAAAAGAGATATCAATCAATAGAGAGAATAAGTATAAAATATCAAAAATATTTTCTTCAGTAATAACAATAAAAGTAGTACTCTTTTTTTTATCAACGCTCATTTTTTTACTGATTGTTTTTCTTTTCAAAATATTTCAAGAGAATGTTCTTCTTTATTCAGTAGCATTACTAAGTGTTTTGGGAACAGCATTTTTCCCCCTCTGGTTCTATCAGGGAATTGAGAGAATGAAATACATTTTGATAATTTCGGTAGCGGTCAGAACATTTACTACAGTATTAATCTTTCTTTTGATTAAGAATGAAAATGATTTTGTTGTGTATGCTGGTTTAAATACTTTAACTCAAATTTTAATAGGAATTTTGGGATTGAGCTTCGCTTTACGGAAGTTTGGAATTAATTATAGCCTGCCAACGATAGATCAATTAAAAAAGCAAATAAAAAACGGTTGGAGTTATTTTCTTTCAACAATTTGGATAAGTCTTTACACTACTTCCAACATTTTTATTCTTGGATTGTTTGCTCCAAATTATGTGGTTGGATATTTTGCTGCTGCTGATAAAATAAGGATTGCTTTTCAGGGATTATTTTCATCAATGTCGCAGAGTGTTTTTCCCTATGTAAACAAACTACTAAGTGAATCATATGAGAAATTTATTAGTTTTAATAAAAAATTGTTTAAAGTTAATGCGATTGTTGGTGTAATTATTTCGGTTACAATTTTTCTACTTGCTGAACCAATTGTTAAAATTGTATTGGGTAATGAATATGTTTCTTCAGTACTGGTGCTTAAAATTATAGGCTGGCTGCCGTTAATAATAATTATGAGTAATGTTATGGGAATTCAAACCATGCTTCCTTTGAATAAGCAGAACGCTTTTTCTTTCGTACTATTCTTAGCAGCAATAATTAATCTATCTTTATCATTTATTCTTGTTCCGAAATTTTTCGAGATAGGAACATCAATTTCAGTTTTATTGACAGAAGTATTTGTGACAATTAGTTTTTTTATATTTCTGAAAAGAAATAAGATAAGAATATTATGAGGTATGATTATCTAATCGTTGGTGCAGGTTTCTCCGGTTCAGTATTGGCTGAA
This sequence comes from Ignavibacteriaceae bacterium, assembly GCA_034522695.1. Lineage (GTDB taxonomy): Bacteria > Bacteroidota > Ignavibacteria > Ignavibacteriales > Ignavibacteriaceae > IGN2. The sequence goes on along the minus strand of JAXHLB010000005.1, from coordinate 350,756 downwards.
AGGTTAGCCTCACAGTTAAATAAAAAAGTTTTGTTAGTTGAAAAAAGACACCATATTGGTGGTAATGCATACGATGAATTCGATGAAAATGGAATTTTAGTCCACAGATATGGACCCCATATTTTTCACACGAACAGCAAATTAGTTTTCGATTACTTATCAAATTTCACCGAATGGATTAAATACGAACACGAAGTTTTAGCAAAACTAGGTCAGGAATATTATCCCATTCCAATAAATAGAATTACAATAAACAAGCTTTATGGATTTAATTTCTCAACTGATGATGAAGTAATAAAATATTTTGAAAAGGTACGCGAAAAAAGATATCCAATAAATAATTCTGAGGATATAATTATTAATCAGGTTGGCTATGATTTATTTGAAAAGTTTTTTAAGTATTACACGATGAAGCAATGGAACCTGGAACCAAAAGAATTATCCTCAACGGTTTGTGGAAGGATACCAGTTAGAACCAATGATGATTGTAGATACTTTACAGATAGATATCAGTTCATGCCTAAAAACGGATATACAGCCATGTTTCATAAAATGCTGAACCATCCAAATATTGAAATTGTGTTGAACACAGATTACAAAAAGATTATAAATGATGCTAAATTTGATAAATTAATTTATACAGGGCCTATAGATTATTTTTTTGATTATGAGTTTGGAAAATTGCCTTATCGCTCTCTCAGATTCGAATACAAAACTTTTAACTATGAATACTATCAAACAACTGCACAAGTAAATTACGTTGATAACCAGTCACCATTTTCGCGTGTTGTTGAACATAAATATTTATCTAATCAACTATCTCAAAAGACAGTCGTGAGCTTTGAATATTCCCAGTCAAAAGGTGAACCTTATTATCCTGTTCCGACAACTACAAACCGGAATTTGTATGAAAAATACTTAAAAGCAGCCAGGAAACTTGAGTCGATAAAATTTTTAGGACGTCTTGCTGAATACCAATATTATAATATGGATCAGGTGGTTGCTAATACATTGAAGATCTTTCAGGAAAGATTTTTTTATGGAGGCTAAAGTTGCATCAGTTGTTGTTACTTATAATAGAATCGAGTTGTTAAAGAAATGTATTGGCAGTCTCCGAAATCAAAGCCGAAAGCTTGATGAGATTATCATAGTAAATAATTCCAGTACAGATGGAACAGGAGAGTGGTTAAGTAAACAAATTGATATATCTGTTATTACACAACCCAACACTGGAAGTGCTGGTGGTCAATTCACAGGAATTAAATCTGCGTATGACAAAGGATATGATTGGGTTTGGTGCCTCGATGCTGATGTAGTTCCGGACCAAAATGCACTTCAAATGTTTCTAACTTCAGATGCAATGGGCGATAAATCGCTGGGTTTCTTATCCAGCACCATCTACACTCCTGAAAATTCTTTATGTTACATTAACATTCCTTATTTAGAAAATGGTGATTCAATGACAAAGTTTAATTGTCTTAAAATATTAAGCGCTTCATTTGGATCTGTACTTTTTTCAAGAAATGCTATTAAAACTGTTGGATATCCAATCCCTGATTTTTTTATCTGGGGTGATGATGCTGAATACACATTTAGAATGAGAGAAAAAGGATTCAACGGCTATTTGATAGCTGAAAGCAAGGCAACACATTTCGAACAAAACAATTTTCCAAATCCGTTTCTGGAGATGAATTATTTAGAACGTAAGGCATTCTTTGCTGTACGTAACACAATTTATATTATAAAATTAAGAAACAAGATTTTATATAAATCATATTTTAGAGGAATAGCCTCATCGCTTCTCTTTTACTTTGATATTATACTAAAGAGGTCAAAAAGAAAAAATTGGGATATGAATTCATTAATTAAATTCTCCCGATATTTTATTTCAGGACTGGTATATAATCCACGTAAATTTTTGAATGATGAAGCCAATTAAAGTTTGTCATATTGTAAATCTTATTACAGGTCAAGCCGATGGAGTTTACACTCACCTCAAGATGATTTTTAAGAATTATGACAAAGATAAATTTGAGCATATTCTGATATTCCAGGGAGGTGAAAAAATTGAAAAGGAAGTTCGCGAGCTTGGTGTAAAAGTTTTTACTTCTGAATCATTAAAGAAAAAGATTTCATTAAGAGCATTCTCTGATATAAACAGTATAATAGACTTTGAACAGATAGATATAATTCACGCTCATTTGATTAAACCCTATGCGATTGCTGGGCTCATCAACATATTCCTGAAAAAGAAATTTATCTTTAACTATCATGGAATATTTCTAAAAAACAATCCTTATTATAACTTTATCGAGAGAAGCATTTATTCAGTCATTCATTATTTAATCCATTTGTTAAGTAAAGTTGATGCTGTTCTTGTACAATCCAAAATGAGCAAGCAATTACTCATGGAAGAGACTAAATTATTTCCCGAACCAATTGTCTATTACAATAGCTATTCCCCAAGACAGTATTTCTCCGGAGTGAATGCTAATATTGTACAAAGAATCGAAGAATTGAAAAAATATAAAAGAATAATTGCTGTTGTTGGAAGGCTTGAGGTAGATAAGCGTATTGATAGAGCAATTATGCTAATTAGAAGTTTAGTTGATCAACAAAAAAATGTTCACCTATTAATTTTCGGTGATGGCAGCTTAAAGAATAAAATGGATCAGCTGGTTCAGCAACACAAGTTAAAAGATTCAGTTGATATTTTTGGTTATGTAGAAGAAGTTGAGGGCTATTACAAATATTTTGATTTAGTTTTATTCACCTCTGACTGGGAAGGCATGCCATTAACAATGTGGGAAGCTATGGCAAATGAAGTCCCAGTTGTTGCACCGGATGTTGGCGGATTTAAAGAAATCCTCGAAGAAAATAAATGCGGACTGATTTATGAACCTGGAAATTTAAAGGATGCCGAAGATAAACTAATTTTACTTTTAGAAGACGTGCAGCTAAGAAAAAGGATGGGTATCAATGGTCGGGAAGCAATTGAGTCCAACTACACCGAGAAGAAATTTATTCAGCAGATTGAAAAAGTTTACACTAACTTAATGGATGAATGAAAAACATTCTTCACATTACACCAAATTTTAATTATAGCTGTGGCAGAAGCAAACTAGCTTTTATGTATCTAAAGCATTTTAGTAATACAAAAGATTTTCAGATTCATTTTATCACTAACGGTGGAGATTCGCTTGACAGGTTGAGAGTACTACCTAGCTTGAAATATAAGCAGCTGAATTTTTCAACTGGATTTAAGAACATTTTTTACAGAAAAAGTTTTTATAATGCATTGAAAGGGTATGTAAAAGAAAATAATATTTCTCTTATTCATACTCACCACAGATTTCCTGAAAGCGCTGCTGTGAAAATTTCCCGTGAACTCAACGTACGAACTGTAACTTCTGCCCACAGTTTTGTAAAAGGTCTTAAAGGCTGGGGATTCAATTCAGACAAAGTAATTGCTGTAAGCAACTCTGTTAGAAATTATATAATGAACGATTTTAAAGTTTCTGCTGAGAGAATATTGACTCTCTATAACCCCATTGAAAAATCACAAGAAAAAGATGAAGCTTTACTCAATTTATTCAGAACTGAAAAAGAGATAACCGATGAAAATAAAATTATACTGTTTGTCGGAAGAATATGCCCTGACAAAGGATTTGATCAACTCATAAAAGCATTTGAATTAATTAGAACAAAAAATAAAAACGCAATTCTGGTTATAGTCGGACAATTTGAGGGAAACAAAAACGTTTACGAATCATTCTTAAATAGCGAAAGAGTTATTTACATACCTCCTCAAAGAAATATTCAGAACTTTTATGATATATCTGACTTTGTCGTTTTACCAAGCAGGGTAGATCCTTTTCCTTTTGTAATGCTCGAAGCAGGCTGCTTTAAAAAACCATTCATAGGAGGAAACACAGGCGGCATTGCCGAGTTTATAGAGGATGGTGAAAACGGATTACTTGTTGATCCCGAAAATCCACAGATGCTTGCTGAAAAAATTATTTACCTTCTTAATAACCCGCAAATTGGAAAAACAATGGGAGAAAAACTTTACGAAAAGGTAAATCGTCTTTGTGATTATAATAGCTATTTTAGCGAAGTAGAAAAAATTTATAATTCACTTCTTAACAGGGAATGATTTTTAAAAAACTCTTATCCGATCCTAATGAAGTTACTAAAAAGGTTTTCGATTCAATAGAATTGAAAGAACCGCTTTTACTGACTTATTTCAATCAACATTGCTTTAATGTCTATCATGAGGATCAGGAATACCGGAAGATAATCGATACTAATTTCCATACATATCAGGCTGATTTAGGTGTATACCTTGCCGCTAAATTTCTAAATCATTCAGACCCAAGGCGAATAGAGTCCACAGCGATGAATGCAAATATTTTAAATGAGTTGATTAAGTATAAAATTCCCATTGTTATTATTGGAGGTAGTTTTGAAGAAAAATTTATCCGGGAAGCAGCAGTTGAAAAAGGAATAAATTTAATTTATTACTTGAACGGATTTTTTGATGATACTGATCTGGTTGAAATTATCAATCAATTAAATAATTTGGATGCTCAGGTATACTTTATTGGTATGGGCGTACCGAAGCAGGAATTATTTGCCGAGAGATTATACAATTCTTCAACGAAAAAAGTTATTATTTGCGTTGGAAATTTTTTCGAGTATTATTTTGGCACTAAGAAAAGAGCACCTGTTTTATTTCAGAAATTTGGTCTTGAATGGTTGTTTAGATTATTTTCTGAACCTGGAAGATTGTGGAAAAGATACATCATCGGAATTCCTGAATTCACATACCGGGTTGCTAAAATCAAAATAGGTAAGAAAGTCACTTAATTAAAACTTGTATTGCATATTGAAGCCTGATATATTTTATCAAATAAAATAAATTTTGAATGAGAATATTTTTTATACTTCAATTTGTATTCCTTTTATCGCAGCTCTCATTTGCTCAGAGCGAAGTTGTTTCCCTTCTGGAAAAGCCAGGTGGATTAGAAATCGGGCTGCATTTCAAACAAGAACCATTCACTCAGAAATTTTCAGATGGCAAAACAGTCATTGAATATTTCAACTTCATAAACGAAGGACTGCCCGGAACTCCTATATTACCCTCCAAAACTTATTTTATCGCTATTCCACCGCATAGTGAAGTTAGAATTCAATTAACTGAACAAAAATATTCTTTAATTAAAAACTCACTGGCAGCTCTAAATCCTGAGGTTAATCTTTCCAATGATTCATCAATTATTTATAACGAATCTCAACCCGATTTAACAAAATTTACTGCTGACCAATATCCAGCTTCTGAAATTGAAGTAATTGGTTACACCTGGCTTAGAGATTATTATTGTGCGATTGTAAGAATAAATACTCATTCATATAACTGGAAGAAGAGGGAAATAAGAGAGCTACTCTCAGCAACAATGAATTATGAATTTACTGAACAGGTAGCTTTCAATCTCAATCAAAGACCTGTCGGTGAGTTCGATAAAATTTTGGAAAAAGTAATTTTAAATTATAAAGTTGCATCTAATTTTCGGGCAGATAGGTCAGAGCATTCAGTATCAGATACTTCAGGAAATTGGATTGATTATGCAAGCGAATATGTAAAACTTCAAATACCTGATGATGGAATTTATCGGATTGGTTATGATGAGGTTTTAAGTTATGGTATTAATCCTTCAAGTATAAATCCAAAATCATTTAAGATATTTTCTAAAGGAGAGGAAATCCCTATTTACGTTTTTGGGGAAAGTGATTTGTCATTCGATCCCGGGGATTTCGTCGAGTTTTGGGCCGAAAGAAATTATGGGTCAGATGATTATAGAAATATCGTTCCAGTTGGTGTTGATTATTTGAATTATCTTGATCGCTATTCTGATACATCAATTGTTTGGCTAAGCTGGGACGGAGTTGATGGTAAAAGAATAAATATTCAGAATACAACTGCAACCGGACTTACTGATACTTTGTTCTCACACAAAGCGTTTTCTCACCTCGAGGAGGATGTAAGGCTGTGGTACTATGATGCGGTTTCTCCGCGAGTTCAGCTTCCACAATGGCAGGAAAACAAAGTTTGGACCTGGCAATTTCTTGGCAATGGTGGAAGTCTGGATTTTAACTTTCCTTCAACAGATTTTGTGCCTAATACTGCTGTTAATGTTTTAGCTAGAATGATAAGTAATGCAACGGATCAATTGTTCACAAATAATCATCGTTTTGGTTTAGGTCTTAATTCAAATTCACCTGAGGACACTATAGTATTCAGTTACAAAGAAACTGTAAACTTTTCCGGGGATTACAATTCAAATCAATTAGTATCGGGAAATAACTTTGTCAGGATTTTCGGGATGCAAAATGATTCATTGAGGTGGCATCAGGCACTTATTGACTGGATAGATGTTGAATATCAGCGATACAATGTTGCATCCAATGATTCGCTATTAATTCGTGTAAATGATAATATTCAGACTGCAGAAAGAGTGGTGAAAATTTCAAATGTAACTCAGCCCACTGGGGATATGATTGTTTACAAAATAAATCCATCATTAAAAAAAATTACATCTTTCAGCATATCCAATTCTGTTTTAACATTTACTGATACCGTTTCGGCAAATGATGAATATATACTTGTCAAAGAAAGTTTAACGCGCACTCCAGTATATATTGTTAAAAAGTTTTTCGTTAATCTTCGAAATTCAAATCGTGGTGCAGATTACATTGCAATTACGAACAGGTTGCTGCAGTCTTCTGCAGAGGATTACATTGATTTCATAAATAATAATTATCAAACCAGAAATGAATTGTTTTATGTAGATGATATTTATGATGAATTTAGTTTTGGCTATTCCAGGCCGGAGGCGATAAAGGATTTTTTAGAGTATGCAAATTTAAATTGGGTATCTCCTGCTCCATCATATTTACTATTACTGGGTGATGCGAACTACGATTATAAAAATAAGATTACACCGCCGCCAACAGTTTTCAGAAAAAATCTTGTTCCATCTTATGGTAATCCTGTCAGTGATGTTTGGTTCACAATGTGGGATAGTTCAAATGTCAATCTGCCCCAAATGTTTGTTGGAAGAATTCCTGCAACATCAAATGAAGAAGTGAATTTTTATCTTAACAAGCATCAGACTTATTTAGACAGAATTTATGATGATTTTAACAAAAGGTATTTGTTCTTTAGTGGTGGAGATGCAAATAATCCCAGTCAGCTTGAGCTTTTAAAATCTGCTAATAGTTATGTCTTGAATAATTATGTAAAACCAGCACCTGTTGGAGGTGAAGGAATTCATTTTTATAAAACAATTAATCCTCCAACCAACTTTGGCCCTTACACCCGTGAGCAGGTTGATAATGCAATTGACAGCAGCGGTTTATTTATTTCATATATTGGTCATAGCGGAACTGAAACCTGGGACAATGGAATTACCGAAGTATCCGATTTAAAACCAACATTTAATGATAGATTAAGTTTAATCTCAGATTTTGGCTGCTCAACCGGAAAGTTTGCTGAACCGGATGTTGATGCTTTCGGTGAGTTGTTTATTTGCTGCATCAACAGATGGTCAAGCAATTGCATATCTTGGTAATTCAAGCTGGGGATATGTTTCGACTTCGGTAAATTACCCACGTCTTTTCTACCAGCAGTTGCTGTTGGATTCATTACCTGTAATTTCTGAGGTACACTATCTCGCTAAACTGCAGCTTCTTGGTCAATACGGCTCAGGCGATGTTAATAGAGTATTCAATTATTGTAATATACTTTTCGGTGATCCTCTCATTGGTTTCAAACGCCCGCCAAAACCAAATTTTTCAATCACAAGTAGTTCGTTTAATATGTTGAACAATTTTCCAACGGATATTGACGACTCACTTCAAATAAAATTGGAATTGATTAATTTTGGTAAAGCACTAAATGATTCAGTATTGATTACCATTAAAGATACATATCTGGGAAGCCAAAGCTATTTTCGCGAATTCCAAATACCCATTCCTCTTTACAAAAAAAACATTTATTTAAGTATTCCGATTTACGGAATTGTGGGAGAGCATCAGTTAGAAGTCATTATTGATAAAAATAATTTTTTTGATGAAATTTATGAAGATGATAATTCAGCTAACTTTAGTTTTATTGTCTACTCAACTTCAGTAAGACCAATTGAGTCAGAAAGATTTTATAATTCTGCAAGAAGTGATTTTAAATTTCTGAATCCAGTATTCCTGACTAATGCAAATGTTTCTTCAATTAAAGTCGCCATTGCTGAAAATACTGACTTTACTAGTTTTCTCGAAGCAGATATAACAATGGATACATTATTTACAGGATATAAATTACCCTCACTTCAATCAGATAAACGATACTGGTGGAGAGCAAAATTAAATTTGTCTCAGGCAAACTGGTCTGAGCCATATTCTTTTTTTAATGAGAATGTTGATTACAATTGGTACTTCAATAATTCATTTAATTATTCAGATGTTCAGGTTGAGAATGTTGCATTTGATTCATCGGCGAATGGCTGGAAACTTAACCGAATATGAAAATTTACTTGAGATAAGTTCTGCTGGTACGGATGATGGTGAGTTCGGCTCAATCAAGCTTAATGATTCTGAAAAACTTCCCAATACTTTTTATTGGGGAATTGCAACTGCTATCATTGATTCTGCAACTCTTGAGCCTTCCGAATTCAGATATTTTGTTTATTCTGGAGATACTGCACCTGCTGATTCATTAATCAATTATATAAATTCTCTTCCATCCGGTACCTTGTTAGCAATGACAATCTGTGCAGATGGCGCACAATCAGTTTTGGGGTTTAGCCAGGGAACTCCTGTCAGGCAAGCAATTGAAACTTTGGGCAGTCTTTATGTTGACAGTGTCCTTTACAGAGACTCTTGGTGTATGATTGGAAAAAAGGGAGCACCGCAGGGTACGGTGCTCGAATCATTCAAGAAAAGATATTCTGGTCCGGCTGAAATTCAAACATCAAAAACAGTTTTAAACCAAAATGGTTGGATTGAGTTTCCCTTCATAAAAAACTCAGCTAAATGGTTAAGCGTTACTAAAAAAGATTCTCTGCCTTCAGGTGCTGCAATTACTTATTTTCCTGTTGGAATAAAAAATAGCAACACATTGGATACGCTTGATGCATTAACATTCTTGGGGAATGTTTCTGATATAAGCACCATCGATGCCGATATCTATACTTCATTAAAACTGATTGCAAATTTTCAGGCAAATGACGAATTCGAAAGCCCTGTCTTTCAGGAAGTTGGAGTTGATTTCTCTCCAGTACCTGAACTAGCAGTAAATTATCAGGTAGTATCAGTTTCTAATGATAGCGTTTTAATTGGTGAGGACATAACTCTCTCTTTCAGTATTACAAATGTAAGCGAAGGAGAAAAAGCCGACAGCTTCAATGTGAAAGTCGAAGTTATTAATGAGGATAATTCCCGACAAACAATTTTTGTTCAGAAGGTTGATTCACTCCATTATAACAATTGGAGAAACTTTGATATTGTTTATAATACTTCTTCAGGAAGTGGTGCAAAGACGTTTTTAATAAATATTGATCCTGAAAACCAAATCCGGGAACTTTTTGAAGATAATAATTTCTTCAGCGTACCATTTTTTATTAAGCCTGATACAACCAAACCTGTCATATCACTTACGATTGATGGCAATGATATACTCGATGGAGAATATGTAGCACCGAATCCAACTATTCATATTGAACTAAATGATGAATCTCTGCTGCCGATTACAGACCCAAGCTCTGTACTGGTTTATTTAAATGATGAGTTGATTCCTGCGGATACTTCTATCATTAACTACCAATTCTCAGAAACTAATCCAAAAGTTACTGTTGATTTTACTCCGGTGCTTGATGATGGCGAATATGGTTTAAAAGTATTGTGGAAAAATTCTGGTGGCAATATTGTTGATTCAAGTGGAGTTAAAAAATTCTTTCTCGTTTCAAATGAAGCAAAACTTCTAAATGTCTATAACTATCCAAATCCATCGCGCGGTGAGACTCATTTTACGTTTAAGCTAACTCAATTACCTGAAGAGATCAGAATTAAAATATTTACGATTGCCGGAAGACTAGTAAGAGAAATAAAACTAACTTCTGCGGAATTGAAATATGACTTCAACAAAATTTATTGGGATGGCAGAGACGAAGACGGCGATGTGTTTGCAAACGGTGTTTACTTGTACAAAGTGATAATGAAAGCGGGAGATAAATCTGAAGAAGTAACGCAGAAGCTTGCGATTGTCAAGTAGAAAATGAACTGTCATTCCCGCTTGCTTGCTAGGAATCAAGAGTAGACTGATCGGATCACCCAATTGAAGCAATTGATTTAAGATTAACGATGTCCGATCTGTGATTTATGATGTTCAACTTCTTAAATCATAAATCGTTAATCATTAATCTGAGATCAAATTTTTTGGCTAGTTCGTCCCAAGCAAAAACTCCTTCAGCTCCTTTACAGAATGAAAATAATAATCGCTCTTCAGTGTTTTAACTTCTTCACTTCCATAACTATCCCACAGAACAGAAGCAATTTTTATTCCTGCTTCTTTTGAAGCAATAACATCGCTTACAGAATCGCCAATCATCAAAACTCTTTCAGGATTAAGCTTAAAATGATTTAGAAATTTTAGAATTCCTTCAGGAGATGGTTTGTGGTTCTCGACATCATCACCCGTAACAATCAAATCGAAGTAATGATCAACTCCCAATTTGTTTAATGTTATTATCGAAGCCTCTCTTCCTTTGCCAGTGAAAATTCCAATCGGGTAGTCCTTGCTTTTAAGATGATGGAGAATTTCTTTTATCCCTTCATAAAGTCCTGCAATTCCGTGATGATCGCTGTAATATTTATAATAATCTTTTCTTGCTTCTTCATACCTGCCTGCCGGCGAGGCAGGGTTATCGCCACACCATTGCCTTAGTATTACATCTTCAGTTGGACCAAACATTGAGATGATTTCTGCATCACTGAAAGTTTTATTTAAATATTTCTTTGCGATGAAGTTGAATGAATCGAATATAAGCTGGTTGGTGGAAGTCAGCGTTCCATCAATATCAAAAATAAATCCGTCGAAGAGTTTTTTCATTTTTAATGATTTATGCTGAATTTATTTCAGCATCTTTCCCTTAAAATCTGCGATCAAGCTTTAGCGCGATTTCGAAATTATATGAATGTTAATCTTGATAGCAGTTAATTTAAAATTTTTAACAGTGTAATTCTCCCATCATAATCAGTAACAAGACAGTTGCCATCAACATTGGTCAGAGAAACGATCGGCGCGAAGCTGCCTCGGAAAAATTTTTCAACCTTTTGCTTCATTTTAATTTTATAAACCCATCCATCACTAAAGCCAATAAATATGTTTTCACCAAATAACAGTAAATCAGTAATCGATTCATTTTTTGTCTCGAATGGAAGTTCAATCTCACTGACGACTTTCCCAAGTTTCGGTGAGACGATAACTACTTTGTTGTTTTTAGTCGGGAGAACTAATTCCTGCTGATTGTTAAATCTTATCAAACCATTAGCAGAAATATTTTTAATATTCCATTTAGCTGTTCCGAGAAGAGCATCAATACAAAATAAATTACCTGCAGTATCAATCAGATAAATATTTTTCTCATTTGCTTTTTGTGAAACCAGGGCTTTTACGCTTGATCTCCATCCGCCTTGTGATGCTTCCAACTTCCAGATTAGCATTCCATTTACAGCACTAAAACAGTAGAGAGTCCCTTTGTCATCTACTAAAAAAATCTTGTTATCAGAATGAACTATTGAGGACACTACACTAATTTCCTGACCAGTAAAATTTAGCTGCTGTGTCCATAAAGGATCAAGATTGAATAAATCATAGCAATAGATATTGCCGTAAACAGTCCCGACGATGACTGCTTTGGTAATAACTCCTCTCTCTTCAATGTCAATAACAGAAATACCTGAAGATATTCTTTCTCCTATTCCAATTATCTGATGAGGATTGCCGGTGTTCGAATTCAAAGTAATAATATCTCCGTCATCAGAAGCAAGAACCAGTAAATCATTTTCAATTAATGGAGGACTAAGTATTCTTTCGTTTGATTCAAACCGCCATTGTTCTTCCCCTGAGTAATTCAAACAAATGACTGAGCCATCTTTAAAAACACTATAAATTCTATCCGAATCATAGATTGATGAAATTCTTTTTGTTTTATCTATGTTCACTGACCATAACTTACTGCCTGATGAAATAAATTTAATTGAATCTTTTGATTCAAGAAGGAGAGGCTTAGAAAATAATGATTTGACAATTTCAGGTTTAGTTTTCTTCTTGATCTCTTCGCTTAAAATTTTGGTGATGTTTATTGAATCTTTATTTGTGGAGACTAGCAGATAACCCCATCCGTCTTTTCTGTTCAGGTATAATCCTTCATACATTGATTTAACTTTTACGGATTTATCTTCTTTACCAACGAATGAAAATACTTTTTTATTTAAAGTCAGCTCATAAAAATTAAAGCTGTTTTCCGCAACGTTCAGCGGCTCATAAGAGAAAGTGATAACCCGGTTTAATGATACGGAAGACAATTTATTCCTGAGCAAACTTAGAGTCTCGATATCGATATATTTTTTATCCGGGTAATTAGGAAGAAGAGTATTCAAACAGATCAATGAGTAATTCTGATCAAGCAGAAAATTTTTATCATCTCCCCAAAGCAAAGAAATTTCAGAACCTTTTCCTTCACTCAGAAAATAATCTTTCTCACCTCCAACGACAAAGTATGGGGCAGTAAGCTCATCAAGTATTTCCTGTGCCCAGATGAATTCATCGAACTTTCCGTTTGCTGTAATATTTCCTAACACAACAACGTGAGCAATATTTTGTCGCTTGTTAATATCTTCAACAACTTCAATCAGGTTCATCGCATTGTTTTGTGGCCCAATCTGAGGGTTTGTGATCACAGCAATATAACCTGGTTGTGCAAGGCCAAAGTGAAGGCTGAATAGTAATATTGAAAAGAGAAGTTTCATCACTGCAAATTTAATTATAATCACAACACAGTGCTTTAACTTTTAAGATTAAAGATGAATGGACTTTCCCATAACCTTGAAGACTGAACAATTATTTTTGATTCAAAATTCGAAATTCAATGTTCGATATTCGATATTCTTAAGAAGGTCATTATTATATTCTTGATTAGAAAACGCAACATTTATAAGTTTGCCCCCGTCTAATCTGATTTTCAGCCGGAGGTCGTCAGACTTCGTGGAGTCTGCCGGACTCTATGAGCTGATAAGCCTTAGGCCTAAATTCCTTAATTTTATCACACTATTTTAATTATTAAGAGGTTCACAGTGGATATTGCACAGCTAAATGAAAAAATAAAACAAGAAAGTGCTTTTGTTGATCTGCTTTTTTCTGAGATCGGGAAAGTTATCGTTGGTCAGAAAGAAATGGTTGAAAGACTTGTGGTTGGCTTGTTGGGTAATGGACATATTCTGCTTGAAGGTGTGCCGGGATTAGCTAAAACTCTGGCAATTAAAACACTTGCTGCAGCGATGAAAGCGAAATTCCAGCGCATTCAGTTTACACCTGATCTTCTTCCAGCCGATTTAGTTGGAACGCAAATCTATAACCAGAAGGATGGAAATTTTTTCATCAGGAAAGGCCCTCTCTTTTCAAACTTCATTCTTGCTGATGAAATTAACCGTGCACCCGCAAAAGTTCAAAGTGCTCTTCTCGAAGCGATGCAGGAAAGACAGGTAACCATTGGTGAACAGACTTTCAAACTTGAAGAACCATTTCTTGTTCTTGCAACACAAAATCCAATTGAGCAGGAAGGAACATATCCGTTACCCGAAGCACAGGTTGACAGGTTTATGTTGAAAATAAAAATCACTTATCCTGATCGGAAGGAAGAACTGGAGATAATGAGGCATAACATTAACGATACAATTGGAACACCAAATCCGGTTATTTCTCCAGCTGATATTCTTAAAGGAAGAAAATTAATTCAGGAAGTTTATATTGATGAAAAAATTGAAAAGTATATTCTTGATATTGTATTTGCAACCCGTAAGCCAAAAGAATTTGGACTTGATAGTTTAGCTCAATTGATTAGTTATGGTGCATCACCAAGAGCAACTATAAATCTGGCACTTGGTGCAAAAGCAATGGCTTTTATTAAAAGAAGGGGATACGTAATTCCTGAAGATGTAAGAGCGATTTGTTATGATGTGATGAGACACAGAGTTGCGGTAACTTATGAAGCTGAGGCAGAGGAAATTACTTCTGAATCGATCATCAGTGAAATTTTGAATAAGATTGCAGTGCCGTAAGGATGGAAGATGTTTGATGGAAAATGTAAGATGGAAAATAATTCCTCTCCCTCTGGGAGAGGATAAAGGTGAGGGCAATGCTCACTAAAGATTTATTAAAACAAGTAAGACAAATTGAAATCCGTACAAAAGGACTTGTGAACCAGGTCTTTTCCGGAGAATACCATTCTGTATTTAAAGGAAGAGGAATGGAATTTTCCGAAGTGCGCGAATATCAGTTTGGCGATGACATAAGAAATATTGATTGGAATGTAACTGCAAGATTCGGACATCCATTTGTAAAAATATTTGAAGAAGAAAGAGAACTCACCGTAATGTTGCTGGTTGATCTGAGCGGCTCGCAAATGTTTGGCTCACTTTCAAAAACAAAACAGAGAGTCGCTGCTGAACTAAGTGCAATACTTGCGTTCTCTGCATTGAAGAATAATGACAAAGTTGGTTTAATTCTATTTACAGACAAAGTTGAAAAGTTTGTCCCGCCAAGAAAAGGGAATTCACACGTATTAAGAATTGTCCGTGATGTACTTTCATTTGAGCCTGAAGGAAATAAAACAAATCTTCGTAGTGCACTTGAGTTTATGAACGGTGCAATTAAGAAACGTTCAATTGTTTTTCTTCTATCTGATTTTATGGATGAAGGATATGAAAAAATTCTTCGTGTTGTTGGCAAGAAACACGATTTGATTGGAATAGTTCTTGATGACAGACGAGAATCTGAAATTCCGAAAATAGGTTTGATCAAATTGACAGATGCAGAAACAAATGAAGAAAGATGGATTGATACAAGCAGCACTCGTGTTCAGGAGGCACTTCGAAAAAGAAGACAGGAAATTCAGACGAAAAGAAGGTCTCTATTTATTACAAGCAGACTTGACAGCGTTTATGTGCAGACTGGAGCGAATTATATCACTCCATTGATAAATTTCTTCAGATTACGTGGGAGACGATGGTAAATAGTGTATTAAAATATTTTGGTCTTCTGCTCCTGCTGAGTATTAATTTATCAGCTCAATCTATTTCTGTTCTCGCTTCAGTTGATTCAAGTGATTATCTGGTCGGCGATTATATCAATTACACATTGGAAATAAGAGCTGAGAAAAATATTGAGATAACCACTCCTATCATCAGAGATAGTCTGAAGAAAGTTGAAGTAATCAAAGAACTTCCACCAGCTTCAAAAGAAGAAAATAATATAAAGTCTTCAACATTCGGATACATAATTTCTTATTATGATTCCGGGTCGGTAACCATTTCACCAATTGCTGTTCGATACAAAGAATCGGGAAATGCTGAAGAAAAAATTGCACTTTCAAATCCTGTTACATTTACTGTCCATACTCTTCAAGTTGAGCAGCAAGCAGATATTAAAGATGTTAAAGATCCATTGACGATACCGCTGGATTGGAAATTTATTTTATTAGTTGCCCTGATTGTATTAATAATTCTTGCCGCTTCTTATTACTTATACCGAAGATATAAGAAGAAAAAAGCTGAGCAGCCAGTTAAGAAGAAAGTAATCAGAATTCCTGCTCACACCCGAGCTTTGGCAGCACTTGATAATCTTGAAAGAGAACAGCTTTGGCAGAAGGGAAAAGTGAAAGAATATCACTCAAACATAACTGGAATTATTCGTGGTTATTTTGAAGAAAGATTTAACCTTCCTGCACTTGAACTAACAACATCTGAACAGATGCTGCAGCTTAAAAAGGTTCCTTCGGCAGAAAATATTTTAAATATAACAAATGAATTTTTGAACAATGCTGACCTTGTAAAATTTGCAAAGTTCATTCCGCTTCCTTCAGTTAATGATACGATGATGAAACAGGCAAAAGAAATTGTGACAAAAACAATCTCAATGGAATCGGTACAAGTAGAAGAAGAGGTGCAGAGTGTTTAGCGGAATAACCTTTGCATATCCCTGGGTTCTTTATTTTCTTTTAATCATTCCGATTGATGATTGCATGGTATATTTTCAGAGGAATGAAAGTGCAATCTTCCGTTACGTATTCATCCATAAATATATTTAAAGATGTTCCAGCAACTTTTCGTGAAAGATTAAGACACATTCCATTTGCAGTTAGATTGATTGCAATCGGGTTGTTGATTATTGCTCTAGCACGACCACAAAGTTTTTCTTCAGGAGAAAATGTTACAACAGAAGGAATTGATATTGCGATGGTTCTTGATATTTCAGGAAGTATGCTTGCAGAAGACTTCAAGCCGAACAGACTTGAAGCTGCTAAAAATGTAATTGATAATTTTGTTGAAGGAAGAACTTCAGACAGGATTGGATTAGTTATTTTTTCAAGAGAAGCATTTACACAATGTCCGTTGACAATTGATTATAATGTTTTGAGAAATTTACTTCTCGATATTCGAAGCGGAATGATCCAGGATGGAACTGCGATTGGAAATGCAATTGCAAACGGAGTTAACAGATTAAAAGAGAGCGATGCAAAGAGCAGAATAATTATTCTTCTTACTGATGGTGTAAACAACGCTGGCGAAGTTGATCCGATTAGTGCAGCAGAAATCGCTAAGGCATTTGGTATCAGGATTTATACAATTGGTGTTGGAACCAGAGGAGAAGCTCCGTATCCCGTGCAAACTCCATTTGGCACACGTTACCAAATGGTTCCAGTTGAAATAGATGAAGATATGCTTACCAGAATTGCTGGTTTAACGGATGGTCAATATTTCCGTGCAACGAACAATCGTGCACTGGCTGAGATTTATGAGAAAATCGACAAGCTTGAAAAAACTAAAATTGAAATTACTTCTTACAAAAACGCCAGTGAAAAATATCATAGCTGGCTGTGGGGAGGTCTTACTTCTTCTGCTTGTTGAACTTAGGATTATCTCGTACCATACTAAGAAAGTTACCGTAAAGCTATGTTTAGATTTGCTAATCCAGAATATTTGAATTTACTTTACCTGCTTCCAGTTTTGGTTGCATTGTTCTGGTATCTTGGAAGGAACAGGAAAAAGCTTTTGCAGATTTTTGCGGATAAAGAGCTACACAAAACTTTATTCCCAACTGATAGCAATCTAAAAAGTTGGACGAAGTTTGCTCTGATATTATTGGCACTGACTTGTCTTGTGTTTGCTGCAGCTAATCCACAAGTTGGAACCAAGATGCAGGAAGTTAAGCAAACCGGTATTGATGTTTTTATTTTGCTTGATGTTTCAAACTAGTATGATGGCCGAAGATATTAAACCAAACAGACTTGAGAAAGCAAAGTATCAAATTTCAAATCTAATTAACAAACTTCGTGGAGACAGAATAGGTTTAATAATTTTTGCGGGACAGGCATATATTCAAATTCCGCTAACTACAGATTACTCAGCCGCAAATCTTTTCCTCTCGGCTGTTGATGTGAATTCTGTTCCTTCGCAGGGAACTGCGATAGCTTCAGCAATAAATCTGGCAACTGCATCATTCGATACACTCAGTACACAAAAAGTAATTATTGCAATAACTGATGGTGAGGATCACGAAGGCGATGTTGAGAAAGCTATAGAGAATGCTGCATCAAGAGAAATTAAATTATATACTATTGGCTTGGGTTCTCAGGCTGGTGTACCGATACCAGTATACAACAACAGAAGTCAGTTAGTTGGATTTAAGAAAGACAGGGATGGAAATACTGTTCTAACTAAACTCGATGAAGAAGTATTGAAAAGAATCGCCATCGATGGTAATGGGAAATATTTCCGCGGAACAAATTATGAAGATCATCTTGATAAAATTTACAATGAGCTTTCAGAACTTGAACAAACAGAATTTGGAGTAAAAAAAGTAACTGATTACGAAGATCGCTTTTACTATCTTCTAATACCAGCATTGCTGCTTTTAGTGTTGGAATTTTTTATTTCAGAAAAGAAATCACCTTTGTATGCAAGAATCAATAAGAAATTAGGATTGGAGTCGTAATGGGTATAAAGTTTAGAGGTATAGGGTATAGAGGTATAAGGCATAAAGGAGAAATTAGACTTTTAGCCCCGTATACGTTATACCCATATACCTTTTTCTACTTTTATTCTCCGGGCAAGCCTACGCTCAGTCAACACGAGGATTAATAAACGATGGGGTAGATTTATATAAAGAACAAAAGTTCGCTGATGCTGAAGTGAATTTCAAGAAAGGTACTGAAAAAAATCCGGAGAGCTTTGAAGCAAAGTTTAATCTTGGTGATGCATATTATAAGCAGGAGCGTTATGATGAAGCTATAAAATCATTTCAATCAGCTTTTGTAAATGCAAGAAGCGATGAAGAGAAAGCAAAGATTTATCATAATATCGGCAACTCATTACTCAAATCTCAAAAGATTAAAGAAAGCATCGGTGCATATAAGGAAGCATTGAAACTCAATCCGAATGACCAGGAAACAAAATATAATCTCTCCTATGCGTTGAATATGCTGAACAACCCGGATCAGGATCAGCAGCAGGATGATCAGAACAAGGATCAAAATAAAGATCAACAAGATCAGGATCAGCAAAAGCAGGATCAACAAAATCAGGACCAGCAGCAACAGAATCAGGATCAACAACAGCAAAATCAGCAGCAGCAATCTCAGGAACAAAAAGAGCAGGAATTAACAAAACAGGAAGCTGAAAAAATTCTTGAGGCACTGAAGAACAATGAGAAGGATTTGCAAAAGCAATTGAGAAAGATTAAAGGGCAGAGAGTTAAAACTGAGAAGGATTGGTGATGAAGAAAGTCAAAAGTCAACCGGCAAAGCCGAGTCTCGCCAAGGGCGGAAAGTCAAAAGTCAAAAGTAAAATAAACTTTTCACTTTTTACTTTCATCTTTTATCTTGTCTTAATTAACCAAAGCTTTGCTCAGCAATTCGTTGCATCGGTTAAAGAAATAGATGCTACAGTTAATGAACCTTTCCAGGTATCATTTACTTTCTCCGGTTCCAGCATTAATAATCTTTCAAATTTCTCTCCTCCCTCATTTGAAAATTTTATGATCCTTTCGGGTCCGAATCAATCAACCAGCATTCAGATAATTAATGGAACTCAAAGTGCATCAATAACTTACTCGTATGTTCTGCAGGCAAAGTCTGTTGGAACTTTTACGATTGGTTCAGCGAGCATTAATCAATCAGGCAAAACGTACAAATCAAATTCGTTAGTAATTCCTGTCCTCAAAGGTCAGCCAAAAAATCAGCAGCAAAAAAATAATAACGAAATTTCAGAGGATGAAATAGCTAAGAATCTCTACATCCGTGCTATTGTTGATAAAACAAAAGCATACAAAGGTGAGCAGATAACAGTTACATATAAACTCTATACAAGATTGAGCATAGCATCACAGATGGGTGTGAACAAGCTGCCGCAGTATCAGGGTTTTTGGGCTGAAGAGCTTGAGACTTCGGGCAATATAAGTTTTACAACAGAGATAATTGAGGGGAAACAATTCAGAGTCGGCGTGCTGAAAAGAGTTGCACTATTTCCTACACAAACCGGAACACTGGAAGTTACTCCATTCGAATTAGCAGTTCCCGTTCAAATTCAGAAACAGAGAAACAGTAAAAGTGTTTGGGATGATTTTTTCGGTGATCCGTTTGGCAGATCGGAAATTTATGAGTTCAATGCTAAATCGAATGTAGTTAAAATTGATGTTCAGTCCTTTCCGGATGGTCAGCCTGATTCATTTAAAGGTGCGGTTGGTGATTATTCGTTTGATGCGAAGCTGAATAATTCCACGGTAAAATCAAATGAACCGCTTACGTTGAATATTAATATTTCAGGTTCTGGAAATATTAAGCTCATTGATATGCCTGAAATAAATCTTCCTAATGGATTTGAAAAATATGAACCGAAGATGAACGAACAGATAATCAGAAAAGGAAAAATTTCCGGCAGTAAATCAGGTGAATATTTATTTGTTCCCAGAGTAGTTGGAATAAGAGAAATCCCGCCGATTGAATTTTCCTACTTCGATCCATCCAATAAAAAGTATGTCACTTTAAAATCGGAACCATTTAAAATTGATATCAAACCCGGAGATAAGCAAGCGTCAACTGAGTTTGCAGGTAAAGAGGATATAAAAGAACTTGGTTCTGATATTAGATTTCTCAAAACTTCTTTTGAAGATGTTAGAAAGAGAGAGAATTACGTAATCAATTCTACTGGATTTCTGGTTGCGGGAGCGCTGCCATTTATTCTAAGTCTAGTTGTGATTGGATGGAAAAGAAAATACGATAAGCTTCATGGAAATGTTGTTCTACTTCGATACCAAAAAGCCCAGAAGATTGCAAAGAACCGTTTGAAGACAGCAAAGAAATTAATGGATTCACAGAATCATAAAGAGTTTTACACGGAACTTTCCAGTGCGCTGTTCGGATATCTTGAAGATAAGCTTCATATATCCAAATCAGAATTTACTGTCGAACGGGCTTCAGATGAATTAAGAAAAAAAAATATAACAGAAGAGCTTATTGCTGATCTCAAAACCGGAGCTGAAAAATGTGAGTTCGTCCGCTTTGCACCCGGTGCTGAAAAATCTGCGGCTATGCAGGAAATGTACGATGAAATCGCTGACGTTATAATCAATCTTGAAAAGAATATTTTCGTTAAAAGAAATGCTTAAAAACCGGATTGCTTTTTTCAAAAGATTTTTTTTCTATCTGATAATAGCTCTCACATTATTCGCGGGCCTGCCTTTTGCCAAAAATATTGATGAGCAAATGCAGCAGGCTGGTGCATTCTATAGAAACGGTGAATTTGATGAGGCGATAAAAATTTATGAAGATTTAAGAAGCGAGGGATATGAAGGTACATCTCTGCATTTTAATCTGGCGAATTCATATTACAGAATTGGCAGGCTTGGATTCGCAATACTCAACTATGAACGAGCGTTAAAGAATTCTCCTTCGGATGAAGACGTAAAGCATAATTTAGCATTCGCTAACCTGAGTACAGTTGACAGGATCCAACCATTGCCGACATTTTTTCTTTTTGAATGGTGGGAATCGTTGCTTGCCTCTCTTACCGCAAATGAGTGGACATACCTGGCATATTTCTTTTTTTTAGTTCTGATTGTCCTTATTACAATTTATTTCTTCGCAAAGACAATCTTTCAACAAAAACTAATTCTTTTTTCGGGGCTGGGTATTCTAGCTGTATTTCTCATTGTGGTTTCTTTGCTGATTGTAAAAATTAACAGAGAGGAAACGCTGCATAGTGGAATAGTCATTGAACAATCGATAACAGTTAAAACTTCTCCTGACCAAAAAAGCACTGATGCTTTTGTAATTCACGAAGGATTAAAAGTAAATCTTGAAGACCAGCTTGATGAATGGGTAAAGATTAGAATGGCAGATGGAAAAGTTGGCTGGGTTGAAAACTGATGCGGTTGAAAAGATTTAATTAGATCTTATATCATTTACAGCTCCTCTCAAATTGCTTCCCTAAGAGCCTTTAACTATTTTTGCTTTCGAGGATAACGCTAAAAAATATAATATCATTGTCTTTCTAATTAAGCAACTTCCCTCCGATAATGGATTTAAAAGTAATTGAGCAACTCTTTATATTGTGGCATATAATTATTATCATATTGGTTATTGATAATCATATCCTAAAAGGAGTAATTGATGGACACTAAAGTATCCGATTTAACTATAGACGAATTGAAAAATTTGATTAGCAAAACTGTTCAGAAAACAATAGAAGATTATCTTGAAGATTTGAAGGCATTATCCAGCCAGGATTATCTTAATTCAATCCGTGAGGCAAGGGAAGATTACAAAGCGGGGGATTACAAAGATTTTGATGAAGTGCTTTGATGTATAAAATCATCCTTGTAAAAAGAGCAATCAAGGATCTTGATAAATTAGATGAAGATGCAAAAGGAAGAATAAAAGAAAAAATAAAGCTTCTGAAGGATAATCCAGCAAGTAATAGCAGGAAATTATCAAATCCTTTTATTGGATCATACAGATTTAGAGTTGGGGACTACAGAATTATTTTTGACATTGATAAAGATAAAGTGGTTATTTTAAGAATCGGTCACAGGAAAGATATTTATAAGTAAAGCATTAGCAATAAAATCTTTTATCCCACGACTATCAGAAAACATTCCGTAACAACAAAGAAATAAGTTTTACATCTTATCCCAATCTGATTGCTTCCCTAAACCCCTTTAAGTATTTTTGTCCCCGTGGATAATGCTAAAAAATACAATAACATTAAGCTTGTAATAGGAATCAGTGAAGGAATTATTTCATTTATTCTGCTGCTTTTATTTGTCTACCTTGGCTACAGTTTAAAGCTTGAAAATTTTCTCTCAAACTATATATCAAACCCATATTTACTATTCATTTCTTTCCTATTTGTGATAGGAATTGTTGGGTCTGTGTTATCATTTCCCGTGAGCTATTATTCTGGATATTATCTCGAACATAAATACAATCTTTCTAACCAAACTTTTTGGAAATGGATTCTGGAAGGATTGAAAGGTTTACTCGTTTCCCTTGTCATCGGAATTCCAATACTTCTTACTTTTTACTACATACTAAATACTTTTTACTCACTCTGGTGGCTTCCTTTCGCGATAATTATGTTTTTATTTTCAGTAGTGCTTTCTCAAATCTTTCCGGTTTTGATTCTTCCAATCTTTTACAAGCTCACGCCTATTGATAATGATGAATTGAAACAGAGAATTAACTCACTTGCCACGAATGCACGAATAAAAGTAGAAAACGTTTATAAGTTTAATATGAGCAAGAATACTAAAAAGGCAAATGCTGCTTTCACAGGATTAGGTAAAACAAAACGCATAATTCTTGGTGATACTCTACTTGATAATTACAACATTGAAGAAATTGAATCAGTTATCGCACATGAACTTGGTCATTATAAAAAGAAACATATAATAAAAAATATTATTATCGGAACAGCATCAAGCTTTCTTACTTTGTTCATAATTGCTTTGCTTTATCAGAACTCATTAAGCTGGTTTGGATTTGATTCAATTACTCAAGTTGCTGCTCTACCACTGCTTGCACTCTGGTCAATGTTGATTGGGATAATTCAGACACCATTAGGAAATATTTTGAGCAGGAAGTTTGAGTATGAAGCTGATGAATATGCAGTTGTAGAAACGAAAAATCCATCTGCATTTAAGAATACGCTAGAAAAGCTGACAGATCAAAATCTTGGCGATAAAGATCCTCATCCTTTTGTCGAGTGGTTTTTCTATAGTCATCCTTCTATTAAAAACAGGTTGAATGCGATTGAGAGGTTGGAGATGGAAGTGGGAGGTCGGAGGTTGGAAGTTGGATGATCGCCAATGGAAGATGGTAATGGAGATGGAAATTGGAGGTTGAAAGCGGATGATGGAAGATATAAACGAAACATAAATAACCTTAATACACCTTATACTTTATACCTAAACGATGATTACATTAATTAAATTATTCTTAATCGGTCTTCACACTTTTATCTGCTCAATATTTGCAATGATATTTGCCCTGACTGATCGAAGCCATACTCTCTACTTCAAATTGTCAAAATATTTTTCGGGCGGCGTTCTTTGGTTAAGTGGGATAAAACTGGAAGTAACCGGATTAGAAAACTTTGACAAAAATAAGACCTACGTTTTTGTTTCAAACCACTCCAGTCAATATGATATTGTAGTGTTACAAAAAACTATTCCAAACAGAATGGCAATGATATTTAAGAAAGAACTTGCAAAGATTCCATTTTTTGGCTGGCAGCTTGCAATGGGACCTTATGTTATGATAGATAGAGAGAATTATGAGAAAGCATTAAAAAGTATTGATGAAGCAAAAGTGAAAATGCAAAAGCAAAATATTTCAATTGTTGTTTTTGCAGAAGGAACCAGAAGTAAAACCGGAGAAATTCAACCATTTAAAAGAGGTGCTTTCAGATTAGCAACTCAGGTTGGTTATCCAATAATTCCAACTACAGTCGTGGGTTCAAATAAAATTATGCCGAAAGGAACTTATAGACTCAAGAGAGGAACGATCAAAGTTCATTTTGATAAACCAATTGAATCTGTTGGTAATGTAACACGTCAGCAAGAGATTGATTTGATGAATCGGGTTAGAGAAATCATTATATCAAATCACAAATAATAAATTTAAAAATGGAAGATGGTTGATGGAAAATGGAATATGTAAATCAAATTAGGAGCGTTATCCATCTTCAATCAAACGTCATACATCAAACATTAAACTTATGATTATCGGAATTATACCTGCACGTTTTGCTTCAACCCGTTTGATGGGTAAACCACTTGCAACAATTGGCGATAAGCCAATGATTCAGCATACCTATGAAAGTGCGAAGAAATCAAAATTAATTGAGAAGTTAATATTAGCTGTTGATGATGCAAAGGTTGCATCAGTGGCAAGAGGTTTTGGTGCGGATGTGATTGAAACTCCAAAAGAAATTGCAAGCGGCTCTGATAGAATTGCCTACGTTGCAAAAATTTATAAAGAAGCAGATATCATTGCCAATATTCAGGGAGATGAACCGTTCATTCATGGTGAAATGATTGATCAGGCAATTGAACCTCTGCTCTTTGATAAAACAATTGAAGTCACAACTTTAATTAAACAAATTCAGACTCTTAAAGAACTCCGTTCGCCTGATGTAGTTAAGGTTGTTTTCGATTATAATAATTATGCACTTTACTTCTCACGTTCTCCAATTCCATTCACAAGAAGTGCAATTTCAGATTCTGCTGCTCTGGAAATTACTGACTACTACAAGCACATCGGCCTTTATGTGTTCCGCAGAAAAGCATTATTAAAATTTACAAGCCTCAAGCAAACTGATCTTGAAAAAACTGAAATGTTAGAGCAACTGAGAATGCTTGAAAATGAAATTAGAATAAAAGTAGTTGAAACAGAGTATGAAAGCATCAGTGTGGATACTCAGGAAGATCTGAAACGTGCGAGAACTTTTTACAAATGGCTTCAGAAAAGAGAAAAAGAGAAATGAAGATTCCCCAAAAAATTAATCTTGCTCATCTGCCAACACCTTTAGAAAAAATTAGATTCCAGTCACCAGGGGGGGGGAAAGTTTAGGTACTAAAGAATTCTTGATTAAAAGAGATGACTATACAGGTTCTGATTTTTTAGGTAATAAAATCAGAAAACTTGAGTACTTACTTTATGAAGCTAAAAGAGAAAAAGCAGATATAATATTCACTTGCGGCGGAGATCAATCTAACCATGCACGTGCAACTGCATCTGCCGCAGCTAAACTTGGAATTAAAACAAGATTATTCTTGTGGGGAAAAGATAAAAAGCAAGCAGACGGAAATCTCTTTCTTAACAAAATGTATGGTGCTGAAATTTCTTATCTGAATAAAAGTGAGTTCGAAAATGTAGATGAGATAATGACTGATGAAAGAAGTAAGCTGATTAAAAAGGGAAAAAGAGTTTACGTAATTCCGGCTGGTGGTTCTTCAACATTAGGAATCTGGGGTTATATCTCTTTTATAAATGAATTGAAAAAACAAATTGATTTGAAAAATATCGATGGAATTTTTTCTGCTTGCGGATCTGGCGGAACGGCTGCAGGACTTTTAGTCGGGGCGGCATTGAATAAAACCAAAGTAAAAGTCTATGCTGTGAATGTCCTTCTTCCAAAAGAAATAATTAGAAAAAAAATCCTTCAGCTTGCAGAAGGTGCTGTTCTTGATTTTAAACTTCCTTGTAAGATTGATGAAGGTAATTTGGAGATAGTTGATGGTTATTCAAAAGAAGGTTATAAAAATATTTCTGATGATAAATTGAAGATCATCGCTGAACTTGCCGGAACTACCGGTATTCTTTTAGATCCGGCTTACACTGGAAAAGCATTTTGTGCTTATAATGATTTGATTTTGAAGAAAGGTAAAGGGAAGCGCGTTGTTTTCCTTCACACAGGTGGGATTTTTGGAGTATTTCCAAAGCGGAAATCCTATTTAAAATTTGTTTAATGATGTATTGTGAGGTTCATTGTTACATTTCTTTATTGCTAAATTGTTGTTGAAGGTTTACCAATTTGGCTCTAACCATAAAACAGTACAACAATTCAACAATATATTATTGTCTTAAAATTTAATAAGCCGTATTTTTGAGTATATGGAATGCATCTTTTGTAATATCAAGGATAAAAAAGCTGAGGCCGAGATTATTTTTGAAGACGAATACGTTTTAGCCTTCCTCGATATCCAGCCGGTAAATTACGGTCATACATTGGTTATTCCCAAAAAACATTACGACAATTTTCTAACCGTTCCCAAAGATGAACTCGAAAAACTAATTCACGCAACTCAATTTATTGCTGGAGTGGTTAAACGAAGTTTAAATG
The DNA here is from genome assembly GCA_034522695.1 of Ignavibacteriaceae bacterium. Classification (GTDB taxonomy): domain Bacteria; phylum Bacteroidota; class Ignavibacteria; order Ignavibacteriales; family Ignavibacteriaceae; genus IGN2. The sequence continues at coordinate 324,023 of JAXHLB010000005.1, read as the reverse complement.
CAGATGGCTTTAATGTTATTTCAAATAATGGAAATCCTGCAGGACAATCGGTTTATCATGTTCACTTTCATATCATTCCCCGTTTCAATAATGACTTCACTCTGAAACCAACCATTAAAAATTACGGATCCGGAGCTTTGCATGAGTACGGGGAGCAAATTCGTTCTTTCATAAGTAAATACAAGGACATCTACAATGGATAATGTAACATCCCGATCTGATCAAATAAAAATAAGAGTGCTGGTTGCAAAAGCTGGTCTTGATGGACACGACCGTGGTGCTAAAGTCATCGCCGCAGCTTTACGTGACGCTGGTATGGAAGTAATCTATACAGGATTAAGGCAAACACCCGAAATGATAGTTGAAGCTGCAATACAAGAAGATGTTGATGTTATTGGAATTAGCATTCTTTCAGGTGCGCATATGACGATACTTCCAAAGATAAAAAATTTAATGAATGAAAAAGGATTAGATGATGTTCTCTTGACTGGTGGTGGCATCATCCCTGAAGAAGATATTAAAAAATTAAAAGATATTGGAGTTGGCGAATTATTCACACCCGGCGCATCTACTAAAAACATTGCAGGATACATTAAAGAGTGGAGAAAGAATAATCCAAGGAAAAACTAACTCCCACTTAAACCCTTTATAATCTATTTAACGAGGTTACTTATGAAAAAGTTATTACTTTTTTGTCTACTTCTCACTTCCTCTCTGACATATTCTCAAACACTTTTAGAAACTGTTGACTTACCCTCTGGTACGTTTTATACTTCTGGTTACGGAATGGTTTATAATAATGGCAAGTACTGGATAAGTTCGTCCTCATCTACAGCAGGGAAGAAGATTATTTATGCGGTTAATAGCAGCGGAATTCAGGTTGACGTTTTGAACTTCGATCTTCCATGGATTCGCGAATCTCAAGGTTTGGCATTTGATGGTACAGATTTTTGGTACGTTGAAAGAAAAACTGCTCGATGCGATTTGTATAAAGTGAGTAATACTGGAATTGTAATTGATTCTATTCCAACAGCAGAATTATTTGGGGCTACTAATATTTATCTTGGCGGTGCAGCCTGGGATGGTGATGGGCTTATGGATTTCAGTTTATTCTCCAGATACGAGAGCAGCATTATATAAGGTGAATGTAGCTGCAAGAGCAATAGTTGACACGATATCTGTAATAGGTTTACAACCACAGGGAATCACTGTAAAAGGTGACACACTATTTTATGTAATGGATGGATTTTCTAAAGGTTAGATGATGAGATAGATTTATGCAGTTAAAGATTTACGAATACTGAAAATATTTTCTTTGGATTTCACGTTCCTGAAACTCCGGGAGTAAGACAAAATCCAAGAGGATTAGCTTGGGATGGAACTTATTTCTGGCTTATGGCGGAGCCCGTTGGCGCGAGTTCAGGAAGACAATTATTTAAATATGATCTTGGTGGAAGCGGAACCCCAGGAATTACTCTGCCTGTAACGACAATTAATTTTCCCGAATACAACGGTGGGGAACACATATAATTATAATCTTACAATTTACAGCACGGGAACTGCAACTTTAACTATAGATTCAATTACAGTTTCGGGAAACAGTTTTTCATTTAATCCATTAACTTTCCCAATAAATATTCCGGCTGGAAGTTCGCATAATGTAACCGTTAATTTTACTCCAACAAATTATGCTTATTACCAGGGGTTATTGAAAATTTATTGTAACGATCCGGTTAATCTGTAAATGATATCAACCTGATCGGTCAGGGAGTTTTAAGTGGTGCCCGAATTGGTTTATCAGCAGCATCGCACAACTTTGGAAATGTTTGGGTTGGGGAGGAAGGAATTGCTTTCTGGGACTTTAAAGTTTTTAATATGGGTGACCAGACGCTTCAAATATCTGATTTACAATTCAATCTTCCTGAATTTACATACAATGCTCCAGCAGTTCCGTTTCAGATTTTTTCTACAGATACTTTGGACTTAACCGCATACTTCTACCCAACGCAAGTTGGAAATTATATCGATACTTTAAAAATTAGTAACAACGATGTTACTAATCCTGTTGCAAAAATTTCTATGCAGGGGATAGGTGTTTTTAATCCTTATAACTATGGATATATGTTCTGGGAATACCAGGTTCCTCCTCATCCAAATTCCTCGAGTGCAAGTCCGAGAATTGAAGGTTTAAAATATATTAACGACATAACCGGAGATGGAATTCCTGAAGTCATAATCTCAACAGAAAATTACTGGACGATGTGTCTTAATGGTGCCGCTTCAGGAACAACTTATCCGATTTGGATATTTACAACCTACATGAGCAGCAGTAATGCTGGTTCCATCGGGGCAAACTTTGAATACGGAGTTCAGGATGCAATTCAAATTGCAAATGATTTAAATGGTGATGGTATTAATGATGTTGTTTTAGCTATTGGGGGTGGTAATGAACATGTTTACGCCTTAAATGGGAGAAACGGCGAAATACTTTGGCAATATGGTGATGACATTAATTGGAGTCTTGGTGATTTTGAAGCTGTTGATGTTCAAAGAGATTTCACCGGTGATGGTGTGGTTGATGTTCTCGCCATCGCAGATGGAAACGATCAAGGGACAGGATATAAGAGAGCTTATTTATTTAATGGAACAAATGGAGATATTGTTTGGGAACATTATTACCCCGGTCCTAATCCTTCATTTGGAAAAACAATAATTTCCATTGATGATTTGAATGGTGATAATCTTCCCGATGCTGTTATTGCTTATGGGAATAATGGAACTACGGATTTAGCTGTAAGAGCATTAAACGGAATTAATGGTCAGACTTTGTGGACAAGACCGATGGTTTCATATGAACCAAAAGAATTACTTGAACTTCCTTTACCAAATGGTAATTCTGATATTATTGCGGCAGAATATTTTAACAGGATTCATCGTTTGAATGGAACCGATGGGAGTGTTGTTTGGACATATCCGCTTGGTGCTTCTGCAGGTGTTATTCAAATCGTTCTGATTAATGATATAAATTCAGATCAGATCCCTGATGTTCTAATTGCTTCATTTGCAAATAATGGATTAAACTGTTTGAGCGGAGCCAATGGGGCACAGCTCTGGGCATGGCAAATGGACTATCAGTTTGGTGTTGCTACAATTCCTGATATCAATGACGATGGTGTTGAAGAAGTACTTGCAGCAGCTCGCTATGGAAATTTCTATTGTATTAGTGGAAGGGGAGATTCATTAATTTATATGCATTCATTTCCCGGTGATTGGATGTACTCTGTTAATAAAATACCTTCTATAGATGGGAACTTCAGCTATGAAATGTTGGCTGGAACACGTGATGGTAAAGTAGTTTGTTTTTCTGGCGGAACCGTTGCTGTTCCTGTTGAACTCACGACATTTGCTGGATATGCAGCCAATGCAAAAGTATTCCTGAACTGGTCAACCGCAACTGAAACAAACAATTCTGGTTTTGAGATCGAAAGGGCTTCGTCCCTGCCTGACGGCAAGGCAGGTGCGACTACGCCCCTTCAAGAAGGCTGGGAGAGTATCGGATTTGTTCAGGGTTCAGGAACAACAACTGAGTTGCGTTATTATTCTTTTACTGATGAAGATGTTGCCGCGGGAACTTATAAATACAGATTGAAGCAAATCGATTACAATGGTTTATTTGAGTATTCTGAAGTTATTGAAATTGAAGTAGGTATTCCGAGTCAATACTCACTAGAACAAAATTATCCGAATCCTTTCAATCCAGCTACGACTATCTCATACTCGATTAAAGAAAAAGGATTGGTAACTCTGAAAGTCTTTGATATACTTGGTAACGAAGTTAGCTCTGTTGTTAACGCAGAACAGCAAGCAGGGAATTATAAAGTTGAATTTAATGCATCTTCTTTTGCCAGTGGCATTTATTTCTATTCACTGAAGGCAGGAGATTTTGTTTCAACGAAGAAGATGATTCTTTTGAAGTAGGTTACGGTTTTGACTTAAGGACTTAGAATTGATTTAACATAGTCCAGTTTTTCTTCTGGAATAAGAATTTTTTCTTTTCCCTGAGTTGATTGCTTGGATTTTATTCCTTTGGCGTCAAGCAGGCTGATTGCTTTGGTGGCTATACTTTCATTTTCAAATTGAAGCTCGATAAGTGGCACCCGGTTCACAGACAAACTATCTGATAGACTTATTCCACAAATCTTGCAGGTTTCAGAATCAAATTGTGGAACTGAGTTGAACTCAGATAAATAATCTTCGAATTCATTCAGATCAGCATCTAGCATAAAAAAATCCTGGTTCGTTATTGAATGCCAAATCTTCCACTGAATTTATATACATCGCGGTTGTTATGATTAGCCACCTTGACTAAGTAATGGTTTGATAGCGGTATATCAAGCGGTACTATCCAATTAAACTGTCCGGTGTTTTCAAGATTATCAGTAATTGTAAATTTATACTCACTCTTTCTATAAAGTTGAATTTCGAGTTTCTTGATAGTAGGTGCAATCCATTTTATAGTTATAGTGTCACCAGGATTCCAGATAGTTCCATGGACAGGTGAAGTAACAATAATATTTGCTGCTTCGGTTGGTGCCGAAACAATGGATTCAGATTGTTCCCTGTCACCGAAAATTTGTCTGCAACCTGTTAGCAGCACTGAAAATATCAGTAAACATTTTAAAGTAATTTTAATTGCTTTCATAAAACCCTCTATAGCAAAGAAAGTAAATTAAAGTTTAAATATCAAGTGGAGTCTGTATTTTTAATATTTTAATAAGTGTTCTAAATTTTAATACAGTTCTCATTATTAATCATTTTGCTAATCCTTATAGCATTTCATTCTTTGTTTTTGACCCATAAATGAAGCCTTCAAATGGCACGTAAGTTGGCAAACTAAAAACGCATCATATGTTCTCTCCTTATAACCCCGCAACTCTTCAGTAGTTGAGGGGTTTTTTATTTTCAGTATCCACCGGAATTTTCAAACAATGTCGAGTAAAAAAACCTGCCAAAAAAATACATTTCTACAAGCAGTACTTAACAGAAAATTTTAATTAATTACCAGAATCTCGACTTTCCAATAGAGATTCGTTTAGTTATATTTGCTTCCAATTTTTCAAAAAATTCCCGGACAAAATGATTGAAATAAAGAAGTTAAATCCAGATCAACAAAAAGCAGTAGAATATACTGGCGCAGCTCAAATGATCGTAGCAGGAGCCGGATCTGGAAAAACAAAAGTTCTCACCTACAAAGTCGCTTATTTGTTAAAGCATAGCTATAAGCCTGAATCAATTCTAGCTCTAACCTTTACTAATAAAGCTGCAAATGAAATGAAAGATAGGATTGTTGAATTAGTTGGGAAAAAAGCAGAAACTATATGGATGGGGACATTTCATTCTATCTTTGCAAGAATTTTGCGGACAGAAGCGAAGTATATAGACTATAAACCAAATTTTTCCATCTATGACACTGAAGATTCTTATTCGCTTGTCAGCAACATTATGATGAATTTCAATATTGAGATCGAGGGACTGACTGTAAACTCTGTGAGACACAGGATCAGCTTTCTTAAGAATCATATGATTATGCCTGCGGAATACAGAAAGAAATTTGTTAAAGGATTCAGAGATGAAAAAATCGCAGAGATTTATGAAGAATATCAAAAGAGACTTATCGCAAACAATTCAATGGACTTTGAAGATCTGTTGTTGAAGCCCATTCAACTTTTCAACTCAAATGATAAAATTCTTCATAAATACAAAAGCAGATTTAACTACATTCTCGTTGATGAGTTTCAGGATACGAACAAAGCACAATATGAATTGCTCAAAATGCTGGTATCAAGAACTTGTAAAATAGCTGTTGTTGGGGATGATGCTCAAAGCATTTATAGCTGGAGAGGTGCTAATATTGGAAATATGTCAGATTTTAGAAAAGACTATAAAAACCATAAGCTCTTTAAGCTTGAGCAAAATTACCGTTCAACAAAAACTATTCTTGCTGCTGCTGATTCTGTAATAAAGAATAATAAAAATCAAGTAAGTAAAACATTATGGACTCAGAATAATGATGGTGAGCAGCTTACTTTAATTCGATGCGCCGATGAAAAAGATGAAGCATTCCAATTAGCTAAATACATTAAGAAAGAAATAAGTAAGAAGAAACTTTCTTACAAAGATTTTGCTATTCTTTACAGAACAAATGCTCAAAGCAGGGCAATGGAAGATATTTTTTACAAGGAAAAAATTCCTTATATCATCATCGGCGGAGTTGAATTTTACAAAAGGAAAGAAGTAAAGGATGTTATTGCTTACTTGAGAGTGATAGCTAATCAGAATGATGAAGAAAGTATTCTGCGAATTATGAACTTTCCGCAAAGAGGTATTGGTAATACAACTGTTACACGTATGATTGCATTTGCAAGAAAACATGACCTTACGCTTTTTCAAACTATGAATCGAGTTTTTGAAGTTATTGACATCAAGGAGAGAATTCAAAAAAATGTTAAGGGATTCAGAGTGCTTCTTGAAAAGTATATTAATTTGAAGGATACGCTATCTGTTGGAGAACTTTCTTTGGCTTTAATTGATGAATTAGGGTTGGTTAAAATGTTCAAATCTGAAAATACTCCTGAATCTCAATCAAGACTTGAAAATATCAATCAGTTAATGGCTGCAATTTCTGAATATTCAAAGCAAAATAAAGATGCCAAGCTAGATCAATTCCTTGAGGAAGTTTCCCTTGTATCGGATATTGATATGAAAGACGATAAGAAAAACGCAGTCACTTTTCTTACCGTTCATAGTGCTAAAGGTTTAGAATTTCCTATTGTTTTCATTTCAGGTTTAGAAGAAGAGATATTTCCTCTTGCCAACAGGTTTAGCGAGGATTCTACCGTTGAAGAAGAGAGAAGACTTTTTTATGTAGCTGTGACCAGAGCAGAGCAAAAGATTTTTCTGTCGCATGCAAGGAGCCGGTATCGTTTCGGTGAAGTTGCATATCAAAGCCGTTCACGATTTATAGATGAGATCGCACCTTCAACTATTCAGGAGATAAACGGCGGCATCGGAAGAAAGGCTAACAGAAAAACCAAAAAAGAACTTTTCTATGAATACTTCAACTCAGTTGATTATGACGATTTTGATCAGGAAAATAAAGTTGTAAGAATTGGAAGCCGTGTGATGCACGAAAAATTTGGATTGGGTAAAGTAACTGATGTAACCGGCGCCGGAGATCAGATTAAAGCAACTGTAGCTTTTGAAGGAAATAATGTAAGACAACTGATGATTAAGTTTGCCCGGTTAAAAATACTGCATTGATTACTTCTATTTAATTCTTATTCATGATTTCTGTAATAATAATCTAAAGGAAAGAACATAATTATGTCAATTGCTCCGAAGAAATTAGCAATACTTGTAAGTGGAGGTCCGGCACCGGGAATAAACAGTGTTATCGGTGCGGCAACTATTAGAGCTGAAGTTGAAGGCATTGAGGTACTGGGAATTAAGGATGGATTCAAGTGGATTATGCAAGGGGACACCACTCATGTTAAAGAATTGAACATTAATAATGTTAGCCGTATTCATTTTCGTGGCGGATCTTACATTGGAATATCCCGGGCAAATCCTACTAAAGATGATAAACATCTTGAAAATGCTGTCACATCTCTTTTACGTCTTGATGTAGATAAGTTGATTACAATCGGTGGCGATGATACTGCATTCAGTGCATTAAAGGTAAATGAGATGGCTGCCGGAAGAATTAAGGTTGTTCACGTTCCTAAAACAATTGATAATGATCTTGACCTTCCTCATGGAATTCCGACTTTTGGTTTTCAAACTGCAAGGCATATTGGAGTTGAAATAGTAAAGAGTCTTATGGTTGACGCGCAAACAACTTCTCGCTGGTATTTTATAGTAACTATGGGAAGAAAAGCTGGTCATCTTGCACTCGGAATTGGAAAAGCAACCGGTGCTACTTTAACATTAGTTCCAGAGGAATTTCCCGGCGACTCAATTGAGCTTAATCATGTAGTTGACGTTCTAGTTGGGTCAATAATTAAAAGACTGAGCTACGGCAAATCTGATGGTGTTGCTATTCTAGCTGAAGGCATTGTTGAAAGATTGAAAATTGACGATCTCGATCAGTTAGTAGATATTGAAAGAGATGCTCACGATAATATCAGAATTGCTGAGGTTAATTTCGGTGAGATTTTAAAAACCAAAGTTCAGCAAAAGCTTAAAGAGTATGGGCTTAAAATTACTGTCGTTGCAAAAAACATCGGTTATGAATTAAGATGTGCTGACCCGATACCATTTGATATGGAATATACACGCGATCTTGGTTTTTCGGCTTCTCAGTTTATACTGGATGGCGGCAGTGGTGCAATGATTTCCATTCAGAACGGAAGATTTGTTCCATTGTATTTTAAGGATATACTTGATCCTGTTACGAAAAGAACAAGAGTTAGAATGGTTGATCCAAGTTCTGAGTCCTTTTACATTGCGAGGAAGTATATGCTTAGATTAAACAAATCCGATTTTGAAGATCCTCACGAATTGGCAAAGCTTGCAGCAACTGCTCATCTCTCAATTGAAGAATTTAAGAAAAGATTTTACTACCTGATTGAGCAGGATATGATGTATAAGCATCTTGAAGAGGGAACTATTACCTTCTTGACCGCTGACAGTAATGTAGCTTTTAAGGCTCTTTCAGATTCTGGAGAAAATGGTGATGCAGTAGATTAGAGAGATTTATTTTTCCTCTGAGTTTTCTTTTAAGTTTTTGTATTCAATGTGATCAATTGCGAAATAATCCTTCGTAAGTTTCTTCAGCATACCTGAAAGTAAAATTATCGCGAGCAGGTTTGGAAAAGTCATAAATCCAAGTGCAGCATCACCAAAAGCCCAAACTGCTTCCAGCTCAGCAATTGCTCCAATAAAAACAAATAGAATGTATACCCATTTATAAGGAAGGGTTGCCTTCTTACCGAAGAGATAATTTGCTGCTCTCTCACCATAGTACGACCAACTGATAGCAGTCGATACTGCAAAAAGTAAGACCGCAATAGTAACTATTTTATCACCGTAATCGAATAACCAGCTAAGTCCTTCCTTAAAAGCAAAAGATGTTAGAAGACTACTGTTAAGTAATCCGCCAGTAAATGTTGAATCAATTCTAGTCTGGAAAAACTGAGTGTAATGCCAGGCATCTGTTGTAAGAATTACTAAACCCGGTAATAGTGCAAATTGTAATAGTATCAATAAACGGTTCAAGTAAAGCAACTGAGCCTTCACGTACTCCGTATTGAGTTTTTGCTGTTGAGTGTGCAATGGCTGCACTTCCTTGTCCCGCTTCATTTGAGTAAAGACCTCTCTTTATTCCCCATAGCATAGTGTTTAACATTATCAGAAATGCTCCTGCGCCGACACCAGCAATCTCAGCAGGAGGATTGAAGGCCATTCCTATAATCATCGATAAAACTTTCACCGATATGAGAAAAATTAGAAATCAAAATCAAAACACCGGCGGCCACATAAAATATTGCCATTAATGGTGAAAGAAAACCTGTAACATTTCCAATCCTTTTGATTCCTCCGATTATAACCAGTCCAACAATAAATGAAAGAGCAATTCCATTGATAACTTGTTGTACGGAGAGTGAAAAATTACTGAAGACAGGATGTTTTGCGGTGAGGAAATGAGTTTGTCCAACAATTTGAATTACCTCAGAATACATCTGATCTGAGACTGTAAATGTTTGAATTGCATTGCCTGTTGCAAAAGAACAAATAACAGCGAAGCAGGCAAATGCAACCGCAAGCCATCTCCAATTGCTGCCAAGTCCCTTTTCAATGGTATACATTGGTCCACCCGCTGTTCTACCGTAGTCATCAAATTCTCTGAAATGATGAGCAAGTGTAACCTCAGAATATTTGAGAGCAGTCCCAAAGAAAGCAGTTACCCACATCCAAAACAACGCACCCGGACCACCATAATAAATCGCAGTTGCAACGCCGGCAATATTACCAATTCCAACTGTAGCTGAGAGAGCTGTTGCAAGTGCTCGAAAGTGGTTTAGATCTCCTTCGTCTTTAGGATTATCGTAGACACCTCTCGTAACCTTTATTCCATGCTTGAAATATCGTAACTGAGGAAATCCTAATTTAATAGTTATGAAAATACCTGTGCCTACCAGCGCAACGACCATAAACGGAATAGAACCGATTGGATATTCCTTTGAAGGGAAATTTTTTAAGAAATCAAAATTGCCCGGGAAAGACCAAACTGAATCAAAGAATGATACTCCACCAATGACAATAAGTATAACGATAGTGATGAATGCGATTACACCGATAGTTGATCTTTTCATTTAGTCAGCTTTTAATTTTGTAAAAAATGATCAGCCAGTATTGATTTCATTGAGCAAACAGATTTAATATTTTTTCTAATAATCCAATTGAATGTAAGAATACAAAAAATATTAAAACCGGTGAGAGAAATTTCAGGAAGAACTTCCAAAAACCGAGTATCCATGGATAATTATCGAACAATTTTTCAGCTCCCTTTCGAAGATTCGGGATTACTTTATCGAAGCCCCAGATCCAGGCTACGAACACTGATATCAACAATCCACCCAAAGGAAGCAAAATATTTGAAGCGATGAAATCAACAATATCGAAAAAGTTTAAATTAAATATTGTAAAATCTGATAAAAGATTGAACGACAGAGCACTTGGGACACCAAGCAGGAAAATAATTATCCCGAGCACAATTGCAGCGTTGTGTCTCTTCCACTTCTTCTCATCAACAAAATATGAAACCACAACCTCAAGCAATGATATTGATGATGTGAGTGCGGCAATGGCAAGCAGAATAAAAAATAAAATTGAGAAAATATATCCACCGGGCATTTTTACAAATACGCCGGGAAGAGTATGAAATATTAATCCGGGTCCAGCAGCAGGATCCAATCCTACTGCGAAAACAGCAGTGAAGATTGCCATTCCTGCTATTAAAGCAACTACAGTATCAAGTATTACAATCTGCAAGGCTGCAGCAGGAACACTATTTTCATCCGACATATAACTACCGTAAGTCAACATTGCGCCCATTCCAAGACTGAGGGTGAAAAATGCATGACCGAGTGCCAATAAAATTGTGCTTGCACTAATTTTGCTCCAGTCCGGATTCCACAAAAAATCTAATCCTCCCTCAGCTCCTTCCAGTGTTAATCCACGGATCATCAGTATTATCAAAAGAATAAAAAGTATAGGCATCATTATTTTACTTGCTCTCTCAATTCCTTTTTGAATACCGGCAAAAACTATGACGATAGTCAGAATCATGAAAAGGGCAAAGTAACCAAGTATCCAATAAGGATTGATGACTAAATCATGGAAATGTTGAGCTGCGGCTGCCGGTTCAGGCCAAATATAGAAATTACCAGAAATGGCTTCGACAATATAGCCGATTGCCCAACCGGCAATTATTGCGTAGAAAGAGAGTATCATGAATCCAGCAACTACACCCAAGCCACCGACACTTGCCCAAAATTTTGATTGGCTTAATTTATAAAATGCACCGACGGGATTTCGCTGAGTGGTTCTGCCCAAAAGAATTTCAGCGATCAGGACAGGAAGCCCGATGATTGCAATACATATTAGATAAACCAGGACGAATGATGCACCGCCATTCTCACCGGCTATATAAGGGAACTTCCAGATATTACCGAGTCCGATAGCAGAGCCCGCTGCTGCAAGAACGAAACCAATTTTTGATCCCCATTTTTCTCTGTTTTGATCCATACCTTCCTGAATGTTATAGATAAGAAGAAGTCAAATCAATTTATTTTAAAAAACTTGGTTTGGAATATGAGAACTTTAGCAGTTATTTTCAAACATTATTTAATAAAGAATATAAAAATCTTAAAAATATGTTTTCTTATTTTTTGTACAAATGAAATTAGATTATTATCCATATACAATCAAACTTAAAGAAGAGTTTACTTTATCTGTCAGTTCAAGAAAAACAACTCCGGCAGTTATGGTTGAAGTTGAACATAATGGGCTGACCGGTTATGGCGAGGCTTCACTCCCGCCTTACTTGTCTGAAGACCAATCGAGCGTAATAAGCTTTCTCAACAAGGTAAATCTTGCGTCATTCAGTGGTCCGGAGAATATCAACTTAATTCTTGATTATGTTGATAATATAGCAGAGGGAAATAATGCAGCAAAAGCATCTGTTGATATTGCTTTGCACGATTTGTTAGGGAAGTTTCTGGATGTGCCTCTGCATAAATATCTTGGTATTGATAGAAGAAATAATATCTACTCCTCATATACAATTGGTATATCTGATTCAAAGAAAATAAAACAAAAGCTTGACGATGCTTCAGAATTTAAATTTCTGAAAGTTAAACTTGGATCTGAGAATGACAAGGAAATTGTTTCTACAATTCGAGAGTTAACAGATAAGCCCCTTTTTATAGATGTCAATCAGGGGTGGTCAGATAAATATTTTGCTCTCGATATGATTAGTTGGCTAGCTGAACAGAATGTACTCCTGATTGAACAACCGCTCCCGAAAGAAAATTTTGAAGATAGCAAATGGTTAATGGAAAGAAGTTCATTACCGATAATCGCAGATGAAGCAGTACAAGAACTAAAAGACTTAGATAAAATCAAAGATTTTTATTCCGGCATAAATATTAAACTAATGAAAGCCGGGGGAATCAGGTCAGCTTACAGGATGATTCAAAGAGCAAAGGAACTAAATCTGAAGATTATGCTTGGATGTATGACTGAAACTTCTTGTGCAATTACGGCTGCTTCTCATTTGTCTCCGCTGGTGGATTGGGTGGATCTGGATGGGGCAGAATTGATATCAAATGATTTGTTTACCGGAATGAAAATAAAAGATGGTGCACTAATTATTCCGGATTTGCCCGGATTAGGTGTGGAAAAAATCACAAAATGAAAATAATGCAATAAAAAGTGGAATTTATTATTAAGTAAATATGTTTAAATTTCGATTGCTAAAAATTAACTATTAAGGAAAATCAATGGCAAAAAATTACGTATCGAATAAGGATGAAACAGTAAGAATGTTTGAAAGTGACTTTATGGAATTTTTCTCCAGAGTTCACTACACTGTTCCACTTTATGTTTATGTACCTGTCATTCTTGTTTTAATGTATTTATCAATTTTCGTTTATAGTATATCAGCATTAAATATAGTTGTTTTGTTTATCGGAGGAATTGCTGCCTGGACATTAGCAGAATATTTGTTACACAGGTTTGTTTTCCACTTTAAAGCTACAAGTGAATTTGGTAAAAAGATACATTTTATGTTTCATGGTGTGCATCATGATTATCCAAGCGATTCGAAAAGACTAGTTATGCCTCCATCCGTAAGCATTCCTCTTGCATTGCTTTTCTTCTTTATCTTCAGATTAATTTTTGGCGAGTCGCTAATGATGCCCTTCTTCTCAGGGTTTATAGCAGGTTATCTTTTTTATGACATATCTCATTATGCCATCCATCATTTCAACATGCATAGTAAGTTCTGGCTGGCAATTAAGAATCACCATATGCTTCATCACTATCATGATGAATACAAAGGTTACGGTGTAAGTTCGCCTTTCTGGGATTTGGTATTCGGCACTACCTTCGGTAAAAAGAAAAGCTAATCAAAGTTTTCTGAAAATAAAATGAAGGGGAAACAGACAAAACTTTTGGTAGTAGAAGACAATAAGGAAACGCAACTTCTTATTAAAGTAGCTCTTCGTGATGACTTCGATGTTCGAATTACAGATAGTGCAGATGATGCGATGTTACTGCTTTCAGAAAACAATTTTGGACTTGTATTATTAGATCTGAATTTAAATGGCCAGGGAAATGGAAAAAGTATCCTAAAAAATATTCGCGAAGAAATGCATAATTCAGAACTTACAGTTGTTATTACTACTGCATATGACTTGAGTTCTGAAGATAAAAAATATTTCGAAGAAAATGCTAATGGATTTGTGCAAAAACCTTTTGATAAAAAAATTCTTCTTAACTCAATAAAACAAGCCTTGGTTAAAAACTAATTCTGCTTGATTACCTCTCTCAGCTAAATTCATTTCAGGAATTCCCTCAGCTTAATTGCTACCTTGTTAACTACACGCATCAGTCTTAAAAGCACTCTAAATTATGCTCAAAATCATTAAAAAATAAACAATTTTATTGTTGCAATATAGTACATAGCTATTTTCCTTGTCTCTCTTTAGTGCAAGTAAAATGGGTTAAAAAGACGATTTAGCATCTAATCAAAAAAGACTTCACGGCATAATTATTGGCCTTATCGAATAAACTATTTTGAGGGCAATGAACACTAAGTTACAGGTGATCCCTTCCGGAAATCCGCTTGTTGATTTAACTTGGGGAGGATTTTATAGGGGAGGTACGTATTTTCTTCTGGGTCCAAGAAAATCTGGAAGAACAATCTTTGCACTCCAATACATCCTGGAAGCAGTGAACAAAAAGGAGACTTGCCTTTACTTTTCCAGCTTTCGACCAAGGGACTTGTTGATTAATGCTGCGGCTATTAATATAGATTTACAGCATTTTATTACGCAAAACCAGTTTGTGTTAGTGAGGGTTACACCTGCCAAAAATATTGAATATGCGAAAGATCCGGATTCGTATATGGTAGAGTATATCAAGGATATAAAGTCAGTTATTGATCAATACAATCCTGACAGAATTGTATTTGATGAATTGACTCCTTTTATTGGCTTTAAAGATCTTGGACTCCTTAAGGATACTTTTCTCGAGACGGTCGACTATATCGAAGAAAAAGGTATAACAAGTCTATTTGTTTTAAGTGAGCCAGTAACCCCGGCGGCTAACAAAATAGTTTCTTCTCTGTTAAGCCTTTCAACAGGTCACATTGTTTTGAAAAAGGATGAAGGTTTAATCAATAAAAATAATCCGGGCAAGATTATAATCACTCCTAATGTTGGACACGTTGAAGGTGAGTTTGCCTGCAATTACTATATTGAACCTGATAAGGGGATACAGGTTGATTATCTACCTGAAATATCTGTTCGAGAGATTTCTTCAATTGATGATAAAAGAAGTTCTTATTTATCCCTTACTGACATTTCACAAGATCAGACAAAATTCGTTCCTCTCAGTTATTACTCAGTAGAAGATTTTAAATTATTACTGAATAATCAGATTGCTTATTACAGGGAAACATGCAAGGAGTCGACTCTTGTTGCGGTTAAATTGGATGAGATTGCATTAAATAATAAGTTGATTACAATAGATCAACTTGCAAGTGCTGTAAATTTATTTATCGATAAAAAAGATAAAATTTGTATTCTAAGAAATATCGTTCTCATACTCTTTACAAAAGAAGATAAGGATGCAAACTCGCTAGTTCCTTTGATTATCAATAATCTTCCAAAGGGCAGCCCACAGTATTTAAATAAAGTAACCAAATTCATTTCAATATATTCAATTAAGATGGATAAGGGAACACAGAATGCAGAAGACATGTTTAAGCAATTACTTGCTGCAGATATCCCTGATGAAGATAAAATCGGTCTTAATTGAATTCAGATTTCAAGCCGTATTTATTTTCCTGACCGGTATATTATTTATTACCAGTCCTTTCCTTAATTCACAAAGCAAAAACGATTTATTAAAGACTCAAGCTGAAGAGCATATGAGTGCAGGAAAATTTGGAGAAGCAATTAATCTTCTCAATCGGTTCATCTCTGCCAATCCCCAGGATGCACAGGGCTATAATCTCCGTGGTTTATGTTATGAAAACAGAAAGGATTATGAAAAATCAGTTTATGATTTCAGGTCAGCGGTAAAACTTGATCAGAAAAATAAAACCTATAATGAAAATCTTGAACGGGTAGTGAAAAGTTGGGAGACACTTCTTTATAACCAGATTGTTGGGTTCAAACGTGAGCTTAAAATTAATCCTGATAAATCTGTTAACTACCTTGAAGTGGGTAAATGTTATAAAAATCTTGGCAACTGGCTGGAAGCTGAGAATTGGTATGATGAATATATTAAGAGAGATATCCTTTCAGCAGATGAATTGATCAGATACACTGAAATTCTTGCGAAGAATAATCATATTTCTAAGGGTGAACCGCTGCTGAAAAGTTATACCGAAAAATATCCGAACGATCACAGGTTGTGGTCAAGGTATGGCTATTTTACAATGTGGCTTGGGAAAAAGGAAATTGCAATTAAAGCATTTGAGAAAGCCCTTGAGCTTAGACCATATTTCAAAGAAGCGTTGGATGGATATGATCTTGTACGAGGAAAAGGTTATGTCTATACTGTTAATGATACCACAAGCAGATTTAATTATGGTTTGCCTGTTTCAACAGGTAAAGGTGAATATCCTATTGATAAATACTACAGAGTTCTCAGCAAAAACCCAAATAATAATGATACAAGAATACTCCTCATCAACGAGCTGATTAAAAATAAAAGATTTGCTGAAGCGGATGAACAAATTAAAATTTTATCCAACTCCGAAGCATCTTCAAATGTTGTTATCGAATTAGAGAAATCTTTAGAGCTAAATAAAAATCAATATTACGATAAACGTATTTCTGAATTGCAGCAAAAACTTTCAGTAAATCCAAACGATAAAAAAAATAATCTGGAACTGGCACAGATATTAGCTGAAAAAAAAGAGTATGATTCGTCTCAAGTGGTTCTAAGTAATCTATTAAAAGAATATCCTTCTGATGAAGAAGTTCTTTACAAGTACACACTTGTTTGTTTGGCCTCTGGTGATTTAAACACAGCTTATGAAAATGCAGAAATCCTAATCAATAAAAATCCTGATAATAAGAATTATCAACTTCTGTTTGGACAGATTTTGACCTGGTCTGATAAAGATCCTGAGACAGCAAAATTTTATCTTGAAAAGGTTTTGAGCAAGGAACCATCGAACTATTCGGCACTTTCAACATTAGCTCTTCTATTGATTCAGAACAATGAGCTTGCTGATGCAGAACAGTATTTGGGAAAACTTTCTCAGCTCAATTCCAAAGATCCTGAATATTTAAAGCTTACCTATATGCTGGAAGCACAGAAAAAAATGAATCAAGATGCAGAACTATACAGAATTGCAGAAAGTGCAAGAGAACACCTGTTAAATAAAAATTGTGATGAGGCAATAAAACTATTCAATTTATATCTTTCAGATGCGAATGCTAATCCGGAAGTAAGAAAAGAATTAGCTCATGCTTATTTATGTAAAGATGATTTTAAGAATGCAATCAGTGTTTATGACAGAATTCTGCTTGAAAGTCCAGATGATTATTTGATTGCGAAGGAAAGAGCAAAACTTTTTCTCTGGAATAAAAACTATTCAATTGCTTTAGATGAGTTCATAAAATTAAATAAAATTAATCCCGATGATGCCGAGGTCAAACTTTTACTTGGTGATTCTTATACAGGTGTGAGAGATTTCAACAGTGCAAAAGAAATCTATGAGGAACTGCTCGCAATTTCACCATCATCATCAATGCTTCAACAGAGATTAAGCTGGATTGAAGGACCATCATACCAGGATGGATTCCCTGTTTATACAATGCTAACTCCTGATTTTAACTATTTCACAGATAACTTTGGGTTTCTTTATTCTACGTACGGTCTCAGATTAGATTTAGGAATTACAAATTTTCTAACTATAGGAGCATCAGGTTATGGTGGATTTCTGGGTTCGGATTCGTTAACAAATAATATTTCTATTTATAAGGGAAGTATAATTGGTCGGTTTTCCCAAACAGTTTATGCTTCTGCATCGCTGGGCAGTACAATTTTTCCGGATGATGAAAATCAATTTTTGGCTGAGGTAACTTTAAAAGCTGAGCAGCCGAAGCTCTATTCCTTTTCTGCTAATTTTTATTCGATGGATGCCGCACAATTACTTTATTCATCAAACCTTGTCAGCACAAGATTACGTTCAAATTATTTTTTACTGATGGGCGATTATATCATAAAAACCGGCTGGAAGTTTGCCGGCTCCTATGCATTCATCACAGTTTCGGATGATAACAAAGCTAACCGCTTACAATTAAGATTCGGAAAAATATTTGATAAGGTTGTTGGAGTTGGTTATGAGTACTATTACTTCGATGTGAAGAATGAAACACAACTCTACTGGTCTCCGCAAAATTTTGAGACTCACAGTATCTGGGCTGATTGGGAAATTGTTAATGACGCGACAGCTACAGCTAATATTGGAGGAAGACTTGGTTACATTCCATCTGACGAATTTATCCTCCGTGAATTTTACGGAATTACCAGTGTGAAACTAGCAGATTCATTTACTATCCAGGGAAGGTTAACTTTTAGCACAACTGCTCAATCTGGCAAAGGTTATACTTCCACATCATTTGGACTTTCTGCATTCTGGAGTTTTTAATATTTATTATGAATATAAATCAATCAATAAAAAAGTTAAAATTGCATTTCAGAAACGAACCCGTTAATAATGATTTTAACGGCAACGAGTGGAAATTAATCAAAAGAATAATTTTCAGCGGGATCATTTCAATTATTCTGCTGCTAGTCATTTATTATACTCTGCCTCTTACAGTTTTAACAATATCATCATTGATTGAATATGCAACGATAGTAGCTTTAGTAATATTTTTATTTATTCTCTTGATTCGCTATTTCGGAATACTCTTCTTCTCATATTTCTATATGAATGAATACACATTCAAACCAACAAATGGGTTTAAACCATTTGTGTCGATTATTGTCCCGGTTTTCAATGAAGCACTGGTTTTGCAGAAATCTATAAGCTCATTATTAAATCTTGATTATAAAGATTATGAAATAATAATTGTAAATGATGGTTCGACAGACGATACTAAAAATGTTGCTGAAAAATTTGTTGGTTATCAGAAAGGCAAATTTGGTGAGGTTAAGATCTCACTTATAAATAAACCAAATGGTGGAAAGGCGAGTGCGCTTAATCTTGGAATAAAAGTATCAAAAGCTGAGTTTGTTTTGTGCATGGATGGAGATTCTCTCCTAACTCCGCTTTCTCTGAAAATGGCTATACGTCATTTTGTAAATCCTGAAGTCGGAGCAGTTGCAGGAAATGTTAAAGTCCTGAATAGAAAAAAGTTTTTTACTGATTTACAAGCTTTGGAATATGTTGAAGGTTTAAATATGGCACGTGGTGCTCAAAGTGCTATTCGGTTGGTAAATATTATTCCCGGTCCGATTGGAGTTTTCAGAAGAGCAGCAATTCAAAGTGTTGATTATTATTCAGGTGATACTTTCGCTGAAGATGCAGATATGACTCTGCGTCTCATTTCTCATGGCTGGAAAATTTATTATGAACCAAACTCAATTTCATACACAGAAGCACCTGTAAAGCTTCAACAGCTTTTAAAGCAGAGATACAGATGGACGCGAGGTATAATTCAATCCATCAGAAAACATAAAAAGCTAATGCTTAATCCAACCATTAAATTCGGAGATTCATTTATTCTCTGGACAATGTTCTATGAAGCATTACTCTGGCCGCCGATGAATATTGCGGCTCACTTGTTTTTTATCTTTGCTGCTTTATTCTTTGGTTTTACATCGCTAATATTTTATTGGTGGGCGGCTCTGGCACTTCTTGATATTGTTGCAGCTATTTATTGCATTGCTGCTGAAAAAGAAGAATTCAGGCTGGTTGGATATGCAATCATTTATAGAATGGTTTTTATTTTGATAATCGATATTTGTAAAGCAATGTCGACTATTGAAGAATTTTTAGGAATTAAAATGACCTGGGGCAAACTTGAAAGGGTCGGTTAATAAAGTCATAATTATTTGAGGGTTACAAAATGGAATTAATACCAATTTTATCTACAATAATACTTGTTGCTACAATAAGCACATTTATACTTGCCGTAGGTGCTTATATTCTTTATAAGATTCGTGAAGGCAAAGTAAGAGTTTCTCCTGAGAGAAAGCCGGAATATCTCGAGGCTGAATATTTTGTGCCCAGGGAGAAAAAGGAGCACAAGATTTTCATTGAAGAAGTTATTGAACCAAAACCAAAAGCAAATATTAATGCTGAGGGTTATGAGCCGGTTAAACCGGTCAGTGAAAAACAAACGGAGTCTAAATACCGTGTTGTGGAAGATTTAGGCGGCAAAACAGATGTGAAGTCAGTTTCCCGGAATCAGGTAGTAATGCCTAAAATGAAATTTGAAAAATATAGTTTGCCTTCTGATGACACGGTTTTAAAAGATTCTTTTCAAGAAGAGATAAAGTGGCGATAGGCGATAAAAATAGATTCAGCTCCCATATATTTTTTCTGTTTCTGACAGGCTTAATTGTACTTATTTTTTCAGCTCTTGTTTATCTGCTCATAATCAGAACAGTATATGGTAGATTTTCAGCTTCTCAGCTAGTACCAAATGTAAAAGCTGTTAATGATCTATTGTTTGGAACTTTTCCTTCCACTGCAATTCTTAATTCCGACTACACTAAAAACATCTTGGCTGAAGAAAGCAGCTGGTTCGATGATAATCTAAAAACCTGGCAAAAATCTCTGCGAAATCTTGATATAAAATATCAGCTTATAAATGATGAGGATGTAGAATTAGGCAGAATAGATGAATATCATCTGATAGTTCTTTCAGGTTGTAAGTCGTTAAGTGAGAGGGAAGTTATCCAGCTTAAAAAATATCTTGAGAATGGCGGAAGCATTTTTGCAACAGGAGGAACCGGTTCATATTCTGAGGATGGAAAATGGAGAGGATGGGATTTCTTATCAGATGTTTTTGGAATTACATTCAGAAAAGAAATCGGTGATGATGACAGAACTAAAATTCATACTTTGAGAGGCGGACTGCCAGTAACTGCAAATATCCCAACCGGATTTCCACTAAACATTGCAACCTGGGATCATCCCATTGCAGCGGAGGTTCTCGATCCGCGAACAACTCAGGTCAGTTTCTGGTATAATCACCAACTTGAAGATGGTTTGGTTAGAGAAGGAATTAAAGAGACTGCAGGAATAGTTTATGGCAACTATGGAAAAGGAAGATTTGTCTGGATGGGATTTGAAATCAACTCAGTTCTCGGGCGTCAGGATGACTATGTTTATTTCGACAGACTTTTTAATAACTGCATCAGCTGGTTAACTTATAAGCCCATTGCTTACCTGAGAAACTGGCCAAATGGTTACAGAGGTGCTGCAATGCTAGCACCAATAATTTCAGATAGCCTGCAAAATATTAATTACTTGCTTTCCGTTTTAGGTGAAACAAAAACTAAAGCAACTTTTTTTGTTAGTCCATCAATTGCCGGGCAAGATCCTCAATTGATAAAGAGTTTAGTAAACTTTGGTGAGGTGGCAGCTTTTATCAATTTTGAATTTGGAAATGCTAATTCAGACAAAAACACATTACTTAAAAGTATTTCTGATGATAAGAATCTGCTGGAAAAAATCACCGGAGCTTCTGTTGATGGAATCTATCCGTCAGTAAATGTTTCATCAGAAAATATTTTAAAAACTTTAATGGCAAGTGAGTTTAAATATTTCATAACTGATTCACTGGATGACAGATCAGTTCCCAAAACAATCAAACGTAAAGATGAAAAAATCATTTCAATCTCAAGAAGCGTCCGGGATGATCATAATGTAATTCGGGATTTTAATCTTACCGAAAGAGATTTTCAATTTTATTCCTACCAGGAAGATGTTGATAGGATTGCATTTGAAGGAGGGCTCTATCTTTTCAAAATGCATCTGGATTATCAGTGCACACCACAAAATATTGAAGTAGTAAGCGATTTGATCCGTGATATAAAATCAAAAGATTATTGGATTGCTACTGCATCAGAAATTGCAGAATGGTCGGATAAAAAAGAATTTATTGAATTAAGAACTCAAAAAAGAGGAAGCAGCAGGGTAGCAGTCACAATTACAAATTTCGGCAGTTTCAATATTAACTATCTGGTAGTTGATGTTGATTTAAATCAAAAAGCTGAAAAGGTAAGTCTGGATACCGAAATTATCGGGACTAAAAAAGCACAGTATAAACATAAAGACGGCTCACAATTCGTATTCCTGCTAATTGATGAACTAACTGCCGGTGAATCGCGCACTTATTATATTGATTACGATAAATATAATCTTTAGGATTTTGTGATTAAATTCAACAATTTTCCTTAGAGCCAATTTATATTTTTGGTTGACCAGGTAAGTCATCTGAATGCTATGCTTCAAACTTATAGACTTAAAATATTATTTCTCCTTATACTTTTATTTCCTGCCATTTTTATTCTCTCTCTTAAATCCTTTCAGACATTATTTATTGACCTGCGATATGACTGATGAATACCTTCGAAAATATTAAAGTAATAATTCAGTCAATTTTAGATAGCATAAATGAAGCTTTAATCATAATTGAAGAATCAGGTCAGATTCTTTTAATCAACAAAAGTGCAAAGAACATTTTTAGATATGATGTAACCAAAACATTCTTGAAGGATTATCTGCTTCTCGATTGCTGGCAGGAGCTAAATATAATTCTGAAATCAAAAGCTGAAACAGAATCCGAAATCAATTTAGATGCATTCACTTTAAAATTAAAAGGTGGAGAATCTCTCTCGGTCAAAATTAATATGAAAGAAATTTCTTTCGATGACAAAAAAATCTTCCTCATCAATATTGTCCCAAATGAAGTAAACACACTTTCAACTCCACTTAAAAGTATTTCGATATTACCTGCTGATATTCAACAGATTGTTTCTGATGAAAATGTTCAAAAAATTATAACTGATTTTACTTCTGGTTATCCACCTACTTTTATTCAGAAGGAATTAATAGAAAAGCAGGCTGATGCTCTCAATGAATTGTTCTGGATAAAAGATAGTGATGGTAATTTTTTAATAGTTAATAAAAAGTTATGTGACAAATTGGGTCTGAAGAAATTCCAGCTTGAAGGAAAAAATTATAAGGATTTTATTTCTGCGCACTTGAAAAATTTTTTCGACGCTATTGAGAAATATCAGAGGGAACTAAAAAATCCAATCGCCATAAGGGGAATTTCAATGTTTAATTTTTCATTGAACGAGGGAAAGGAGATAGTAGAAATCCCGTTAACTGATAATGATAGAAAAATTATCGCATTGGTAGGTTTTTCCCGTGACATTCCTTCAACTCTACCGATTAATAAAAGCGAGGTAAACGAGGCAATCTTTGATAATATTATTTCTTTCTTGCCTGTCCCCATAGCAGTTATTGAAAATTATGCAAAAATCAAGCTTTGTAATCAGGAATTTTGTAAATTGGTAAAGAAGAATTCGGAAGATATACTGAATTCTGATTTAAAAGGATTATTTCCTTCAAGATTATCCGAAGCGATTTCAAACTTTGTGAAAAGTGCTTCAGATGGCATAATAATTGAATTAAATGAACGTTTAGAAGTAATTCCTGAGCCGGGAGATGGTTATCATTTACAGATTTCCAGGTATTACAAAGAACAGAAAAAGGAAGATTTAGTTGCGCTTTGTTTCACTAAATCAACTAAAAAAATAAATGCCCATAAATTTTCGTTAAGTAGAGAAACAATGTTAGACTTAATATTAAAAAATAATCCGAAACCAATTTTTATTTACGACAAAGAGAATTTAAGATTTCTTGAAGTCAATGAGGCTGCTTTAAATCTTTATGGTTATTCTGAAGAGGAATTTCTTCAAATGGATTTGACTGATCTTTACACACCGGAAGATATCCAGAACTTATTGGAAACCTCAGAGCAAAGTGTTAAAGAAGGAGATTTGAGTAAACCATTCAGACATAGAAAGAAAGACGGTAGTTATGTATTTGTAAGATTAAGCAAATTCAACTATGAATTTGATGCTATTGAATCTTACTTGAATATAATTGATGATGTAACCGATCGATTGGAATTAGAGAAATATAACCAGCTTTTTAAATCTGCATTCGATCATACAAATGATATGATTTTTGTGACTGATCCTACGGGCTTGATAACTTTTACAAATGATTCCACTTCCAGAAATCTTGGAATTCCTAAGCTGGAATTGATTAATACCTCAATAACATCACATTGCGATGATGAAGACAGAATCTTTATAAACAGTTCTGTTTTCCAATCTCATATTAAGGAAGCAGCAACCTTCACAATTAAATTAAAAACTTCAGATGGAAATGTGATCGAAGTTGAAATGACCTCAACTCCAGTTTTTAATGTTAATCATGAGGTCGATTCTTTCTCGTTAATTGGAAAGGTTTCGTCAGGCCAAAAATCATTTCTTCCGGCAACCAAGGAAGTTATTAAAGAGGTTGTTAAAGAAGTAATTGTTGAAAAACCTTCTTCAGGGAAAGCAAAAGATTCTGAACTTGGAACTTCATTTCTTTCAAGCGTTTTTCACGAGATTCTTACACCAATGAACGTCATCCTTGGCTTTTCACAGGAACTATCTGAAAGCATCCAAAATTTGTCTCCTGAACAAAAAGAAGCGGTGGATATAATAAATCAAAACAGGAGTTCACTTCTTGGACTTATGAATTCAATTATTGAATTCTCAGATCTTCAATCGAAAAAAACAGAAAATGAAATTAGCTCAGTTACAATAGTTGATATCGTTGAGCCGCTGGATAAAAATATAAAAGATATAACAGGTTTAAAGGATATTGAGTTTGCGTATGGCAAAATATCCTCATCCCTAAAGTTTTCAACTGATAAAAAGAAGTTTGAGAGTTTTCTCAATAATCTAATTCGACTTGTAAGTAAAATTAGTACTCAAAAAAAGATTTATTTCTCTGCGTATCCTGTTGAAGATGATTACTTTAATATTTCGGTTTCCGATGGGTTTGCCAGATCTTCAAGTGTTCTGCTCGATACTTTAAAGAATTTATTCATTGAGAAGAAGGACCCAAAAGAGTCAGGTATCTCAAAGTTGAATTTTCAGATTATCAGCTCACTTCTGGAAATTTTAGAAGGACAATTTGTTACAATTAACGAACATACAGATAAGCACGATTTTGCCTTTAAGTTTCCAATAGAACTATCGCAAAAATTTGAGATCCCCTCAATTGAAGAAATTAGCGAACCTGAAGTTACCGTGGACAAATTAGAGATGAAGGAACCAGAGCCATTTAGCTTTAAGGGTGAGATAGAAATTGAAGAAGTAAACTCAGGGCACACTAAAGTCGAACCAATTGAAGAAACCGTGATTACAGAAGTGATTGATGTGGAAGAGAAGCCCGAAATTAAACAGGAAGAAGAACCTCTGATAGAGGAAGAGATTTCAATTGATGAAACACCTGAACCTGAGCCTGTCAGCAGTAAGAAAGGTATATCTTCACTAAAATGTCTTTATATCGAAGATCAGATAGATTCACAGATTCTCTTCAAGGTTCAAATGAAAGAGCTGAAGAATATTCAATTTGCTGCAAGCTTTGAGGAAGCACTGCCATTGCTGGAATCACAAAAATTTGATTTCATTGTTATGGATATAAACTTGCAGGGAGAATATAATGGTTTGGATGCTCTTAAGATTATACAACAAATGTCAGGCTTCCAAAGTATTCCTGTTATTGCTGTCACCGCTTATGTCCTACCCGGTGATAAAGAAAAATTCATCGCTACTGGTTTCACTGATTTTATCTCAAAGCCCATCTTTCGTGAAAAGATGCTCGAATCGCTTAATAAGATTTTTGTAAACTAAGCTGCCTTTGCACCCCGGTTTAATCCCATCTTTACCTATTGACTTATTCCTTTTTCTAAATTAAATTACCATACAAATGTATGGTATTTTGATAAAATAGATTAAGACAAAGAGAAAGAGTAAGAAAATGAGCGCTTACATAATCCACACACTATCTTACTTTTACTCCCGCCTTGGGCGAGGCTCGCTTTTGGCGGCTTTCTCATACTCTTACTCTTCTTAGAGGATTATTATGAAAAAGGAATTAACCAAAATCCAGAAAGACATTCTTGATTTTCTAATTGATCAGATTAAAGGGAAGGGAATACCTCCAACCTTAGCCGAGGTTGCAGACCATTTTGGTTACAGGAATAGGGCTACAGTTCAGCAGCACTTTAGTGCGATTGAAAAGAAAGGGTTCATCAAAAAAAATCCAAAACTCTCTCGCGGAATTGAGCTCACACTTGAAGATAAATTCTTTGTCCCAAAACCTATTCTTGGAGAAGTTGCTGCCGGTAATCCGCTTACAATTTATCCTGACGCAATTGATACAATTGAGTTGCCAACCATTGCAAGAATGCCGAAGGATTCATTTCTGCTTCGTGTAAAAGGAGACAGCTTAAAGGATGCATACATTTTTAGCGGTGATATTGTTATTGTAAACCCAAATCTTGAACCGAAGAACGGACAGATTGTAGCCGCTGTTCTTGATGATGCTGCAGTAGTGAAAAGATTTTATAAAAAGAAGAATGAAATAGAGCTTATTTCAGAAAACCCGGATTATAAGCCAATCATTATCGAGAAAAAGTATTCTTCATTTAAGCTGGTTGGAATTGTAGTTGGCGTTTACAGGAGTATGGAGAAGAAGAAAGCGGGATAAATATTTTGTGATTGAAGTTTATAATACTTAGAATGAAATTGCCTCGTAGATCAATAAAAACTTGAAAGGTAAAAAATGAAATATTTACTAGTTCTAACTACATTTCTGTTAGCAGTTATTTCCTATTCAATTGAAAACTATGCTCAATGTTCTGATGCCGGAATTTGTCAGCTTGGCGGACATTCAATGGAAGAGGATGATGAAGTCCTGCTAAATGTTTCTGCTTTTTATAAGTATGGTTACAGCGGTAAAGAAGATGACGTTCAGTTTAATTCTCTGCAACTGAATGTTAACTATAATCTATTCAGTAATAATTCGATTCAGCTTCTGGTACCATATAATTTTCAATCCGGACCGGCTGGTAGTGTAAATGGAATAGGAGATTTGATATTGAGCCTGAATCAAAATTTATTGTCGGATGAAGGTTCTTATTTAGATGCTTCAATAGGTGTTAAGATAGCAACGGGAGATGATAACAAGGATAATCTTCCGCAAGTTTATCAAAGTGGGTTGGGTATGAGCGATGTGCTGTTTGCACTAAACTATACTTATAACAAGTTAAGTGTTGGTGCCGGTTATCAGCTTTCGGGTGAAAGAAATAATAATATCAGCAGGTTGGAAAAAGGTGATGATTTACTTTTAAGAGCATCGTATAATTTATCGTTTGATCAGTTAAGTATCACTCCGCAACTTTTATTTATTCAACGTCTTGCTAAATCAAGTATACTTGATACCGCTTCAACAGATGAAGAAAAATTTGTTGAAGTTGACAATAGCGATCAATCTCAGTTAAATTTTTTAACGGTGCTGGAATATAAAATTGATGATGACCTATCTCTTGTTGGAGATTTTGCAATTCCGTTTATTAAAAGAGAAGTGAACGTTGATGGACTAACACGTGCATTTAGTGCTTCAGTTGGAGTAGTGTTTTCGATTTATTGAAATTGTTTTTTTTTCAATTTTCCTTCTCTCGCTTATACTCATAAATTAATTTTTTTTTTTTTTATTATTTATAATATAATTAAAAATTTTTTTATATTTATTATATTATATTTTTTTATTTTTTATTAATCAAAAATATTTGAGAAGTTGAGAATGTAGAGATATGCAAAGCCAGTTATTTTATTTTTACCTTAAATTTTATTTCCCTTTCTATCTTTTCCTTTTTTCTTTTCCCTATTTTTTTTTTTTTTTTTTTTTCTTTATTTTTTTTTTTTTTTTTTTTTTTAATTTTTTTTTAAATTTTTAATATAAACTATTTCCGAGGAAAAAAAAAAAATATTCTTTATTTTTCCAGGAAAACTATAATATCTCCCCATTTAAAACTTTAAAATTTTTTTTTAATAATAATAAATTAAAATTTTCTTTTTCTTTTACTAATTTTTTTTTTATCGTAACAATTTAATTTCTAACCGGAGATATAATAAGTCAGGCTTGAAGAGTGAGTAAATATAGATAATTAACACTTGTGTTAACTTAGTGTATTTAGTGATTGGCTATAATTTAGAGTTTAAAAATGCCAAAATATTACATAGGAACAGCGGGTTGGTCTTATAAAGACTGGGTGCCGTCATTTTATCCCAAGCAGCAATCAGGAAAGTTTGACTGGCTACAGTTCTACTCTCATTATTTCAATTGTGTGGAAGTAAACTCAACTTACTACGCTTATCTTAGTCCGAGAATAGTGGAAGGTTGGATAAAAAAAGTCGCCGACAGTGATGAATTTATCTTTCACGTAAAACTTCATCAGGATTTTACACATAAAAGAAAATATGACGAGCAAAGTGCAAAAGCAGTCAGATACAATCTGGATATTCTTGCGAATGCAGAAAGACTGGGTGGGTTGCTAATCCAGTTTCCGTATTCATTTCCTTACAATAACTCGGCTACACAATACATTCAGGAACTGAAAGATATCTTTCCTAACTATAAATGTTTTGTGGAAGTGAGGCATTCATCCTGGCAGAATGAAAAGGCATTTGAATTTTTCAGAGAAGCCGATCTTACTTTCTGCACAATTGATCAGCCGCAGATTGGACAGGCAATTCCGTTTGAACCAATCATTACAAATGACAGAGCATATATTCGTTTTCACGGAAGGAATGTTGATGCCTGGAAAAAATCTATTAACAGTTTTGGTAAAGAGCAGTCTTATGAAGAACGAAGCGAGCGTTACAAATATCTTTATTCTCCCGGTGAGCTGATTGAAATTGAGCAGAAGATAAAATCAATTCAATCAAAAGTGAAAGAAGTGCATGTTATAATGAACAACCATCCGCAGGGAGATGCAGTTGCAAATGCATTTGAGCTTATTCATTTGTTGGAAGAAAAAGATAAAGTTGAAATGCCGGGAACAATTATCAAAGCTTATCCGAGGTTAGAAGAACTGTTAGTTAACTGATAGAAAATTGTTTAATTGCTAAACTGTTAAATTGTTGAAGAACAATGAATGACTACAAATAACCAATGACTAATTACTAGTGACTGATAAATGCGCACAATTTTTCACTTAGATCTCGATGCATTCTTCGTTTCAGTTGAAAGGATACTCGATCCTTCGCTGAAAGGAAAACCCGTAATAGTCGGAGGCGATCCGAAGTATGGAAGGGGAGTGGTTGCTGCTTGTTCGTACGAAGCACGGGCTTACGGACTTCACTCTGCTATGCCGATAAGGACAGCATACAAACTTTGTCCGCACGGAATTTATATTCACGGAAGTCACGGTGAATATTCCCGTTTCTCAAAAGCTGTAAAAAATATACTACAGCAGTACGCTCCAATTGTTCAGCAGGCATCTATTGATGAATTCTATATGGACTTTACTGGTTGCAGAAGTGTTTACGGTTCACTATTTGCCTTTGCTTCCTTCCTTCAAAAAGAAATTTGGGAAAGATTATCACTTCCTTGTTCAATCGGAATTGGCAGCAACAAAACAATTGCAAAGATTGGTTCCGATTGTATGAAACCGAATGGAATTACTTACATTATTCCCGGAATGGAAAAAGAATTTCTTGCTCCAATGCCAGTTGAAGCAATTCCTGGTGTCGGAAAAGTTACACTTAAGGATTTTCACTCAAAAGGAATTTACAGGATAGGTGATATCACTAAACTTCCGCAGGATTATTTTGCAGCAGCTTATGGTAAGTATGGAATTGATCTTTACAGAAAAGCCTGTGGTGAAGGAAGTGAGTATCTGATAGTTGATAACTATGAACAAAAGAGTATTTCTCACGAAAGAACATTTGCAGATGTTACGAGTAAGCAGTTTCTGAAAGAAAAGTTATTTAAACTCACCGGAAAGGTCTGCCAGGAACTGAGAGATATGGATTGGCTGGCTTCAAATGTACATATAAAATTACGCTACTCAGATTTTAATACGCTGACACGTTCAAGAATGATCAAACCAACTGATGATGATAAAACAGTGTTTGAAGCTGCCTGGGATATGCTGATGAAAGCACACACAAGAAGAGTAGCAGTGAGATTAATCGGAATTGGTGTAAGTAAGTTTTCAAAATTTTCTGAGCAGCAGGAGCTATTTGAATGGGAAGAAGTGAAAAGAAAAAGAATGCTTCGCGCAGTTACAAGAATAAGAGATAAGTACGGATATGAATCAGTTATGTTTGGAAGTGTTGATAATGATAAAAGATCGCAAACAATGGTAAATCCCTTCAAAGCTAAAACATAATTCTTAATTGTAAATGGAATATGTCCTCCCCCTTCGGGGGAGGAATAAGGGATGAGGCCTTAACCCGGAGGCCAGTTCATATGTCTTCCTCCGAGCAAATGCATATGAATGTGAAATACTTCCTGACCACCGTCATTGCCGCAATTAAAAACTAACCTGAATCCATTCTTATCAATTCCCAAATCTTTAGCTAGCTTATTTGCTGCATCAAACATTTCACCAAGTAAAGCAGAATGTTCATTCCCTTTTATATCAGTTACCTTAGGTATCTCAATTTTAGGGATGATTAGTATATGAACTGGTGCCTGAGGTTTAATGTCTTTAAAAGCTAGAACATTATCAGTTTCATAAACAATATCAGCAGGAATTTCTTTGCTAATTATTTTGGAGAAAATTGTAGCCATATTACTCTTCCTTTTCTATTCCGTATTTTTTCATTTTGTTGTAGAGATGACTTCGTTGAATATCAAGCAGCTCGGCTGTTTTGCTGATGTTCCAATTATTCTCAATTAACTGCTTTAATATAAATGCACGTTCAGCTTTTTCCTTAAACTCCTGGAAAGAATTTGATTCCTCAATAATATCGTCCATTGTTGCTTGTCCGGGTTTCAACAATAATTCAATATCATTTCTAGAAATTTCCCGCTTATCAATTATGATGATGATTCTTTCAACTATATTTCTCAATTCACGAACATTACCACTCCAACTCATTTCCTGCAAAAGTTTAACTGAATCTTCGAGAAATTTTACAGGAGGCTTTTTATGTCTTGCAATAATTTCTTTTGAAAATGCCTCCACGAGAATAGGTATATCATCTTTTCTTTCTCTGAGAGGAGGAATGTTTATAGGGATTACATTCAACCGATGATAAAGATCTTCCCGGAAGTGTTCTTTACTTATTTCCTCCAAAAGTTCTTTATTTGTAGCTGAAATTATCCGAACATCGACATCAATTTTTTTACCACCGCCAACTCGTTCTATCTTTCCATCTTCAATTGCTCTAAGTACTTTAGCCTGTGCCTGTGGACTCATATCTCCAACTTCATCAAGAAAGATTGTTCCCTTATTTGCCAATTCAAATCTGCCAATTCGCTGAGAGACAGCACCGGTAAATGATCCTTTCTCGTGTCCAAATAATTCTGATTCAATTAATTCATTAGGAATGGCTGCACAGTTAACTTCAATAAAGGGTTTATCTTTTCTCTGACTTTTTTTATGAATTGCTCGTGCAACTAGTTCTTTTCCGGTTCCGTTTTCTCCTGTGATCAAAACTCGCGTATCAAGTGGTGCAACTTTATCGATAAGCTCAAGAATATTCTTTATCCCTTTGCTTGAACCCAGAATTTCGCCTTCAACACCAAGGGATTTTTTTATTTCAATATTTTCGGTTAGAAGTTTTACATGTTCTGTGGCATTTCGTACGCTGATTAGAAGTTTATCTCTATCAATTGGTTTTTCAATGAAATCAAAAGCTCCAAGCCTCGTTGCTTTGATTGCATTCTCAACGCTTCCGTGCGCGGAAATAATAATCACTGAAAGGGCGGGAGTGGATTCTTTAACTTTCTTTAATACTTCGAAGCCGCTCATTTCAGGCATCTGAATATCGAGAAGTAAACAAGAGATCTGTTTTTCCTCAATAATATTCAGCCCTTTTAAAGCAGAAGTGGAATATTCAACATTGTAACCCTCGTATTCGAGGATCATTTTTATGCTTTCGCAGATTTCTTTTTCGTCGTCTATAATAAGTATTGTATTCATAAAATTATTCTAAAGTATCTAAGTGATCTTATCATCATTATTTGAGATGGCAAAATATTTTTATTTATCTCAAGCATATCGCCAAAAAGGACTCCATACCAGTTAACATCTACATCTCTGAAATCAACTTCAGACTGAGCTTTAAAATCTTCTTCAAATGCTTCCACAAAATAACCAAATACATCTGCTAATTTCAATATGTTCTCAGCATAACCGATAAATGCATTACCAAAAAAGTGGGCCAGCTTATCTTTATCTCCATAATCATTATCAGGAGAATCAAAGAATAACTTGTTCGGAAGGTTTTGATTTTTCAAATTTGTAATAGAATCACTTGCAGATATTAGCGGATAGTATAATCTTATTTTGAGTAATGGAATTACAAGTGGCACTCTGCTGTAGGGAATTGTAGTGAAGGTTAACGCAAGCAGAGCTTCCTGATAATCATTTTCATAAAACTCAATTGCTCTGCTGTAAATGGAATCTACTAATGCCAGATCTGTATTATCTTTTTTTAATTCAATAAAATAATCTGAAGCGATGAATTCTGAGAGGTAATTAACACCTTTAGATAGCTCACTTTGCTGGGAATAAGCAAGTGAAGTATAGACAAATATCAAGATCAGGATACGAAGGGAAACTTTTTTAAACCTCATTTAGGTTTGAATCACTCCCGGATTAAATCTTGGTATTTCAGGATTGTGATTAGCTGATTCGATTCCCATCGAAACATATTTTCTTGTTTCAGCAGGATCAATAATTTCATCAATCCATAATCTTGCTGCAGCATAATAGGGATTATTCTTTTCATCATAAGCAGCGGCAATTTCATTTAACAATTTTTGTTTCTCTTCCTCTGAAACTTTCTTACCTTCTTTTTCTGCCTGCTTGATTTTAATATCGAGTAAAACGCTGTGCGCCTGAGAACCTCCCATTACAGATATTTTTGCATTTGGATAGGTATAAATAAATCTTGGATCGTATGCTTTGCCGCACATTGCATAATTACCTGCACCAAAACTGTTACCGATTATAATTGTAATTTTTGGTACAACAGAATTTGCCACTGCATTAACCATCTTTGCGCCATCTTTAATTATACCACCGTGTTCTGCACGACTTCCAACCATAAATCCGGTTACATCCTGTAAAAACACCAAAGGAATTTTTTTCTGATTGCAGTTCATTATAAATCGTGTTGCCTTATCAGAACTATCGGAGTAAATAACACCGCCAACCTGCATCTCACCAGCTCCTTTAGCTGTCTCAGTTTTTACGACGCTTCTTTGATTCGCAACTATTCCAACAGCCCAGCCATCAATTCGGGCATAAGCAGTAATAACAGTTTTTCCATAGCCGCCTTTGTATTCATCTATTTCAGAATCATCAACTATCCGTGCAATTACTTCATACATATCGTATTGCTTAATTGTATCTTCAGGTAAGAAGACCATAAATTTCCTTTGGAGAAAACTTTGGAGGTTTAGATTCTATTCGATCAAATCCGGCTGTGTCTCTTCTGCCAAATTTGTCAACAAGACTTCTGATCTGTGCAATGCATTCTTTATCATCTTTCATCACATAATCTGTAACACCAGAAATGTTTGATTGAACACGTGCACCACCCAAACTTTCATTATCAATCTTTTCACCAATAGCTGCACGAACAAGATGAGCTCCTGCAAGAAATACTGAGCCTTCGCCTTCAACAATTAAAGCTTCGTCGCTCATTATTGGAAGATATGCACCACCAGCAACACAGGGACCCATTATTGCTGCAATCTGTGGAATTCCTTTTGAAGACATTACAGCATTGTTGCGAAATATTCTTCCGAAGTGTTCTTTATCAGGAAAGATTTCATCCTGTAGTGGAAGAAAAACACCAGCACTATCAACCAGGTAAATGATTGGCAGATGATTCTCCATTGCAATTTCCTGTGCGCGCAAGATTTTTCTTTGCAGTGATTGGAAACCAGGCGCCTGCTTTTACAGTTGCATCGTTTGCAACGATAACACATTGCCTTCCACTGATTTTCCCAATACCATAAATTGTTCCTGAAGATGGAGCTCCGCCATATTCTTTGTACATTTCATAAGCAGCGAAAGTGCTTAGCTCATAAAATTCTCGTTGATCATCAATAAGAAGGTTTATTCTTTCTCTTGCAGGCAGTTTTCCTTTTTCTTTTTGTTTCTCGATTGCTTTAAGTCCGCCACCGAGTTTTACTTTATCTTTCTCAGCCGTGAGCTTTCTTAATAATTCTTTTTGATAGTCAGCTCGCTTGAGGTAAGCTTCATCTTCTTTTATTTGTGTTCCGATTGGTTTCATTTTAGTAATTCTCTTGCGATTACAATCCTTTGAATTTCAGAAGTACCTTCACCGATAGTCAAGAGTTTCACATCTCTGAAATATTTTTCAACCGGATAATCTTTTGTGAATCCGTAACCGCCGTGAATTTGAACTGCTTCACTTGCTGCTTTTTCTGCAATTTCACTTGCAAAGAGTTTTGCCATTGCTGCTTCTTTGATATTTGGCAGACCATCATCTTTCATTTTTGCAGCACGCATAGTGAGTAATTTTGCTGCTTCAATATGTGTTTTCATATCAGCTAACTTAAACTGTGTTGCCTGAAAAGAAGACAGAGGTTTTCCAAATTGAAATCTTTCCTGAGAATATTTTAATGATTCATTAAGACAACCTTGAGCTAAACCAAGACTAACAGCAGCAATAGAAATTCTTC
Source organism: Ignavibacteriaceae bacterium (assembly GCA_034522695.1). Taxonomy (GTDB): domain Bacteria; phylum Bacteroidota; class Ignavibacteria; order Ignavibacteriales; family Ignavibacteriaceae; genus IGN2. The sequence goes on along the minus strand of JAXHLB010000005.1, from coordinate 289,225 downwards.
CACCTTCCAAGACTTGCATAGCATTAATGAAACCCATTCCTTCTTCACCAAGTAAGTTTTCTTCAGGCACTTCACAATTCTCAAATGTCAGTTGAACTGTTTCGCTGGCTCTCATTCCTAGCTTATTTTCTTTTTTACCAACTATTAAACCTGGCATTCCCTGTTCAAGAATGAAAGCTGAAATTCCTTTTTTACCTGCATCCTTATTGGTTATTGCAACGACGACGATAGTTTTTGCAGAAGCACCGTGTGTTGTAAATGTTTTGTTTCCGTTGAGGATATACTTGTTACCTTTCTTTTCTGCAGTAGTTTTAAGCGATGCGGCATCACTCCCTGAAGAAGATTCTGTCAATCCCCATGCCCCAATAGTTTTTCCTGAGACTAAATCAGGTAGATATTTTTTCTTCTGCTGTTCATTACCAAATCTGTAAATATGATTTGTACACAGACCATTGTGTGCTGCAACTGAAAGAGAGATTGAAGGATCAACTATACCAAGTTCTTCTATGATTATGACAAACTCAACATAACCTAAACCGGCTCCGCCATATTCTTCCGGAAAAATGATTCCCATAAATCCAAGTTCACCAAGTTCCTTGAATATTTCCATCGGGAAGTATTGAGCTTCATCCCATTCCATCACTTTTGGTTTTATTTTTTTCTGAGCGAAGTCTCGAATAGTATCTCGAATAAGTATCTGATTTTCTGTGAGTTCGATTAGAAATGAGTTGCTGGTAGATTCCATAGGATTACCCCTTGCAATAGTCCATAAAAATTGCTGACTTACTTATATATTTTTTTACTGATAAAGTTTTCAATAATCTCTTCCGCAATATGATAGGGTGATAAATTACCGAGAATGACTTTTTCTAATGCTGAATTTAAAGATTTTTCACCACTTTCGCTCCACAATTCTTCTTTAATTTTATTCTCAACGATTTCTTTTATCCTGTTCTTAGTTTGCTTTTCTCTTTTTGCCAGGAAGAGATTCTGATCGTTCATAAACTTTTTATGTCTTTCTATCTCAAGAAGGACTTCGTTGATACTTTTATTTTCTGAGGCAATTGTTTTTATTATTCCGGGCATCCAGGATTTTTCATCATGATCTTTCATCATCAAAATAGTTTGAAGTGAAGCAACTGCCTGATCTGCACCAGGTCTGTCACTTTTATTGAGAATAAAGAAATCAGCAATTTCCATTAAACCGGCTTTCATTGCCTGAACAGAATCTCCGGATTCAGGAACAAGTACAACAATTGTAGTATCTGCTGCCTGAACGATGTCAAGTTCTGACTGACCAACACCTACTGTTTCAAGAATTATGTAATCATATCCAGCGGCATCTAGAACATCAGCGGCGTCAATTGCTTTTCTGCTTAAGCCGCCAAGGCTTCCTCTTGTTGCCATACTCCGTATAAAAACTCCTTCATCGTTTCCGATTTCGTTCATCCTGATTCTATCACCAAGCAAGGCACCTCCAGTGAAAGGGCTTGTTGGATCAACAGCAATAATCCCTACTTTTTTTCCTTCTTGACGAAATAATTTGGTCAGTTGATTTGTGATTGTACTTTTTCCGGCACCGGGAGGACCGGTGATTCCAATTCGATATGCTTTGCCAACATGGGAATGAATTTGCTTTAATAATTCAGAAGCTTCAGAATTGTAATCCTCAACAATTGAAATTGCTCTTGCAACTTTTCTTCGTTCATTGCTAAAAACTTTTTCTGATAGTTCTTTGTAAAACAAAACGTTTACTAAATTTTTGATTTAAAGTAATCGAAGGTTTTTCTTAAGCCTTCGTCAATGTTAATCGAAGGTTTCCAGTTAAACTTTTTTAAAAGTTTCTCAGATGTTATTACGCTTCTAGCCTGTTCACCTTTTGGAGCAGGTCCATGCTTTTCAATCGCCTTATCTCCGGCAATACTCGTTTAATTTTGCTGAATAATTCATTCACACTTGTTTCAACATTCGTCCCAACATTGTAAATATCGGATGAATTAGAATTAAGTGTAATAACATTTGCTCTAACAACATCTTCAACAAAAACATAATCCCTTGTTTGTTTCCCTTCACCGTTGATAATTGGATTTTCATCTTTCAACAATTTGTTTGCGAAGATTGCTACAACCCCTGCTTCACCAAATGGGTTCTGTCTTGGTCCGTACACATTTGCATAGCGCAGTATTGTGTGATTCAAACCGTACTCATTCTTATAAAAAAATAAATATTTTTCTATTGTGAGCTTGGTTATGCCATAAGGCGATACTGGATTAGTCGGATGTTTTTCATCAGCAGGGAAGTATTCCTGCTCGCCATAAACTGCACCGCCAGTTGAAGCAAACATAAATTTCTTAACTCCGGTCTTGATGCAACTTTGAAGTAAATTGATAGTACCAAGTATGTTTGTATTAGCATCAAATATGGGATCGTTTACAGATTTTCTTACATCAATTTGTGCAGCGTGGTGATTTACAACATCAAACTTCTCTTTTCCAAACAGATCTAAAATCGCGGGAGAAGAAATATCTGATTTTATGAAATGTGCTTTTGGATTTATATTCTTTTCAAATCCAGTGGAGAGATTATCGAGGATGTGAACTTCGTGTCCTTCACGAATGTAAGCATCAGCAATCTGAGAGGCAATGAAACCAGCACCGCCTGTAACTAATATTTTCATTTTATTCGACATATAATTTTTGTTTGTAAATATATTCCATTACATCTGGTGGAACAAGAAAATTAATCGGTAATTCATTTTTCACTCTTTCACGAATATCAGTTGCGCTAATCTCTATTCCTCTGGTCTCCACGAAAATTGCCTGATGGTAATATTTATCCTCAAACTCTGGCGGGTGAGAAGACCTTCTTTTTAAAACAATTATCTTTGCCAGCTTTAAAATTTCATCTGGTTCTTTCCAGGTGTGGAAAGTAAAAATATTATCATAACCAATTATAAACTCAAGCTCAGTATATTGTTTCTTAAGTTCTCTCAAAGTATCAACACTATAAGAAATCCCGCCTTTTTTTACTTCGATGTCTGAATAATCAAAAAACGGAATCCCTTCAATCGCAAGCTTAATCATATTTAGTCTGTCTTTCGGGGAACTTGTTTTTGCATCACTTTTATGAGGGGAAATAAATGCGGGTATGAAAATAATTTTTTCCAGATTCCTTAGTTCTTTAACCGATTGAGCGGTGATTAAATGCCCCATATGTATTGGGTCAAAAGTTCCACCGAAGATTCCAACTTTAGACATTTAACAGCTCTTTATATTCGATGAAAAGGTCATTAAAATTCTCATGCATTTTTTGACTGCAATATGAGAGACTTTCTTTTTTTGATAGTTCAATATAAAGCTTTTTAATGTCTTCAAAATTATCAATCGATAGAAAACCAGAAAGAGTATGAATAAAAATATCTTTACTGGATACATAGCTGAGGTAATCGTCATAATTTTTTTTCACCGCTAATATTGAATCAATTAATTCTGCATCCAGTCCGTTTGTACAAGCTAATATAATTTTGTCATGAACCGACTTGCCAATTACGATTGATGGTTCTTCTGTTTGAAGTAAGTTGAATATTCTCAGAATATCATTTTGCCTCATTCCAATCGAGTTGTAAAACAAAACAAGTGATTTCGAGTTGGGAGATATAGGTCGCTTTAAAAGATATTCAGTAAGATTAGTAAGCTGTGGTTCATTATAAGTTATAGTATGATCATTATCGGGTAAAAAGTATTTGGGAATAAATTCCATATCTTTTTCATTAAGCAAAGTATAAATCTCAACTTGTTCTTTTAGTCCGGAAAAAATTTCAAGCCAGTTGGAATAAAGTAATGTGTTAAGGTAGACGGAATAGTTGACTGATAAATTCGGGTATGATTTAATTTCTTTTGGATTGATGATTGGCGAATCCGCAACAATTATAACTGAATTTCTATTGGGTGTATTAATCAAAAAAATACCTCAGACAAACAAAATGCTAATTCTTATTCTTTTATCCATTTAAAAATTTCTTTTAGTGTAGGTTTATTCCCATAAGATAAAATTCCTATTCTGAAAATCTTCGCACTGAGTTTTGTAACAATAAAAATTGAGAAAATCAAAATTGCAAATGTCAGAAATATTTCCAGTTCAGAAACATTTCCTACGTTTAGACGAAGTATCATAACCGTTGGTATAGTCAGAGGTATGTAGGAAAATATTTTCGTGACTATGAAGTCCGGGTTTTGGATTGCCGGCATTGCCATAACTACCGGGAGCATTAATATCAGACTAAGATACGTGGTTATTTGCTGAGCTTCCTGCTCAGTATTTACCGTTGAACCAATACCAACAAATAAACTGGAATAAAACAAAAACCCAAGTATAAAATAGAACAGCATCGGAACGATATTGTTAAAGGCTGTTAGTGGTATCAGGGCACCGGCAACAAGGCTAATTCCTATGACAGACCAAATAAATATTTGTGTTAGTCCAAGCAAGCTAAGTCCAATTATTTTACCGGTAAGTAGTTCATCGGGTGTTACGCTTGAGACAAGCATTTCAATCAACCGGCTTGATTTTTCTTCTATCATACTTCTTACAAGCATTTGCCCGGTATAAACAACCATCATCATCAGCAATAAAATGAAAATAATCGAAACAAAAAAAGTTGTGATGAAATCTCCTTCAGAGACTTTTCCTTCTTCATCTACTTGCATTTGTTTAACAACAACTCTTTCTTGAAAATAGTTTATTAGCCTTGTGTCCACTCCTTCCTTTTCAAGTTTCATTTTTAACCTGATAGATCTTATTGCTTCCTCAAGTCTCTCGACATTCTTAAAATTTCCCAATGACTTTGTCCTATATTCAGCAGAAACTGAATCACTTCCAGCGTGATACAAAATCAAACATCCTTCAATTAAATTTTTATCAATATTTTTATTGGCAGTTGTAATCAATTCTTCAAAATTTTTGTTCTCGAATGAAAAATTAATGAGCACATAATTATTTTGCTCTTCTTTCAGCTTGTATTTTTCCAGCTCTTTCACGAGATCATTAAAGTAAACTCCCGATGTATCAATGACTCCTATTAATTCAACTTTTGGCGCTTCTTCACGGAATAAAAGAGAAGGTAGAATTGAAAAAATAATTATTATGATTGGAGTAATTATTAGTGAGATAATAAAAGTTTTTGTCTTAACTTTTTCAAGATATTCCCATTTGGCAACTGCTAATATCTTTTTCATATGTTATTGGAATTCTCTTTTATTAAATCGATAAAAATTTTGTTTAGCGTGGGTTCAATAATTGAAAAATGGTTCACCTCAATTTTCCCGATCAACTTTTTCAAAAACTCGGAAGGCACAATCTCATCTCTTAGCTGAATATCAGAGTAATTGTTGTAATTATCAATCTTAACAATCTCAGGAAATTGATTTTGAGAAATTAATCCGCCAGCCAAACCAACTCTGATATTGTTACCGCCAAAATTCTTTTTAATATCTGTAAGTTTTCCTGAAGTAACAGCTCTTCCGTTATCAATTAATAGAATATCTTCGCATAATTTTTCAGCTAGTTCCATTTGGTGAGTTGAAAGAATTATAGTTTTACCTTCTGATACAAATGATAAAATTAAATCCTTTACTTCCTGCTGATTAATCGGATCAAAACCTGTAAATGGTTCATCGAGGATGAGAAGGCTTGGGTTGTGAATTATTGCTGCAATTAGCTGAATCTTTTGCTGATTTCCTTTGGAGAGTTGCTCGATTTTTTTATCCCTGTATTCCAAAATATTCAGTTTCTTTAACCAGTAATCTGCAAAATTGATGGCATCCCTCTTATGTAAATTCTTCAGCGCAGCAAAGTAAACAAGAACATCAATAACTTTACTTCTCTTGTAGAGACCTCTCTCTTCAGGTAAATACCCAATTATGTTATAATATTCATAAGTGATTGGATTGCCGTTAAAAATAATTTCTCCAGAAGTTGGTTTTATAATATTAAGAATAGTTCTGATTGTTGTAGTTTTTCCTGCTCCGTTTGGTCCCAACAGTCCAAAAATTTTCCCTGGTCTAACTGTAAGTGAAATATTATTTACAGCTAAAGTGGTATTAAATTTTTTCACCAGGTTATTTACTATGAGCATATTCTAACTGAATTATAATTTTATTAATCTTAACTCTTAAAATAGCAAATAAAGGAAAATGTAAGCTTAACGAACAGGAAAGTTTCTTTGAGAAATAAAATGAATTTTCTGAGATGAATTAGTTCTTAATCTACGCACTTAGCGGCTATGAATTGAACTTTATTACATTTAGTGGTCTTAATTGATACCTGCTGTTTTGCTTGTATATCTTTTGTTCAATGAATATATTTGTAGCCATTTTTTACCTGGATTCTTAAGAAAATGATAAAAATTAAGGTTTCGAACCTGTCAAATGGCAGGTATGATTACGATTTTGAAGGTAAAGCCAGCGATTTAGAGATTTACGAACCTTATATTGGTAATTTTATGACCAATGTGGTTCTTTCAAAGTTTGAGAATCAGATAATTCTTGACGCTGAAACGGGAATAACAGCAAATCTGATATGTGACAGATGTGCTAACGAATTTCATTCTGTAATAAAAAGTAATTTCAGGAATGTTTATTTGTTCAGAGTGAATATTAAGGATGATGAGGGTGAAAAAGAGGATGTAGTTTTTATACATCCTGATACGGATAAAATTGATCTGGATAAAGATATAAGAGATTATGCGGTTTTAGCGTTACCTATGAAAAATTTATGTTCTGATGACTGCAAAGGACTTTGTCCAAAATGCGGAAAGAATCTTAATGAAGGTCCTTGCAATTGTAATGAAGAAGAAATTGATCCCAGATGGGCACCAATACAAAAATTGAAATCAAAGAATAAATAATTATTAAGGTCTGAAATAATATGCCAAATCCAAAACGTAAAATGTCTAAGAGCAGACGTGATAAAAGAAGAACTCATTACAAAGCTACAGCTCCGTCAATGGGTGTTTGCTCAAACTGTGGAGAAATAAAACTAACACATCGTGCCTGTCCGTCTTGTGGGTATTACAGTGGTCGTTCGATGTTCATACCGAAAAGCTGATACTTCAGTAATTACTAAATGAATAATTCCGGCAACAACTCTTCACGTTGCAGAATTGTAGTCGATGCAATGGGGGGAGATTTTGCTCCTGCTAATGCTGTGCTGGGAGCTATTGAAGCTTTTTCTGAAAAGAAAAATTTTGATCTCTTTCTTGTCGGTAAAGTGAAGCAAATTAGTGAAGTTTTGTCTTCCAACAATTTATCTTTTCCAAAAGATTTCATCGTTAATGCTGATGAAGTAATTGAAATGGGGGATAGCCCCGCTGCATCTCTAAAGACCAAGCCAAATTCTTCTATTGTTACCGGTGCTCAACTTGTTCGGGATAAAAAAGCTGATGCCTTCGTAAGTGCAGGTAACACCGGCGCAATGATGGCTGCTTCAACATTGATAATAGGAAGAATTCCAGGTTTAGGTCGTCCTACGATTGGTGCTGAAATGCCGAACGTAAAAGGTGTATGTTATCTCTATGATGTTGGTGCCAGCAAGGATTCAAAACCAATTCATCTATTTGAATATGCTGTTATGGGGACTATTTTTGCGAAAGAAATGGGAAGCATTTCTAATCCAAAGGTTGGTGTTCTTAGTATGGGTGAGGAAGAAGGGAAAGGCAATGAGGTTACTGAAGCTGCTGCCAAATTGCTGAAGGACTCCAAACTAAATTTTATTGGAAATGTTGAAGGAAGGGATATTCTAGCCGGAGATGTTGATGTTGTTGTTTGTGATGGTTATGTTGGCAATATAATTTTAAAGTTTGGCGAGTCAGTTCCCAAGCTATTGAAGCACTTATTAACAAAGACGGCAGAAAAAAGTTTTTTTGATAAATTGTTAATCGGACTTTCAAAGGGGGTACTTAAAAAATCTTTGAAAAGTCTGGATTACCAGGAATATGGTGGTGTTCCATTACTTGGTGTTAATGGAATCAGCATAATCGGACATGGTTCAAGCAGCGTTAAAGCAATAAAAAATATGGTGCTGAGGGCAAATGAAATGCACCAAAAACAATTAGTCCAGAAAATGACTAAAGCTATTTCAGAATATTCAGTTAAAAATTAAATACGGATTAAGATGGCTAAGGAAAAAAAATATAGTGCAATAATCACCGCAGTTGGAATGTATTTCCCTGATAAGGTGTTAGACAACAAATATTTCGCATCAATTGTAGATACCAACGAAGAATGGATTTTAACCAGAACCGGTATCAGAGAAAGAAGGATATTGGAAAATGGGGGAACAAGTGTTCTTGCAACTAACGCTGCTCTGGATTTGATGAAGAAGCATAATATTAAAGCAGATGAGATTGATTGTATAATCGTTGCAACGGTAACACCAGATATGTTTTTCCCTCCTACAGCTTGTCTTGTTCAAAAAAGAATTGGAGCTGTAAATGCATGGGGATTTGATTTGGAGGCTGCGTGCTCAGGTTTCTTGTTTGCATTTCAAACAGGATCTGGATTAATTGAGAGCGGTCAATACAAAAAAGTCTTGGTGATTGGTGCTGATAAAATGAGTTCGATCACAGACTATACAGACAGGAACAATTGTATTCTTTTTGGTGATGGCGGAGCTGCTGTACTTTTAGAACCTAGCGAAGATAAGAGTCTGGGCTTACAGGATTTTATTTTGCGTGTTGACGGAAACGGTGAAACTGCGTTGCATATGAGAGGCGGCGGAAGTCTTAATCCTCCTTCACACGAAACTGTTGATAAAAAAATGCATTACATTTATCAGGATGGTAAAGCCGTGTTTAAAGTTGCAGTAAAAGGGATGGCAGATGTTTCTGTTGAATTGATGCAGAAGAACAATCTAAAGTCTGAAGACATTGCTTATCTTGTTCCTCATCAGGCAAATTTGAGGATAATTGATGCGACAGCGGAAAGAATGGGACTAACTAAAGATAAAGTTATGATCAATATTGACAGATACGGTAACACAACTGCCGCAACAATTCCTTCCTGTTTGGTTGAATATTACAGAGCAGGTAAAATTAAAAAAGGTGATAAATTAATTCTCTCGGCGTTTGGTGCCGGATATACCTGGGGTGCTACCTACATAGTTTGGGCAATTGATTAAAGAATGAGTAAGAAAGCTTTCATATTTCCCGGACAGGGTTCTCAGTATGTTGGGATGGCTAAAGATCTCTTCGAGAAATCTGTTGAAGCCAAAGAAATGATAAGAACTGCTGACGATTTACTTGGTGTTAATCTCTCTTACATTATGTTCAATGGTCCTGAAGATGAATTGAAGCAAACTCAGTATACGCAGCCGGCAATATTTCTGCATAGTGTAATTTTAGCAAGCATTATCAGAACTATTGATGCCAACGCCGCAGCAGGTCATTCACTTGGCGAATATTCTGCGTATGTTGCATCAGGAACAATTCAGTTTCACGAAGCTATAAAACTTGTAAGAGCCCGCGGAGTAGCAATGCAGGAAGCCGGTGATCAGAATAAAGGAACAATGGCTGCGATAATTGGATTGGAACCGGAAAAAGTTGAAAGTCTTTGTGCTGAAGCCTCAGCGGCTGGAATTGTGCAGTGTGCAAATTTTAATTCACCCGGACAGATAGTGATATCAGGTTCTGTTGAAGGTGTAAAAAGAGCTATGGAGCTTTGTAAAAATGCTGGAGCAAAAATGGTGAAGGAACTTGTGGTTAGTGCCGCATTTCACTCTCCACTCATGTTATCGGCTAAAGAAAAATTGAAATCAGCTTTGGATACAACAAATTTTTATAAGTCCAAATTCCCGGTTTATACAAACGTAACTGCAAAGCCCGTTGATAGTATTTCTGAAATTAAGTCGATGTTATTTGAGCAAATAACAGCTCCGGTCAGATGGGAAGAAACCATCAGGAATATGATTGATGATGGAGTAGAAGAATTTTATGAGATCGGGCCGGGTAATGTATTACAGGGTTTAGTCAAACGAATCAACCCTGATGTTAAAAGATTCGGAATAGACAAATTTGAAGATGTGGAGAAATATTTATAATGACTGAAGAATCAAACAATTTTTCTGAAAAGTTTACCAAGAAAATAAATGGGTTATTTATCGACCCAAAGATATTTACTTACAAGTTTATTTGTAATTGTCCGGGTGAGTGCTGTTACTACGGTGTTTACACTGATTACAAAGAATATCAGACTATACTCTCGATTCAAGACAAGATAAAAGAAAATATGGATGAAACTCAATCGCGAAATGTCAGCGAATGGTTTGAGCCCGAAGAAAAAGATGAAGATTTTGAATCAGGTATAGCAGTCGGAACAGAAATAATAAATGATAAATGTACTTTTTTAGATAAGAACGGATTATGCACCCTTCAGAAAATTGCAATGAAGGAAGGGGAGTACAAATGGAAATACAAACCACTCTATTGTATTCTTTTCCCACTTACAACCTTTGAAGGCGCTTTGACAATTGATGATGAACATATCGACAGGCTGCCGTATTGCAATGTAGATCCCAATACAAAGCTGACTATGTTTGAAGCTTGTGAAGAAGAACTAAAACACTTTTTAGGTGAAGATGGATTTGAGGAACTCAAAAATTATCGTGAAGAATATCTAAACGAAATTAATATTGGAGTTAATGAAGATGTTGCCAAATAAAAGAGCTATTGTCACTGGCGGTACAAGAGGAATAGGGAGAGCAATTGTAAAAGAGTTGGCTTCAAAAAGCTGCTGCGGTGTTCTGTTTTCAGATGTAGCATTTATTTATAACAGCTGTGATGAATGTGCTGAAGAATTGCAACAGGAGATTCATAATCCTGCAACAAAAATCTTAGCTTTTAAAGCAGATGCAACATCTCTTGATCAAGCTGAAGCAACGGTTCAGGAAGCAGTTGAAAAATTAGGTGGAGTAGATATCCTTATTAACAATGCAGGAATAACAAGGGATAATCTTCTTCTCAGAATGACCGAAAAAGATTTTGATGATGTGATTAATGCAAACCTTAAAAGTGTATTTAATTATACAAAAGCTGTAATCAAGCATATGATTAAACAGCGATATGGAAGAATAGTCAACATAGCATCTGTAGTTGGTATCATCGGTAATCCCGGTCAGGCAAACTATGCTGCTTCCAAAGCTGGTGTAATTGGATTTACAAAGTCAATGGCGCGAGAACTTGCTTCAAGAAATATAACCGTTAACGCTGTTGCACCCGGATACATCGAAACTGATATGACCAGTAAATTATCTGATGAACAAAGAAAGAAATTAACTGATATGATTCCAATGGGCAGGATGGGTAAACCTGAAGACATTGCTAAGGTGGTTGGATTTCTTTGTAGTCCTGAAGCAGATTATATTACCGGTCAGGTAATTGCTGTTGACGGCGGAATGACGATGTAGATAAAGTATCTATCGTTTGTTTAATAAAACCTATTTTTCTTAAATTTGAACAATAATTAACAATTATTAGATAAAACAGACTCTAATCACAAACTATTATAGGAGAGTTAAAATGGACGTCGAAACTAAAGTAAAAGAAATAATTATGGATAAACTTGGTGTTGAAGAATCTCAAATCACACCAACGGCTTCATTCATTAACGATTTGGGTGCTGATTCATTGGATATCGTTGAACTGGTAATGGGTTTTGAAAGTGCATTCTCAATTTCTATCCCCGATGAAGATGCAGAGAAAATAAGCACCGTTGGTTCTGCTGTTTCGTATTTAACTGAAAAGCTCGGTTAGTTTTAAGCAGTTATTACGGTTCTACATTTCTTTCAAAAATTAAGATGAACTCAATTCATTTCCCGGGAGAATTATATGTATAAAAAAAGACGGGTCGTTATAACCGGAATGGGAGCCATTACCCCTATTGGCATTGGTGTGCAGGAATATTGGGAAGGCCTTATTGAAGGTAGAAACGGAGTTGATCTTATAACTCATTTCGATACTACAAAGTTCGATACAAAATTTGCTGCTGAAGTAAAGAACTTTCAACCAGATGATTACCTTGATAAAAAAGCTGCTAGGAGAATGGATCGATTTTGCCAATTTGCAGTAGCTACTTCAGAGATGGCAATGCAGGATTCAAAACTTAATCTTGAAGTTATTGATAGGGATCGTTTTGGTGTTATTTATGGTAGTGGTATTGGTGGAATGAGAACACTTCAGGAACAACACTTTGCTTTTTTTAATGGACTTGATCCTCACAAGATAAGTCCATTTTTTGTTCCAATGATGATTTCAGATATTGCCGCCGGGCAGATCTCTATCAGGTTCGGTTTAAAGGGACCAAATTATGCTACTACTTCCGCTTGTGCTACAGCATCGCACGCAATTGCAGATGCCTTTTTCCTTATACAGAGAGGAAGTGTTGATTTGATGATGTGCGGTGGCTCGGAAGCAGCGATTACTGAAATATCTATTGGCGGATTCAATTCAATGAGAGCAATTTCAACATGGAATGACCGATACAAAGAAGCATCGCGCCCATTCGATAAAGATAGAAACGGATTTGTTATGGGAGAAGGTGCCGGAACTCTCATCCTCGAAGATTATGAACACGCAATTAAAAGAGGTGCCAGAATTCACGGTGAGATTGTCGGAGTAGGATTAACAGGCGATGCTCATCATATTACAGCACCCGCACCTGAAGGTGATGGCGCTTTCAGATCTATGCGGGAAGCTATGAGGGATGCGGGAATCGATAAGGAACAAGTTGATTACATAAATGCTCACGGAACTTCGACCGAGCTTAATGACCTAAATGAAACAAAGGCAATAAAAAATCTTTTTGGTGAACACGCATATAAACTTGTCATAGATTCTACAAAATCGATGACCGGACATTTGCTCGGTGCTGCCGGAGGTATTGAAGCTATTGGGACAGTTCTGGCAATTGAAAATAGTTTAATTCCTCCAACTATAAATCTTACTAATCCTGATCCTGAATGTGATTTGAATTATAGTCCGCTTAAAGCAACTAAAAAAGAAATTAAATACGCAATCAGTAATACTTTCGGATTTGGCGGGCACAACGCTTCTCTCTTGTTTAAAAAGTTCGAGAACTAAATTTGGCTCTAAATATCGCGCGGCTGTTTGATTTTTTCAAGCCGCAAAAAAAAGATTTCACTTCAAAGGAAATTCAAACCTCATTTCCACAGGAAACTTTTAATAAACTCGAAAAAATAATCGGCGCATCCATCCTTGATAAAAATATTTATGTGGAAGCATTAATTCACCGTTCCTTCCTTGAAGAAAATGATCAGTTTACTCTCTCAAATGAACGGCTTGAGTTTTTAGGCGATTCCGTTCTGAATCTTGTTATCGGGGAATACCTGTTTAACAAATTCCCGAATGAGGAAGAAGGCTTTCTTACAAAAGTAAGAGCAAAGTTGGTTAACAGGAATGCTCTGAGTTTGGTTGCCGAGAACATAAATCTGGGTGAGCTTTTAATAATCAGCAGTAGTGTTCCGAAGTCTATAACACATAATTCCAAATCAATGCTCTCCGATGCACTTGAAGCTCTGATTGGTGCAATCTATCTTGATAAGGGAATTGACACTTGCAAGAAATTCATCCAAACGAATATTCTTGAACCAGCATTAAAGAATGGCGAGCATTTAATTGATGAAAATTACAAAAGCCAGCTTCTCGAATATGCACAGGCAAACAAGCTTCCCATACCTGTTTACCAGATCATAAGTGAAGAAGGACCTCACCACGATAAAACTTTTATTGCCGAAGTGATAATTGGTGAAAAGGTTTTAGGGGAAGGGAAGGGTAAAAGTAAAAAAGAAGCTGAGCAAAACGCTGCACAGGTTGCGTTGAAGAAAGTTTAGTTATTTCATTTCCTATCTAAGAGCCTAATTTCTCCTTCAAATAAATCCACTTATTTCCTTAAATTTGTAATACAAAATTTTCTGTTCTTAACACTCACATATTATTCAAAGAGAGCAACCAATGAAAGAATTCGATCACCCCGATAAATTTGTTAACAGGCATATCGGTCCAACACAAGAAGAGTTAAACCAAATGGCAAAAGCCTGTGGTGCCAATTCAATGGATGAATTAATTAATCAAACAGTACCTTCAAACATCCGGTTAAAGGAACCATTAGCTTTAACTCCTCCGGTGAATGAGCATATCTTTTTAGAGGACTTAAAAAATATTTCCTTAAAGAATAAAGTTTATAAATCATACATCGGAATGGGATATTATCCTTCAATCCTTCCGACAGTAATTCAAAGAAACATTTTTGAAAATCCCGGATGGTACACACAATACACTCCATATCAGGCAGAAATTGCACAAGGCAGACTTGAAGCATTGTTAAATTTTCAAACAGTAATATCAGATCTGACTTCAATGGAAATTGCAAATGCTTCATTACTTGACGAAGGAACTGCCGCTGCAGAAGCAATGAGTATGTTTTATTCTCTTCGTCCAAAAGAGAAAAAGAATGCAAATGTGTTTTTTGTTTCTGAAGAAGTTTTTCCTCAGACACTTGATGTACTTAAAACAAGATCAAATCCTTTGGGTATTGAGATAAGAGTTGGACGTGCAAGAGATGCACAACTTACAGATGATATTTTTGGAATATTAGTTCAGTATCCAGCTGGTAATGGAGAAGTCAGAGATTACACAACATTATTTCAGCAGGCGAGTGAGAAGAAAATATTCAAAGTAGTTGCTGCTGATTTGTTAAGTTTAACATTATTAAAACCACCGGGAGAATTTGGTGCTGATTGTGTTGTTGGAAGTTCACAACGGTTCGGAATTCCGATGGGACTTGGTGGTCCGCACGCAGCATACTTTGCAACAAAAGAAGAATACAAGCGTAGTCTTCCCGGAAGAATTATTGGTGTATCTGTTGATGCAGATGGCAACAGAGCTTTGAGAATGGCTTTGCAGACAAGAGAACAACACATCAAACGTGAAAGAGCAACAAGCAATATTTGCACTGCACAGGTTCTTCTTGCTGTAATGGCTGGATTCTATGCTGTTTATCACGGTGCCGAAGGATTGAAAGCAATCGCATTGCGGATAAACAAATTTGCGAGAATGCTTGATCTTGCTTTAAGTCATTTTGGATTCAAGCAAATCAACAAACATTATTTTGATTCTTTACTTATTGAAACTGATAAAGCAACTCTTCAAAAAATCAGAACAGAGGCTTTGAAGAGACAGGTAAACTTCAGATATATTGATGATACTCATATCGGAATTTCATTCGGTGAAACTGTTGAGGAAAGGGATATCAGAAAACTGTTTGAAATATTTGCTGCAGTCGCAGGTAAATCAGTTGATGATAAATTGATCAGAGAACTTTCAGCCAACGCTGATAAGAAATTAGAATTATTATTGCCAAGAACTTCAGCATATTTAACTCATCCTGTTTTCAGTATGTACAGAACTGAAACAGAATTGCTCAGGTATATGAAGCGATTGGAGAACAAAGATTTATCACTTGCTCATTCAATGATTCCTCTTGGTTCCTGCACAATGAAGCTGAATGCAACCACAGAAATGATTGCACTAACCTGGGATGAGTTTGCCCACATTCATCCGTTTGTTCCGAAAGATCAGGCAGAAGGTTATCTTGAAATATTTAATGAATTAGAAAAAGATCTGGCTGAGATTACTGGTTTTGAAGCTGTTTCACTGCAGCCAAACTCAGGCGCACAGGGTGAATACACTGGTTTGATGGTTATCAGAGCATATCAAAAAGATAAAGGACAATCAAACAGAAATGTTGTGCTTATTCCTTCATCTGCTCACGGAACAAATCCTGCAAGTGCAGTAATGGCAGGGATGAAAGTAGTCGTTGTTAAATGTGATGACCATGGAAACATTGATGTAGCAGATTTGAAAGCCAGAGCGGAAGAACACAAGCAAAATCTTTCAGCGTTGATGATTACTTATCCTTCAACTCACGGCGTGTTTGAAGAAAGCGTAACAGAGATTTGTAAAATTATTCACGATTGTGGTGGTCAGGTTTATATGGATGGTGCAAACTTAAATGCACAGCTTGGTTTGACAAATCCCGGAATAATTGGTGCGGATGTTTGTCATCTTAATCTCCATAAAACATTCTGCATTCCTCACGGCGGCGGTGGACCCGGTGCAGGACCAATTGCTGTTGCAAAACATTTAGTTCCATTTCTTCCGGGACATTCTGTTATTAAAATTGGTGGTGAAAAATCTATTACTGCAGTTTCAGCAGCTCCCTGGGGAAGTGCACTGATTACTCTCATTTCTTATGCATACATCAAAATGATGGGAGGAGAAGGTTTAACATTAGCTTCTAAAGCAGCAATCCTCAATGCAAATTATATGATGGCAAAGTTGAAAGACACTTACAAAGTTCTTTATACAGGATTGAATGGCAGAGTTGGTCACGAATTAATTTTTGATATGCACGAATTTAAAAATTCCTGTAACATTGAAGTAGAAGATATTTCAAAGCGATTAATGGATTATGGATTCCATGCACCAACAGTTTCTTTCCCTGTTCACGGAACATTAATGGTTGAACCAACAGAGAGTGAATCCAAAGCAGAACTCGACAGGTATTGTGATGCATTGATTTCTATCAGAGAAGAAATTAGAGAGATAGAACAAGGTAAATTCAGCAAAGAAGAAAATGTGCTGAAGAATTCGCCACACACAATGGCATCTGTTATCTCAGATGAATGGAAATATTCTTACAGCAGAGAAAAGGCGGCTTATCCTGTTGCATTTACGAAAGAAGGCAAGTTCTGGCCAACTGTCAGAAGAATAGATAATGCATATGGTGACAGGAACCTTGTTTGCAGCTGTCTCCCGATTGAAGAGTATGTTCAGGAAACGGTTAACGAATAGAATAATATTTTTATCTTGAATGTTTCAGCTTAATGAGTATTTTGTCCTCCCACAATTAGAAAATTAAGCTGAGACGTTTGACTAAATACATATCAGGATTCGCTTTGAAAAGGGAGACAAAATTCTTTTGGATCAGGAATATTGTCTTCCTTGTTACATTCCCATTCTGCATCACTGCACAGACTGACACACTATTCTTTGAGGGTGAATACAACATTGTTGTTGATTCGATTCAAATAACTGGTAATGATATCACTGAAGATTTTATAATATTGAGAGAACTAACCTTCGGAATAGGTGATACTCTAAATCCACATATAGCATCCTACAACAGGGAAAGGATTTACAGCCTTAGAATATTTAATGAAGTTAAATTGAAACCATATTTGACTGATGGTAAAAACATTCTACAAATAGAGATCGAAGAAAGCTGGTACATTTATCCCATTCCTTTTGTTACACTTAAGGACAGGGATTGGGAAAAAGTATCGTATGGAGTTTCTGTATCGCTGCTGAACTTCAGAGGCAGAAATGAAACATTGAGCGGTTCTGCTGCTTTCGGTTATGATCCATCATTCAGCTTTAGATATTTCAATCCAAACATATCATACAATCAAAACCTAAACTTTCAAGTTAATCTGGGCTATTCAACTTCAACCAATAAAAGTACTGAAGCTGAAGACTTATATGGATCTTCTTTTGAGCAAAAGATTTTTTCTTCCAGAGTGCAGCTTGGTAAGAGATTTGGAAATTATCACTGGGCGTACTTAAAATCTGGTTTCGACTATATAGAAACTCCGTTTTATCAACAAGGAATAAATGCCTCGGATGATAATATTGACAAGACTTTGGTTGTTGGTGCAAGCTACGTTTATGATACACGAGATTTAACTCTGTATGCAGCCGATGGCATTTATGCACTTCTCAATTATGAATTTAAAGGACTTGGTATTGATGGAATTAATTATCGGGTAGCAGATTTGGAATTCAGAGAGTACAGAAAAATTATTGAGAATCTTACTGCGAAATGGAGAATCTCAATGCGGCATACTGCAGGAGAAACAGTTCCTTATTATGACTATTCATATATTGGATATTCAGAAAGGATAAGAGGATATTTTCACGATGGAAAGAGTGAAGGTAATGACAGACTTCTTGCTTCTGTTGAATTAAACTATCCAATAATTCAGGAAACAAGAATTAATCTGTACTGGATTCCTCTGCTGCCGAATTCACTTTTATCTTATCGGGTTGCAGTTATTGCAGGTTTATTCGGGGATACAGGAACAACCAGGAACTCCGGCGATCCATTAGCAATAAAGAATTTTAATTCAGGTTATGGTACCGGCATTTCATTTCTTCTTCTTCCGTATTTTATTTTCAGACTTGAATATGCTATAAACGACAACGGCAACACAGAATGGATATTTGACCTTGGAGCATCTTTCTAACATAGAATTATATTACACTCCGAAAGAATTAGTAAAAGAAGATCGGCTAATTCTTACAGGAGATGAATTTCATCACTCAGTAAATGTGATGAGAAATTCTGTTGGCGATATTTTATATGTTACCGATGGAATGGGATCAATATTCATTTCTAAAATTAGCAGCATAAGTGAAAATCAACTAGCTGCAAATATCAACGACAGAAGAGTTTTTGAAAACAAGGCCAGTAATATTTGGTTTTGTATCCCATTGTTAAAAAATCCTGACAGACTAAAATTTGCTTTCGAAAAATGTGTTGAGCTTGGAATAACAAATTTTATTTTGTTCAACTCAAGATATACTCTCTCGAAAAAAGTTAAACCAGAAAAATTTCAGAAAACAGTCTTGGCAGCTATGAAGCAGTCGTTAAGAGCATTTCTCCCTCAGATATCTTCAGCAAGTTTTAATGATATAATTAAATTCGATGGACCTAAAATTCTTTTTGATCAAAATGCGAAGCAAGAATTCGATGGCAAATTAAATAGTAATAATGCAACATACTACTTGTTTGGTCCGGAAGGTGGTTTTGATGAAAATGAAATTGAATCGTTTGAGCAAGAAAATCGTTTTAGTCTTTCCTCAAATCGGCTGCGCACCGAAACAGCTACAATTAAGTGTGCTTCCTTAATAAAACTTCCCTAAAATAATTATCCTTTATCAGCCAAAGGCTGATCCCGCTACGGCTCTGCTTGCAGGGACGAGTCAGCCTCTGGCTGAAAAAAAACGACCCAGTGTTGGGGTAACACTGGGCGCTGACCCTTGTACTTCAAAGGGCAGGGGAGAACCCTTTGAAAGAGTCAAATGTAAATTTATGGGATTAAAATACTTCGAATGAAGATTCTTGTCAATAGTTTTTTAAAATATTCTTTTAAAGGATTAACAAGAAAATATTCTCCCCGGTTAATTTCTAATCGTTTTCCTCTGAATTTATTGAACTCCACCAATCTTTTTTCAGAACATCGTATTTCATTTTCTGCTTTGAATCGAGAAGAGCTTCAACCTGAGAATTAATCGAAGATATAAGTTCTTGCTTATCCTTATATCTGATTTCCCCGGAACCTGCAGTTATTTTTTGCAGTTCACTTCCATAGGTTTTGAGCAATCCTGATACTGCAGACTTCTGCGAATCATTCAGTAAAAGTTTCATCGCGAGTTTGGATGTGAGATCATTAATCTCATCATCCGTTAAATTTGATTTCATATCCGTTTGTGCGATCAGTGTCATAAGGCTGACTAACATAAAAATAATTACAGCTAACTTTTTCATATCGATATATAAATTTATTTAAAATACTCTTAAAATTATTACAGCCTTAAACTACAATACATTAAACCTTTTGTCAATGCATTCAACAGTTATAATTTGAAAAGAACACTATTTTTAACATATTCACACGCGTTATTTTAGGTATTAATGATTTATCAAAAAAAACAAAACATTAATTGGATCATAAAGAAGAAACTGCATTAAAAATCCTGGATCGATATGTTCAATATCTCACCAAAGAACAGCTTCGAGTATCTGAGCGTGTTAAAAATGAATATTCATATCAGGTAGCAATAAATGATGATAAGGAAAAAATTTCTCTCCACGTTTTCTTTGGAAAAAAAGGGAATAAAATTGTTCTTCAGGGGAATAAAGATTTAAAGTTATATAAACGAGTTAATGATTTAATTTTTGGTGAAATGTTAATTCACGATGATAAACCTGAGCTAGAACCTACTTATCCTTATATTGGAACTGATGAATCCGGAAAAGGAGATTATTTTGGTCCCCTTGTAATTGCTGGTGTATATCTTACCCCTGAAGCCGGCAAATTCCTGAAAGCTTTAGGTATAAGGGATAGTAAAGAATTAAGTGATTATCAGATTAGACAATTCGCAAACGAAATAAGAAAAGTTAATGAAATCATATTTGATGTTGTTATTATTTCTCCTGAAAAGTATAATCAGCTTTATGAAAAAATGGGTAACCTGAACAAGTTAATGGGTTGGGCGCATGCACGTGCTATTGAAAATCTTTTAGGTAAATGTGATGCGGGAGAAGTTATAAGTGATAAATTTGGGAACGAAAAATTAATCCTTGATGCATTGCAGCAAAAAGGAAGATCAATAAATTTAAAGCAGGTTACTAAAGCAGAAAAGTTTATGGCAGTTGCAGCAGCTTCGATAATGGCTCGTGAGTCTGTAGTTAAATGGTTTAATAGTCAAAGTAAAAAATATAAACTTGATATACCAAAAGGATCATCATCTGATGTCGAAAATTTTGCAAAACGTTTTCTTGGAAAATATGGGGAAGAGATGACCAGGAAATTGGTTAAGCTTCACTTTAAAACTTCCAATAAAGTTTTTAATTAGTAAGGAAACAGTAATGGGTAAAAATAATGAAGTGAGAAAAATAGGAGTATTAACCGGTGGCGGTGATTGTCCCGGTTTGAACGCAGTAATTCGTGGTGTAACAAAACCAGCTCAGGACCACGGTATGACTGTTTATGGAATTCTAGATGGCTTCGAAGGTTTTGTTGAGGGTAAAACAAGTGAACTAAGAGACGAAGACGTTTCAGGAATACTTTCTCGCGGCGGTACAATTCTGGGTTCTTCAAATAAAGGTGACCCATTTCACTGGCCAGTCGAAAAAGATGGAAAGATAGAAATTGTGGATAAGTCACAAAATGTTTTACGGAATTATAAAGCATTGGATCTTGATGCAGTAATTGCTATCGGTGGTGATGGTACTATGCACATTTGTAATAAGCTGATGGAAATGGGTATCAACATGGTTGGAGTTCCCAAAACAATTGACAACGATCTTGATGCAACCGATGTAACCTTTGGACATGATTCGGCAGTATATGTAGTTTCAGAGGCACTTGATCGTTTACACACAACTGCTTCCTCGCACCATCGTGTAATTGTTGTTGAAGTGATGGGAAGATATGCCGGCTGGATAGCACTTCATGGCGGATTATCCGGTGGTGCCGATGTGATTCTAATTCCCGAAATACCATTTTCCTGGGAAAGTGTTTATGATAAAATTCATAAAAGAGAACTTAAGGGAAAAAGATTCAGTCTGGTTTGTGTTGCCGAAGGAGCAAAACCAATAGGCGGACAATTAGTAACTAAAGGAACTGATGTTAAAAGAACTGATCCTATTCAGCTTGGCGGAATTGGAAAAGTTGTTGCTGATAATATTGAAAAGAATACGGGTAGGGAAACACGAGTTACCGTTTTGGGTCATCTTCAGAGAGGTGGAAGTCCAACTCCCTACGATAGAATATTAGCTACTAAATTTGGTGCGTTCGCTATCAGCTTAGCTGCACAGAAAAAATTTGGAAAGATGGCTGCACTCAAAGGTAATGAGATAGTAGCGGTTGACATTGTTGATGCTATTTCAAAGCAAAAATTAGTGCAACCAACTAATCAGGGTGTATTGGCTGCAAGAGCGGTTGGCATAAGCTTCGGAGACGAATAATCTATTAAATCTTTGGAAAATTATTATTGATTTTAGAGGCTCCAACCTATATATTTGGGCTGCTTTTTCAAACAATATTGTTTGAAATTTGTCTTTTGTTATTTGAGATTTTAACGATGGGGTCGTAGTTCAGTTTGGTTAGAACGCCTGCCTGTCACGCAGGAGGTCGCGAGTTCGAGTCTCGTCGGCCCCGCAAAAATAAACTAGAGAAATACCCTGAGTTTTTTTATTATGGAATGGTTTGTTTACATATTGTATTCAAAGAAGATAGACAGATATTATGTTGGATCAACAGATGATTTAGAATGGCGACTTGATAGACATAATCTGGGATGGGGCAGATATACCAAAAAGGGAATACCCTGGAAAATGATTTACTATGAAACTCTCCCAACAAAAGCAGAAGCTTTGAAAAGAGAGAAAGAAATTAAAAGTAAGAAGAGTCGACTTTATATTGAAAGACTAGTAAACGCTGGAGGTCGTCCCGAATAAAATTCGGGAAGTCTCGTCGGCCCCGCAATTAAAGCTCATCAATAAGATGAGTTTTTTGATTTTCCACCAAACCAATTCAAATTTTAGGATAGACTATTCTTAATTATTCTACTTCAATTGCTATATTTCCTACTGATTTTTCAATCAGTAATTAGTTATTATGAAAATAGCTCCCAGATATTTAATTATTATATCTCTAATACTAAGTGCTACCGTCTTTCCACAGGTGGAAAATGTTCCGCTGAATCATCCCGTCTATACATTTTTAAAAGAAATGAAAGTTAAGAACATAATTCCTTATATAAGTGAAGATGTTCCAAATTTATCAAGATTCCAGGTGAAGGATTACCTGAAGCAAGTTGAAGAAAAATTTAGTGAGTTAAGTAATACAGAAAGAAATTTGTTCAATCGTCATAAAGCAGAATTTTATGAGTTGCTGGATCCTGAAAACACAACCTATTTTTTTCATCCCGATAAGGATTTCGGTACAAGTTTATCTGAGGCTTTCTCCAACAAAGTGAAGTATTTTTATGCCTATACAGAAGAGAACGCTAATGTTTTTGTTGAAATGTTGGGTCATTATTATTACGGACAGCAGTTTGAACCTTATATAAATAATGCTCATCTATTTGACATTGGATTTAGATTCCATGGAACTGTCTTTAAACATTTAGGTTACCAATTGACATTTACGAAAGGCGGTGCAGCGGGTGACAAACAGATTGCAGAATTGATCGAGCCTCGGGTTCTTCATAGTTTTAAGTGGGTCGAAGATTCTGAAAACATTGCTAACTATGAATTTACAGAAGGGTATCTTAAATACTACACAGAACCCGCAGAAGATATGCATCTTTCAATTCAACTGGGAAGGGAGTACAAAACCGTTGGTTATGGCTATGGTAGCAAACTCGTTTTGTCTGGTGATAATCCTCCGCTTGATTTCATAGGATTCGATTTTAATTATGGTATTGTGAAATTCACTTCTATTCATGGATCCACTGTTGGAGATTTCTCTTATAATATGAGTGAAAGGTATACAAAATACTGGGCTTTTAATCGCCTTAAATTATCGTTCGAAAATTTGTTTGATGTGGGAATTGGTGAAAACATTGTTTATTCAGGAAGAGGAATTGAACTTGGTTACCTTTCACCACTTGGTTTTTATAAGTTTGTTGAGCAGTCAATTCAGGATAGAGATAACGCAAATTTATATTTTGATCTGCAAACAAGCTTCATCCCAAATTTAGAATTTCAGGCTACTTTCTTTCTTGATGAAAATATTTTATCCAACCTTCAGAACCTTGACATATATAAAAATAAAACTGCTTACCAGCTAGGAGCATTCTGGTATGAAGCATTTACATTAGAAAACCTTTCATTGATCTTTGAGTATACTAAAATCAGACCATTTGTATATTCTCATGTCGATGTCCAAAATACTTATACTGCCTGGGGAACTAATCTCGGACATCCAATTGGACCAAATTCGGATGAAGTATTCAGCAAAGTAGCATACAATCTCACAGAGTGGATTAGACTGTCTTTGGATTATAAATTTATTCGAAGAGGGGAGAATATTTATGATGATCAGGGAAATCTTATTAAGAATGTCGGTGGTGATCTCTATATATCACACGGGCCAGACCCTGAAAATGAAAATGCATATTTTTTGGATGGGATAAGATTTAATAATAATATTTTTCAAATTGGGTTAAGAATCGAACCCATTAGAGATTTCGTATTTGATATCATTTATAATTATGACCAGGAAAAAAATCTGACCGAAGGTACTATCAGCAAGCAGAGTTATGGATTGATTAAGTTTCAGTTGGGCTATTAAATTTCCACTCGTGAGTCTTACTACAAAACTATCTTCCCATAATTTCAAATCACTTCCTGAAATTCGAAAATAAAAATTCTTAAAATTGTTTTATGCGCATACTTTGTGGGATGCGGTGATGAATTTTTAAAAGTGGTGGGAGCTAAAGGATTCTTCCGAAGGAATGCCTATAAATACCCTATCTAAATTATATTATGAATGTTTTAATATTATTTAGGTAATAATATATATCATAAAAAAGTTAGCCTCACAAGGATAGTGAGGCTTTTAAGGTTTATGTGGGAGCTATAGGATTCGAACCTATGACCCCCTGCTTGTAAGGCAGGTGCTCTGAACCAGCTGAGCTAAGCTCCCTTTATTTGAGGGCACAAATATCTAAGGATTGTGTCAAAAAAACAAATATAAATTTATTTTGAGCGGCAGACGGGACTCGAACCCGCGACGTCCAGCTTGGGAAGCTGACATTCTACCACTGAATTACTGCCGCATACCTGAATTATTCTGTGATTCGAATACTTTCTAAAATCAATTTATGTTTTTGAATTTAACTGAGAAACAAAGATAATTCTATCGAAAAATAACACTTTTCATCCCGATCTCAAATCTTGTAATTACTTAAACTAACAATTCAAACTCTGTTTCAATTCAGAAAAGAATTTTCAAGCAATGTACCATTATGAAAGAGTACTAAACAGTAGTTAAGAAATTTTAGTTTAATGCTATTGGATTTGACAATAAGTAAGGCACGATGATTGGTTATCAAAAGTATTCTTAACTTTAAAACTTATCTGGAACGAGGGCAAATTGTTCCCGGTAGTTATCTCAATATTTATTTTACGATTATTCAATAAGGAATGCTATGCTTACAGGAATAATTATTTTTTCGATTGTTGCAATTCTTACTTTGTACCTTATTATCGGTGTTAAGGGATCTTAATTTTCAACTCTCAGTTCTACTCAATAAAACCTCTCCTCATAAAGAATAAAATCTTATATTCTAAATATTCAGTGTAAGTTAATTATTATCTTCCTTTGTCGTCAGGACTTGGTTGAAATACCAGTTGAATCGGTTGGTAGCTATACTTAGAATTAAAATCTAAGAATATATAGCCAACCAGGAACGAGAGTTCTTAGTTGAATTTTTGATTTGTAATAACGGATGAGTACTCTTCAATGGGAATTGAAAAGCTGCTTAAGGCTTCCTCAACGCTGTCATAGGCTTCAAATATTTCGATCGTACCAGTTAAATGGAAAACTGTTTGGGCAAAATTACCGGGTTTAACCAGTTTCAGCTTACCGCCTTTTGCTTTAACTTTTTTCCACGTCACGACCAGAACGCCTATAAATGTTGAGTCTAAAAATTCACAATCTTTAAGATTAATTATAATATTATGATTACCATTGTAAATCTCCTCGTCCAGGATGCACTTAAATTCCAGTGCTTCAAGAATGGTAGCTTTTTCGATATTAACTGTAGCGATTAAGTAACCACAGTGTGTGTTGAGATCAAAATCTCTCATATTGCCCTCAAATGAAATAGTTTTGTTCGTAGTAATAGCCCAATAACTATGCCATTAGACATTTATCTATAAATCGAAGACCTTCATTTTTTTTTTGTACCAATTCGTTACAAAAAATTAAATCTAAAACATATTGTAGAATATAGCTCGTTGATAGAGGCTTATTACACTTCTATTTTCACACCCTAATTGTGATTAGGAATCATCTTTGAAATTTCAAGAAAGGTAAGGTCATTCTTGTCCTATCTTCAATCAATTTTATTAGGTAACCTCACTTATATGTATCAATATCAATAAAAAACTATTTAACGAAGTATCAAATCAATACAAGGGAAATATTGAGTATTACATATCATACAAAAAGCCAAAGTTAATTGCTGGAACAATCCTTGACCAATTAAGATTTCCTTTCTTGGGCAAAAAATCTATGCATCAAATTGCGTGTCTTAAATCAATTTACTGATCAGTGGGCGCTGAATGGTAATAAATAATTTTCGGAGGGCTTAATGGAGGATGCTTCTACAGGTTATAAAGTATCACTTCCTTTTATACTGATAGCGGTTATATTCGTTTCCGCTGTTGTTATTATAACTCCATTAGTAAGTAATATTTCTAATGTTGAATCAAAATCCTTTAACATAGTTATTCGTAACGGACTTATCTATAAGCAAGGTGAAAATTTACCTTACACAGGTCACATAAAAGATACTCTTGAAAATAAAATAATTGGATATGATGTAGTTAATGGATTAAAGAATGGTGAGTTTTTTATTTCAACGCTCGCAGGTAATTCTTCTGTCAGCGGTTTTGTGGAGAATAATAAAAACGTTGGTACCTGGAAATATTTTTACGATGATGGACGCTTAGAATCAACAGGTGATTTTAGCGATGATAAACCACACGGAAAATGGATCTGGTATTATAAGAATGGTAAGATAAAGAGCGAGGGTAATTATGTGTCTGGTAAGCCGGAAGGAAGGTGGATTAGGTTTGACATACAAGGACACCCAAATTTAATAATCTTCTACTCCAGGGGTAATATAGTCAATGAAGTTAAAATCGACAGACCTAAGTCCGTTTAACCTATTATTTAAACGAACGAATCCTTTACTAATTTCTTCTGCTGCTGGATAGATATTTTATAAGATCCTACAGCAGGACTTGCGCTTTCAGGCCTGCCAGCATAATCTAAATCACATTCCTTTGGTAAATCATTTCTTAGCCTGTGATATAAGAAATTCCAGGCACCCATATTCTTTGGTTCTTCCTGAACCCATTTTACCTTTCTAACCTTTGGATACCTCTCAATTATCTTTCTTATTTTCTTTGATGGGTATGGGTAAAATTGTTCAAGCCGAACAATAGCTGTATTTGTAATTTTATTCTCAGTTCTATATTTCAGAAGATCATAATAGACTTTGCCGCTTGTTAGAACTAGATGGTCAATTGCTCCAATTTTTTCAATACTATTATCATCAATAACTTCTTCGAACTTTCCACTAATGAATTCTTCTTTTGAAGAACGGGCTTCCGGTGCTCTTAGCAGACTTTTCGGAGTCATTATCACCAACGGCATCTTCATTCCAGCTTTTATTTGTCTTCTCAACAAATGAAAGTATTGTGATGGTGTAGTTACGTTGCAAACCTGCATATTGTTCTCAGCACACAGAATTAGAAATCGCTCAAGACGTGCGCTTGAATGTTCCGGTCCTTGTCCTTCAAAACCATGTGGTAAAAGCAAAACGAGATTGTTTGGGGTCTGCCATTTTTCATACGATGAAACGATAAAGTTATCAATTATAATCTGAGCGCCGTTGGCAAAATCACCAAACTGTGCTTCCCATAAAACAAGTGCCAAAGGATCAACTACACTGTAACCAAATTCAAATCCAAGAACAGCAGCCTCGGATAAAAAGCTATCCAGTGCCTCGAGGTGAGCCTGGTTTTCTCCCAGATGATTTAGTGGAAAATATTCCGTTCCGGTATTTATATCTGTGAACGCAAGATGTCTTTGACTGAAAGTTCCCCTTACACTATCCTGACCGCTTAATCTAACTGGAGTACCTTCAATCAGAAGACTTCCAAAAGCCAATGATTCAGCAAATGCCCAATCAGCTTTTCCAGAACCGTCGAGTAGTTTTTTACGACTTTCGAGGAATTTTGTCAACTTTGGATGTCCGTTAAAATTATCTGGTGTTTTAGTTAATCCGTTTACAACTGTTGTTAAAGTGTCTTCAGTTATTGAGGTATTTTTTTCTGATTGAATACTATCAATTTCTTTTGTGGGTACAGCAAGAATCTGATCTCCTTCAAATTTTTTACTTTCCTTTCGGATTTTATCAATTGAAGTATTCATCATCTTTATAAATCCATCAGAAATCTTGCTCACTTCACTTTCAGTTATTGTTTCTTCAGAAATTAATTTTTTCTGATAAATTTCTCGGACGGAAGGATGGTCCTTTATTTTTGCGTATAAGATTGGTTGCGTAAAACCTGGTTCATCACCTTCATTGTGTCCATGTTTTCTGTAACCGAACAAATCAATTACAACATCTTTTTTAAAGATTTGTCTGTATTCAAATGCGAGCTGCGCAACCCACAAAGCAGCTTCGGGGTCATCGCCGTTCACGTGAAATATTGGTGCCTGAATCATCTTTGCTACGTCGGTTGCATACTGAGATGACCGGGCTTCATCCGGAGTTGTTGTAAAACCAATCTGGTTGTTGACGATTATATGAATTGTTCCGCCTGTCCTGTATCCACTTAACTGTGAAAGGTTTAGTGTTTCAGCTACAACTCCCTGACCTGCAAATGCAGCATCACCGTGAATCAACAATGACATCACCTTAACGTGACTTTTATTATCTCCTAATCTTGTTTGCTTTGCTCTCACCATACCTTCAACAACTGGATTTACCCATTCCAGATGACTTGGGTTCGCAGCAACTGAAACTGAAATATTTTTCCCGGCAATTGTTTTATAATTACCTGTTGCTCCTAAGTGATACTTAACATCTCCTGAACCAGCAATGGAGTTCTGATCTCTTATATCCTCGAACTCAACGAAAATTGAATCATAAGATTTGCCTATAATATTCGCTAAAACATTTAATCTGCCTCTGTGAGCCATTCCCAGAACAACTTCCTTTATACTTTGCTCGGCTGCTTCATTAAGAATCATATCGAGAACAGGAATTAAAGTCTCAGAACCTTCAAGTGAAAATCTCTTATGACCAACAAACTTACTGTGAATAAAATGCTCAAATGATTCTGCAGCAATTAATTTTTTCAGAATATTCTTCTTGATTTGCTTATCAAAGGAGGGAGTATTTTTAACAGGTTCCATTTTGTTTTGAAGCCAGCCTTTTTCTGCTGGATTCTGTATATGCATATACTCAACACCTATTTTATCGCAATATGTCTTTTCTAACGTATTCAGAATTTCACGAAGTGTTGCAGTACTAAGATTTCCGAATCCTCCGGTAATAAAATGTCTATCAAGATCCCAGATAGTTAAGTTGTAACTTGATGGATCAAGTTCAGCGTGATACTGTGTTTTTGAACCAAGTGGATCAAGATCAGAGATCAGATGCCCTCTTACTCGATAAAGATTTATTAGTTGAAGTACTTTTGCCTGCTTAACAACTTCTTCGGTGTTACTGGAAGTTTCGAAGATGCCTGGTTGATAATCTGTCTGCCATCTTAAAGGTTTGGACGGAAGTTTAAGCGTTTCAAATATCTCATCATAAAAATCATTCATACCAAGAAGCAGATCATTTATTTCTTTGAGGAACAAACCTGATTCTGCTCCCTGAATAATTCTATGGTCATAAGTGCTTGAAATATTCATCACTTTGCTGATACCTAGCGTTGAAATTGTTGTTGGTGACATCGCCTGATATTCAGCATTAAATTGAATAGCACCTGTAGCAATTATAGTTCCTTGTCCAACCATCAATCTTGGAACAGATGCGACAGTTCCAATTGTTCCCGGATTGGTGAGAGTTATTGTTGTTCCAAGAAATTCATTTGGATCAATTGCACCTTTACGGGATCTTTTAATAAGGTCTTCGTACGTACTCCAGAATTCTCTAAAGTTTAGTTTATCAGCACTTTTAATATTTGGAACGATTAAAGATCTTGAACCATCCTTTTTTTCTATGTCGATTGCTAAACCAAGATTAACATCTTTTCTTTTGATAACATGCGGTTTTCCATCAATAACTGTGAACGCATTATTCATCACCGGCATTGACTGAACTGCTTTCAGTATTGCCCAGCTTATCAAATGAGTGAAAGAAATTTTTCCTTTGTTTAATCTTTTAAGATGATTGTTGATTAACGTTCTGTTTTCTTCCAACAATTTTACGGGGATTGTTCTCTGTGATGTTGCAACAGGAATTGAAAGGCTGTTGACCATATTACCCAGTATCTTTTCAGAGCTGCCAGCTATTATCTGAAGATCATCATTTTCTCCAGGCTGTGGCAGTGGAATGCTGCCGGAGAGAAGAGCCAATCCTTCCGCAGGATTTTTTCCATTCCCACCTTCTTTTGCGGAAATATCACCAAAAAATTTTCTCCATTGTTCCGGAACTTTATCAGGATTGGATGAGAATTGATTGTAAAGATATTCTACAAACCAGGTGTTAGCACCAAACTTTTCGAGTTCTTCTCTATCCCGATCTTGTTGGGATTGTTGGTTTTTAGATAGGTTTTTGCTCTTCATATTTACTTATTTGTATTTTATTTCTTTTTTGTAACTTATTAAAGAATTTTATAATTAAATAGATAAACTTAAGTCAACCAAACAGATCAATCATTTATGAAAAATAGCAAGTCGATAAATAATTTACGGCGTGAATATAAACTAAACAAATTATCTGAGGAAACCGTTCAGAAAAACCCGTTCAACCAATTTGAAAAATGGTTTAATGATGTTATGAAAGTGGGATTGATTGAGCCAAATGCAATGATTCTGGCAACCGCTGATGATAAAGCAAAACCATCGGTGAGGGTAGTTCTTTTGAAAGGAGTTTGGCAAGAATGGGTTTACTTTTTTACCAATTATAGCCAGCAGAAAAGGACAAAACTTATCTGATAATTCCCACTGCATCCACTTTTATTTTTTTGGGCAGAACTTGAAAGGCAGGTCAGGGTTGAAGGTATAATCAAAAAGATTTCCCGGGCGGAATCAAAAAAATATTTCGACACACGACCAATTGATAGCCGTTTAGCTGCATGGACTTCCGAGCAAAGTAAAATGATTCCCGGCAGAGATTATCTTGAGGCAAAATTTCAAATAATCAAGCGTGAGTTTAAAGGGAAACAAATTCCATTACCGCCGGATTGGGGAGGATTCAAATTAGTTCCTGAATATTTTGAGTTTTGGCAGGGAAGGGAAAGCAGGTTGCACGATAGGATTTGTTACAAGAAATTAAAATCGAAGTGGAAAATTTTTAGGTTGTCTCCCTAAATAATATTTCTAAAAATTAAATTTTCGTTTTATAATTGGTGTGCCGCTTATTAAACTTCTTACAACAATTGCTCCTAAAATAATCAGTCCTCCAATTATTGCAGTTAAAGTTGGAACTTCTCCATATCCAAGAAATACCCAGACTGGATTAAACACGGGTTCAACCATTGAAATAATTGAAGCTTCCACGGCTAAGATTCTTTTCAATCCTGAAGCAAAGAATGCATATGCAAATGCAATTTGAAAAACTCCAAGAAAGCTAACCATCCACAAATCCGAAATTGAAATGGCTTCCATCGAAAGAAGAAACGGAATACAAATTAGTGCAACAAGAATATTTCCCCAAAAAATACTGCTCTGCTGATACTGCTGATCATTTTGTTTCATTCCTAAGAATAAAGCAGCGAAAGTAATTCCTGAAATAAGAGCAACGAAGTTGCCTTCAAGATGTCCCGGTTCAAGTTTACCGACAAAAAATAAAATCATACCCAGGATACATACACCAACTGTGATGATATTGATTCGTTCGTATCTGGTTTTGTTAAACAGAGGTTCAAAAATTAAAACATAGATAGGTGCAGTTGCCTGAAGAAATATTGCATTAGCAGCAGTTGTCGTCTTGGTAGCAATAACAAACGTAATTAGCACCACAGCGTAAAAAAGTGAGTTGATGATGCTCAACTTATTAAAGAGAAGAATTCGCTTTCTGAAGATCAGTGCAAATGTTATCGCAGCTATTGAACATCTGAAGAAAGATAAATGCATTGCGGAAAGGGAAATCAGCTTTATAAAAAGTCCACCACTGCTCCATAATAAAGCAGCAGTAAATACATAAAGTATTCCTTTTTGATGTTCGGAAAGATTTTTCATAATCCTGGCAGCAAATATAATTAATGGTCATCAGTATAAATCAGCTACTTTTTTATAAATTCATCACTAAATTATAATCAATGAATCGGATATATTTAGAAATATGAGTAAAAGTTTTAAGTTTGTCGATCATACAGCTGATATTGCAGTTGAACTAAACGGCAGCAGCCTTGATGAGTTGTTTACTGCCGGTGCAGAAGCATGGTTAGTTTCAGTTGTTGGTGAATTAAATATTGAAGATGATGATTTTATGGAGTTGGAACTCTCCGCAGGATCCAAAGAAGAGTTATTGGTCACGTTCTTAAATGAATTGAATTATCTTCTTATCACAAAAAAGTGGTTATGCTCATCCATTCAATCAATAAAAATATTTGATGATGCTGATGGCTGCGAATTATCTGCTGAACTCAAAGGTATCAAGCTTAAAGATAATCTTCAACTCAAGCAGGAAATTAAATCGGTTACCTATCATCAGTTAGAGATTATTGAAAAAGATGGAAATTTATCAACTCTTATTGTGTTTGATATTTAGGAAGGTATGGAGGGAGAAGTAAGGATATGAATGTAGGTGGAATTGAGTTAATTAAAGTAAGAGAAAATTTATGGGAGATACCTGCAACCGGACAAATGAAAGTTCCCGGGCGAATTTACATTTCACAAGATATGATTGAAAAAGGAATGAAAGATGATGAGGCTCTGAAGCAGGTTGTTAATGTTGCTCACCTTCCGGGAATTGAAAAATATTCTTTGGCAATGCCTGATATTCATTGGGGATATGGATTCCCAATTGGTGGTGTAGCAGCAACGAATCTTGATGACGGAGTTATTTCTCCCGGCGGAGTCGGATATGATATTAACTGCGGAGTAAGACTTGCGACAACTAATATTGAATATGAACGTATCAAAAACAGAATTGATGATCTTGTATCAAAGTTGTTTCAGGCAGTCCCAACTGGTGTAGGTGCCAGTGGTGCAATCAAAAAACTTTCTGTAAATGATCTTAAAAAAGTATTAACAAAAGGATCTGTGTGGGCGCTTGAAAATGATCTGGGATCTTCATCCGATATTGAATTTACTGAAGAAAGCGGAACGCTTAAAAATGCTGATACAGAAGTTGTAAGTAAGCGTGCCTTTGAACGTGGCGCAGATCAGGTTGGAACACTTGGTTCGGGCAATCACTTTTTGGAAATTGATGTTGTTGAAGAAATTTACGATGCAAAAGTTGCTGAAGTGTTTGGACTTTTTCAGGGACAGATAGTTGTTCAGATACACACAGGTTCACGTGGACTTGGTTATCAGGTCTGTGATGATTACCTGAAAGTTCTTCTTCAGGCGAGCAATAAGTACGGATTCAAATTACCTGATAAGCAATTAGCTTGTGCACCAATCAAATCTCAGGAAGGGCAAGATTACTTAGCTGCAATGCAGGCAGCTGCGAACTTTGCATGGAATAATCGTCAGGTGATTATGCATCTGGCAAAAAAAGTTTTTCAAGATACATTTGCAATGACTGAATCTGAATTAGGTTTCAAACTGCTTTATGATGTCTGTCATAACATCGCTAAAATTGAAAAGCATAAAATTGGAAAAGAAGAAAAAGAAGTTTGTGTCCATCGCAAAGGTGCAACACGTGCTTTCCCACCCGGAAGTAAATTGATTCCTGCCAAATATCAGGGTGTTGGTCAACCTGTACTTATTCCCGGAGATATGGGAAGATATTCTTATATTTTGGTTGGAACAGAAAAAGCAATGGAAGAAACATTCGGAAGTTCCTGTCACGGTGCAGGAAGAAATCTTAGCCGCACAAAAGCACTGAAGAGTGCAAAGGGAAGAGATCTGGTTGGAGAGCTTAAACAAAAAGGAATTGTAATTCAGGCGAAAGGTTACAAAACAATCGCTGAAGAAATGTCGGATGCTTATAAAGATGTTTCTGATGTGGTTGATGTGATGCACAAAGAAGGTATTACACGAAAAGTTGCAAAAATAAAACCGGTTGGAGTTATAAAAGGTTGAATAAGATGGAAGAGGTAAGATGGTTGATGTTGAACGAAAATCCGCCTGTCCGGTAGAAGATGGATGATGTTGAACGAAGCGAAATCCGCCTTTGGCGGAGAAGATGGAAGTGGTTGATGGCAATAAGTTTTAGTAATAAAAGAAGAGAAGGTAATGGATAAAAGTAATATAGAAGATTTACTCTTTGAGCTTCTTGGCAAGGCTAATGAAATGTATGGCGATGCTGTAGAAAAGATATGGTTTTATGATGGCGAGATATGTCCCTTCTGTAATAAAAGGAAAATTGATGCTTTGAAAATGGGCGAGGAATCAGCTTTATCATTGAACGCTTATATGTATCACGAAATGAATACGCTGATTGGATATTTTCTTTGCAGCAGATGTATCACCGATTTACTCGGAAGCACTGTTCAACAAAAGAGTAACTATGAAAAGTTAGAGCAGAATTTAAAGAATGCATATCACGATCATCTGAAATTATCTGCTTCATAAGATTATCTGGTAAATTGATGAATAAGCAAGAGAAGTATCTTTGAAATATTATTACAATCCGCCTTTAATTGTTAAAATTTTAAATAGAAGTTTTCATTGGAATACTCGCAACAATAAAATCCTTTTAACTTTCGATGATGGACCGACTGAAGCAGCTACACTGAAAATCTTAAGCATTCTCAGAGCTAATCATCTTAAAGCTGTTTTCTTTTGTGTCGGGAATAATATCAAAAATCAACAAGCACTTGCAGAAAGAATACTTTCGGATGGTCATACAATTGCTAACCACACAATGAATCATAAATTGCTGACAAAGATGAGCAGGGAAGAGTCGATTGATGAAATAACTCCATTCAATAATTTGCTGAAAGAAAAGTTTAACTACAACGTAAAGTATTTCAGACCAGCGCACGGCAGGTTTAATCTTAAAACAAAAGGTATCCTGAAAGAACTTAATTTGGAATGTGTTATGTGGAATTTGCTTACCTATGATTACGAGAACAATATTCAAAAAGTGAAATACGCAATTGATAATTACTTGAAAGAAAATTCTATCTTAGTTTTTCACGACAGCATTAAGTGCAGCGATATTATTGAAGAAGCATTGAACTACACAATTGAACAAGCAGATAAGAGGGGTTTTAAATTTGGGGAGCCTGAAGATTGCTTGAAATAATTTTCCTGATACTTGTCTCCGGCTATTTTATTATTTCAGCATCTCTGGTAATTGGTGCAAAAAAAACTTTTCCACAATTATCTGAAGATCAATTGCCGACTGTTTCTATTGTTGTTGCAGCACGTAACGAAGAGAAGAATATTTTATCCTGTATTGATTCATTAGAGAAGTTGATATATACCGAAGGTAAACTTGAAATAATTATTGTTGATGATGCTTCAAGTGACAGCACATTGAAAATTATTTCGAGTTTTATTCACGGTAAGCTCAAGTTTCGAGTGATTCACCTGGAAGAAAATGATTCGGCGATATTAAAAGGCAAGGTTAGAGCAATGGCTGAAGGAATAAAAATTGCGAACGGAGAAATCATCCTTACAACAGATGCGGATTGTGTTGTCAGTCCATTTTGGGCAAAAACAATTGCTTCTTATTATGTTGGTAATGTTGGTGTTGTAAATGGATTCACAACCCAAATCGTAAAAAATTCATTCAGCGGAATGCAGGCGATTGATTTTGTTTACCTTCTATTTATTGCTGCCGGAACAATCAATCTTGGAAAACCTGTTAGCTGCATCGGAAATAATATGTCCTTCAGAAAAAAAGCTTATGAGGAAACCGGTGGATTTGAAAATTTACCATTCAGTGTTACGGAAGATTTTTTACTGCTCAACTCCATTCACAAATTAAAAAAGTATAAAGTAATTTATCCATTGAATCGGGATTCATTAGTAATTTCAAAACCTGCATCAAGCTTTGGTGAATTATTCAACCAGAAAAAACGCTGGGCTGTCGGTGGAATTGATACTCCACCAATTGGTATTGGTTTAATGTTCTGGTCATTCTTAACTAATTTATTCTTATTGATGACACCAATATTCTTCAGTGCTGGATGGTTGTATCTTGCATTCTTTAAGATAGCCATAGATTTTTTTGTGCTTCTGCCTGTTCATCAGAAATTAGGTCTTCAGAAGAATTTGAAATATTTTTTAGTGTTTGAAATTTATTATATTCTGTATGTAATCTTTCTTCCCTTAACGATTTTATTTGGTAGAAAGGTAATTTGGAAAGGAAGAAAATATTAAAGAAATAGTTTTGTTATCTGGTTTATTGAATTAATAAGATGAAGAGGCACAACAATGACAGTTAAGAATATTGAAAAAAAAGTGCTTGAGTTAAATGTCAAGTCACGTGCAAAACTCGCTAATAAATTATTATCAAGTCTTGAAGACCTTTCTGAAGCAGAAATTGAAAAGCTGTGGGCAGAAGAATCACTCCGAAGAAATGAAGAAGTAAGTAAGGGTAAAGTCAAATTACGACCTGCTGAAGAAGTTTTTAATGATGCAAGGAAACGGTTTAAATGATCATTTTGTTCAGAAATTAAATAACAACATCCCAATGCTGCTTCTTTGTAACTATTATGTAACATACAGATGTAACGCTTTCTGCGAGTTCTGTCATTTTGGTGATCACACAAATTTTAAAGATACACCTTATGCAGATCTGAACGACTTCAAATCAAATGTTGAGCAGCTTGCTAAACTGGGAGTTAAGTTCATTGATTTGACTGGAGGAGAACCTCTGCTTCATAAAGATATTCACCTGATGGCTGAGTTTGCGCATAACCTTAAAATGCAAACAAGCATAACAACTAATACATTGCTTTATCCAAAGTTTGCTGAAAAGCTTGCCGGGAAAATAAATCTGCTTCACTTTTCTCTTGATTCTCCCGATGAAGAAGAGCACAACCGAATCCGGAAAGTGGATTGCTACAATTCAATCTTCAAAAGTATTGAAATCGCAAAATCGCTTGGTGAATTTCCGGATATTCTTTTTACTGTTACAAATGAAACGTACAAGAAGCTGCCACGAATGCACGAATTAGCTGCAAAGCACGATCTGGTATTACTGGTGAATCCGGTGTTTCTCTTACTTTGGCAATCCAGGGCTTACGCAGGAGGCAGTTGATTTTGTTGATGAGTATTGCGATGGCAAAATGGATGTCTATCTTAATAAAGCTTTTATGAAATTGAGAAGAGATGGTGGCAATGATAAAAGTAATCCAAGCTGCAAAGCTGTTTCGCGTGTGATAGTGATTTCTCCTGAAAATGAAATCATTCTTCCTTGCTATCATTTTGCCAATGATAATATTAAAATTGATAAACCTATCAGTGAAATAAGAAAATCAGATAAGATAAAATACTTTATGAAGAATGAAGGCAGATTTGATTTTTGCCAGGGATGCACCGTTAATTGTTATTTCGAACCTTCGTTTGCGTTTCCAACAAATCTTTATGCAATATCAAGTCTTACTTCTAAATTCAAATACAGCTACAACAAGCTCATCAAACAAAAGATTAAGAAGCTGTCAAAGTCCGGCTCCGACGGAAAACTCATCTCAAAGTCAGAAAGTAATTAATGCGATTTGTACTCGTCCTAATTCTAATATCTATTATTAAATTAAATTCACTTGCACAAACAACTACTGAATGGTTTCCTGCAGATTTAAATATTCAACCGTTCACCGCGCATTTCCTGGAACCGAAAACCGGATTTCAATATTTATTTGATATTGAAAAAGTAAGAATAG
Source organism: Ignavibacteriaceae bacterium (assembly GCA_034522695.1). Lineage (GTDB taxonomy): Bacteria > Bacteroidota > Ignavibacteria > Ignavibacteriales > Ignavibacteriaceae > IGN2. Next base: position 251,381 of record JAXHLB010000005.1, on the reverse strand, counting down.
ATATTGGAACTTCTCACGATATAATTCATTGGAAAGCTGAATCGGAATCTTTCTCATTCGGTGCAGATTTTTTCACTTATACAAGAACACGTTCAGAAAACAATTTTAAATTTCCTGTTGAGACCGTTGATTATCTTTTTGGTATTAACGGTAGTTACAAAAGTAAATCTGAATTAAGTGAATGGGGTGCAAGATTACGCTTCAGTCACATTAGCGCTCATCTTGTTGATGGCTATTATGATGCTGAATCTGAAAGCTGGCTGAATGGAAGAGAACCATTTGTTTACAGCAGGGAATTTTTTGAGCTAATCGCTTATTATAAAATTTACGGTATTCGGGTTTATGGCGGAGTTACTTACAACATCCACATCGTTCCCGATGAAATTAAAAAGGGAATACTTCAGGCTGGATTTGATTATTATGTCACCCAGATTCAAACTTCTTTCTTCACACCGTTTATTGCTTATGATTTTAAACTGACAGGAATTGATGAATATTCAGGTAACAATATAATTTCAGCGGGAGTAAAATTTGGTCAACCAGAATCAAGAGGATTCAGTATTTTAGCTTCGTACTTTTCCGGCAAAAGTGTGCACGGAGAATTCTATGATTTAAATGAAAATTATGCAACAATTGGAATTAACCTGGATATTTAATTATGCCTGATCCTTACGGGGAAAATTACTATTCAACTTACTCATCGCCAGAAGTAAAGCAAAAAAAAGAAAAACCTTTGCTTCATCTCGGTCTGTTTATTATTACTTTTATAACTACAACTATTGCAGGAGTGCAGTGGGCGAGTGCATCAGGTGGTCCTTACGAATTGAGTGAACTTTTAACAGGATTGCCATATTCAATTTCAATTTTACTTATCATAACCTTTCACGAATTTGGTCATTACTTTGCTGCAATGTTCCATAAAGTAAAAGCTTCATTGCCTTTTTATATTCCGTTCCCTCCCATTCCATATATGATAAATTTTGGAACGATGGGTGCTGTCATCAGAACGCGTACTCGTATTCATTCAAAGAAAGCAATGTTTGATATTGGAGTCGCCGGACCAATTGCAGGTTTTATCGTTGCTTTGGGAGTACTCATCTACGGGTTCTTAAATGTTCCGGGTGTTGAATATCTCATAAATATTCATCCAGATTATCTTGAGCCAACTTATGGAAAAGAAGGTCTTGCATTAGTGTTCGGTGATTCAATTCTTTTTTCGTTTTTAAGAGAAGTATTTGTTCAGTCGGGACAATTCTTTCCACCAATGAGCGAGATTTATCATTATCCGTATTTGTGCGTTGGCTGGTTTGGATTATTTATTACTTCTATGAATATGATTCCCGTGGGGCAACTTGATGGCGGACATATTTCCTTCGCGATGTTTGGAGAAAAAGATCATTATAAAATTTCTGTAATCTGTTTTGTAGTTATGTTCATCTTTGGAATTATCGGGCTTGTGGATTCAATGCTTGAACTGAATTATGGAATTGGCTGGTCAGGTTGGCTATTCTGGTCTTTAATTTTATACTTTGTTATTAAGCTGAAACACCCCCCGGTTCTTGATGCAACCGAACTGGATCCACGAAGAAAACTTATTGGTTATCTGGCTTTTTTTATATTTATAATTTCTTTTTCTCCGATGCCTATTATGCTTACATTGCCTCAATAATTCTTAAAATATCTTAATTTTTACCTTGTGATATTGCTTGCTTCAAAATATTATTCTGCTATGAGAAAAGCTTATTTCTTACTGATTCCACTTCTGATCTGGGGATGCGAAAAAACCTATGATGATATTATCGATTCAGGAACAGATAATTACCAGGTAAGTTCAATTGCTGGAATTAAGGATACTGTTGATATGAAAGTTCCGGGAGATTCTCTTCTTAATCTCAGACTAATCTTTACGCCGCCAAGCCAGGTTTACAAAGCTTATTTTGATGTGTATGCTTCCGATAATTCAAAATTGAATGCAGTCCCTGTGGAAATGTATAAAATAATTGATGATCTTTATGAAAACCAATTTATTCTTAAACGGGAAAATCCTATTGGAAATTATACAGTCAGATTTTCTGCAGAAGGTTTTGAAGGAAATATAAAACAGGTTGCACTTGCAACATTTTATTTTAAGAATGGACAGGATAATCTTCCTCCGGTGATAGCTAATACTATGATTGATCCTGATACAGTTGTCGTTACACAACCTACAGTAGTCTCAACTTCTGTCGAAGCTTCTGATCCAAATGGGTTGAGTGATATTTTAGAAGTTTATTTTGTTGTTTACAGACCAGATGGTTCAACAAATGGTAGTAAGGTTTTTCTTTATGATGACGGTAAACCGGAAAATGGTGATCTGACAGCTGGTGATGGAATATTCTCAAGATTAATTCAGGTGGATCAAAGCAATCAAAAAGGAACCTATCGATTCGAATTCCGTGCTAAGAGATAGAATTGGTGACCTAAGCAATCTCATTATACATTTTCGTGTTGATTCAATGATGAAGATTCATTTTTTCCGCTGATTTTTTTCTTTGTTTCTCTTGAAATTTCTGCTCAGTTTAGACCGGAATCTTTTGAACTTCCCGGCGATAAAAATTTTATTTCAAAAACTACCGCATCAAATCCTACAAGCAACAGCATTCTTGATATTGTTACAATAGGTGATGATGTCTGGCTTGGCACAAGCAGAGGTGTAAGTGTTTCATTAGATAGAGGAGAGAATTGGACAAATTTTTATGGAACTTCTCCATTTGGAAATGATAATGTATCTGCTCTAGCATATAATAAGTATGATGGATCAATCTGGGCTGCAACTGCTACATCAGTTCCGGGTCCTGGTGGTGGAAATGTACCGAAAGGAACAGGCTTAAAATTTACAACGGATAATGGCTTAACATGGTCAACAATTCCACAGCCTGTAGACCATCCTGATTCTTCAGTAATAATTTTTGGAGAAAATGTTTTAAGTGTTCTTCCGATAACTGTTGCAGAACAAAATCTGACTTATGATATTGCATTCACTCCGAATGCAGTATGGATAACATCTTTTGCAGGTGGAACAAGAAGAAGCACGGATATGGGACAAACCTGGCAGAGAATTATTCTACCAACAGATAGTTTGAATTCAATTTCACCATCGGATTCTCTGGCTGAAAGGGACAAATGTATTTCTCCTACACCCGGAAATTTCTGCAGCACAGGCTGGCTGAATTACCGGGCATTTTCAGTTGTAGCTGCTGATGATTCAACCGTTTATGTTGGCACCGCAAACGGAATTAATAAAACTACAAATGCAAATTCTCAGCATCCTTCATGGGTAAAGTTTAATCACCAGAATCAAAATCAGCCAATCAGTGGAAATTTTGTTACAGCGCTTGGATATAATTCTTTCAACAATACAATCTGGGCTTCTTCATGGAAAGCTGAAGATCAAAATGAGTTTTATGCGATTAGTTATTCTGCGAATGGCGGTAATAACTGGAAAACTACTCTGAATGAAGAGCGTGGTCATAATTTTGGATTTAAGAATGGAGAAGTAATTGCACTTACTGATAACGGTGCTTTCAGATCTTTAAACCAGGGCAGAACCTGGATACTTCCGAATAACATTGTTGATAAAGAATCCGGCGTAGAATTGACAACCAGCATTTTTTATAGTGCTGCATCTGACGATGACTATGTTTGGCTTGGTTCTAATGATGGTCTGGCAAGAATTATAGAAACAAGTGCATACAATGGTGACTGGAAAGTTTATTTTGCTTCACAGCCGTTGAAATCAGATAGTGAAACTTATGCTTATCCAAATCCTTTTTCTCCAAGACAGTCGCCTAATACATTAAAGATTAGATATAGTACAGGTGGAATAGAGAAATTTGTCACAATCAGAATTTTTGATTTTGGGATGAATTACATCAGAACCATAATACAAAATGCACCGCGCAATAGAAAACTTGAAGGCGCTCCTGAATTCTGGGATGGTCTGGATGATAACGGCAATTATTTGCCCAATGGTGTTTACATTTATCGAGTTGATATTGATGAAGAAGAACCGCTATTTGGAAAAATTATTTATATGCAATGATCGTTTTAACAGAAATGAAATATTTTAGCAGCAGTATTTATCAGAACCTGCTTTACAGCAATAAAAATAAAGCATGGTTGCATGCATTCATTCATATATGAATCGTTGCAAATGAGTAATAAAAAGAAAATTAACGAAATTTGAAAAAGATAATTTTAATATTGTTTGCCTTGATGTTTGAAGCAGTCTTCGCTCAACCGAAGTTCAGTGAAATGTCTGTTAGTCCCGGCGCATTCAGCAGGATTGGATTTGGTGCCAGAGGAATCGGAATGGGCAATGCTTTATCATCAATAACAGAAGGTGAGTTAACTTCTTATTACAACCCCGCAATAACACCATTTCAGGAAAACAATTCTTTCCAGGCTGGCTATTCATTTCTTACTCTCGACAGAGCACTAAATTATTTCAACTATACCAGAAGATTTGATTTCTATTCCACTAAAGACACAGTAGCTGAAACACGCAAACCAAGAACTACTGCTGGTCTCAGCATTGGTATAATTAATTCAGGTGTTGGGAATATTGATGGAAGAGATAACAGTGGTTTACCGACAGGTGAACTCTCAACTTCTGAAAATCAGTTTTTTATCGGACTTGCAGCAAGGATTTCAGAAAAATTTTCCATTGGCTTAGCGACAAAATTTTATTATTATAGTTTATATGAAGAAATTAGCTCAACCAGTTTAGGCTTTGATGTTGGTGCTTTGTACAAACTGAATGATAACTTTAATATTTCACTTGTTCTTGTGGATTTAATGAGCAAGTATAAATGGGATACTTCACCGGTTTATCAGCAGGAGGGGATAATTAGTGAAGATAAATTTCCCAACCTTAGAAAAGTTGGCGTAAGTTACAGAAATAAGGAACTTGGATTGATTGGTGCAGTCGAGTTTGAAAACAGCAACGCTGAAACAAATATTCTCCGTGCCGGTGTCGAGTACAACATTTACGATCAGTTTTTCATTCGCGGTGGAGTTGACCAGTTTAATCTCAGTAATACAGATTGGCCGGTTAAACCTTCGCTTGGTTTTTCATTCTTTCAGCCGTTTGGTAATTTAGTAGTGGGTGTTGATTATGCTTTTCAGATTGAGCAATACTCAAGTGCTGACAGGCATATTTTAAGTGTTAATTTTAATTTTTAGTATTTATGCTGAACCTGCCTGCCGGCAGGCAGGCTCGTTTCAGCATCTATTTATTTATAAGAAAGATTCCGAAATAAATTCGGAATGACAACAGATTATGAAAAAAATAGTTATAATATTAATCTAATTACTTCAACAATCTCTTTTGCCCAATCCGCAGGCAACAGCGGACTTTCATTCCTGAAGTTCGGGTTTGGTGCAAGAAACATTGCTATGGGTGATGCTGGTGTGGCCGCATCAAATGATCTATCTGCATTATTCTATAACCCTTCACGACTTGTTTCTACCGAAATGAATGAAGTTATGTTTATGCACAATGAATGGATTCAGGATATAAGAAGCGAGGTTGGGGGAATTAAATGGAATATGTTCAATCTTCCATGGGCAGTTGGCTTTAATGTAACTACAGTTGACGATATTGAAGTACGAGAACGTCCCGGTGATCCAATTTCCAAATTCAATGCAAATTATTTCTTTGGAAGTCTTTCATCAGGGTTTACTGTAATTAATGATCTGGATTTTGGAGTTACATTCAAATATCTGTATGAAGGATTGCTTAATGATGAATCCTCAGGCTATGGTCTTGATTTCGGATTGAATTACTTTACACCGGTTGAAGGTTTAACTGCATCAACTGTCATCAGAAATGTCGGCTCGATGAGTGAGCTAAGAGTAGAAAAGACAAAGCTTCCTACTGAATTTCGTCTGGGTGGGGCATACAATTTTGGTCTCGAAACATCTAAGCTAGATTTTATTATTGTCGGTGAGTTTCAGAAATATCTGGATACTGATGACATTCACTTAATCGGTGGTGGTGAAATAATTTACAATGAAACTTTCGCTGCACGTGTTGGTTATCAATCAGGCTATGAAGCAAGAAACTTCACCGGCGGTGTTGGAATTATGTGGGGTAATTTACGTTTTGATTATGCTTATATGCCATTCTCATTGGGACTTGGAAACGCAAATCTATTTTCGCTTCAATTCAAATTTTAGTTTATAGGCTCCTCAAGTACTTCAAGTATAGTTACAGTATGCTGGATAGTTATGTCAAGAAATCTATTTTCAGTTAGATATATCTGCAGAGCGAACTTACTTCCTTTTTCTGTATATGTTTCAAGCGGAATTAATTTAGTTTCATCCAGATCTTTTTCGTATTGCTTCAGGATATTCCATAATGTTTTAAATACCTGGCCGACATTACTTTTGGTTTTTGTTCCCCAGTCTTTAATAATTTTAACTGCTCTCTCATTCTTAAATATTATCACACCAACCGGCTCATTTTTGTTGTCTGAAATGTAGAAACTGCTATCTTCATCCTCAATTACATTAAAACCTGATTTTAATTTTTCCCATACCTGCATCATATCCATTCCAAGCTCAATATCATATCCACGTAAATTCATAGTCCTATCCTGTGGAAAAATGCAGATAGTAAAAATTATCAATACAAAAAAGATTTTCATTAGATCTCCAATTAGAATATTTAATTGATAGAAATTTAAAGAAGTGCAGTTACTTAGCCAAGGAATTTATCTTCTCCGATTAATTTTGTTTAGAGTTGAAGGGTTTATTTGTGGTAGTATTGGAATAATAGAGATTTGACGAGAATTGAAAGGATATGGTTCTGGAGATCATTGAGAATTATCTTATTTTTACTTCCAAAGGATCCGTGAGTAATTAAGGTGTATTATTCCGTCAATCGGCTGATATATCGAGTGAATATCCTGATCCTATCTCCTTCCTTTTGGAATTGATTTTCGCCAAAATATTAGATAATTGATTCCATGCAAAGATTATGTTTCCGGTTCCTTTATTCAGGAGGAGGTATTGCCTTGGGGATATGAGTCTTGTCTTGGTATTTTATCCTCTTTGATTAAACCCAGTAATGATCCTAAAAAATTTGTTCCCATAACCAAATCCTAGGAGATATATTCTCCAATAAATGATTTCTGCAGTGTTCTCCCAATCTAATAAAAATGATCTTTGATCCCACCACGCAGCGCTTTATTTATATGAAGAGTATTCCGTAGCTACGGTAATGCTTAACCATGTGCCTGAACGGTGCTATTTGAGATATTGGTACATAATATCGGGGAGGAGGATCGGTAATGATTAATAGATTGATATGAGTGGATTTATTTAGAAGAGAGCGCTGATTTTTATTTTTATAGCCTGATGGACAGTCGGGCATTACCGTTGCACAAAGTACACTGTTAAAAATAAAACCAAGTATGAAAAAGATATAATAACATTTTTTTTGTTAATGAATTGTCTGCCTGCCCATTGGGAATTTATTTCAGAATGTCCGATTTTAATGGTAAAAATATATGCCACTAGAAAGATTGTCTCGGAAAAGATAACTCAACTTCATAATTGCCGGGTTGTCATACAAGGTGAATTTCATTTCCAAATTATAATTTTCGGAGAATTTGATTAGTGGTTTTTGGGAGTTTTTTTTTTCTTTTTTTTTTTTTTTTTTCTTGGCCACCACCAAATATCGAAGTTTTTTGTAATTTCCAAAATCGAGTTTAGTTATTAATCCTTTCTATATAAAAATTCTTGGTTATGCTCCGGAAATATTCCTTTTAGAGTTTTTTTTCCTTTAATCTTTGTGATTTTTTTATGGTTGGGTTTCTTTTTCCATTTCCATTTTAAAAATATAGGATTCACCTCGATAATACCCAGATTGCAGTAAAGAAAATATATAAGCATTTATTCCTTTTTTTTTTTTCCCCTCCGCCCCCCTCAAATATCCTTTTTTTTTCCTATTTTCCCCATCTGCATACACCTCATATTCCCTATTTTTTTTTCATTGGATTCTCTTCGGATAAAAAAGTGGTTGAGTCCTTTCAATGTCCATCCTTCTTAATTGTCTCTGTACCGTCCTATATTTCTAGTTTTCTTTTGTCAAAGCCCTGTAACAGTTCCAGCAAAATAGTCACTTTTACTTAACACTTTGGTTAATCCATTATATAAGTGTCCAACCCATATTTTCAAAACACCGGGGCTCAAAGTTGCAACGAAAATGTGGTCATTTGAATTTATCGCTATAGCTTTTACTAAAGCATTTGAAGGTAATCCTTGTTTTCAATCCAGTTTCTCTGTTAGAGGATGAGCACCATCCCCATTAATCCATAAAGATTATGTCGTCAGAATTTATAACTAAACCACGAGCATAAGTCATTGGTAATCCATTATTAATCTGAGTCCAATATAGACCATTATTTGTTGTTCTATAAGTTCCAGCATAGTCACTACCTGCAAAAATATGTCCGCTTGAATTTATAGCTAAAGTTCTGATGTCTCCACCAAATGGTCCATTCGTTGGTTGCCAAAAGTTTTGTGCAGATAAAGTTTGGATTGAGAGAAAAAAAATACTTGTGATGAATATCAAAGTTTTCATTTCATTAGCACCATCTTTTTAGTTTATAAAATCCCCGGCGCGAAGCTGATAGAAGTAGATTCCGGATACCAGATCCCTGATACCGGATGAAGCATTAAATTCAACTTCATAAGTGCCGGGTTGTTTTTCTTCATTAACCAGAGTTGCAATTTCATTTCCCAAAATATCATAGACCTTCAAAGTAACAATACCGATAATCGGTAACTCGTATAATCCGATTATTGGTTACTGGATTAAACGGGTTGGGGTAAGTTTTGGGATAATACTGAATTCATTATGGAATATTCGCTGAATCATCAACCGATAAACCAAAGTCAGCGTGAAATGGCTGAGAGAGAGAATCTATTCGCATTCCATTTTTCTTAACTATCAATTGAATATCATATTTGTTCTGTTCTGAATAAAAAATAGAATCAAACGGAATAATTACTGGATCATATGGCGGCCAGGATTTTGGGTGAAACCATAACTCATAATCGTATTCATCAAGTGAATCGATAACAATGAAGTAATAATTATCAAGTGGTATCTGAGTACCTGTGGAATCATAGTAATAGAAATAAGTATTAAATCCCGGTTCAATTGAAATGCTGTCGCGTTCATTTGTGCTGCTTAAATTTTTGCATATAAATTCGGGTGTTGTGCATCCGCCATTTACTAGTGCAGTATCAACTGATGGGAAAAAGTTTATTTGTACATTTATCGGAGGCGGAGTATACTTAAATTTTAGGAGCCATACATCGAAATTGCCAGCTCCGAAGGAATTAGTTTGGCCAGTTACTATAAATCCTTCATCTTTTGTTGGATAAACAGAATAGGCATCGTCATAGAGATTTCCGCCAATCATTTTCTCCCATAAAAATGTTCCCGAATTATCAGTTTTCAAGATTTGAAAATCTCTGGCTGAAGTACTGCCTCCAACTGAAGAAACGGCAATCACATATCCACCATCCAAACTGGGTTCAACACACTGAAAATTTACTTGATTTTGTGAACCGATAACCAGATTCTGCCAGATTATTCCACCTATTGAGACACTTTAACCAACCAGGTATGCGAACCACCTGTAGAAAAGGTTATTCCACCTAATATAAAGTTTCCATCAAGTGTTTTTCTAATTATCCGACCGCGTTCTGAACCATTTCTTTCATAGTATTTTAGGAAAAGGGAATCGCCATTTTCAGATAGTTTAGTAAATGTATAATTGTATCTGTAGCTTCCACTATACCAATAACTCCAAGTGCCACAAATAACAAAACCGTTGTCATTTGATTGTTGAACTGAATTCCCGAAAAGATCTGACGATGACCACCGGATTGATTTATTCCAGATTTCATTCCCTAAGCTATCGGTTTTTACAGCCCAAGTTCTATAGACCTGATTATAATAGTATCCAACAATTATGTATCCGCCATCGGAAGTTTGCTGTCCTTCACTCGCAACTTCACTAATACCTGTTCCGTAAGTCTTAAACCACTCAGTATTTCCTAATGAATCAGTTTTCCAAAGCAAAAAATCATCACCACCATTGCCAAAAGAATTAGTCGTACCAAATATTGCATAACCATTATCATTGGTTTGAACTACGTTGCTTGCTCTGTCGTTGGCAGGTCCACCAAATGTTTTTGTCCAGAGTGTGTCACCGTTTTCATCGGTTTTAATTAAATAAATATCCTGTCCGCCAGCACCAAAAGAGCTTGTTGTTGCTGCAACAATAAAACCACCATCATTAGTTTGCTTTACGGAGTTTCCAACATCAGCTAAAGAACCACCAAAGGTTTTTGTCCAGATAGTATCAGGTATTTGAGAATAAATTCTTGAAGTGAGTGCGAGGAGAACAATGCAGGCAAAATATTTTATGGCTTTCATAACTATCAATCCCTGTTTTGTTACTTCAAACGTAATAAATTACTTTTTAAGATTCAATTTAGATAGACAGCTTCCGGCATTTTTTAATATCTTTGACCATAATTTTTAGCAGGATTTGGGATTTGAGCAATTTCAATTACATAGACCACTACAAAAAAGACGCAGTCGAGTTTGATTACTTCGAGAAACGCAAAGGTGAAACTGCTCACGATGAACGACGTGTACGGGAATATATAATCTCAAGAATTCCAAAAAATGTTAATTCTATTTTGGATGTCGGCTGCGGTAACGGCTGGGTTGCAAAGGAATTTCTTCCAAAAGGGAAACAGGTTTGCTCTCTTGATATTTCCGTGACAAATCCTGCCATAGTACAAAAGCTCTATCATAATGAAAAGCATTTTGGTATCGCTGCTGATTCGTTTCATCTTCCATTTAATGATAACTCATTCGATTGTGTGATTGCTTCTGAAATAATTGAGCACGTTTATGATCCTTCCGGATTCATAAAAGAATTATTCCGCGTTGTGAAAAAGGGAGGAAGTCTGGTTATCACAACTCCATACAAAGAAAAATTAATTTATTATCTCTGCATCCACTGCAACCAAAAAACTCCAGCCAACGCACACATTCATTCCTTCGATGAAAAGAAGCTTGCAAGTCTTTATTCAGGAAATGATCTTAGAGAGCTTTAAGTATGAAACCTTTGGAAATAAATTGCTTCTTTATTTAAGGACTTATGTGATACTTCAGTTTTTTCCATTCTGGATGTGGAAGTTAAAAGACAAGTTCGCCAATTGGATTTATAATAAACCCGTTCATATTATCGGTATTTATACGCGGAAGTAATTACAGAATAATTCTAGTAACTCTGTGGTTCTTTGTGAATTCTTTGTGTCCTCTGTGTAATTGTTTTTCTTCCATTGAGTAACACTAAGAAGACACTAAGAGCACAAAGTAAATTAAAACTTAATAATCAAGGACTTTATTTCTTGCTTAAACCGTTTTCAGAAGGTTAGTCACTTCCTTCTCCCAGTTCAATTCCTGGGAAGCAATATGGCAGTTTTGCTTTTTGCTTTCGTACAAGTCGGTGTCTTCTGAGAGGTTTTTAATTGCCGAGATCAATTCGTCTTTATTATCAATATTAACTGCAAACCCAACATCATATTTATCAACTATTTCTTTCATCTGCGGAAGATTACTTACAATGACTGGTACTTCAGCCATAATGTATTCAAAGAGCTTGTTCGGTAAAGCATAATAATAACTCACACTGAGGTTTTCAATCAATGAAACTCCGATATCAACAGATGAAGTAATTTTTGGCAGCTCTTCCTGTGTCAGCTTACCGAGGAAGAAAACCTGATGGGCAATGTTCATTTGTACCGCAAGCTTTTGATAATGCTCTTCGTATTCTCCACCGCCTGCAATTACAAATACGTGGTTTGGTAGTTCATCCAAAACAGAAAAAACTTTTTCAATTCCTCTGCCTTTGAGCAGGACTCCCTGGTAGAGAATTATTTTTTTTGATTTATCAATCTGAAGATGTGAATGAAGATCGAGCTTGAGTTCAGGTTTATAATATCGCGGTAGATTTCGTAAAAGGATTAAGTTTTTAATTCTATATTCTTTTTCCAGAAATTCGCCATCCATTTGACCTGTAACAATAACATAATCAGCTTTCTTGATGAAAAACTTTTCTATCCATTTCCAGAATGCTTGCTTTAACTTTTTATCTTTTAATCCAGCAAGGAATCCAAACAGCTCACGAGAATCATAATAAATCTTTGCCCGTTTCAACTTACCAAAGATTACAGCAAAGGGAAGAGTGTAAATATCTTCAGCAAAAATTATTGATGCTTTGGTAGAAAATAATTTTAGCTTCAAGTGCCAGATGAATTTCAAATAAAAGGAGAGGGAGAGAAATCCTTTTTTTAATTTGAAGATTGAAATGTTTCCATGGGTTTCAGTGAAACCTTCAGTCATCCAATCAAAACCTATAAACTCAACATCAAAGTTATTTGCAGAAAAAGTATCGTAAAGATTTTTGCATCGGGTATCGTAATTGATGTTACCGAGAAATGTTATAAGGACTTTCTTTTTCGAGCTCATATATTCAGCTCAGCACGAGTTATAATTTCTTACGAAGTGTGTTTCGCATTACAGTCTTTGCATCAAACTTTTCTTTGAAGTCAATAAGATTCATACTTGGTGTCATCGGGTTTGCAGCTTTTGTATCCTGAGAAACTCCAATATCAACATACTTATATCCTTTTTCAGTCGACCACTTAACAACTTCATACATAACACGATGAATTGGTTTAAGATGTTCATATTCATAAAGAAGCATATTATAAAAACAGAGTGTAACAGTTTCGTTAGCAATAAACACTGATGAGCCGGCAATTGGTTTATCTTTATAATAAACCATAAAGAGCACCAAATTTTCGGGAAGGAGTTGAGTCAGCTTAATTAAATCTTCGAGCGAATGAGTTGGCTTAACATCATGCCTTGCTTTGTTCTCGACAAGTATCGGGTAGAATTCATCATAGCGGTCATTTATTTCAACTCGGACATCGGGATCCTTTAAACTCTTCCGGACATTTCTTCTCACCGTCTGCTGAAACCTCGAAATTATATCTTCATTGGGTTCAAGCTTAATTGCACTTGAAATGTAATGCAGATCGTAATTGAATCCCTGCCAAAGCATTGCAAAGTCAAGATTTTCATTCTGGTGTCGTTCATAAACTCGCGGAGCAGAAGTTAAAATAAATTCTTTTATACCAACTTTCCTTCCATATTCAAACAAAGTAGAAACGATATCCATCGCTTCAACAAACTTCACATCTTTTGTAACTATCGAACCGTAGCTTGCACCGATTGGTGATTCGTAAACATCGCCGACTCGTGCACCGGGAAGAAGTGCAGCAATATTTCCTCTGTCTAAAAAAATGAGATGGTTAAAGTTGAACTTACCCGGTTTATGATAATCAAAAAACTTCTGCATATGGAACATCGTACCGTTATTGGATTCCAGTACGAACTGATCCCATTTATCTTTCCACTTTTCTGAATACTCTATAATTTCCATTCGGTTAATATTTGTTTGAAAACTAGTCCGTCAAATTTACAAAAATGTTACAAGGAATAATGAGAAAATCTCAGTGTAATCTTTCATAGAAAATAAAATCATTAAAAGAAGCTACCACTTTAAATTGGCCTGTAGTTAAAACATTAAAATCAGGTAGCTGATGCTTTTGCATTTGCAATTCTTCAATATGCTTTTTGTTAAAGAGAATCCAATCGCCTTTACTGATCTGGTTAAAGTCAAAATCGTTTCCCAATATTCTGTTTGAATTATCAGATTTATACTCTCGAATTAAATCAACGCTGTATTTTGTAAAATGGTCTGTGTAAATCATCTTTGCCGGATTATCTCTCAAGAAACTTTTTAACGAATTGAGATTATCTTTATCGAAAAAGTTTTCGTATTCAAAACACATGATTAAACTTCCAAGTATGTAAATAGCTATCAATCCATTCCTGATAAGTTTTGAAAAACGATTTATGAATATTGATGATAATATTATCATCGGCATCAGCAATGGATAAATATACCAGCTTCGAGCCAGGTCAAGTGGTTTATATTCATTGAATGAAGTAGTGAAAACTATCATTAGAATTGCTGTTCCCCAGAACCAGAAATTAAGAAGCGGTTGCTCTTTTTTTCTAAAATTTATGTAGGTCTGAATTGAAGTAGCAATTGGTAGGAATAAATAAAATCTTCTCAAGAAAATAGATTTAGCGTTTATAATAAATATCTGATCGAATAAGTTTCTGAAATAATTTTTAGAGTCGGATACTTTTTGCGCAGTGTAAGGGAAAAAGTCGTAATAGCTGTAATTGTAATTGATGTTTGTGATGGTTATTCTATAAAAGAAGTCATTGTGCAGAAGAAGATAAATGAATCCTTCAATTAAATAATTACCTACAATAAATAGTATTCCAATGAGTAACTGGATATTTAAGTGTTTGTTTTTAATCAAAGAATAAACAAACAAGATAAATAAAAGAATCAGAGCGTAATAAATATTTTCTTTAAACTGCATTGATAGAAAAAATGAAGCACCACCTATGAAAGCCAAATAAATTTTTTTTTGATAATGGGATATTAGCAGGAAATAAATACCGACATTTATGAAGAAGATATTAATTAGATCAGCAAAACCTATTGTAGCAAATATCACATCGGTAGGGAAGAATGCTATTAATAATGCTGCATAGATTGCAATTCTATTATTTCCAGTGAAGAGTTGAGCAGTTTTGTAAACTAATAAAATATTTAGCAGTGAAAACAAAAACGGGAAGAATAGAGTCGCAAATTCATTAGTCCCAAATACTTTCATAGAAAAAGCTGTTAAACCGATAAATGCCATTCTCAAAGGGAACACAGGATATCCCAGATATTCATGAGCAAAATCTCCATTTAACAATGTGTGACTGAGGTAAGAGTAGTACGAATCATCTGAAAAAATATGACCAATTTGAAAATATAACCTCAGTAATACAGCAACGAGTATTACCAAAGCCAGATGAAAATATTGTTTGAAGTTGGAGTTAGGCATTTACACTCTTTTGCTTTGTTAATCCAAATTTCATATCAATATATGAAGCAGCAAATGGGAGAAGTAAAATAAACATCGGATATTTGTATCGTGGTGTCCCCACAGTAACCATTATCATCAAAGTTGCAAACAGAGCAAAAAGTAAAATCAAGCTGCTTAAGTCCGTATTTAGTTTTTTCTTAAAGAGATTGTAAATCCCAAAAGCAATTGCAAGCAACAGCAAGTAGTAATAGAGATGTGAAATAATTAAAACTGAAAAATATAGAGTTTGATCAGTGAGATTTGAGTTTGGCAAAGCTTTATTTACATCCCCATCTTTCACAAGTATTCTAATTACCCTGAGAAAATTCGTCTCATCGAAACCCATCAGAGCAGAAAGTGAAATATCATCCCAACCAAATGCGTGTAGTAACTTCTTGGGCGCAAGCGATAGCCACTTAGTCGGATTCTCTACTATCCAATCAACAGCACGATTTTGATAAAACTCACCCTTTTGAATGTATGTTAATGCTTCAGTGTTCTCGATGTAACCTGCTTTACCTTTTTCAAGCACCATTGAATTAAAGCCTCCAGTTGCGTCATCATTAGCACCTAACAACAAATTAATCGGACCTGTTGTTGATGTGAATTCAAATTTCCCAAAGTGTGAATAGGTAAAACCTCCAAATAAAATAATGAAGAGCAAGGTTCCTGAGTAAATATAAAAATAATTGAATAGTATTTTTTTGTTTTTGATGCTGGTAAATATTTGTATTGAGATGAAAGCCAGCAATAAGGCCCATCCAAGAGGTCGTACAGCAATAGCTCCACCAATAAAGATACCAGAAAGAATCAGATAAATGTTTTTATGTAGTAAATAGAAATATATTGAGGCTGTAATCAAAAGGAGAAAAAAGAGCTCAGTATAATTTTGCAGCATTAAGCCAAGAGTATTGATGTATAGGATGAATAGTAGAATTGTTAGTCTTGCAATATCCTCAGAGAATATTCTCTTTGTGATTTTATAAAGAAGCATAATTTGAAGAAGAATAACGGCAAGATTAAGAAAACTGATTATAATTGTAGAGTTATAAATTGTCAAAAAAATAATTAGAGTATTTATATAAAGAGGGGCAACAATATAATCTTCATATAAGTGCTGCTGGGCAGGATAGAACTCAGCTTGTTCGATACACTCCTGGGCAAGTTTGTAATAATATAGTGCATCGCTCCTATAATTAGTTTCGAGTGTTAGAATCAGCGTCAACTGAATAAACACATAAAAAAGAAGAATATATTTTATCTTTGAAGAAAGAAATTTGAGTAGCTTTTTCATAACCTGGCTCAAATATAATTAAATTGATTTTTATTCATTGATGGAAAAACGAATTTTAATATCACCAAACAGCTTCAAGGAATGTGCAGATTCAGTCACAATAGCTGAGTTGATCAAAGATAATCTATCTGGTCTGAAGGATACTGAACTTATAACGAAGCCAATATCAGATGGAGGCGATGGTTTTCTAAATGTTTGTAAGTTCTATTTTGGAGGGGAAATCAGGAATTACTCCATTTCTTCTTCTTATAATGAATCTCAATTTGAATGCCCGGTGCTTTATTGTGAAAAGAGAAGGGAGCTTTATATAGAATCTGCTGAAGTTCTTGGTTTAAAGGTAGTTCCTCTGTTCCATAGAAATCCATTAAAGCTAACGTCGAAAGGATTAGGGCAATTATTAATACAGATTGAACATGATGTTCGAAGTAGAAAAATTAAAGTCGAGAAAGTTTATATAGGGATTGGTGGAACCGCGACAATTGATATGGGAATTGGGATGATGTCAATCCTGGGACTTAGACTAATGGATTCATCCGGCAGGGAAATTCCTGTGCTCCCGGAAAATTATAATATAGTAAAAGATATGGATTATGAACACATTAAATTTTCATTTGAGTTGATACCGGTTATTGATGTGACTAATCCACTTTTAGGTAAGCAGGGGGGAATAAGAGTATTTGGGAAACAGAAGAACGCAGATAATAAAATGATTTCTATTCTCGAAAATAACTTTAATCATCTGTTGAAGTTATTTGAAAACAATGGTTTAATGGTTTCTTCTAATAGTTTATCGGGTGCAGGAGGTGGAATTCCAGCAGCATTCCAAATATTTTACAAGACTAGTCTACTTCAATCATCCGAATTTATTAAAGATAATCTTGGTCTCAACAAATACGTGAATAAAGTAGAATATCTTATTACAGGTGAGGGAGCATACGACCATCAATCCGGTTTTGGGAAGGGAGCCGGAGTTTTAATGCATTTGTTCAACTCAAATGTAGAGCAAGTATTTCTGGTTTGTGGAAAAATAAGCGCCGAGAGTATTCCAAAGCTTCCAAAGTATGTTTTCCCAATTGAGATAAGTAAGTATTTTCCATCTGAGGTTGAATCAATAACGAATTACAAAGAAGGTATTAAAAAAGCCTGTCAAGATATCGTCAAACAACTAAACTTTTGATATTTTATCACATCGCAAAAAATTGCTAAATTGTAATCAAAATCAATCTCACTTCTAACTAAAGAATATCGGAAATGAAGCAATACCTTGATTTGGTGCAAACCGTTATGGAAGGCGGTGTCAGAAAAAAAACACGTACCGGTGTGGATACAATATCTTACTTTGGGGCCTTTTATAAAGTGGATTTGAATGAGGGTTTTCCGCTCTTAACAACAAAAAAGATGCAATGGAAATCTCTTCTCCATGAAGTTCTTTGGTACTTATCGGGTGATAATCATATTAGAAATTTAAGACAGTACACAAAGATCTGGGATGCCTGGGCTGATGAAAATGGTGTTCTCGAGACAGCCTACGGATATTACTGGAGACATTTTCCAAGTGCTCAGAAAAATAAAAATGGTGAATGGGTTGTCCGTGAAGTTGATCAGATTCAATATGTGATTGATGAAATAAAAAGAAATCCTAACAGCAGAAGACTCGTAATTTCCGCCTGGGAACCGGGGAATGCAACGACCAGCAAGCTTCCTCCGTGCCACTATACTTTTGTTTTCAATGTGAATGATGGAAAACTGAATTGCCATTTGACTCAAAGATCAGGCGACATTGCACTTGGAATACCATTTAATCTGGCAGCTTATTCATTGTTGACTCAGGTGATTGCACAACAAGTCGGATTAAAGCTTGGTCAGTTTGGTCACACTATCGTTGATGCACACATTTATGTTGGAGAGAAGGGAACTGAAACGGAAAAGTATGATCATCTGGAAGGTTTAAAAGAGCAGCTAAAAAGAGAACCTCTTCCTTTACCACAACTAAAGATCGCAAATAAATCAATTGATGAATTGAAGTTTGAAGATTTTGAACTTTTGAATTATCAGTATCATGATAAAATTTCTTTTGAGGTTGCTGTTTGAAGATTGTCATCATAGCAGCGATCGCAAGGAACGGAGTCATCGGCAGATCAAATGGTGAAATGCCCTGGCACGTTAAGGAAGAATTTCAGCATTTCAAGAAGACCACACTTGGTTCAGCTGTTATTATGGGAAGAAAAACATTTGAAACTTTGGGCAAACCATTGAAGGATAGAAAAAATATTATCGTCACGGGAAATAGAGATTTTATCGCAGAATTTGATGAGATAAAAATCTGTCATTCACTTGGTGAATCGATAGACTACTGTAAATCAGAGAAATATGAAAAAGCATTCATTATCGGTGGTGGCCAGATATATAAACAGTCAATGCTAATCGCTGATGAAATGATTTTATCTTTTATGAAATTTGATGCTGAGGGTGAAGTTAAATTTCCCGAAATTAAAAATGATATATGGCAACTGGCATCATCAGAAGACAGAGAGCAATTTGAAATAAGAATGTATGTAAGGAAAGATGGCTAAAAGAATTAAAATATTACCTGATAGTATTGCAAGTAAAATAGCTGCCGGAGAAGTTGTCCAAAGACCTGAATCAGTTGTGAAGGAATTGATGGAAAATGCTATCGATGCAGGAGCAAAGAGTATTGAATTAATCATCAAGCGTGCAGGTAAGAATTTTATACAGGTTTGTGATGATGGAATTGGTATGAGTGAAGAGGATCTTATCCTCTGTGTTCAAAAGTATGCGACCAGCAAGATTGAAGCATTCGAGGACCTTGAAGCAATTAAAACTCTCGGATTCCGTGGTGAAGCATTAAGTTCAATTTCTGCGGTCAGCCAAATTGAAATAAGGAGCGAGACTCGCGAAGAGGAAATCGGAACTGTTATTAAAAACGATGAGGCTGGAAATATTAAAGTTGATAAAGGCTCATTTCCAAAAGGAACATGCGTGACGGTAAAAAATCTTTTCTTCAATGTTCCGGCACGAAGAAAATTTCTTAAAACAGATACCACTGAGTTCAAACATATAGTTGATACTTTTAATCGTATTGCACTTAGTCACACCTCAATTTCATTCAAGTTTTTTAACGGTGTTGACCCGGTATTTGATTATCCTGCTGAGTCCTTGAAAGAGAGGGTTGGTCATGTATTTGGAGAAAATATGCCTGATGCTTTGATTCCGGTTGAAGAAAGAACGGAACTGATAAGTGTCTTTGGTTATATAGGAAAACCAAGTCTTTTAAGAAAAACAAAAGGCGAACAGTACCTTTTTCTTAACTCAAGATATATCACTAATAAGAATATTAATCACGCTGTCTTTACTGCTTATGAAAATATTCTTGAGAAGGGAGATTATCCATTCTTCATTTTATTTATTGAGATTGATCCTGAAAGGATTGACGTAAATATTCATCCATCAAAACTCGAAGCAAAGTTTGATGACGAAAAAGACATTTATAATTTTATACTTTCTGTTGTAAGGAAGAGTCTTGGCTCTCACGATCTTGTTCCTTCAATGGTTTTTAGCGAGGGTGATCTATCCGAGGAAAAATTAGCCGTGAATAAATTTCAACCTGCCAACCGGGGAGATTTTTCAGACAGACCAGGCAGAGAGAGATATCAGCCGGAAGTAAAAAAATACTCGGAAGATGAAATTGATTTATTGTTCGGCAGTATTACAGATGATGTGGTTATAAAAAAGGAAGGAAAGGTTGAATCAAAACTGTTCAACGGGAATGATCAAAAAGAAATTTCCCATGATAAAGCTGAGCAAACAACCACTCTCGAAAAAACCGAAGAATCTCCCTTCATCATTCAGCTTCATAATAAATATATTCTTTCACAGATTAAATCAGGATTGATGATTATCGATCAGCACGTTGCGCATGAAAGAATTTTGTATGAAAAAGCTTTGAACAGACTCGAGACAGATATTCCATTTTCGCAGCAGCTTCTGTTTCCCAAAAAAGTTAAAACTGATCCGGCGAGAACCTCCTTGTTGAAAGAACTGGAACCTTATCTCACCCGTCTTGGTTTTCAATTAAAATTTTTAGCTAAAGAAACAGTTAAGATTGAAGGTGTCCCTGACGATGTAAGGAAAGGAACAGAAGAACAGGTTCTTTTTGATTTGCTGGAAGAATATTCAACTAATGAAAGAGAAAAGCATCTTGAGCAAAAGGATAATCTGGCAAAATCTTATTCGTGCAAAACAGCAATTAAAGCTGGTGACAGGCTCGATGAAAGAGCAATGCGATTATTGATTGATCAGCTTTTTGCTACATCAATGCCATACGTTTGTCCGCACGGACGACCAATTGTAATCAAAATATCACTAAATGAGTTTGACAGAAGATTCGGCAGGACTTAAATTTAAGTAATGATATAATTTCCATATCAAACAAAAGAAAGAAAATTTATGCTTGATAAAAAATATCTTGAGAAGAGAGCAGAGTTTGACGAAAAAGTAAAATCAATGAAAACCACTGGAATGAAATTCACAACTGTGAGTGGTGAAAAAATTGATCCGCTGTATGCTCCCGATGATATTGAAAATATAAATTTCCTGAATGATATTGGTTTTCCCGGTGAATATCCTTACACAAGAGGAATACATCCTAATGGTTACAGAGGGAAAATCTGGACGATGAGACAATTCGCCGGTTTCGGAACTCCGGAAGACACAAATGAAAGATATCATTATTTGCTAAAGCGAGGTCAGACAGGTCTTTCAGTTGCTTATGATCTTCCAACACTAATGGGCTGGGATGCCGACTCTGCTATGAGCGAAGGTGAAGTTGGTATGTGTGGTGTTGCGGTTTCATCAATCGAAGATATGGGAATACTGTTTGATAAAATTCCTCTCGACAAAGTTTCTACTTCAATGACAATTAACTCACCCGCAGCTATGATCTTCGCAATGTATCTTGCTGTTGCTCGTGATCGGAATATTGATTTCAAAGATCTACGTGGCACATTGCAGAATGATATTCTTAAAGAATACATCGCTCAGAAAGAATACATTTATCCTCCGCGGCCATCAATGCGTATTATTACTGATATGATTGAATATTGCACAAACGAAGTTCCACAATGGAATCCTGTTTCAGTGAGTGGTTACCATATCAGAGAAGCTGGATCTACTGCAGTTCAGGAATTAGCTTACACTCTTGCTGATGGCTTTGCTTACATTGAAGCGTGTATTGAGAGAGGACTGGATGTTGATGCATTTGCCCCGAGAATATCATACTTCTTTAATTCTCATCTTGATTTCTTTGAAGAGATTGCCAAGTACCGTGCTGCTCGCAGAATTTTTGCCCGAAGGATGAAAGAAAAATACGGTGCAAAAAATCCACGGTCATGGTGGATGAGATTTCATACACAGACAGCAGGTTGCACATTAACCGCACAACAGCCGGAGAATAATATTGTAAGAACAGCATTCCAGGCGCTGGCTGGTGTGCTGGGTGGGACTCAATCACTTCACACAAATTCTATGGATGAAACACTTGCTCTTCCAAGTGAAAAAGCTGTTAAGATTGCACTACGAACTCAGCAGATAATTGCTTATGAAACAGGAGTGATAAATACAGTTGATCCTCTTGGCGGAAGCTATTACGTTGAAGCTTTAACCGATAAAATGGAAACAGAAGCGAATAAAATTTTCGACCAGATTGATGCGATTGGTGGAGTTATTCCTGCAATTGAATCTGGTTATTTTCAGAAAGAAATTGCGGATGCAGCTTACCGATATCAGAGGGAAGTTGAGAGTAAAGAAAAATATATTGTTGGTGTAAATGAGTTTATCGAAGAGAATGAGAAGATAGAAATTCCAATACTTACAATTTCTCCCGATGTTGAAATTGCACAGAGAAAAAGACTCGCTGCTCTGAAGCAAAGCCGCAGTCAGCAGGATGTGGATGAAAGTCTTGCCGAAATTCTGGCTGCAAGTGAAAATGGAAATAACTTAATGCCAATATTTGTCAAAGCCGCACATAACAAAGTCACACTTGGTGAAATGGTAGGCGAACTTAAAAAAGTTTTCGGCACTTATGAGGAAGTAGTTGTGTTCTGATGAAACTATTTAAGTTTCTCCGACTAATACGTGTTCATCAATGGATAAAAAATGTTTTTGTTTTTATTCCTTTATTATTCTCGCTTCATTTATTCGATAAAGATTATTTCATCACCACTCTTCTTGCTTTCCTGGTTTTCTGCCTTGCATCAAGTGCAATTTATGTCATCAATGATTTAGTTGATATTGATTCTGACAGAGCACACCCGGTAAAGAAGGATAGGCCATTGCCCTCAGGAGCTATTTCTCAAACTGCAGCTATAATTACAGCATCATTGCTGCTGGTTCTTGTTTTCTGGCTGATGATGTATTTCAATACAGAATTTATCCTGTTAGTTGTTGCATTTGTTGTGCTTAATGTTCTTTATTCATTCTGGCTAAAGAATGTTGTGTTACTTGATATCTTTTCCATTGCTGCTGGTTTTTCAATAAGAGTGCTTGCCGGTGCTTTTGTAATTCAGGTGCCCATTTCAAGTTGGCTGCTGCTTACGACTATGTTTATTTCTTTGTTCCTTGGTGTGATGAAAAGAAGATCTGAGCTTGTACTTGTCACCGAGAAGCAAAGACTAAATTTAGAGTCAACTGAACAAACAGGTACTAACAGTAGAAAAGTTTTGGCTCAGTATTCTTTAAACTTTGCAGATCAAATGGCAACTATCGCAGCCACAGGAGTCATAGTCTGTTATGCACTTTATACTGTTGCTCCAAGGACAGTCTCTATTTTCAATACTGAAAGACTTATATATACAACCCCGTTTGTTGTCTTTGGAATTTTCAGATTTATGTATCTTGAGTATATAAGTGGTAAGGGTGAAAATACAACCCACACACTCGCAACTGATTTTCCTATGATTGCAAATGTGTTGTTATATGCTGGTGCTACGATCATGATTATCTATAAATTATTTTAAGCGTTAATTAGAAACATTCAGATATATTTTTCTGATTATTCGATTTTATGAACGAACAACTTTTATATCTTTTAATTTTAGTCATCTTGAGTGCTTTTTTTTCGGGGACTGAGCTCGCCTTTGTCGTTGCGAATAAACTCAAAATAGAAGTAAGAGCAAGAAAGAAAAATCTCGCTGCGTTAAGTGCTAAATATTTTATCAATCATCCGCAGAACTTCTTTTCTACTATCCTGATTGGGAATAATGTTGTTAATATTGCCTATGCTTCGCTCGGTGCAGTATTTCTTAATTTACTTTTTGGCTGGAGTGAAATTAAAATTCTTATTGTTCTATCAGCTATAATTCTTTTCTTTGGAGAAATTATTCCAAAATATTTAGCAAGAGAACTCGCTGATCGTTTTGTGTTGTTAACATCACTTCCGCTTAGGGCTGTATCTTATCTGCTTTATCCTTTTGTCAAAATAACTTCTGCTATATCCAATAAAGTTGTTCAAACCTCGAGCCTGAAAACTGATAATATCTATCATCTTTTCGATAAGGAAGATATTAAAGGACTTGTTAAAGAAAGTGAAATTGCTGGTATCGTTGACAAAAAAGATAGCGAGCTAATAAATAAAGTTATAGAACTTGGTGATCAAAGAGTTTATGAGGCAATGACTCCCCGAACGGATATAGTTGGAATTGAAATAACAAAGGAAATAAGTGAAGTCCTGTTGGTTTTTATCGATTCAGAATTTTCGAAGATGCCTGTTTATGAGGATAATCTGGATAACATCAAAGGTGTGATTTTAGCAAAGGATCTTTTTAAATCCCCCAAAAGCATCAAAGATATTTTACGTGAAGTAAGCTTTATTCCGGAAACTAAAAAAAGTTTTGAAGTACTGAATGATTTCCTTGAGAAAAGAAACTCTATCGCTATTGTTGTTGATGAACATGGGGGAACCGCAGGTATTGTAACCATTGAAGATATTCTGGAAGAATTGTTCGGAGAGATTGAAGATGAATTTGATATCGAGGAAGATATTTGCAGGAAAATAGCACAAGATACTTATATCATCAGCGGTAAAGTTGAGGTTGATCATATCAATGAAAAATATAATTTGAATCTAGACGAAGGTGATTACGAAACTCTTTCGGGATTTATAACAACAAAGCTTGGAAGAATTCCGAATCAGGGAGAAATTGTAACAATTGAAAATTTCAAAATTCAGATTATCAAGGCAACTGCTCAAAAGATAGAACTTACGAAACTATCCCTTCTAATTCCATCAAATTGAAAGATGAAAATCAGATAATCCTATTCGATGGAGTGTGTAACTTCTGCAACTTCTGGGTGAACTTTGTGATCAAGAGAGATAAGAAAAACTTGTTCAGGTTTGCCGCGCTTCAATCGGAGAAAGCAAAAGAGCTGACAAGCAGTTTTAGTATTGATACTTCAAAACTCGATACATTTGTTCTTATAGAAGGGGAGAATTTCTTCACAAAATCAACTGCCGCTAAAATGGTTAAAGTTATTGGTAAAATTCTGTATCGATATTATATCAATTTTATGAATTATTCAATTGATATGTAAACATATTAAAATGGTTACATCTGTTCCCTCTAATCATCCTTCCAAAATTTTTCAGAGATTTTATTTATGATATGATTGCTAAAAACCGTTATAAACTTTTCGGAAAAAGGGAAAGCTGCAGAATACCGACAGAGAATGATAAACTGAAATTTTTAGAATGAAGATTACAATCCCAAATCAGAAATCTGAATTCAACAATTTCAAGATTTCTTTTGCCTCTTTACCCAATTCCCTTAAATTTGTGTGCTTAATTTTTGTAAAATACCAACCAGGTCAGTTTGCTTAATTTTTCAGTTATTCATAAAGATAGAAATTCCAAAGCCAGAGCAGGATATTTCCAGACTGATCACGGTGTTGTGGAGACACCTGCTTTTATGCCGGTTGGTACACAGGGAACAGTAAAAGCTGTCAACCAGAATTTTCTTGAGCAGGATATTAAAGCACAGATTGTTCTTTCAAATACTTATCATTTGTATTTACGTCCGGGAACTGAAATACTGGAAAAGGCTGGTGGTCTGCATAAGTTTATGAATTGGCAGAAACCAATTTTAACCGACAGTGGCGGCTACCAGGTTTACAGTCTTTCAAGTCTCAGAAAGTTGAGAGAAGATGGTGTTGAATTCAGATCTCATCTCGATGGTTCGTCTCATTTCTTTTCTCCCGAAAAAGTCATTCAGATTCAGCGAAGCATTGGCTCGGATATTATGATGGTTCTGGATGAATGTACTCCTTATCCCTGCGAGTATGAATATGCAGAAAAATCAACCGGACTTACAAGCAGATGGGCAGCATTGAACAAAGATGCTTTCGATAATTCCAAACCTTTGTATGATCATAATCAGTTTCTGTTTGGAATAATTCAGGGCAGCACTTACAAAGATTTGAGAGAAATTTCTGCAACCGAATTAAAGAAGTTTGATTTTGACGGATATGCTATTGGTGGATTGGCAGTCGGCGAACCAGCAGAAGTGATGTATGACATAACCAATTTTACGACTGATCTGATGCCGGAAGAAAAACCAAGATATTTGATGGGTGTCGGTCGTCCCGAAAATATTCTCGAATCTATTGATCGAGGTGTTGATATGTTTGACTGTGTAATGCCAACAAGAAATGCCAGACACGGAGTCCTATTTACAAGTGAAGGAGTTTTAACCTTAACTAATGCAAAATTCAAAGACGATTTTGAAAAAGTTGATGAAAATTGTGATTGCTACACCTGCAAAAATTATTCAAGAGCATACTTAAGGCATCTGTTTAATGCCGGAGAATTATTAGCTTTGGAACTAGCAAGTATTCATAATCTGCACTTTTACATTTCACTCATCAGTGAAGCAAGAAATAGAATACTTGATAATACTTTTACTGAATGGAAGAACAAAACAATAGAAAAAATATCAATCAAAAATAATCCGCTTCAGGCGGAGGAGGAATAGTGTATCAATTAATATTTGCAATGGCTCCGCAAGGCGGAGAGGGCGGTGGCGGATTAGTCAGCACTCTGATTATGTTCGGCGCCATATTCTTAATTTTTTATTTTATGATAATCAGACCGCAGCAAAAGAGAGCAAAAGAAAAGGAAAAGTTGCTTTCTAATCTTGAAAAAGGTGACAAGGTTGTAACAAATGGCGGTATTCACGGTGTGATTGCCGGGCTCGAGGAAAAAACAGCACTTCTGATGGTTAGTGAAAATACCAAGATAAAGATTGATCGTACTGCAATTACTACAGTTCTTGCAAAGAAGACTGATTAGAAAAAATAAAACTACACCGGTAATATTTAAAGCCGTTCCTCCAGAGGCGGACAGGTAAAACGGATTTAATTATTTTTAATTAATATTCTCAACGGGATTTGGCAATACCATCCCTTCGGCAAATCCCATTGAGAACAAATGCTGCCCAAAATGAATTTAGAATAAAGTAAAAAGCTGGTTAATTATCTGTTTTCAAAGAACTTTATTTTTGTTTGAATTAAATCCCTCTATAAAATAAGCTAATAAGGTAATGGATTTTTATTGATTTTTGTTACTAAGGTTTCTCATACAATATTATTAAAGTTTGAAGAATTGTAACGAAAAAAACCTTATTTTCCTGAAACCTTAGTAACACTATCCATCCCGGAAACTGTTAACCTTATTATCCTATCTTTTTAGATAAAAATTATTTTGGAGAGATCAGTTGAGAGCAGTATAGCCAACTACATTTGAACAGTTTTAAGGTTTACCTGTTACTTTAACAATTCTTTTTTTTCTTTATATATAATCAGACAATTTTTTTATAATATGCATTATGTATCAAATTAACGCCTGGAGAGTAAATTGAAAGCCATGTATAAAACCTTTTTTATGATATTAATCCTGACTTCATTCATAATTCCACAAAAGAAAGTGCATATAGCCTACATTGAAGGAGATATTGATCTAGGACTTGCACCATACATAAGCAGGGTTGTTTCAGATGCTGAAAAGGATAATGCCGATGCAATCATTTTTAAGATTAATACTTTTGGCGGCAGGGTAGATGCGGCAACCCAAATTAAAGATGCAATAATTGGGACTGATCTTTTAACAATCGCTTTCATAAATAACCGCGCAATTTCTGCAGGTGCATTGATCGCACTTTCCTGCAAAAAAATTGTTATGGTTCCCGGCAGCTCGATTGGTGCTGCAACAGTTGTTGATCAGACAGGAGGCAAAGTTGGGGAGAAGTATCAATCTTATATGCGTTCTGAGATGAGGTCAACTGCTGAAAGAAACGGAAGACGTGTTGATATTGCAGAAGGAATGGTAGATGAAAGAGTTGTAATTCCAGGTTTGGTTGATTCGACTCAGCTTGTAACATTAACATCCGAGGAAGCATTAAAGTACGAAATTGCGGATACGTTAATGAATCACATTGATGATGTATTTGCTTATTTTGATTTGCAGGATGCAGATAAAATTTATTTAACATCCAACTGGGCTGAAGATGTAGTCCGATTTCTGAATAATCCGATTATGTCGTCAATATTAATAATGATTGGAATCTTCGGATTGATTGCTGAAGTTAAAACTGCCGGTTGGGGAGTTCCCGGCACTGCTGGTTTAATTGCGTTATCTCTTTTCTTTGGTTCATCGTACATACTTCAGCTTGCTTCGATAATTGAAATATTAATGTTTGTTGTTGGTCTTGGTTTAATTCTTGTCGAAGTTTTTGTTATTCCCGGATTCGGATTAGCAGGTATCGGTGGAATAATTTTAATACTTGCTTCACTGTTTCTGTCACTTGTTAGCCAGGATCCTTTTTTAGATTGGGATGATGTCTCGAATGCAATAATCCAGCTCTCGGTTTCATTGCTTGCAGCTCTTGTTCTTATTTTTCTTTTGGCAAGGTTCCTTCCAAAATCAAATATCTTCAAAAAATTTATATTGTCCGAAGAAGAAAAAGCGACTGAGGGTTATACCTCGCGGACAAATTTATCAGAACTACTTGGTGCTGAAGGCAAGTCATTAACTACACTTACGTCCAGCAGGAACTGCTGAGATAAACGGAAAGCGTGTTGACGTTGTTACTGATTCAGAATATATCGAACACGGAAAACCGATTGTTGTTACTGCTGTTGAAGGAATGAGAGTTGTTGTTAGGGAGAAGAAGAGTTAGTAGAAATTAAATTTTATGTAGCTCGAGATTTATCTCGAAAGAATTTAGCTGAGCAGTTTATCCCAATCTACTCGAACTAAAGTTCGAGTTACAAATAAAAAGATATATCAAACTTACTCGTAACTCATCTCTTCAAGAAAAAAAGTAACTTCAACGTGTGTTAGTCTCAAACTCTGTGTGGAAAAGTTTTTTATCTCGCCGGGTTCGAGTTGGTCAATTCGTGCTTCTACCGGTTTAGCATTCAGCTTATACTTTAATAAAATGTTTGTTACAGTTTTATCGCTTACATTTTTTACCGTTCCCTGAACAGAAGCGAATTTAGCAGGTGCCAGCGCAGGCGCATCAATATCCATTGAGTGCTGTGTCGTTATAGATTTATCAGCATTGATTTCAAGAACGGTTTTTTCTTTGATCAGGTATTCATAGGCAAAATAACCTCCGGCAACCAACAAAATAAATATTATAAGTTTCTTCACTTTTTACTCCTGATTTTATTTTTTGGTTTTTATATCAAATACTTCACCAAATTAAAATCAGCATAATTCACCCAAAATTCAATTATAACTGAGGAGAAGGTAGGAGATATTGGAAAAATATTCCGCTGAAAGGTTTAACTCAGGTAAAAATAATCTGCTTAGACAGTCAGCTTAATTCAAAATTGTTTTTTAATCAGAATATACTAAAGCAGCTCAATAACATTCACATTTGAAGTTACTTCACTTGCATTTGCCTTCTTAACCCCCTGAGGTGTTGGCATTTCCATACTGTAGGAATTTTCCATTTTTGTTTGGCTTCTGCTTTTCTGTATCAAACCCTTGTCGAGGTTAAAATAAATTTTTCCGCTTGCAGATGAAATGGGTTTATCGAACTTATAGTTTATACCTTTCTCATTATAAGTCTGACTGCCAATCACTTTTGTTTTTATTGAACCATTTATAACGGCGAGCTTTTCATCTCCAAGCATTTCCAGCTTTTCAACTTTATAGAGATTTTCATAGTCTACCTGGAAAACCATGATTGGAAGAGATTCACGCTTGTATGACCAGGTTGAATCTTTGGACATTTTGTGTGATGGAACTTCACGGAATATTTGCGCAAGGAGTGGTTTAACAGAACTGTTTGTCATATCCTGCTGAGCCATAATTTTTTCCTGAGCACTTAAGGAATCTTCTAACCCACGAAAACTAAGAAAGTGGTTAATTATTTTATCAATCATATAGATGTCGATTATTTCTCCCTGCTTGCCTACTCTTAACTTAAATGGATTGTTAACGTAAGACTCATATTCAGCAAATTGAATTTTTTCAGTTGAATCCATCTGTGCACCGGACTGATAAGTAATATCCCTACCCTTGGCATTTGCTTTTAAATTTACTGAGCTGAACGTACACTGAAGTTCAGCGACACTATCAGTATCAATTGATAATGTCTTAAAATTCATTATGAATATGATTGTCTGAGTCATTTCTCAGACATACTTGTGTCGGTAAAGACAGTTTGCTCACTCTCTGAGATAGTGGTCAATCGATACTTAAATGTTTCTCCTGGTACAAATTTATACCTGAAATAAAAATGATTGGTCTGCACTGTCTTCAAAGCAGTTGTTTTGTTAGTGCTGTGCTGTCAAAGGTAAAAGTAATTTCCTTGAGGCTTTTTCATCTTCATTTGTTTTTTCTTTTTGACACGAAAAAAATAGAATTGTCGCTACCAATGAAATAGATAATAGGTTTCTCATTATGTCCCTTAAATTTAAATTAGTTTAATCTGGAAGATTAAGGTTGTATTGTTTGCAAAAAAAATTGAATTCTGTGCAGAATAATTGTTCAGTAATTCGTCCTTCGAAAAGAAGTGAGCAATTTCTTTTTCTGCATTCTCATCTGAGTCTGAGCCGTGAACAGCATTTAGCTGAATATCAACAGCATATAATTTACGAACAGTTCCCTCAGCAGCTTTTTTTGGATCAGTTGCACCAATAAGTTTTCTGTACTCTTCAACTGCATTTTCTCTTTCCAGTGCGATGGGAATGCACGGACCCGAAGTCATATACGCTACGAGATCATTAAAGAAAGGTCTTTCTCTATGGATTGCATAAAATCCTTCAGCAGATGATTTTGTCAGATGAGTCATTTTCATCGCTTTAATTTTGAATCCTGCTTTGATGATCATCGCGAGTATTTCACCAGTGTGTCCCTTCTGAACCGCATCGGGTTTAATTATAGCTAAAGTTTTATTGCTCAAAATATTCTCCTTAATTTTTTATACCAAATTTAAAAAGTCTTCTAATTTGATTCTTGCTTGTTTCAATATATGAGAGAGAGTTGATCTTTTTACTGGGGTGTGTGCTGGGACTGTAATTTTTAGTACTTCTCCCGGGATATTTTTTTGTAAACGAATATGGCTTCCTCTTTGCCTTACCACAACCCAACCATTTCTCTGTAACGCTTTTATTATTTTAATATAAGGCAGGGAGGGAACTTTGGTCATAAATTGATTTCTTTAATTATAACATCGTTTAATGCGATTGTGTCATCTTCAATTGGTTCAAGATAAAGTTCTATGGCTTCAATAATATTATCAACAGCTTCTTCAATTGTATCACCTTCACTAATGCATCCTGGTAAAGAGGGTACATAAACTGTATAACCCCCTTCTTCACTTTTTTCGAGAGCTACTTTTACTTTCATATCATATCTCTTAATTAATTTGTGATAGAGTAAAAATTATTTTTTCTTTTTGGTTGAAGATTTTTTAACTGATTTCTTTTTCTTCAAGCTGGATTTTTGAACGACTGCTTTCTTCTTTTTCCCAAGAGCTTTAAGCATGGTTATTCCCATCTCTGCGGGATTCTCAACTACATATATACCAGCTTTTTTCATCGCTGCCATTTTTTCTGCTGCAGTTCCTTTTCCGCCAGAGATGATTGCACCCGCGTGTCCCATTCTTCTTCCGGGAGGTGCTGTTCGTCCAGCTATAAATCCAACTACAGGTTTCTTCACATTCTTCTTTATAAACTCTGCTGCTTCTTCTTCTGCACTTCCACCGATTTCTCCGATCATTACAATTCCCTCGGTGTCCTTATCTTCATTAAATAATTTAATGATGTCAATGAACTTCGAACCGATTATCGGGTCACCACCAATTCCAACTGCAGTTGATTGACCTAATCCAACGTCAACAATTTGTTTTACTGCTTCATAAGTTAAGGTGCCACTTCGGGATACTATTCCAATATTTCCTTTTTTATGAATGAAGCCCGGCATAATTCCAACTTTAGCTTGTCCCGGTGAAATTACTCCCGGGCAGTTTGGACCAACCAAAACGACGCCTTTCTCTTTTACTGTAGCATAAACTTTAATCATATCTGCTGCTGGAATTCCTTCTGTAATGCAGATGATCACTTTAATTCCTGAGTTAGCCGACTCAAGAACAGCATCGGCTGCAAAAGCAGGTGGGACAAAGATTACAGAAGTATTAGCCTTTGCTGTTTTAACAGCATCAGCAACTGTATTAAATACTGGTACGCCCAAATGTTTTGTTCCTCCTTTGCCGGGAGTAACACCAGCAACTACTTTTGTACCGTATTCAATCATTTGTTGTGTGTGGAAAGAACCTTCACTGCCGGTTATTCCTTGTACGACAAGCCGAGTTTGTTTGTTAACCAGAATGCTCATAAACTATTTTCCCTGATTTGAAGTTGCGTTTGAAAAATTGTTTTGCAAATTTAAGAAAAGGAAAAGACCTGTCCTAAATGAAGGGTAATAAATGAATTGAAAGTTTAATTAGTGAACCTGCCTGACGGCAAGGCAGGTTCGTGGCAAGTATAGGATTGCCACGAATGCACAAATTATAAAATGGATTATTTTTTCTCGTCTATCTTCTTTGAATCAGTGTCAGCAGATTTTATTTCAGTTTCAACATCTTTAATTCCTTTTTTGAATTCGCTCATACCTTTACCAATTCCACGAGCAAGTTCAGGAATTTTTTTAGCACCGAATAATAATAGAACTACCAAAACAATAAGAATTATCTCGCCTGCGCCTAAATTTCCAAACATAATTTACCTCTCAATTAAAAATGTTATTAACTAACGATTTGAAGATAAGACTTCCATCTGTTTTTCCCAAGACTGAATCACTGCTCCTCTCAGGATGGGGCATCATTCCTAATACATTTCCGCTTTTGTTGATGATTCCGGCTATATTTTTTACTGAACCATTGGGATTTGCTGAATTTGTAACAGAACCATCTCTTTCAGAATATCTAAATACTATTTGCTTGTTATCTTCAAGTTCTTTTAATGTATTCCCATCTGCAAAGTAATTTCCTTCTCCGTGAGCTATTGGAACCTTCAATGCGTTTTGTCCATTTATCGCTCGTGTAAAAACTGTTTCTTTATTTTCAGTTTTGAGATAAATATCCTTACAAACAAAGTTGAGTGATTCATTTCTTATCATAATACCAGGTAAAAGACCGGCTTCCAACAAAATCTGAAAACCATTACAAATTCCTAAAACATATCCACCTTTATTTGCAAAACTAATTACTTCATTCATAATTGGTGAGAACCTTGCGATTGCTCCTGTTCTCAAATAATCTCCATAAGAAAATCCACCCGGAAGAATTATTACATCGCAGTTTTCCAAGCTTGACTGCTTATGCCAGAGGAAGATAACATCCAAATCAAAAATCTTTTTAAGGACATAGTACGTATCATGGTCACAATTAGAGCCGGGAAAAACAACTACTCCAAACTTTGGCGATTTCACTTTATCTCTTCCTCCGAAGGAGTCCATTCGGACAAAGTAAATTCATAATCTTCCATTATCGGATTAGCAAGCAGCTTTTTACAGTAATCATTCACTTCATCTTCTGCTGCTTTTTTATTTTTGGTGTCAACGTTGAATTCAATATACTTGTCAATGCGGGTATTCTTTATGTTGCTAAGTCCAAGATGTTTTGCACCAATCTCAACTGCTTTTCCCTGGGGGTCTAGAATTGTTTTTCTTCTTTTGATGAGAACTTTTGCTTTGAACATGATTAAAAATTTATTTAGTTGTTAAAAGTAGATGTAATCAATTTGTAAAGATGCCGAAAAATACCAATCACTATCATGAAAACAAAAACGAGAAATAATCCTTTGGTATACATCAATGCCACAAGTATTACTGCGATGATCAAGAAAATAAAGTGATATGGTTTTTCTTTTATACTCTTGAGTGAAATCTTTGGAAGTGTTTCATATCGGATATTACTTACCATTAAAAAGGAAAGCACTAAAATCATCGGGGTTATAAAATCGGAAATAGGTTTTGGAAATCCATCATTGTAAAATGCCAGGACGAAGGATGCGATTGTTAGTGCCGAAGAGGGAATAGGTAAACCAAGAAAAAAAGATTTTGAAAACCCTACCAGTTGAATGTTGAAACGAGCAAGTCTGAAACCTCCTGCAATCAATGGAACCGCGCTAATTAGTATTCCCCAAACATCCATCGAATAAAAATAAGTTTTGTAAAGAAGAAAGGATGGTGCAGCACCAAAGCTTACAATGTCAGACAACGAATCAAGCTCAACACCAAGCTCGCTTGATGAGTTAGTTAACCTTGCAACCATTCCATCGAGCGCATCAAAAATAGCGGCTATAAAAATTAGCCAGGCTGCGTAATTAAAATTTCCTTCCGATGCACTGAGGATGGAAAGAAATCCGCAAAACATATTGATTGCCGTGAAAAGGTTCGGGATTATAGAAGGAGTCAGGCGTGGTCGGTTCATTAATCCTTCAGTTCAAATAAAATAGTTTCGCCGGCATAAACATTATCATTTAATTGAACCACTGGTTTCCATTTACCGGGGACGAACACATCAACCCGGCTTCCAAATTTTATCATCCCAAATCTTTCTCCAATAGTAACATTGTCACCCACTTTAAGATCATTAACTATTCTTCTGGCAAGAAAACCAGCAATCTGTGTAAAAAGAATTTTGTCTCCATCACTTACTAATCCCGTTTCCATTCTTTCGTTATTCTCAGATGCTTTATCTTCGAATGCTGCTATAAATTTTCCTTCATGATACTTTAAGTGTTCAACCTTTCCAGTTATCGGAATTCTGTTCACGTGAACATTTAAGGGTGACATAAAGATTGAAATCTGGTTACAGTTCTCGCCCACAAATGAGTTAGTAATATTTTGTTTTATGACTATAACCTTACCATCAGCCGGTGTTACTATGATACCGTTTTGTGCTGGTGTTTTTCTTTTGGGATCTCTGAAAAAGTTTAAAGTTAATAAAAGAATTACAGCTGCGACCAGGATTAAAATTATTTTAAGTGGGTTACTCTGTGTGAAAAAACTTAGCGATACGAGGATGAAAGCAATTACTGCGACAACTCCAATAGTTGTGTAGCCATATTTTGTAAACATCTAATCTCCGTTGGTCAATTTTACAAGATAATCGGTGCTACTTTTTCATTTGAGCGAATGTTTCAATTTTGTATGGATTCAACTTTTCATCCAGCTTACTACTTACAACTTTTATGCTCAATGGGGAAAAATCACCAATTAAATAAATTTTACCTTCAAATTTACCAAATGTGCAGGTCAGTTCAACGAGTGATACGCTTCTTCTTTCAAAAAAAGATTTAACGATTGCGTTAATCTTTGAGCAAAGCCGGTTAATTATTTTTAATTCATCATATGAGCATAGATTGAACGAGATGATATGACTTTCGGTTATAACTGTTTCCTTTGAATCTCCATAGTGATATTCCTGTATTGGAAGCTCAAGTGGTGAGCCGGGCTTAATTGAAAAAATTTTTGAAGTTCTAACATCTGCTGAGTTAAGAATTTTTACCCTGAAAGTGAACTCTGTATATTTTAGAAACTGCAAGCTTCCTTTATCAGCTTTCTTTACAAAAGCGATGGGAATGTTGTATCCTTTTAGATACTCAAAAAAATATGAGTTAAGTAAAGCAGATTTTTCTCCATACTTCTTTGCAGCTACTTTTGCATTTTTTGGAGTAAAGAAAAAATCATTATACTCAATCAACTTGAGATCGGCTTCTGTTCCCGATAGATTTTCTTTGATATTTCGCTTAGTAGTCATCTTAAAAAAATAAACTTTCCTCTTTATAAAATTCGGAGTTGAAGTTATGAATTTTACGTATATAAAGTCAATCAATTGTCGTATATTTGAAGAAAATATTAACAAAAAATTAAATTTCAATAGCTTAATTCAGGAGGATTTTAATGAAGGGCGGAATGCAGGCGATGCTTAAGCAGGTGCAGAAAATGCAGGAAGAAATGCAGAAAGTGCAAAGTGAACTCGGCAATTTAACTGTATCAGAAGAAGCAGGTGGCGGAATGATAAAAGCGACTGCCAATGGGAACAAAGAAATAATATCATTAGAAATAGATGCGCAGGTTATCAATAAAGATGAAAAAGAAATTTTAGAGGATCTTGTCGTTGCTGCGGTGAACAAAGCGATTTCTTCTGCCACAAAATTGGCTGAAGAAGAAATGGCAAAAGTTACAAAAGGTATGATACCTCCGGGTATGAATATTCCGGGACTCTAAAGTGCAAATTGCTGAACCACTCTTAATTGCAATTGAAGAATTAAGTAAACTACCGGGCATTGGAAAAAAAACTGCTCAACGACTTGCAATTTTTCTACTTAAGTCTGAAGACCCACAAGTTGATAATCTTATAAATGCAATAAAGGATTTGAAATTAAAGCTAAGATTTTGTGATCGTTGTTTCAATCTTTCAGAAGAAGAATTGTGTAACATCTGTAAAAATGAAAAGAGGGATAAGTCTAGTTATCTGTGTTGTTGAAGAAGCAAGTGATGTCATGGCGATTGAAAAAACACATGAGTTCAGAGGATTGTATCATGTGCTTGGTGGTGTGCTTTCACCTTTATCAGGTATTACTCCCGATTCACTTCATATAAAAGAACTATTAAAAAGATTTGAAACCGAAGATTTTAAAGAAGTAATACTTGCTTTAAATCCTGATACAGAAGGTGAAACAACTTCTCTCTATCTGTCAAAGTTGATGAAGCCTTTCGGAATAACTGTTACAAGAATCGCAAGAGGTTTACCAATTGGTGGAGATCTTGAATTTGCTGATGATGCTACTATTGGTCGTGCGATTTTAAATCGAAGTTCATTATGACCTGGTACAAAGACTGGTTTAATTCAGAAAATTATCTGAGAGTTTACAGTCATCGTGATCAGACAGAAGCCGAGAGATTGGTTGAGTTGATAGCAGAAAATCTAAAACTTAAAATTAATTCTTCAGTGTTTGATATGGCTTGCGGTGCAGGCAGGCATGCCATCACATTTGCGAAGTTGGATTTAAAGTAACAGCCGTTGATATAAGTCAACGACTAATTTCAGAGGCAAAAAAAAGCGCTGAACAGGCAGGTGCAGAAATAGATTTTGTTCTTTCAGATATATTAGAATATGAAACTAATAGCAAGTTTGATCTGGTTGTAAATCTTTTTACAAGTATAGGGTATTTTGAGAATGATGAAGAAAATTATGCTGTCATTAAAAAAGCATACAATTTGCTGAATGAAGGTGGCTGTTTTGTTCTCGATTATTTTAACAAAGATTTTTTATTGAAGAACTTAATTCCAACAACCGTTTTTTCTGAAAATGGAATGAGGATTACTCAAAACCGATCTATTGAGGGGACACGTATAGTCAAAAAAATAACTATTGAAAATAATGGTTCAAGTGAAGAGTTTTACGAGTCGGTAAGATTATACAGTTATGAAGAGATATTAACTTGCTTAAAAAATGCAGGTTTTACTACTGAAAAACAATATGGAGATTATTTTGGAAATAATTATGAAAATAAAACCTCTCCAAGATTGATTATCTTTGCAGTAAAATGAAAATCTACTTGAAAATATTGCTTATCACAATTTTATTAACCCTGGCTGGGTGTGATATATTTCAGGTAAGAGATCCTGAAGAGCCAAGCGAGACAAAATCAAGTTATAGAGTACCCGTTGAGCCAAAAGATGTTATTCAGAATTTGATTAATGCTTTCAATGATAAAAATCCAAACGATTATAAAAAAAATTTCTCCACAGGACTTCCATTAGTCAATCGTGATTTTTTCTTTGCACCATCTGGAAATGTTCTTTCAAGTTTTCCGACTGATTGGTATGTTGATGAAGAATTTCAATATTTCAATAATTTAATTACAAGGTCACCCCAGGATATTCCGATTACACTATCTTTTACAGACGAAGTTTATGATATAAGTGCAGACAGTTCAATCTATTCTGCGAAATATTTTTTAAGTGTCCCTGTCCTGAATTCCGAGCCAAAAGTGTTTGAGGGAAGCTTAAAATTTACGATGACCACTGATATCAACGCTGCTTGGATAATTTATTTCTGGGAAGATATTGCTGTTCAAGGTTTTAAAAGCTGGAGTGAATTAAAGCTTGAATCATATCTATAAAGGTAAAATTCTCACCAGCATTTTATTTATTCTTGTAATGATTTACGCTTGCACAAATCCGTTTGCACCAAAATTTGATGCCGATTTTGATAGCGGTGGCCCGCCGATTTCAGATCAATCGACAATTGAAGGAGTATTTCAGAATTTTCAGTACGCCTATACATTTAAAGATACTCTTATCTATGGTAACCTGATCACCTCTGATTTTACTTTTACTTATAGAGATTACGAAAATGGTTTTGATGTAACCTGGGGTCGTGATGAGGAAATGAGAACGACTAATGGGCTTTTTCAGAATTCACAGCGGCTTGATCTGATTTGGAATAATATTGTTCTGAGTACAATCGATACTCTTGATGCAAACATCGTCAGGAGCTTTAATCTGAATATTACATTTAATCCAACTGACGTTGTTAGAATTGATGGCCGTGTTAATGTATCATTAAAACTTGATCCGGTTTCAAATAAGTGGCGCATGACCCGTTGGATTGATGAGTCCAATTTTTAAAGATTTATTAAAAAAGAATAATCTAACTACTAAATGTTTTTTTTCTATATAGCAGAAGCATTACGGTCAATAAAATCTGCAAAGTCTTCATTTATCCTAACTATAGTCAGCTTAACTATTAGTGTTCTGCTAATTCTTTTTTCATTTATTACTCTTCAGCTATCCGATTATTATTCGTCAAGTCTAAAATCGAACATAAAAATTAATGTTTTTCTTAAGGAAACACTAAACAAGAATGATCAGGAAAAGATGTTAAGCGAGTTACAAGGAAAAATCTATACAGATAGTGTCGAATTTATAAGTAAGGATAAAGCGGCTGAGCAGTTCGTTAAGGAGACAGGTGAAGATTTTAGAAAGATACTCGACTATAATCCGCTGCCTGCATCATTTGTTGTGCAAATATCTGAGAGCTATGCGATAAGTGATTCATTGAATAATATTATATCGGATCTTTCCGGTTTGGAATCAGTTGATGAAGTTGTTTTTAAAGAAGGATTCATTTATAAATTATTAAACTACATAGATACCGTTAAGGTTTATATTTTCTTAATAACGCTGCTTGTTTCAATTATTGCCATCTATCTTGTTTATGCAACAATACGCTTGATCATTCATTCGAGAATGATTGATTTTGAAACGATGAAACTTGTAGGAGCAAAGCTTTCAACTATCAGAATTCCTGTAATTGTTAATGGACTAATTGCTGGATTAGTTTCTGGGATTTTATCGTATCTGATATTTCTGTTTATCAAAAAGCAGCTACTGATTATTGATTCTCTAGGAATAATGTTTACAAAAAATATGTTCGAATATCTGCTGATTATTTTTCTAACTGGACCAGTTCTGGTATTTATCGTTTCGATATTTACACTCAGGAAAGTTTCGTTAAAAATTTGATGAAGCATATTTATTTTATAATTTAGCTATCGTCATAGAATGATTGTTTTTAATAGCTGTTTTTACATCACACATCTTCAAATAATTAAATGAAATTAAAATTATTCATACTTACGTTTCTGACAATCCTGATATCTAATAAAGGATTGACTCAGCAATTGCCAGATTACCCTGAAAGATTTTTTCAAGATTCATTGAGCCAAATTAGCAACGCATCCATTCCCAGAATAGCTACAGAGGGAATAATAAATCCGGAGGAATATCGTGTTGGGCCGGGTGATAAAATATTTATTTCTATCAGTGGTGTTACAGAAATATCGAATACGTTTATTATAGATCAGGAAGGCTGGCTTTACATCCCAAGAATTGGTGGAATCGATTTGAGAAAGAATACATTAGCTGTTGCAAAAGAAAAAATTTCAGATGGCATCCTTCGTTACTTTAAAGATGTGGATATTTTTATTTCACTTGTTGATTTCAGAATGATTAAAATTTCACTCGTTGGCAGTGTAACAAAACCTGCAGTCTTCGTTTTATCAGCTAATTCCAGACTGATGGATTTAGTAACAGGTTCGAAGCAGTTAAATGATAATTCTGATTTGAGAAATATTAATGTCATTTCAAAAGAAGGTGAAACTAAGAATTATGATTTGCTTAGCTTTTTAAGATTTGGCGATTTTTCTAACAACCCGATCTTGGTTGAAGGGGATGTTGTGCTTATTCAAAAAGTAGATCAGGTAATTCGTATAAGCGGTCAAATAAATTATCCTGCACTATATGAATTTCGATCTGAGGAAACCATTGAAGATCTGATCAAATTGGCCGGTGGATTCACC
Organism: Ignavibacteriaceae bacterium; assembly: GCA_034522695.1. Classification (GTDB taxonomy): domain Bacteria; phylum Bacteroidota; class Ignavibacteria; order Ignavibacteriales; family Ignavibacteriaceae; genus IGN2. The sequence continues at coordinate 210,988 of JAXHLB010000005.1, read as the reverse complement.
TTCGATGCAAGAAAAGATTCCATCGAACTTATCAGGTTCCTTGAGGATGGAAAAACTCAGATAAGTAATTATTTTTCTTATGATGAAATAGCACAAAATAACATTTACCTGCAGAACAAAGATCACGTTGTTATCAGAAAAATTCCTGAATATTTAATTGATCACTATGCAGTAGTTAACGGATATGTTCGATATCCCGGGTGGTATAAGATTAATAAAAAATCAACTACACTTAAGGAGATGATTGAAGAAGCAGGTGGATTTTTAGATGAAGCATCACTGACAGAAGCGTCAATAACAAGAAAAATGGATGTGGAGGAAATTGATCCCGAGTATGAAAGACTTAAACTTATTCCCACCGATAAAATGACTGAAGATGAGTATGATTACTTCAAAGCAAAATCTAGACAGTTTTCCGGTAGGGTAGTCGTAGATTTTGCAAAGTTATTTCAAAATAATGATCTTAAGGAAAATATCATTTTAAGAAAGAACGACATCATAAACGTTCCTGAAAAAAAGGATTACATCATTATGTTAGGACAATTTGTTAATCCAGGAAAAATAATTTTCGACTCTTTACTAACTATCGAAAACTATATTGATCTCGCAGGTGGTTTTGGTTGGCGTGCCCTGGAAGGAGATGTCAGGATTATAAGAGCAAAGACTGGCGAATGGGTAGATGCGGATGAGGATGTTTTACTTCAACCGGGAGATACTATTTGGGCACCTGAAGATCCTCCTGGTCCAAAATTCTGGGATGTATTTACTGATGCACTTACTGTTGTTGCTCAGTTAGCAGCCATTGTAGCTGCCTCTGCGGCTGTAATTGTGGCGACGAGGTGATGATATGACATTACACGATATTATTCACGTATTACTTATTAATTGGAAAACAATTTTAAAATCAACGCTGGGTGCAGCGATAGTTATCTTTTTTTATTTATGGCTGATTTCCCCGGTTACTTACAACGCACCCGTTACCATTCTTCCTCCAGCAGAAGCCGATCAAATCTCCGGGTTAGGTTCAATATTATCCGGCAGTGGAGTAGGGGATTTCTTAACAGGAAAATTTGCTCCTGGCAATTCACAGCTTTTTATCCAGATTCTTAAAAGCCGTACAGCGGCTGAATATGTCATAAGGAAAAACAATCTTCTTGAATTTTATGGCGAGGAAACTGAGTATGAGGCCATAAGAAAACTCCAAAAAGATTTAGAAATGGATTTGTCAAAAGAAGGGGTAATCACTTTAGCTGCAAAAGTTTCCACTGGTTTTATCCCTAAAATATTTTCTGATACAGATTCAATAAAAAATCTGTCGGCACGTATTTCAAATTCGTTCGTAGAAGCATTGGATAGTATTAATCGTGAGAAAGTATCTTACCGTGCTAAACGTGCAAGAGAATATATTGAAGCGCAATTAATGCAAACAAAAACTGAACTCGACACAGCTGAAATGAAGCTGATGGAATTTCAAAAGGAAAATAAAACCATTTCACTTCCTGAACAGCTAACTTCTGTTATCGAAAGTGCTGCAAAACTAAAAGCAGAAATAGTAAATACGGAAATCGAGATTGCACTACTCGAACCAAATTCCAGACCTGATAATAAAAATCTACTTGCATTAAGAAAAAGATTAAACCAATTACAAAATGAGTATGAAAAGTTCGACATAGATTCAGACGATTATCTTTTAGCATTTAGCAACGTGCCTGAACTTGGGATGAAGCTTTCAAAACTAATACGCACTGTAAAAATTAAAAATGAAGTTTACGTTCTTCTTCAACAGCAATATTACAAAGAGAGGATTCAGGAAAACAGAGATGTACCTACAATCGATATACTTGATGAAGCTATTCCACCTAAAAAACAAGTATCTCCACGTCTCGGATATAATACCGCAGTAGGATCTGTTTTTGTGCTTTTATTAGTTTCATTGTTCTTTGTTATTAAGGAAAAGAAAATATCAATTTTCAATAAAGAGAAAAGTTTATAAGTATGAAAACGGCAGTTGTTACTGGTGGTTCTGGATTTTTAGGATCTCATCTTTGTGATAAACTACTCAGCGAAGGATTAAAGGTTATCTGCATTGATAATCTCATCACAGGTAATGTCAATAATATTTCTCATCTCGCGGGCAATGAAAATTTTTCCTTTATTAAACACGACATAACCAACTATATCTTTATTCCTGGCAAGGTTGATTACATACTTCATTTTGCTTCGCCTGCCAGTCCCGTTGATTACTTACAACTGCCAATACAGACTTTAAAAGTTGGTTCAATTGGAACACATAAAGCATTAGGATTGGCAAAAGAAAAAAAGGCGAGAATATTACTAGCATCTACTTCAGAAGTTTATGGCGATCCGGAAATTCATCCCCAACCGGAGGAATACTGGGGAAATGTTAATCCAATTGGCCCGCGTGGTGTGTATGATGAAGCGAAAAGATTTGCTGAAGCAATAACAATGGCCTATCAACGATATCATAATGTTGAAACTAGAAATAGCTAGAATATTTAATACTTTCGGACCAAGGATGAGAGCTAAAGACGGTAGAGCCATACCAAATTTTATTATGCAAGCTTTAACTGAGCATCCAATTACTGTTTATGGTGATGGTTCTCAGACAAGAAGCTTCTGCTACATAACAGATGAGGTTGATGGATTATATAAACTGCTTATGTCTGACGAAGATGAACCGGTTAATATTGGTAATCCGGAGGAAATCCCGCTAATAGAAATCGCAAAAGAAATAATTGAACTTACCAGTAGTAAAAGTAAAATAATTTTTGAAGAACTTCCTGTTAACGACCCTAAGGTAAGACAGCCGGACATCACAAAAGCTAGAACTAAGTTAGGATGGGAACCAAAAGTTAGCAGGCGAGAGGGGTTAAAGAAGACGATCCAATACTTCAAAGAACTTATCTGATGTTAGCCTTCTTTTGTTGCTTGAATAAAAAATCTCACGATAACCTAAATTCAAGATGAACCAGAAATTTACATCCACAATTGCGGGTGCATCAATTTTTATTTCCATTATTGGATTATTGAGCAGAGGTTTAGGATTTATTCGTGAAATGATATTTGCTAATAACTTCGGATTGGAAACAGAATTCGACCTCTACCTCGTTGGTGCTGTCTTACCAATAACAATCAATACCATATTGCTCTACATTGGGCAGAATTATTTTATCCCGGAATTTCAAAAAATAAAATCATCAAATCCTGATGAAGCTCAGAAATATTTTAAGCAAACCTTTATTGGGTTTACTGTGGCAGGAACATTACTTGCAGTATTACTTTTTTTCGCCAGTGATTTTATAATTAATTTTTATATGCACTCGGCTGCTCCGGCAAGTAGAGAAACAGCTACTCGGATATTTAATATATTCTTGTTGACAATTCCGTTCTCTGCTGCCGTCTCAATTTTATCCGCATTACTTCAAACCGTCTTTGAGTTTAAATATCCTGCAGTGTCTCTTCTCTTTCTTAATTTTTCGATAATCGTACTGCTGTTGTTTTTTTCTGATAGATTTGGAGTGTTTATCATACCTATCGGGTATACTGTAGGTACAATATTACAATTTGGTTACTTGCTGATTAAATCAAGAAAGTTTGTAAAGCTAAATTTGTTAGTTCGGGATGGTGGTTACAATTTCTCAAAATCAATTTTAAATTCTTCCATTATCATTATAATATTAATAGAATCTGTAAGCCAGCTTTATTCAATATTGGATAGGTATTTTTATGGTGAGATATCTTCTGGAGGAATAGCTTCTCTTAATTATGCTCTGATTATATGGTTCCTACCAGTATCTATTTTTTCCATTTCACTTGCAACAGCTGTTTTTCCAACAATTACAAAAGCAATAAATGAATCTTCATATAGCGATGTAGAAAAAATTTATAATGAAAGTATTTCGATGAATACCTTCATATTTATTCCAATAGCATTTATACTTTTTTTTTATGGTGATACTTTAATCAGAGTATTTTTTGAAAGAGGAAAATTTGTAGAAGAAAGTACGGCTATAACTTTTGGTGTCCTTAGGTTCTATGCTTTGAGCATAACTTTTTATTCTGTTTATGCCGTTTTTAACAAAATATTTTATAGTATCGGCAAGAGCTAAAATACTTTTATTAATTACCGTTACCGGACTTCTGTTAAAATTGTTTTTTAATTTTCTGTTAATTGATTTACAACAAGATGGTTTAGCTTTAAGCACAAGCATTAGTTTTATTTTTTTCTTTTTTGCCAGTTATATATATCTAAATATAAGGTTGAAGATTAAAGATAGATCACTATTTGCTAAGGATTTTATTATTCATTTAATTAATTGTATCGTTTGTTTATTGTTAATTACAATTGTTTCGGAAATGTTTTACATCGATAACATTTTATGGGAAGTTATGATAATAGGATTTTTCATACTTCTTTACTTATTCAACCTGAGCTTAATTAAACATAATGCAATTGTTATTTCAAGTAAAGTGATTAAGCGTTTCAACCTAAATAATGCATATAAGGCTGGGTAGAGCATAAACTTTAATTCATTAAGAAAACATAAAGTATAGTCCCTAATTAAGTAATGACAAAATCACTAAAAATTTTAGATATTATTTCAAAAGAAAATCTAACGATTCTGATTTTATCAATCGGGTTAAGTATACCAGCTATTATACTAGGTGAAAATTTATTATTAGCTCTGCCTGTCATAATTGTGATAATGCTTAGCTTTATTTTTGGGGAAAGATTTATACTTGCGATAATCATCATTTCGTTATTTATACTTGTTGGCGACTTAGGCAGATCGTTAAGATTGGTAGTTCAGCTTGTAGACTTTACGTTGCTGGGCATTTTATTTTTAAAGCGATTCGGACTAAACTTTAAATCCTATCCAACGGTCCCAAAATCCGTATTATATTTTTTGCTTCTCTACTTTTCGGCAATGATAATCTCAGCAGTAATGTCGAATTACCCCTTTGCAGGAATTGGATTAATAACTCAACAAATTGCATTTTTTATTATTGTTTACATTTTTTATTCTCTCATAAGCAGTGTGAGGGATATAAATCTTTACTTCACTAGTATTTTTATTGTTGCTTGTATATTAGTCACATTTTCCTTGTTAGCTTTTTCTCAAGGGGACGTGAGTTTACTAGATATACTATCTCCAAACAGACCCAGAGTATCAGCTATCATAGGTAATATAGAGGCATCAACAAATTTTTTCGTAGTGTCTTTTCCTTTACTAATTAGTGCACTTTTTCTCAAGCAAAAAAATACTGATAAAGCCATTTACTATCTTCTTATACTATATTTCAGTCTGGGATTAATGATTATGATGTCCCGTTCAGCAATAATCGGAATAGTAGTTAGTACTGCAATAATATTTTACTTGCTGAATAGAAAAAGATTCTATCAGTTACTGTTTTCCATAGCTTTCATTGTTTTATTATTCTTGTTTTACACGCCGCTAAATGAATTATTAACTACTTTTTTGAGAATTGAATCGGGCATGAGTGCAAGGGATTATATATGGAAAATGTCTATTGATATGATAAAGGATCATACCGTTTTTGGAATTGGACCAGGCGCGTACCAATATGAAATGTTAAATTACTTCCCATATATGTTAGGTGATTGGTGGGGAAAGTTATTTATTTATTACAAATGAAGTAACAGGTGGAGCAAATTTATCACACAATTTTTTTCTTACCTTTTTCACCGATATGGGCATACTTGGATAGGCCTACTTGGAGATTGGAATCAAACTGCTATAAAATGCTTCCATTAATCTTTTTGAGGATCGGATTTAAAACGCTAAAAAATACAAGATTAATAGAATAATATTATTAATCATGCTTGCTGTGGAACAGCATTATTATTCGTAATTCTTTAATATATTGGTCTTTTTATGTGGTGGATTCAAACTGTTCTCCCCGCTTATTTTTGGAGTTATACTTTTTATATTTTCCTTGCCTCAATGAATGATATTATTTTAGCAAATTCTATTTGATTTATGGATTATATAAATTTTTTAAGTCAGTCGAATAAATTCATATCCTAATTTATTATCTCAATATTTGTTCATGTTTAAATTCTTTATAAATTATTTATTTAATACTGATGGGTAATAGTTTTAATTGTCTCATTGACATAGATTGGTATCGATCTTTCAGTTGTGATACCATCTTCCATAGCTGCATTAAGGAAATTCAAAAACACTATGGTAAAAAAACTAATATATTATGCTTCCCTGAATCAGTTCCTATCTACAGAATAGATTTCAATGATATCAAATTTTGTTATTGAGCATGACGATTTCGTTTTGGCCGAAGACTCGCAAAGCAGCAGCAAAAACAAAATTAAAAAATTTGAAACCTAAATCATTCTTGACTTAACAGGGACAATGACTTCTGCTCATTGATTTATAATATAAAAGCTAAACAAATAATTGGAACCAATGGAAAGCAGCTCAGTTCGATTTATGATCATTTTGTTTCGTTAAGAGAAGAACCGCAATTGGTTGATATCTATCTAGATGCTATTTCTCCCATAATGAAATAGTTAGACCGAATTACACCAAAAAAAAGCAAAAAGTATTCAACCCAATTGGAAGAATATTAATTCACCCATTTGCTGGCTGGAAAGAAAAAGAATGGAACTTAAAAAAATTTATCACACTTGCAGGTAGGCTAAATGCAAACTATCCGGTTAGCCTCATAACTCAAAACAATCAGCTTAGTACGATGTAATAAATGAAATTGATCACTTAAATATTGATTTAATCCAAACTGATTCTGTTGAAGAATTAATAGAGAATATTAAAGAATGTTCCTTTTTAATTGGTAATGATTCGGGACCAGTTAATATTGCCAATTATTTTGGTAAACCAACATTTTACAATTTATGGAGCTACAAATCCTGACTACACCGCCTCCGAAGCTAAGCATCAAATATTTATTCAGAAAGGTACTGAACTGTTCACCAAAAAAGATGAAAAATTTTGTTCAATTGGAGCGGCAGTTTATGAATGTTCTGGTATTCAATGTATGAATCTATTAACTGTTGAAGAAGTCTATAGCAATGTCACTCCATTATTAAAAGAGTATTGTAACAGAGAAAACGTAATATAAAAATATTTGTGATCAGTTAAGTATGTGAAGTTATTTACGATAGTAAGTTTTATAGAAAGATTTTCTTTATGCAGTCCGTAGACATTGTGAAGTATAAAATTCTTCATATTCTTTATACCATCATTAAAATTGAAATTTGCTCTTGTTATTGTTTTTGCATTCTCACTAAAAACTGATAACAATTCAGGGCTATCCAGTAATTTGATTACCATATCAGCTAATCCCTGGTAGTCACCTTCTTTTGCTAAATAACCTGTTTTGCCGTGAAGTATCAAATCCTTAATTCCAACCACATCAGTACCAATTGAAGGTATTCCCATGCTCATTGCTTCTAAGAGAGCATAAGGCAGACCTTCATAGTGAGATGATAGTATAAATATGTCAAACTTTTTGTAATAAGATTTTGAGTTCTTTTGATAACCAGCAAGTTCTATCTTTTTATCGAGACCAAGTTGTTTAATCAATCTGATACATGCACCTTCTAAAGGTCCATCTCCGACAATTATAAGCTTGGTGTTAGGAAATCTATCATTAACAATTTTAAAACTTTTAATTAAAGTTATCGGATCCTTTTGATAATACAATCTGCCAACAGTTCCAAGAATTATTTCAGATTCATCTTGTCGTAATTTATCCGGCACTTTATTTATGTAATTGTAGTCATCGAAATCGGACGGATCGATTGAATTATATAAGGTAATAATTTTTTTATTTGGTACAATATTATGTTGAAGTGCCAGGTCTTTCTCGGAACCAGAAACTGCGATTACTTTATTTGTCAGATATCCAAGATATTTTTCCAGGTTCAGATATAAGAGTCTTCTTAGTTTTATACGGGTATCACAAAACATAAAGCCATGAGGGGAGTATACAACATTAGGATGGCGGCTTATAAAAGTAGCCAAGCGTCCAACAAACCCAGCTTTAGTACTGTGGCAATGCACAATATCGTAATTATTCTCCTTAATTATTTTCCGGATCTTTAAGATATTTATAATATCTGAAGGAGAACCACTTCTTGTGATAGGGAGGCCGAACATTTTGTTAAAAATGCCAGTACTTTCCTGAACAAAATTTTTATTTCTGTTGGTTGAATAAACTATGTCGATTTGAAATTCTGATTTGTCTATTTTTTTTGCAACATCAATTACATGCTTTTGTGTGCCGCCGGATGTTGCCTCCAAAATATATAGAATCTTTATCATTTGTAAGATTCTACTCCTAACAGATTTGTATAAAAGTTTTCAATTTTCATTACATGTTCTTGGATGTCAAATAACTTGGATCTTTTGAAGCCTTGCTCAATAAGATCGCCCGCAAATTGAGGGTTCTCAATTATATTAATAACTGCATTTGCAATCGCTTCAGGATTTTTTGGCGGTACTAGTATTCCACTCTCTCCATGGATGATGACTTCTTTTATTCCATCAACATTAGTTGCAACTACAGGTACTCCAGCTGCCATTGCTTCAAGGAGTACAATTCCAAAACCTTCATATAAAGATGGCAGTACAAAAATATCCATTCTATTATAAAAAGGTATTACCTCTGCAAATTTACCAAAAAAAAATACTGAATTGCTAATGCCTAATTTCTTACTGAGATCCTGAAGCTCTCCTAAAAGTGAACCATCTCCAACTATTTCAAGTCTTGTCTGTGGAAACTTAGTTAAAATGATTTTCATTGCCAACAATAGATAACTAAGTCCCTTCTGAGGTTCTAACCGGCAAACCGTCCCAATTATCATTGGTTTTATTGTTAGAATATTGTTTCGAAAGGGCACTTTCATAAAATTTTTGATAATCTATTCCGTTTGGTAAAACAAAGATTTTTTTTGATGGAACGAACTCAAATTTCATTAAACTCTTCTTAACTGATTGCGAAATAGCAATTACTTTCTTGTTAAATAGGATACTTAACATTTCCAGAAAAATAAAAATATTATGCTTTTTTGGATTCACATTATTATGCTTGTGAGTAATGAGAATTGTTCGCCTGGAAAATAAATAAGCTATTGTTGTATAAAATCTGGCCTGGAATAAATGTGTATGAATTATATCAGGTTGAATTTTCTTGATTAATTTCCTGAGCTGAAAAATTACACTTGGATTAAATTTATTTTTAACACCAAGGTTAGTAACTTCAGCATATTTAGAAATCTCTGAGAGAAGATCATCTGGCTTTTCTCTTAAAGCGCATACGAAAAAATTATATTTGTTGCCATCTAATCGTTTTAAATAAGCTAGAAGTAAATTTTCAGCTCCTCCAAGTCCAAGGCTTGTAATTACATAGAGGATATTAGTTTTTCTCATATATGAGTAATCTAATTCTTATTTGAAACCAATTCGGAACTTAGAAAAAGTGCTTACGGAACTCATTGAAATTTATCCGGGAAAAGTTGATTAGTTCTTTGCAACTTCACGCCATTCCAACTATGATTCACTTTATTTCTGATTTGGTATTTAATTAAGATTTAATGATGAAAAGTAAACCCAAAATTCTTATTTAAATATAAGTATTAAAACTTCTTTCTTTTAATTCTCTTTGATTGATATTTTTCTTGGAAGATAAATGCTATTGATATTTTCTTTTATTAGGATAATGGATCACTCGTTTTTACACTATCTGCAATTTTCTTAATTATTGTTAAATTAGAGTAGATTTTTTAATAAGTATTTATTTAAAGTAAGCATCCACTTAAATTAAATCATTATTGTCTTTACCTAGATAATTGAAAGCACATCAAGAAAAGTGGAAACTTTAAACTATTGGGGAGCATTTTTTTCTCAAGGTTATTTTGGCAAACTATCTCCCAGCAATCAATTTTTGTGAAATGTAATCAGATTATAACTGATGATTGTCAATAAAAAATCCATATATGTCACCAGTGTCGTAATTGACTTTTTGCTAATAAATCTTTCCTTTTTTTTAGCTTTACTTATTTCACATACCTCAGACATGAGCCTGGAAAAAAACCAACCTTATTTACTTCTTTTAATATTAAACTTTGTCTGGTTTTTTTATACTAACTCAAGTGACTTTTATCAAGAATTTATGATACGGCCATTTCCTATTCAAATTTATAATATTCTAAAATTGTCAATTATAATTTCAATTTTTAACATTCTTTTCCTTTTTATTATTAAACAGCAGTTATTTACAAGAAATTTTATTGTTATCAATGGACTATTGATATTTCTCACTATAACAATCAGGAGTATAATCTTTAAAGGTGCACTTAGAGCTTTACGAAATAAGGGTAAGTCGATCAGGAATTTATTGATTATTGGAGCTAATAAAATTGGAGAAAAATTTAGAGAAGTAATTACTAAAAATCCTGGGTACGGGCATAGATTTGTAGGTTTCATAAGTAATAGTCCATCTGAAAATGTTATTGGAACTTTCTCTGAGCTTGATAAAGTTATCAAAGAGAAAAAAGTTGAGGATGTAGTTATTGCTCTGCACGCTGATTCAGGTATAAACCTGGATGATATAGTAAGCATTTGTAATAAGAATGCTGTGAAGATTCATGTGATTCCTGATTTTCTTAAGTTTTTATCTGGTAGATTTCAGATTAGTTCTGTTAGTAATATTCCCGTAATTACTGTTAGAGATGAACCCTTAAATGAATTCTTGAGAAGATTTCTCAAAAGAGTTTTTGATATTTTCTTTTCTCTTTTGGTTATAATATTTGTTTTATCCTGGCTGATGCCAATAGTCTCCCTGCTAATCAGGCTGGATTCAAAAGGACCGGCAATATTTATCCAGGAAAGATATGGTATGAGGAAGAGGCCCTTTAAATGTCTTAAGTTCAGAACTCTCACATATCAGAAAAAGAGTTCAGTAGAATTCGAACCGATTGTCAAAAAAGATCCAAGAGTCACCAGGATTGGTAGGGTTTTAAGAAAAACAAATCTGGATGAGTTACCTCAATTTATTAACGTATTAAAAGGTGATATGTCGGTTGTTGGTCCAAGACCTCTTATAAAAGGTGTGGATCAGGTTTATCAAAGAGTATTTGAAGATATTCAAATGAGATATAATGTTCGGCCGGGTGTTACAGGCTGGTCACAGATTAATGGCCTGCGGGGTGAGGTTGTGGACGAGAAAGAAAGTAAACAACATATCACTGAAAAAATGAAATTTGATCTGTGGTACATTGAGAACTGGTCTATGAAATTTGACATACAAATAATTTTGATAACGATCTGGCAAATGATAAGAGGAAATACGAAAGGATTCTAGCCGATTTACTTTCATTTATGTATTATATTTTTAACTTCCTGCCGCACATCTCATTCAATTTCAAATGCATCTATAATAATCCTTTGTATAGCTTTAATAAATCCCGATCATCTAAAGGAATCTCAGATTTTTTCCCCATAAAAAAGTAACCGGATGCAGCATCTAATGTACCTGGTTTATTTATATGGATATAATCAAAGTATTTCCAGAAAAACGAGGTAATCCTTGTAATTGGTATGAGCAATTTCCTTACCCTCTTTGAACTGAAGAAGCTAAATATGAAATAGCTGTAAGCCCATGCTAATGCCATTCCGGAACCACAAACTGCACCACTTTCAATTTCATTAAAATCCCGAAACAATCTTCGGTGACCTAAATGAGTGAATCGCTGAAAATCATATCTTCCCATATGAACTTGCTGCATAAATGGTGTTTCAGCATAAACCAAACCATGCTTATTTAAAACTCTGTGGACTTCCTTAACACATCTGTGAGGATCAATTACATGTTCTAATACTGCCTGTATAATAACGCAGTCAAAAAATTCATTTGAGAATGGAATATTGTGAGCATCAAAAACTATTTGTGTCCTTGTCCGAAGGTAACGTCACTTTCTATTAGATTAATTTTGGTTCTGATAGTAATTGTTCAAATCCTTCACCCGAAATACTTCCACCAACAACTAAAACTTTTGGATTTGGAGTTCGACTAAGTAATAATTTTAATAATTTTTTATAGTTTGTTTTTGCCTTTAATATTATTACTTATCGAAGGGACAATTTTTTTTGCTATCTTTTATAAAGTGTTCTTACTTAGATTAAGAGTGGTTTCTTTATTATCCAAAAAATCTTTAATTAAAAAAACACTGTTTTCTTCGTTAATTAAAATTGGAATACTATTTACGATAGGATAAATTTTCAGACAGTTGGAATTTTTACACGAAAGTGAATTTTCAGCTTTTACCAACTGATCAAGACACTGCATCTTAATTCACTAAATTAACTTTAATATTCATTTTTTTATTTTTTTGATAAAATTTATCTTATAATTATTTTACTCTTCACCATATAAATTGTAATAAATAATAAACACATTTTACTTCCAATATAATTAAAGCTAATTTATTTAATATTTTATAAAATATATTATTATTCACACAATAATTAAATATACCCTCATATTATAATATATATTTTTTCTTATATCCTTACTCAATATCTAATAACATTTTAAATTTACTTTACTCCCTATGATCAAACACCTTTTAGCCTATTAATTCTTCTCCAAAAGGACAATAAATTAAATTCACAATAATAATAATCCTAATTAAAACATATAAATTAAACATTCTATATTAAAATATTATATTTTCCATCTCTCCCCTTTCTTTTCTTTCATTAAAAAATGCACACTATTTATCACTTCTCTCCTTTAATTCTACTCTTTATTTATTTCTTTAATCTATCCATCCTCACAATTATACTTATTCCTCACTCCTTGTCCTCCCTTCCATCCTTTCTTATTTTTATAAAATTACACAACTATAAATCATTCTTAATCCTTACTTTTCCTTTATTTTCACTCATTAAACAATTTTTCTATTTCCTCTCTTCCTCCAATATACCTAATTTTTTTCCTAATCCTCCTCTTCCTCTCCAAACTACTATATCCTTATTCCTTATCCTTAATTAAAAACAATCTATATTAATATTCTTATCTTCTTAAAAATTCTTATTTTCTTTTTTTTCCTTAATTCCTTATTTTTTAATATAAATTTAATTTCTTACATATTTTACATCTTCCTGCCTGAAAGATTTACAACACCATTAGAATAAAACTCAGAATTGCTTTTTTTTGCACTTGCCTTGATATAGTCAAAGTGCTATGTTTCGACTGAATTTTCAACCTTCGAGGAGCTAAATGAAATTAATATCTCGCTTGTTCTTTGTTATTGTTTTATTTTTTTCGTGCCTGAATATATTCCCACAAGTTTATAAAGTAATTGAATCGGGCACAGATCATATAATAGTTGAATTCAATTTTGGCAACTCCTATACTGTTGTTGATACTACAATTGAGGGCAGAACATTTCAAAAAATCCGGGGGGAAGATCACTCCATCCGAAATCCAGGTGATCCTTGGGTACCTGAATTTAAGGTGCTTGCAGGTGTACCTTTCGATAGCAAACCTGATGTTAAAATAATTAATCAAAAACAGTCAGTAATTAAAAATAAATTTATAATTCCTTACCCTGAGGAAGATCCGGCTTTTGTTAATCAGGATTTTGAAAATGTAAATAAGGAAATTTATGCTCGGAATGAGTTGTTCCCGGCTTCTCCTGCTAATTTAGAAGAGATGTATGTTGTTCGTTATGCAAGTGTTTTACCAATCGCTGTTACTCCTTATCAGTTTAACCCCGTTACGAGGGAGCTTGTTTTTACTTCTTACATTATGATCAGAATTGATTTTAATGCACGCGGTGGTATGAATGTTCAGTCATTCAATGATGCAATGACTGATGATTTTTTAAAGTCATCTGTTATTAATTATCAAGAGGCAAAAAGTTTTACTGGGAAGAGTTCTTCAGGGGATTCGCCTCTACTCCAGGATGCATACTGGTATAATCCCAATAAAAATTACTTCAAAATTTATGTTAAAGAAAAAGATGTTTACAGAATGACTTATGAGGAATTAATTTCATCGGGTGTTCAGTTAGGATCAAATACTTCAATCAGCAAACTAGAAATGTTCAACGATGGTCTACCTGTTCCAATCGAGGTGTTTGACAATAATTCAGATTCAATTTTTAATGCTGGTGATTATTTGCAATTTGTTGGATACCCGGCAACGGCTACTCCTTTTTGTACAATGAATATATACAACTTATCGAATGTTTACTGGTTCTCTTATCAGAGTGATTCAACTGGTGTAAATTATAAAATACGCCAGGCTGGTCAGATTATTCGAGAACTTATTTTAATAATTTGACAACATTACATTTTGAAAAAGATTCTTTGTATGAGAGATTAGGTTACGCAGGCAATGATAACAGGGATTTCTGGTTCTGGGATAAAGCTTCTTCTAGAAACCAACAAGTTTCATATGCGTTTGTTCATTATTTCGGGCAGTTTCCCGTATGGAATACTGATTCAGCTTATATACGTTTAAAGATTGCAATGCAAGGAATGAGTACGGATTTTCAATGTCCACTCGATCACAAAGCTTATATCATTATCAATAATAAAGAGGTTGGTAGTATTTCTTGGAATGGACAAGATAATGCAGTCTTCGATAAAAGATTTTATGCCTCTCCAGATAGCATACCAATTTATCCTGGTAATGAACTTCGGATTGAAGTTAGAGGTGATCAATGTACTGCAATAGATGATGAGATAAGAATAAACTGGATTGAATTTGAGTACTGGAGAGGTAATTCAGCATTTGGAAAGTATTATAACTTTAAAAATTATGATATTTATGGAGTCAACGCTTATGGAATTTATAGTTGGGAAGGCAGTGACATGCGAATTTATGTTCCTAGTAAAAATAAAATGATGTATCTCCTAATGAGCCAGCAGGTTACCAGCAATTTGTTGATACAGTGAAAGCTCCAACTGAATACTTCTTGGCAGCAAGTGATTATTATTCAACAGTTGATTCTATAGTTGCAGATATCCCCTCTGATTTAAGAAATATCACCAATGGTGCTGATTACATTATAATTACGCATCACAAGTTTAAAGACGTCGCAAATCAGCTTGCAAATCTTAGATCCACTAATTTTCCTGATGAGAATATTCCTAATCCGAGAATACAAATAGTATACGTTCAGGATATTTATGATGAATTCTCTTTTGGATTTTTAGAACCAAAATCTTTAAGAGAATTTACTAAATATGCTTTTGATAATTGGGAAACTCCTGCTCCTGCATACGTTGTGCTGTTAGGTGATATGAGTTACGATTATAGAGCATTACTTGCTACAAGTCGGCCAAATTTTATTCCATCTATTCCTATTTACACGACCCAATATGGACAAGCTGCCAGCGATAATCTGATAGTGGCTGTTGTGGGAAATGATGCTGCTCCTGATCTGGCAATTGGCAGATTATCTATTGAAACAGTGGCTGAAGGAAATATTCTGTTGCAAAAATTAACTGATTACCCTGATGATCCAACAAAACCATGGAAACAAAATGTACTTCTCCTCGCTTCAGGATTGAGTCTTCAGGATGAAACTCAATTTGGCTTTAATGATGCAAGTTTATACCTGGGCAATACCTATGTTATTCCACAGGGATATGCTGCGTCTTATGTCTTTCGCTTCCCAAGTAAACCTGAACATGAACCCTACCAGGGTGAAGGACCAAAGATAAGAGAAGAAATTAATAAAGGTGCCGTACTCGTCAATTATTACGGACACGGAGGCGGTTACCAGTGGGATCTTGTATTTACAAATGATGATATTTATTTACTTGAGAATGAAGGAAGATTGCCGGTAATTCTAA
Organism: Ignavibacteriaceae bacterium; assembly: GCA_034522695.1. Taxonomy (GTDB): domain Bacteria; phylum Bacteroidota; class Ignavibacteria; order Ignavibacteriales; family Ignavibacteriaceae; genus IGN2. Next base: position 195,095 of record JAXHLB010000005.1, on the reverse strand, counting down.
GTGTAACTTGTTATACAGCACATTTCGATAATCAGGATGTATTCGGTGAACAATTTAATAAAGTCCCCGGTAAAGGCAGTATTGGTTTTTACGGAAGCTCGGGTTTGACATATTGGGGTGTTGGAACCGCTATCAACCGTGAATTATTTGATGAGATATTTAATAAAAGAAATTTTATTACCGGCAAGGCCTTTATGAATTCAAAGAACCGTGTACCAGCTGGAGGGCTATACGGTACGCAAATTAATTTGTTAACATATTTAGGTGATCCTGTAATGAAACTTGCATTACCTAACTATCCTGATTTTGCATTGAAGTCAAGTGATATTAGCCTGATTCCAGAAAATCCTTTACTCGGTGATAGCATACAGGTAAAAATAAATATATCAAACTGGGGAGCTGTATTTCCGAATGATTCTGTGGTTGTTGAACTTTTTGCAGCATTACCTGATACTTCATATCAAATTGGTTCAATAAAAAGGGCGAACTTCGGTGAAAAAGACTCAGTTTATTTTCCATGGGTTCCTGATAAAGGTGGATTTTATACACTAACAGCCAAGGTTAATGAAACAGAGAGTATAATGGAAGATGATCATTCGGATAATATAGGAACAGCACAAATTATTATCTTCAATATTAGTGAACCAAATATTTTAACTCCAATTGATGGATTTGTTTCTTCATCTGGTCAAGTGGAATTTACTTTTGCAGATATTGGTTATTACATCCAAAAAGAACTAAAGTATTTTATACAAATTGACACTTCACTTAATTTTTTAGCTCCGATAATTACTTCCGTGGAAATAATTCCGAATCGATCCTTTGCTAGATGGAATTCACCCAACTTGCCAGCTAGTGTTTATTTCTGGAGAGCAAGAATTTTTGACGGCCAGGATTTTGGAAACTGGGGTCCGATCAGAAGTTTTTCAGTGATGAATGATCAGAAGAGCGGTTACTACGCTCACAGTGAAATCCTAAAAACATTTTCTTTATATAACATAAAATATGTGGAAGCAACAAAGAGTCTGGTCCTAAATACAGATCCACTACCTGCCAGACCAAAAGAAAAAACAAATTTGGGTAATTTTTTACCAGACCCTCAAATTCCCGACAGTTTATCTCTTACTACTATAACTACAGACGGCACATATCTGTATTTTGCTAACATATGGTTCTTTGCAAAAGAAGTGTCGGACGGAATGTCCTCGATTTATCGGGTAGGAACTGGCAATAACGGTACAGTGGAAGGTCAATTCTATGGAACATTTTCAAATTTTCGCGATACTGTATTTAATAGTATAGTTTATCACAGCCATGGTTACCTTTATGTTGCAATCGGTGAGCCTTATAAAATTGTAAGAATTAATACTCAAACTGAGGTGATTGACACAGTAGCAGTTCCACCAGGTTTAATTAGGAGACATAGCTACAGTTTCAAAGGGTCCGCAGTACCTTACTTCAGATGGTCAGTACATTTATAATTTATCCTATACAGATTCTCTGCTCACCCCTAAATATACTGTGAGAACTTTTGATCCAGCAAATGGATGGGCACTAGCTAAACCTGATATTGAGCTATTTGGTATCAGTTATGTATCAAGTTTTACAGGGTTCTTTGTTCACGGAGAGCGAATATATACTTGTGATTATTTTAATAATTTTATGAGAAGGCATAGACTAACAGATGGAATTTTTGAAGAAGAATGGCTTATTATGGAACCCCATCCGGCAAACTTCCAAAGATATTATTCATGGTGTAATGATTGGCAAAACGATAAAATTTATGGTTCTGTATTTAGATATGCCGACTCTACTGTAGTTCCGAAATTTGGAAAATTTGCAGGCTATTATGTTGATGCCAACGGTACGATAACAAGCAAACAAGTCGGCCCAGTAGCGTGGTGGAATAATTTGAAGTACGACTTTACCAATCCAAGTCCAACAGGGGAATACTCAACTTTTCTGTTGGGTCAGAATTCTTCCACTAAGAATTGGGATACGCTCCAGGTAAATCTTCCGGACTCAGTTTCTCTTTCTGAATTTAATCCCGATATATATACAAATCTCAGACTTCATTTTGATTTGACTGATTCCACATTTTCAACTGCGGAACCAATGGAGCTAAGGAGTGTGCAGTTTGACTACCATCCACTTTCGGATGTATATGTTGAAAGGGAAGATTTTAATTTTCAGCAAGATTCTCTGCTTCAGGGGTATCCTGTTACATTCGACTTTAAAGCAAGAAGTTTTGGGGATCTTTCGGCTGATTCTCTCAAGTTAAATTTCTATCTCAACGGATTGGACAGTTTAGTTTACAGCCCGATAGTGAGTGTACCTGCTGATAGTTATTCAGTTCCGGTTGAATATACAGTTGATACAAGAGGACTACTTTTCGAAAATGAAATTACAGTATTCGGTGAGCAGAGAAAAAGAGAATATTTTTATTTTAACAATCTTATCACACAGAATTTCTTTGTTGCCAGGGACTCGATCCGACCAATCTTTGATGTTAAATTTGATGGTCAGGAAATTATTGATAATGATATTGTTTCTTCCACGCCCGAAGTTATCATCAAACTCGAAGATAACAGTCCACTTCCTCTTGATACAACATTATTTACAATTGTTCATAACAATAAACCGTTAAGGTTCTATCAACCCGAAATCAGTTACGAGTTATGAAGGTGCGGGAACTCCGTTTATAATTACCTGGAAACCAACACTTAATGATCGGAAGACACACACTTGAAGTTCTTGCAAAAGATAAATCAGGCAATTTCTTCGATTCAACTTCTTACAGAGTGATATTCTATGTCTTATAATGAAAATGATATAACTGATATGTACAATTATCCAAATCCATTTGCCAGGACTACTCATTTTACATTCATTCTCAAAGGACAGAATAAGCCTGATGAATTGGATATAAAGATTTATACAATTGCCGGCAGGTTAATCCGGGACATTAAACTTTCGCCAACTGATTTAATCACAAATTTTAATAAGATATATTGGGATGGCAGAGACGAGGATGGCGATGAAGTAGGTAATGGTGTTTACTTATATAAAGTGATTGCAAAGTTTCCTGATAAAACGAAAACCATCACTCAAAAACTGGCAAAGGTTAGATAATCCAAATTTATGAAGCCTGATTTTGTACTCAAAAATTGGGCTTCTGTTTCATACCTTTCATATCGGCATTAAATTTGAACGACAGGAAGATTCAATCAACTAAATTTAATTAGGAGGCTAAAAAATAGCATGTGTGGAATAGTAGGATATGTAGGAAATAAGAATTGTGTGCCTATTTTGATACAGGGACTTAAACGGCTTGAATATCGAGGATATGATTCTGCAGGTATTGGCATTATCCACGAAGATGAGCCGATAGTTATAAAAACAAAAGGCAAAGTTTCTTTGCTTGAAGAAAGAGTAAGTGAACTAGTATTAGAATCGGAAATTGGAATTGGTCATACCAGATGGGCGACACATGGTATTCCCAACGAACAGAATGCTCACCCGCATACTAATGCAAATAAAACTCTCTTCATAATTCATAATGGAATTATCGAAAATTTTCAGGCGCTAAAAAACAATTTAATAACACTGGGTTATAAATTTGAAAGTGATACTGACACTGAAGTTTTGGCTCACCTAATTGATAGCTTTTTGAATAAAGGAATTAATTTAAGCAAATCCGTTCAAATGACATTAAATGAAGTCAATGGTACTTATGGTCTTGCAGTAATGTATGCAAAGGAACCTGATAAAATAATTGCAGCAAGAAAAGGATCACCTTTGGTTATTGGCATAGGTACTGGTGAAAATTTTATTGCTTCGGATGTTTCTGCAATCCTTGCTTATACGAAAAATGTAATATACCTGGAGGATGGTGAGTTTGCAGAGATTTACAAGGACAGGTACGTAGTCAAGTCAATTTTAGATAAAGAGATTGAAAAAGAAATCCACGAAATTAATATGAGCATTGATGAGATAGACAAAGGCGGCTATCCTCATTTTATGTTGAAAGAAATAATGGAACAACCTGAGTCAACACGCAATTCAATGCGGGGAAGACTGCTGATTGAGGAAGGTTCTGCAAAGCTTGGTGGATTAAATGATATAATTGACAGGCTGGTTAATTCAAAAAGGATATTGATTTCAGCCTGCGGAACATCCTGGCATGCTGCACTTGTTGGTGAGTATATGTTGGAGCAATATGCAAGAATACCAGTTGAAGTTGAGTATGCCTCTGAATTTAGATACCGCAACCCGATTTTATCGGGTGAAGATTCTATATTTTTTATTTCACAAAGTGGAGAAACTGCCGATACTCTTGCAGCTTTAAAAGAAGCAAAAAGCAGAGGTGCATTGGCACTTGGAATCTGTAACGTAGTAGGAAGCACAATCGCTCGGGAAAGTATGAGTGGTGTTTACATTCACGCCGGTCCTGAAATTGGAGTTGCATCTACTAAAGCATTTACGGCGCAGCTTGTTGTTCTTGCTTTAATAACTCTTTTAATAAGCAAAAGAAAAGGACTTAAACCTTCTGAAGGAAAAAAGATTGCTGATGCGCTAGATGAAATACCTTCCAAAATAGCGCAGATATTAAAATTAAATGATGAGATTGAACAACTTGCAGAAGAATTCAAAGACTCACCGAATTTTCTGTATTTAGGAAGAGGATATAATTTTCCCGCTGCATTAGAGGGTGCACTAAAGTTAAAAGAGATTTCGTACATTCATGCCGAAGGTTATCCTGCTGCCGAAATGAAACATGGTCCAATCGCTTTAATTGATGAGAATATGCCAGTTGTTTTTATCGCTCCTAAAGATTCCACTTATGAAAAAATATTGAGTAATATTCAGGAGGTAAGAGCAAGAGGTGGAAGGATAATTGCCATTACGGATGAAGGTAATGGTGAAATAGACAAGTTAGTTGACCATACAATAAAAATCCCAAGAACAATTGAAATGTTAACTCCGATACTCACTTCTATTCCTTTACAGCTTTTAGCTTATCATATTGCTGTTAAAAAAGCATTGGATGTAGACCAACCAAGGAATTTAGCCAAGAGTGTTACCGTAGAATAATTCTTTTGAGAAAACTAAGTTTATTCTTATTTTTGCTCGCAAAATTTTGGGCAGATAGCTCAGTCGGTAGAGCAATGGACTGAAAATCCATGTGTCGGCGGTTCAATTCCGTCTCTGCCCACGTCAATTGAGGCTGATACCGACAGCCTCTTTTTTTATATTTAAACATTCTCACTTTTTTATAACTCAAAATAAATCATTTAGCTTAACTCAACCTTCACTTGTTATAATCGGAGATTATGAATGAAAGATTGCTGCCCTGTTTGCAGTTCAGATCAAAAAAAAGAAATTGGTTTACCAAAAACTAACTTAATTTCTAAAAGATTTGTTGATAAAGAATTCAAGATAGTTCAGTGTAATAATTGCGAGCTTTACTATGTTTCACCTAAAATTGATTTTAATGGTAGTCAATGGAGCCAACTTTATAATTCTGAATATTTCTCTAACCAATCCAATTGGTTAGTAGAGAAAAGAAAAAAAGAACTTGCTAAAAGATTCGATACGGCAAGAAGTTTTATTGAGAATAAAAGTCAGAAACTTAAATATCTGGATGTGGGTGCAGGTGAGGGAAAAGGATTGTTGGAAGCTCATGGACGAGGCTGGGAAGCAACCGGAATTGATATAGTAGATAATCGATTACAGGAAGCGAAACTATCAGAAATAAAGTTTATTAAATCCAATCTTCTTGAATCTGACTTACCTGAAAATTACTTCGATTTTATATATGTTGATTCAGTTATTGAACATGTTCTGAATCCTTTTGAATACCTGTCGAAAATAAAAAAGCTTCTAAGCAAAGGTGGGGTAATTTACATTGGAGTACCTAATGAAGATTGTCTTTTTAATAGTGTAAGAAAACTTGTTTTCGTACTAACTGGCAAAAAGAATGAATCTGAAAAATTGAAACCATTTGATTCTCCATATCACGTTATTGGTTTTAACAATAACTCGCTTAAGTATTTCCTTGATAAGGTTGAATTAAAGGTTCTTAAAAAACGAAACTTCGGGCGTAAGTTTGATTTTCTTTCTTATTCACCTAAAAGTAAATCGTTTTGGATAGGTCTTTTCTTTTTGTTTCCTGTTGAATATCCCGGACAATTGATCCAAAGAGATATTTACTTTGAAGCGTATTTGTCCAGGAATAATTGACCTTAGAACTATTTGGCCAACCAGTAACTTGCTTTACCTTAATATATAAATAATTTAAAAAGTATTTTAAAGAAAATGATTACAAAAATATTTCTACTGGCGAGCCTCTTGCTCATTTCTGGAGTTCTTAATTCGGATGTTATTTCTCACCTTTATAATAATAATTCAAGTAGTAATTTGGATGAAGTTAATATTGGCCCGGAATATTTTCCAACAGATCCTTCATTGAAATTGGTTTATAATTCCAGCATGGGCGAAGCATACGCTGAGATAAAGAAAAAAGGCAACAGTTACATAATGGATTTACGAAATGATGATTTCTACTTCGTTCAAACAGTTCACGTCGAGAATGACACAGTTTTTTTAACAAAGCTTGAACAAGAAGTTGATGTATTTCTTTTCATTTCATCGAGTTCTTCGGTGACTTATGGTCGTCCATACTTAAGATTTCCTTTCCCGCTTAAAAATAATGATTCCTGGACCTGGAATGGTGTTGAGTATATTGATGAAGAAAATCCTGACACTATTATGGTTTCAGGCAAAGTTTTAGGTAGAGAAATAGTAGAAACTGAAGCCGGTAACTTTGATTGCGTGAAATTTCAAATTGATATCCATAAAAAGAAAAGAGGTACACATACCAAATTTTATGAGTGGCGAACTCCTAATATTGGTTTGGTGAAACTTGAAGCATTTATTGATTCTAAAGGATTTATAGGAACAGTTATGAATCTATTAGGTTATGACGAGATGAAATTTGAATTAAAGAAAATCGGCTGATTCCTGTTTGCTTAGCAAAGTGTAATCGGTCACTTTTTTTAATAAAACTTATTTGATAAAAGAATAGCAGATAATATATTTCGACTAAAAATCGAGGGAATTCTATGCAACCTGAAGTAATTCTTCAAACAAATTTTCCAAAATTAAAATTATACGCACGCGGTAAAGTTCGAGATATCTATGAAGTGGGCGACTATCTCCTGCTTGTCTCTACTGACAGAATATCAGCATTCGATGTAATAATGAACCAGGGCATTCCTTACAAAGGAATGGTGCTCACAAAAATTTCTGAGTTCTGGTTCAACTTTACAAAGGATATTATTGCAAATCATTTCATTACTACTGATGTAAACAAGTATCCAGCTGAATGTAAAGAATATGCTGACGTTCTTAATGGCAGATCAATGCTTATTAAAAAAGCAAAGGTAGTTCCGATTGAATGTATCGTGCGCGGATATATTACCGGATCTGGATGGAAGGATTATAATAAGACTGGTGAGATCTCCGGTATAAAACTTCAAGCAGGATTGCAGGAATCAGAAAAATTTCCCGAGCCGCTGTTCACTCCATCCACCAAAGCTGAGATCGGTGAGCACGATGAAAATATTTCCGCCGAGCAAGCAATGCAAATTGTTGATAAGAATACATTCAATGCTGTAAAAGAAGCTACAATTAATATTTACAAAAAAGCTTCGGATTATGCCCTCACCAAAGGAATTATAATAGCAGATACCAAGTTTGAGTTTGGTAAAGTAAACGGTGAAATAATTCTTGTTGATGAAGTGCTGACTCCTGATTCATCAAGGTTCTGGCCTCTTGATAAATATGAAAAGGGAAGAGGGCAGGAGAGCTTTGATAAGCAATTTGTTCGTGATTATCTTATTTCAATAAAATTTAATATGCAGCCACCACCTCCACCGCTGCCCGGTGACATTATAAGAAAAACAAGCGAAAAATACCTCGACATCTATAAAAAATTAACCGGGGAAAGTTTAGTTTAATTTTATTTCTAATAATTTTTTTATTAGAATTACAACTAATTATTGAAATTAGTCCTGATTTTCTTTTCAACCGGGATCTTATTATTAAATGACGCTTCCAAATCAACTAACTATTTTAAGAATAATACTCTCTCCGGTATTCCTCTTTTTATTTTTATCCGATGTCATCTGGATGAAGCAAGTGTCAGTAGCAATATATATTGTAGCGGCTCTTTCTGATTGGTATGACGGTTGGCTTGCAAGAAAATTCAATTACATTACAAGTTGGGGAAAATTCTGGGACCCGCTTGCCGATAAAATTTTAACCTCTGCTGCTTTTATTGGATTCGCTGTCGTTGATTTAATTCCATGGTGGATGGTTATTATCATCGTCGGAAGAGATGTTCTTATTACTCTTCTTAGAGTATTTGCTGATATGAAAAGCTACGCATTCACGACAAGCTACTATGCAAAATGGAAAACTATGCTTCAAATGATTTTTCTTTATTATTTACTGATCCTTTACGTCGCTCAATTTACACCTGAAATTAATTCTGTTTATGGAGACTTAATCTCATCTTTACTTAATGGGCAACTAATATTTTTTATCGCTTTGCTGATAACTGGTGTAACATTTCACTCAGGAGTTTTATATATAATGAGAAATTGGCAAATCATTTTAAAGATGTTAAAAGTTGAAAATTAATTTTTTTGAAAAATTTATAGGTTCGGGTTTCTATACCGGCTATTCGCCTTACATTTCAGGTACAGTTGGAAGTCTTGCTGCGTTGATCATCTACCTGATACCCGGCTTTGAAGAGTTGTTTGTTATCATTCCTGCAATAATAATTTTTATGGTTTATGGAATTTATTTGGGCGATAAGTTTGAAGTTGAATACGGAAAAGATCCGAGTCAATGCACAGTTGATGAAGTTGTTGGTATGTGGATTTCACTCGTTGCATTACCCAAAAGCATTGGTATCGTAGTGTCAGCTTTTATTCTATGGAGAATCCTTGATATTATTAAACCGCCGCCAGCAAGAAACCTTGAACGACTTAAAGGCGGCCTGGGAATTATGATTGATGATGTGATATCGGGCATTTACACTCTCATAATTATGCATCTTGTAGTATATTTGTTCGGTACTTTTTAACCATATTATTTGATTGAAATGAAAGCATACATTATTACGATTGGCGATGAAATTCTGCTCGGAAATACTCTTAACACAAATGCAGCATACATCGGTGCTCAGCTATTCGAAATAAATATACCGGTAATTAAATCTTCAGTTATTGGAGATGACAATTCGGTTATTCTTAATGAATTAAATTTCGCTTCCGGAGTTGCTGATTTAATAATTATAACCGGAGGACTGGGTCCTACTCACGATGATGTTACAAGAAAATCAATTGTAGATTTTTTTAATACAGAGTTGATTGAAAACCAGGAAGTTCTTGAAGACATAAAAACTCTTTTTGAGAAAAGAAAAAGAATAGTAACTGAAGTAAATATTGATCAGGCAAAGGTTCCTAAAATTGCTGAAGTAATCAGAAACCAGCTTGGCACTGCACCGGGTCTATGGATAGAAAAAGACGATAAGATATACGCAGTGATGCCCGGTGTTCCATACGAAATGGAAGCAATGATGGAATTTACAATCATCCCGAAACTAAAAGAGAGAATTGGTGCGGGACAAAAAATTCTTTTGAGGAAGATGATTCTTACAACAGGCATCCCCGAATCAACACTGTACGAAAGATTGGGAAACATTGATGAACTTTTACAGGGAGCAAAACTTGCTTTTCTGCCAAATCAGTTTGGTGTGAAACTTCGTTTGTCTGTTGAAGGTGATGATGAAAAGCAATTAAAGAATAAGCTGACTGAAGTCGAACAGAGAATACGAAGTAAAGCCGGCCGATTTATTTATGGAGTTGGTGATGATCAGCTTGAAGTAGTTGTTGGCAGACTTCTGATGGAAAGAGAATTTAAAATTGCAACTGCTGAATCCTGTACCGGCGGACTTGTTGGAAATATGCTCACTAATGTCAGCGGAAGCAGTAAATATTTTGAGCGAGGTGTTATCTGCTACAGCAACGCTGCCAAAGTTGAAATATTAAAAGTGAATGAAGATACACTCGCAGAGCAAGGTGCTGTAAGTATGGAAGTTGCGATGCAAATGGCTGAAGGAGTTAAATCCACAAGCGGTGCGGATATTGGTTTGGCTACAACAGGAATAATGGGTCCAACAGGAGCAACAGCGGATAAACCAATTGGACTTGTTTATATTGGTTACTGCGATGAAAAAGTTTGCACAGCAAGAAAATTTCATTTCGGTGATGATCGATTACTAAATAAGCAGCGGACTGCTCAGGCTGCATTAGATTTTGTAAGAAGGCAGCTCCTCGGAATTTCCTGGGATGATTAGGCTTTTTGTCGCGCTAAAAATTCCCGATGTAGTTAAGTCGGAAATTTTCAAACATTGCTATGCAGCTTCTGAAAATCCATCGGACTATCGTTGGGAGGATAAAGACAAAGTTCATCTTACATTAAAATTTATCGGAGAAGTAAAAGAAGAACTGCTTCCTCAGATCACTGATGAACTTGAGTTTGTTAAAAATTATACTGCTTTTAATTGTAGGGTTTCAAGGTTTGGTTTTTTCTTCAGGGATAATCAAGCGAAAATACTGTGGTGTAATGTAGAAACTGATGATTCAATTGTTTTGCTTGTAGATCAATTGAACAATAGATTAGCAAAGTATGATATCGAAATTGAAAAAAGAAAATTTAAAGGGCATTTAACCCTGCTAAGAATTAAAAAACAGGTTAGTGAAAATTTTATTAAGAGATTTAAAGAGTATTCATTCGATCCGGTTAAATTTAATGCCAATGAGATTGCACTTATACAGAGCGTGCTTAAACCCAGTCGGATCTGAATATAAAGTTTTAAAAATTTATGAACTTAAATAATGGAGACTAAAATGGCCGCAGATAAAGAACAAAAAATGAAAATCATTGAAGATGCTATCCTGTCAATTGAGAAAACTTATGGCAAAGGCTCAATAATGAAATTAGGCGATGGCATCGTTCAGGAAATTGAAGCTATTCCTACAGGTGCACTTTCGCTTGATTATGCACTTGGAATCGGAGGAATACCAAGAGGAAGAGTTACTGAAATTTATGGACCCGAATCAAGTGGTAAAACAACTCTCTGTTTGCACGTAATTGCAGAAGCACAAAAGATGGGCGGACTTGCTGCATTCATTGATGCAGAACACGCACTTGATGTTAACTATGCAAAAAAGCTCGGAGTCGATACCGCAAATCTTCTAATCTCACAACCAGATTATGGAGAGCAGGCTCTTGAGATTACTGATACTCTTGTCCGAAGCAATGCACTTGATGTAATTGTTATTGATTCTGTTGCAGCATTGGTTCCGCGTTCCGAAATTGAAGGCGAAATGGGAGATGCAACAATGGCAGTTCAGGCAAGATTGATGTCACAGGCGCTTCGTAAGCTTACCGCAGCAATTTCAAAATCTAAAACATCCGTAGTTTTTGTTAACCAGCTTAGAAGTAAAATTGGAGTGATGTTCGGAAATCCCGAAACAACAACAGGTGGAAATGCACTTAAGTTTTATGCATCCGTGCGAATTGATATAAGAAGAATTGCTGCAATAAAAGAGGGTGAGGATGTTATTGGTAACCGGACAAAAGTTAAAATTGTTAAAAGTAAAGTTGCGCCTCCATTTAAGCAGGTTGAGTTTGATATTCTTTACAACGAAGGAATCAGCAAAACTGGCGACTTAATAGATCTTGGAGTTGAATTGGGCATTGTTAAGAAAAGTGGTGCCTGGTTTAGTTATGGCGAAGATCGATTCCAGGGCAGGGAAGGGTTCAGACAAAAGTTAATTGAAATGCAGGATATGAGAAATAATCTGGATAAAGAAATTCGTACGAAACTTGGAATGATTAAAAATGTCGCCGCTGAAAAGAAAGAAGATGTTGATGATAAAATGAAGCAGAAAGATAAAAAATCAAAATAGTGTTTACTTCTGATGTCATTCCTGCGAAAGCAGGAATCCATAGATTTTGGAACTAAATGGATTCCCACTTTCGTGGGAATGACAAATGAGGACTCATTACCTTAAATAGAGTCTCATCTTATACACAAATGATTATCACGCGTATTGTACAAAAAGGAAACAATGATGTAACAATTTATTTTGATAATGACTCAATGCTGTTCTTAGCAGTTGAAGTTTTTCTAAAAAGCGGTCTGAAGAAAGGCGATGATATTTCTGAAGACCGCTTTTCTTTTTTAATTGAGCAGAACAAACTTTTTCATATTAAGCAGAGAGCATTTCGGTTGTTGGGAAGAAGGCATCACGCTACTTCTGAACTGAAAAGAAAATTATGGAATAAAGATTACGAACAGAAACTGATTGATGAAGTAATTGAAGATTTGCAGAATAAAGGCTATCTGGATGACAAAGAATTTGTTCGTGCATTCGTGGCTGAAAAAAGCAAAACAAAAAACTGGAGCGTTAAAAGGATAAAGGGTGAATTGTTCAAAAGGGGAATTGCCTCAAAGTTAATTGATGAAATGCTAGTCCAACACCCGAAGGAAACCGATCACGAAAGTGCAATGAAGCTTGCAAAGAAAAAATACGAAGTGCTGCTGCAAAGAAATTTTGAGCCCAAAGAGCTTCGGAATAAATTATCCACCTATCTTTTCTCGAAAGGATTTGATTATGATTTGATTAAGGAGGTGTGTGGTAGATTAATCAAAGCTGAACGACGAGGAATTTTAAGCTTTTACTTTTTAGAATTTAATCCTTCCCAGCCTACGTATTATTGTTGCAAGCTCATCAATTTCAACTTTCTTTGCTGCATCGTAAACTGAAAACCATTTTCTTTTTCTCAGGTTCTTTTCAGGATAATCTTTGAAGACTCTCGTTACTTTCATTGAATATATTTTTGTGAGAAGTTCGCTTCCGTTTTTTCTAACTGTGTAGCTGCCAAGAATTTTTGTAGTGTTGCTGCCTCTTACTCCGGCTTCTTCAAATGCTTCCTTCTTGGCTGACTGAAAAGGTGACATATTATATTCAATAAATCCTTTTGGTATTATCCATTTTTTTCTTCTTATGGAAGTAACAAGCAGAACTTCAGTCTTTCCGTTCTTCTTCCTGTATGGAATAACTCCCGACTGATCAAAGTGAACTCTTTTTCTTGGGGCTATTTTTCTTTTCATTAACTTGTCAGAGAATTAATTGTGAATTCTTAAATTTGACTGTGCAAAGATAAATCGCTTGTTAATTATCAACAAACACTAACCAACTTAATGCAGTTACTTCAAAATCAATCACTGCAAAAATTAAACACACTCGGAGTTGATGTTAAGGCTAAATTATTCGTTGAAGTTTTCTCCGAAGATGAGCTGAGAGAAATTCTCTCTGATATAAAGTTTAAGTCTGAACGTAAATTAATCCTTGGCGGCGGCAGCAACATTCTCTTCACAAAAGATTTTGAAGGATTGATAATTAAGCTCTCAATAAAAAATATTGATGTAATAAAAGAGAATTCGGTCTCAGTTGTAATTGAAGCGGGTGCAGGTGTTATCTGGAATGAACTTGTTAAATATTGTATCGAGAGAAATTATGGTGGAATCGAAAATCTTACTTTAATTCCAGGAACAGTTGGCGCAGCACCGATTCAGAATATTGGTGCTTATGGTCAGGAACTTGCAGATACTTTCATTTCATTGAATGGTGTTTTTATTGATTCTGCCGAGACAAAAACTTTTAATAAAAATGAATGCCGGTTTTCTTATCGCACAAGCATCTTCAAAGAAGAATTGAAAAATAATTTCGTTGTTACTTCTGTTCGATTAAATCTCTAGAAGAATCCCAAACCGAATTTGACGTACAAAGCGTTATCAGATTACCTTGCAAAGAATGGAATTATCAATCCTACCATAAAAGAAGTAAGTAGTGCCGTAGCTGAAATTCGTAAAAGCAAATTACCAGATCCACAAAAAATTGGTAACGCAGGAAGCTTCTTCAAAAATCCTGTCGTTAGCGAAGACTCATTCCGGAAATTGAAAGCTGAGTATTCCGATATTGTCAGCTTTCCATCTGAATCGGGAGAAATAAAAATCTCCGCTGGCTGGCTTATTGAAAAGTGCGGCTGGAAAGGAAAACGTGTCGGTGATGTCGGAACTTCACCTGATCATGCTCTGATTATCTGTAATTTTGGAAATGCAACGGGTTCAGAAATACTGGAATTTGCAATGCGAATAAAAGAAGAAGTCTCCAATAGATTTGGAATTATTCTCGAAGAGGAAGTTAATATCTTATAATTCAGATTGAATTAATATCCGTTAATAATTAACTTCGGTAAAAGATATTCTAAACATTTTAACAGGATGAAGGAATGAAAGATCAGAAAAACGAAAATCTGTCAGCATACGAAAAAGCAGCACAAGAGGGAATTGATCCCCGTTGTATCCCGCAATGGCTTGATGGTCCTGTTCCGGAACATGATGAAATAAAATATCCTGATTATCCTGAATCCGATCAACAAAGCTGGAAGTTTTTGTATGAGCGGCAGATGAAATTTCTCCCCGGCAGAGCATGCAAAGAATATATGGACGGAACCGAGCTGTTGAATCTTTCACCTGATAAAATTCCTTACCTCAAAGAATTAAGTCATGTCTTTCATAAAACTACCGGCTGGAAAGTTGCAAGAGTTCCGGGATTGATTCAGTCACAGAATTTTTTTGAGTTATTAAGAAGAAAAGTTTTTCCTTCCACTGACTATATACGCGGAAAAGAAGAGCTTGACTATACGCCGGCACCTGATTTATTTCACGATATTTTTGGACATATGCCTTTGCTTACGAACAAAAGCTTTGCTTCATTTTATCAGAAATTTGGTGAGGCTGCACTGAATGCAAAAGGTGCTGACAGCGTCAAACTTGAAACCTTCCACTGGTTCTCGGTTGAATTTGGATTAATAAATAATCCTGAAGGAAGAAGAATTTATGGTGCTGGTGTACTTTCATCTCTTAAAGAAGTTCAGCATTCACTTTCCGATCAGGTGGAAGTAAAACCTTTCGATCCCGAGAAGATAGTAGTTCAGGAATATGACGTCTGGCATCTTCAGCCAATTCTTTTTGCAATTGATTCCTTCGAGCAGCTTGAAAAAGGTTTTGATGAATGGTGTAAAAAAAATGGTTTGCTGAGCTAGCAGGCTTAAATTAAAACACTGACTTAATTAATTTTTGAACTAATCATCCTCGTTTATTGTTTAAATCGTTAATTGTTATACACTAAATTCATTCTTAAATTATTTAGTGTATTTATCATTTCTTTTTAATTATTAAAGAAAAAAGTTTTGGAGGTTGATGTGGAACTCAAAGTTGGTGATAAAGCGCCTGCGTTCAAATTAAAAAATCAGGATGCTAAAATAATTTCTCTTTCTGACCTTAAAGGAAAACCCATTGTTCTATATTTTTATCCCAAAGATGATACTTCCGGCTGCACAAAAGAAGCCTGCAATTTCAGAGATGAATTTCCTAAGTTTGGAAAAATGAAAGCAGAAATAATCGGTGTTAGTGCAGATTCAGTCGAGTCGCATAAAAAATTTGCTGAAAAGTATAAGCTTCCTTTTAATCTATTGAGTGATGAAAAGAAGGAAGTAATAGAGAAGTATGGTGTCTGGCAGGAAAAGAGTATGTATGGAAGAAAATATATGGGAATTGTTAGAACCACTTTTATTATTGATCCTTCAGGCAAGATCAGCAAAATATTTCCGAAAGTAAAAGTTGATGATCATAACAAAGAAGTAATGGAGGCGTTGAAAGAATTATAATGGCAAAGAAAGTTTATTTAACCCGAAGAGAAACATTTGCAGCAGCACACCGGTTGTTCAAACCTGAACTTACCGATGAAGAAAATTTTGAGATGTTTGGTAAATGCAGCAATCCAAACTGGCACGGTCACAATTACACTTTAGAGGTTACTGTTCTCGGTGAAGTAAATCCTGATACAGGTTTTGTTATTGATATAAAGAAGCTAAAAGAGATAATGCACGAAAATGTTATCTCTAAAGTTGATCATAAAAATCTGAATATCGATACAGATTTTATGAAAGGGATTATTCCAACTTCAGAAAATATAACTATCGCTATCTGGAATCAGCTTGCAGATAAAATTTCAGGTGGAAAGTTATACTCAGTTAAGCTTTACGAAACTGAAAATAATTATTTTGAGTACAAAGGAGAATAAAAGTGGATAATGCAAAAGTAAAAATTTTGATTTCTGATTTGTTGAAGAATATTGGTGAGGATCCCAAAAGAGAAGGACTCATAGAAACACCACGCAGAGTTGCGGATGCTTATGAGTTTCTTACATCCGGATATGATAAAAATATCGAAGAAGTTATGAATGAGGCGCTGTTCAATGAAAAGTATGATGAGATGGTTCTTGTAAAGAACATCGATTTTTACAGTTTATGTGAACATCATATGCTTCCATTTTACGGAAAAGTTCACGTAGCATATATTCCTGATGGAAAGATAATCGGATTGAGCAAAATTCCACGAATAGTTGATGTGTTTGCACGCAGATTACAGGTGCAGGAAAGAATGACACAGCAGATTGCTGACACACTGCAGAAATATCTTCAGCCGAGAGGTGTTGCTGTTGTTTCTGAAGCTTATCATATGTGTATGATGATGAGAGGAGTTCAAAAACAAAATTCTTCTGCGACCGCAAGTGCTGTTTATGGCGACTTTAAAGATGATCCGCGCACACGTGCAGAATATTTAAATTTAATCGGACATAAAAATTTATAATTATGGCAAAGAAAGACGGAATATGGATTACAGGTGCAAGCTCAGGAATTGGAAAAGCTGTCGCGCTTGAGTTTGCTAAAATCGGATGCAATGTTTTTATATCTGCGAGACGAGCCCAGGAACTAGAACGGCTGAAAGATGAAGCTGGTAAACAGGGTGAAAATATTTATCCTTTCCCTTGTAATGTTGCTTCACATACTAATGTTGAACAAACATTTAAAAAAATCAGCAGCGAATTCGAAGTAAATTGTTTAATCAATAATGCTGGTGTTACCTCGTTTAAAAATGCATCTGACAATTCAGTCAATGAAATAAATGATATTATAAATACAAATCTTCTCGGCTCTATCTACGCAATTAAATCTGTCCTGTCTTCATTCATAAAAAATGAATCTGGAACAATAATCAACGTCCTTTCGGTAGTTGTTGATAAAGTTTTTACAAGGAGTTCGGTTTATGCTGCTTCAAAAATGGGACTTCTCGGTTACAGTAATTCACTTCGGGAAGAAGTCAGAAAAAATAATATCCGGGTCATAAATGTTATTCCCGGTGCAACTGAAACTTCAATGTGGTCTCAGGAAATTAGGAAGGAAAAAGGCGAGCTGATGATGAATCCAGAAAGCATAGCACGCATTATTGTTTCTTCATACCTACAGAAAGATAATCTTGTTACGGAAGAAATTGTATTAAGACCAGTCACCGGGGATTTAGCATAAAAAAATGCCGGCAGCATCGACCGGCATTTCGTGGAGAGAGTTTTTTTAATAAATATTACTCAACCCGAACATCAACATCTCTCATCATTTTCATAATTCTCTTTTGTCTTCTTTCACCGAATTCACCTGACATTTTATTCCAATCTTTTTTCTGAGTTTCATCTAAAATCTGGTAAACATCCATCTGATGGTTTGCCATCGAAAGTGCAATTTGGTTCCTGGCTGAAATAATTTCATTTGTCTTAGATAGGAATTCTTCCCTGGTATAATTACCCTTATTCTTCAGCTCTGCCATTTCAATTTCTTTTTTCTCAAGATTGGCTTTTAGATCAACCATTTCCTTCTGATGAGCTAGCTTCAGAATATCAGCTTTTTCCTGCTGCTCTTCGGTTAGATTCAATTTTTGGTGAATCTGTAATTGATCCCGATCCCTTTTGCGTATCATAGTTTCCTGCGCGAAAAGATCCTGGGAGACCAGCAAAGCAGAAATAATTGCTATAAGTGTGAACATTTTAATTCTCATTTTTTTACTCCTTTATTAGTAATGATTTTTAATTGTTGTATTTTAGACATCATTTCCAGCGCTCAGGTTTAATAGTGGTTATTTAAACCTCAAGGGATATTTTTGTGTCTAAAATTATAAGAATAGCTATAATCCGGAATGAATGTAAAAACAGATGATCATCAACTTGTTCGGGATTTCTTATCCGGAAATGAGCAGTCATTTAACATACTTGCCAGGAAGTATCAGGAGCGTATTTATTGGCATGCTCGCCGAATGCTTGGTGATCATGATGATGCTCACGAAATTGTTCAGCAGGTTCTTTTAGTGATGCATGGTAAATTGAAGACATTTAATTTTAGTTCAGCATTATATACCTGGATTTATAAAATAACTGCAACACGGAGCTTGAATCTTATTAAAAAGAAAAAACTGAAACGAATATTTACGTTCAGTTCCGATGAGGCTGTTGATAACTATGGTTACGAAAACATAATTGAAAATATTGAGGCAAAGGAAAGATTTTTAAGGATGGAAAAGCATTTAAATAGTTTGCCCGTAAAACAAAGGCAAGTGTTTGTAATGAGGAATTATGACGACTTACCCTACGAAGAAATATCAAACATAACAGGAAAGTCAATCGGTGCATTAAAGGCTAATTATTTTCATGCATTCAGAAAAATGAAGGAGCTAATGGAAAAAGATGAAGACTGATGAAAGAATAATAAAATATCTTGAGAACGAGTTATCCCCGGAAGAAAGAAATTTATTTGAAGCGGATTTGGATAACTCTGTCGAGCTGAAAGAAGAATTCGAAAAATATTTAAAGGTTAATGCCGAAACTGATGAGCTTAAAAAGTTAAAATTAAATTCTCTTTATCTGAATTCATTTATACCTGAGTTTCGGAAAAAGCTTGATGCACCTAAATCTGTATCAGTTAAAAGGAATCTTGGATATGCATTTGGGATAATGCTCATATTCATTCTTTCAATATCAATTTTAAAAAACTTTTTTAGCAGTGAAAGTCCAGCAATAGTGCTTCAGGAGTTCACACAATCATTGAATGAAAATCAGAAAATTGAATTGCTGGAGGATCTTAATGGTGATGCAGAAGTTTATAAACTTCTATCAGAAAATATTTCAGACAACGAACTAACTAATTTATTAACTACAGAACTCGAAATAAATAATGAAGTTGCCGAAGCCTATGACATCAGTTTCAATGAATTAATTGTAGGTGTAAGCCAGCAAAAAATTGATGAAATTTATGCAGAAATTCTAAACAGAAAATTTTAATAAGAGGTCTAAATGAAAAATATAAATCTCAGTCTTTTAATACTACTTATGCTATCAACAACCTTGTTTGCACAAAGAGGTAAATGGCAGGATGAAGAAGCCAGAGAAAAATTTGAACAGCTTGAAAAAATTAAGCTTATAGAAACCCTTGAAATGGATGAGGAAACTACGCTGAGGTTTTTTGCCAGACGTTCAGAACATAGAAAACTGCAGGATGAAATCCAGGAAAATATTCGGCAAAAAATTGATAATCTGGATGTGATCTTTAAAAGTGGTAGAGTTGCCACAGTAGATGAAATAAAATCAGATGTAAATGAAATAAATAATTTACAGCTTCAATTTGATAAGGGCAGGGTGGATTTTGTTAATTCACTTTCTGATATCCTTTCGTATGAGCAGATAGCAAAGCTTATAATTTTCGAAAAAAGATTCAGAAATGAGGTTAGAAAGCTTTTAATTAAGGATCGTAGACCCCCAATAGACCCTGAATAAGCCTCAAAATCAAAAAAGGGGAAAATTATTCTATCCATAACTATAGGTTGATTTTCAAAACCTTCGGACATATTTTTACCAACCATTTTTGCGGAAGTGGTGAAATTTGGTATACACGCTATCTTGAGGGGGTAGTGCCTTAATTGGCGTGCGGGTTCAAGTCCCGCCTTCCGCACTCAATCCAAAAACCAAAAATGAAAAAGGAATAAATAGATGAACAACAACAAAGTCTTTCCGATTCTCCTGCTATTCATTTTGACTATATCCTTAGTTTCCTTTGCTCAGGAAATGAACTCTGAAGCAGGGAAGCTTTACAATGAAGGTAATAGTCAGTTGAAAGCTGGAAATTACAATGGGGCTATTAGTAATTACGATAAAGCACTTGCAATAGAAAAAGATTATCGTATTTATTATCAGAAAGGTGTAGCTCAGAAAAAGGCTAATGATTTAACTGGTTCAAAAGCTTCATTGGAGGAATGTATAAAACTGAAGGGTGATTTTGAACCCGGCTACAATGCTTTGGGTGGTGTTTACTTTTCCATGGGAAATTATACTGAGGCCATAAATAAATTTGATAAAGTTTTAACTCTTTCCAATAATGCGAGTGTTACTAAAAAAGTAAAAAAGAATTTATCATTAGCTTACACTAAACTTGGCAACGAACAAATATCACAGGGTAACGCTCCAAAAGCAGTTGAGTATTTAAATAAAGCTGTTGAAAATGATAATTATGATGCAGCTTATTTATCACTTGCTAAACTTTATTCCGAATTGGGAGAATGGGATAAATGCATCTCAGCATCAGAAAATGCTTTGAAGAACAAATCAAAAATAACTTCGGGTGGTCCTAATTTTTATATGGGAGTTGCTTATAAAGGTAAAGGAGACAATACAAAAGCAAAGGAAATGTTTGAGAAGGCAAAGCAGGACGCTACTTACAAAAAAACTGCTGAGTATGAACTCAGTTTGCTGAACTAAATCTAATTAAATTTTCAAACCCTCTTAATCGAGGGTTTTTTTATAGCTAATCAGAAATCCAAATTTGGAAAAACAAATAAATACTGCTGATATACATCCTAAAAATCTCTTGCCGCTTATTGCCGGCTGCTGCGGCTCTGCGCAAAATGGAATTTTTGAAAGACCTGATTGTTCAAGCAAAAGCCAGAAAATTACCTTTTAAAAAAATCTATGAAGCCTTATTACAGAATTATCTCTTCACTGGATATCCCTCAGCTTTATTGTCATTGAAATTGTTGAAGGAGTTGTATCCAAATAAAAGAATTCCAAAAGCTGCTGATATGAATCTCTATCATTTTAGAAAAAGGGGAGAAGCAAATTGTAAAAAGGTATATGGTAACAAATTTGAGAAGCTAATAAGTAATGTTAAAAATTTCTCTCCTGATATGGCTGAATGGCTTGTGCTCGAAGGTTATGGAAAAGTATTGGGAAGAAAGGGTCTTTCTTTAAAAGAACGAGAACTTTGTATTGTCGCAACATTAGCTGTATTAAAATTTGAGGACCAACTCTATTCTCATATTAACGGAGCCTTCAGAGCAAAAGCTTCAATTAAAGAAATCCGGAGTGTGATAGATAGTCTTACCTTGATTGGGAATAAAAATTTATCTGCTTTTGGTTTAAGAGTTTTGAATAGATATATAAAGGAAAAGGGAATGCACACGAAGCGCATTCCCTTAAAAAGACTATAAGAAGTTAAAAATTATAAATGCATCCAGAGTAACAGCACTAATTGTTTCTTCACCATCTTCTTTGCCGGTTAGGTTGAACATTTTGTAGCTCAAATATAAATCGAGGTTAACAACCGGGATGATTGAAATTTCTGTTCCAACTCCGATTCCACCTCCAAATCTGCTGAAACCATCTGATCCATCAATTTCAAGGTCATTTACCTTACTTTTTCCGAAGCTGTTGAATGACAGATCCAAAGCTATGTATGGATCAAACCCAAGGGGAGCGGGAATAAAATTGTATTGTGCACCGACACCAATTTCTAATATTGATTGACTATATTCTAAATCACCTTCGGCTTGCATAGCCTTAAATAGTTCTGGTGGTGTAGAACCACTTCCTGATAAAGAATGGTACAGAATGAAAGCTCTTGGTGTAAAGGGGATTAGTGGCAAGTCAACTTTCCCAATTACTCCCGCATTCCATTCAGTGGAGTATCCAAGTCCACCTTCTGATACTTCTTTTGTGAGGGCATCTGGTGCCAAAACTTGAGTTAATCCGCCACCCACTCCAATTTTTACTAACTGAGCAGAAGTAAATGTGGGAATTAATAGAAGGAACATAACTGCAAATGAGATTATGTTGGTCTTTTTCATTTTCTCTCCATTTTAGTGATTGATTCCAATTTGGTGCTTTAAACTTAAAAATAATTGAGGATAAAAACCATTACTATCTCATTATATTTATAGAGAAGCCGACACATTCTAATCAATATCTTTAAGTGATTATCCATATTTTATTACATCTCTTGACTTTAAGTTTAATAAAACTAATATTTAGTCTAAGAATATGCAGAATTTTGAGCTAATGAGGACTTATCATTTTGAAACTATAAAAGAAAGTATTTCGTCTTAAACTGATGTATGGTGTACCAGCTAACAAATAAATATTTGGTCCTAGTTTCTTTAATTGGTCTTTTGATCAACCCTGTTGCATTTAGTCAAAATGTAGCTGAAGAATTTAACAAAGGAATGGATGCTTATAACAAGCAGCTATTTGCTGATGCTCATAAAATCTTTGAGGAAGTAATCCAGGGTTATGGAGTTGAAGATGAGCTATACGCTTCGGCCAGATTTTATTCTGCTAATTCACTTTTAAAGATGGGGAAGAAAGATGAAGCAGCCACTGGTTTTGAATTTATTGCAAACAATGTTGTCTGGTCAAAATTCAGAGAGGAATCGTTATTCACACTTGGATTAATTTATTTTGATATTGAGAGATATGCACTCTGCAGAAAAAATCATTTATTATTAATCTATCAATATCCCAGCAGCGACTATATTGGTTCATCGATGTACTGGGTTGGGGAATCTTATGCAGCAGAAGGAAAACTTGATGAAGCCATTGATTTTTTAACACAGGCAATTGAGGATAAATCAAGTAATAGATTTCAAGATCACTCACTTTATGCTTTAGCAAGTGTTTATGAAAAGATGAAAGATTACCAGAATGCGGTTAAATATTACGATCAACTGTTAACCTATCATTCCAGCAGTCCTCTCGCTCTTCAGGCTCAAGTTAGAATTGGTGTTTGCTATTTTTATTTGAAGGATTACTATAATTCAATCCTCGAGCTTAACAATCCTACACTGCAGGATCTTCCAAAAGAGAATCTTGCAGAGGCATTGTACTTACTTGCTAACTCTCACTACAGAGTTGAAGAATATGCTAATGCAGCAAATACATACTCGGAAATAATTGATCGATTCCCTCGTTCACCGGTTTACCGAAATGCACAGTATGGTTTAGCCTGGTCTCTGTTCCAGCAAAATAAATACAATGAAGCGTATAATGTATTTAATGATCTTTCAAAGGGCGACGATTCAACTGCTATCAAGTCATTTATCTGGAAAGGCGAGTCAAAGAGATATTCGGGAAATCCAAATGAAGCATTAATTATTTTTGAAGATTTTCTCAAGCGATATCCAAATCATCCATCAGCATCATTAGTCGAGAGTCTTATTGGTTTGATTTACTTTGATCAAAACAAGTTCGAGCTTTCATCTCAGTATTTAGCAAACGCTACATCTTCTGACGATCCCGTAACTCGCGCAAAGGCGTTCACAATGATTGGCGAAATTGAACTAAGAAATAAAAATTACATTAAAGCTCGCGGTAACTTTGAGCCTGCTATCAGAATCACTGAGGCTGAAAATGAAGTACATCAGAGAGCATTGCTTGGTATGGGTGTTTCACTCTATCATCTTGGTGATTATGAAAAAGCTGCAGATTATCTGAGAGATGCAGAGAATATTAATCCAGCTTTTGAAACTGATAAAATTAATTTTTATATGGCTGAGAGTTACTTCAGTCTTGGAAAATATCAGGAAGCATTATCACGCTACAATTCTATTAAAAGCACTGAAGTTGATTATGTTAAACAGGTGACATATTCAAAGGGATATTGTAATTTTAATCTTGGCAGTTATTCGAACGCTGCTTATCAGTTCTCTGAATTTATTGATCGTTATCCGGATGATTTCAGAATCACTGATGCAAAATTACGATTAGCAGATAGCTACTATGGATCAAGGAATTTTGCAGCAGCCAGCAGAATTTTTAAGCAGCTATTCCAGTCAGGTAAATATTCTTCAGATGATCCATATGCTTATTATCAGTATGCTCAAGCATTGTATAAATCAGGTGAGACCAATGCCGCAATTAATGAATTTCGAAATCTTCAACAGAAATTTCCTGATTCTAAATATGCTGAAAGCTCTCTCTTTACAGTTGGATTTATAAAGTTTCAGGAAGGAGAGTTCAAAGAAGCAATTGACGATTTCAGATATGTGCTTCAGATTTATAAAAACTCCACTCTTAAGCCTGTAGTTTTCTATTCGATCGGTGATGCATATTTTAATCTTGGGAATTACGATTCAGCAATAGTGAACTATCGAAATGTCTTAACCAAATATCCATCATCTGAATATGTTTTTGATGCAATAAATGGAATGCAGTATAGCTATGTTGCGATGGGTAGACCGGATGAAGCTATTAATCTTATTGATAGATACACCAGCCAAAATCCGAACTTAAAATTTTCCGATTTGATCTTTTTCAAAAAAGGAGAAATATATTACAGCCAGCGTGATTACCAGAATGCTAAAACAAGTTATCAGGAATTTCTTGTTAAATATCCAAGAAGCTCATTCGTTCCCGAAGCATATTACTGGCTTGGTAAAAGTTCGCAAAACTTGAAAGAGGATGACGAAGCAATTTTCTATTTTAATAAAGTGTTTGAAAGTTATCCCGGTTCTGAATCCGCTGCAGTCTCTGTAATTGAACTTGGTAAAATGTATGAAGCCAATGGAAATTACCAGGCTTCAATTGATGTGTTGGAACAAGCTTCAACTAAATTAAAGGATTCACCGCGACTACCTGAAGTATTGTTCATCAAAGGCACAGCTTACATCAAAATGGATAATGTTCAGAAGGCTTATGGAACTTTTGAAGAGTTAGCAATGTATCACCGCGAAACTATTTTTGCTGATCAAGCCAAGTTTGAAATGGGTCTTATTGATATGGCAACAGGAAGGTACGATGTTGCTGACAAACACTTTTTGGATGTAGCCGAAAAAAGAACAGATGATTTGGGTGCACGATCGCAGTACTATTATGGGTTGTCACTATTTGATCGGGGAAAATATTCAGAATCAATTTCTGCATTGGTAAGAGTGAGAACAGTTTACTCGCAGTATGAACCGTGGCTTTCACGTTCGTACTTGCTGCTTGGTGATTGCTATGTTAAGCTAAATGATAATAGACAGGCAGAGGAGATGTATAGAGTTGTAGTTACAAAACACAAAGGTAACGAACTCGGAGAAGAGGCCAGACAAAAAATAAGTAAACTCAAATGATGAAATATTTTTTAACAATATTGCTTTTATTAACCTCTTTGAATTATTCTCAGGATACAAATCCAAATGTTGAATTACCTGATTTTGTTATTTTTGGCAAGGATGTTATTTCAGTAAGAAAAGTAGATAAACTTAAACCTGATTATATCTCAACTGTATCTGACGAATTTTTAAAACCTGCCTACAAACCGGATTATCTTGATCTTGCTGACATTTCAAATCCGGTGGAAGCTGAGTTGTCTCTGCTCGATTCCGCTGATTACAGAAAAGGATTTATTGAACTTAAAGCTGGTCTTTATCAACTACCGGCTGGAGAGTTGAATTACACTTTCCCGTACACCGGAGGAATGATTCACGGATTTATCAAAGGTTTGAATCAGCTTGAATATATTGATAATAGTGATAGGCAATATTTAGAAGGCTCGCTCGATATTGATTATTCACTTCCAACGAGTTCCAGCGCGATGCCTGGGACAAAGTTCAGTCTTAGCGGGGAACACACAAAAAATATATTTAAATTTTTTGGTTCGGTTGATCCGGAAAGAAAAAGATATCTGAATATGGGAAATGCTTCGGTTGGGATTCAAAATCTTTATATGAAAGAATTTATTTTTGATTTGAATGGTGGAGGAGATTTTACTTATCTGGATGACGAAAAATTTAATGAATCACTGTTTTATGCAAATGCTTTCGGAAGATTAAAACTAAGCAGTTTCAGTTTAGGTATTAAAGCAGCTTACCAGCATCAAAACTTAACAACTGAAACATTATCAGAATTTAAAACCAATTCATATTTTTTCAGACCCACAGCTTCTCTTGAAATTTTCAAGAAAGTGATGCTTGAAGCAGGTTTCACATTTTCTGAATCTGGTGGCGAAAAGCTAAACGGACTTTACGCAGCAGTTAGTGCTGAAGTTGCAAAGAACTTAGTTCTATTTGGTGAATACTCACCTGAAGGTGAAAACATTACTGCAGGAAAATTTTTACAAAACAATTTCTACTATGATCAGCAGGATTTAAATAGAGTATTTCTGAAAAAGAAAAATAAATTAAGAGCAACTCTCAAGTATGAATATGACAAGTATTATCAAATAGATGGCGGAATAGAATTTTATGATGCTGATAATTTTCCATTCTATAATAATCCTGATAGCTCTGGATTCTTCAATGTATCAGCAATAGATGCTACCAGCTGGGATTTTTTCCTCAACATGCTTTACCATCTTGGACCTTACGGATATTTTTATGGATCAGTAAACTATCTAAGTGTTCAGGATCCTGATTCAAGAAAAGTTCCATACTATCCCGGACTAAAGGCGTCGTTAATTTATGGATATGATTTTTCAAAGGATTGGAAAGGTGAAATCAAATTGAGTTATCTGTCGGATAGATATGCCGACCTTGAAAACTCTGATGAGAGAAAGTTACCGAGTATTTTTGACCTTGGCTTGAAGATCACTTACACAATTCAAAGGAATTTTGGTGTATTTTTTGAACTAAATAACATATTGAATACTAAAAGAGCAATTTGGGAAGGTTACCAGGAAAAACCAATTGATGTGCTTTTAGGGTTTAATTATTTCTTTGATTGATAACAGTTGTTTTTTTTAATTAGTTTTGTTGCAAGAAAGTTAGTTTAAAGTTGAATCTAAAACATAAAAAATATATTTAAAGATGATAGCACAGGATGAACTTTTAAAATATGTAGCCGGACGATGTGGAATTTCTCCGGAAATATCAAACTACTTTTTTGAAGTTTTCATAAATCGTTTAAGCAGTAGATTAAAAACGGGTGAGGTCATTCAGTTTGATAATTTAGGATATTTTCAAAAGCGACGCTGCAGAATTCCTGCGGAAAAAACTGATAGTAAATCATCTGAAAGTTCACATCTGGTGCCATTGATTTTGTTTTCTGATGATCCTGAAATCCAAAATGATTTAAAGACTTTTATCTACTTCGGAATTCCAGATATTAAAACTCTCTGGGAGGAGGACAAAGATCTTGAGTCGAGTTTAAAAGCGGGAGATTTTTCACCACACACCACCAGAAGCCAGCTCATTAATTCATTTGCTACGAAGGCAGAAGTAATTATTAGCGGGCTTAAAAAAAATGATAAATTTTTTGAAGAAGAATTTGTATTCCCGTTTGGCTTTAAACCAAAATTCAAAGAGTCAGCCGATTCAAAATCGAATTCTGGATTCGAGAGTATACACTCAGGGTCAATAAAAAGTGATGATACTCCTATTACTAAAAAGGCAGTAAAGGATGCTGAAGCTGCTGAAGGTAATAAAAAGATAAATGAATCTTCAGATTCATCTCTTCCATGGAATATTGGGAAAAAATTCTATGATAAAAAAGTTGAGCAACCTTCACCGGAAGATTTTAAGGCTAAAAAAAATAAAGAATTACAGTCTAAATCTGATGACATTTCGAAACAACACATTAAAGAAACAGCAGATTCTGATAAAAAAATAGATGCTGAAGAAGCATTGGATGCAGCAATTGAAGAGTCGGAAATCGATAAAGAAATTTCGAGGTTCAGAGAATTTCAACCGGTTAAGTCACGTCTATCATCAACAGAGATAAACAAATCTAATATTGACGAGCAGTCCAATTTAAGATTAAGTAAGAAAAAAGACCCTTCTTCGAAATCTGATACATCAAAACCTGTTCATAAGTTTACTGAGGTTAAATCCAAGAGTGAAGTTTATCACTTAAGAGCTGATATAAAAAAAATACAAAATAAAAATAAACTGCCGGATGATAATTCAATAAATGTAATCAACACTTCAGACAGTTATAAGAGTTTTCGCCAGAATAGAAATTTCATTCCACTGATAATGATTTTTTCTATAATTATTATTGCTGGAGCTGTTATATATTTCTACTTATTTAAAGACGACGGCCTTGATAGTAAAACTGTTAACATTGTTAAAAGTGTAAATCCGCCTGCAGATGTAACTGTTATAGATCGTGATTATGAATTTGCTGTAACTTATCCGTATGCAAAAACTGATAAGGAAATACCGTTAGAAGGAATTAATCCAAATGTTTTCTTGACCGAACAAGTGGCATCGCCAAAAGAGGAACCGGTTAAACCAATAGAGAAAGTCAGTGAACCCGTTGTTGAAAAAAAGATTGAGGTGAAACCAGAAGTTCCGCCTAAAATCGAGCAAAAAGTTGAACCGGAAGTTACCGAGCAGAAAAGTTCAAGAATATTTTTATATAATAACTACTATGTTGTTTTTGTTGGAAGTTATAAATCATATACCGCTGCAGACAATGCTGCTGAAAAATATTTTGATGAGGGATATAATGCATTCATCGAGGTTGAAGAAATTCCTGGTAAACCAACAAGGTATAATTTGAACGTTGGTGATTTTACTTCGGAAGAATTTGCCAGGCAATTTCAAGAAAAATATATTAAATAATAAATATTTGGAGAGAAATGAATCTATTTGAAATATTTCTTAAGGGCGGTGTAATAATGTGGGCAATTTTATTTTGCTCCGTTGTTGCACTGGCGGTTGCCATTGACAGATTTTTAGTTCTTAGAAGAGCTAAAATTAACTTACCTGCATTCTTAGTGAGGATAAGAGGATTTATAAAGAACAAGGATATGAGCGGAGCGGCTTCTTTCTGTCTTAGAGAAAAATCTCCGATCGGGAATATGGTAAGGAAGGGATTGAAGAAATTCGGAATGGGTCACGAACGAGTTAAAGAGGCGATTGAGAATGCGGGCAGGCAGGAGGTTAGTAAACTTGAGAAAGGTTTATCAATCCTGGCTACAGTTGCCGGTGTTGCTCCTTTGCTAGGATTTCTTGGAACTGTTACTGGAATGATTCAGGCTTTTATGAGAATTGAGGATCTTGCAGGTGCTGCAAACCCGAGTGATCTTGCAGGTGGTATCTGGGAAGCATTGTTAACTACAGCGTTTGGTTTAATTGTCGGCATACCGGCTTATGCCTTTTATAATTATTTCATAAGTTCAATTAAGAAGTTTGTTTCTGATATGGAAACAGTTGCAAATGATGTTGTTGATACGATGCAGGATACATCAAAAGAAGCAATAGACTTTGATGATGAAATTGAAGTTGAGATGTAAGGAGAAATTATGAAATTTAGTACTTCTAATGAGCCTTTAACTATTTTTTCATATTCATCTTTAACAGATATTGTTTTATTGCTGGTAATATTTTTCCTTTTAACATCTCAGTTTGTAATCCAGACAGGTGTAAAGGTTAAATTACCAGGCTCAAAAACAAATGAGCTATCTGAACCAACAAAGATGATTGTTACAATAACCTCGGCAGGTGTAGTTTATGCCGGACCGGATCAGACAACTATCGATATGTTATCAGGAAAGCTTACGGAAATGCGCGGCGTCAGTGATGAAGCCAGTCTTGTTATAAGGGCAGATAAGACTGTTCAAATTGATCTTGTAATTAAAGTGATAGATGCAGCCAAGTCCGTTGGCATTGGTAAATTCACAATAGAAACTGAAAAAGAAAATCCATAGGAGGAGTGCTATGTCTTCCAAGAAAAGTTCGGGAATATCATATACGATTTCCTTTGTATTGCATGCAATTGCAATTCTACTTTTTCTACTAATTAATTTATCCTTTGATTATGTGCCATCAGAATATGTTGAACTTTCTTTTGGTATATCTGATCAAACAGGTTCTTCAGGTGCACAGGGTAATAAAATTAATATAATTAAAGAAACCCCTAAGCCAAGTGAAAAAGAACAATCAAAAGAAAAAAATCCTGAAGTTAAAGAGGTTGATTTGCCGATTGCTGTTAGTACAGAAGATGAAAACATAATCAAACCGGCTAATAACGAAAAAGAGGTTGCTGAAGAAAGTAATGAAATAAACACAGAGACAGTTGTATCTAATTCCAGGTCAAGTGAAGAAGGTAACAGCAGTGTTGAAGGTAACTTTGGGTTTGATATTGACTGGGGAGGAAAGGGAACCAGAAAAATTTATAGTTTCATTCTTCCACAATATCCCGACGGTGTGAAGAAGGAAGTCAATATAAAATTACAATTTACAATTTTACCTGACGGCACTGTTGGAACTATCATTCCAAAGATGAAAGCAGATACAAGATTGGAGAATGCGGCAATTAACTCACTCAGGCAATGGAGATTTGAGGCATTGAGTTCAAATCAACGACAAGCTGAACAGACTGCTGTTATTGTGTTCCCTTATCGTCTGCAGTAGATGGTTTATAGTAGAACCGGTAAAATAAAATTTCTATGATTGTTAGCAGGGTAAGTGAAAATGTATCCCTGTCATAATAGAGTCCAAAGCCCTCTGGCTCCATTAAAAATTTTGCTATCATTCCTGTAATCGTCCATCCAACAGCAAACAAAATCAAAACTAAACTAACATTTAAAACGGCACCTGAAATTCCTTCTCTCTGCCACTTCCAGGTAAAGATTAGCAATAGGAAAATAAAATGTGCAAAAAATATGAATGCTGAAATCATTTTAAATTGATTGGCTTCTTTTATTTATTATTGCTGTGCCGATAAGGCCGCCAAGCATACCAAAAATTGAATATGTAATTAGATTTGTGGTAGTAATAAGGAATGCATATAAGAATGAAAATCCCTTCGACTGAATTTCACTTACCATTTGTTTTAGTACTTCCATTGATTCTTCTGCAGCGGGTCCCAAATTCATATCTTTAACTACTCTTTGAGCTTCAGGCAGTGATGTTACCAGGTCACTTGTTCTTGTTATATAAGTAATGATAATTTCAAAACCACTTGCGAAAAGTGCGGCAAATATTCCAGTCAAGAGTCCAATCAGAATACCGGTACCTGTTTGAATCTTTATTAAACCAGTTTGAGATTTTTTGTAGAGATAGATTGCTACTACTGATGCAACTGGTGCCAGCAAACAGCAGCCAATGCTCTGAATTCCTGGTATTGTTGTTAAAACGGCTGCACCAAAGCCGCATACCAAAGCTGATAAATATTTTTTATTCATTCCCCTGAAAAGGTTTTTTTGAAAATAAGTTTTCTAATTCATTTAGTAAAAATAAATAAACTACGCCTCCAAAAACCAGACCTGTAGCAAATGCAATGCCCTGTGAATAAGTGTAAACTCCAGTAAGCACGAACAACACATCCATTGCTAAAGGTATCGCTGAAAGAATTAAAACTCTTCTACTAATTGAAGGCACAATCAAAAGTAAACTTAATAATCCTGCTGTGAATGCTCCAAAATAAATACCTGCACATCTTGAACAAACCAGCATCGAAGCATTACCAATTGAAATACATTTTACGTTTTCCTGATGACAAACATTGGAATAGACTCTTGATAAAAACATGGTAGAAATGGTATTATCGATTGATGTTATTGCTGGCAGCAAAAATCCGTAAATCCAGAAAGTTAAAATGGAAAGCAGAATAATTCGTGTCAGGATTATCTTTGGTTGGCGTTCAAAGATATGTTCTGTGGAAATATTTACTTCGGTAAGCAGCAATTTTTTAAATTTAAATTCGGTTGAAAATAAATATTTCTTTTTTAGAAAGCACAAAAAGTTTGTTGTTAAAAATCAGAGCAGATACGATTTCTAACTTATCTTCAATTCCTTCAAGTAAGATTTCTTTCAGACTCATTTCAGGTGACCTGAGATTTGCAGTGTAAATTTTGTCCTTACTCGTAACAGTCAGCCACTCAAATATTATTCTTATGCTTGTAAACTCTTCGATGCCGGTAATTTTCCCGCTGCCATTACCATATTGATCGAAGATGATTACTTGATTCCCATCAATTACGAAAATATTATTTTGCATAGAGACAGCAAGTTGAACCGGTTTTTGCAATGCATAATTTCCGTAATCATATCCGCCAAAGTTTTGTAAAAAATTTCCAAAGATGTCAAATTTAACTATGCGTGAATTTTCCGAGTCGAGTATAAAAATATCTCCCTGGTTTGACATAACTGCACTTAACGGGTAGCCAAATCGTTCTTGTTCAACATCGCTTTGGCGGGTAATAATTTGAAAATTAAAATTAAGATTCTTGTCAAATCTCTGGATGCGATGATTGTTCTTATCGGCAACATATACTTTCAAAGCATCTGCGAAAATGTCAGCAGGATTGTCAAATGCACTTTGTCTCCAGCCATATCCGCCTATATTCTTTACAAGGTTACCCAATGTATCCAGCACGGTTATTTCATCTGTGTTAATATCTGATACGTAAATAAATCCAGCTGAATTTATATAAAAAGAGGAAGCGTTTACAAACCGACCAATTTTGTTTTCTAGCTGAAATTTTTGTGGAAATATTACTGTTCCAATCAACAAAAAAAGAAGTGCAAATACTGATTTCATTTCTAATATCTTAATTTCTAATGATCAATATTAGTGAATAATGGAGTTAAAAGAAATATCATTTCTTAACAAGGAGCTTCTTCAAAAGGGCGGCGGCCATAAGCCGTTCGTTGATGAATTGATATAGTTTATCACTTAACTGTTAAGTTAAATGTTACGAGAGTATCACTTGATATGTTCTTATCCCTTTGGGAATATTTATGTAAATGTTGTAATTTTGCAACCAAAATTAATTGTCCCGTGGTGTAACTGGTTAACACGTCTGACTCTGGATCAGAAGAGTCTAGGTTCGAGTCCTAGCGGGACAGCCAACCTTATGGAAGATGGATAATGGTAGATGGTTGACGGAAAATGGAAAATCAGAAAATTATTTAATACATCTTCCATCTTATCTCAAACGTCATACATTTTTATCGGCGCGTTCGTCTAGTGGCTTAGGACGCCGCCCTCTCAAGGCGGAGATCGCGGGTTCTCCCAAAGGGACTCTGCCATCGGCATTCCTTCGGAACTTCGGAGGAATCCCGCACACAATCTTTAATAACAATCATTATGATGTATTACTCTTATATCTTAAAAAGTCTAAAAGATAACACACATTACTACGGGTCAACGGAAAAACTTAAGGATAGAGTTGAAACCCATAACGCTGGTAAAGTGAAATTCACGAAAGGGCACATACCATATAAACTCCATTATTATGAAATCTTCAAAACCAGGAAAGAGGCCGTTGCTAGGGAAAGATTTTATAAGTCGATTGATGGTTATAAGTGGTTGAAGTCGAAGGGAATTATTTAATAGAAGTCCAGATAAAATTGAAGTTATTATCTCTACTGCTTATCTTTGCCCTAGAGATAATCATTTTATCGGCGCGTTCGTCTAGTGGCTTAGGACGCCGCCCTCTCAAGGCGGAGATCGCGGGTTCGAATCCCGCACGCGCTACTACCTTAAATTCACAAATCACAAAAAATCGAATTGAAACGAAGATATCATCTTTTCATAATAAATCCAATAATTTTCAAATCTAAATTACAAGAATCCCTTTAGACTAATCTTCCTTAATATTTGTATTTTTATTACGATGAAAAAATTTATAAGTATTATGAAGCGATTTGAAAAACATATTTTTATTTGTGAGAATAAAAGACCGGAAGGGCATC
The DNA here is from genome assembly GCA_034522695.1 of Ignavibacteriaceae bacterium. Classification (GTDB taxonomy): domain Bacteria; phylum Bacteroidota; class Ignavibacteria; order Ignavibacteriales; family Ignavibacteriaceae; genus IGN2. The sequence continues at coordinate 161,110 of JAXHLB010000005.1, read as the reverse complement.
CACGTGGATGCTGCGCAGAGAAAAATAGTCCTGAAATAAAAGAACTATTCAAAAAAAGAATAAAGGAACTGGGACTCAGCACAACCGTAAGAGCTAACACTGCTGGATGTCTTGATGCCTGCGAATATGGTGTTACTGTTGTTGTTTATCCCGAACAAATCTGGTACGGTAAAGTAACAGCTGCTGATGTTGAAGAGATTATTCAGGAGCATATTATTAAAAATATTCCTGTTGAAAGATTGAAAATAAAAGATGAAAAGTTTAATAAGGATGAAATCAAAAGCTGAAGTTGCCAGAGCCAATGAAATTTTAAAGCGATTGAAGAAGAAATATCCTCTTGCAAAAATTGCTCTTGAGTTTCAATCACCTTTTCAATTATTAATATCTACAATCCTCTCTGCCCAATGCACTGACCAGAGAGTGAACATCGTTACAAAATCACTTTTCAAGAAATACAAAAAGCCACAGGATTTTTTGAACGTATCGAGTGAAGAGCTTGAGAAAGATATTTTCTCTACTGGTTTTTATCGGCAAAAAGCGAAGAGCATTAAAAATTGCTGCAAAGCTCTTCTAGAAAAGCATAAAGGTAAAGTGCCCGCTGATTTTGAATTGCATTCGTTACCGGGAGTTGGAAGAAAAACTGCTTCAGTAGTAGCTGGAAATGCATTTGGAATTCCAGCCATTGCAGTCGATACTCACGTAATAAGATTATCCAATCTTATGGGATTTGTTGATTCAGAAAATCCTGATAAAATAGAGGAGAGGCTGAAAGAAATTTTTCCTGAAAAGGAATGGATAAATCTTGGTCATTATTTAATGAATCACGGAAGAAATATTTGTATCGCCAGACGACCGAAATGCTTGGAGTGTGTTGTTGGTGATTTGTGCCCGAGTTTCAATCCTAAAATTTGATTAGAAAAAAGGAGAATAACTGATGTCAGATTTTGAAAGAGATAGAGATTACTGCTTTTCAATTCTTAATGAATACACAAAAAGTGAAAGCCTGATAAAGCATGCTCTTGCAGTTGAAACCTGTGTGCGAGCCTATGCAGTAAAACTAAATGAAGATGAAAAGTTCTGGGGTAATGTTGCCTTGCTTCACGATTTTGATTATGAGATGTATCCGACCGCCGAAGAACATCCTTACAAGGGAAATGAAATACTAAAAGAAAAGGGGTTTTCTGATGAATTCCGAAATGCTATTATGTCGCATGCAGATTATACGGGAGTAAAGAGAACTTCTCAGCTCGAAAAAGTGTTATTTGCTTGTGACGAACTCGCAGGATTTATCACTGCTGTAACTTACGTTCGTCCTTCAAGAACAGTAGATGAAGTGGAAGTAAAATCGGTATTGAAAAAAATGAAAGACAAAGCATTTGCCAGAACAGTCAGCAGGGAAGATATTATAAAAGGTGCTGAAGAATTAGGTATTCCACTTGAAGAACACATACAATTCTGTATAAACGCTATGAAAAATAAAAAGGAGCTACTTGGATTATGAAAACGGGGGATCTTGTTTCAAACTTTGTGTTGAAAGATGAAAACGGAAATGATTTTGAACTTTATGAAAATCTTGATAAGCTAGTTTTGTTAGCTTTTTATCCAAAGGATGATACCCTTGTGTGCTCTACTCAACTATCTGATTACAATCATAATCTTGATGATTTTATCAAGAACGGAGTGAGGGTAATAGGGATAAGCACAGATTCAGTTGAATCACATTCTAATTTCTGCAGTAAGTTAAAACTAAATTTTCCATTACTTGCCGATGAGGATAAAACTGTCAGCAAACAGTTTGATGCTATAAATTTCCTTGGAATGAATAAGCGAATGCTCGTACTTATCGGAACCGATAAAAAAGTATTATGGACTGGCTCAACAATGTCAATTACATACATTAAAACAGAGGAAATCCTTCAAAAGGTCAAGCAAATATCTATCAAAGAAATGACTTGACTGGTAAGCTATTAGTTGACTATTTTTCGCTCAAATTAAAGGAGTTATAATCGGGTTTTGCTACATCATTGATATTCCGGGTTGAATATCAAAATTTAAAAAGTATCTTAAAGAAATATTTCTAAACAGAGTAATTTTAAATTACGATAAAATGATTAGCAAAATCTTCATCTTAACTCTGGCAATTACTGCCTTCTTATTCCCGCAACAGGATTTCAGGATTCTAGCTTCAGATCAGAATTCAATCATTTTAGAATACACTCCGCAATTTATTGATACATCAATAAGAAAAATCAATGATCAGGAATTCAGAAGTATAGGCCTCGCATTCGGTTATGTTGATGAATCAACTGAATGGGGAACTCCGGAAATTCCTGAGAGGCGAATGCTTATTGGAGTTCCATCAGAATTTGGAAATTCAATTAAGATATTAAGTTCCACTTATAGGATTCTAAATGGTAAAGTCTTACCTGTAGCTACTTATGAAAAAGAAAATTTCCTTGATGCAGTTAAATATGAAATCTCACCCGAATATTATAACTATGTTGATTATCCTGAGCTTGCTTCATTTGGTGATTATGGAATTGCCAGAGGTTTAGGTGTGCAGGATATTCGTTTATTTCCCGTGAAGTTTGATGTCAATACGAATACTATAAAATTATATTCAAAGATTGTTTTCCAAATTGATTATGCAAATGCCCAGTTCACAGGAAGAAAAACTGAAGATGATCTTCTTAAATATTCTGTCATTAATTATGATGCTGCTAAATACTGGGTAAAGGAAGACAGAAGATTATCTAAAGCTGGTAACAGCGTTTTGGCAGATGGGCAGTGGGTAAAATTTGAAGCTCCGGCAGAAGGCATTTATAAAATTGACAGAGCAAAGCTTGAATCGTTTGGATTTAATGTAGCCACCATTGATCCTCGAACAATTAAGATTTATAATAACAGCGGCAAAGTCTTATCAGAAAAAGTAACAACTCCTCGTCCGGTTGATCTGGTTGAAAATGCTATTATAGTTTTTGGTGAAAATGATGGTGTTTTTGATCCAAGCGATTACATTTTATTTTACGGAAGAGGAAGTCAGTTCAGAGATTTTGATCCTGTCAGCAAAACAATTCAGAGATTTAATCATCCTTTCTCAGCTATAAATTATTTTTGGATAACCGTTGGCGGTGACAACGGTAAAAGAGTTCAGAGTAAATCAAGCTTAAATTCAACTGAAGATTATGTCCAGACTTCGACTGCTGCTTTTGCAGATTACGAAGTTGATAAAATTAATCTTGCTAAATCCGGCAGGCAGTATTTTGGTGATGACTTTTCGCAGAGTGTATCCACCAGAACTTATATGAATAAGCTCGATTACAGAATCCCAACATTCCCTATAAATTATAAATTAAGATTTGTGAATGCTTCGCAGGGAGCTTTTACCTTAACTCTTGCTGAAAATAATACAAATATTCTTTCTAAATCATTAGCGGGTTATGGAAGTGCGTCCTACACAGTTGGAGTAGCTCATTTAGAAAGTGCTGTATTTAATGGAACACTTCCAGAGGACAGGAGTGTATTGAAGTTTACATTAAGTTCCTCTTCAGTCACATCGGTTGGATACCTGGATTATTTTGAAATAAGTTATGAGAAAGAATTAAAACCTGTCGAGAATAAAATCATATTCTTTTCAAAAGATTCTTCTGCATTAGTTGAATATTACCTGAGTGGATTCCCATCGTCGGAGATTAAAGTTTTTGATGTTACTGATCACAGCAACATACTTCTTGTAAATCCAAAACCCGGTTGGCCAAGCGGTGGAGATTACAGATTCCAGTTTACTGAAAATGGTGATTCAATAAGGAAATACATTGCTGTTGGGAATGAAAGTTTTCTGATCCCGGCAAATCCATCTACAGTTGAGAACTCCAATCTGAGAGGAATAACGGATGGAGCAAAGTTTATTATCATATCGCACAAAAATTTTCTGGATGCATCGAATAGATTAAAAAGTTACAGAGAGAACGAAACTAAAATTCCGATCTCGACAATCGTCATTGATGTGGAAAAAATATTCAATGAGTTTTCTTGCGGAGTTCAGGATGTATCAGCGGTAAGGGATTTTATAAAATATGCTTATGATAACTGGCAGATAAAACCCGAATATTTTATGTTTATGGGTAAAGGCACTTTTGACTATAAAAATGTAGAAGGTTTTGGTGACAATTATATTCCTACCTGGCAAACTGAAGAATCTCTTAAGTTAATCTTTGGAGCCGATTCTTATTGCACAGATGATTTCTTTGCAAGAGTGGATGGTGAAGATTTAAAACCAGATATTGCATTTGGAAGATTAACAGTCAGAAATTTAAATGAAGCTAATACTTACATAGATAAAATTGTTCATTATGAATTTAATAGTGAGCGGGGCAACTGGCGTAATCTTGTAACACTTGTTGCTGATGATGGATATACTTCAACACGTTATGAGGGAAGTGAACATACAGCACCATCTGAACGGCTGGCAAATCTTATTATCCCTCCGTCATTCGATATTAAGAAAATATATCTTGCTGACTATCCGGTTGTTATTACTGGAAATGGAAGAAGAAAACCTGCAGCCAATACGGACATTTTAAAAATTATGAATCAGGGAACTTTGTTAGTCAATTATATCGGACACGGTAATCCTGATGTTTGGGCTCACGAATACGTTTTTGAAAGATCAGTTACAATTCCACAACTCACGAATGATAAATACTTTTTCTTATGTGCTGCCACTTGTGATTTTGGATATTATGATATTCCAAACTTCCAGAGTGGGGCTGAAGAAATGTTATTTTTAAAAAACGCAGGCTCGATTGCTACTTTTAATTCTGGCAGATTAGTATTCTCTGGACAGAATCATCAATTGAACTATGAATTGATGACTAATTTACTTGCCCTCCCGAGAGACACAATGAATTTAAATGTTACTCTTGGTTATTCAGTATTTAAAACTAAACAAGTGTGGAATTCGGTTAATTCTCAAAAGTTTCATCTTTTAGGTGACCCGACTATAAGATTAAATGTACCTCAATATTTTGGTTCAATTGATTCGATTAACGGACAGCTATTAAATGTTGACATTCAAATCAGAGCATTAAGCAATACGAAAATTGCCGGCACTATTCTTAAACCTGACGGCACAAAATGGAACGAATATAATGGTGAAGGACTTCTTACTGTTTTTGATTCTGAGAGAACAAAGCTTCTCGAGGAAATAGATAATTACCCAATGCTTATTCAAGGTGGTGTTATTTTCCGTGGAAGAGTTTCAGTTACCAGCGGTGAGTTTGAAGCAGAATTTGTTGTCCCGAAAGATATTTCCTATGAGAATAAAAATGGTAAAATCATCTTTTATTTCTTTGACCTTGAATCGGATGGATTAGCTTTCACTAATAAAATTATTGTTGGTGGAACAGATACAACCGCAGTTAACGATGGAGACGGACCGGAAATAGAAATATTTTTTGAAGATGCTGCATATGTAAGTTCTTACCTCGTTGGTCCGGAACCGAATTTAATAGTTAGACTTTATGACGAAACAGGGCTCAACACTACTGGCACAGGAGTTGGGCATAAACTGGAAGGAATCCTGAATAAAAATCCTGGCAGCCCGATAGATTTTACAGATTACTTTGTTGGTGAGCTTGATGCCGGAGGTAAAACCGGTGAAATCAATTACAAGTTTAACAGGATGAATGACGGTGATTATACAATTGAAGTAAAAGCCTGGGATGTATTTAATAATTTTTCAAATGAGGAATCGTTCTTTACAGTAGTAAGCACAAATGATCTGGTAGTAAGAGATGTTTACAACTATCCGAATCCTTTTACATCTAATACTGCATTTACTTTTCAGCACAACCTAACTCGTGAGATTGATGTGAAGATAAATGTTTATACCATTGCAGGAAGAATGATTAAACAGCTTGAAGAGAAGAACATCAACCAGAAGTTTGTTAAAATTAATTGGGACGGCAGAGATGAAGACGGAGATCAATTAGGAAACGGGACTTATCTCTATAAACTAATAGTTAAAACCACCGATGGTGAGTTTACTCAAAGCATACTGGGTAAAATGTCAGTAGTAAAATAGCTGTGAATTATTTAAGTATTTTTAATCAAAATAATTTTTATATATTTCTAACCCTAAGAGGAACGAAAATGTTAAAACAGAAAAAAATAAAATATCCAGGAGGAAAACTAAAATGAAGGTGATTATATCCTTCTTATTGATAGGACTGACTGTTCTAGCTATTCCCGGCAAAAGTTATGCTCAGGGAGAAGCCGCAGTTCCATTTTTGCTTTTAGCACCCGATTCAAGATTTGGTGCTTTGGGTGAATCAGGAACGGGTCTTGCTGATAACTCAGCAGCAATATTCTGGAACCCGGCAGGAATTGCATTTCTGTCAGGTACGGAAGTTACAATAACGCACAGTAACTGGCTGCCCCAATTTAATTTAGATTTATTCTACGATTACCTAACCTTCCGAACATATCTTGAAGAATTGAGCGGCAATGTGACAGCAAGTATTACATATATGAATTTTGGTGAGTTTGTCAGAACCCTCGAAGGAGGACCCGAACCGGTGGGAACTTTCAACGCTTACGATGCTGCACTAACTCTTGGTTATGCAACCAAGCTTGGTACTGATTGGGGTGTCGGTTTTAACTTCAGGATTATCCATAGCCGACTTTCTGATCAGCCAACAGGTGAAGAACAGGGAACAGGTGTTGCAACTTCTGTAAGCTTTGATCTTGCAGGTATGTGGAGACCAGCTTATTTAGATATTTTCGGATGGGAACTTGAGAACAGACTAAGTATCGGTGCTAACTTGAGTAATCTTGGTCCAAAAATTACTTACATAGATGCAAAGCAATCAGATCCGATTCCGACTAACTTTCGCTTAGGATTTGCATTCCAGATTCTTAGAGATGAATTCAATTCTTTAGTATATACTTTAGATTTCAGCAAGCTATTAGTGAGCAGAGATTCAACCAGTTCAGATGAATTTTATACTGGAATAATCACTTCCTGGGGTGATAATTCTATCAGCGAGGAAATAAGAGATGTAGTAACATCTATGGGTGTAGAATATTGGTATGGAACTCCGGGTGATTTTCTTTTTGCTCTAAGGTCTGGTTTCTTCTATGAAGATCCTTCCTACGGCAATAGAAAATTCTTGACCTTTGGTGCTGGTTTACGTTATGATATTTACGGATTTGATTTCAGTTATATCAGTTCAATCGAAAGCAATCATCCGCTTGATGAAACATTAAGATTCACTATAGTAATTGGCTGGGGAGCAGTTCCGGAACCACAAAGGGGCTTTCCTCGGGGAATCTAAAAATTTAATATGAAATATTTCCTTCTCTCTATTCTCGTACTATTTGAATTGGGCAGGTTATCTGCCCAATCTTTTGTCGGCAAGCTTAATCCTTATCCAAATACAACCGAGAGGGCTGTGCTCGCTGATGATACACTTAATATCCTGGCTATAATGGTAAACTTCCAGGAGGATGCCGATGGAACTACTTCCGGCAATGGTAAGTTCGGAACAATCTATTCCCAGAATTATGGTAATGATATTTTGGATCCTCTTCCGCACGATAAAAAATATTTTGAATCACACCTTCAGTTTGTAAAAAATTATTTTGCAAAAGTTTCAAAAGGTCAACTGAACATTGAGTACACAGTTCTGCCTGATACTTTTTCTGTTTCAGACAGAATGAGAAATTATTCACCTGCTCCAGGTTCAGATGACTTTGCACCAATCGCAAATTTTTCTGTTGAAGCATGGACAAAAGCAGACGAGCTTTATCCCGGTTTTCCCTTCAGCGATTATGATGTATTCCTGATTTTTCACGCAGGTGTTGGCAGAGATATTTCTCTTCCCGGAAGTATTGGCAACGAGCGTGATCTACCTTCTGTTTATTTAAGCGATAAAGCATTCAAAGAAATTTATGGTGAGACATACGAAGGTATTCCTGTTTCTGGCGGCTCATTCAATATCACAAACAGCATGATAATCCCTGAAACAGAGAGCAGGGAAGTTGAAACTATCAGCGGAACATTCCTTTTTGAAATTACGATCAATGGATTAATTTGTGCAAGCATTGGAAGTCATCTCGGTTTGCCGGATCTGTTTGATACTGAAACCGGTTTAAGTGCAATTGGAAGATTCGGTTTAATGGATGGACAAAGCATTTTTGCTTATCTCGGTACTTATCCGCCAGAACCTTCACCGTGGGAAAAAATAAAACTTGGCTGGGTTGAACCTGTTACTCTGGAAATTCAAAATGCTGATGTAAGTCTTGTAACAAATTTAGCAGCAAGTATAAGCGATACAGTCATTCTAAAAGTTCCATTGAATTCATCCGAATATTATTTGATTGAAAACCGTATCCGTGATGCTTACGACAATGGTTCAACAATTACTTATGCAATCGGTGATGTTGTTATCACAAAAACTTTTCCAAATGATACTACAGGTTACCGCAGCTTTGATGTTGATTCACTCTCCGGAGTAGTAATTGATGTTGATGAATTTGACTGGGCTGTTCCCGGAAACGGAATTGTTATCTGGCATATTGATGAGAATGTTATAAACGAAAAGATTGCAGAGAATAAAGTTAATACTGACAAAACCAGACGTGGAGTTGATATTGAAGAAGCAGATGGTGTGCAGGACATCGGTGAAAGATTCTTTACAATTTTTGGTGATCAGGTAATCGGTGAAGGATTTGAAGAAGATTTCTGGTATGCGGATAATCCAGCAACATTATTTGAAAACCGTTTTGCAAAAGACACACGACCAAATACACTCACCAACACAGGTGCAAACAGTTTAATTACAATTAAAGATTTTTCTGAGATTGATAACCGGATGAGCTTTAGAGTTGAGTTTGGGGATTCGGTGGTGAAGCCGTTGTTTACATACTGAAATTATCGAATACTGAATTCTATTCTGATTACTTCATTAATCTAAAGATTCTTTGATATCAGTTGGATTACTATTTTGACTCAATCTTATAATAACGGAAGGAAATGTAGAAAATGTTATTATGCTTCACATTATTTCAGTTACTACAGTCTCAGCATAAGTCACATCGTTGATAACACATAGTTGATTGGTGTTGTAAGAATCTTACTGAAATTTTAAATCACAATGGTACTGATACTATTGGTATGAAGATTATCGAATCTCAACTATTGTAGGAATTCAATATAATATTCATCGCCAGTGTTCAGAAAAATTCAGCATAGAAATTCTCGATGGGCATAGAACTAATGCTGGAACTTATTATGAGACAAGTTAGTGATCTTACGATTTAGGATCAGTATTGCACAGTAAATAATCCGACAAATTAAGGAGTATCGATTTTGATCAGATTATAATGGTAAAACAGAATTATCCTGCTCACAGATCATATTTCTTCATTATAGCTGATCAACAACATCTATCAATCAACAGCATATTTTATGATAATGAAGAAATAGTTTTGCATTCAATGGAGAAGTCCCAAGTTACTAGCCTTAACAACAAATAATAATGGAAATTATGTCTCTATTGTACTAACTGATGCAGATAAGATTTATATAATGAATCTGATGGTACATTATCGAATATCAGTTCACTAGGTGGTGGAAATAGTATTTCTTCATTTGCACTTACTGATCTTAAACAAGATGGAACGAACTATATCGTTCTTAACAATGGAAACAACATTGAGGTTTACAACTTAACAGGTGCAATGGCGGACAACTTTCCATTCGCTGATCCGTTAGGAATTGGTTTTACCGGTACACCTTTGACAGCAGATTTTGAGGGAGATAAAAATTCGGAAATTATTTCTATCACAAAAGATGGTAGAATTTTTGCTATTGATGGAGGAACAGGAAAAGTTGTTCCTGGATTTCCAATTTCTTGTGGTGGAAGCGTATCAGTTACACCAGTTTTATACAATGCAAATGGCAAAACAAATCTTGCTGTTTTGAATGATCAGAATGTTCTTTCAGCATGGTCAATCAGTTCAGTTGAAGGAAAACTTTATTGGTCAGAAGAATATGGCAATCCGCAGAATACTTCATTCATAGATGCAGCAGAAAACACAAACAGGATAAACGAATTCTTCCCTGCAAACAGAGCTTATAATTATCCAAATCCGGTTTATGAAGGAACAACGAATATTCGTTACTACGTTGCAGAAGATTCAAAGATTAGCATAAAGATATTTGATCTTGCAGGTGATTTTGTCGCAGAGTTGAATGATGACGCACAGGGTGGAATGGATAATGAAACTGTCTGGAATGTTGGTGATATCCAAAGCGGAGTTTATCTTGCAAGAATTGAAGCAAACAGCACAAGCGGTAAAACAGAACAAGCGGTTATTAAGATAGCAGTAGTTAAGTAAAATAGTTTCATTCCGAACCTGCCTGACGGTAGGCAGGCTTGTTTCGGAATCTCAAAGTAATGATAGTCAACTATAAAATTCCAATTATCAAGCATCAAATAACAAACAAATCACAATTACCAAATTTTAAATTCAAAACAACAAAGTTTCGACATTTGATATTGAATATTATTTGTGATTTAAGATTTGTCATTTGAGATTTATCTAAAAACACTCGATGAAAAAACTATTTTTAATACTCATATTTATTCTTCTATCTAAAAATGGATTCGCCCAATTCACTGAGTTCCATCCTGAACTGGATTGGTTTACTATTAAAGGCGAACACGTTGAAGTTCATTACCACAACGGTGCGGAAAGAACGGCAAAAGTTATAGCTAAAATTGCAGATGAAGTCTGGGATCCAATTTGTTCTCTGTATGATTACGAGCCAACCAAAGTTCACTACGTAGTAAAAGATATTGACGACTATTCAAACGGTGCTACTTATTTCTTCGATAATAAAATTGAAATATGGACAAGCGCACTCGATTTTGATTTACGGGGAACGCACAACTGGCTTCGTAATGTAATCTCTCACGAGTTTACGCATATGGTTCAGCTTCAAGCTGCAATGAAACTTTCGCGTTCGGTTCCTGCTGTTTTCCTTCAGATGATTAATTACCAGGAGGAAAGAAGACCTGACCTTCTTTACGGCTATCCCAACTATGTAATTTCTTATCCTATTGCAACTGTAAATGTTCCCGCGTGGTTTGCTGAAGGAACTGCTCAATATATGCGTCAGGAGTTTGATTATGATAACTGGGATGCTCACCGTGATATGATTTTAAGAAGCTACGTTCTCGATGGCAATATGTTAACCTGGAACCAGATGGGAGTTTTTGGAAAGACAAGTCTTGGCAACGAATCAGTTTATAATTCTGGCTTTGCATTGACCAGATACATCGCTCAGCAGTATGGTGAAGATAAGTTGAGAGAGATTACAAAAAAACTTGGTAAGCTTGGCAATTTCACTATTGATGCAGCTTTTGAAGATGTGCTGGGCAAGGACGGAACTGAGATTTACACCGAGTGGAAAAATTTTCTTCTTGAAGATTATACAAAGCGAACTGAAAAAATAAAATCGAATTTAGTTGAAGGCGAAAAAATTGCTGATAAAGGTTTTGGAAATTTCTATCCGACTTTCAGCAAGGATGGGAAGAAGATTTATTACATTTCCAATAAATCATCTGACTACTTTAGTCCTTCTTCTATTTTTGAATACGATATCGAAACAAAGACAGAAAAAGTATTAGTCGGTGGAGTTCGCTCAACATATAGCTGGATACCCGGTCAGAATAAAATTCTTTACTCAAAGATTACAGAAGATAATCCTGATTGGTACAATGTTCACGATTTATTTATTTATGATATTGATGAAGATGACGAAGCAAGATTAACCAATAACCTTCGTGCAAACCAGCCGGATGTTTCAAATGACGGAAAGCATATTGCATTTCTTTTCCAGAAAGATGGAACAACGAATCTTGGTTTAGTAGATATAGATCCGAAAACGGGACAGGCGGAAATAATTTTAAAGCCTTGACAAACTTCGAGAACGGTGAGCAGGTTTACAATCCAAAATTCTCAAATGATGATTCATTTATCATCTTCGATTACTCATATCATCAGACAAGAGACATCGCAAAAGTAAATGCTGATGGAAGTGAATATGAATTTGTAATCAAGACAGAAAAAGATGAAAGAAATCCAGTCTTCGATAAAGACGGAAATATTATTTATGCTTCTGATGAAACAGGTATTTACAATATCTACTCTTTCAATCCATCGACGAAAGAAAAGAAGCAGCTAACGAATGTAATCGGCGGTGCGTTTATGCCTGATGTTAGTGATGATGGTGAACTAACTTATTCCGGTTACACTTCAACGGGTTATAAAATTTTTCACTTAAAAAATGAAGAGCAAAAAGAAGTCAGCTCATCTGCAAGTTATGTTTTGCGAATGAATCCTCCGCTTGATATGACCAAACCAAATGGCGACATTGATGAGTTTGATATTGCATCACTGAAAAATTTTAACGACTACGAAACACCTGAATACACTGAAACAAAATACAGCGGTGCTTTTTCAAGTCTGACCTTTTTTCCTTTTATACGATTTGACAACTACAACACTGAAAACAGCTTCTGGCAAAGAATAAAACCCGGATTGTATGTTGCGTCGAATGATATGCTCAATCGTTATGCAATTTTTGCCGGTGCTGCAATCAATGCAAAATTTGAGAGAGATTTATTTTTCATATTTGAATTTAAAAACAAGCTTCCGCTAATCAGCCTGCTTGGATTAAAGCCTGAGCTCTCGGCAGAGCTTTACAGCGTAAGCCGAAAAGCAGATATTGATGTACTCTTCGGACCAGATACCGTTAATGGGAATGTAACTTATGATCAAATTATTCCCACGGAAGTTACATACAATCTTTTGGAATTTGATTTAGCAGCAAGACATCAGATTATAAATCGCTACAATGATCTCGAGCTAAGATTTATTTTCAGCCGTTACACAGCAACAATAGGCAGCTTCTTAATTGAAACCGGTGGTGATCCAATTCTGTATCCAACTTCTGATGACACTTATTTTATTGGAAGAGATTTCAGATTGAGCTATAATTTTGAAGCACTTAAACCAACACGGGACACGGATATTAATCCTGTTGGAATGTCAGTTGATTTTGTTTACGATTACGAGTGGAACGAATTTAACGATGAAGGTGAATATGTTATTGAAGATGGATTGCTTATACCAAAATACAACGATTATAATTTTCACAGGCTTCTTCTTGATGGCAGCCTGTATTTTCCACTTTGGGGAGATCATACTTTAACGACAAGGCTTGCTGGTGGTACGATTCTCGGACCTGCCGTTCCTGATTTCTTTGATTTTTATATCGGTGGGCTAATCGGAATGAAAGCATATCCATTCTATTCATTGAGTGGAAATGAAATGGCGTGGCTGAATCTCACTTACCGTTTCCCTTTGTGGAGAGATATTGATTACAAGATGAGCTTCCTTTACTTTGATAAAATATTTCTTTCTTTCCATTTTGATTATGGAAATGCCTGGACAGGTGATATTCCATCATTCAGCGATTTTAAAAAAGGAGCCGGAGCGGAAATTCGTTTGCATATGAACTCATATTATTTATTTCCGACAGCCGTTTTCTTTAATGCTTCTTATGGTTTTGATCAGTTCGATAAGGTCGTTGATCAAGGTAGTGCAACTTATGGTAAAGAATGGAGATTTTACGGAGGAATTCTTTTCGGATTTGATATTGTTAACAGTAAAAGCGGATTCACCAATCCAAATCGTTTAAGGTAATAATATGAAGACATTAAAAATATTTTCTATAGTTATTCTTTTTTCAACTTTTTCATTTAGCCAGGTTGAAGAAAACATCAAGCTTGAGCTAACCGGTAACCTATATGCAGATTCGAAAATTATTTCTAACAGTTATCCTGAGTTAAATCGTAATCCGATGGCAGATGATTTACCGGGGAAGAAGTCTCCAGTGCTTTCCGGAGTTCTTTCTGCAATTATTCCTGGTGCAGGACAGGTTTATAACGAAGACTGGTGGATTGCCGGAATTTTTGTTGCAGTTGAAGCAGCTTTAATTGTCACTGCTGTTACTTATGATAATAAAGGCGATGATCAAACGGAATATTTTGAAAGTTATGCTGATGATTATACTAATCCGGATCACAACTGGAGCGTTGTCAGATATGCTGAATGGCTTGGCGATGAATATCAGGATGCTGACTTATCAAAAATCATCATAAGTAATGATGAATCATTACCACCATGGGAAAGAGTAAACTGGGCTGAATTGAACGCAGCAGAAAAAGGTTCACATAATCTTCCTCCGCATGGTGAACAGCAGTATTATGAATTGATAGGGAAGTATCATCAGTACAGCGGCGGGTGGAATGATTACACTGGTGGAGCCAACAACTCGCAGATCTCACCTAATTATATTTACTATTCCGGGCAGAGAGGGTTGGCAAATGATTATTACAACACTTCATCTACTGCAATTATGGGTGTTTATATTAATCACATTCTGAGTGCAGCAGAAGCTGTTTGGGGTGCTACGAGGTTCAATAATAATCTTGCAGTAAATTTTAGAGTAGAACCATTTAACTTTGCTTCGGGAACTGAATTAGTGCCGACGTTGAAATTTAAGTTTAGTTTTTAGTTCGTAAATACTCACTTACAATTCTTTCAATCCCGCCAAATGAAATTTATAGGACGAATCTCTGGCTCGCCCTTAATGTAGCGATTTCATAAATTACATCCAGATTAAAATTAATTACATGGAGCGCACATTATGAAAAAATATTTACTGACTACTTTTTTTCTAATTGCTAACTCAATAACATTTGCACAATACACACCAACTTCACCTTATCTGGTCAATCCTGAACTGGCAATTGGCTACACAGATAGCTGCGCAAATTTCTGGCTTCAAACCTGGGATAATTCAATCGGCGGATTCTTTACGAACATTGATAAGTTCGGAAATGTAATTTCCGGCTGGGGAACAAATAAAAATATGCTCACTCAATCCCGAA
Organism: Ignavibacteriaceae bacterium; assembly: GCA_034522695.1. Taxonomy (GTDB): domain Bacteria; phylum Bacteroidota; class Ignavibacteria; order Ignavibacteriales; family Ignavibacteriaceae; genus IGN2. The sequence goes on along the minus strand of JAXHLB010000005.1, from coordinate 146,081 downwards.
ATGCATATGGACTGGTTCGTGCTTATATGCTCACAGGCGATACAACTTATCTCAGCTATGCAAAGAATGCTCTTGACTGGATGTATGAACACGCCTGGGATAATACACACGGTGGATGGATACAGGAACTAAATATCAATGGCGTTCCGATAAATCCAACTGCAAACAAAACAGCTTTCTACCAGCATTATGCTTTACTTGGAATTGCCGCTTACTATGAAGCCACCGGCGATACAACCGCATGGAACTGGCTGATACGCGGATATCAGCATCTTGAAAATTATTACTGGGATGATCGCCCCGGTTTTGAAGGATACTATGATCAAACAAATTATACAAACACAACTGCATGGAATAAAAGCTTTAATGCAACTGTTGATGTCATAACTACTCATCTTCTTTATCTTTATTTGATGACGGAAGAAGAGCAGTATAAACTCCGACTTCAGGAAATAGCTGAAGAAATAAAAATACGTCTTGTTGCAAGTATGCCTCAGCAGGCAATTGGATTTGTTGAGAAGTTTGACTCCGACTGGAATTGGAACAATGGTGAAACGATGACAATAATGGGTCACGTTTTGAAAGCAGGTTGGTGTCTTGCAAGAGTTAATCAATTATTTCCTGATACAAGTTATGTTAGTGCTGCAGAATATTTGATTGATGATGTCTGGCAAAATGGTTATGATCACGAGTATGGCGGTCCGTATAAAGATTTCAACCGAATGACAGGTGAGATGTTACTTTGGGGATTGGGCGATTCAGCCAAAGCATGGTGGCAAATGGAGCAGGCTATTGTTGCCGGACTTCAGATGTATAATCTCACTCACGAAGATTGGTATTTACAAATGGCTGATGAGACAATAAACTTTTTTATGCAGTTTTTTGTCGATCACGAGAATGGCGAAATCTATGAGAACAGGAAACGTCGCGGTGGTTTTGCCTGGAATGAAGCGAAGGGGAATTCAGGTAAATCAGGTTATCATTCAATTGAAACTGGTTACTACACTTATTTGTATGGAAACTTGCTTTATAAATTTCAGCCGGCAGTGCTGCATTATAATTTTGAACCGCTTCCAAATGATAGAGAAATATTACTTACTCCGCTTGCGATAAATGACTCTGGTTTAGTCATCTCACAAGTTTTACTTGAAGGACAGAGTTACACCAATTACAATCCAACTTCACGAATTTTAAATCTACCAGCAGGAACAGGTGGACATTTCACAGTAACTTACGAACCAATAATTACAAGTATTGTTCCTGAGGATATTATAGTTGCAGACGGATTCGAGTTGATGCAGAACTATCCGAATCCATTTAATCAACACCAAAATCTAGAATTAAAAGTATATGGAAAGGAAGCAAATTAGTCGACGAAGAAAAAAGCAGGAAAATATAAGTGGAATTTACGTAGAACTGGGATTACAAGTGGTTATATTTTATCAATAAAAGTTAAGATGGCAAACAAGAAAAGATTTAATAAAATAAAAGAAAAGATATTACTTTAAAGGTAGATACTTTCCTCCTAATTAATTATATTTCAGCCCGTCTTTTGGCGGGCTTTTTTATCAAAGAAATTAAATGAAAACACCTTTAGTTGTAATAGTTGGAAGACCAAACGTCGGCAAATCTACACTCTTCAATAGACTTGTTGGCAAAAGAGATGCGATTGTTGATGATGTCAGCGGTGTTACCCGTGACAGGATTTACGGTGAAGCAGATTGGGCAGGGAAAAATTTCCGTGTGATTGATACCGGCGGTTATGTTCCTTTAAGCGAAGACGTTTTTGAAACTGCAATCCGTGAGCAGGTTGAGATTGCAATTGGTGAAGCTGACAGCATACTTTTCGTAGTTGATGTTCGTGATGGCATCTTACCAATTGATAAAGATATTATAATCCTTCTAAGAAATTCAGGCAGGGAATTTTTCCTCATCGTGAACAAAGCAGACAGCCCAAACTTTGACGCTGCTGCGGCTGAGTTTTATAAGCTTGGCGTTAAAAAATTATATCCTGTCTCTGCATTGAGTGGAAGAAATCTCGGCGATCTTCTTGATGAAGTTACAGCAGGATTCAGCGAAGAAGAATCTCCGGAGGAAGATCCTCGACTTAAAATTGCAATCGTTGGAAGACCAAATGTTGGAAAGTCTTCACTTGTTAATGCACTTCTTGGAGAAGAACGAAGCATAGTTACTGATATTCCGGGAACAACGCGCGACAGCATAGATTCAATTCTGAAATATTACGGCGAAGAAATTATTTTAATTGATACGGCAGGACTTCGCAAAAAGAAAAAAATTCTGGAGAGTATTGAGTTCTATTCCAGTATCAGATCGCTTAAAGCAATAGGAGAATGTGATATTGCGGTTGTTCTTCTTGATTCAATTGTCGGATTGGAGAAGCAGGATCAAAAAATAATTGATGAAGTCGTACGATGGAGGAAAGGATTGATACTTGCAGTCAATAAATGGGATCTGGTGGAAAAGGATTCAGGCACTTCTGCGGTTTATGAAAAAGCCCTTCATCAAAAAATGGGTGCAATAGATTATGCCGAAGTCATTTTCATATCTGCGTTAACAAAGCAGCGCATCTTTAAACTTGTAGATCTCTGCAAGCAGGTGAGTGAAGAAAGAAAAAAGAAAATTCCTACAAAAGATTTGAACGATTTTCTGCTTGATGAAATTGTGAAATCACCGCCTCCCGCATCTCCTTCCGGCAAAGAGGTGAAGATCAAATACATTACTCAAATTGGACAGCATTATCCGATCTTTGCATTTTTCTGTAACTATCCAAATCACGTTCCTGATAACTACAAAAGATTTCTTGAAAAGATGATTAGAAATAAATATGGATTTAAAGGTGTTCCAATTACATTAAGCTTCAAGGCCAAATCATCAAAGCAGGAATAAATGAAAAGACCTGTTAAGATAATTGTTGTTGGTGGAAATGCTGCAGGACCTGCTGCTGCGGCGAAAGCTAAACGATATAATCCAAATGCTGATGTTCTGCTTTTTGAAGCCAGTGAATTTATTTCAACCGGCACCTGCGAAATGCCTTATGTTCTTTCAGGTGAAATTGATGATTACCGGAAAATTATTTTCTTCTCTCCTTCATCTTTCCAGCAAGAAAAAGGAGTGAAAGTTTTTGTAAAGCATTTCGTTCAGGAGATAGATACAAAGAAGAAACAGATTATCGTCAAAGATTTAATTGAAGATAAAATACTTGAACACGATTATGACAGACTGATACTTGCAACAGGTTCAAAGGCAAAAACTTTACCGGGATTCGATACTCAACTAAAAAATATTTTCACTTTGAAAAATATTAATGATTTGATTCGCTTAGATGAGTTCGTTAAGGAAGAAAAGGTTGCGAATGCTATAATTATTGGCTCGGGTTATATAGGGCTTGAAGCAGCAGAAGCACTGATAAAAAGAAATGTTCAGGTCAAGATAATTGAAAGAGAAAGCAAACCACTTCCTGATGCTGATAAAGAATTTTCTGATGAGATTTTGAAGATTCTGAATCAAAATAAAGTTGAATTCATTGGTGATGTTAAAGAAGTTGAGCCTGTAATATCGGGTGATAAGCTAGTCGCTGTAAGAATTGGTGACAAATTTCTTGAAACAGATCTCGTTCTGTTATCAGTTGGTTTTGAACCTGATACTTTTCTTGCTCAATCTGCGAAACTTGAATTAGGGAAATCAGGAGCGATAAAAGTTGATCAATATTTAAAGACTTCAGATAGATTCATTTATGCAGCAGGGGATAATGTTGAAATATTAAATGCAGTAACCGGCAAAGCTGATTATATTCCACTTGCAACTCACGCTTACGATTTGGGACATATTGCAGGAGAGAATGCAGCAGGTGGTAATGCCAAATACGAGCCGATCGTCAAAAATATAAGCGTGAAAATATTTGATAAGTTCTTTGCTTCAGTAGGATTATCATCAGTCGAAGCAAAAAGAAACGGGATTGAATTTGAAGAATCATTTGCAAAAGCAAGAAACTTAGTTGCCGTTATGCCGGATAGTGATTTGGTTTTTGGGAAAGTACTCGCTGAAAAAAATACTAAAAGGATATTAGGCGCATCGTTTCTTGGAGGTAAGGAAGTCTCCGGTTATGCTGATCTTTTATCGGCATTAATAAAATTAAAAGCTCCTGCATCAACTCTTTCCAAAATAAATTACAATTACACTCCGCCGCTTTCACCTTTCGTGAATCTTTTAAATATCATCGGTAAAAAATTTGGATAACAAGTAAAGAGTCATCATTGAAAAATAAATCATCATACAAAAACCTCGTCCTTATCAAGCATCCTTTAGTTGAAAGAGATATCACCATCCTGCGTGATAAAAAAACGAAGAGTGAAATGTTCAGATCTGCGGTAACAAGAATATCGAATGTGCTGGCCGTGGAGATCAGTACTGCTTTCTCTCTCTCTGAATTTAAGGTTGATACTCCACTCGAAAAAACTAAAGGATTCCGTCTAAAACAGGAGGTAGTGCTGATACCAGTTTTGCGAGCCGGCTTAGCAATGGTTGATGGATTTCTTCAGCTCATTCCCGATGCAAAACTTGGGCATATTGGTTTGGAGAGAAATGAAATTACACTTTTGCCAAACAGCTATTATTTCAAGACTCCGAAAAATTTAAGCAAATCTGAAGTGATATTGCTCGACCCGATGCTGGCAACCGGCGGTAGTGCATCGGCAGCAATTAGTGTTCTCAAAAAACGTGGAGCGAAAGATTTTGTTTTTGCCTGTTTGCTCGCAGCACCAGAGGGCGTGAAAAAATTATTGAAGGATCATCCTGATGTAATAATATTCAGCGCTGCATTAGATAGACAACTAAATAAAAAAGGTTACATCCTTCCCGGTTTGGGAGATGCAGGAGATCGCACGTTTGGCACTCTCTAAAATTCTTCCAATCTTTTTCATTGTTCTGATTTATACAGAATTATCCGCACAGACATACCCTGATGCACGGGTTGATTCACTATTACGGACAGGAATCAAGCACATTGTTAATCAGGATTATACAACTGCAAAAGAAGTATTTAATTATCTTAATAAAGAATACCAACATCTGCCGCTTGGTAAAATATATCTTGCCGCAAACAAGATTGCAGAAGCTTATGATTATGCACAAGATTTCGATGAAACATATATTTTGAAAAATCTGGAATCAGCGAAAGAGCAATCTGAAAAATTGGTCGACCTGGATGAAGACAATATCTGGTCTCGTTACTTCTATGCTCTTGCTGAGGGATACATTTCTTACTATGAAGCTATAGAAGGCAGCTGGTTCTCTGCATTATCAACAGGTATCAATTCAATTTCTGAGTTTGACAAAATTCTAATTGAAGACAAAAACTTTTATGAAGCTTATATTGCAATCGGCACATTTGAATATTGGAAGAGCAGAAAATTAGAATTTATGGATTGGCTTCCTTTTGCAAGTGACACGAAGAACATCGGCATTGATCGTTTGATTGTCGCGATAGATTCATCTAGTTATAACTCACATCTTGCAATCAATTCACTCATCTGGATTTATATTGATCAGAAGAAATATGATGATGCAATTAAGGTTGCTGAAAAGTCTTTAATTGATTTTCCTCAATCAAGAACATTTAAATGGGGCTTAGCCAGAGCTTATGAAGAAGAAAATTCTTTAAGAGCGATTAAACTTTATCTCGATATTCTTAATTCATATCCTGATTCATTAAAAGAAAATTATAAAAACGAAATAACTCTCAAGCATCTTATTGCACAGCAGTATGCAAAACTTGGTGACAAAGAAAAAGCTATTCAGTATTGTGATGAAATACTCTCGATGAAAAACATTCCTAAAAAAACTCTGGATGAGCTTAGTGGACGGCTTGAAAGAGTCAAATCGCTTAAAAAAGAACTTGAGTAAAAAGAGTTAAAACTATCTCGTACACCTGCATGACTTTAACATCTCGTTAAAATGAAGTAAATTATTGCCGGAAAGTTGTGTTATTTATTTTAAGAGATAATGAGTAAAGAGAGTCCCAACGATCAGAAAATGTTAGAGGATCTTCTTGCTGTCTGCCGAAAAAATCTGCCGAAAGTTAATGAAGATCTGATAACGAAAGCATTCAAGTTTGCGCTTGAAGCACATAAGCACGACCTGAGAGCTTCCGGCGAACCATACTTTTACCATCCCTATGAAGTTGCAAGAATTGTTGTTGAAGAATTTCCTCTCGATGATATTACCGTTGTAGCTACACTTCTTCACGATGTTGTTGAAGACACCGATTTTGATTTAAACCTGATGACCAAAGAATTCGGAAAAGAAGTAACTGAAATTGTAGATGGCGTTACAAAGATCAGCGGCATTTTTAAAGGGCAGGATATAACCAAAGCTGAAAACTACCGCAAGATGCTTCTTTCAATGGTTAAAGATGTTAGAGTGATCCTTGTAAAGTTTGCTGATAAACTTCACAACATGCGCACTTTGGAATTTGTAAGTCCTGATAAACAAAAACGAATTGCACAAGAGACTCTGGAAATATATGCTCCCTTTGCAAACAGATTTGGATTGGGAAGGGTTAAGTGGGAGTTAGAGGATTTATCATTTAAATATCTAAACAAGGAAACGTATGATGACCTTGTCAGTAAAGTAAAAAGTTCTCGAAAAGAAAGAGAAGCTTACATTAAAAGATTCTCTGATCCGGTTAGAAAGAAACTTGACGAATACGGACTCAAATATGAAATGGGTGGGCGTCCTAAACATTTCTACAGCATCTATCGTAAAATGATGAAACGTAACAAGCCCTTTGAAGAAATATATGATCTCTTTGCTCTCAGAATTATACTTGATACGGAAAATACAAACGAGTGTTACACAACTCTTGGTATTGTTAACCAGATGTATATTCCTGTGCCGGACAGATTCAAGGATTACATTTCAATTCCAAAGAATAATAATTATCAATCAATTCACACGACTGTTGTTGGACCTGAAGGCAGGCTAGTTGAAGTTCAAATACGAACAAAAAAAATGCACGAGATCGCTGAACGAGGTCTTGCTGCTCACTGGAAATATAAGGAAGATAAAACAACAAGCGATAAAGATCTTGAGAATTGGCTGAACTGGATTAGAGATATTTTTGAAGGAGCAGGAAAGGATGATTCCCGCAGAGAAATTATGGAGGATTTTAAGCTTAATCTTTACCAGGATGAAATTTATGTTTTTACTCCTAAAGGAGAATTGAGAAGACTTCCGATTGATTCCACTCCCGTTGACTTTGCTTTTGAAATCCACAGCAATGTAGGCTACCAGTGTATCGGTGCAAAGATAAATGGTAAAATTGTTCCGCTGGATACTCCTTTGCACAGTGGTGACCAGATTGAGATCATTACTTCCAAAAATCAACATCCAAATAAAAACTGGTTAAAATTTGTTAAGACTCAGAAAGCAAAATCTGCTATCAGAAAATGGATGAATAAGGAAGAGGAGAAAATTGTTAAAGTAGGAAAGGAAATATGGAACAAAAAATTAAAGAAACTAAAGCTTTCATTTTCAACGAGTGACGTTTCTAAGATTGCCCGGAAATATAAATACGATAACAACTCACAATTCTTTCAGGCAATTGCTCAGGGTAATGTAAATCTTGACCAGATACTAATTGATACCGGAGATAAATCAACTGAAGAACAGGAGAAAATTCTTGCATTTGATAAGTTTGCGGATATTGCACGAAAGGATGCTGGTGGAATTTTAGTTGACGGCAAATCATCTGGAATAATGTACGGTTATGCTAAATGCTGCAACCCTATACCCGGTGATCCGGTTATTGGATATATCACAATTGGTGAAGGGATAAAAATTCATAGAAAAACATGCAACAATCTAATTAATCTTTCTTCAATCGATGCGGATAAACTAATTGCAGTTCAATGGCCGGGAACAGATGGAACACTTTTCGTGGCTGGATTAACTGTGAAGGGTGAGGACAGTCCGGGAATACTAAATGATATTGCACATACTATCGTTTCATATAAGAATACAAATATTAAATCCATCAACATAAATACGAACGATTCAACCTTTGAGGGTTCTGTGATGGTTTATGTCAACAACCTGGAGCATCTGAATAATCTTATCGAAAGATTGAAAAAACTCAGAGGTCTCTACAAGGTTGAAAGATTTGAGGGCATCTGAAATAATTTGGAACAGACAGCCACTGAAATCAGGATAATGGGTATTGACTATGGTGAAAAACGGATTGGTATTGCTTTAAGTGATCCGCTCCTGACTTTTGCATATGCATTTACAACTCTCCAAAATGATTCATCTTTTTTAATAAATCTCTCAAAAATTATTATCGAAAAAAAAATTATTAAAGTAATACTCGGACTTCCTTCAGAAAGATTTAAGTCATCAAAGGAACTATCTCAAAAAGTTCTTAAGTTGAAATCTGAGATTGAAACGAAAAATAAAATAGAAGTTATTTTGTGGGATGAAGAATTTTCTTCGGTAATTGCAAAAGAAAAAGTAATGGAATCAGTAACAAAAAAATCAAAGAGGAAGCAAAAAGATCTGCTGGACAGGCATTCGGCTGCAGTGATTTTACAGGAGTATTTGGATACGAAGTAATATTGGGTTCTTTTCACGGAGCTTATTAAGTAATTCGACTAAGTCCTGATATTAAAAAAAAATATCTCAAAAATGTTTGACATTGACGTTTCAAAAAACTATTTTTTCAACCATAAATCAAATAATTGGGAGCATTTCTATGTCAGCATTGTCACTTGATGCACTTGGAATGGTGGAGACCAAAGGATTAGTAGGTTCCATCGAAGCTGCAGACGCAATGGTTAAAGCAGCAAAAGTAGAATTAATTGGTAAAGAAACCATCGGCGGCGGTTATGTAACCGTTATGGTTCGGGGCGATGTGGGAGCAGTAAAAGCTGCAACTGATGCGGGTGCTGCAGCAGCGCAGAGAGTTGGTGAACTTGTTTCAGTTCACGTAATTCCGCGCCCTCATTCAGATGTTGAGATGATTCTTCCCAAAAGATCTAAGTAGAAATTATTATGTCTGATAGAGCACTGGGTATGATTGAGACCCGTGGCTTGATAGCTTCTATTGAAGCTGCTGATGCCATGGTTAAAGCAGCAAGAGTTCAACTTGTTGGGAAAGAAAAAGTGCAGGGTGGGCTTGTTACAATTCTTATTGTTGGAGAAACTGCTGCCGTAAAATCTGCTATTGATGCCGGAGCTGCAGCCGCACAACGTGTTGGTGAATTAGTCTCAACTCATATAATTCCAAGACCTGATGATCAGATTGATGAAATGATTAGAGGAGTTACCAGGGTTGAAAGAAAATCACGCAAGCAAGAAGAGGAAATAATACCCGAGAAAAAACCTGAACGTGCTGTAAAAGTAAGAGAGATTAAAAAGGAAGAAATTTTTGAGGAAGTCAAACCGGTTCAAAGAGCAAGTTCTTCATCAACGATAGATAGATTAAAAAAGGAAGCCTTAGGCAAATCAATAACTCTCGAAAAAACTGATAGTACCAGGTCAGCCAATAAGTTTAATTTTTCAATGGCAGAACTTGAAGTGATGAACGTGCATCAATTGAGAAGATTTGCCAGAGATATAGAAAGTTTCCCAATTAAAGGCAGAGAAATTTCTCGTGCAAACAGAGGCGAACTTCTGGATTTCTTAAAGGCTCTTCTGAAGTAACACTGCAGACTTTCAATCGCTTCTTATAAAATCTTCAGGATATTTTTATTTTATTGTGAGAAAAAAACTTAACATCTTCATAGCCTCAGTAATCTTCGCTGTTATTCTATGGGGTTCCATTTCTCTCTCAGATATTTTCTACACAAACGTTGATGTTAAACTTACACTAACTAACTTTCCACAAGGCTACACAACCGGTTCACCACTTCCCGATAAAATACAGCTGCGGGTTAAAGGTCAAGGGTGGAGACTTGTTTCAATCAATGTTGGACCCGAAACAGAGTTTAGAGTTTCTGTTGGAGGCGACAGTGGGATACATAACTTTAATCTTTACAATTATCTTGAAAGTAACCGCTGGCTGCTTTCAGATGTTGAAATTATTAACATCTTACCTGATTCAATAAGATTTTTTGTTGAAAGAATTATTTCAAAAAAGCTTCCGATAATCTCTGGTCTGGGATTAGATTTTAAACCCGGTTATGGATTAGCATCCGATATTATTTTCAAACCTGATTCAGTTGTTGTTAGTGGTCCGCTTAGTCTTCTGAAAAATATGAGAGAAATCAAGACAACTGACAAATCATTAGGTCAACTGGATTCGAGAACAGAAACAGAAGTAAACCTGCCCGGAATGAATGGTTTTGTTTATAACGTAAATTTAGTCGAAGTAATTCTTGATATTCAAAGAATTGTTGATAAGCAATTTGAAAATATTACAGTTGATGTAATAGATATTCCTCCAAGGAAAGAAGTGGTTTTACTTCCAAATAAAATTGGATTTAATGTGAGAGGCGGAATAGAAATTTTAGGTAAACTAAAACCAGAGCAGTTTCGCGCATTTGTCAGATATCAAAGCCTTGTTCTGGATACAACCGGCAGCGTTACTCCTATATTGGAATTGCCGAAAAATGTAACGCTTCAATTTGTTAAGCCTGATAGATTACGTTATATAATCAGATCATTCTAACTATTCTCTTTTTCTGCGAATTTTAATAGAGTTAAAAGTTTATCTATATTAACAGACTTAAATTCAAATCAAAAACAAGCTAAAATTATATGTTTATCACTTTTGAAGGTATAGATTTTTCTGGAAAATCAACGCAAATTGAGCTTCTAAAGGACTATTTAGTTGAACACAATAAAAAGGTGGAAATTCTCAGAGAACCTGGTGGAACCGAAATCTCAGAAAAGGTTAGACGCATCTTACTCGATAATAAAAATGAAAAGATGTTCGCCGAAGCTGAACTGCTTCTATTTTCTGCCAGCAGAGCACAGTTATTACGGGAAAAAATTCAACCTTACCTTCAAAAAGGTATTTACGTAATTTCGGATCGGTTTCATGACAGTTCAACAGCTTACCAGGGATATGGCAGAGGAATTCCGTTAGATGCTGTAATGAAAGTTCACCAGCTTGCAATTGGCGATACTATTCCCGATGTAACTTTTTTCATCGATATTCCTGTTGGAATAGCGAATGAAAGGAAGAAAAAGAAATCCAAAGTTAAGCTGGACAGAATTGAGCTGGCTGATATTGAATTTTATAATCGTGTAAGAAATGGTTACCTTGAAATTGCAAGGCAGGAAGAACGATTCAAAGTTATTGATGGAACTCAGAATATTGAAACCATACAAAATCAAATTATATCAGAATTAGAATTAATTGACCGGAGGTAAAAGTAGCTTGAAGAAGAAATTTATGTGGATTCCTGGATTAGTATTAATTGCGGTTATTGTTACAGGATTCTATCCCGGAAGAGGAGATATCTATTTTGAAATTGCAAAAAATTTAGATTTGCTTGGAAGAGTATATAAAGAAATTGCATTCAATTATGTAGATGAAGTAGACCCCGAAAAATTTTTACGGGCCGGAATTCAGGGAATGCTCTCTTCGCTTGACCCCTACACAATTTTTATTGATGAGAAAAAAATAGAAGATATTGATCTCATCACAAATGGGAAATATGGTGGTGTTGGTATATCAATTGGACTTCGGGGAGAAGAAGTTACTGTTGTTGAAGTGATGGATGGTTATGCAGCACAAAGACAGGGAATCCAAATTGGAGATGTAATTATAGAAGCTAGCGGCTCAGCTATATCTGTTGATAATATTGATGATGTTTCTTCACTTGTTAAAGGTGAACCCGGAACTACAGTTGAGCTTAAAGTTGTTAGAAATGAATTAAGAGACACTTTGTCTTTTAATTTGATCAGGGAAGAAGTTATAATAAAGAACGTAACCTACTCTGGATTTTTTCCAGAGAACAGTGGAAATGTTTATATAAAACTTTCAAATTTCAGCAGAGCAGCTAGCGATGAAATCAAGAAAACGATAAAAGAACTTAAAGAGCAAAAGCCGGTTCAATCAATTGTATTTGACCTTCGCGGAAATCCGGGAGGTTTACTGGATATTGCTATAGATGTCTGCGATAAATTTCTTGAACGAGATCAGCTTGTTGTTTCTACGCGTGGCAGAGATGCAAGTAGTGAAAAGAAATACTTTTCAGTTGAAGAACCCATTATCGGCAGTGAGGTTGGTATCATTGTTCTGATAAATGGCGGAAGTGCTTCTGCGTCCGAAATTGTAGCCGGTGCTCTTCAGGATCATGATCGTGCAGTAATTTTGGGAACAAAATCTTTTGGTAAAGGATTAGTTCAGACAATAACTCCTCTTAGCTATAATACATCCTTGAAGATAACCACAGCTAAATATTATACCCCGACAGGAAGAAGCATTCAGAGAATAGATTACTCTAAAGACAGTGATATCATCAAAGTCCTTAACTCAGAGGAAGAGCAGGAATTCTTCACTGATAATAAAAGAGAAGTTTATGCCAAAGGTGGAATAACTCCTGATACAACAGTTGAATTCAATATCAATGGTGAACTAACTAAAGGAACTTTTAGCAAAGGGATTATTTTTCAAATACGCTAATAATTATTATTTCTAATAATCCTGATGCTGATTATTCCGAAATTAAATGATCAAAAACTTTTTAGTGAATTTGGAGAATATCTCACTGCAGAAGACTTTAATTACATATCACAGACTGAAATTGAAATTGACAACCTGATAAAAGGAGCCGCTGATAAAGAGGAAATAAAGGATGAGTTATTAAAAATTAAAGATGATCTTAAGGGATTATTTGAAAAGGAAATGCAAATATATAAAGATGAAATACTTCGTGAGATAAGATCAGAGCTTGCTGCCCGTTATCTTGGATTAGAAGGTAGAATAGAAGAACAATTAACTTCAGATATTCAGATTCAGACTGCATTGGAAATTCTTGCAAATAAAAATACATACAATAAACTTTTAAACGTTAATGCTCGTTGAGTGAGTTAGCTGCTTCGCTGATTTTTTTAGTTTCCGGATTCTTCTCCGGTATATTGATAGGTATGCTCGGAATTGGCGGGGGACTAGTATTTGTTCCTCTTCTCTATTTCACTCTTCCGCTGCTCGGCATTCAGGAATCATCTCTAGCATATTACACAATTGGTACATCATTATTTACCGGTGCCATTGCCGTTTCAAATTCTGCCATCCTGCATATCAAAGCAAAAAACTTTTTAAAGAAACCTGCAATATTCATTTCGCTTGGCTCACTAATTACCGCTTCCATTACTCCGTTTTTTGTTGTTGAAGTTGAATCAAAAACGCTTGAAATAATTTTTGCTTCTGTTCTCTTTATTGTTCTTATAAGTATTCTTTTTGAATCGAATGGTCGTAAATGGCTGGTAGTTTCAAATCCCCTGAGTGAAAAATATTATATTCCTCTTGGCTTATTTGCCGGAATATTTTCTGCATTTATTGGACTTGGTGGTGGTGTAATATATCTGCCCGCATTAATGAATTTATTTTTAGTTGAACCAAGAAAGGCTGTTGGCACTTCATCAATTATTGCAGCAGTTACTATGCTGACTGCAACTATTTCTTATCTTTTCCAGAGTGCAAATTCCTCGTTGCCAACAGGTGCATGGGGATTTATTGTCTTAGCTGCAGCAATTCCTCTCGGAATTGGAGCCATACTTGGCTCATTTGTCGGTGTAAGATTGGCACTGTTGTCATCTAATCTTGTAATTAAAAAAGTTTTTGCTGGCATTCTGCTAATAGCCATTATTAGAATTTTTTTTAATATAGGATGAATATCTGATGGCTTCCCGTAATCAACATATAATAAAATGTCCATCCTGCAAGAGTGCAAGTACGCTTAGAAATTCACGAGCGAGAAACATTAAGGAAAAAGCTATTAGATCGATTACATGGTTTGAACTATACAAGTGTAAGAAATGCGGTTGGAGAGGCTGGAAGGCAAATATCGTTCTTGAGCAGAAAGCAATCAAGAAAATAATTTTTTATACATTGCTGATGATTATTGCAGCGTTTGTTGTCTATAATTTATTGAAGCTTGTTGTTTAATATTTGTGTTGATTTATATTAGCTAATGTCAACTAAAAAAGACATTTATAAAATTTGCTTTAAATAAATAAAATTAAGATTTTAGCACACCAAAAATTGAAGTATTGTTCAGTGCTAAGATGCTGACAAATTAAGCCTCCGCGCTTCATTTTTTCTTAACTAATTACGGAATTTATTATCAATCTTGTTTTCAGGATTCTTTTTAGCAAACATTATTCAGCATCCCGAAAATCATTTTATTGGGACTGTTAAAAGGTAGATTATGAAGAAATCTTACCTCGATTACATTCTCAGAAATCGGTTGCCTGTCACCATATTTGTGGTTTTAGCCTCATTCGCTTTAACCTATTTTGCTTCGCGGGCAGAAAGAGATGGAGTAGGCTATACTCCGGATCAGCCAATAAATTATTCGCATAAACTCCACGCCGGTACAATGAAAATTGATTGCCAATATTGCCACGTTGGAGTTGAGAAATCACGTCACGCTATGGTGCCTCCAACCGCAACCTGTATGAATTGTCATACCGTTGCACGAAAGGACAAACCTGAAATTATCAAATTAACAGAATATTATAACGAAGGTAAGTCTCTTGAATGGAAACGGATTCATAAAGTACCTGATTATGCTTACTTCAGTCATAGTGTGCACGTAAACAAAGGAATTGATTGTGTCGCTTGTCATGGAGAAATAACTCAAGCGGAAAAAGTTGGTCAGGTGCAATCTTTCACGATGAACAGTTGTTTGAATTGTCACAGAAATGCTCACGATAGATTACCTGAACTTAAAAATGTAAACAACGGTCCGGATTATTGCTGGGCTTGTCATAGATAAAAATATTTTTTATGGATAGAAAAAAATTCGTTGCATTGTTCTCGACAAGTATTCTGGGTGCAGCTCTGTTAAAAGCCAATCCTTTGAATCTGTTTGGATCGAAGAAAACTTCAACATCTGAGAATCCGGTAAAAGTAAAGATCAATCCAAATGCAGTTAACAGAGAAAAATCAGGAAAGAAGAATGGCTGAAGATTTAAATGGATTGAAGAATACTGATCCAAACTATTGGCAATCGTTTGAAGAACTTCACAACGATCCGGAGTTTCTCAAAGTACATCAGGATGAATTTAAGGAAGGTGTATCTGACAGTCTTGATACATCTGAAATGTCATCAATCTCCAGAAGAAAATTTCTAGCATTACTTGGTGCATCTGCTGCACTTGCTGGAACAGCCTGCTCTGATTACAGAGATAAAGGCGAAATTATTCCATACAACAAAAAGCCTGAGGAAATTACACTTGGCAAAGCAAACTATTATGCTTCAACATGCACTTCTTGTCCCAATGCCTGCGGTATTTTAGTTAAAACCAGAGAAGGCCGACCAATAAAGATTGATGGCAATCCTGATCATCCGGTTTCAAAAGGGAAGATTTGCGCACAGGGTCAGGCAAGCATAATGAGTCTTTATGATCCTGACAGATTAAAAAATCCGAAAAAGAAACTTGACCGCAGATTTGTTGATTATAACTGGAAAGATGCCAGCGATGAAATAGTGTTTGATTTGATGAATTCTGGCGGTAAAGAAATTGCAATCATCACTCATAAATTAGTTTCTCCGACAACTAAAAAAGTTCTGGATGATTTTGCATCGAAATATCCTTCAGCAAAAATTTATTCTTACGAGCAATTCGATAACGCAGTAAGAAATTCAGCCTGGAAAAAATGTTATGGATCGGGAGAGTTTCCCGCTATAAAATGGAATGAAGCTGAAATAATACTCTCTCTTGATGGAGATTTTCTCGGGGAGTCTAATAACAAGATTGAGAATACACGACTGTTTTCCGAAAGACGGGATGTTATAAATAAAAAGTTTAATCGGCTTTATGTTGTTGAAGGAAATATGACGATTACCGGTATGGCTGCTGATTACAGAATGAGATTGCGACCTGATTTGCAGTTGGATTTTATTTTAAGCCTTATCGATGCATTAAATAAAAAAGGTGCCGGAATACCAATTAATGTAGGCGGATATACTTTAGAAAATTTATCAAAGCAATTTAGTTTAAACATTGAAACTTTAAATACACTTGTTTCAGACTTATTAAAGAATAAAGGGAAATCAATTGTTTATGCTGGCGATCATCTTCCTGAAGATGTTCACATTGCAGTTAATCTATTGAACGATATTCTTGGTAATAAAGCACTCTATAATTTTGAGTCAGCTCCGGTTTCAGTTTTACCTTTATCCGCATCTGCAGAAATAAAAAATTTAGTAACACGAATGAATGCAGGTGAAGTTGCAGTTGCCATTCATCTTAATTCAAATCCTGTTTATCATTTACCAGCAGATTTGGAATATGCAGAAGCACTTTCAAAAGTTGATACCGTGATTAGTTTGGTGGAAATTGAAAACGAGACATCTGAAGTTTCTAATTTTGTTCTGCCAATCAACAACCAATTTGAATCGTGGGGTGATGCAAAAACAAGAACAGGGTTTTATTCACTGCAGCAGCCTGTTATCGCTCCACTTTATGATACAAGACAAACAGAAGCAATTCTTCTAAATTGGATTTCCGGTGACTCATCAGCTTATGATGAATCTATCTATCATAAATATTTGATGAGCAACTGGGAGAAAAATATTTATCCTTCTCTCAGCAGTAAATTAGATTTCAAACGATTCTGGTTTAATTCTCTGCACGATGGAGTTGTTTATTCCAAAGATAAATCTGAATCTGCAGGTGCATTTAATATTGCCTCAGCTTCTGATATAAAGCCAACTGAAGTTTCAAATAATTTCTCCTTGCATATTAAAGAAAGTTACGCTGTTAGAGACGGAAGGTTTGCGAATAATGGATGGCTTCAGGAATTGCCACATCCAGTTTCTAAAATTGTTTGGGATAATTATGCAGCAATATCACCCAAGACAGCAAATGAATTAGGACTAGATAGTAATGATTTGGTTGAAATTTCAACAGGAAAAACTTCTCTGCAAGTTCCTGTTTTCATCCAACCGGGTGCATCAGATAATTCAATTACAATTGAAACCGGTTATGGAAGAAAGAATGGCGGAACAGTTGGAACAGGTATTGGATTCAATGCGAATACTCTTATACAATCTTCAGCCGTATTATCACCCTGGCTTTACTCAAATGTTAAAGTTCAGAAAGTTGCCGGTAAATACAAACTTGTAACTGCTCAGACAGTTTATGCTTTCAATGATGGTCTTACAAAAGATCTTCCCGCAAAGAGAGGAATTATAAAAGAAGGTACCGTTAGTGAGTATCTCAATAATTCTGACTTCCTTCATAATGAAAAGCATGAGCTTGAAAGTGTAAATCCATTCTATGATTATACCGGAGTTAAGTGGGGAATGTCTGTTGATATGAACCGATGTCTTGGCTGCGGAGAATGTGTTGTTGCTTGCAATGTTGAAAATAATATTCCGGTAGTTGGTAAAGATCAGGTTGAAAAGGGTAGAGAGTTGCATTGGATAAGAATTGACAGATATTATTCAGGAACACCTGAGGATCCAAATGTAAATAACCAGGTAATGGTTTGTCAGCACTGTGACCACGCACCATGCGAAAATGTTTGTCCCGTTGTAGCAACTACTCACAGTCCCGATGGTTTGAACCAGATGGTTTACAATCGATGCGTTGGCACAAGATATTGTTCAAACAACTGTCCTTATAAAGTTAGAAGATTTAATTATTTCAATTTCCGGGATCACTTCAAAAATGGTTTTCAGGAATCGCCGGTGTTTGCATTATTAATGAATCCTGAAGTAACAGTTCGTTCGCGTGGCGTTATGGAGAAATGTACTTTCTGCATTCAGAGAATTAGTGATGCGCGTGCAGATGCCACAAAAGATAATAGAGAATTAAAAGGATCAGATGTCAGGACAGCTTGTCAGGAAGCATGTTCATCAAATGCAATTCAGTTTGGTGATATCAATAATAAAGATGAAGAATTCCACACATACCGGAATCATGAACTAGGTTATTTTTTACTTGAAGAATTAAACATCAGACCAAATGTTACATACATTGCAAAACTTAAGAATACCGATTCGGAGGAAGCTTAGTGAGTACGGATTATTCAGTTGAAGCTCCTGTAGTTGCCGGACGTTTAACGATTGCTCAGATTGAAGAGCTTGTTGCTAAACCAATGGACACTAAGCCGGACAAGAAATTTTATCTTGCTCTCACTATTTCAGGAAGTGCTTTACTCATCGGCGCCGTTTGCCTGTTGTACACATTTTACTATGGTATTGGAATGTGGGGTAACAATCAGCCGGTAAGTTGGGGATTTGGCATTGTTAACTTTGTCTTTTGGGTTGGTATAGGTCACGCAGGAACATTAATTTCAGCAATCCTATTTCTATTAAGACAAAGATGGAGAACAGGAATAGCACGTTTTGCTGAAGCGATGACAATCTTTGCGGTTATGTGTGCCGGTATATTTCCTATTATTCACACAGGTCGTCCGTGGCTTGCTGGATATTTAACACCATATCCAAACCAGCATGGATTATGGGTTAACTTTACTTCACCACTTGTTTGGGACGTGTTTGCAGTGTCGGTTTATTTCACTGTATCATTAGTCTTCTGGTACACTGGTCTGATTCCGGATTTTGCAACATTGCGCGACAGAACTACTTCAAAAATTAAGAAGACCATCTACTCAATTTTTAGTTTGGGCTGGAGACATTCCTCCCGTCACTGGCTGCATTATGAAAAAGCTTATGTGATACTTGCTGGATTTGCAACTCCACTTGTACTTTCAGTTCATACAATAGTTAGTTTTGATTTTGCCGTTTCGATTATGCCCGGCTGGCATACAACAATCTTTCCGCCATACTTTGTTGCCGGTGCTATCTTCTCAGGTTTTGCAATGGTTGTTACTGTTCTTGTTTTTGTTAGAAAGATTTTTGATTTGCAGAATATTATTACAATCGATCATCTTGAAAAAATGAACAAAGTAATTCTTGCAACAGGAATGATGGTTGGATACGCCTACTCAATGGAGTTCTTTATTGCCTGGTACAGCGGCGTTCAGTTTGAGCAATTTGCTTTCTTAAACAGAATGCTTGGACCATACGCATGGGCATACTGGACAATGGTTAGCTGCAATGTCATTTTCCCACAGTTCTTCTGGTTTAAAAAGATAAGAAGATCAATTCCTGCTATGATAGTAATTGTTCTCTTCGTCAATGTTGGAATGTGGTTTGAAAGATTTGTAATAGTTGTTACTTCTTTACATCGTGATTTTCTACCATCAAGCTGGGGTATGTTTACACCGACTCTTTATGATGCTGGAATTTTACTCGGAAGTTTTGGATTGTTCTTTACACTGGTAATCTTGTTTACCAAAGCATTGCCTGTTGTTTCAATTGCTGAAGTTAAAGCAGTTGCCGATGGGGCTCAGCCAACTCATCACAGAGGAGAACACCATGACTGATAAAAAGATATTTGGTGTAACAGCTCTCTTCAATGATCCGAATGCAATAATTGCTGCAGCAAGAAAAGTTGCATCGTCAGGTTTTACGAAGTGGGATGTTAATACGCCTTATCCAATCCATGGAATAGATAAGGCAATGAAAATGAAACCTTCAAAGCTTGGAATCGTAACTCTTATTTTTGGATTATCAGGTGCTGCGCTTGCTTTGATTCTAATGTGGTGGACAATGTCAGTTGACTATCCAATGATTATCGGCGGTAAACCTTATTTCTCTTTACCGGCATTTATTCCTGTAACTTTTGAAGTCACAGTAATTATGGCAACTCTTTCGACAGTTGTTGCAATGTTTGCATTCTTCTTTGGTCTGCCAAGAAATTCTCATGCTTTACACGATACAGATTATATGAAAAAAGTATCGCGCGATCATTATGGAATAGTAATAGAAGCAATTGATCCTAAGTTTGATGAAAGAGCAACCCTTGAATTACTTGAAAGACTTGAAACCACTTTCGACTGAAATTATTTATCATCCTGAAAAAGAAACTTATCCGATATTTGAACCAAGATTCATTGCATTACTGGTTGGTGTTGCTGTGGTTGTTTCGATCGGCACATATTTAATGCTGAACAAACTTATGTATATCGTACCGTTTGACTGGATGGATAAACAAGCGAAAATTATTCCGCAAAGCGGGAGTGAGTTTTTTACAGATGGCAGGGGAATGAGACTTCCTGTTGAAGGCACTATCGCTAAAGGATTTATTCCTTATCCTTTTGAAGGTGAAGTGAATCCAAAGGAAGTTTTATCAAATCCATACTTTCCGACAAAAGAAAATTTAGAATTAGGGAAAAGAAAATTTTTAACTTACTGCAGTCCGTGCCACGGAAATTACGGAGATGGTGATAGCAGATTAGCGGGGCAGTTCCCAAATCCGCCAACTTTACATTCTGACAGAGGAAGAAACTTCAGTGATGGAATGATTTATCATATAATTACAGTTGGACAGAATGTGATGCCTTCTTATGCATCACAGGTAACAAGAGATGAACGATGGGCAATAGTTAATTATATAAGAGCTTTGCAGAGAGCAAAGAATGCAACTGATTCCGATCTTAAATTTGTTAAAGCGGAGTAAATCGTAAATGCAGACTAGCGAATTTACATATCAGAGAAAAGATTTACCTTCCAGCATTTCAAAAATTGGAATGACACTTCTGGTTGTTGGAATAGTGCTCGGTGTAGCCGCGTTTTTTGTAGATCACACAAGAGCAGTTTATAATTATCTCATTGCATTTACATTTATGATCAGTATCGGAGTTGGTGCTTTATTCCTGATTGCACTTGAATATATTGTTGGTGCTGATTGGAGTGTCCCGATAAGAAGAGTAGTTGAATTTTTCGCAGCAACAATTCCATTACTAGCTTTATTAGTTATTCCTTTGCTTTTCAATATTGGTGAATTGTTTCACTGGTCTCATCCGGAAGCAGTTGCTGAAGATGAGATTTTGAATGCAAAAGCTCCCTATCTGAACGTTACATTTTTCATAATAAGAGTTTTTGTCTTGATCGGTTTATGGTCGTTGTTCTATTTCTTTTTTATTAGAAATTCAAAAAAGCAGGATACAACCAAAGATCAGAAGTTAACTACAATCAATATCAGATTGTCGGCGATCTTCATTCCGGTATTTGCAATAACACTTACGATTGCTGCAGTTGACTGGCTGATGAGTATTGAGCCTCACTGGTTTTCAACAATTATTGGTGTTTACTTTTTTGCAGGAACTGTCATCGCTGCTCTTGCTGCGGTAACTCTTGCAACAGTTTTATTAAAGGAAAACGGTTATCTTCATCCTGCAATGACCAATGATCATCTATATAGTCTTGGTGCTTTGTTGTTCGCATTCGTTAACTTCTGGGGTTACATCGCTTTCTCGCAATATATGTTGATCTGGTATGCCGATTTACCGGAAGAAACTTTTTGGTTCATGCAGAAGTGGGAAGGAAGCTGGGCAATCTTTTCAATTGGATTGATCATCATTAAGTTTCTTGTGCCATACATAGTTTTGGTATCACAACCATCAAAGATGGATCCGAAAAAGTTTAAGTTTATTTCTGTGTGGCTTTTATTTGCTCACCTTTATGATCTCTTCTGGTTTGTTATGCCTGAGATGGAAGAATTGTCTGGTGGTTATTCATTTAGCTGGATTGATTTAGTTTTTCCAATTGCTGCTGTTGGATTAATAATTTTAGTGTTTAATATGAAAGCAAAGAAAGAAAATCTTATTCCAATCGGTGATCCAAAATTACAGCGAGGATTGGATTTCCATCTATAAAAGTTTATGGAAGAAATAAAGAAAATAATATCTGATTTTATTAATAAGGTGAAGGAAAATCCCGGAACTATTATTCGGTATTCTATATCCGTATGTTCTGACAATCATTGTAATTATTGGTTTGTATTACGTGGCAAACGTTGGTGAAATTGCTATCAATAAAACTTCAGCCTTTATTCCTGACACTACAATAATTGCTGATCTTCCTGTGGTTCAAGCAAGAACAGTTCCTCCTGTTGATATTCTGAAAATGAAAGATCCCACAGACGAATTGCTTCAAAAAGGAAAAGAACTTTATACGACCAATTGTGCATCCTGCCATAATGAAACCGGTGCTGGAGGTGGACCAGCTTCTGTAGGGATGAATCCTGCGCCAAGAAATTTTACAAGTCCGGATGGCTGGAAGAATGGAAGAACATTAAGTGCTATCTACACTACACTTGAAGAGGGAATTGAAGGCGGTTCGATGATATCTTACAATTTTCTTACGCCTCAGGATAGAATTTCTATTGCTCATTATATCCGAAAAGAATTTATGCAGAATCCCCCTGAAGATTCGAATGATGATCTTTCAGCATTAAATTCACTTTATAATTTATCTTCCGGAATGGAAATCCCGGCACAGATACCGGTAAGCGCTGCAATGGAAATTCTTACTTCAGAAAATTCACAGAAATCAGCAAAGCTTAACGATGCATTAAAAACCATTGATAGTGACAGAACTAAATACTCTGTAAAGTTGTTTGAATCTATAGTTGATAATGAGAAGCTTGCACTTTCTTCAATGATAAATTCTAATAATTGGAAAGCAAGTGACCAGACGTTTCTTGATTTTATTGCTCTTAACGTGAATCAGAATGGTTTTAATTCAAAAGTGTTTGACCTTTCTGATGCGGACAGGAACCTATTGTTTAGTTATTTAAAGCAGATCTTATAAAGATGAAATTTTTAATAACAATAATATTAACCTTAATACTCAGTTCAATTTCATTCTCAAATAATCCAATTGAAATTGGTGTTGATGAGCAGTTGGGAAAAAATATTCCTCTGGATGTTACTTTTAATGATGAAAATGGAAACCCTGTAAATCTGAGAGAACTAATAAATGGTCCAACTGTGATTGCACTTGTATATTACTATTGCCCGGGAATCTGTAATCCTTTAATGTTTGAGTTGGCTAATGTAATGAACAAATCAGATTTAGAGCCGGGATATGATTATAATGTTGTAGCAATAAGTATTGATGAATTTGAAAATCCGGAAAAAGCTTCTGCCAAAAAGAAAGAAATGTTTTCAGGCTTTGATAAAGAAGTCGCTTCAGATAGCTGGAGATTTTTAACAGGCTCATTAGAAAATATTAAGAAGGTTACTAATTCTGCTGGATTTTACTTTAAACGAGAAGGTGCAGAACTCCGACATGCCGGCACATTAATTTTTGTTGATAAAGATGGAAAGATTTGTCGTTATCTCTTCCCGAGCTATTCTGCGAATCATGGTTATGGTATTCTTCCTTTTGATTTTAAGATGGCAGTAATTGAAACCTCGGAAAGCAAAGTTACACCAACGGTTGCAAGGTTTTTAAGATTTTGTTTCAGCTATGATCCAGAAGGGCAGACATACGCATTAAACTTTACACGAATTTTTGGCGCAGCGATATTATTATTTGCAGGAATATTTTTCCTCATAATTAAGTTGAAGCCGAAAAAAGAAATAATTAAATCAAGGTGATGATATATGACTGCTAACGAAGCAGCTATAAAGACAAACGGACACGAACCAAGTTATCTCGAATATAAAGGGAAACATACGGGTATATTAGGTTGGATTCTTTCAGTCGATCATAAACGGATTGGATTACTCTATCTGGTTTCGCTGTCAATTTTCTTCCTGGTAGGTGTTACATTCGGATTTTTAATGCGTTTGGAATTGATATCTCCCGGAAGAACAATTATGGATGCACAAACTTATAACTCCTTCTTCACACTTCACGGAGTTATAATGATATTTCTTTTTGTTATACCCGGTATTCCTGCCGTATTTGGAAATTTCTTTTTACCCATTTTGATTGGGGCTAAGGACGTTGCTTTCCCGAGAATAAATCTGATGTCATGGTACTTGTATGTAATTGGAGGACTGCTCGCAGTTGTTGCTATCCTTCTTCCAGGTGGTCCCACAGATACCGGATGGACTTTCTATGTTCCATATTCTATTAGAACCAATACAAATGTAATGATAGCACTTTTCGCTGCATTCATTCTTGGCTTCTCATCCATATTAACCGGGTTAAATTTTGTAACAACTGTTCATCGATTGCGAGCACCTGGTATGACCTGGTTCAAGATGCCTCTTTCAATCTGGTCGCTATATGCAACAGCCTGGGTTCAGGTTTTAGCAACACCGATCATTGGAATTACTTTGTTATTAGTTGCTGTTGAGAGATGGCTTGGAGTTGGTATTTTTGATCCAGCACTTAGGTGGTGATCCTGTTTTGTATCAACATTTGTTTTGGATTTATTCTCATCCTGCAGTTTATATAATGATATTGCCAGCAATGGGTGTTGTCTCAGAAATTATTCCTGTGTTTGCCAGACGAACAATTTTTGGTTATAAGTTTATTGCATTCTCAAGTATTGCAATCGCTTTGTTTGGGTCACTTGTTTGGGCTCACCATATGTTTACGGTTGGAATGAGTGATACAGGTCAGTTCATTTTTTCACTTTTAACAATGCTTGTTGCAATTCCAAGTGCGATAAAAGTTTTTAACTGGGTTGCAACACTTTACAAAGGATCTATTGATCTTTCAACACCACTGCTTTTTGTTCTCGCATTTATTTTTCTATTTACTATTGGTGGACTTACAGGTGTAATGCAGGGAGTATTATCAATTGATATCCAGATTCACGATACCTCATTCATTGTTGCACATTTTCATTATGTGATGTTTGGCGGAACAGGTTTCGGATTTTTTGCTGCTATGCATTACTGGTTTCCGAAAATGTTTGGAAGAATGTATAACAGGAAACTTGCTAAAACATATTTCTGGTTATTGTTTGTCGGCTTTAACTTTCTTTATTTCCCAATGTTTATTATGGGCTGGCTGGGAATGCCAAGAAGATATTACGATTATCTGCCGGAGTTTCAATCTTACCATTTAATATCAACCATAGGTTCCTGGATTTTGGTTACCGGTGTTTTGCTTATGGTTTACAATATGTACCATTCAGTTAGAAAAGGAAAGATAGTTACTGAAAAGAATATTTGGGGCGGTGAAACATTAGAATGGCAGATTGAAACGCCGCCAATTCACGAAAACTTTTATGATATTCCGGTTATTGAAACTGATCCTTATCAATATAAAATGAATGAAGAGAAATCAGAAAAAGAGGTGGTTAGTTGAGTTCAACTGAACATATTGCCGGAACACACGTGCACAGAGATGATGTCGGCTCCCGAATGGGAATGTGGCTCTTCCTGTTTACTGAACTTATTCTGTTTGGAGGTATGTTCATTCTTTATTCAGTTTATAGATTTCAATATGCTGATGAATTCCATCTTGCTGCAAAGGAATTAAATACCATAATGGGCGCATTCAACACTGCAGTTTTGCTCACGAGCAGTTTGACTATGGTGCTTGCAATCATTGCAATTCAAAGAGATCAAAAAGTTTTATCAATCTTAATGCAGCTGATTACAATTTTCCTTGCACTTTTCTTTTTGGTTAATAAATATTTTGAATGGACAGCAAAGTTTCATCATGGAATTTATCCGGGCAGTGAAGAACTTCTCGCAAAAAGTTCCGGTGAAATTTTATTTTTTGGTTTGTATTATGTAATGACCGGACTTCACGGTATTCACGTTATCGTTGGTATGGTTTTAATCGCTGTGATGACAAGAATGACAAGAAAAGATATTATCACAAAAGACAGTTATGTCAGACTCGAAAATGCCGGATTATATTGGCACCTTGTAGATATTATCTGGATATTCCTTTTCCCATTATTCTATCTGATTACATAAGGAAAGTAAATGGAAAAACACGAATCTCATCACGAACATTCTCATAGCTATTCGATATATATACTGGTCTGGCTTGCATTGATGGCACTTACAGCTATTACTGTTGCCGTTGCAGGAATGGACATTGGAAGATTTACAGTTGCAACTGCCTTAATCATTGCTTCATTCAAAGCATATCTTGTTCTAACAATATTTATGCATTTGAGGAGTGAAACCAAAACGTTTGTCGTGTTTGTAATAGTTGCTTTGTTTTTCCTGGGTATCTCGTTCGCGTTATTATTCTCTGATTACTCTTTCCACTAAGGATTTTAAGAATGTTTGATGATATATCAAATTTTGCAAACTCTGTTGACGGAACATTCCTCTTTACGCTGATTGTTTCTGTCTTCTTTCTTGTACTGATTACAGTCCTAATGATATTTTTTGTTATTAAGTATAGCAGGAAAAGAAATCCAAAAGCAACGAACATTCATGGTAACATGTTTCTGGAGATTGCATGGACAGGCATTCCAACTATTTTGGTTTTGATTATGTTTTGGTACGGCTGGCAGGGTTATAAAGAGATGGTAAATGTTCCGGAAAATGCTATGCCGATAGATGTGACTGCTCAGATGTGGAAGTGGAGCTTTAAATATGAGGATGGGAAGACTACTGATTCGCTTTATGTTCCGGTGAATACTCCAATTAAGTTAACCCTTCATTCAAATGATGTTAACCACTCTTTCTTTATTCCCGCATTCAGATTAAAGAAGGATGTTTTCCCAAACAGAGAAAGAATTGCGTGGTTCATTGCAAAAGAAACAGGAGAATACGATATCGCCTGCTCTGAATATTGCGGCTTGAATCATTCTTACATGTATTCGAAAATTTTTGTTCTTCCGGAAGAAGAGTTCAAAAACTGGATGTACGGAATGAGCGATGAAGATCTGAAGATGCTTGAAGAAATGACAAAATAGAAGTAATTATTTTTATTTGAAATTGAAAGAAAAAATTAAAATATTTTTTGAACTAGCAAAGGTGAAGATCACTTCATTCGTTACAGTTACAACTGCTTTTGGATATATTGCTGCCAGCGGTAAAATTGATCTGATGATAGTTCCGGTTTTATTCGGAGTTCTTTTTCTTGCGTTTGGTTCAGCAGCATTGAATCATTACCAGGAAAAAGATTTTGACTCAAAGATGGATCGTACAAAAGGGAGACCCATACCATCTGGAAGAATTTCTTCAGCAAATACCTTGATCATATCGTTAGTTTTAATTTTATCCGGATCACTAATACTGCTTCTTTGGACTAATCTTGCAGCACTTGGTTTGGGATTATTAAATCTTGTCTGGTATAATTTTATTTACACATTATTAAAAAGAAAATCTCCATTTGCAATCGTTCCCGGTTCATTAGTTGGAGCAATTCCTCCAGTAATAGGTTGGGCAGCTGCAGGTGGTTTATTGTTAGATCCACAGATAATCATCATAGCATTTTTCTTTTTCATCTGGCAGATACCACATTTCTGGCTGCTGCTTTTAGTTATGGATAAAGATTATCAGCAGGCTGGTTTTCCGACTCTCACTCAGATTTTTAATCACGCTCAACTATCAAGAATAACTTTTATCTGGATAATATCCACTGCTGTCACCGGTTTGTTGATTCCATTATTCGGCATTGTTTCTGAATTATGGATAAATCTTGGATTGTTTATTAGCGCTGCATTGCTTACCTGGAAAGCTTTCGGTCTGTTGGTTGAGAAAAAAGATTTTTCAGCTTTTAGGTTGAACTTCAGATACATAAACTACTTTGCCTTATTCGTTGTATTTCTTGTTTCAATAGATAAACTAATTTTATAAACAAATAAAGTTCAAATGGAATTTCTAAATAATTTCGTTTTACCTCAGTCAGCCGAACACATAGAGCTTTTGCATTATATGCTCTTAATTGTTTTGTTTCTCTTTATTCCATTCATCAGCATCGTGTTTGGTGGAATATTTCTATCTCTTGTTTATAAGAATAAAGCAAATAAGCATAACAATAATTTTTATCTCCGTCTTTCAAAAGATGTTGCAGAAATAACTACAGTAAATAAAAGTGCTGGATTTATATTTGGAATTATCCCGCTCATAACTGTAATTTTAATTTACTCTCAGCTTCTGCATAATTCTGAGGTTACAAATCTTAACTATCTTGGATTAGCGCTCGTCTTCATTATAATATCTCTTGTATTTATTTACAGCTACAGATATTCACTTTCGTTCAACAGAATTTTCGGATCGCTCTCCGATAAAAATATTTCTGATCCCCTCGTAATCGAAGACGTAAACAGATTAAGTGATGAAAGTAATAGAATTAGCAGGAAAGCAGGCACTTTCGGTTTGCTGTTTCTATTTCTTGGAATGTGGTTTTTTATAACTGGTTTGACAATTTCCTCAATTTATTCTTCCTGGGATGTTGAAAGTTTTATTGGCGGTTTGTTCTCGTGGAAAGTCTTATCACGATTTATCTATTATTTCTTTTTTGCATTAACATTATCCGGTGGGATGGTTCTTTTTATCTTTTTAGAAGATGAGAAGAAAAAACGAATTAAAGATGAAGAGTATTCATTATTTGTAAAGCAAAAAATAATAAGAGTCACTTTTATATCGTCAGCATTTATTCCGTTATTTGCTTTGATCAGTCTCTTTGGATTGCCACAATCAGCACTTACGGGAACGGTTTTCACTTATGCTATCATCTCATTAGCATTTTTATTCCTGGGATATCATTTCATTTATTTATTAACCAAAGAAATGAAAGGAACAACGGCAGCCCTTTTATTTTTCACTCTTGTTTTTTCTGTGGCTGCTTTTATAATAAGTGATCAGAAGGCGATGGCAACATCAACACAGGTTCATAGTGCAATGTTAAGTGCAGAGTTTGATAAATACCTCGCTGACCTAAAAGGTGAGGGTAAAGTTATTTCAATAAATGCTGAAGAAATTTACCAGGTTAAATGTGCTTCCTGCCATAAATGGGATCAAAAATTAGTTGGACCTGCACATTTGGATGTACTTCCCAAATATGCTGGTAAAGAATCTCAATTGATTGCATTTATTCGCAATCCTGTGAAGGTTGACCCTGCATATCCACCAATGCCAAACCCGGGATTAAAACCAAATGAAGCAGATGCTGTAGCAAAATATTTATTGGAGACTTACAACGAAAAAATTAAATGATTCGCAAGTTGAATTTTCAAATCGTATGCTTCTTTCTTTAAATGGGGAACTATATAAATTGATTCATAAAAACTTAATAATTAACTTCGCGTAAACTTTTATAACAATAATTGAAGGATAGAGATATGAAAAACCACTTTATACTAACCTCTCTGATTATCATTTGCCTATCTGTTGCATCTTTTGCTCAACTCGATTCTGTTTTTTATCAATTGAGCACTGGAAGCGTTGCTGGTGGCGCACCCCAATCCACAGACAATTTTCCTGCTGGACCTATACCTATTTCAGGAGAAGAGTTTAAAGTAATTCCTAATCCCGAAGGCGTCTATATCGAACCACCAACTTTTCCATACAATGAATCAGGTATCTCTTCCTCCATATGTCTATGTTGAAGATTCAAATGTCAATCAAAATCCTCAGGGTGGAAACGGACAGACAATTCTTCTGCAGAAGTTCCCGGGAATTTCACAGACTAATTATATCCCTCCAGATCCTACAATTGCTGTTGGACCCAACCATGTTATAGCTTGTGTTAATAGTGCGTTCAGCATTTGGGATAAGCAAGGAAATCTTCTTAAAGCTATATCAGCATCAGGTTGGTGGTCTCCAGCCTGGCCTGATGAAAATGGAGATCCGCAGGTGATGTATGATCACTTTGCTGGAAGATGGGTGCTTTTATGGTTGCAGTATAATTCTACAGCACAAACCGCTGGCAATCTAGTTGCTTATTCTGATGATGATAATCCTCTGGGTACGTGGTATATGTTTCGCCTGGATACTAAAACTAATGTTCCAGTAGCTAACTGGGGAGACTATTGCCAGATAGGTTTTGATGATGAAGCAATTTATATAATGACGCGAGCTTTTGGTTTTGCCGGCGGAGGACCTTTCTATACAAAAAATTAGGATAATTACAAAATCAGATCTATATACGAATACTATCACTGGTTTTTCATACAGAGATATTTGGGATATTGGTTTGCCAGGTACGCCTACCTTTAAACCAGATGGTATTCATCCAACATTTTCTTACACACCTGGTCAGGGTGGTTATCTATTTTGGGCAAGCAGGTCCGGGGCAAGTTATTATGCCGTTTTACAGGATTTTAAACCCTACTTCTCAAACACCTCGTCTCAGAGGAAGTACTTTAAATGTACAACAATATTATGAAACTCCACTTGCACAACAACTTGGGGGTGGTGTAGGTTTAGCCTCT
Source organism: Ignavibacteriaceae bacterium (assembly GCA_034522695.1). Taxonomy (GTDB): domain Bacteria; phylum Bacteroidota; class Ignavibacteria; order Ignavibacteriales; family Ignavibacteriaceae; genus IGN2. Next base: position 115,718 of record JAXHLB010000005.1, on the reverse strand, counting down.
AACGGAAGCCAGATGAAGACCTCCCCGGTCATCAGAGATGGCAAAATGTATGCAGTGCATTCAATTGCTAACTCAACTAATTATATATATGCGAGTGCAAAATATGTAGTATATGATTTAGCTTCTAACTCCTTAGTTGAACAGGTTGAACTTGGTGGAATTGGATATTATTATATTTTTCCAACACTAACTGTAGATAAGGATTATAATATTGCAATGACTTACACCAGGTCAGCGTTAACTGAATATGCTGGCGGTTATTATTCAACAAAATTAGCAGGTGATCTTTTTTTTGGTCCAAGTCAAACTTTAGTTGAAGGACTTGGTAATTATCAGAGAATTGATAATGGTGGAAGAAATCGATGGGGAGATTATTTAGGTATATACCTTGATCCTGCAAATGACTATGATGTATGGATCTTCCCTGAATACGCTGCTGCTACAAACACCTGGGGTACTTATGTTGGACAGATAAGAATGGTGCCATTTGCTGGGATATATACTTATCTGTCAACTAATATTTTACCATTTGGAAACTTGGAAAATAATACAATCAGCGATACATTAGAAGTAGTTGTAGCAAATTACGGAATCGATGATTTAGAAATTACAAGTGTTGCCTCGGAAGTTGGTCCATTTACCCGCATTCCGGATCAGACTTTTCCTCAGACACTTCAGACTTACGATTCTTTGACAATCAGGGTCATCTTTTCTCCAACAGAATTAGGTGATTATGATGAAACTCTGGCTATTACAAGTAATGATCCCGGATTTACAGGAATTCAATTAACCGGCCATAGTTATGAAATAATTATACCTTATACAGACATTTTTTATGCTTCCAGTGGAGGCGGTAATAACGGAGATATGATAACTATAGACAGAGCAACAGGTGTAGGCACAACATTAGGTCCTTCTTTATATGGCGAGATCAGAAGTTTAGCTGTTCATCCCACAAATAATGTCCTGTATGGTTTAGTAACGGGAGGAAGTTCCGAGATTGTTAGAGTAAACGCTGATCAAGGGGATGCCTATACTCTTTTCAATCTTGATTTGCACGTCGTTAACAGGAATCGATTTTGATACTTCGGGAACATTATATGCTTCTGAAAGCAAGTGGTAAGATATTTTCGATAAACCTTGATCTGACTAAGGAAATTATACTTTGGTAACAACTGCAACTCATTCATCTTAATGCTATTGCCTTCAATCCAAATACAAATCAAGTTATTTGGCGCACTATGAAAAACTTTTGGCAATTGGGTAAAGATTCATTGTATACCATTGATCTGTTAACTGGTGAAGCAACACCATTTGGTAGAACAGGTTTTACTGTGATGACAAATGATATGGCTTTTGATGAAGAGTGGTAAATTGTACGGTGTTACGGGTGCATCAAACTCAGGAAGGGAAATTTTTGAGATCAATCAAGTCAATGGAACAGGCACCTTAATAGGTACCGGAGTTGGATTTAATCATACAGTTGGAGTTGCATTCTCTATTAATGGTCCTATAGTATCAGTTGATGGAGACGATTCAATAATTCCTGCAGAATATGCTTTAAAACAGAACTATCCGAATCCATTTAATCCAACAACGAAAATCGAATTCTCGCTGCCTGTTGCTGCCGATGTTCAGTTAGTTGTTTATAACATTCTTGGACAGCAAGTTGCATCTTTAATTAACGAGCAAAGATCTGCTGGCAATCATTCAATTCTATGGAATGCTGATGATTCAAAAGGAATGAAATTAAGCAGTGGAATTTATTTGTATAAGATTAAAGCGACCGGTAATGATGGGAGTGAATTCCAGGAAACCAGGAAGATGGTATTGCTTAAATAGCGACAAATGTCGTTATAGGAAATAGTAGAGACAAATTTCTTATTCTCAAGTCCCCATCAATAAAATTGGTGGGGATTTTTTATTGGATTATTTGGCCAATAGAAACTAATGGAAAAAATAATTTTGTAAAATACACTATATTTTTTTGAGAAATTATTTCGAGTTTCGTGAAAATTAATCTGGGCAATCATCCGTCAGGAATAATATTTATGAGCTTTAAGTACCTCAAAAAATAATGTAACACATCCTCAAAAAGTTTAAAAACTTTTGAATCAACAATTTATTATCTTCATAATATTGATAGGAGCATTTTTTGGGAAGGGATTTTCAAAATCTATTATATCTGAGCCTGCTATTTGGATATTGAGACAGTGTTTGTTAACTTAAAATAAATATTTTATAAAAAATTACAAGAGCATATCATGAAAAAAATTACTTTTAGTATAACACTTATTTTAGCAATTTTTTATACAACACTCAGTTTTGCCCAGACTCCACCTAAAAAAGGTGTTACACCACCAGCCAACTTCTGGGAACTTCAGCAGATGATTCAAAGCGAATATTCAAAAGGATATTATGCAGATAAGTTTAGAGAGAGAAAACAAACAAGAGAACTAATTTCACAGGGATTACTACCGGAATCCGCTCTGGTGACGGTATACTGTATTTGCTCTTACCCTGATGGGACAATTCACAGACTTAGCTGGTTTTTACACTCAGCAGCAATTTCAAGCTCAACTTTACGATGGACCTAATTCAACCGGAACAGTTACTGACTATTATACTGAAGTTTCTTATGACCAGCTTTACTTTACAGGGGATGCCCAGGGGTGGTATAATGTACTAGGACCACTTCAAAATTATTCTCCTGGGTCTAGTAGTGGCGGACCAAAATTTGTTGTTGAATTAATACAAGCCTCAGATCCAACTCTGAACTACGCCGATTACATTCAGTATTATGATGCTCAGAACAGACCACACATTGGATTTATCGCAGTCGTGCATGCAGGTGCTGGTGCTGAAGCTGGAGCTAACAATATATGGTCACACAGATGGAATTTTACAGTGTATAGCGGACAGCCAATTACTACCAACGATGTTGATCCTGTTTCCGGATTTAATGTTATTATTGATGGACCTTATGCAATTATGCCTGAGCGCAGCGGCGGAAGCAAAATAGTGGATGAGCATTTATAGAAATTGGTGTTTTTGCTCATGAGTTTGGTCATATTTTTGGTATACCAGATCTATACGATACAGACGGTTCTTCTGAAGGTGTAGGAGAATGGTGTTTGATGGCTTCTGGTTCATGGGGAGGTAATGGCTCTTCACCGGAAACTCCGGTTCATATGTGTGCTTGGGTCAAAAAGGAACTTGGCTGGGTAACACCAATTAATATCACTTCATATCAGGGTCCGCTATCAGTGCCCAATGCAGAAGAAAATTCCGTTGTTTACAGAATGTGGCGGGATGGTACAATCGGTAATCAGTACTTTTTAATTGAAAACAGGCAAAGGATTGGATTTGATGTAAACATTTCATGACTCCGGCTTTCTTATTTATCATGTGGATGATTCACAATCCGGTAATCAAAACGAAAATCATTATATGGTTGATGTTGAACAAGCTGATGGTTTACGTAATCTAAATAATAATCAAGGCAGAGGTGATGCTGGGGATCCTTTCCCGGGATCTACTCAAAACACAAGATTTGATTTTTATACCAATCCTAACAGTCAGGATTATAATTTACAAAACACATTTGTTTCAGTTAGGAATATTTATAAAGACGGGGACTTGATGGTTGGAGATTTTGAAATTGGACCCAGGCCTGGTGTTTATGCATTTGGTGACCCACTTACACATGATTTTGGCAATGTGGAAATTAATACAGTGAGTGATACTTTAGAATGGATCGTAACAAATTTCGGAATCGATGACCTGGTTATTTCTGATATTTCATCAACTGTCGGTCCATTTACACGTACCTTTAACCATAATTTTTCTGTAACGCTTCAATCATACGATTCATTAATTATTAAAGTCGTATTTGCCCCAACAGAAGTCAATGATTATGATGAATTTTTATCTATTACATGTAACGATACCGGGTTTACAGGAATTCAGCTAACTGGCCATAGTTATGAAATAAGCATACCTTTTACAGACATTTTTTATGCTTCCAGTGGAGGTGGTAATAATGGGGATATAATAACTATAGACAGAACTACCGGTGCAGGCACCACATTAGGTGCTTCTTTATATGGCGAGATTAGAAGTTTGGCTGTTAATCCTACGAATGATATTTTATACGGTTTAGTAGCAGGAGCTAATAATTCTGAGATTGTGAAAGTGAATGCAGATAATGGAGAAGCATATACACTTATCACTCTCGATATTCCTGTTTTATCTGGAATCGATTTTGATAATTCAGGGACATTATATGCTTCCCATCAAGACGGCGACATTTATTCTATAGATCTTACTGACGGAAATTATACCTTAGTGACTACTGCCACTATACAGTTAAATGCAATTGCCTTCAATCCTACAACTAATCAATTATGGGCGGCAATACGAAAAACTTTCGGACTAGGCAAAGATTCAGTTTACACAGTTGATCTTACAACCGGGGCAGCAACACCAGTCGGTGTTACAGGATTTGGTATAATTACGAATGATTTGTCATTTGATGAAGATAATAAATTATACGGTGTTACTGGTACCTCGAATCAGGAAGGAAAATTCTTTGAGATCAATCAAGTCAATGGATCAGGAACACTAATTGGTACCGGTGTCGGATTTAATCACACAGTTGGTATCGCTTTTTCAATTAACGGTCCTGTTTCTTCAGTTGAAACTAATAATGAAATAGTTCCTGAAGAGTATGCATTGAAACAGAACTATCCAAATCCCTTTAACCCGAGCACCAAAATCGAATTTCGAATTGCGGATTTCGGATTCGTCGAGTTAAAGATTTATGATATCCTTGGAAATGAAGTTATGAGGTTAGTTAATGAAGAAAAACCAGCAGGATTTTATGAAGTTGAATTCAACGCTTCCACATTAACAAGCGGTGTGTATTTCTATCAATTGAAAGCTGGAGAATTCATTCAGACGAAAAAAATGATTTTACTGAAGTAATAAAAAATATTTTTTTATCTCAATCAAACCCCTGTCAATAAAGGTTGGCAGGGGTTTTTATTTGCTGAATACAAAACAACTCCACTTGACTTTAAATAAAATTTTATCATTTTGTTAGCACGGAATTTTCTTCTACTCCGAGAGTGTTAGATTTTCAGAGTAAAGATGATGACAAATAGTCCTGATGTTTTACCTGGGCTAACACGCAGACAACTCTCCCGAAGCAGACCAAAAACCATAACAAATTTATAAACAATTTTATTAGGAGGCGTTATGAAAGCGTTGCTTCTTTCTTTTGTTTTACTTTTTTTTCACTCAAGTGTTCTGGCTCAATTTAATGTCTGTCCACACGGGATCTTATACTATGTGGCGTAGTTTATGCATATGCTGTTGATGACCAGATTTATTGGGCTTCCACGTGATGTTACAGGTACCATTGTTACAACTGATGGTGGAAATACCTGGACACAAAGCAGTTTTACCAGATCCTTAAAAACTTTTGGTGTTAGTTGTGTTCACGCATTGAATGCTGATATAGCATTTGTGGTTGCATCCACAATATATAAAACAACAAACAGGGGAACAACTGGACAGCAGCTTCAGGTGTGTTTACCAATTCAAGTAAGTTTCCCAAACACTATTCATTTCTTCGATCAGAAAAATGGGTGTAGCAATGGGCGATCCTGTTGATGGTTACTTTGAAATTTATACTACAACAAATGGTGAAACAAACTGGATAAGAGTTCCAAGCAGCAACATACCTGCACCATTGACCGGAGAAGCTGGCATTAAAAAACTACCATGCTTATTATAGATAATTCTTACTGGTTTACAACTAAATAGATCAAGAATATTCAGATCTACAATCGTGGATATTCGTGGACAAGTTATCAATTCCCACAAGCGACTGGAATTTTCGCTGCTGCCTTTCGAGATGAATTGCATGGTATTGCTGATCCTTTTTTTGGCACGTCCGGTTGGGATTATTACAATACAAGTGATGGCGGCAGTACCTGGACTTACGTTTCATCAATACCAAGCTGGATGTATGGGCAGATTGGATATTAACATATATGACCTGGGACTCAATCTACTTATACGATTAATAGCATTAGTTATTCCGGCAATGAACTAAAAGCAATGGTGCTTTTTACAAATGATGATGGAATGACCTGGCACAGAATGGATGATTGGGGACATTACGGCTGGTGATGGGTAGATTACTGTCAATGGACATCTGTAAATTCAGGCTGGGGTAGTTTCTATAGTGCTAATCAAGGCTGCATTTATCACTGGCCCGGATATACTGGCAAACATATCTGGCGAGCTGGAAATAATTTAAAATTTGGAAGTATAGCTTTAGGGGAGGTCGGAGATACTATTGAAATCAGTATTGGCAATTATGGTACATTGCCAACTACAGTTAATGGTTTGAATTTATCCTCAGCAAATTTTTCACTTGTTAATCCACCTTCACTGCCTTTAACTCTTCAACCCTGGGATGCAGTTGAGGTTTCAATCTCATTTACACCTCATAGTCGTGGTTTAATTCAACGACTCACTCGTAATTTTTAGCGATGCAGCAAATTATAGTTCTTTTACTTAGTCTTTACAGGTCTTGCTCATTAATACTATTCCCTTATACAGATATATTCTATCTTCTTGTGGATTCTTTAACAATGGTGATATAATTACCATTTATATAGAACTTCTCAGTATATAGGTTCTCTAATGTCGAACAAATAAATACCTGCTTAATCCTTCAAATGATATCTTATATTGGATTATCTCAGGTCATTTTAAATTTAAGTGAACCTCATACAGGGAGATTCATATATCATGTTCAACACTCATTTGCCAAATCTTTCAGGAATTGATTTTACACGTCTACGCACTCTTCTGTCGCAGCTCAAAAATTCGATCACTGTATACCAAACTAATGGGAGTTATACCTTAACGAACTGCACTATTCTTCAATCCTTATTACTTTCAATCCTACAAATAATCAATTATTTGCGTCAATTACAAAAACTTTCGGACTGGCTAACACTCACATACTACATTATATAACGTGCACAACACCACTTGGTATTACAGGATTTGGTATAATTCACAAATCGATTTTCATTTGATGAAGATAATAAATTATACGGTGTTACAGGAACTCCAATCAAGAAAAAAAAACTTTTTAGCATATCATACAACCGATGGAGATCAGGAAGCATAGATTGCTTCAGGCGTTGGATTTGAATTACAGTAGGTATTTTCATTTTCAATTAACCGTTGTTCTTCATTTGTAAAATAATAATGAGACTGACTTCTGAATATCTCCTTTACACAAACTATCCTAATCCTTTTAACCCAAGCACAATAATAGAGTTTCAGTTGTGCATTACAGTATTGTACACTTTAAAAATTTACTACATTCTTGGCAAATGAAATTGCTACTCTTGTTGTGATGAATTTAAACCAGCAGGAAAATATGAAGTTGAATTCAACGCAGCTACTTTACCAAGCGGAGTATATTTCTATCAATTAAGGCTGTGAATTTATTAAGTACGAAGAAGATGATTCTATCTGAAAGAATTTTCAGTCTCTGCAATACCTCTCTAGGAGTAGATGCCGGAGCTGGCCCCCATCAATGAAAATTGGTGGGGGTTTTTATTTACTATCATTCAGAATTTTTTCAAACACTTCCGGCAATTGGTTAAAACTATTCTTCCGGTTTCTTTCCTGAATGTGAGTAGCAAATCGTTTCTTTACTCTGACTGAAAGAAATTTCTTGAACTCCTTCTGCAATTTGCATCCGGTGAATTTGGTTTGACAACAAAACCCGTTTTACCTTCATCAACAAACTCAGCAAGTCCACCAACATCGGTTACAATAACAGGTTTATAAAAACCATAAGCAACATTCAATATTCCGCTTTGTGTTGCACTGCGGTAGGGAAGTATAACAATATCAGCAGCCTGGTAGTATTTTGCAACATCTTCATTCGGTACAAATTGGTTTATCACTTTTACTTTATCTTCAATCTTCAGCTTCTTAATTAATTCAAAGTATTCTTTTGGATCATCGTAAAATTCACCAACGATAAGTAGCCTTGCATTCGGATTATCTGAAAGAATTTTTGGAAATGCTTCAATCAGTATGTCCAGTCCTTTGTATTTTCTAACATAACCAAAGAACAATAAAACCAGTGAATCTTCTTCGAAGCCAAATTCTCTTTTTAACTTTTTAATGTCTTGAGTTTCAGTCTGGTTGTAACAATCATAAACAGGCAATTCAGACCGATAAACTTTTTTTCCTTTGGAAAATTGCTGCACTTCCTTTTCAACAATTCCGGAAAGTGCTAAAAACTTTGATGCAGAATTCAATCCTATTTTTGTAAGAAATTTATCAATTGCATTTGCTTCGTGAGAAACTACATTTTCAGTTATGAACAGAATTTTATTTTTATATTTCTTTCGGATCAGAAATGAAATAGCCCCGTGACAAAATCCAAAAAACGGATGCCACCAATCAAAAACAACCAGATCAGCATTCTCTTTTTTGAGTCAAGCCAGCAACTTTAAACCAGTTGAATGGATTTATTGAATTAACAATTCTTTCACTTGGAACCTTGAAAACCTGCTCTTTACTTTTATCAAACTGTGTTGTGCCCGGGAAAAGAAATGAAGGATAAAGCAGCTTGTAGTTGTAAATTTTTACATCGAAATGATTCTTTAAGGATTCATAAGTGTGAGTAACAAAAAGTGCGTTTCCGCCTCTGTATGGATAAGCAGGACCGATGAGAATTATTTTTTTCTTCAACTAAAGTGCTTGCCGATGATTATTAATTTTTCTATTCGAAATATAATTAAAACGTGGTACGTGAGAAAGGATACACCAACATCCTGAACTTGTTTCAGGATCTTTGTTATTGTACGCCTAAATGATTAAACGAGAAAAAGTAATGTGATATTACTTTGAGATTCCGGATACTCCGACTTTGTCGGAGTTCCGGAATGATTACCTATAACTTATACTGTGATTCATCATCCTCATCTTCAAAATCTTCTTCCTGCGGCATTGTGAACATTGAGCTCAACATATCCCTGAACTGAATTCCGTCTTCAATTTTTGCTCTGCTCAGCAAAGAAAATTCTGATAATCCAAATAAGAGAAACTCCATAAGCAAAATTCTTGAATTACCGTTCAGAGAAGGCTGCAATTTCTTAACAACATTTTCAAGCTGAGGGATATTCAGCAGCAGTTCTTTGTATTGCTTATCGGTTAAGTTCATCATCAAATCAGCTTTGTTACCTTTTTTGAACCAATCAATTATTGGCTGATATGGACTTGGCTGCTGAGATTTCTTAAGACTATCAGGTGTTGGAAAATACTTCAAGAAATTATTTTTTAAAGCCTTGCCGATAAGTATCTGTGCAACTTTCGCCGGGCCTTCCTGTTCACCTTCATATACAAGTTCAATTTTTCCGGTGATAGAAGGAATGACACCATAAAGATCGCTTACTCTCAAATTCGTTTCTTTTTCATTGTTTAATATTCTTCTTCGTTCAGCAGTGCTTATTAAATTTTCATAAGCCGAAATAGAAAGACGAGCTGACACACCGCTCTTTGCATCAATGTATTCACTTCCTCTTGCTTCAAAAGCAATTTGTTCGACAAGATCAAGTAAGATTTCATCCGGATTAATTTTTTCTTTTTGATCATCTGTCAGCTTTGCTTCCTGCTGTGTTATTCGTTTTGAGATTTCGATGCTCTTTGGATAGTGAGTCAAAATCTGGCTGTCAATTCTATCTTTAAGCGGAGTTACTATTGATCCTCTGTTTGTGTAATCTTCAGGATTTGCAGTGAAGATGAATTGAATATCAAGCGGTAAGTCTGACTTTAAATCCTCGGATTTGAATATCACTCTCTTGCAGAATGTTGAAAAGTGCAACCTGAATTCTTGCTTGTAAATCAGGTAACTCATTTATTACAAATATTCCTCTGTGTGATCTTGGAATCAGACCAAAGTGAATTACTCTTTCATCGGAATAGGGAAGTTTAAGTGCTGCAGCTTTGATGGGATCAACGTCACCAATTAAATCAGCAACTGATACATCAGGTGTTGCCAGCTTTTCGGTATATCTTTCTGAACGGTGAATCCAACTAATCTTAGTTTTATCTCCATCTCTTGAAATAATTTCTTTAGAATAAACTGAAAGTGGACTCAACGGATCATCATTCAATTCAGAACCTTCGACAACAGGTATGTATTCATCAAGAAGATTTATCATCAGTCTTGCAATTTTTGTTTTTGCCTGTCCTCGCAAACCTAAAAGTAAAATATCGTGTCGCGAAAGTACAGCAGTCTGAAGATCAGGAATAACTGTGTCATCAAACCCTATAATTCCTTCAAATGGATTTTTATTTTCTTTCAGAAAATTAATCAGGTTATCTCTTAGCTCATCTTTAATTGACTTTGGCTTATATCCACTTTGTTTTAATTCGCCAAGTGTTTTAATTGAATTATTCATCATTTGTTATCTATTATCATTTAGAGTGTTTGTAAAAAATATTTTCTGATTGTAATGTCAAAATTAGTTTTCTTTCATTAACCCTCCCCTTTGGGGAGGGCAGGGTGGGGCTTCTACCTTACTCTTTTTCTTCTGTTTCTTATATAGTCTTCAAATAGAAAATCACCGAGCCCTGTTAAGTTGCTGTAATAAGCTCTCCCATTGTTGATCTTTGTGAACTCACGAACAAACTGCTGAAGATACGGATCACGTGCAATCATAAAAGTTGTAACAGCAATGTTATGCTTTCTGCAGATAGCTGCCTGGTCAAGAGTTTTGTTAATTATTTTTCTATCAAGTCCAAAACTGTTTTTATAATATTTCGCTCCAACTTTCAAACAGGTTGGCTTGCCATCAGTTATCATAAAAATCTGTTTGTTATTGGTTTTTCTTCTGCGAAGAATATCGTGAGCTAATTGTAATCCTGCCACAGTGTTTGTATGAAATGGACCAACTTCAAGATACGGCAGATCTTTTATTTCAATCGGCCAGGCATCATTACCGAATGCAATAATATCCAGAGTATCTTTTGGATATTTTGTTGTGATTAATTCTGAAAGTGCCATTGCAACTTTTTTTGCAGGAGTGATTCTGTCCTCACCATAAAGCACCATTGAATGAGATACATCAATCATCAAAACTGTTGATGTAAGAGCTTTGTAATCTCTTTCTTCAATCTCTAAATCTTTTTCAGTCAACTTGAAATCATCAATACCATGATTGATTTGAGCATTCTTTATTGAATCAGTCATATCAATCTGGTCAAGCGTATCGCCAAAGTTGTATTCTCTTCTGTCTGAAGTAATTTCATCTCCGTGACCGGAAAAAGGAGTCCTGTGATTTCCGCGTGCAGATTTTTTTATCTTGCCAAATATTTCTTCCAGTGATTGCCTTCTGATGGACATTTCACTTTTTGCTGTCAAAGTAATTGTGCCGTCATCTTCATTTTCTTTTATAAATCCTTTTTCCTTTAACTCGTCTATGAAGTCACCCATTCCATATTCTTCACCGGTGATATTATACTGACGATCAAGTTCATTCATCCAGTTTAATGCTTCTGATACATCACCGGAAGTAATAGTAACAAGCTGCATAAAGACTTTAAGTAAATCTTCAAAGCCGCCTTTGCCACTGTCGTCAGGAATAAAATCTGTAAATCTATGTCCGATCATAATGATTAATAAACAATGATGATGAGTTATTAGTTCGCAATAATTTCAGTTTGAAAATAAATTAAACTTTGAGTTAAAACAAGAATATTTTTAATTGAGAAAGTAGAAGGAAGAAGGGGGAAAATATCCCCCTTTAAATTATTTTTTGTCGTCGGGGATACGAGTTTCGAGTACATTATCGATGAGTTTATATTCTCTAGCTTCTTCTGAAGTTAAGAAGTAATCTCTATCGCAGTCTTTTGTAATTTGCTCAACTGACTTACCTGTGTGCTTTGCTAAAATATTGTAAAGCGAATCCCTGGTTTTTAACATTTCTTTGGCGTGAATTTCAATGTCTGTTGTCTGTCCCTGTAATCCGCCAATCCACGGCTGATGGATCATAATTTTTGAATGCGGAAGTGCTGAACGTTTTCCCTGAGCACCACCTGCAAGTAAGATAGCTCCCATACTAGCAGCCATTCCAACACAAATTGTAGCTACCTGAGGCTTGATATAACGCATAGTGTCATAAATTGCCATCCCTGAAGTAACACTTCCGCCGGGTGAGTTTATGTACAAATTGATATCCTTCTGTGAATCCTCAGCTTCAAGAAAAATAAGCTGAGCTATGGTCAGGCTTGCAACGTGATCATCAATCGGCATTCCGATGAAAATAATTCTTTCGCGAAGAAGTCGTGAATAAATATCCATCCCACGCTCACCGCGCCCGGTTTGCTCAATTACGTATGGAACTAGCTGGTTAAAAATTTCTAATTTGTCTTTCATTCTTTTTCCTCTTTCTGCTTTTTAGCAAGTTTTTCTGGATTTACTTTTTTAATTTCATTTTTTTCTTTAAGGAAGTCGAATAGCTTCTTATCAAGCATTCGTTCCATCTGGTTGGATGACTTATAATAGTTAATAAGTTTATCTACAGGCAAACCTGTCTTTTCAGCATCCTTCGCTGCAAGTTCTTCAAGCTCTTTATCGGTTACTTCTAAATTTTCTTTCTTCTGAATTTCATTTTTTAATTGATACCACTTTACTTCATTTAATGCTGATGGCTGAAGATATTCTTTCAAATATTTAGTGTCAACTTTTTTCATTCCCTGTTTTTTGAGCCGCTCTTCTTCACTCTTGACCATTTCATCCAAAATGCTCTCAACCATAAATGATGGAGGAGTAAAATCGTTCTTCGAAATTATTAAACCAATAAGTCTGTTTCGGGTAAATTCATCAGCTCTTTGATCATAATAATTCTGAATGTTTTTTTCGATTTCAGTTCTTAGCTCAGTTTCGGTTGATAGCTTATCTTTTGTTACTTTTTTGATAAGCTCTTCATTTAATTCAGGAAGGACTATTTTTTTTATTCCAAGTATTAGAACTTCATAATCAAAATGCTCAACAACTTTTTCTTCCTGACCATCTTTGTTCTGAATCATCCGTTCATCGTGAAAATGAAACTTGAACTTTTCTCCAACTTTTTTTCCTTTGGAGTTTTCTTTTATATCAATGTGAACATTTTCATTTGAAAGATCAATCTGCATTTTTTCAGGCTTACTTTCGGCGGCTGGCTGTCCATCTTCACTAACTCTGGTTAATTCAACATCCAAAAGATAATTGATATCATCACCAACAGAATCAGCATCTTCCTGTACACTGTTTGATCGTAAAATATTATCAATTTCTTTTTCAACGTCATCTGGCTTAACATTTAAGTCGGGAACTTCAATTAACTGTCCGGTATAATCCTTAACTTCAATTTCAGGTATGACTTCATATTTAACTTTAAATTTAAATTCTTTTTCGATATTGAAATCGAGATCAGTCATAACCGGCTGACCAATTGGACGTAAATCATTTTCTTTTGCTAACTGCCAGAATCTGGAGTTTGCTACTTTTTCCGAAGCTTCAATCTCAAGTGTATCACCAAATCTTTGCTTAATAATCTGTTTTGGTACTTTACCTTTTCTGAATCCAGGCACCTGAATTTTGCTTACTTCTTTTTTTACCTCACGATCAATTTCATTTCTAATCTCATCGTAGCTAAGACTAACTTCGACTTCTTTTTCAGATTGTGAAATATCATTTACCTTAAATTCCAAATTAACCTCAATTAATTATAAATAGTTTAAGTTAGTGCGAGAACGGGGACTCGAACCCCGACACCTTTCGGTACTAGATCCTAAGTCTAGCGCGTCTGCCAAATTCCGCCATTCTCGCAGATTTGTTATTTTTGAGTGTAATTCTCAAGAAAATTGGCTACAAATATACTGTCAGAGGACTTGTATATCAATTCTAAATCTGATGCTTCACAGGAGGTGAGAGAATCTTAGTAGTTACTTGAAGTTATGATTAGAATAAAGTCTTCCAAAGCAAATTATTATACTTAGTTTTGTAGAAACAATTCAAATATTAAATAGTTCTTATGGATAAATTTATAATACAAGGTGGAAAAAAACTATCGGGTAGTGTCAAAGTTAGCGGTTCAAAAAATTCATCGCTTGCACTAATGCCTGCATCTATTCTAGCTTCAGGAAAATCTATTCTGAAAAACACCCCTGAGTTAAATGATGTCTTTACAATGTCAAAGTTGTTGAAACATCTCGGTGCTGAAATAAATTTTAAGGATGAAATTCTGGAGATTGATAGTTCAGGAATAAATGATTTTACCGCTCCTTATGAGCATGTTAAAAAGATGCGTGCATCTGTGTATGTGTTAGGTCCATTGTTGGCAAGATTCGGAAAAGCAAAAGTATCATTGCCCGGTGGTTGTGCCTGGGGACCACGCCCGGTAAATCTTCATCTTGAAGCAATGAAAAAATTAGGTGCTGATATAGATTTGAAAGATGGATATATCATAGCAGAAGCAAAAAAACTTAAGGGCGCTAAAATAAATTTCGATGTATCTTCTGTAGGTGCAACAGGAAATGCAATGATGGCAGCAGTCTTAGCCAAAGGAACAACATTAATAAATAATGCCGCTATTGAACCAGAGATAACTCAGCTTGCTGAATTCCTGGTGAAAATGGGTGCAATGATAAATGGAATTGGAACAAACACGTTGGAGATTCAGGGTGTAGAGGAATTACATTCAACAGAAATAACCACGATTCCTGATAGAATAGAAACCGGAACACTTTTAATTGCTGCTGCAATAACAAATGGTAACATCACTTTGATTGAGACTTCATCGGAGCATCTTGAAGCTGTTTTGTTAAAGCTTGAAGATTGTGGTTGTAAAATAATCAGAGAACCTAACAAGATTTCAATTGATGCAAGAAATATCGAACTAAATCCGGTTTCAATTACTACTTCAATATTCCCTGGATTTCCAACCGATATGCAGGCACAATGGACAGCACTTATGTCTATTGTGAATGGTGTCTCTACAGTAACCGATACAATTTATTTTGACAGGTTCAAACATGTTCCTGAATTGAATCGACTTGGTGCTCAGATTGTATTAGATCAGAATACCGCAGTTATTACTGGAGTGAAAAAGTTAAAAGGTGCAAAAGTTATGTCAACAGATCTTCGCGCAAGTGCAAGTCTTGTTTTGGCTGGGTTAATTGCTGAGGGAACAACAGAAGTATTAAGGGTTTATCATCTTGACAGGGGATATCAAAGAATAGAAGAAAAATTAAAATCGCTCGGCGCTGATATACAGAGAGTCGAAAGCAAGGAATATTAAATTTTATTATGGCTAATATTTTTAAAAAAAATAATTACTTAGTTATTTACTTATTTATAATTGGAGTTATTAATCTTTTTCTCCAGACTCTGCCACTGACAAATGTATTTGGATACGAATTCTCTGCTGTAAATGCATTGTTACTATCATTCTTATCCGGTCTATTTAGTATTTCTTACTTAAAATCCCTTGTTAAAGAAAATAAAAAATTTAATGTTGAAAATTATTATATCAGCATTAAGATGGATGATTTTTTTACCTTTTGCAATTTCAGTTGTCAACTCAATCATATTTGGATTTTGCTCTTTTACAGATGGACTCCTGTTTTACTTAGTGATCACTTTCCCATCAGTTATAATTGGAAGTGCTATTGGAGCCTCAACTTACTTTTTAATAAATAAATTCAGAGTTATTGCTTTTATCGTTTTTTATTTATTGATTTTATTTATACCTGTTCTTGAAATCTATTTTAATCCACAGATCTATCTTTACAATCCGCTGTTTGCTTACTTCCCGGGAACAATATATGATGAAGGTTTGAGTGTGGATCTCAAGCTAACTCTATACAGATTTTTTAATGTAATGTTTTTCCTGAGCATACTTTTTTATTTAATTAAACAATGCATTAAGGGTTCATCAATAGTAAGGCGCAAATCCTTTTTATTCCTGACGATCGGGATAGCTGCAATATTTTATTTTTTTATTTCTCCTGTATTTGGATTTACAACTACAGAATCTAGATTAAAAGATGAACTTTCATTTCGAGTTGAATCAAAACATTTTGTAACTCAAGCTGACAGACGAATTACTAAGGAAGAACTTCAGCAAATTGTTGTGAACCAGGAATACTATTATTCACAGCTCAGTAAATATTTTGCCGAAGAACCAAGTACAAAAATAAATTCATTTATTTTTTTCGATAGTGAACAGAAAAAAAATCTTTTTGGATCAGGTGCAGCGGATGTTGCTAAGCCCTGGTTGAATAGCATTTATGTTTCTTGTGATAGTTGGGAAAGTACGTTGAAGCACGAAATTGCTCATTGTTTTACTGCAGATTTTGGGACTGGTATTTTCAAGCTAGCGGCTGGATATAATCCTGCATTGATTGAAGGTGTTGCTGAAGCTGCAGATGGATTTTATGATGAGAACAGCATTCATCATCTGGCTTCACTGGCGTATAGAAATGATTTTAAAATTAATCTTACTTCTTTGTTCGGCAGCTTTAATTTTTTTGGAAGTGTTTCAAGCTTATCATATATCTATTCTGGTTCTTTTATAGAATACTTAGAAACTGAATTTGGAATTGAAAAGGTCAAAGACTTTTATCGGACAAATGATTTCCATAAATCTTTCGATGCTGATTTAACTGATGTTGCAAAGAATTATGAAATGTTTTTGGACACATCATTTGCTGCAGGAACAAAGCATCAAGCTAATTATTATTTCGGTCGTAAATCGTTGATAAGCAAGGTTTGTCCGCGATATGTTTCATCGAGCCTCTCAAAGGCCTGGCAATATTATTCTGAAAAGAATTATGAAACAGCAGGTGAAATATTTGAAGACATTCTCTCCAGAGCAGAAAATTACAGTGCGATTGTTGGTCTGTCAAAAATTTATGAGGACACCGATTCACTGGCAAAAGCTATACATTTACTCCATTCAAGCTTAGAAAAATTTAATGGAACAAGCACTGAATATGATTTGAAATTTCGTTTAGCTGAGCTTTATGTAAAAAATTCTGAACCGGATAAAGCTAAGGAGCTTTACAATTATTTGTCTAATGCTAACCCGAGCAGAAGAATTGGATTGCTTGCCAATACAAGAATTTCATTAATGCAAAATGGCAGCATTGAGAATTATGTTAACGGAAGTGATTATGATAAATACTCTCTTTTGAAAGTGCTGAATTCCAAATCTTATAATTATTCATCAATACCATTAATGATAGATTTAAGTAATTCCCTTGAGGAAGATTATAAAATGTTTCTTCTAAACTTTAAAAATAATCTTGAAGTTAAAGATGAATTGAGCAGCTATTCTGTTTACAAACTTTCAGAGTATATGCTTAAAAATTTTGATTATGCCAACGCCAGAAAAATTGCTGGATTTGCATTGCGATATAAAGGCGATGCCAATACACTGAAACTCACAGAAGAGCATTATAAAAAAACTGAGTGGTTCTTCAGAAATGCTAAAAGAATTATTGATGAAACAAATTTTAGGTTATACTAATAAATATGAATTTTAAAGAGGATTTAAGAGATTATAAAATTCTACAGACGGCTTCCGAACTAGCAGCGGAAGTCGGAGTTGAAGTATATGTTGTTGGCGGCTTCATCCGTGATCTGATATTGAAGAAAGAAGTTGAGGATATTGACTTCCTTATTGTTGGTGATGTGATGAAGTATGCACAATCTTTTGCCACTTCACTTGGAATTAATGATATAGTAGTGTTTAAGACTTTTGGTACAGCGCATTTCAATCATCAGGGATTAAATTTAGAATTTGTGGCTGCAAGAAAAGAATCATACAAGAAGTCAAGCAGGAAACCACTTGTTTCAGAAGGAACATTCTTTGATGATATCTCGCGACGTGATTTTACAATAAACACAATAGCGGTTTCACTTTCAAAAGAGAATTTCGGAGAAGTGATTGATCATTTCAATGGCGCTGAAGATATAGAAAAAAAACTTATCCGTACTCCTCTCGATCCAAAAATAACATTTGATGATGATCCTCTAAGAATATTACGGGCATTTCGATTTGCTTCACAGCTAAATTTTAATGTTGATGAATCAATAATGAAAGCTGCGGAAGAGCTTAGGGACAGGCTTGAAATTGTTTCGCAGGAAAGAAAGACTGATGAATTTCTGAAAATATTGAAATCACCTAAACCTTCAATTGGATTAAAACTTTTACAGCATAGTAAAGTGATGGAAATAGTCTTTCCTGAAATATCCCAGATGATCGGAGTTGAGCAGAGAGAGGAATATCATCACAAAGATGTGTTTTATCATACTCTTGAAGTTGTAGATAACATTTCGAAAAAAACTGATAATGTTTGGTTAAGATTCGCTGCATTGGTTCACGATATTGCAAAACCCAAAACGAAAAAATTTGTAGAGGGAACTGGCTGGACATTTCACGGGCACGAAGAGCTTGGTGCACGAATGATGAAATCAATTTTCAGAAGAATGAAACTGCCAATGAGTCAGCTTGATTATATGGAAAAATTAGTCAGACTCCATCTGCGTCCAATAGCGCTTGTAAGTGATGATGTAACAGATTCTGCAATTAGGAGATTGGTTGTTACAGCCGATGAAGATCTGGAAGATTTGATTACTCTTTGTCGTGCTGACATAACAAGTAAGAACCCGGAAAAAGTAGATAGATATTTGAATAATTACGAAATTGTAATAAAGAAAGTGTTAGAGGTTAAAGAGAAAGATAAGCTGCGTGCCTTTCAGTCTCCTGTTGGTGGAGAAGAGATTATGCAAGTTTGCAATTTAAAGCCATCAAAGAAAGTTGGGGAGATTAAAACTGCAATTGAGGAAGCAATCCTCGATGGAATTATCGGAAATAATTATGAAGAAGCTTATCAGTATTTACTGAAGATCAAAGATCAATTTATAGAGAAATAAACTCAACTATAATTTAACTCTCAATCCTAACAGATAAGTTTTATCATTCATCACAGCTTCATTGTTTCTTATTCCAAGAAAAAGATCAACAGGAATTTTATCCTTAACTTTCTGCAATTCTTCTGCTGAATCAAAACCATTGGCTTCCGAATAAATCAAATTGGAGTTTAAAGATGCAGTTGTATCTGTATCTACCTTCTTATCTTTTTTAAGAACCAAAGCATAAACAAGAATACCGGCAATTAACAAACCGCCAACTATATAAATAGTTGAATTATCATTACTGTCTTCAGTTTGAGTTGTACCGCCTCCACCTCCACCAGGAACATCAAAAATTCTTAAGTTGCTTTGGGCTAAACTCTCAGATTGAAGAGTAAATATTGACATCATCAAAAGAAAAGCGATAATGTTGAAATGAAATTTAATTAATGTCTGCACTTTTTTGCCTCTAAAATTGTTGTTGTTAATATAGTGCAATTCAACTAAAGTATTCAAGCAGTGATTTATTCCTGATAATCACAATGTAAATCTTTGTTGAAAGCAAGAAGTAACATGTCTATATAACCGAATATGTAAAAATATTACCGTTCGTAATGTTGGTTAATCCGGGGAAAGCGTAATGTGTATTTTTGCATTGGGATTTATACATTCATAAAAAAAATGTAACATTGCATGTTATCTAACTGTCTAATTCATAATAAAGGGAAAAATTCAAATTGGAGATAAGAATGCGATCCACAATCATAATTTTGTTTACTATTTTAATTAATGCAATCATTTTGCCTCAGGAAAAGCTAACTCTTGACGGAGCTATAGGAATAGCTCTGCATAAGAATTCAACTTTTCTTAAAAGTTCCAGTCAAATTGAGGGATTTGAATCAGGAGTTCAGGCAGCTTACGGCAATTTTTTACCAACTCTTGATGCAAGTGCAAGTTGGCAATGGAATAAAACTGATCAGCAAGGATTAATAGTTGATCCTGTGACCGGTCAGGTTATAGATGCATCACTATCAGATCAAAGACGATCTTATACTCTTGGTCTGGGTTCTAACTGGACTTTATTTGATGGACTGGCGAATATTGCTTCTCTCTCCAAGTCTCAGGATGAACTTCAGTCTGCAGAATTTACTCTTGAACGAATCAAGCAGGATATCGTTTTCCAGACAATGTCATTGTATTATGATATAGTTTATACTGAACAACTTCTAAGAGTTAAGGAAGACAATCTTAAGTGGAATGAGAAAAATTTGGAGACAATAAAAGAGCGCAATAGACTTGGTGCTGCAACTTTAGCCGATGTATATCAGCAGGAAGTTGCTAAAGGAAATGCTGAGCTTGAGCTAATAGTAACTGAAAATGATCTTCAGACACAGAAGAAAAATCTATTATTTTATCTTGGTATTGATGTGCTTGAAGAATATGAATTTTCAGATTCTTTGACAGCCATTGAGATAGAAATACTCAATTCAAATCTACTGGAGGACTATCAGGATATTACTGCACTTGTAAATCAGGCTTTGGACCAGAGATTAGATTACAAATCAGCATTGCTGAATTTAGAGAGTTCCAGAAGCGGAGTTACAATTGCAGAATCCGGGCATTGGCCTTCATTAAATGCAAACGCTAATTATTACTGGTTGGGAAACAGTCTTTCCGAAATTGACAAAAATAAAAATCTTCAGGTTGGATTAGGGCTTAACATTCCAATATTTTACGGATGGTCAGTGAGCAACCGGGTTCAACTGGCTGAAGTTCAAAGTAAAATCAGTGAGATAGAAGTAAGCGATATTGAACGGGATATTAAAAGGCAAATCAAAACAAACTACCTGAATCTTCAGGCTGCTCAAAAAGCTTTAGTTGTAAGTGAGAAAAACATTTCAGCGGCAAAAGAAAACCTGAAGATAGAGGAAGAAAAATATGCGCTTGGATCGGGTAAGCTGTTGGACGTTCTCATTGTAAACTCACGTTATACTGATGCGTTAACTTCTCTGCTCAATTCTCAATTTGCATATATAGTACTTAGCCAGCAGCTTAAGTATTACCTTGGAGTTTTAGATTATAAGATTTATGAACAATAGACTTTTTAGGAGATAAAAAGAATGGCAAATGGTAATAGAAAAAAATCGAAGAAAAAACTTTTCATATTTGGCGGATTAGGTCTTCTGGTCCTCATCCTTGTAATTGTTGCTCTAACAGCCGGCAGCAAGGAAAATATTATTCTAGTCCAAATTGAAAAGGTTGCAAAAAGGAGTATCACGCAAACTGTAACTGCAACAGGTACGATCGATCCTGAATTTAAAGTACTTATAACACCCGAAGTTACTGGTGAAATTATAAGTCTGCCTGTAAAGGAAGGAGACATTGTTAAGAAAGGACAACTTCTTATTAAAATTAAGGGTGACCAGTATATGGCTCAAAAGGACAGGCTGGAAGCAAACTTAAAATCGGCTGAGGCAAGTCTTCGAATGAGTGAAGCAGAGCTTACAAGAATTGAATTGGAATTCAATCGCGTGAAAGAGCTTCATAGTAAAGGATTGTCGAGTAATTCCGAATTGGAAAATGCAGAAGCAAATTATCTTTCAACAAAAGCTAGTTTCGAATCATCGGAAGCTAATGTACTCCAGAGTAAAGCCCAGTTAAGAGAGGTTCTTGAGACATTGTATAAAACAACAATTTATTCACCGATGGATGGAATTGTAACGCAGCTAAATGTGGAGTTAGCTGAGAGGGTATTAGGAAGTGGTTTCAGCCAGGGAACTAATATTATGACAGTTGCAGACCTCAGCAATATGGAAGCTGTAGTAGATGTAGATGAAAATGATGTTGTGTTAGTCTCTGTTGGTGATACTGCAAATGTAAAAGTAGATGCATTTGGCGACAGAATATTTCATGGTGTTGTAACTGAAATAGGTAATAGTGCAAAAGCGACCGGATTTGGAACGCAGGAGCAAGTGGTAAATTTTTCTGTAAAAATTAAGTTAATTGATCTTGATACTAATTTACGTCCCGGAATGTCCTGCAATGCAGACATTGAAACCGAAACAGTTAAAGATGTAATAAGTGTTCCTATACAGAGTGTCACCGCAAGAACAGATGTTCCTGAATCAGAGGATACAACTAAGGTAGAACAGAAAGAAGGCAGTGAAACAAGTCAACCTAAATTCAATAAGCCAAAAGAAGTTGTGTTTCTTGCAAATAACGGTAAAGCAAAAATTGTAGTTGTTGAAACAGGTATAAGCGATGATAATTATCTTGAAATTAAAAGCGGAATAAGTGTTGGTGATGAGGTAATCTCCGGAAGCTATAAAGCAATTTCAAGAGAGTTAGAAGATGGCTCCATTGTTAGAGTCGAAGAAAAGAAGAACGGGAATAAAAAAGAGGAACTTGTAGCTGAGGATGAAAACTAACCAAACCAGGATTTATTTATGAATATTATTAATATAGAACATATTGCAAAAATTTACCAGGTTGGCTTAGAAGAAGTTCGTGCTCTTCGCGATGTTTCGCTCAGGATTGATAAAAATGAGTACGTTGCAATTATGGGTCCTTCGGGTTCCGGTAAATCTACTTTAATGAATATGCTCGGTTGTCTCGACACTCCAACATCTGGCAAGTATGAGTTTAATAGCGTTAATGTTAGCGATATGGATGACAATGATTTAGCAAGAATCAGAAATAAAGAAATTGGATTTGTGTTTCAAACATTTAACCTGCTTCCGAGATCCGACGCACTTCATAATGTTGAACTTCCATTGATTTATGCGGGTGTTTCTTATGCGGAACGAAGAGAGAAAGCTCAAAAAGCACTTGTTGATGTTGGACTCGCAGACAGGATCCATCATAAACCTAATGAATTATCAGGCGGGCAAAGGCAGAGAGTAGCAGTAGCAAGAGCACTGGTAACAAATCCATCAATTATTCTTGCTGACGAACCGACCGGAAATCTGGACTCAAAAACCGGCGAAGAAATAATGCAATTGTTTAATGATATCCACGATAAAGGAAACACAATCATACTCGTAACTCACGAAGAATATATTGCTGAACACGCTGCAAGGATAATCAGGCTTAAAGATGGTCTGGTTGAAAAGGATGAGATGGTTAGAGATAGAAAATTACCAAAGTTAAAAGTATCAGTGTAAATGAATTCAATTGCTAAATTGCTTAATTGTTATAATGTTTTCAATTCTAACAGCGATAAAAGCAATTTGATTATCAAACAATAAAACAATTAAAAAACTATGAGATACTTACTTTTTGAACTTAAAGAAGGAATGATGATTGCTTTCAGAGCATTGAAAGCAAACAAAGTTCGTACTTCGCTTACAATGCTTGGAATATTTATCGGAATCACCGTTGTTGTGTTGATGTCAACTGCAATAAAAGGTATAAACAATTCATTCCAGGATGGGATAAGTGCATTGGGTTCTGACGTTTTATACATTGATAAATGGGCCTGGTTCTCAAATGAGGAATGGTGGAAGCTGCGTAACAGAAAAAGCATTACTATGTCTGATTATGAACATTTTAAATCACTGGTAAAACTTCCAACTGCAGTAGCACCGGTTATAAATTCTCAGCAGGTCGTAAAGTTTAGTGATAAAAGAGTTGATGGAGTTTTTCTAAATGGGTCAAACGCAGATTATGTTAAGACAACAAATTTTACTTTCGATCAGGGAAGATTTTATAATGAAGTTGAAAGCAATGCATCACGCCAGGTTGCAGTTGTTGGAAGTGAAATAGCTAAACAGCTTTTCCCCAGAGGTGATGCACTGGATAAAACTATTAAGATAGGAAATGCTAACTTTAAAATTGTGGGTGTTTTGGCTGAACAGGGAAGTTTTATTCTTGGACCCTGGAATCCGGACAATCAAGTATTTATACCAATCGGAACTATATTTAAAAACTTTATTGCTGAACATAGAGGAACTGTTACATTCAATGTTCGCGCTCCAAATCCTGCTATGGTTGAAGAAACTAAAGCTGAAGCAGAAGGCGTAATGAGAAAAGTGAGAGGATTGAAGTATGATGAAGAAAATGATTTTTCTATCAACCAGCAAGATGGATTAATGGAAAATTACAATTCTGTTGTTGGTGTAATACAGATTGCGGGTTTATTTATAACTGGTTTATCTCTTTTTGTTGGTGCAATTGGAATTATGAATATTATGTTTGTTTCAGTTCGTGAACGGACAAAAGAAATTGGAATTCGTAAAGCTATCGGTGCTAAGAAGAGAACAATACTAACTCAATTTTTATTAGAATCATCAGCGATATGTTTACTCGGAGGAATTGCAGGACTTCTGGCAGCAATATTAGGAAGTATGATGTTGAATCAGTATTTCCCAACATCAATTCAGGCTGATGCGGTGATTATTGCAATTGGTGTCTCCGCAATAACAGGAATTTTGTCCGGTTTAGCTCCGGCATATACAGCTTCTAAATTAGATCCAGTCGAATCATTGAGGTACGAATAAATGAAAATAAACCAATTATCTCAAATTGCTGTTCAGTCAATCATCAACAATAAGCTAAGAACTTCTCTAACTATTCTTGGTGTTGTGGTTGGGATTTTTTCAATCATAGTTATAATGACAATAATAACTATGCTTCAAAGCAGTATTGAAGATGGACTATCAATGCTGAGTAAAAATACTTTTCAAATACAGAAACATGAACCTATGGGAGGTCCGGGACATAATAGAAGTGATAGAAACAAAAAAGATATAACTATCGATGAAGCCTATAGGCTAAAAGAGCTGTTAACAAATGCGCAATATGTTGGAGCAGAACAATGGCAGTTTGGGAAAGTAGTCAAGTTCGGCAATCTTGAAACAAATCCGAATATTAGTGTTGCAGGTGCTACCGTTGATGCTATGAGAACTAATGATTGGAACGTTGAATATGGCAGAGACTTAAGAGAAAACGATATCCAGTATTCTGCAAATGTCTGTCTGCTCGGTCCTGAAGTTGCAGAGAAAATTTTCCCAAACATAAACCCTGTTGGACAATTAGTTAGAGTTGATAACAAACCACTTAGAGTTATTGGTGTACTTGAAAAGCAGCCGGCGATGTTCGGGCAAAGCAGAGATAATTATATTGTTATGCCGATTACTACCTGGCAATCGATTTACGGTAAATACAGACAAAGTGTAAACATAACAGTTACAGCACTTGATAAAGAATCTTACAACGATGTTATAGAATCAGCAACAGGTCACTTTAGAAAAATTAGGAAAGTACCAGTTGGTGAGCCGGATGATTTTTATATTTTCAGTAATGAATCAATGATAACTCAGGTGAATGATATTACCGGACCAATTAAAATTGGCGCATTGGCAGTTTCATTGGTAGCATTATTAGCTGCAGGTGTTGGTATTATGAATATTATGCTGGTCTCAGTTACAGAAAGAACTAAAGAAATCGGAATCAGAAAAGCAATCGGTGCGAGAAAATCCAGCATCTTAATTCAATTTCTGATTGAAGCTGTAATTTTATGTATCGTTGGTGGTTTTGCTGGCATTGCTTTGGGCATCGGGATTGGAAACTTTGCCGGCAGCTTTTTAAATGCTCCAATGGCAATTCCTTATGATTGGGTTGTCATCGGCATAACGATGTGCATTATTGTCGGACTTATCTTTGGAACTTATCCGGCTTACAAAGCAGCCAATCTTGATCCGATTGAAGCTTTGAGGTATGAGTGACCTCACCCTGCCCCTCTCCTTAGAAAGGAGAGGGAATAAAAGGGAGAGGTTACTTGTTATCTTTAATATTAATTTCTGTTGAAAAAATTTTAGATTAATCAGATTTCTAGTTTGGGGATCAAATGCATTCAAGTCAGCTATTCTGGCTCGCACTTCAATCATTAAAGACAAATCGTTTAAGAACTCTCCTTACGGTATTAGGTGTTGTTGTAGGAATCTTTTCCATCATCGTTGTGATGACCATCGTTACAATGCTTCAGAATACTATTAACGAAGGATTTCAATTCCTCAGTAAAAATACTTTTCAAATTCAAAAATGGCCTGCTCTTCAAACCGGAGGACATAGGAATCGTGACAAGTACAGAAACAGAAAAGACATTACACTGGAAGACTTTTATCGTTTTGAAGAAATGATGAAAGATGCAAAGAATGTTGGTGCTTATCAAGGCGCAGGAGGTAAGATAATTAAATTTTCTAACAGGGAGACAAACCCTAATACATTACATCGTTGGAGTTACTGAAGGAGTTTATCCGTCTTTAAATCTTGAGATTGAAGATGGCAGGGAATTCAGAAGTAATGAGATTGAATATTCCAGTAATGTTTGTGTGCTTGGAAACTTTTTGGTTGAAAAACTTTTTTATGACGTTGATCCTGTTGGGCAGATAATCAAACTCGATGGATATCCTTTAAGAGTGATCGGTACATTAAAGAAAAAACCTGATTTCTTTGGACAAACAGTTGATAACTATGTTGTACTTCCAATATCTACATTCCAGTCCATTTATGGAAAGAGAACAGATACGGTTGACATTACAGTAATGGCGAATAGCGCTGAAGAATATGAGAGCACCATAGAATCAGCCATTGGATATATGAGAATGATAAGAAAAATTGAACCAGGTGAGGAACCGGATTTTGAAGTATTCAGCAATGAATCATTGATTGGTCAGGTAAATGATATAACCGGGCCGATTAAAATTGGTGCACTTGCAGTTTCACTCGTAGCACTTCTTGCTGCCGGTGTAGGAATTATGAATATTATGCTTGTTTCAGTTACAGAGCGAACAAAAGAAATTGGAATACGTAAAGCTATTGGTGCAAGAAATTCCAGCATCCTTTTACAATTTTTAATTGAAGCAGTTATACTTTGTCTTATCGGGGGAATCATAGGCATCGCTTTAGGAATTGGTATAGGAAATTTTGCCGGTGGATTTCTTAATGCAGAAATGGCAATTCCTTATGACTGGGCATTTATTGGTATTACAATGTGTGTAATTGTCGGACTTATCTTCGGAACTTATCCGCTGATCTTTATCCGAGCTACAAAGCCGCAATTATCCGATTGAAGCGTGGTATGAGTGATTAAACCGATTGATAACAATCGCATAATTGCTTTTAGGCTTTTGGAGATTCTTATTTTTGTTGTAGAGAACCGGAGTCTTATGCTTCCATTCCTGCCATAACTTATCATTAGTAACTAACTCCGCCATAAAATGACTGACATTTATTCTACTGGTTTTACCGGGATTAAAAATGGGACTTCGTATTTTGTGATTGTGTATTTCATATCTACTTTCTTTTTCCTCATCAATTAAAGTATCGGGACGAACAGCAACCCATTCAATATCTGTGATTTCATCTAATTTATAAACAAGATGATCAGCAGATAACATATTATCCCTGTGCGGAGGCAAGAACACTTTTAATAGTGAAAAAATTATCTTTTCCCCAAAGCTGTTTTTTTCTCCTGCTGTTTTATTCGTATATGCTGTGGTGCTCATCAGGATAAACTTTTGATTAAGCTTCAGAGAATGTAAAGCTTCAATTATTTTTCTTAAAGTATTGGAGACCAGTTTATAGGGAGGACCAAAAATACCTTTTAAGCTTATGTTGTGTCCAAGAGGCAGCAAATAACAGAATCACAATCTTTTACAAGCTCCTTAATTTTAAAATATCAAAGTCGTTTACATTTCCCTTTATTATTTCTATTTGCTTACTGGCTGAAATGTTATCCGGAACGATTGCAGATTCTCTCACAATCATTCGAACCTGAATATTTCTTTTGATGAGCTGTTGAACTACCAGTTTACCGGTTTTTCCACTTGCTCCTAAAATCAGAACTTTCATTATCATCCCCAAAAGAGTAAAAAAATTTTGTTAATAAAGTTATATTTAACTAATAGCCAGAGCGGTCGGGTTGTCCTTCCAAAGGTAGGTTAATTTGTGTTTATTATTTTTTTATTAACTCTGCAATTGCAATTATATGTTTATCAGGATCCAATAAGTACGCAACTTTATGACCCCAATCTCTTTCTTTAGCATAACTTA
The DNA here is from genome assembly GCA_034522695.1 of Ignavibacteriaceae bacterium. Taxonomy (GTDB): domain Bacteria; phylum Bacteroidota; class Ignavibacteria; order Ignavibacteriales; family Ignavibacteriaceae; genus IGN2. The sequence goes on along the minus strand of JAXHLB010000005.1, from coordinate 87,652 downwards.
GAATTTCAGCTTCCAATAATTTTGCTCTCTCTAAATATTTATCAATTGCATCAGTAACCAAATATAATTCAGCTTTCACTTTATTATCAGTCTTCGATGCAACTTGTATTCTATTTTCTAGCAGTGTTTCAATACTCTTTATTGGCATAAGACCTAATATTAATTTTCAGACAAACTAAATTCCGTCATACCAGGGACGTTTAAAATTGGTTGTTTATCCAGTAACTTAGAATAAAATTCTGTGCTCAAGTTTTGATCCTTGACGTATAGAATAAAATGGCTTTTATTAATCATCTGATGAAATTATACAAATGCCGAAGCCAGTCTGAACCGGTTAAGGCTTTCTCTTTAACTAGAAAAAGAAATGGCAGCTTGACAAACCCTAGCTTATGAGCAATTCTTACCTTTACTTGCGTGATATAAACTTTTTCCCACTTCTAATATCATCTACTACAATCTCTAATTCATCATTTGCGTGAAAAGATGAAAGTATCAATTCCGATCTACTTTTATTTACAGAAATAATCCCAATAACACGATAGGCTTGTAAAGCATGAAAATATTAGCTTCTGACAGATTTTATTTGTAATAGCGAATAATCTTCCAATATATTTGTGGTCATCATCCGAATAAGTACATCGACTTTCAATCACCTCACTTCATCAAGCGCAATAATTAAGACTAATCTCAATACCATATATCAACAGATCTTCTAAAGCAAGACGCAAACACCTTGGAAAATCTTTAAAATGTTTTCGTTCTGAATTTCATTTCTATGTTTTCATAGGGAATTGCCAATATCAACTTTTCCACCAACTTTTAGATTGTGCAATAACGAACATTAAGCATCATAATCCTGATAACTTATCTTTCTGACTGTACATAACAAAATAAAAAATACCATTGGCTTATTAAAAATATCCTTCTCCCCAATTAAATAATAAAAAGATCATTAAAATTATTTCTTTAAAATAAAACAATCCCTTCGAACAACCTCACAGCAAACACAATTTTAACTATCACCAAAACTTGATCGGGTGAAGCGCTTGATATTTCCAATAAGTAAAAAGTTAAGTTTGACCATCAATCTTAATTTAACCATAAACCTTTAGTTTATAAATTGGAGGTATTAAATGTATTACACAGGTATCGATCTTCATAAATTTACTTCTTACTTAACTACTGTCGACTCTTCCGGAGTTATCGTTAAACAGGAAAATCTTAAAAATGTTGCTCACAATTTTGTCCAGTACCTTCGTTCTATTCCGGGTGAACATCAAACCACTGTCGAATCTACTATGACCTGGTATTGGTTAAATGATCTCTTCAAGTTCAATCAATATTCCTATGGTCCTTGCTCACGCTAAGTATGTTAAAGCCATCGCTTATGCTAAAGTTAAAACCGATAAGGTGGATTCTCACACTCTCGCTCAACTTCTTCGTATGAACTTTATTCCCGTTGCCTACAAAATCTCTAACGACAAACGTCTGCTTCATGATGCTCTCGTGCCCGTCTTCAGTTGTCCAGCGCCTCTTCCATTACAAACTTATGAGCTTCTCTGCTAAATATAACTTGATTCACCAACCCAACTTACCGGTATTCTGAATTTCAATATCAGCAATTATCTGAAGTAGAAGAACTTCTCAGCGAACAAATGCTTGACCTCGAAAAGCAGCTTTACCCTTTCCTTATTCCTAACGATGATATCCAGCGTTTGCTCTGGATCCCCGGCATTGGGAAGATGAATGCCTTTACTATCTTACTTGAAGTTGATGACATCAATCGCTTTCCGGATGTTAAAAACTTTTTTTCTTACTGCCGCTTAGTTCCTTCTGCGCGTAACTCAGGTGGTAAATCAAAACAACGCTCCTCCAAAGACGGTAACAAATATCTTAAGGTCGCTTTCAGTGATGCTGCCATTCACGCTGTTCACTACTACCCGGTTATTCGTAAATATCACAGCTCTTTGCTCAGAAAGAAAAACAAACAGATTCCAAAACTATTATCGCTAAAGAAATAGCTGAAATTGTTTATCACATTCTAAAAAATAAATCTGACTTTAACAACAAATTCAAGGGTGTAGAACTTCAGCATAAGAAGTCTCTACAATGGCCACGTGTAGTAAACCCCTACACATAACTGGTCCCGCCGAGGCGGGATACATGCCGGATTGGGTAACTACACTACCAATAAATATCTAATAATTCCATTCTTATCGAACAACTCTCACTTAATTGGTGATGAGTAATCCCAAAAGAGGTTGGTTCCATCCTCCCTTACTGATATTACGGCATTGATTTTTAAAGTAAGAAATATGAGACCAAATTCAAAGAACTTTTCCCACTCCAAATAATAAATAGGTGAAAAATATTTTTTTACGCTATTGACTTTTTACTTATTAAAGAGGTTATGTTCAGCGCTCTTGTTCTTAAAATTGATAGATAACACTGCCAGCCTAATCATTAAACTCTCAACTACCTTGGAAATATTTAAATGAATAGTATTTTATTTATCTCAGGAATAAAGTTATTTAGCCTTTTTCATATTTCAAACAATTAAAGACCTTCTATGGTATTTAAATAGAAAGCCATACTTATTTACCAAATTACAAGATCACAGATAGCAAAATTCCAAAACTAATACACAAACAATTATAGGAAAAGATTCCCAACCATTTCATAAAAACTGGAAGGAGTCTTAAGACTTACATAAAGTCAAAAGGTTAAACACAATCATATGCAAACTCCTACATCACCTCGAAAATTTAATAATTCCTATCTTGAATCATCCCGAATACTTAATCTGCTTTTTCCCAATTTCATGTACTAATATGTAACACTGAACTATTTTCTAATACCGAATTGACGGTTTCAATCCGGCAGGTATTCACGAAATAATTTCTTTAATATCCGACCGCGTTATTTTCTGTTTAATTACATAAACTCATATAATACTGTTAATTAAATAAACTCTAAAAATTATTTCAGGGTAGGTATTCCCGAAATAAATTCTCATATATCAACCGCTAATCCAACGGACTCCTAACAAATATTCCTCTGTTCAACACGCGAGTGTATATCATAGTCGTTTTCGCTGAGACAAACTTAGCTCTACGCAGTGTTATAATCAATTAGTAATTTAGCAAATACCGGTCATATATGGCTTATGGACTTGATAATAGCCCTTCTTAAATTTACATTTCATAATCAAAAACCTTATTTCGCTTTTGAAATTAAGCAATCATTGCATCATTGTAATTCTTCTAATTATTCCTGCTTTCTCAGGTCTATTCGCACAGAATCAATACAATACTTTATCTGTTACTGATACTATACCAATTAACTTTGATAATATTTACAACATCTCAAGCGTTTCAATTATTCCATTCTCGGAGAAAATAGAATTAAGAAACAGGATCCTTGATCGCTTCACTGATTATAATTTCTCTTATTCAACTGCAACTTTCACTCTTTCTGATTCTCTGCCATATTCAATATTCGATACGCTTGTTATAACTTATGAAACAGTCAAAATAGGATTGAAGAAGGAATACAGAAGAAGATCACTTGTTGTTAAATATGATGAAAAGCGTGGCGATACTTTGCAGGTTGTTCAAACTGAAGCAGGTGGTTTTACTCCGGAAGATATTTTCGGTCCGGGTTTACAAAAAAGCGGAACATTAATCAGAGGGTTTACTGTTGGAACTACAAAAGACTTTTCTCTCAACAGCGGATTGAGACTTCAGCTATCAGGCAACCTGACTGAAGATATTGAAATCGTGGCTGCATTAACTGATCAGAACACTCCAATTCAACCGGAAGGAAATACAGAAAGACTTGAAGAAATTGATAACGTCTTCATTCAGATAAAACATCAAAATGCAACAGGAACTTTTGGAGACTATAATCTGACAAACAGAAATGGTGAGTTTGGAGTCATCAACCGGAAGCTGCAGGGATTAATGGGAACAGTAAATTTCAATCCACATTCTGGTTACGTTGCAGTTGCAAGTTCACGTGGTAAATTCAATACAAATAATTTTAACGGAACAGATGGTGTTCAAGGTCCATATAACTTAACTGGCTTAAGCGGAGAAAAAGATATTATTATTCTTGCAGGTACCGAGCGGGTTTTTGTTGATGGAATTGAAATGATCCGTGGTGAGAATAACGATTATATAATTGAGTATTCTAATGCAACTATTACATTTACTCCTAAAAGATTAATTACAAACGCAAGTCGTATCGCCGCAGATTTTGAATATACGGATCGAAAGTTTGCCAGGAACTTTTTTGGAAGTGGTGCACAATCCTTGTTCATTAATGACAAGATGAAAGTCGCTTTTCAGTATCTGCAGGAAGGAGATGATCAGGATGCTCCGATTGATTTCGCATTTTCGGAAGAAGATAAGCAGATACTTGCTGAAGCAGGTGATGATCCTTTGAAAGCTGTAAAATCAGGTGTCTCACTTGCACCATTAGATTCTTTAGGATTTAGAAGTGGAATTTATCAGGCTGTTGATACATTAATTAACAACGAACCATTTGTGTATTTTATTTTTAATCCCGGTGACTCACTTTCTATATTCAATGTTTCATTCAGTTATGTGGGTGAAGGAAATGGTGATTATATCCGCGAATCATTGGGTCAATTTAGATTTGTTGGTATTAAGCAGGGCGGATATCTCCCCATAATTTTTCTTCCGTTACCTCAGTTGAAACAATTAGGTAATCTTACCACTTCGATCAATCCTTTTGAAAATGTGCAGTTAGATATAGAGTATGCCGGAAGCTTATGGGATAAAAACAGATTTTCGAGTTTAGATGATGGTGATAATTATGGATATGCAGCTAATGTATCGCTTCGAGTTCTCCCGAGTAATATTAGTCTTGGCTCACTAAGTCTGGGCAAAGCAGGTTTATCTTATAAAGAAAGATTTATCAACAAAAAATTTACTTCAACAGATCGGTTTAATGAAGTTGAGTTTGACAGAATTTATAACACGTCCGGTTCATCAACTCAGGATGATGAACAATTCAGAGAAGCAAGGTTAAACCTGATTCCAATTGAAGAATTAAATATCACTTCACTTGCCGGATTTTTAAAAAGAGGTGATGCATTTCAATCTAACAGATACAATAACTCAATCAGATTATCAGACAAGCAAAACTATAATGTTTTCTATAATCTTGATTATGTTGATACAAAAAATCAAAACACTGAAACCAATTGGTGGCGGCACAATGGCGACGCTCACTATGTTTTATGGGATTTAATCAAGCCGGGTTTTAATTACCTTGCTGAAAATAAAAGAGCTTATGGTAATGATAAAGACTCGCTCATTTCTGGAAGTCTGGAATACTATGAATTAAATCCTTATCTCCAGCTTCTCGAGATTGAAGGAATCAGCTTTACAGCAAAATATTCCCGCCGTGATGATTATCTGCCGTTAGGTGGAACGATGACTAAAGAATCAATCGCAAGAGCACAGATTTATGATTTAGCTTATAGAGGAATAGAAGAAGTTTCAACAACTTTAAATCTTACTATCAGAAATAAAAATTACTCTGAGACATATAAGCAGTTAGGTTCTTTAGACACAGAACAGCTTTTAATCAGATCACAATCAAAATTTCTTTTCTGGCAGAAAATTGTGAATGGAGATCTTTTCTACGAAGTGTCAACAGAAAAGCAAGCAAGACTTGAAAAGGTATATGTTAGGGTTGAACAGGGAACTGGTAATTATAAATATCTTGGAGACCTTAATGGTAACGGTATCGCCGATGCAAATGAGTTTGAGCCGACACTCTTTGATGGAGATTATGTTCTTATTACAATACCTACTGATGAACTTTTTCCGGTTATAAATCTAAAGACGAACACTCGCTGGAAAATTCAATATGCCGATATTTTTGATAATAAAACTTTCATTGGTTCTGTTCTTGAGCCTTTATCAACTGAAACTTCCTGGAGAATTGAAGAGATTACTAAAGAAACAGATCTATCTAAAATCTATTTACTTCAGTTAAATTATTTTCAGCAGGAAGGTACTACCATCCGTGGTGCGAATTTTTTCCAGCAGGATATTTTTATTAATGAGAACAGACAGGATCTTTCTTTCAGGTTCAGGTATTCACAAAGAATCGCAATGAGTGAGTTTAATACAGGAGTTGAAAATGGCTACAACAGGGAAAGAAGTCTGAGGATCAGATTCAGATTGATTAAGGAGGTCAGCAATCAAACTGATATTATTAATACAAACGATGATGTTTCTGCTCCACAGCCATCAACAAGGAACAGACGAATATTAGATAATAACTTAACTACAGATTTCTCTTATCGTCCAATCAGTATTGTTGAAGTTGGTTTTAAATTGAAAGTTGGAAAGAGTGAAGATACTTTCCCGACTTCACCAACAGTAATTGATTTAAATTCGCAGTTAGTCAGGCTTAATCTATCATTTGCACAAACAGGAAGATTAAGAGTGGAAGTAGAACGGACAGAATTAATAGCAAGTACTCTGGAAAATATTATTCCTTTCGAGATGCTGAATGGAAACCAGCTTGGGAAAAATTATTACTGGAGATTAAATTTTGATTATCGCGTAGCTTCTTTCCTCCAGACAACACTGAGCTATGACGGCAGATGGCAGGGGAAAGGCAGAGTTGTCCATACTGCGCGAGCTGAAGCAAGAGCGTATTTCTGAGCGCAGGCAGAACGCTTGCATGAGTGCATGGATGCATGATTGTATGAAAGATAATATATAGTTATAGCAACTTAAACCATGCAGGCATGCAATCATGCATTCATCCAACCATGCTTTAGTGGATTAGATAATAAAATTAATTGACTGAAATTATAATGAAGGAATATTAAGAATGAACATCGTCTCAACAATGATTGAAGCACATATTTTCAGAGAGTCTGAAAAGGGAATTGAATTTCTGCTGCTGAAAAGATCGGAAGGTCAGCCATATCCGGGATTGTGGCAAATGGTGACTGGCAAAATAAAACCTGATGAAAGAGCACATCAAACAGCAATGAGAGAAATTAAAGAGGAGACCGGATTAGTTCCTGTTCAACTTTGGGTTGCACCAACTGTTAACTCTTTTTATGAACCAAAGGATGAATACATTTGTCTTCTTCCGGTGTTTGCTGCAAGAGTTGAAACTGAAAAAGTAAAGCTAAGTGCAGAGCATACCGACTATCAATGGGTTGATAAAATTACCGCTCAAAAATTACTTGCCTGGGAAGGACAGAGAAAAGCTGTTCAAATAATTGAAGATTATTTCTTGAATGAGAAAAGCTTTTTCCATTTTGTTGAAGTTAAGATATAATCAATTTGTTACTGAATGATCAAACTCATTCCAACCCTTAATCATTCGTAAGAACTAAATAGTATTGTAGAACCAATGTTACTCCCAATATTAAAGAACCCAGAGGGTTTGATAGAATCATTGTAACATTGGAATTTATTTGAAATTTGTAATTTGTTATTTGGTGCTTTACCAATTATTTATTGTGCAAACAGCTACTTATTAAGTATTTCAACATCATTTCATAATAAATTTTAGGAAACATTTTGAGCTTACTAGTCGTTGGATCCGTCGCATTAGATTCTGTTGAAACGCCATTCGATAAAGTTGAGGATGCCCTTGGCGGTTCCGCAACATACATATCACTTGCAGCTAGCTATTTCTCTGCTCCGGTTGAATTAGTTGGCGTTGTTGGTGATGATTTCCCCAAACAATACACTGAAATGTTGGAGCGACACAATGTTGATCTGGAAGGATTACAGATAATTAAAGGAGAAAAAACTTTTCGATGGGGAGGAAAGTATCATTACGACTTGAACGTCCGTGACACTCTTTTTACTGAGTTGAATGCGTTTGAGAATTTTAATCCTGTTCTTCCAGAGCGCTATAAAAAATCAAGATACATTTGCCTTGGCAACATTGATCCCATTCTGCAAATGCGGGTTCTGGAACAAGTGTCTGATCCACAATTCGTTGTGTGTGATACAATGAACTTATGGATTAACTTAATGAAACTGGATTTGCTAAAGCTGTTAAAGAAAGTTCACGTTTTTATTCTTAATGACTCTGAAGCAAGAATGTTGACTGAAGAGCCGAACCTGATAAAAGCAGCAAAACTTATTCGTCAAATGGGTCCTGAAATTCTCATCATTAAAAAAGGTGAACACGGTGCGATGCTGTTTACAAAGGATACAATATTTTCTGCACCTGCTTATCCAATGGAAATAATTTTTGATCCTACAGGTGCTGGAGATTCTTTTGCCGGTGGTTTCACAGGTTATCTTCATAAAACAATGGACCTCAGTCCTGAAAATATTAAAAGAGCAGTTATTTATGGAAGTACGATGGCTTCATTCTGTGTAGAAAAATTCAGCACAAAGGGTTTAGAAGATCTATCCTATTTGCAGATTCAGGATAGATTCAGAGAGTTTAAAAAATTATCTGACTTCAATGAAACCGACTGATTACTTCTCAATTAAATATTCCAAAAGGACTCCTTTGGAGAAAATGAAAATCTGATATTCCTCGATCAGACTAAACTTCCTCTTGAAGAAATTTATGTTCAGACTGATAGCTATGAACGAATTGCTGAAGCAATCGAACGTCTTGAAATCAGAGGTGCTCCGCTCATAGGAATTGCCGCCGCTTATGCACTGGCTCTTTCATTGAAGAATAATCAAGCTGATTCTGAGAAAGTATTTAACTTAGCTTACGAAAGACTTGCCAGGACAAGACCAACTGCAGTTAATTTGTTTCAGGCTCTTGATGAATTAAAAAAAGAATTTGAGAATCTACCTGATAAAAAGAATGCTTTCGAAATACTTCTTTCCAAAGCAAAAGAGATTCATAAAAAGGATGAAGAATATTGCCTGAAGATTGGCAGAAACGGATTGAGTCTTTTCAGACAGAAATCAAATGTGCTTACTCATTGTAATACTGGAAAACTTGCAACGGGTGGAATAGGAACAGCATTTGGAATAATTAAAACAGCTTACGAAAACGGTTTGGTAAATCATGTTTATGCTGATGAAACAAGACCACTTCTACAAGGTTTGCGTTTAACAGCATTTGAACTTGAAAAAAATAGTATCCCTTTCACTTTGCAGACAGATTCATCAGCCGCAGAATTGATGAAGCAGGGAAAGGTTGATCTTGTAATTACCGGAGCTGATAGAATTGCATTAAACGGTGATTCGGCAAACAAGATTGGAACTTATAATTTAGCGATACTTGCAAATTATCATAACATTCCTTTTTACATTGCTGCACCTTCAACTACAATTGACAGAACGATAGCTACGGGAGAAGAAATTATAATTGAGTATCGAAATAGTAAAGAGATATTTTACATTGGAGAGACACTAATCTCTCCAGCAGATTACAATGCCTTTACACCAGCATTTGATGTAACTCCTGCACATTTAATTTCCGGAATAATTACCGAAGAAGGATTATTTACTTTCCCTTATAATTTTATTCGATGAGCGAAATAGTTAAAACTGAAGCCATAGTTCTTAGTAAGATGAACTATGGTGATACCAGCAGCATAGCTTCTTTATTCACAGAAGAATTTGGAAAAATCAGTGTGATTGTAAAAGGTGCCCGTTCACCAAAATCAAAATATGGAAAAATTGTTGATCCGTTAAACTATTTATCAGTTGTTCTTTACAAAAAAGAATCCCGTGAAATACAGTTACTATCAGGAGCTGATATTATCGAACATTATCCTTCGATGAAAAACGATCTGGATAAATTGGGATATGCGTATGGAGTAGCTGAACTTGTTAAAAATCTTCTTGCCGATCGCGAAGTAAACAAGAGAATATTTAGAGGTATCATAAAGATTCTCTCAATATTAAATTCAGGAGCGGAGAAACCGGAAATTACTTTTGGACGTTTCTTCATATTTCTCCTCAAAGAAACTGGCTATGAAATCCAGATTAATTCTTGTGCCATTTGCGGTAAAGATAAATTCGTCAATGATCTTTACTATAATTTTGATAAGGGATTGATATGCGGTGAATGCAAAAAAACAGTGGTTGATAATTATGATATTAATTTGGAACTTTTAAGGTATCTTAATTGTCTAAAAAACAATGAATCGGCAGGCAGTTTCAATAATCTAATACTTCGAAAAGCGATAACTTTTATGGAAAATCATTTGAAATACCACGTGCCGGATTTTAAGGGAATTAGTTCATTAAAACTTTTTAATCAGAGGTAACCGGGTATATTTGTTACAATCCTGAATTAAATCAGGGAAAAATACAGTTCGAAAATAAATTTATTGGAGTAATAACATGAAGATCAAAGGAATTATTGGTGCACTTTCATTATTGTTAATAGGAATTGTTTTTGGAGCGATACTTGTCTCCGGATTTGGATTGGTAAGACCCGGATTGGCAGACTTGAATTTGGGAGCTAAAGAACCTCCTGTTAAACTTGATGCTGACGCATCGTCTTTTAGTCAGGCTTTTATAGAAGTAGCGGAAAAAGTAACTCCGGCAATTGTTCAGATAGGCGTAGTATCTGAAAGAGAAAATCCACATAAAGAATGGTTCTTCTTTCCATTTAAAGATATGCCGAAAGAACAAAGAGGTTCAGGCAGTGGTATTATCATTTCAGCGGATGGATATATTATTACAAACAACCACGTAGTTGAAAATGCAAGTAAGGTAACAGTCGGCTTATCTGACAAAAGACAATTTGATGCAACGGTTGTTGGAACAGATCCGCTAACTGATCTTGCAGTTGTAAAAATAGATGCGAGTAATCTTCCGGTAGCATTTCTTGGTAACTCAGACAATCTTAAAGTTGGTCAATGGGTTATGGCGATTGGTAATCCGCTTTCACTATCATCAACAGTTACTGCAGGAATTGTGAGTGCAATTGGAAGAGGTCAGTTAGGATTGATCAGAGATAGTTATGGAGTTGAGAACTTTATTCAAACTGATGCGGCAATAAATCCCGGAAACAGCGGCGGTGCACTTGTTGATTTATCTGGTTCAGTGATTGGAATTAATTCAGCTATTGCTGCTGGTGGTGGTGGAACTTATATAGGTTATGGTTTTGCAATTCCTGTTAATCTTGCTAAAGCTGTTGCGCAGGATTTGATTGCTCACGGTAAAGTTAGCAGGGGTTATATTGGAATTAATATTGGTGAAGTTGATAACGCAATTGCCAAATCACTTGGAATGGATGCACCAAAAGGAATTATCATTCAGGGTATTGTTGAAGATGGTGCAGCTTCAAAAGCTGATTTGAAAGCTGGAGATATTATTCTTGAAATTGATGGTCGCGAAGTAAACAGACCAAACGAATTGCAAAGCTATGTTGCATCGCTTACAGCAGGCACTACCGTTAATCTAAAAATTTTCAGAGATGGCAAAATGATGGACAGAAAGGTAACATTGAAAGCTCGTGATGAGGAAGTTAAAACCGAACCTGTTTCCGACAAAGATGAATCGAAAGATAATAGTGAAGCTGGATTGACTTCTGCAACCTTTGATGATATTGGGTTGACCGTAAAGAATCTATCTGAAAAAGATAAATCTGATTATAAACTCAGCAGCGGTGTTATAATATCACAAGTTAAACCTTTCAGCAAAGCGGAAGACCAGAAATTATTTTCAGGACTTATAATTACTGAAGCAGATAAAGAAAATGTTGATAACGTTGATGACTTTAAGAAAATTGTTGATAAGAAAAAAGGTTCAGCACTTTTACTCAAAGTTGTAGATAAAGAAGGGAATAACAGGTTCGTGGGTATTGAAATACCTGAATAATTTGTTCGCAATATAATTGAACACAAGACGTCCCGATTTTTATCGGGACGTTTTTTTATATTTGCCTGTAAATAAAAAATATAAAATTATGATAAGATTTTTAACCGCCGGCGAATCGCACGGAAAAGCTCTTGTAGCAATTGTAGAAGGATTTCCTTCTAATCTTCCAATATCTGTTAGAGATATTAACCTTCAACTAAAACGAAGACAGGGTGGTTACGGTAGAAGTGATAGAATGAAGATTGAGTCCGATTCAGTGCAAATATTGAGCGGGATAAGATTCGGGAAAACTCTTGGCTCACCAATTTCATTTTTGATTGAGAACAAAGATTGGGTCAACTGGGAAGATGTGATGAGCATTGAAAAACCAGCAGATTCAATAAAGAAAATAACTATTCCTCGTCCGGGACACGCTGATCTTGTGGGAGTATCAAAATACAATTTTGATGATATAAGAAATTCTATTGAGCGATCAAGTGCAAGGGAAACTGCGGCAAGAGTAGCAGCAGGTTCAGTTGCCAGAAAATTTCTTGAGCATTTTGGAATTCATATCGGAAGTTATGTTGAGAGTATTGGAGGTATATATTCATCCAAAGACTACTTCAATGAATTGTTACAAAATAAAACCACTTTATTAAAAACAGGTTGGGAAATTTCAGTTAAAGCGGATAAAAGTGTTGTTAGAGTTCTTGATAAAACTCAAGAAAAGAAAATCATAAATAAGATAAAATCGGTAAAGAAAAGTGGAGATACTTTAGGTGGAACTTTTATTACTATTGCTACAGGAGTTCCAGTTGGATTGGGAAGCTTTATGCAATATGATAGAAGACTCGATGCTGATATAGCATTTCACATGATGTCTATAAATGCTGTGAAAGGTGTGGAGTTTGGAAATGGATTTGAAAGTGCTGAACAATACGGTTCTCAGGTTCACGATGAAATTACAATTAATGGAAAAAGTTTTTCACGGAAAACAAATCACTCTGGTGGGATTGAGGGAGGAATTTCAAATGGCCTGCCTATCTTAATCAGAGCAGCAATGAAACCTATTTCGACATTAGCAAAACCTCTGAATACTATTGATTTAGGTTCGATGAAAAAAGTTGTTTCCAGATATGAGCGAAGCGATTTTACAGCGGTTCCTTCTTGTGCAGTTGTTGCTGAAAGTATGCTTGCTTGGGTTATCGCTAAACACTTCCTGATAAAGTTTGGCGGCGATTCACTTGAGGAAACCAGAGATAATTTTAATTCATTTACAAAAAAATCTTTCAACAGAATTCGCAAAGGATTTAAGAAATAGTATGGTTAAGGTGAGAGTATTTACTTTTAATCTGTTTTCCGAAAACACGATTATCCTTTGGGATGACGAAACAAAAGAAGCTGCAGTTATTGATCCCGGAACATCAACGCTTGATGAAGAAAAAATGTTAAGTGATTTTATTTCATCTGAAAACTTGGAAATAAAATATCTTATAAATACTCATTGCCATATTGATCATATCCTTGGCTGTAAGTTTGTAAAAGAAAAATATAATCCGGTTTACTATGCACCAGAGAAGGATATTCCTTTACTCGACCATGCTCAACAACAAGCTCAGATGTTTGATATTATTCTCGAAGAACCTCCCAAACCTGAGCAACTAATTACTGAGACAACTGAAATATCTCTTGGTAATTCCATCTTAAAATTTTTATTTACCCCGGGACACACACCTGGCGAGTTTTGCATTTATCTTGAAAAAGAAAAAATTTGCATTACCGGTGATGTTCTGTTTAATGAAAGCATTGGAAGAACTGATTTATGGGGTGGTGACTATAATACTCTCATCGATTCAATAGAAAATAAATTGTTTGTACTTCCTGATGAAGTTGTAATTTACCCGGGACATGGTGATAGCAGTACTATTGGATATGAAAAACAAAATAATCCATTTCTGGTCTGAAGCTATTCTTTAATTTTTTTGAACGAGGTTTGCTATGAAAGATAAAATTGATAAACTCTCCAAGCTGAAAGAAAAAGCCAAACTTGGTGGTGGTGAAGAGCGCATTAAAAGCCAGCACGAAAAAGGAAAACTAACTGCCCGAGAGAGAATTGAATTACTCGTTGATGAAGGCAGCTTTGATGAAGTTGATATGTTCGTTAAACATCGTGCAACGGACTTTGGATTAGATAAACAGCACTTTCCCGGAGATGGTGTCGTTACCGGATTTGCTAAAATTGATGGAAGACCGATAGCATTATTCAGCCAGGATTTTACTGTGTTTGGCGGCTCACTTTCAGAAACACACGCAGAGAAAATTGTTAAAGTGATGAAGATGGCGATGAAAGCCGGTATTCCTCTGATTGGTTTAAATGATTCGGGTGGTGCTAGAATTCAGGAAGGAGTAGTTAGTCTCGGAGGTTATGCTGATATATTTTTACTGAACACTCTTGCTTCCGGAGTTATTCCTCAGATTTCTGTTGTGCTTGGTCCCTGTGCAGGTGGAGCGGTGTATTCACCAGCAATTACTGATTTTATATTTATGGTCAGGAACACGAGCTACATGTTTGTAACTGGTCCTAATGTTGTTAAAACTGTAACTCACGAAGATGTAAGTTTTGAGGAGCTTGGTGGCGCAGAAACTCATGCTAGCAAAAGCGGAGTTGCTCATTTTGTTTTTGATAATGAAATTGAAACCTTGTTGAATGTTAGAAAGCTTTTAAGTTTTATTCCTCTCAACTATCGCGATAAAAGTCCTGAAAAAGAATTTGATTCCGCCAACGTAACACCATTGAACCAAAGCTTGATGAAATCATTCCAGATAGCCCAAACAAACCTTATGATATGAAGCAGGTAATTAATCTTTTGGCAGATGACCAGGATTTTCTTGAAGTCCATCAATACTATGCAGAAAATATTATTTGTGGTTTTTGTAGAATAGGAGGGATGGCAATTGGTGTTATAGCAAATCAACCGCAAGTTCTGGCTGGAGTATTAGATATAAATGCATCGACAAAAGCAGCACGCTTTGTTAGATTCTGTGATGCATTTAATATTCCAATACTTGTCCTCGTTGATGTTCCGGGATTCTTACCCGGCACTGAGCAGGAATGGAATGGAATAATTCGACATGGAGCCAAATTATTGTATGCTTTCAGCGAAGCAACTGTTCCGAAGATTACTGTAATAACTCGGAAAGCTTACGGCGGTGCTTATGATGTTATGAATTCAAAACATATTCGTGGAGATTTTAACTTTGCCTGGCCTTCTGCAGAAATTGCTGTAATGGGACCAAAAGGTGCTGTTGAAATCATTTTTAAAAAAGAAATTTCAAAGGCTGCTAATCCAGAAAAAGAAATAGAGAAGAAATTATCAGAGTACATAGAAAAATTTGCTAATCCTTATATCACAGCTGAAAGAGGTTATGTCGATGACGTCATTATCCCTAGGGAAACCAAACAAAAGCTTGTAAATGCTTTTAATATTCTTCGCACAAAAGTTGATACAAATCCTAAGAAGAAACACGGCAATATTCCTTTATAAATACTTAAACCAATGTTATTAGGTGAGTTATAGAGAGTATTTAATTTTCTACTTGATAAAAGACTTATTAAATACTAAATTTGAAAAAGTAATTTTTAACCGGAGAGAACATATGAGGCTAAACTTACTCAAGTTACCGATTGTCATTTTAATCCTGGCAATACTCTATTCCTGCAGTAGCAGTGACGAAATTACCAAGAAAAAGGATGAAGCCCTTAATAATAAAGGTAACGTCGTTGCAGAGATGCTTGAACAAGCGAGGCAATTCTATTTAACTGCACTTGAAAAACAAAATCTAAATTTAGTTGAAGAGGCCGTTCAAAATTATGAATCGGCGTTAAGGATAATTAATAACTTAAGCTACTATCCCGGCGTTGACGATAATGAAGCGTACATAGAACTTGAAACTGCTATCATTGAAGATTACAAAACTTATGTTGATGGTTTAGCAGAACTTCCTCCAGGTGTATCATTAGCGGCACTTGAAGAGTGGATGAAAGGCTATGTTTCTGAGATTGAAATTACCGAAGATCAAAAGCAGGAAAGAGAAATTATTCCCGCCGATATTCCACTTGAGGTAAATGGTTATGTTGAACAATACCTGACTTATTTTACGGGTAAAGGTGAAAGGTCAATGCGTCTATGGTTGGAAAGGTCTGGAAAATATTTTCCGATGATGTCTAGTATATTTGCAGCGGAAGGAGTCCCCAAACAATTAATCTATTTGAGCATGATGGAAAGTGGATTGAATCCAACGGCAAGATCATGGGCAAGAGCTGTTGGTTTATGGCAATTCATAAAATCTACTGGTAGTCTTTATGGATTAGAAGGAGGATTTTATTATGATGAAAGAAGAGATCCTGTTAAATCTACAACGGCTGCTGCAAAGCATTTAAAAGATTTATACAACTCATTAGGAGATTGGTACCTTGCACTTTCTGCTTACAATTGCGGTGAAGGTCGTGTAAGAAGAGCAATGCAGAAATCAGGGGCGAATGATTTTTGGTCATTGAGAAAGTATTTGCCAAAAGAAACAAGAAACTACGTTCCACAATACATTGCAGTATGTATAATTGCAATGGATCCTGTTGCTTACGGATTCAATAATATCGAATTTCACAAGCCTTATCAGTTTGAAACTTATAATGTACCGGGTGCAGTTGACCTTGGATACCTCGCTACCATCTCAGGAACTGATTTGGAAACATTGCAGGATATGAATCCGGAACTTACTCAGCTAAGCACACCTCCTGATTTTTCTGGTGGATATCCAATAAAA
This sequence comes from Ignavibacteriaceae bacterium, assembly GCA_034522695.1. Lineage (GTDB taxonomy): Bacteria > Bacteroidota > Ignavibacteria > Ignavibacteriales > Ignavibacteriaceae > IGN2. The sequence continues at coordinate 71,027 of JAXHLB010000005.1, read as the reverse complement.
ATTCCAAAAGGTTCGTTAGAACAATTTGCTGCTCAAATGCAAAATATTCCTGAATCTGCGCGCAGAACATTTCTCGTTCACGATGTTAGAAAAGGTGAAACTCTAAATAAAATTGCAAAAAAATATGGAGTCACCATTTACGAACTGGCTGATGCAAATAACATCTCAACCAAATCAAAATTATACGTTGGTGTTCCTCTCAGGATTCCTGTATTGGTTAATCCAAATGAAAATGATTACTCTTACAATACTGATGTAACTATTGCTCAGGATAATGGAAATAATACAGATCAGGAGTATGTATCTCCTTATGCTTCGCTGAACGGAAAAAATGATGAGAGTGTTGATCTCGCGGTTAATGAAGTTGATGAATCTGTTTCAGAAACGACAAATAAAAACAACGAGACGTTAATAACAGAATCTACAGTAGATGAAAAGGAATCTATAGGCACTACTGAAGTAATTACTCCTGAAGGATTTGTGCCTGTAACCTACCGTGTGAAAAAAGATGACAGCTTACTTGGAATAGCAGATTTGTTCAATTCAAGAGTGAGTGATGTTAGAAACTGGAATAATATCCCTTATACTTCATCGATTAGAATTGGACAGCAGTTAACAATCTATGTACCTCAGGATAAGCAGAATTATTATGCAAGTCTTGATAAAAGTACCGAGATTGAAGAAAAGGCTCCTAAAGTATATACTGAAACCAGTAAATCATCATATGTCTATCACACAATAAACCGTGGCGAAAATCTTGGATTAATAGCAACTCAATACGGAGTTAGCATTGCAGCTATTAAAGAATGGAATAATCTAAATAATAACAAAATTGTTGCCGGCAAAAAGTTAAAAATTTATACTGATGAAAGTTACGCGCCTATTAGCACCGATGTTGCTTCAAAAAATACAAAAGGAAGTATTAACTATTATAAAGTAAGGAAAGGTGACTCATTAAGCGGAATAGCTTCAAAATACCACGTCTCAGTTTCAGAATTAAAAAAATGGAATGGTTTAACCAGCAACAATATTAATGCAGGCCAAACCTTAAAACTTTATTCAAGCGAATCATCTGGTGCGTTAGTAGAAAGCACTTCATCAACAGCAGGTAATGTGAGTTATCATAAAATTAAAAGTGGTGAAACAATTGGCGGCATTGCTGAAATGTATAAAGTTTCCGCTTCAAGTATAAGGGAATGGAATAACATTAGCGGCAACAAAATTATTGCCGGAACAACACTGAAGATTTATTCCGATGTTTCACCAAATATAGTTTCAAATAATGCAACGCAAAAAACTGAACTAACAAGCGAATCAATAAACCACCAGATTCAATCAGGTGAAACAATTATAGGCATATCTGAATCGTATGGTGTTTCTGTTGAAGATATCAAAAGATGGAATAATTTAAGCAGCAGTAAAATAGTTGCAGGAAAAACTCTGATTATTTACTCGAATGGAAATACTCATAAGGTTTCTAAAACAACTGTAGTTCAGAATACCAGCAACTCTTCGACACATAAGGTTAAGAAGGGTGAAACATTGGGTGCCATTGCTGAAAAATACAAAGTTAGTATTGCAAGCATACAACAATTAAATAATATCAGTGGAAATAAAATAATTGCAGGGCAGGATCTGAAGATACCTCAATCAACTGGTACAACATCACAAAAATCAAAAGATGGCTTGCATACTGTTGAAAACGGTGAAACTCTTTATTCAATAGCAATTAAGTATAACACTTCAGTGCAGAAAATTAAAAAACTTAATAGTCTGTCAAGCAGTAAGATTATTGTTGGTCAGAAATTAAAAGTGAGTTGATTTCATTTATTACAATTATTAGATTCCGTTTGTAATTAAAGCGTTCTTTTAAAATTTTTAAACTAAGGACGTGAGATAATATTAAGGCAGATGTAAATATCTTTCAGTAATTATCTCACATCCTAAAGCCGTTAGGGGTGTTCTTCCAAGCCAATTCCGACTCGTCGGGATAAATGGGATGACTGAGATAATACCCTAACACCTGATCTGGGTAATGCCAGCGTAGGGAAACGGGCTAAAAACCTGCTCACCATCAAGCGTCGAATGATTTAGATTTTAGCCGTTTCACCGAAGGTATCCTTCGGATTTCAAACGGCTTTTTTTATTTTAAATGGAGGTGCGATATGAAAATCTTAATCGTTCTTTTTATCATTTTAAACTTCTCAGCTTTTGCTCAACAAATTACCGTTAAGGGTAAAATAGTTGATGCTGAGACTAATCTACCATTACAAAATGCGAACATCACAGTCCTATCACAAGTTAATGTTGGAACTTATAGTGATATAAATGGCGAATTTATTTTATCTTCAGTATTTAAGACTGACACATTAAGAATAAGTTTTATTGGCTATGTATCTGTTGATATATCAATTCGTGAAATTTACATTCAGGAACCTGATGCGTACTATACATTCCGATTAACTAAAGCGGCAATCCCTTCTCAATCTATTCTGGTTGAAGCAACTATTGGTAAAAAGGGAATTACTCCACTCGCATTCGAGCAAATTAATGCTGCTGAGATTGAAAAAACTTACACTCTTTATGATGTACCGAAATATCTAAGTGAACTTCCTTCAACAACATTTTATTCTGAAGGCGGAAGCGGGATAGGATATAATTATCTGAGCATAAGAGGATTTGATCAAAGAAGAATTTCAGTTTCCATCAATGGCATTCCTCAAAACGATCCGGAAGATCATAATGTTTACTGGCTGGATTTTCCAGACCTGCTTGCAAGCACTGAACTGATTCAGGTTCAGCGAGGTGCTGGTTCGGGTGTTTTTGGCTATCCGGCGATTGGTGGTTCAATAAATATTATCACCTCAAACTTTTCAAATAAACCAAAGTTAGAACTTATCAGCTTCTTATGGTTCTTATGTAACCAGAAAATATTCCGCAGCATTTTCAAGCGGTCTGATAGATGAAAAATATTCTGTTTATGCCAAACTTGGACAAATACTCAGCTCAGGTTATAAAGAACAAACCTGGGTAAACTTCAAAAGTTATTTTCTTTCTGCAGTTCGATATGATAAGAATTTCACCACTCAGCTTAATTTTTACGGTGGACCAATTGCTGATGGTCTTGGTTATACCGGTGTTGCAAAATTTGCAGTGAAGGATAAAAATCTCCGAAGAGAAAATTATTCTTATTGGGAAGCTGATGAGAATGGTTACACATATACTCTTCAACGAAGACCTGAAGAAATAGAGAATTTTTCGCAGCCGCATTTTGAATTGCTTAATGAGTGGCACATTAATGAAAAGCTAAAAATGAACTCAGCTTTGTTTTTAGTTTTAGGAGAAGGCTTTTTTGATTATGATGGTTCCTGGTCTAGTTTTTTATATGATGATTATTTCAGACTGAAGGAAAATGGATATGATACTTCATTCATCCCGACTAATGCTTTGATCAGAGCACAGGTTGAAAACAGGCAGTATGGTTGGATACCAAGATTCAGTCTTGAACATCAGAACGGGACTTTATTTTTCGGTGCTGAAATTCGCAAACATAATTCACTTCACTGGGGAAGCATAAACTATGCAGAAAATCTTCCTCCCGGAGTTACTAAAAATTACAGATACTATTCTTATGAAGGAGAAAAAGATATCTTAAGTGCATTTGTTAATGAATCATATCGATTAAATGAACAATGGAATTTACTTGGCGAGCTTCAGCTTGCTTATCACAAGTATAGATTATTTAATGAAGAATATGTTGGGACAGACTTTACGGTAAACAATCTTTTTATAAATCCGAGAGTCGGAATAAATTACAAACCAATATCACCTTTGAATATTTATTTATCATTTGCCAGAGTTTCCCGTGAGCCGAGACTGAAGGAATATTATGATGCAGCAGAGTCGAGCGGGGGAGAAGTTCCTCAGTTTCAGGTTAATGCTGATGGTTCTTACAATTTTGATGAACCACTTGTCAAACCGGAAACGATGAATGATTTTGAACTGGGTGCTTCGTTCAACGAAGAGAATCTTTCTCTTACAATTAATCTTTTCTATATGTTATTCAACGATGAAATTGTGAAAGACGGGCAGGTTGATAGATTCGGACAGCCAACTACCGGCAACGTTGATCGTTCTGTTCATCTCGGTGCTGAGTTATCAGCAATCGTGAAATTATGGAATGATCATATTGAGCTATTTGGAAATGCGACTTTGAGTAAGAATACAATTGAAGAAGGACAAATATTTTATTGATGCATGAAGAACTCTGTTGATACTGAGTGGCAACAGGATAAGCGGTTTTCCTGATTTGCTGGCAAACATTGGAATAGCTTTTCAGCATTCCGGATTTTATCTGAGATTGACAGGAAAGTATGTAGGTGAATTTCATTCTGACAACTACGATGATAGGCTTGTAGAGTATTTAAATCATTATCCCGGTTTTGTTGATTATTCAGATAACCTGAATGAAGCTTATTTTGTCTCGGATATTTTTATGAGCTATGAATTCTCTTTAGTGAATTCTATAACACCCTGGAAAGTTTATATGCAGGTTAATAATATTTTTGATAATTTGTATTCAGCTTATGCAATCGGAAAAGAATTTTTCCTGCTGCAGAAAGAAACTGGCTGGCTGGTATTCAGGTTGGATTGTAATTATTTGTAGCACAGATTATTAATCTGTGCCACGGAGATCAAAAATGAAAAAATGCATCATACTCGCTAATGGAAAACCACCTAAAAAAAGTATAATTACTTTATTTCAGAAGTTTTCAAGCTGAACTTGCCTCCCGCAAGGCAGGTTTCAGCTTCTTAATGTACTTTTAACAATAATTTAAGATTCCGAAACAAGCCTGTCTGCCGACAGGCAGGTTCGGAATGAAGCTAAGAAATAATTATGAAAAAATGCATAATACTCGCAAACGGAAAACCGCCTAAAAAAAGTATAATTACTTTTTTTCAGAAGAAGGGATACAATAAATTAATCTGTGCTGATGGTGGTTCAAACTCAGCATTAAAAATGAAACTTATTCCGGATGTCATCATTGGGGACCTGGATTCCATCTCATCTGAAGCATTAAAAGAATTTAAATCATTCTCCAAAATCATCCGGCTGAAAGGGCAAAATGATACCGACGTAGAGAAATGCCTTAAGTATGCTTATAGAAATAAATATGATGAAGCTTTACTTGTCGGTGTAACAGGAAATCGACTTGATCACACATTCTGCAATCTTGGAATCGTGTTGAAGTTCTTTCCTCAAATAAGGATTTCATTGATTGCAGAAAATTCATTTCTCAAAGCATACACAGGAAATGTGGAGTTAAAAACATTTCCGGGAGAAACAATTTCTCTTTACGGTATTTCAGAAAAAACAAAAATCTCCTCGCGAGGATTGCAATATGAACTACAAAATGTTTCCCTTCCGTTTGGAGTGAGAGAGAGTACCAGCAATATCGCAAAGAAAAATCTGGTGAAGTTGAAAATCAGCAACGGGGTTATCTTCATTATTCGTGATATAAATCTTATGATAAAGCATGATCTCTTTTAGTCCTTTCGATCTGATTATAATCCTTGCGTTCTTTGCAGCAGTTCTGTTCATTGGATTTTACACCGGAAGAAAAACAGTCGCAGATGCGAATGACTACCTCCTTTCCGGAAGAAAGCTGAGCTTGTTTTTATTTGTTGCAGTAAATGTTTCAACCTGGTATGGCGGGATACTTGGAGTAGGGGAATTCACTTATCGTTACGGATTGGTAAGCTGGTTTACACAAGGATTTCCATACTACATTTTTGCATTTGTGTTCGCTCTCTTCTTTGCTAAGAAAATCAGGGAAGCTTCACTCTTTACAATTCCCGATAAACTAACCGAGGTCTATGGAAGAAATGTCGGATTGATCTCTGCGATAGTTGTTTTTATTCTGGTTTCACCTGCACCGTATCTTTTAATGACAGGAAATCTGCTTTCATTAATTTTTGGAATCGATCTGCTTCCTTCGCTATTCATTGCACTTCTTTTGTCACTTCTTTATTTGATAAAAGGTGGCTTTCGGTCAAACGTTTATGTTGATGTGTTTCAGTTCTTTGTAATGTTTGCAGGATTTATTCTTATTGTAATTTTTTCGGGAGTGAAGTTCGGAACTGTTGAATTTCTTTCATCAACTCTTCCGGATAATCATTTGAAAGTTACGGGTGGAATGTCGCCTACATTTTTAATTGTATGGTTTCTGATTGCACTATGGACATTCGCTGATCCTGGTTTTCACCAAAGATGTTACGCAGCAAAGTCAGGCAGCATCGCCAAAGTGGGGAATAATCATTTCAATTTTCTTCTGGGCATTATTTGATTTTCTTACGACTACAACCGGCTTATTTGCAAAAGGAGTTTTGCCAAATCTTGAAAATCCTGTGCTTGCATTTCCATTATTTGCAGAACAAGTTTTACCTGCAGGATTAAAAGGAATTTTTTACGCTGCACTTTTTGCAACAATACTCTCAACACAAATCAGCTTTTTATTTTTAAGCGGAACAACAATTGGCAGAGACTTCGTCTACCGACTTAGTAAAGATGACACAGAATCAAATCTGAAAGTTTATACGATTATTGGACTGATAATTTCTGGAATCATAGCAATCTTGTTGGCATACTTTATCCCATCTGTAATTGAAATATGGTATACAATCGGTTCACTTTTTATTCCGGGAATAATTCTTCCGGTTGTGAGTGCGTATTATCTGAAGCTGAGAGTATCCAGTAAAATTATTTTATTTGAAATGGTAACGGCTTTTGTCACCAGCACAGTTTGGTATTTTTTAAGAAGTGAATTTTACAAACGTCGTTTTATTAGTGAAGTTGAACCGATGCTGGTTGGGGGGGGTTAATGGTTGCAGTTTTAATTCATTTCATTGGAATTTTATTTGCGAAGATAGTATTTACTCTCACTTTATTTTTTCCTAAGTTTATAGTAATCTTTTAACGAGGTTAGTTATGAACTTAAAATTCATCGCAGTTGTATCTCTCCTTTTAAATTAATAAATGTAACTCCTTTGCTCAAGCACCAGATACTCTCTGGGTAAAATATTATTCTTCATCAGGATTAGACTACGATAAATTTTGGAGTGTTGTTCAAACTGCTGATAGCGGAGTTGCGGCTACTGGATGGGTAGATGACAGGAGCACAATTGTAGTGAAAACCGATTCCGATGGAGACACTGAATGGACGTTTAGTTATCGATAGTCCTGGTTATAGTTATGCAGGGAGAGAGATAAGCAAACTTATGATAATGGCTATATTATTGTTGGTGAAAGCGGAAATCCTTCTCAATATTGGCTCTGCAAACTGGATTCGGGAGGTATTTATGAATGGGATAAAATTGTTTGGAGGTGGCTCGTCTATGAATTTGGACAATCTGTTGATCAAACAAATGATGAGGGGTTTATAGTTACAGGTTATAGTAACTCGCTTCATCTCAACACAAATATGATATATGGTTATTAAAGACTAATAGTTTAGGTGATACTTTATGGTCAAAAATAATTGGCGGGGCTGATGATGACTTTGGTTATTCTGTTCAAGAAACCACTGACGGTGGATTTATTCTAGCTGGAAAGACAAGTTCTTTTGGTGCAGGAGCTTCAGATATCTGGCTTATTAAGTTGGATGCAAATGGCGATACAATCTGGACAAGAACTTATGGAGGTGCAAATTATGACGAATGTGGAGAAGTTAAACAAACAAAAGATGGAGGATATATTATACTAGGTTACACACTGTCTTTTGGTGCAGGTTCCTATGATACTTGGTGGATTAAGACGGACTCGCTTGGAAATACCCAATGGGCAAAAACATTTGGTGTGAACTATTCGGAACGTTGTTATTCTGTTGATGAATTAGAGAACGGTGGTTATGTCTTTTCAGGAATAACTACTACTTCAAATGATATAGATATGTATATTGTAAGAACTGATTCTTTGGGTAATGAATTATGGTCAAGAAATGGAATTAGCGTACTTTCAGATGCAGCTTATTCTATTGAACAGACCTTTGACGGTGGGTTTATTGTCGCTGGTTATGTGCATAAATATGCAACTCTAATGAGATTAGCCCCAGAGGATCTGATGCCATCGGTTACAGTTTTAAGTCCAACTGGAGGAGAAGATGTATAGTTGATTCAGAATATTCTATTACCTGGAACAGCAACGGTATAGATACAGTTTTGATTGAATACACTACAGATGATGGTGTAAATTGGGTAACAATTGTTTCTTCATTACCAGCTAATTTAAGATCTTATATCTGGACGGTACCAAATACACCATCTAATCAATGTTGAGCGAGAATTTCAGATAAATTTAATTCAACAACCTTTGATATAAGCGATGAGGTGTTTACAATACGTTCATTACTCAACTCAACAATTGAAATCTTAACCCCGAACGGCGGTGAAGAATTAACTCCAGAAATATATTTCAACATTACCTGGAAGAGTATTAATGTGATTAACGTGAAGATAGAATTAAGCATAAATAATGGAGCTAGTTGGATAGTATTAGTTGATTCATGTCCCAAGCTCTGGATTATATAATTGGTTTGTTCCAAATACTCCTTCATTCAAAGTTTAATTAAAATAACAAATTTGAATGATGCAACAGCATATGACCTTAGTGATTCACTATTTACTATCAAAGATATATCTGATGTAAAAGAAGATGATATTCCTGAGGCTTATGAATTATTCTATAATTACCCTAATCCGTTCAATCCATTTACAATTATAGGGTATGAGGTTTCAGAAAGAAGTTTAATTACATTAAAAATTTACGATATACTCGGAAAGAAAATTGCAACATTAGTTAACGAAGAAAATTCTGCCGGCGAATACGAAGTTGAGTTTAACGCAGCAAGTCATTCCGGCAACGTCCTGGTATCTACCAAGCGGGATTTATTTTTATCAGTTGAGGTCAAGTCAGTATGTTGAGACGAAGAAGATGGTTCTGATACGATAGAGTAAGAGTAAGATTATGAGTAAGAAATTTTCATCTTTTTCTTACTCTTTCTTCCCTTTCTTTTTAGCTAACAACGAAAGCAATACAGAACCAGTCAACATCACCAAAATAAATGCAAGTGAGTATTCAGTCGGAATATGATACCACTCAGAAATTATCATCTTCACACCAACATAAAATAAAATTATTGCTACACCGTACTTCAGATAGATAAATAAATCCACCACTCCCGCAAGTGCAAAGTAAAGAGCGCGCAAACCAAGTATAGCAAAAATGTTGGATGAAATTATAATGAATGTATCTTTTGTTATTGCTATGATAGCAGGAATTGAGTCAACTGCAAATACAATATCAGAGGATTCAATTAAAAGCAGAGTGATGAACATCGGTGTCGCATAGCGTTTATGATTTTTAGTAATAAAAAACTTTCCGCCTGTATAATCCGGGTCAAAATTTAGGTAACGGGAAGCGAGTTTAACCAGCCAGTTATTTTTGACATCTATTTTATGCTCAGCACCGAAAGCCATCTTGTACGCAGCATAAAGAAGTATTGCAGCGAACACAAATATTATCGGCTCAAAGAGGTTGATTAATCCAACGCCTGCAAGGATGAAAATAATTCTGAATACGATTGCACCAAGTATTCCCCATTTAAGTACGTGCGGCTGCTGCTCTGGTTTAACATTCATTACCTGGAAGATGAGCAGGAAAACAAAAAGGTTATCTACCGATAAAGATTTTTCGATAAGATAACCTGTTAAAAATTCTATAGCTTTTTCTTTGCCAAGATCGTAGTAAATGAACGCGTTAAAAAGTAAAGCAGCAGTTATCCAAATAGCACTCCATATAAGACTTGCTTTTAAAGAGATCCTGGCTGTTCTTCTTTCACTGACATAAAGATCAATATAGAAAAGTACTGCAACGATCGCCCAAAAGACGATCCAATCAATTAAGCCGCGTTCCATTTAATAGCTTGATTTAAGGAAGAAGTATTGCAGCCGCTATAACAGTTGTCCACAGACCGTTCTTATCACCTTCAGCAGACTGCGTTATATTAAATGTCTTAACAATCTTGCCGGACATTTTATAAATGTCTTCACGTTCATTCCAATCAGTATCGGAATTAAATTCTATTCCGAGAGTTGTTGCAAGCATAGTTGCTGCAAGATCTTCAGCATACTCGCCGGCAATCTTTTCGGTCTGTCCATAAGGATGATGCTCGGATAAATAACCATAAGCATTTTTATCGGTTGGTAATGCAACACCAAGAGATGCAGCAACTAATCTGTTAGGTTCGTTAGTAGAATTTCTTGCAATTACTGCATGAACAATCTGTCCGGGTTCAATTTCTTTTAAACCCTCTTCGATTGTAACTCTGCGGCAGTTTACCGGAAAAATACTACTTACTGATACAAGGTTACACATTTCAATCCGGGCGGATCGTAATGATAATTCAAATGAAGTTAAATATTCTTTACTTCTGCCGACACCCTTGGTGAAAAAGATTTTTGATGGTCTGTACAATTTAGTTCCCTCCTTTATATCACGGCGTAGTTCGGCTCAGCTGAACGAAGCCGGATTAATTAATGAATTTAATGAATTTTCTTTTACCAACTTTCAAGATCATACCATCGTTAAGCTTAGTGTTAAAATTTAAATCAGTGATCTTATTTCCATCGATTGAAACTCCACCCTGTGTGACCAATCTTCTGGCTTCACCTTTTGATGGAGCAAAATTTACTTTGAGAATCAGGTCTAATATATTGAATTCTGAATTATTGTCATCGATCTTAAATTCTTCAACTTCGTCAGGCACTTCTTTTTTTATAAAGATCCTGTCGAACTCTTCTTCAGCTTGAATTGCTGCTTCTTCGTTGTGATACATTCTCACCAAAGTGCGGGCAAGTCTTCTCTTAATATCTCTTGGATTTACTTTTCGAATCTTCAAGTTGATGTTTTATTCCTTTTAATTCTGATGATGAAATATCAGAAGCCAGCTCATAATAAATGTAGATCACACTATCGGGAATTGAAAGTGTTTTTCCGAAAATTTCTTTTGGAGATTCAGAAATGCCAATGTAATTGTCATAGGATTTACTCATCTTCTCAACACCATCAGTTCCGACAAGCAAAGGCATCGTTAAAATAACTTGCGGCTCCTGTCCATTTTCTCTTTGAATGTCTCTTCCTACCAGCAAATTGAATTTTTGATCAGTTCCTCCGAGTTCAACATCACTCTTGATTGCAACTGAATCCATCGCTTGTGCGAGAGGGTAGAGAAGTTCGTGAATACTTATTGGTTCACCGGCTTTGTAACGTTTAGTAAAATCATCTCGTTCCAGCATTCTTGCCACAGTATATTTTGAAGCGAGCTTAATTACATCTTCAAAACTCATCTTACCAAGCCATTCGGAATTGTAAACTATATTTGTAGTTCTTTGCATCGAGAATTTTTGATGCTTGCTGAAAATATGTTTCTCCATGTTCTCTCGTTTCTTTAAGTGAAAGAGATGGACGAGTTGCATTTCTTCCGGATGGATCGCCAATCATTCCTGTAAAATCACCAACAATAAGTATTGCCTGATGCCCGAGTGATTGAAACTGTGCAAGCTTTCTTAAAACAACCGAATGCCCGATGTGCAAATCAGGTCGTGAAGGATCACAGCCAAGTTTTATATTTAGTGGTTTTCCTTCATTTGCAGAGCGTTCTAATTTTTTTACTAATTCTTCTTCAGGAATAATTTCACTGACACCTCTTTTAATGAGGTCCATCTGCTCGGGAATTTGAGGGAAAATTGAATTTATTTATTATAATGTTTATATTTTTTTTTAATTTTAATTTAGAAATTTTAATATTAAAAATAGAGAATTATATTTAATAAAAATCAAAATGATTTTATTAAAGTCACTTCCTTATCATTTGCATTTTTATCCTGAACTTGTTTCAGGATCTTTTAACTAATTACAGTGAGATTCCGAAATCCAGTACGAATCATACAATTGGTTCAGTATCTTTAATCCTTCTTTCCTGTTCTCTTTGAAAATCTTTTTTGGCTATATCGTGACGCTTATCGTAGACTTTCTTACCCTTTGCAAGGGCTAACTCAACTTTTACTTTACCATTTTTAAAATACAATCTCAGCGGAACTAAAGTTAATCCTTTTTCTTTGGTTTTGCCAATAAGCTTTCTTATCTCGCTGCTTTTCAAAAGCAGCTTTCTATCTCTTACAGGATCGTGATTGTTAATGTTGCCCTGTGTGTATTCGCTGATGTGAACACTTACAAGCCAGACTTCACCTTTTTCAATTTTACCATAGCCATCAACCAGATTTGCTTTGCCCTGTCTCAGTGCTTTTACTTCTGTGCCGACAAGAACAATTCCAGCTTCATACGTTTGTAAAATAGCGTACTCATGACGTGCCTTACGGTTTACGGTTATATTTTTTTCTGTATCTGTTTTTTCCATACTACTTACAAGATTTTTCATTTGAAAAATCAAGAGCAAAAATCCTCTTAATTGATGTTAAATGCAATAGAGGTAAATATTTTTAATCCATAGTTTATTACTGTAACGAAAATAAAAAAGGCAGCCACCCTGACTGCCTCTCTTTATCGGAACAAACGCAATTAAATTAATGTTATTCAGTACAATCTATATCATCAAGCCTTTCATCCCAGCAGTGCCAGTTCGAATCTTCAAAATAAATTGAATCTTTTACTGTTCCGAAATACTGTTCGTAGTTCCATTTTATATCAATCAAACGATTTTCTGCTGAACCAAAAATTTGGTAAAACCTGTTATGAGGTATTTCATTTGTCTTTCCATAATGAATGTAACTTCCATTTTCCGGTGCGACTGGAATTATATTGGTGTATTTAACATCCGCAGTTCCTTCGGTTGTGTTACGTTGCCATTCGATGTAAAGAAACTGTGTGGGTGTATTAGGATCCTTATTTAAAGTCCAGATTCCTTCAGTTGCCGGAAGATTAGAAAATCCTGTGAACCACTCAAAATCTGTGTAAGCACCTGACTTGCTCAGAAGCATTTTCCATTCAACACCTTCTGTTACAACTTTACCGAAAAGTTTGGCAGTGAAAAGTACTTCACCAACAGAAACGCTGTATTGCCATAACCAGCTTCCGTCAGTTTGCTTAACTGGCTGATGATTAAAAGCTTCAACAAAAGCAGCAACAGGTACAGCGAGAGTTAAGGTTAGAACAGAATTCCAAACTGCAACATTTCCGGCTGCCCAGCTCCAGTTTCTTTTTGAAAGAATAGGATTTTCTGGTGCGCTGCCTGAAGCAGTATCCGGAAATTCTTCAAAATTAATAACCATACTGGATTGTGGAGGAATTGTTGGAGCCTGATCCTGGGGATTTGTGGTTTTATCATCTTCGCAGGAAACTATTAAAACTATGATCGCTAAAACGAATAATATCGGCAGGGTTCGTATAAATTGCATCATATATTCTCCCTTATAAAATTAATTTTGATTAAAACATTACGGTTCAAAAATTGTACCCTTCAATAGGCTATAATTCTCATCGAGTTAAAGAGAAAATGATTGGCTTAAACAGGTAAAAAAGTCTTTCAAAATTACAGGCCTTTGTCTATTTTAACCTGGATAAATCAATAGTAAAAACCTTTTGTATTTCAATACTTAATTAATACTAATTTACAGCTTATGGTTTTCCCAGAATTTTTCTGTGAATAAAATTGAACCGCCCAACTGGTGGGTCGGAATGAAGTGGGATACAGTTCAACTGATGGTTTATGGTGAAAACCTGAACGGAGTAAATGTTAGATCAGTTGATGATAAATTGAAAATATTGAATTTTCATTCAAGTGAAAATGGCTCATATCTTTTGTCGATTTTGAATTCCGATGAACTTGACGAGAATATGAACTTGTTTTTTTTAATGATGATATTGAAACAGAAATTTCCATTCCAATATTTAGCAGAGATATCTCAGCAATAGAACATCAGGGATTTAGTAATGAAGATGTAATTTATTTGATTTTCGCTGACAGGTTTTGTGATGGAAATCCCAATAATAATTCTATTGGTGATTCACTCGATCAGTTTTCATCTGCTGATCTGGATGGAAGAAAAGGTGGGGATATTGAAGTTTTTTATTAATAGGCTTCTTTTATAAATTCTTCCCATCCCTCTTCCTTTTCTTTCATTTAAAAATCCGTCCGGTTCGGCGTTTCGCCCTCCCTTCGTATTCTCTGTTTTTGTATCTACTTCTTGTGGTGCAAAAAGTATTTATAAAGTTTATGAAACAATTGCTCAGGATATTGTTTATTCTGATCCCGATAACTTGATGGTTTTTTTTGACAATCACGATGTTGATCGTGCGATGCTGGTTGCAGATGGTAATGTTGATAAATTCAAAATAGCACTTAATCTTGTTTTATTTACAAGAGGCATTCCAAAAATATTTTATGGAACTGAGATTGGAATTAAAGGCGGAACGAAACACGGAGAACTTAGACAACCTTTTCCCGGAGGTTTTGTTGGTGATGAGAGAAATGCTTTTACCAAAGTGGGAAGAACAGAATTTGAAAATGATTTGTATGATTATCTTCAATCACTTTTAAAATTTAGGAATGAGTATCCGGTTCTTTCAAAAGGAAAATTAAGACATATCTATCCCGCTGAAAATGTGTACATCTTGTTGAAATATTACAATGAGGAAATAGCGATGATTTTAATTAATTCAGGCGAGGAAGATATTTCTGTGGAGTCATCCCTCATAAAAAAGTTTATACCGGAAGCTGAAGAATTAATCAATTTGAAATCACAAGATGAAATAAATCTTAATTCAATAGATCATTTTGCCATGGACAAAATGACAGATTTCATTTTCTTTCCATATAATTCTTCATTTTCCTCCTAATTATTTTTTACATCCCATTCTTTTTTTCTCCTTCATTAGAACTGTTGTCCTTTTCCTCCTCCGGTTCCTTCCCCCCTGTGTCCCTCTCCCTTCCTCCCCTCTGTTCCTCCAGGCTGCTTCCCCCCTTTTCCTCCCTTCCTCTTCTCTGCTGCTTCCCCCTCCGTTGTTCCCCTCCTTCCGGCTCCCCTCCTCTTTGGTTCGTCTTCGTCTTGCCCTCGGGTTGTTTCGCGGCCGCCCTAAACTACCTCTTAAACCCTCCCTTATATATATTCTATTCCTATGGCTATTTCTTTTTAAATCAACTAATCTTCAATTACCCTTTTCTCCTGCTTTCTTCTCGCCTCTTTTTTCACCTCTCTCCTTTTCCTTTTCCCTTCCTCTTCTCCCACCTGTGCCCCCCCTGGTGGGTGGGGCCTGTTGGTGCCTGGTCTCTTGCTCTCCCTTTTTCTCTTTGTTCTCCGTCTGCCGTCTTCGGGTTCTTCCCTCCTTCCTACTCTCTTCTTCTCTTTCCTCTCCTGTTTCCTCGTCTTGCCCTTCTGGTGCCACTTTGGTCCTCGTTTCCCTTCTCTCTCCCCTCTTGTTGTGGCCCCCGTCCTGCCTTCCTTCTCGCCCTTGGGGTTTTCTTCTGCCTCGTTGTTTCTCTCCCCTTGTTCCTCTGGGTCCTTCCTTCATGTTGGTTCCGGCCCACTCCTCCCTGTCTTTCCTTGTTTCCGGTTTCTGCTACCTTTCCCTTTTCCTCTTCCCCTCCTGTCCCCTTGGTGGTTGTTCCGGGTTGTGGTGGGTTTCCGTCCGTCCTGTGGCGTTTCTTTCCTCTTTTTTTGGAATTCGGTTCTTCAATTTCACTATCTCAACTCCCTTCATTTTTCACTTCCGCGGTTCTGCTTTCGGTCTCGTGCCCCCGGTGGCAGCCTCTGTCCTCTGGTTGCTCCGATGTGTCTCGTCTGTTGATATGTACTTGTATTAAGCCCCTCTTTTTCTTTCAGGCATTCCAAATATTATGGCTTTTAGCGCACCGGGCTGCCTTTTCCCGGGTTTTTTGGTGTGTGTTTTTCCGTGGGTTTATTTCTTTTTTTTCCTATCCCGTTTTTCATAAAATATTTTCTATGTTCCTTCTGGGTCTGTTTTTCCGGGCTGTGGTCTCCCTCTAAAATTCCGGCTGGTTCTTCCGTATCTTTTCATAGTTATTTTCTCTCCTTTTCTCTGCCAAATTTGTCCTTTATGGTTTTCTTTCTTTCCATAATCCTCTTATTTCTCCTCCTTCTTTTTCTCCTCATTCTTTTAGCTTTCCCTTCCCGGACCTTCAATACAAAACAAACTCAACTATTACACTTCAAAAATATAACTTTAATCAAATAAAACAACCACCATAATAAATTCTACAACAAATATACACCATACCAACTTAACAACGGTCTACATCAATCAAATCCTATCAATCTCTACTATTCTTTTCCTATCTATATTCAAAAAGTATTATAAATTTAACAATCCGATAATTTTTCTAATTAGTTTTTTTATACATTCTCACTTCAATAAAAAACAAAATAGCACTTAATCTTTATACAAGAGATTCAAAAATATTTTATGGACCAAAATTAAAGCAACAAACACAACTCAACAAACTCCAGGAGGCAAAAAAGCTTTTACCAAATGAAAACAAAAAAAATTTAATTATCCAACACTATAGAAAGACCCCTTTCAAAAGGAAAATTAAACATATTATCCCCTAAAATTACATATTTTAATATTACAATAGGAATCAGATTTAATAATTCAAACAGGAAGATATTCTACATCTCTCATAAAAAAGTACCAAGCCAAAGAATATTAATTTAAATCACAAAAAATAAATCTTAATTCAATAGATCATTTTGCCATGGACAAAATGACAGCAGAAATATTTTTAATAAGGAAATAATATGCTCGACATTCAGAAAAAACTTACCAACACCTTTTACGCTCTACTTGCTTTGCCTGCAACTGCGATGGGCTTCGCATTATCTATTCAGATTGCAGTGCTGAGTTGGATATTAAATTCACAATATGGATTAGACATTCACGAAATCGGAATTGTGTGGGCAGCGGGTCCACTAGCTGGAATATTTGGCCAGGTGATTGTTGGATTTATTAGTGATAAAGTTTGGTTTTGGGGTGGAAGACGAAGACCATTTATTTTAATTGGCGGAACCTTAGCTGCCATTATGATTATTGCTCTTCCGAATATCGGAGCGATAAATGATTTTTTGGGATTGGAAGTATTCTTGCTGTTGCAATTGTAGTTGCATTGACTCTTGATCTTGCGATTAACATTAGCTTTAATCCTACTCGCTCGGTAATTGCAGATGTTACTCCTGATGGAGTGCCAAGAACAAAAGGTTATACCTGGATGCAAACTATATCCGGTTTTTGGGGAGTGATGGCTTATGCAATAGGAGCGATCTTTGGAAATTATTTTTTAATATATCTGGGTGCATTTATAGTTCTTGGATTTTCGATTATACCTCCCTTCTTCATTAAGGAAAGTAAAGAACTTACAGAACCAAAAAAAGAAACCGAAGTAACAGCAGCAAAATCAAAAGTTACTGAATGGGGTGAGCTATTTAAATTATATTTTGCACACGGATTCTCATGGATTGGAGTGCAAACTATGTTCGTTTATATAATTGCTTTCATTCAGCAAAAATTAAATCCTGCAGATCAAACAGAGACAGGGCAAATAATAGCAATTTCATTTCTTGTGTTAAATGCAGTCGGATTTATATTACCAGCATTCGTACTTGAGCCAATAACCGAAAAGATAGGAAGAGTAAAAACACATCTTACTTGTGTTGCTATAATGGCAGTTGGTTATTTCGGAATAGTACTTATTGGCAAATCATCTCTCGTCCTTTACCTGCTAATGGCAGTATGCGGAATTGGCTGGGCTGCAATTGTAAGCTTACCTTTTGCAATTATGTCTGAAAAAGTTGACCAGAGCAGGATGGGATTTTTTATGGGCATATTTAATCTATCAGTTGTACTTCCGCAGCTCATAGTCAGTTTAGTGTTAGGATATTTCATTCAACAGGCTGAAGATAAAAATTTAATATTTATCATCAGTGGCACAACTTTGGCGATTTCAGCAGTTCTCTGGCTGCTTGTTAAAGAAAAATTCGTTCCTGTAAAGAAAGCCTTATAATCACATAAAATGGTTTATTTCTTACAACCCTGCATCAAAGCAGGGTTTTTTATTTGCTAATTACAAATCGATTCTGCTTGCCTTCTTCAAATATTTTCTTTTAGTTTGTACAGGTTATTAAAAACAGTGAGGGATTTATGCGATACTTACATTATTTCTTTTCTTTCAATAATCTGTCTGACATTTATTCAATGCTCAGAAGATAATCCAACCGATCCACCATCTCAAACATCAAAAGGTAGATTATTAGTTAAATCTAATCCAACTGGTGCAAGGATTTATCTTATGGGTACCGATACTGGAAAAAATACACCTGACAGCTTATTAAATCTTGAGCCGGGAACTTATGATCTATTTTTATATTTACAGTACTTTGATACTGCTTATTTTTCCGCTAAGATCGTAGAAAGTCTTACAACTACTAAAGAAATCACTCTTCAGGATGGATTACCTTTCGTTGATATTGATCTGGATTATATCTATAGATTTAGTGGTGACAGTGTTAAGTTTAGCTGGGTACTAAATCAAGATGTGCTTATGGATAGCATAATAGTCCAAAGACCAATTGACAATTCTCCATTATATGTAACTGATAAATATTTTTATAACAAAGAATTGTTTGTTTGGAAAGATCAATCTGGAAATCCTATTACATACTTTTTACCTTCACCGGATTTGGGGCCAAACTATTATCCAAGAGTGGATGGATTTACGTATGAATTTCATTTTTATGGACAAAAAGCTCACGGAGCAATGACATCATTTCATTTATTCTTCAGTCAGGATATCTGATCTTAGTTGGAAGTTAGTTCTTAAAAGCTATGAGAAAAAATTTCAAGAACTATAGATCATTTTGAAATAAATAGGTATACATTTGTGATTTATTTATAAAATTTAATCAGGAGAGATATTAAATTATTATTCTGTACGAATCTAAAATACCTCTCTTACACTTTAAAATTAAAAGGTGATCTATGAAACGCTTTTTCTTTTTCAATTCTTTTATTCATTAATACTTCTTTTGCACAGTGGTCAACAGATCCAAATATCAACTTAATGATTTGTGATGTAACAGGTGAACAGGCACTTGCTAAAATTGCAATGACCTCAGATGGTGGGTGTTACATTTCCTGGTTTGACACTCGCTCCACCTTACAATTTTATCTTCAAAGACTTGACCCACTCATATAAAATATGGGCACCAAATGGACTTTAATAAGTAATAATCCTCAAGATACTATTACAGATTATGATTGATATGCATCGAATGATAACCATTTTTATGATATAAGATAGGAGGTTTTTAAAACCTTTCTATAAAATTAGTTTAACAGGAGATTTTTTATGGGGAAGTAACGGAATATATTTCGACCCAATATTTCACCATCCACTTAACCAAAGTAGGAATGCATAAGAGAAAAAAAATCCATTAAAAATTAAACGCAAAACTTTGGGATTAATCCAATTGTACAAAGTGCAACGGAGATTACAGCTACCCTCTTTAAAAAACGACAAATTATACTTATTCCATTAAACGAGGTTTTCACCAGCAGTAAGAATTAGAGCTCATAAGTTGATATAATGGACAATTAGTTTGGGGTGCAAACGGAGTTATGATTCAGGATAACGGACAGATGGTTTCAGGTTCGAATTAATCGATGAAATAACGGAGCACTATTCCTTATGACGGAAACAAAATAACTTTCAGTTCATTCTACAACAATTCATCAACTGGACTTAACACGCAGGTGCCGAAGGCATACCACAAAAAATAAATTTATCCCAAGTAGCTTTAATTTCAACCCAGAAACTTACATGTCGGATAAACGAACCAAACCAAAATCAAAATGGAATTTATGGACAGAAGTTTTCTCCACAGGAAACAGACTTTGGGGAAGCAGGGTAAAGTATTTATTCCGTTAAGTGCTCCAATACTAAATCATTAGCATATCTTCCATATGGGTACAGAAAAGGTATATCTTTTTATTTAGATAGTGAAGGTTCAGGGTAAATACAAAAACTCTCGGATTTGCCTGCGATACTTCTGGTGCATTTTTATGGCCGGGGGATATTGTAACTCTGTCAAATCCAACTCAGGAAAAATTACAAATGGAAACTGCGATGGATGTCTATAAAAATTGCAAGCTGGCTTGGGGAGATAAAAGACTTGATGCCAGCGGAATTTATGCGCAAGATATTAATCCTTTAGGTCAGCTCGGGCAGCCAGTTATTCCAGTTGAACTGACTTCATTCACAGCAAATGTTAGGGAAATGCTGTTTATCTTAATTGGTCAACTTCAACCAGACAAATAATAAAGGATTTAGATAGAATAGAATTCTAATATCGAATTGAAGAATTTAAAATTGGAATTTGATCTAATAGGATTTGTTGAAGGACTGGCTCTACAACTAACCAATTAGTTATTCTTTTACGATAAAATGTTTCTCGGCATTTATCAGTACAGATTAAAGCAATTGATTATGATGGTACATTTGATTATTCAAATTCAATTGAAGTTGAGATAATATTTCCAGCAAAGTTTTTACTTTACCAAAATATCCTAATCCATTTAATAGCACTTCATCAGTTATCAAATACCGGTGAGCAGTAATGTAACTTAAAAGTATTTGATATGCTGGGTAATGAAGTTGCCACACTTGTTGATGAATATGGAATAGCAGGATATTATAAAATTGAATTTAATTCTTCAACATTATCGGGTTCCGTTTCCGCCAAAGGCGGATACGCCTCTGGAGTATATTTCTATCAATTGAAGACAGGGGATTTTAGCGAAACTAAACAAATGCTTCTGCTGAAATAATTTCGTCTCTGGCCCCCATATATCTCTCGGAGTAGATATGCCAGAGATGGCCCCGTCAATATTTCTTGTCCCTCGACAGGCAGATTGGCGGGGATTTTTATTAAACATAATTACATAAATTTACTTGAATAAAATCAAAAACTTTCTAGTCTAGACTAAAACAAATTAAATTTATCAGAAACTCTTGTAATGCACTTTCTCCTCCTTACCATTCTTTGCTCAACCAGCATTGCTTTAATTCTAAAATACAGCGATACAAAAAAAGGTGAGCCGATTGTATTGCTCGCTGGTAATTATCTTGTTGCTTCGTTAATTGGTTTAACTCTTCTAATACTGAATGATGAAAAAATATTTTCCATTCAAACTTTACTCTTTGGTGCAGGGCTCGGATTGTTATTTGTGCTTTCGTTTTTTGTATACGCTAAAGCAATCAGTTATGCGGGCACGGGCTTAGCCACTACAAGTGCAAGATTATCAGTTATCATTCCTATCCTTCTTTCAATTATCGTATTTAATGAACTGCCGAATCGGCTTCATCTGTTTGGCTTTTTATTCACAGTAATCACATTCATACTTTTCTATTTTTCTGTTAAGGGAAATCACAGGGATGGAGAAGGCGTATTAAAATATTTATTCCTCGTTCTTGTTTTTATTGGTATAGGAATTAATGATTTTGCTATTAAAGTTTTCAAAAGCTGGCGACCGGAACAGGAAGAACCGTACTTCGTATTCATTATTTTTGCATCGGCGTTTGTTTACTCTTCAATTTATATCATCATAAAAAAAATAAAAATCATCAGACAAACTGCTTTGTGGGGACTGGTGCTCGGTATTCCAAATGTATTCAGCACAGTTTTTCTGCTTGGCGCATTGGCATTATTACCAGCAATTTTAGTCTATCCTTTGATGAATGTGGGAATAATTCTCTTTACTACTCTTGCGGCTTTTGTTATTTGGAAAGAAAAATTAAACCGCTGGGGAGTTTTGGCTCTCGCCAGCGGTCTGTTAGCAATTTTGTTTTTGAGTCTTGGCGGTTAATCAGGTAGAAATATTCTTAATACTTCTATAATACTTTTTCTCTTTGCTATCGCCTTTATTTGAAGATTCAGCTTCAGGCTTCGAATCCTTATTGCCATACGGACAGTTGATCTCACCATTTAGATAAGGACATTCTGAATTTGACTTATCAATCTTTCCTTCAAGATATGGACAGCTAGTTTCTGATTTCCCTTGAAGATAGGGACATTCAGTTTTGCGCTGTTTATCATCTGAATAAGAACCTTCGCTATAAATAAAGCCGCTGCTTATTAGTGCGAAAGATATTATTAAAAATGCAAATAATATGATTTTTGTTTTCATGTTATACTCCTGTTTATTTCTAGAACAATCAATTAAAAGAATAGTTCAAAATCTTAAGGAAATACTTCATTAAGAGCTTGAATTATCCTCCTTTAGGAAAGGTTGTGTGATAATTATTGTTTTCAGGTAGTCGCAGACTTTATGTCTACGTTTTTAATTAAGTTTCGCAACCGTAAAGGTTGCGACTACCAATATTTACACTCATTAGGAGGTCGTTGTACTTCGGCGAGCCCAATGGACTCGACGAGGGCAGAGGAGGCCTTTCAATCAACATCATCAACAAACATTACCATAATTCCTGCTACAACCATTGAAGCACCACCCAATACCAAAGCATAAATTGCTTCACCGCCAACTATATTTCTAACAAAAAATCCTAATATGCTTGCTGCTGTGATTTGTGGAATTACAATAAAGAAATTAAATATTCCCATATAGACGCCCATTTTTTCTGCAGGAAGTGAACCAGTAAGAATCGCGTAAGGCATTGCCAGTATTGAAGCCCAGGCAAGTCCAATTCCTAATTCAGAAAGTAATAGAAGATTTGGATCTTTGATCAAATAGAATGATGCTAATCCCAATCCACCTGCGATCAAACTTATAAGGTGAACAGTTTTTCTGCTGGTTAGTTTTGCAAGCCAAACCAAAACGAAAGCCATAACTGCTGCGAAACCGTTATAGACTGACATCAATACTCCTACCCAATCTGCACCTTCATTATACAAAGGAGTTGTTGGATCTGTTGCACCGTAAACGTGATGAGTAACAGCAGGTGTTGTATAAATCCACATCGCAAAAAGTGCAAACCATGAAAAGAACTGAACAACCGCAAGCTGCTTCATTGTTTTGGGCATGTTGTAGAGATCATTTAAAACAACAACGAAACCATTTTCTGTTTTATTATTCTTTACGAGATAACCAGCAATGATTTGTAAAATTCCAAATGCAGCGCCTCCAACAAACAGAACATATAATCCATAATCAATTTCAGTAATGCTTATTGTGATAAGAATTGTTATCATAATTCCTAAGGAACAACCAGATTGATCCATCTTTAAAGAATTTTGAAGCAGTAACTAAAACTCTCTTTTGACTTTTAACATTTGAAATCTGACTTTCAGCATCTGAGAATTTCTTCAGCTCTTCGGGCGAATATTCTTTTGTGCGAAAAACCGTCCACGCAACTGCAAGAAAGAATACTACTGCACCAACATAAAAAGAGAATTTAACTGAATCCGGAATTTCGCCTTCAGGTGCAATGTTTGAAATGCCGAACCAGTTTGTCATCATATATGGTAAAGCAGAAGCTATCACTGCACCCGTTCCTATGAAAAAACTTTGCATTGCAAAGCCCTGAGTTCGTTGTTCGGAAGGAAGCATATCACCGACAAAAGCTCGGAACGGTTCCATCGAAATATTTATTGAGGCATCCATTATCCAAAGCATTCCGGCGGCAATCCAAAGTGTTGGTGAATTTGGCATAAAGATAATTGCAATCGAAGCCAGAATAGCTCCGACCAAAAAATATGGTCTTCTTCTTCCCAGCCGATTCCATGTTTTATCGCTCATATGTCCGATTATTGGTTGGACTATTAAACCTGTTACCGGAGCAGCAATCCATAAGATCGGGATGTTGTCAATGCTGGCTCCCAAAGTTTCAAAGATTCTGCTTACATTTGCATTTTGAAGGGCGAAACCAAATTGAATTCCGAGGAATCCAAAGCTCATATTCCAGATTTGCCAGAAGGAAAGACGGGGTTTTTGCATAGAAGATTCCAAAACAATTTTGAACTGTATTTAATTTTATTTGTGTTGATAAAATAATATGAATTTCGATGATATTATAAAGCAGGTTGAAGATAATCCTTACTCTGCATTTTTTTACACACCTTCAATTTATAAAAGGGCGCAGTCATATCTTTTTATAAAACCACTTGAAATCATTTCTGTTTATAAAAAAGAAGACCTTGATTATGCATTTAAAGTAATCCACAAATTAATTGATAAGGGCTACTATGGATATTCGCTGATTAAATATGAATCTGGTTTTCTATTCGAGGAGAAGCTTTCAAATTTTATATCAGATGATAATGAAAAACTCATTCAGTTTTTCTTTTTTGATAGAAGAGAAGTTCATCAACTTAAATCTTCAAAAATTATTTTTAATGATTTCTCAAGTGATAAATATTCTGTAACAGATTTCAAGCTGAACAGATCAGAGACACAATTCTTCGATGACATTAAAAAAATAAAACACTACATAAAAGAGGGAGACACATACCAGGTTAATTATACTGTTAAAGGGAAATTTAGTTTTACTGGCTCCTATTCTGCTTTTTATCAGAAATTACTTTTCAATCAGTCAGCAAGATATTCGGCATTCATAAACAATGACGAAAATATTATAATCTCACTTTCACCGGAACTTTTTTTTCAAACGAATGGCAAAAAAATAAACTCAGCACCAATGAAAGGAACTATTCGCAGAGGATTTAATCACGGCTTTGATGCTTTATCAGTGAAAGAGTTGGAAACCGGAGAGAAAAACAGGGCAGAAAACGTGATGATTGTAGATCTTATTAGAAATGACTTTGGAAGAATTTGTCGTTATGGTAGTGTGAAAGCTCCTGAATTATTTCAAATTGAAAAATATGAATCGTTATTCCAGATGGTCAGTGAAGTCGAGGGGAAATTAAGAAAGAAAACAAAGATGCTTGAGATACTACAGAATATTTTCCCTTGCGGATCGGTAACAGGCGCACCTAAAATCAGAACGATGGAAATTATAAATGAAATAGAAAAAGAAAAACGAGGAATTTATACGGGTTCAATTGGTTTAATAACTCCCAAAGAACTTAAAATGAATGTTGCTATTCGGACAATAACAATAAATAAGAATACTGGCGATGGGATTATGGGATTAGGCTCCGGAATAGTATGGGACAGTAATCCTCAAAGTGAATATGAAGAGGTTCTGCTCAAAAGCAAATTCCTGACTGAACCGCTTGAGTACTTTGAAATATTTGAAACGATGAGATATGAAAAAGGTGAAATAAAATTTCTTGAACAGCATCTTGCAAGAATAAAGTCAGCAGCTGATTACTTTCTTTTTAAGTTTAGCGAAAAGAAAATCAGAAAGCAGATTGTGAAATCAATTGCAGAACTTGATGAACAGGAAAGTTCGAAGATCAGACTCACATTGAATAAGTTGGGAGAGATAAGAGTTGAATTATCGCATATTCCAAAACTATCCAAGAAAGTATCGGTTATCATCTCACAAAATAAAATCAACTCAACGGATAAATTCAGACATTTTAAAACGACTAACAGAAAATTGTATGATGATGAGTATTCGCGGTATAATTCAAAAGGATTTTATGAGGTGCTATATCAGAATGAAAAAGATGAAATAGCAGAGGGAAGTCGAACAAACATATTTTTAAGAAAGGGTGATGCCTGGTTTACTCCTCATCTGGATTCGGGAGCACTTCCCGGGATCTATAGAAATTATTTCATTGAAAATAATCTTAACGTTGTTGAAAAGAATATTACAGTCGAAGATTTGATTGAGGCCGATGAATTATTGCTAACAAATGCTTTAAGAGGTGAAGTAAAAGTAAACAAGCTCTTCATTAATTCCGATGAATACATTTCTTATGAGAAATAGTTATAATATGGAAGAAAGCATTTAAGGATAAAATTTAATAACTTGGAGTGCCTTGATTATTAATAGTTTCAAAAATTGAAATGAATAAATCAAACGACATCACATCACAAAGAAAAAAAGAGCATCTCGAGTTGAGTTTGAATGCAGATGTCTCTTTCAAAACGAAATCAAATGGCTTTGACAAATATGAATTTATTCATGATGCGACAACTGAAGTTGAACTTGACAAAATTTCTTTTGAAACTAAATTCTTCAAAAAGAAAATTAATTATCCTTTCATTATTTCCTGTATGACTGGTGGAACAGAAGAAGCAGAAAATATAAATGCTCAGCTCGCAATAGCTGCAGAGGAATTGAAAATACCGATAGGAGTTGGCAGCCAGAGACAAGTACTTGAAAATAAGAATTATAGAAATACTTATGACATTATCAGAAAGAATGCTAAATCAGTTCCAGTACTGGGAAACCTTGGAGCAGCAGAGTTAGTTAAATTAAAATCAATTGATTCAATAAAATTATTGGTTGATCTGATTGAAGCGGATGCTTTTGTAATTCATTTGAATCCTCTCCAGGAATTGCTTCAACCTGAAGGTACACCCAATTTTTATGGTTTATTAAAAAGTTTAAAAAGGTTAGTGAAGGAAGTTAAAATTCCTATTATCGTGAAAGAGATTGGTGCCGGAATATCCGGCAAAGCGGCAAAAGAGTTACTTGAAACAGGTGTGAGAGGAATTGATGTTGCCGGTGCGGGCGGCACAAGCTGGGCTGCAATTGAGATGCTTAGAAATAAATCAATGACGAATGATTATTTTTGGGACTGGGGATTGCCCACTTCTTTTTGTTTGAGGGAAAATTCAAAACTCAAAAAGAATTATAAATTTATTTTGATTGGCTCTGGTGGAATCAATTCAGGTGTTGATGCAGCCAAAGCCTTTGCACTTGGTGCTGATTATGTTGCTTCTGCAAGAACAATTTTGAAGCAGCTTGATTCAAACGGAATTGACGGAGTAAAAAATTTACTCGTTGATTGGTTTGAGATAATTAAAAAGATAATGTTCTTAACAGGTTCGAATACAATAAAAGAATTACATAAGAATAAACTTATCAGAAAAGAAAATTTCTATTAATGGATAAATACATTAAACTTTATGAAGCTGAAAGATTAAAAATCAATAAAATTCTTTCTCTTGCACTTAAAGACCGAAATCCAATTTCTTTATATGAGCCAGGCTCGTATATTCTAAACAGCGGAGGAAAGAGACTTCGACCATTGCTTGTCTTACTTTCTGCAAAAGCTGTTGGTGGAAAGTTTAAAAATGCATACAACGCCGCAGCAGCAGTTGAAATGCTTCACAACTTTACACTTGTGCACGATGATATAATGGACAATGCTGATAAACGAAGAGGACGATTAACTCTTCATAAAAAATATGATCATAATACAGCAATACTTGCAGGAGATAGTTTGCTCTCAATCGCTTATGAATTTTTATTAAAAGATTGCAACGGTAATGCAAAGGAAGTTATCAGTTCTTTCACACATGGTTTGATAGAGGTTTGTGAAGGCCAAAGTCTGGACACAGATTTTGAATTAAGAAAAAATGTTTCTTTATCAGAATACATTGTGATGATAAAGAAAAAGACCGCTGCTATGGCAGAAATGTGCTGCAGAATTGGAGCACTTCTCGGAGGTGGAACAAAAGCTCAGGTTACTGCTTTGGGTAATTATGGATTAAATCTTGGAATTGCTTTCCAGATTCAGGATGATCTATTGGATATTTCTGCCGACGAAAAAGAATTTGGTAAAACTATTGGCGGTGATCTTGTTGAAGGTAAAAAAACTTTTCTTTTTCTTGAAGCTCTTGAAAAATCAAAAGGAGAGGACAGAAAAAAACTTCTTAAAGTAATTGAGAAAAAGGGAATAAGGAGAAACCAGGTATCAGGGTATAAAATGATTTATGAAAAGCTTGGTGTTCTGGATGATGCCCGAAGAGAAATAAGAAATTATACTCAAAGTGCATTACGGTCTATAAATTCATTGAATGAAGAAAATAAAAAAATATTTAAGTGGCTTGCAGATTCGCTAATTTACAGAACGAGTTGATGATAGAAAGAACAGTTAAAATAGTTAATAAAGCAGGATTGCATACCCGACCTGCGGCAACAATAGTTAAAATGGCAGCAAAATTTAAATGTGAGTTTTTTATCTCACGAGATGGTATGAACATTAATGGAAAAAGTATTATTGGAGTTATGACTCTAGCAGCAGAGGAGGGCGCTGAACTTCTTTTATCATTCAATGGTGAAGATGAAGAACAGGCAGCAACTGAAATTATTAATTATTTTGAAAGAGGTTTTGACGAACTTTGAAATCATTCAAAGAAATATATCGGACATCTGAAAATAAAATCGCTGGCATTGCTGCTGCTCCCGGGATAATTATAGGCGAAGCCTACCTTTACACCAAAGAAAAGCTTCAGATAAGTAAAGCTGATATTGATGATATCGAGAAAGCAAAAAATGATTTAAAGGAAGCTATAGCTAAATCAAAAAAAGAACTTAATAAGATTTTTGCAGTCGCACGTGAAAAAATGGATGAGGTTCGTGCTGCAATATTTGAAGCTCAGTTGATGATACTTGATGATCCGATTTTGCTGAATGAGATTATCAGCAGAGTTGAACAAGAGCGAAAATCCCCTGAGTACATTGTTGATGATGAAATCTCAAAGTACCAGAGCAAAATGATTCTTTCACATGAAGCTTATATGAAGGAAAGGGCTCTTGATATTGAGGATATTAAACAGCGCATCATAAGAAATTTGCAAAAGAAAAGATGGGAATCTAAAATTGAACATAATGTAATTGTAATTAGTGAAAATCTTACTCCGGCTGATACAATTCTTCTCTCCCGAAATAAAGTTCTTGCATTTGTTACCGATCACGGCGGTGTGACATCTCATGCAGCTATCATCTCACGTTCACTGAACATACCGGCTGTGGTTGGAACACACAACTCAACAACTCAGATCAAAGATGGTGATGAAATAATTGTCGATGGTTTTTATGGATATGTAATATATAAGCCATCTCAGGAACAGAAAGATTTTTTCATAGGAAAAAGAAAACGACTGCTGGATCTTCAGAAAGAACTTGAAGAGCTCAAGGATGAAAAAGCTGTTACAATAGATGGAAGAGAAATTAAATTGCTTGCCAATGTTGATGTCTCAGGTGAAATAGAAATGGTGATAACCAGTGGTGCAAGCGGAATTGGTCTTTACAGGTCTGAACAAATATTGAATGAGCTTGGTGAGTTTCCAAATGAAGAAGAGCAAACAACCATTTACTCCAAGCTTTCATCAAGAATTTATCCTGGCACAATTACAATTCGAGTATTTGATATCGGCGGAGACAAATTCAGATTCCTCGATTTTGAGGAACCGAATCCGTTCCTAGGTTTAAGAGGGATCAGACTTTTACTGGAAAATCCTGCAATGTTTAAAACTCAGGTCAGAGCAATTTTGAAATCGAGCATCAATAAAAATATAAAAATGATGCTGCCAATGGTCAGCACTCTTAAGGAAATCAGGGAGTCAAAAAAAATTATTGCAGTATGTAAAAAAGAGTTAAAAGCAGAAAAAATAAAATTTGATGAAGATATTGAGTTAGGAATTATGATTGAAGTTCCTTCTGCCGCTGTTATGGCAAGGGATTTTTCAAAGGAAGTTGACTTTGTCAGCATCGGAACAAATGACCTCGTTCAATATCTAATGGCAGTGGATAGAGGGAATGATCTTGTTTCAGAGCTTTACCAGGAATTCAGTCCGGTCGTTATTAATACTTTGAAGCATATCATTGATGAAACTAAAAAATCTAAAAAGCCAGTCAGTCTTTGCGGTGAAATGGCTGCCGATACTCTTGCAATGCCGTTGCTTATTGGTCTGGGTTTAGACAGTCTGAGTATGTCACCCTCAACTATTCCTTATGCAAAAAGAATAATTAGAAGCTGTGATTATAAAAAAGCAAAGCGGCTTGGTGCACAATGCCTCAAAATACAAAGTGAGGAAGAAGTAAAAGCTGCAATTGAAGACTTCTTTAAAAAGAATAAAATCACCAGAACAAGACAAATCATTTAAAATCTATGCAGATAAAAGACTTTATCAAAAAGTACGATACTCAAAATCAGTTCAAAGTTCTCAGAGAAACTTACAAACAGGCATCGGATGCGTGGAATAATAAAATTGATTTATCACAACTTAAAAAAGAAAAATATTCTTCAATAGTTTTTTGTGGACTGGGTGGTTCAGCAATTAGCGGTGATTTGCTGTGTGATTATTTATCAGGAGAATTGAAAATACCTTTTAATGTAGTTAGGGGTTATAATCTTCCTTCATTTGCTGATGAGAATACATTGGTTATTATCTCATCATATTCCGGAAATACTGAAGAATCTATTTCCTGTTTTGAACAGGCGTTAAAGAAGAATTCGAAAATTGTGGTTATCACATCTGGCGGAAAGATTGGAGATATTTCTGCATCGAATAAAATTCCTGTTGTTAAAATTCAAGGTGGATTTCAACCTCGATATGCACTTGGACTTAGCTTTTTCTCATTACTAAAAATAATGCAAGAGCTTGGAATTGCCAGTGAAGAAAATAATGTCAAGAAGATTATTGATCTATGGCAGAAGAGGGGAGAAGAATATTCTTCAGATAACAATCAGGCTGTTCAAATTGCAAATGAACTTATTGGATTTATTCCCGTTATTTATTCATCTGAATTTCTTTCTTCAACAGGCTACAGGCTCAAGTGTCAGCTGAATGAAAATTCAAAGCTTCACGCTTTCCATAATTCTCTTCCTGAAATGAACCACAATGAAATAATCGGGTGGGAATCCTACAAAGAAAAACAATTCCATACGAAGGTTATTTATTTAACCGATAAAGAATATCATCCCCAAAATAAAAAACGCTTTGACATTTTAAGAGAAATACTCGCGGAACAAAAGATTGAAGTTTTAACTCTGAGCAGCAACGAAGAAAATAAAAAGGTACGAATTATGGATTTGATTTTCTTAGCTGATTGGATATCTTTTTATGTGTCGGTTTTGCGTGGGTTCGATCCTTCGGAGATTGATTTTATTCATAGGATGAAACAGCGGCTTACTTGATATTTATGCTCCGGATGATAATATCATCAAAAATAAATTTTATCCGGTTTTATGCTTGGTTACACTTCCACAATCACAAAAATAGTTTTCATCATTTGTTTAGTAACATTTCTTGCTAACGATTTTACTTTAGCTCAATTCTTTTACTTTGGTCGTAATAAAGTTCAGTACGAAGAATTTGACTGGAAAATACTCCGCACCGATCACTTCGATATTTATTACTATGGTGAAATGGAACACGTTGCTGAGATTGGTGCAGGCTATGCTGAAGAAATTTATGCCGAACTGAAAGTAAGAATGAATCACCTCGTGACACGCAGAATCCCTCTTATTTTTTATAATACGACAATAGATTTTCAACAAACAAACATTACACCCGGATTAATTCCCGAAGGTGTTGGTGGTTTTTTTGAATTTCTTAAAGGAAGAGTTGTACTGCCGAGTAATGGTTCTTTGAAAGATTTCCGTCACGTCATCAGGCACGAAATAGTGCACGTGTTTATGGTGAACAAAGTATATAGAATTCTAAAAGATCACAGAATTCCCACCAACAAAATGCCGCCGCTATGGTTTGTGGAAGGACTAGCAGAATTTTACTCCACAGAATGGGATGCTCAGGCTGAAATGCTTTTAAGAGATGCAGTTCTTAACAACTACTTCGTAAGTCTTGATAATATTTATATGATTTACGGCAGTTTCTTAATGTATAAAGAAGGTCAAAGTTTTCTGGAGTTTGTCGCTGAGAAATATGGTGAAGAAAGAATCGGAATGCTGATTGATAATTTCTGGATGTATTCTTCTTTCGACCAGGTGCTTGAAACAACATTCAAACAATCCTTTGAACAGATTGATGCTGAATGGAATTATTGGCTGAGAAAAAAATATTACCCTCTGATGGAATCAAGCTATCCCACAGAATTTGGTTCATTAAAAGTGACGAAGAAAGGATTTAATTTTACTCCCGTTTATTTCAAATTTCAGAACAGACATTTCCTTTATTATTTGGCTAATTCTGATGGCTACTCTTCACTTTACCGGATTGAAATATCCCATGAGTATCTGCCAATTGATGATCCCGAATTAATTCTTCGCGGAGAGCAGACAGCAGAGTTTGAATCCTTCCATTTATTCCAGTCAGCTATTGATATATCAAAAGATGGTTTGCTGGTCTTCAATACTAAAAAAGGTGAAAGTGATGCAATACATTTTTATTCAGTATTTGAGGAAAGAGTAATTAAGACATATCAAAACAGAGAATTGGTTTTCATAGCATCGCCAAAATTTTCTGCTGATGGTAATCGAATTGTGTTTAATGCGGTTGACAGAAAAGGATTTAGCGATATATACATATATGATCTTGTTGAAGACAGGCTTTTCAGAATTACAAACGACTATTACAATGATCAGGATCCGTGTTTTGGTTTAAACGATCAGCAGGTGATTTTTTCATCCGACAGAACCGGTGGAAAGTTTACTGGCAAATACAATTTGTTTTCTATCAACCTGAATAATTATGAAATAGAATACATCAGTTATATTAACGCAAACAGTCAGGCTCCGGTAGTCTCTCCTGAAAAAGATTTGCTTCTGTTTACTTCAGATTTAAATGGCGTACGAAACCTTTATGAAATTCCAATTACTGATGGAAAATTCGGTAATACTGTTAATAAAATATCTGAATTTATTTCAAGCGTATTCAATCCGGTTTATATTGATTCAAACTACATTACATTTTCAGGATTTGAAAATTACAGTTTCAACTTGTTTGTATTCAGCAGAAAAGATACAAAAGAGGATTCACTTTATTCATTTGAAATGAAAATTGATGAACCGCTTGATATATGGTATGCGGATATTCTTGAACTTCCCTCAGAAAGTAAACAAGCTGAATACGAAAAAGAATATTCACTTGATTTTGCACAGGGTGTCGTTGCGACTGATCCTATTTTTGGAACAAGAGGAGGAGCAATATTTTCTTTGAGTGATCTTCTTGGCGATGACAGGTATATTTTTATGATTTACAATAATGCAACTGTTTCAAGTGAGATACTAAACAGCTTCAATGTAATTCTTCAAAAAGTAAATTTTGCAGGCAGAGTAAATTATGGATATGGAATTTTTCATTTGAGCGGTCCTGTTTATGATTATGCTGATCCAGACCAATATTATTACGAAAGAAGTTTCGGCGGTTCATTTCTTTTAAGTTATCCCATTTCAAAATTTCAACGATTGGAAGCAACAGCTACATTAAGAAATTCTAATAAAGAAGTAATCCCGGAAGTAATTGAAAGGAAGGCCATTCTATTCACGAACACTCTCGGCTGGGTAATGGATAATGCTATCTGGGGTTCAACAGGTCCTGTGGATGGAATACGCGCTTTAGTTTATCTCGGATATACAAGTGATATTAAATACAGTAATGTGAACTACTTTTCAATCATCGGAGATTACAGATACTACCAACGATTTGCCATGACTACGCTCCTCGCATTCAGGGCTGCAATTTTTTATAATGAAGGAAAAGAAGCACGCCTATATTATGTCGGCGGAAGCTGGGATTTAAGAGGCTGGCCAAGATTTGGAATTCGAGGTGAAAAAATATGGCTCACTTCTCTTGAATTCAGATTCCCTTTGATTGATCAGCTCGGAATAAGATTTCCATTTTTTAATCTAGGCTTTCCCGGAATCAGGGGAGCGATATTTTATGATATGGGTGGTGCATGGAATGATGATTATACTTCTACAATTGGTTCAGTTGGATTTGGATTCAGGTTTAATCTTTTCGGAGTGCTTACACTTCGATATGATATGGGAAAAAAAATAGAACAAAATTATACAAGATTTCAGGACGGTTTGTTTTACCAATTCTTTTTCGGATGGGACTTTTAAAATATAAAATATTTTTGCTGGTTGTTTTACTACTAATTTCAGGCTGTGCCAGATCTGTTATTAAGTATGCAACAAAGCTGGATGAAAATCCTTACCAGATGTACGGCAAGATTCCTTCACGTGAATTTTATTTACCTGCCGGTATTTCCGATTCATTAGTATTGAAGTGGGAGTCGGAAGCTAATGGAAGCTTCCCCAACTCTTCTGTTTCTGTTTATGAGGATCTCGTATTTATTAATGATCTTTCAGGCAGAATATTCTGTTTCAACATTGAATCAGGAAAGAAGATAGGCTCGCTTAAATACAGCAGCGGAAGTGTTTACTCAACTCCGATTCCATACAGGAGTAAAATTATTTTCCCTGTAGCTCTGGAAAAAGATAATCTAACAGAATTAATTATTTACGATTACGCTCAAGGCAAAGAAATTGAAGCCATTGAACTTCCCGGCAGAGTATTAACGCAAATGATTGCTGTCGATGATGAAGTTCTGTTCACATCAGAAGTCGGAATAGCTTACAAATTTAATTCAATGGGAAAAAAAATCTGGGAAACACATACGCGAGTGCCAACACGCAGTTCACCAGCACTGCTAGATGACCTTTTCATTTTTGGAAATGATGAGGGAGAAATCATAGCTCTAAATTCAGCTTCCGGTGATTCAGTTTATGTCCAGAAGATAGGAGGACATTTTTTTTCTGGCTTAACCATTTCAGAAAATGTTATCTATGCAGGAAACGATAATGGATTTGTTTATGCTCTGAATGTTGAGGATGGCGAAATTATCTGGCAGTTCGATACCGGTGCAAGAATAAAGATGGAACCATCTGTTGATGGCCAAAACATTTACATTGGAAATTTGAATGGTAATTTCTTTTCACTTAATAAGCTTAATGGAAATGAAAACTGGACGACAGAATTTCGCGGCATTCTGAATACTACTCCACTGATAACTGAAAATATGATAATTCTGCCAAATGTTCTTTTTGAAATTCATTTACTTGATAAACAAAATGGAAGTATTATAAAATCAATTCCGCTTGATGGAAGGGCAAAGCTTTCGCCAGTTATTCACAAAAATATTTTATTCATTGGATATGATGACGGAGTAATCAGAGCGTATGAGTTTGTCAATTAAAATACTTTTAATATCATCTTTATTTTCAAGTGTGCTTTCCGCGCAGGATTGCAAGGCGAAAATCTTCATTCAAACGGATATCGAAAATGTAAAGTTATTTGTAAATGATAACTTTAAAAGTCAGGGAAATAATTTTGAACTTGAACTGGAACCGGGCACATATAGAATCAATATCGTTGAAGATTTTAAGAAGTGGAATGCTCGCAGCTTTGAAGATACGCTGAGCATAAAAGACTGTAGTAATTTGAATCTCAATTATAATCTCAACAATAAACTTCTTCTGGATTCATATCCGCAGAATGCACATGTTAGAGAATCGGATTCACTTATTGGCTTCACACCTATGCTGCTCGAAGACAATTTTCAAACACTACTGCTCCAAAAACCAGATTATGAAGATAAACTAATTACTCATCAGGAAATTGCAGCAGGAGTAAAACCCGAGTTACGATTCATCGGACAGGTAAAAGGTGAAAGTTTTTATGAGTCGACATTATTCAAATTTCTTGTCGGGACAGCAATAGCGCTTGGAGCAACAACAGCGTATTATAAACTCGAAGCTGATAAAAACTTTGATGAATATCAGATAACTGGTGATCCTGCTTTGCTCGAGCAAACTGATAAATATGATGTAATAAGTGCGGTTACATTTGTTGCATTGCAGATTGACTTCGGCTTGATTTTATATTTATTCCTTACCGATTAATTCCTCTCGTTTTCATAAATTAGAAACACATATCCTTAAAATATTTGATGATTACAGTACTGGAATCAATTAATCTATCTACACAATATCTTAATCAGAAAGGAATAGAATCTCCCCGCACTAATGCAGAGCTATTGCTCGCGGATATTCTTAACTGTAAAAGACTTGATTTATACCTTTCCTTCGAACGTCCTCTCAGTGAAGACGAGGTGCAAAAGTATCGTGAGTACATCAAGCGAAGAGGAAATTTTGAACCTTTACAATATGTAATAGGCAAAGTTGAATTTTATGGTTTAGAATTGAAAGTAAATCCATCCGTGCTTATTCCAAGACCAGAAACTGAATTGATGGTTGAAAATATTCTGAACCAATTTCCAAAAGATGAAAAATTGATTATCCTTGATATCGGATGCGGAAGCGGTAATATTGCAATTGCACTTGCTGTCAATTTACCATTATCTAAAATTGTTTCTACAGATGTAAGTGAAGAAGCTTTGCTCGTTGCTAAAGAAAATTCTGAGCGACATAAAGTTTCAGAAAGAATTAAATTCGTTAAGCATAATATTCTTAAAAATGATTTGAATAGTTTTCCGATGTTTGATATAGTAGTCTCAAATCCTCCTTATGTTTCGAAGGAAAGTTATTTAACACTTCAAAAAGAAATAAAAAACTTTGAACCGGCAATTGCAGTTACTGAAGAAAGTGATGGCTATACTTTCTACAGGGAAATTTCAGCAAAGGCTTCAGCCAAGCTAAACGAAAATGGAAAGTTATTCTTTGAAGTCGCTCAAGGGCAGAGTGAGCAAGTTGTAGAAATTATGACAAAGAATAATTTTAAGAATATCGGAATTATTAAAGATTACCAGAATATTGATAGGATTATTTTTGGAGAAAGAAAATGAAAGCAGTAGTCCAGAGAGTTAAATCAGCTTCAGTTACCAT
The DNA here is from genome assembly GCA_034522695.1 of Ignavibacteriaceae bacterium. Classification (GTDB taxonomy): domain Bacteria; phylum Bacteroidota; class Ignavibacteria; order Ignavibacteriales; family Ignavibacteriaceae; genus IGN2. The sequence goes on along the minus strand of JAXHLB010000005.1, from coordinate 34,250 downwards.
TTCTGAACAAAACTATTATCGGGAAATCGGAAAAGGACTTCTGGTTCTTTTAGGAATAAAAACAGGTGATACCCAGGATGATTTGATATTTGTTGCTGACAAATGCTGTAACCTCCGAATCTTTGAAGACGACGAAGATAAAATGAACAGATCAGTTAAAGAAGTTAACGGAGAAATGCTGATCATTTCACAGTTTACTCTTTACGGTGAAACCGCAAAAGGTAACCGACCAAGTTTTATAGATGCTGCCAAACCTGACGAAGCAATTCCGCTTTATGAAAAGTTTGTGTCAAGAGTCAAAGCGAATTTAGGTGATGATAAAGTTAAGGTTGGGATATTTGGTGCAATGATGGATATTCAGCTTGTAAATTATGGACCTGTAACAGTTCTTGTTGAATCAAAAAAATGAATAGAAATTGATGAACAACGTACTGATGGTTTTTCTTGATGGTGTTGGAATAGGGAAGAAGGATTATCAATTCAATCCATTCTTTAAATATGGATTTAAAACTTTCGAAAATATTTTTGGAAACATTCCATCACTTGATAACCAGAGATTCTCGAATGGAACTCATTATTTGTTTCCAACTGATGCAAATCTTGGTGTTGAAGGATTACCGCAAAGCGGTACCGGACAGGCTTCATTATTTTGTGGATTCAATGCACCAAAATTTGTTGGTAAACATTTTGGTCCTTATCCGTATTCAACAACGATTCCAATTTTGGAAAAGCAAAGTTTGCTAATTCATTTCAGAAATAAAGCTGGCGGAAGCTATTTTGCTAATGCATATCCAAAAGCTTTTTTTGATTATGTTAAATCCGGCAGAACAAGGTTAAGCGTGACAACCTTAACTTGTCGACTAACAGGCATAAAGTTAAATCGTGTGAGCGATGTCAGAGCAGGAAATGCCTTAACTGCAGAACTTACAAATGAAAGATGGAATCAGAGGCTGGGTTACAAATTGAAAGTAATAAAACCTAAAACCGCCGCACGACGTCTTTTAAGAATAGCTGAAAATTATAAGTTCACACTTTATGAATACTATCTTAGTGATCACATCGGTCACTTAAGACTTGCTAATGAATTTGAAAAGTTATTCACTGAACTGGATGAATTTCTCTTCACATTGTTAGATGAAGTTGATTCAAAAAAAATGACTTTGGTGATTTGTTCAGATCACGGTAATCTTGAGGACTTGTCGGTGAAAACGCATACAAGAAATCCTGCCTTAACCATGGCAGCGGGAAAATCGGCAAAAGAAATTGCTGAATCTGTTACTGACATAACTCAAGTCAAGCAAGCAATAATTAAATATTGCAAATGAAAGATTACCCCGTAATAAAAGTTGCGATTCTTTTTACTGCTGGAATTTTATCCGCGCAATTTTTCCAGATTAGTATAATTTTGGCAGCACTTCTATTTCTCGTTACAATATCATTAATGCTTTTCTTCAGGAAGTTAGGTAGCAATACTTACTATTCACTTTTAACTTTCCTTGCTTCAGGTTTTCTGGTTTTTTCAATTGGGAATTTCTTAGCAAAGCAAAACACGATTTCATTTGATCCCTTCCTCACCAAAATAGATAAGGTTAAAAACACAACAGCGGTTGGTGAAATTACAAAAATTGATCTCATAAGAAATAATGAGCTTATCTTTTACGTGGCAGTGGATTCAATGTACTCCGAAGAGTTTTTTATTAAAGATGAGATTAACATTCTTTGCAAAGCCAAACTTGATAACAAAGCAACTCTCGAACTATACAGCGAATTGAAACCTGGCAATTACGTTGAAGTAAATGGATACTATTACAAAGGTAAACAGAAGAGAAATCCGGGAGAGTATGATTATGACGCTTATTTAAAATCGAAAGAGATACTTGGATTGCTCAGCATAACAGATATAACCTCAATTACGATTATCAATGATGAAGTTAGTACTTTCAAAAATATCATTCATCAAATACGAAAAGCAATTGATGGTCAAATAAAGAAATATCACTCGCCTGAAACGGCTGCTTTACTTCGTGGCTTGCTGCTTGCCGACAGAGGAGAAATTAATTACCAGACAAAAACGAAATTTATTAATGCTGGTGTTGTTCACGTGCTTGCAGTATCTGGTTTGCACGTTGGATACATCATCCTGATTTTTCTTTTTCTATTCGGGAGATTTAATTTACACCTCAAATCAATTTTAACCGTCATTGGACTGTTATGCTTTATGTTCATAACCGGAGTCCCGCCTTCAGTATTCAGAGCTACCGTTATGACTATTGTATTGATCATTGCTTTCTTATCGAATCGAAGCACAAATTTAATTAACTCGATTTCAATAGCAGCTTTGATAATTCTTTTAATTAATCCGAATGAAATATATAATCCTGGATTTCAATTATCATTTGCAGCAGTCATTGCTATCGGAATTATTCTTCCTTATATAAATCATCTGATAGAAGGATGGAATGTCCAAAATAAATTTCTCAGATATTTGCTGGTTTTCTTTGGAGTTTCGTTGAGTGCGCAAATTGGCACTTTACCTTTTACATTACTTTACTTTAATAAATTTTCTGTAATAGCTTTACTTACGAATCTATTTGTAATCCCAGGTATTGGTTTCATCATAGCTGCTGCAATTGTTACTCTTTTCTTTTCAGCAACAATACCTTTTATTGCAGTTTATTTCGGCTGCTGCTAACGATATTCTTTCAGGGTTCATTTTAAGTGTTATAAAATTTTCAGGCGATTTACCTTTTTCACATTTAAGCATTACGAATTATTCGCTGATTGATTTAATTTTATTTTATCTGATGCTCACACTTCTGCTTTATTATTTAGTACGGTTTATTAATATCAAAGCAAAGCTTGCATTATTTATTTTGATTATAGCGAATGCTATTCTTTTCTCTTCAATAGATGATAAAAAATTATTACCTGACGGCTATTTAAGTGTATTAATGATCGATGTAGGGCAGGGTGATTCATTTCTGATAAAATTTCCTGATGGCAAAACAGCATTGGTTGATGCCGGAAATACAACATTTACTTTCGATAACGGCGATAGAGTTTTAATTCCTTTACTGAATTATTTAGGAATAAAGAAAATAGATTATGGAATTGTCACTCACATAGATACCGATCACTATGGAGGTTTCGTTGCTTTAATTTTGGAAGGTATGATTGGAGAAATTATTAAACCTGAAATTGATACTTCACTCAGCAAGGATAAAAGATTTGAAGAATTTATCAGTGAACGGGGAATACCTGTGAACTACTTCAAAGAAGAAAAGATGGAAATTGGAAATGCTGCCCTTTACTTTTTATATGATGATGAAATTATAAATATGGCCGGGGAATCAACCAATAACCGGAGCGGAATATTTAAACTGGTATATGGCGAAACAAGCTTTCTCTTCACAGGTGATGTAGAAAAAAATGTTGAAAATATTTACGCAAACAAGTATCAGCATTTTCTGGATTCGGATGTCTTGAAAGTAGGTCATCATGGGAGTAAAACAAGCTCTTCCACCGGATTCTTAAGATACGTATCGCCAGAACTCAGCTTGATTAGTGCAGGATTTAAAAATAAATTTGGGCATCCCGTTGAAGAAGTTATTCAGAGATTAGAGGCAGAGGGTTCAACTATTTATAGAAGTGATATGCAAAAAGCTATTCTTCTAAGATCTGATGGTCAGGAAATAAAACTAATTAACTGGTAGATCAAAATTTTCAAACAACACAAAGAGAAATAAAATGAGCTGAAACAAAAATTGAAGTTGGAATAATAATGGGCAGCGATTCTGATCTCCCAATAATGGAGGATGCAGTCAAAGTTCTTAAAGAATTTGGAATCGGTTATGAAGTAAAAGTTCTTTCAGCACATCGAACTCCAAATCAACATGCTGAATATTCCAGAACAGCAATTGATAGAGGTTTAAAAGTGATAATTGCCGCAGCTGGTGGTGCTGCACATCTTCCGGGTGTAACTGCAGCACAAACAACATTGCCGGTAATTGGAGTTCCGATAAAAGGTAAATCACTTGAAGGGATGGATGCATTACTTTCCATTGTTCAAATGCCTCCGGGAATTCCGGTTGCTACTGTTGCAATAAATGGAGCTAAGAATGCGGCTATTCTGGCAGTAAGTATTATAGCTCTCGTCAATCCTGACATTCAAACAAAACTAATTGAATACAAGAAAAAAATGGAGAAAGAATCCCTGGCTAAAAATGATAACATTAAAATCTAGAAATTTGATGTTGGATTAATTTCGATTGGTAAGATAATTGAATGAGGGCAGGATTCCAATTTCTCTAGAAAATTTAGTATTAGAAAAACTTGATAAAAACTTGAAAATTGATTAACGTATATCCGTTGGAATATTAAAGTTAATAATTTTCATTATTTATCTTTCTCATCACAGCTATGCTTTATAACTATTTAGCGAATCTGAAAATCTTTTCTCTTCTAATTAACACTTTATTAACCAATCGGAGGGTGTACTTATGAAATACTTATTCAAATCTTTAACAATTTTCTTGGTCCTCTTTTGGTGTGTCGCCTTAATGGCACAGGAGGCAATGATTGATCGCAGTCCAAACCTCGCTCCGCCATTTATGATCCGTAGGTCAAGAAGCTATGTGGGATGTTCTATTGGAGTTTGATGTTACTGCTCTATCAGGAGCAGCCGGAAACGCCGGTGCTGAATGGGATGGTACTTATTTTTATTTCTACAAGATGGGCATCGAACTTTCTCCACAAATGCAGATGCAACTAGGGACAACAATGATTGAGCAATTCTCTATACCTGGTGTAACGGATTAAGAGATCTTGCTTTTGACGGCACATATATATGTTACAGCAGGTGCTGCCGCTAAATACAATTTTACCAGATGGACTTTGTAACAAAAAACTTTTAGTCGGGTACCAATATCACTCACCTGTAAGCTGCTTCGAGCTTTATGTAGCGTATGATGCAGCTTCCGATGGCATTCTCGGGTTGGTAACTGGAACGAGTCCTGCTAACATTGGGTAAGCCGTTACAGGTGCAACGACTTGGCAACAATCACGAACCGGACTTCTAGCTCAATACGGTGCCGCTTATGATAATGTTAGCTAGCCCATCCGGTCAGTATCTTCTGGATTTTTGATCAAGGATACATACCGCTGGTGGTATCCCTCAGCTTAATTCATCAATTTAACATTGCTACCGGAACAGCCACGGAGTTAGCTCATGATGTTATGAGCGATATGTATTAGCCTGGAAATACCAGCTGCTGCCATAGCTGGTGGTTTATTCTTAATGACTAATTTTGCAACCGGATTCTATTTATTCCGATAGGTGGATTGTTGCAGGGGATTACCGGATGAGATGTTTGTTTATGAAGTATGGCTACTACTGGTCCACCTTGCCCTGTTGAGATCCACCGTACAAATCCAAATCCAGCTAACGGAGCTACAATGTTAGCATAATCCCTCGGAAATGCTACCTGGACAAATCGGTTTACCGGCTACAATGTATAATGAAGTCTATCTTTGGACCAACTGGGCAACTTAGTTCAAGATTTTATAACGGTCCTCTATTTCAATCACTGCCAGATACTTAGGTCCTTTGGACTTTACAATAAAACCTACGGCTGGTATATACAATATCCAGGAATGACACTTGCTATGTGAATGGTCCTCTCTGGACATTCACTACTATACAAGTATTCTTATCCAAATGCTGGTAATAGCATTTTCCGAACCTTTCAATGATTTAACTTGCTGGACCAGCTATGGACCACTAGGTAGGCAAACTGGTCATCATCTAACACTCAACATTAGCTGGTGGATCTGCCACCTACAGAGCTTGAATATGTAGTTAAGACTCCATCGTTCAATTTGTCGATTTAACAATCAAGATACCGATTTACCATTGTCCAATAAATTGGCAAGACAATTTATTCCTGTAAATTCTACCTTGGATTGGCATGCTGATTCAAGTTTCTAGCATCGCTCCTGGACCGATCTATTCTGGATCTTGCAGTAACATACAATGGTACAACCAGTCCTCCACTTTCGGAATTCAGTTACGACCTACGGCAAACATTCGACTGCTGAATTGAGTGAACAGTTTCACATTACTCCAACATGCAGGCACTTCAAACGCTAGATTTAAATTAATACCTCGACGGAGATATTTTTAACATAAATTGAACTTATTGGGATATTGATGATGTGCAGGTTGAATATTCCATTCCTGTTGAGCTCACTTTATTTACAGCAGCTGATTGGCTAATTTTGGTCTCGTTGAATTACAATGGATAACAGCGACAGAAACCAATAACCAGGGATTTGAAGTTCAGAGAAGTTCCGGTAGCGAATTCGAAACAATCGCATTCGTTGAAGGACACGGCACAACAACTGAAATCCAGGTTATATCTTATGCGCTGACAGATTCAGTAAATGTTGGTTCATACAGCTACAGACTGAAACAGATTGACTTTGACGGAAACATTTGAGTATTCAGATATAGTTGAAGTTGATGTTCCAGCTCCAGCAGGATTTGCATCATCAAAACTATCCTAAGCCCATTCAATCCAGCACGAAGATTATTCAGACTAGCAGTTGATTCAAAATTAGCTAAAATATTCGACGTATTGGGACAGGAAATTGCTACTCTGGTAAATACAAATCTTGCAGCAGGTGCACACAATATTAATTTCGATGCTTCATCACTAAATTCTGGTGTTTATCTTTATAGGATTGAAGCAACAGGAATTAATGGAACTAATTTGGTTGATGTAAAGAAGATGATACTGACCATAGAATTGATTAAAAACTAAAACATCGTTTAATCCTCTCCTTTTAATAGGCCGGCTCTGAAATATGGGCCGGCTTTTTATTTAGTAAATTGTTTTGTTTATTAAATAATATTTATATTAAACCAAGAGGAATTAGATTTACTAACTAACAAATCTACTCAGCTATCCAAGGAGGCATTATGCCTAAAATACTTTCGGTACCTTTTTCTATCCTTTTTACATTCTGCATTTGCTCAGAGCTTCACTTAGATGATTTGGAGTTGCGACGTTTCCGGAACATCCATTATCCAGCAGCTCCTGATGGCGCCAGTTGTATTGTATTAAGCAGGCTCCAAACGGAGTGCAACGGGCTCTTCGCGGATTCGGATCTGTCCTGGTGCCAAGTTGCACCGACAAGAACGGTGGAGATTAAATATTACTCATCTGCAGGTCCTACGGTGGGGTGGTCTACTCGACTTGTTATTCGGGTCGGGATATTACCCAGGGGATAGCCAAAACCTCCGGTTGATGATTTCACCGTCCTTATATTCACACTGATGCTGCCGGGCAACCTGGAACGGTTGTGTGTTCACTCAAGTGGCCTTCGGCGACTAGCCGTATACAAACAGAATAATTCTGTTTGGTCCCCACGGTCGACTATTTTTTCACTTTCGACTTTAGTGCCAATTCCTATTATTGTTCCTGCTGCTGGCACATATTGGCTCGAGCTCTTCAACAACAGCGTTCAATCGGGTAACTTCTACTGGAAAGGAACACTGATGTCGCTTCACGGTATATTTAGGAAGCATAGTATCCATACAACACCAGCAACATCCTGGAACTTGGATGGGGCATACGATATGTCACTTTAGAATTAATGGCGATGATAACATTCCCTGTCAAATTAGCTTTCCTTGCTGCTAATAGTTAATAATGGTATTGTTGAGCTAAGCTGGATGAACAGCAACAGAAACCAACAACCAGGGATTTGAAGTTCAGAGAAGTGCTGGCGGAGAATTAGAAACTCTAGCATTCATCGAAGGACACGGCACAACAACTGAACTCACAGGAATATTCATACAGTGATAGAAACGCTACTGCTGGTTCATATACCTACAGGTTGAAACAGGTTGACTTCAATGGATACATTTGAATATTCAAATGCTATCGAGGTTGAAGTTACTTCTCCTGCAGATATTTACATTAGATCAGAACTATCCGAATCCATTCAACCCAAGCACCATGATTTCATTCAGACTTGCTGTTGATTCAAAAGTAAGTATGAATGTATTCAACGTTCTTGGACAGGAAGTTGCCAGTCTTATAAATGGTAATCTTGTTGCTGGTTCACATCAGGTTACTTTCGATGCTTCATCGCTAAACTCAGGTGTTTATATGTATAGAATTGAAGCTACAGGAATTGATGGAACAAACTTCGTAGATGTAAAGAAGATGATATTGACCAAGTAAAATTGGTTTAGAAAACTCGGAACTTTCCGGGTTTAATCTCCTTTAATTAGCCGGCTCCGAAATATGGGCCGGCTTTTTTATGTTGTTTCTTGATTTTGATTAAAAAAATTATTAAAGTTAATCAGTTAAAATTGGAACATGATGAAACTCAAGTTTTAAGTTGTATTTAAACTAGTGAGTTAAATATCCCAACTAGTTACATCAAACAATCAACTAAATCAGGAGGGCGCTTTATGAAAACATTTTTTTCTTTTTTTCTATTTCTCTTTTTTTGTCGGCGGTCTAACTGTAGCACAGGATTTTTCTGTATTTGATCTGGATCCTTACATAACACCGGCAGATACAACTCCCACCCGCAGGATTTCCATTAACTCAGAAATGGGTCTTTGACTATTCCACTAATACAACACTCAACGCAGGAACTGTTGGAGCCATTTTCTTCAATGGAAATTTCTACTTTAACCGGTGGAATGCTGGCCCATGCTACTTGGTACACAGCTAATGCGAATGGTAAACCTGATACATCTTCAGGATATGTGACCATTCCTGTTCCACCATATAATGGCGCTATACGAGATATGGCCATTGCTCCAGATAAAAGTGGAATTCCTCATCTTTGGGGTGGCACCGGAACTACTACCCTGTATAAAATGGACGCCGGAATGAACGTGAAAGCACAATTTACGATTACAGGTGCAGATTTCAGAGCTATCGCATATGATCCTGTAAGCGGCGGTTTCTGGAGTGCCGATTTCAGCGGTCAGGCAACCTGCTATGGATACTACAGTGCTTTGAAAGGCACTTCCTCAGCAGCAAGTGCTATTGCAAGCAAATATGGAATGGCTTGGACATCATCATCCTATGCTCCTCCAGTAAACGCTCTTTGGGTTTGGAGTCAACAGGAAATATTAACTGCGGTTGATGTTGGTGGTGATGTTGTAATTGGCACATATACATTTACACAACCAGGCACACAAGGTCCTGCTGGTGGTGCTGAGGTTTGCATAGTTAATGGTGAGTATGTTCTTCTTCTCAATTTCCAGAATCTTGCTATAGGATGCTATTTCATTGCCGTCGTACCAGTTGAATTAACTTCCTTCACTGCAACAACCAATGGAAACTCCGTTATTCTGAATTGGTCAACTGCTACTGAAACAAACAACCAGGGTTTTGAGATTGAAAGATCGCATAATGGAATGATTGAAACTGTTGGCTTTGTTGCTGGTTTCGGTACAACCAATGAACCAAGAGAGTTATTCATTTGTGGATAATGATCTGGAACCTGGAATTTACAATTACAGATTAAAACAAATTGACTATGATGGCACATATAAGCATCATTTGGCTCAGCAAGTAGAAGTATTTTCACCAGCAGAATTCTCTCTTGCACAGAATTATCCGAATCCATTCAATCCAACAACAACAATTGGTTTTAGTCTTGCAACAGATTCCAAAGTCAGCCTAAAGATATTTAATGCTTTGGGACAGGAAGTAAATTCAATTGTTAATGGAAATATGACTTCAGGTTTCCATGAAATAGCATTTGATGCTTCTGAATTCAATAGTGGTGTATACTTCTATCGGATTGATGCAACAGGAATCGATGGACAAAACTTCTCACAAGTTAGAAAGATGATATTAGCTAAATAATTATTAGCTAATAATATATCTTTCCTGCTCTTGTAAGCCGGCTCTGAAATATGGGCCGGCTTTTTTTATGTACAAAATGAATTCAATGATAAATTCCTTCATTGTTTGTTGAGGGTTAAATAGATAATTTTGCCCAGATTTTAATCACAAAAGGTCAAAAAAATGAAATCAATTATCGCTTTACTTACTTTACTTTTAATAGTCGGCTGTTCAACAAAGAAATCTGACAAAGAACTATTTGATGAAGCACAAAAAAATCTCAAAGAGGATAAAATTCCTGAAGCCGTCATGGCTTTTGAGGAGCTTGTCAATGATCATGATGATAGTGAATTAACCCCTGAAGCGCTTTCTCAGCTTGGATCTCTTTATCAAAACAAGCTCATAAAATCTCTTTCGGAAAGAGAAAATCTTGAAAAGGCAATATCGATATTCAAAAAACTACACGATGAGTACCCAAACAGCAGTTATGCTCCATCAGGTTTGTTCATGGCAGGATTCATCTATGCAAATGAACTGCAAAATTATAAAGAAGCTGAGTCTCTTTATAAACAATTTCTGAGTGAATACCCTGATGATGACTTAGCTCCATCAGCACAAGCGGAGCTGGATAACTTAGGATTATCACCCGAAGAAATTCTGCTGAAGAATATGGCTAAAGAGAAGTAATGGACAAAACTGTCAGGGATTTTAAAAATTTTCTTGATCCATCTTTCATTTCAAAACTTAATTCTCTGGAATTAAAAGCTAGATTAGTAGTAGAAGGATTTATGGTAGGATTGCATAAAAGCCCTTACCACGGTTTTAGTGTTGAGTTTTCAGAGCATCGTGCTTATATGCAGGGTGATAATTTAAAGGATGTTGATTGGAAGGTATTCGGGAAGACAGAAAAATATTTCATCAAACAGTACGAGGAGGAAACTAATCTTAGAAGTTATGTATTTCTGGATACAAGCAACTCAATGGCTTACAGTTCAGGGAACAACATTTCCAAGCTCGATTACTCTTTAACACTTGCAGCTGCACTCAGTTATTTAATGATTCACCAGCAGGATGCGGTTGGATTGACTCTATATTCAGAGAAGATAAACAAGTTTTGCCTCCTAAATCTTCACGCGCTTATCTTCAGGAGATATTGAAAAATCTTGCAAATGCAACCGCTTCAGAGAAAACAAACACTGCTGAAAGTTTGAACGAAGCTGCAGAAAAGATAAAGAGAAAAGGATTGGTTATTATTATTTCAGATTTTTTTGATGATATAAATTCAGTGTTAAAAGCTTTGAAGCATTTTAGCTATAAGAAAAATGAAGTGATTGTATTCCAGGTTCTCGACCCGATGGAAAAAACTTTTTCGTTTGGAAAAGATGCTATCTTTAAAGATTTGGAAACAGGGGATGAGCTTACAACTCAACCATACCAGATTCAAAAAGCATATCGCGAAGCAATGGCTGAATTTACGAGTAGGATAAAAACTGAATGCCTTAATGCAAATATTGATTACAATTTAATAGAAACATCAGATCCCTACGATAAAGCACTTTTCCGCTACATTCAGAAAAGGGAAAAATTATTCTAATGTCATTGCGAAAGAAGTGAAGCAATCTTCGTTTGTATTTTACTGATTCTCATCTTAATAAAAAATAAAATAGTTTGAGCAATTTGTTCAACTTTAGCTAACCAAAAATTTTCCATATACTTTTCCGAAAGTCTCTCTGCCTCTGCCTTTGTCTTAGCCTCGGTTATGATTCGAATAATCGGTTCTGTATTCGATTTTCTGAAATGCACCCAGTGATCTTCAAAATCAACTCTTAAGCCCATCCTCTGTGTTAATCTTTTGACCTGGAAAATGTTGCTTTTAATTTCTGAATTACTTGATCAGGATCTATTGTTATCTCAATTTTCTTCTTTGATATGAAATACTGAGGAAGTTCGTCTTTTAATTTTGATAATGCTTTGCCATAGTCAGCGAGATGCTGAAGAGTTAAAGCAATACCAACAAGGGCATCTCTCCCGTAATGAACATCTGGAAAAATCACTCCACCACTTCCTTCACCACCAATTACTGCGTTAACTTCTTTCATTTTCTTTACAACATTTGCTTCACCAACTGCGGAACGAAAAACTTCGCAACCGAATTGGTGCGCGATGTCATCAACTGCTCTTGTAGTGGATAGGTTTACTACAACATTTCCTTTCTTCCTTGAGAGAATGAATTGTACGACCTGAACAATTGTATTCTCTTCACTGAATGGTTCACCTTTATCAGTGATGAGAACCAACCTGTCAACATCCGGATCAACAACAATTCCAATATCTGCCTTTGCATCTTTAACTTTTTTCATGGTTTCAATCAGGTTTTCTGGGAGTGGTTCTGGTAATCTCGGAAAGATGCCGGTTCGTTCACAATTCATTTCCACAACTTCACAGCCAAATTCTTTTAAGAACTCAGGAAGAACATACCCACCTGCACCGTTAACACAATCAAGCACAACTTTAAACTTTCTTTTCCTGATTTCATCCATATAGATAATTCCAAGATCAAGTATTGCATCAACGTGATTTTGAATTCCTTGCTTGAATTCAGTTCTATTGCCGATTTTATCCCAGGTTTTGTAATTCGATTCACTTTTTAGAAGATGCTTTTGCATCTTTTCAAATTCTTCAGGAGACAGGAACTGACCGGTACCGTTTAATAACTTTAATGCATTCCATTCGTTTGGATTGTGGCTTGCTGAAAGAGCAATTCCGCCCTGTGCTTTTAATTTCTTAACATTGAACTGAACAGTTGGGGTGGGGCAGATACCAATATCAATGACATCAATTCCTTTTGCGAGTAATGTTCCCGTAACAATCTGGTTTACCATTTCGCCGGTTATTCTTGCATCTCTTCCAATTACTACTTTTCCTGTTCCAATAAAATCCGCATAAGCATTGGTGTATTTAATAATAGTTTCCGGTTCCAATCCATCGCCGACTATTCCGCGAATACCAGAAATACTTGACATTAAAGTGGGCATTTAATTTCCTTATTTTTTTATTCAAAGTTAAGAAAATGAATGGTATTTGGCTAAAGCCAAGAAGAGGGTGGAGTGGATTTAATTATTCCCCGACCTAAAGGTCCGGGGGCCCTAAAGGTCGGGGCTATTTTTAGATGACTCAGGCTTTAAATTTTTGAAATGATAATTGAATAGCCCCGTGCTTCAGCACGGGGGATAAATAAAGCAAAAACACGAATCAGGGCTTTAGCCCAAATATAAATTTTATTATCTCATAACATTTTCGAAAATTTGTATTAAATGAAAAAGAAAATAGAAAAAATCAACAAACTTCTAATTAACCATTTCGGAATTCCATTCAGACCAAAAAAGCTTCCTAACCCCGTTGACGCATTGATCGCAACAATTCTTTCACAAAACACTAACGACAACAATTCCTATAAAGCTTATTTGAATCTCAAAAGAAAATATAAATCAGTTGATGAATTAGCTGAAGCGCCGCGACACGAAATAGAGAAAACAATAAAAGTTGCCGGATTAGGTAAACAGAAATCTGCAGCGATAAAAGCGTTTCTTTCTTCGCTTCAGAAAAGAAATGGAAAGGTAAATCTTCGATATATAAAAAAGATGAATGATGAAGATATTCTGACAGAATTAACTTCAATAAAAGGAGTGGGAGTTAAAACTGCCAGTTGTGTTTTACTATTTTCATTAGATAGAAATATTTGTCCTGTTGATACACACGTTCATCAGAACACTGAACAGAATTGGATTAGTTAAAACGAGAACACCGGGTAAAACTTTTGAGCAGATAAAAAATATTTTACCTGATGGCATTGCTCATCAGTTTCATACTAACTTAATTAAGTTGGGCAGAGAAATATGCAAGCCGGCTAAACCCCTGTGTTCAGTGTGTCCTTTGCTTAGGGAATGCAGCTTTAAAAGTAAAAATATGGATAGTGATAGCCGAATTAGAACTAATGGTTTTTTGCTTTTAGATTCAATTTAGAAATGTGTTTTTATCGAGGATAATTCTTTTTATCTTTGTTTTGCTCTGAAGCGTATTTCACTTAAATTAGAATTGAAATTTCCTCATCTATAAAATTAAATCAGGAGTTAATAAATGTCAGAACAATTAGGATTGCTCGGATACGATTACGTTGAATTTTATGTCGGCTCAGCAAAAATGTGGGCTTACTGGCATGCAAAAGCTATGGGGATGAAAATTGTTGGCTACCTTGGCCCGGAAACAGGAGTAAAAGGAAAAGTATCCTACTATCTTGAACAGAATAACCTTCGTATTGTAGTTACATCAGCGATAAATCCAAGTCAATATCAGATTCATAATTTTGTTGAGAGGCACGGCGATGGTGTTAAAAGATGGTCACTGAAAGTTAAGGATGTAAAGAAAGCTTTCGATGGAGCAATTAAAAATGGAGCAATACCAGCGTGGGAACCGATAAAAACTGAAAACGAAAATGGTTTTGTTGAAGAAGCAGCTTTGAAATTATATGATGATGCTGAAATTGTTTTTGTCAACAGGGATAATTACAAAGGAATATTTAAACCGGGATATGGAAAACCCATTCAGAAAATTGATATCGTTTCAGAAGATACCGGACTTCAGGCAATTGATCATATTGTTGGGAATGTTAGAACAAACGAAATGGACTTGTGGGTAAATTATTTGAATAAGAGTTTGAACTTTGAAACATTTATAGATTTTGGTCCTGGCGATATTTCAACTCAATACTCGGCTCTTCTTTCTAAAGTAGTTCGGTCTACTGAAGGACCGGCGATTAAAAATCCAATTAATGAGCCATACGAAGGATTAAAAAAATCTCAGATAGAAGAATACATTGATGAGTACCTTGGATCAGGAATACAGCACGTTGCAGTTATTACAAATGATATTATTAAAACCATAGCTGCAATGAGAAAAAACGGAATGGAGTTTCTTTCAGTTCCCGATTCATATTATGATACATTAAAAGAAAGAGGATTCGAAGTAACTGAAGATATCAGTGAATTAAAGAAATATGGAATTCTTTGTGACATAGAAGGGAAGGGTTACCTGCTTCAGTTATTTACTAAACCGATTGGTGATCGTCCAACATTCTTCTATGAAATAATCACGAGAAGAAAAGGTGCACAAGGATTTGGACAAGGTAACTTCCAGGCTTTGTTCGAATCAATAGAAAGAGACCAGGCACAACGCGGAAGTCTTGATAGAGCCAAAAAATAATTTTTGAAAATTAACTTTAGGAGGTTATGAATGCCATTTTATGTAAAAGTCGGAAAAGTTCCACCAAAAAGACATACTACTTTCTACAAGGAAGATGGTAAATCGCTTTACCGTGAAGAGCTTTTTAGCACAAAAGGTTTCTCTGGAATTTATTCTAACAAGTACCATCTCTATATGCCTCCGCAGGTTGAAAAGATTACTGCAATGAAGCCCGGTAAATCAAATGAATGGCCGGATGCTCCGTTGCAATACTATCATTTCTTTACCGATGATAAAAAAACAGAAGGAAACTTCCTCACTTCAAGGAATGAATTTCTGAAGAATGAAAATTGTGTTCTTTCAACAGCAAACCCAACTGAAGATACAGATGTATTCTTCAGAAATAGTTATGCTCATGAAATACTTTTTGTGCACCAGGGAACTGGTGATTTACTTTCTGAGTACGGACGACTTCCATTTCAGGAATGGGATTATATAGTCATTCCGAAAGGCACTACTTACCAGGTGAAATTTAAGAATTACAAAAAGGCAAAATTGTTTATTATCGAGTCATCAACTCCTTTTGATATTCCGAAGCATTTCAGAAATGAATATGGACAACTCACAGAAGATGCACCTTACTACGAACGTGATTTCAAAGTACCGGAATTCATGGAGCCAATCGATAAAAAAGGGAAGTTTGAAATAGTATTAAAAGTAAGAAACAAATTTTTTAATTATTTGGTACCTCATCATCCATTCGATGTAGTTGGATGGGATGGATTTTTATATCCATATACGTTCAACATAAAGGAGTACGCACCAAAAGTTGGAAAGATTCATCTTCCGCCTCCGATTCATCTTGTATTTACGACAGAGCACTTTGTCATTTGTAACTTCGTACCCAGACTTTATGATTTTCATCCAGATGCTATCCCTGCACCATATTATCATTCGAATGTTGACAGTGATGAAGTTCTGTATTACGTGCACGGAAATTTTATGTCGAGGAAGGGAATTAAGAAAGGATCAATCACTCTGCATCCAATGGGAATTCCTCACGGACCTCAACCTGGTAAAACAGAAGCTTCCATCGGCAAAAAGGAAACGGATGAATACGCAGTAATGATTGATACTTTCCAACCGTTGCAAGTAACAAAAAATGTCAAAGAAACGATGGCTGAGAAATACAGTCAGTCCTGGCTTGAGAAAAATTAAATTCTAAATAGGTAATTATGAAACTCGTATCATTCACTACTAAGAAAAAAGATAGACTTGGATTATTTGTTGATGGAAAAATTTATAATCTTCAGGAATGTGCTGCCGGACTTGGTTTAGAATTGCCAAACAGAATGAGAAGATTTCTTCGAGGTGGTGAAGAATATATGAATATGGCAAGACAAGTTGAACAAGCAATAAAAGAAGGAAAGATAACATCTTTTGTTGATGATCCGAATCTCAAATTACTTGCTCCAATTCCAAATCCAACTTCATGCAGAGATGGTTATGCATTTCGCCAGCACGTTCAAACCGCCAGACGAAATCGGGGAGTTGAAATGATTCCTGAGTTTGATCAGTATCCTGTTTTCTATTTTACAAACCATAATGCGATTTTTGGTGAAGGAGAAATCAGAGTTGAAGATGATCATCTTCGACAATTAGATTTTGAGCTTGAAGCTGCAATTGTCATCGGTAGAGAAGGCAGAAATATTCCTTCATCAGAAGCTGATGAATACATTGCTGGCTATTTGATCATGAATGATTTATCTGCCCGCGTTTTACAGATGGAAGAAATGAAACTGAATCTTGGTCCCGCAAAAGGAAAAGATTTTGCTACGACAATTGGTCCCTGGCTAGTTACACCTGATGAACTTGAATCATACAAAATTCCAACTGAGTTTGGAAATAAATATGATCTTCGAATGACTGCAAAGCATAATGGCAAGCAAATCTCAGATGGCAATATGAAAGATATGAACTGGACATTTGCAGAGATTATTGAACGTGCATCATACGGAGTTAGACTTCTTCCTGGAGATGTAATTGGTTCAGGAACAGTTGGGACAGGATGTTATCTTGAACTAAATGGTACCTGGGCATTGGAAGCAAAAGAGGCAGGAAAAGAATTTAAACCAATCTGGCTTCAGGATGGAGATGAGATTGAGCTTGAAATTACAGGACTTGGAATTCTTAAGAACACAATCCGGAAAGCAAAGAAAAGCAGATCAATCTTAGCAAACAAGAAAAACATTTCCTGATGCTTCATTACGAACCTAAAGATTTATCAGTTCCGGAAGTTCATAGATTACTTCTCGGTGGTGTTGCACCACGACCAATAGCTCTTGTATCTACAATATCTTTAGATGGGATAAATAATTTATCTCCATTTTCTTTCTTCAATGCATTCGGTGCAAACCCTCCTATTGTTGCTTTCTCGCCTTCAAGAAGAGGAAGAGATGCTACCCTAAAGGATACCTATAACAATTTGATTGCAACGAAAGAATGTGTTATTCAAGTTGTTACTCATTCAATGGTTGAACAAGTAAGTCTTGCTTCCGCTGAATTTCCTCCGGAATATGATGAGTTTATTAAATCCGGATTGAGTCCAATTGATTCTGATATTGTCAAACCAAAAAGAGTAAAAGAATCTCCATTTCAGATGGAATGTAAATTACTAGAGATGAAAAGTTTTGGAGATGGTGGTGCATCTGCCAATATAGCAATATGTGAGGTATTAAAATTTCACGTTGCTGAAGATCTATTCACAAATGGAATTATTGATCCGGTTAAAATTGATTTAGTTGCCCGAATGTCTGGTGATTTTTATTCGCGTGCATCTGCTGGAGTATTTATTGTTGAGAAACCCATCGGCAAAAAATGTATCGGTTATGATCAAATCCCCATACATATCAGACAATCTGAAATATACTCCGCAAATGATTTGGGCAAGTTTGGCAATTCTGAATCAATACCGACAGAAAAAGAAGTAAAAGATTTTATTGCTAAAATATCAGAAGAAAAGATTGATAATTTCGAAGAAGGCAAAGAGGCATTTTCAAGATATCAACAAATGGGTGATTGTAAAAAGATGTTGAAATCTGCATTACTGATTAAAGAAAATCAGAAAAAGAATATTGAATTAGCTGCAAAAAAAGCATTGCAAAATAACGATACTGATTTCGCATGGAGAGCTGCACTTTATGCCCAGTTGCTTTAATAAACTATAACAAAATTAAAATTCCAAGATGATTAACTCACCTCATAAGTGAGTTTTTTATTATATGAGTAAATCACAACCACTTTGGATACCTTCAGAAGAAAGAGTTAGAAATTCTAACTTAATTCATTACTATGAATTCCTGAAAAAAGAATACAATCTTCAATTTAGAAATTATTCAGAACTGCATTCTTGGTCTGTTACAGATATTGAAACTTTTTGGGAATCGATCTGGAAATTCAGTGCAGTAATTCATTCTAAACCATATAATAAAATCCTCGATAAATGGATTATGCCGGGCGCAAAGTGGTTCGAAGGTTCCAAATTAAACTTTGCCGAAAATCTTTTAAAATATAGAGATGATCACACAGCAATTATCAGCAGCAGGGAAGACAAACCTGATGTTACACTTACCTATAAAGAACTTTATGAACTTAGTTGCGGCTTGTAGTTCTGGATTGAGAAAACTTGGTGTGAAAAGAGGTGATAGAGTTGCTGGGTTCGTAACAAATATTCCCGAAACGATTATTGCTATGCTGGCAGCAACAAGTCTTGGCGCAGTTTGGACTTCGTGCTCCCCTGATTTTGGTATTCAAGGAGTAATTGACAGGTTTGGACAGGTAAAGCCTAAGGTACTTTTTGCAATAGAAGAGTATCAATACAATGGGAAGGCAATCGATAGCAGAGAGAAAGTTGAAGAAATTGTCAAGCGTATTCCTGAGATAGAAAGAGTTATTTGGATACCTTCATATCAAGATTTGCAGAAAGAGTTACTCTACCAAAATAAAAATGAAATCAATCCAGGTAAATCATTGTTTTTCAATCAATTGCTAGAGAATACATCAAAAATAATTGAGTTTGAACAGTTACCATTCAACCACCCAGTTTATATTATGTATTCATCAGGCACAACCGGACTACCAAAGTGTATGGTGCATGGTTCCGGTGGTACTTTACTTCAACATTACAAAGAGCATGTTTTCCACACTGATCTGAAAAGAGAAGATATAATTACTTACTACACAACGTGTGGCTGGATGATGTGGAATTGGTTGATAAGTGCTTTGCAGGTGGGAGCAACCATCTATTTGTATGATGGTAACCCGGTTTATCCCGATTCAGAAATCTTGTGGAAGAAGATTCAGGATAATAAGATCACAATTTTCGGTACATCACCAAAATATTTATCATTGTTTGCAAAAGAAGGATTCTCACCGAAAGAAAAATACGATTTCAGTTCATTACAAACTATTCTTTCAACTGGTTCACCACTTCCTGAAGAAACATTTCAGTGGGTTTATGAAAATGTAAAAACAGATCTTCAGATTTCATCAATTTCAGGAGGCACAGATATAATATCCTGTTTTATGCTTGGTAATCCAGCTCTTCCTGTGTATTCAGGGGAAATACAATGCAAAGGATTGGGAATGAAGGTAGAAGCTTATAATGACAGGGGCGAATCAGTAATCGGAGAAAAAGGAGAATTGGTTTGCACAGCACCTTTTCCTTCGATGCCTGTTTATTTTTGGGATGATGAATCGGGTGAAAAATATCGAAAGGCGTACTTTGAAAAGTATCCGGGGATATGGACACACGGTGACTATATAAAAATTACAGAAACGGTGGAATTATAGTTTATGGTAGATCAGATGCTACATTAAATCCGGGTGGAGTTAGGATTGGCACTGCTGAGATTTACAGAATTGTTGAGGAGATTGAGGGGATAAACGATAGTCTGGCTGTTGGGAAAAAATGGAATGGTGATGAAAAAGTAATTTTATTTGTTGCATTAAATGTGGGAATTGAATTAACTAATTCTTTAAAGGAAAAAATAAAAGCAGAGTTAAAGTCAAAAGCAACACCAAGACATGTTCCTGCCGAAATATTTGAAGTGAAAGAAATACCCCGAACTATCAGTGGTAAAAAAGTTGAGATTGCTGTTTCAAAAATTTTGAATGGAGAAGAAGTCGATAACAAGGATGCACTTGCTAATCCTCATTCATTGGATCAGTTTTATAGATTTAAATAAATTTAAATATACAGGGCGCTTCCAAAATCTCTTCTGTACTTAATAGTAGTTTCGTGGTCTTCTCCCAGGAATTTGAATATCGCAATACAAGCCTTACGGGCACCATCATCATCGTAGTTTCTATCTGTTTTTATTAACTCTATAAATTTTGATAATGCTGAGTCGAAATCTTGTTTTCTGATATTTTCAATTGCTGATAAGAATTTTTCTTTGACATCAGATTCCGGAAATGAGTTTTGACTACGGTTCAATAAATCTGCGAGTGTGCTAATTGCTTCAGCCAGTTCAATGTTTTCAATACTACCACCTACATTCTGTACTAATCTCATTGCTTCTTTTACATTTTCAAACAGAAGAATTTTAGCAAGAAGTACTTTTACTTCACTATTATTTACATCTCCGCTGTGAATATCCTCAAGAATAATTTTAGCATCTGTAACATTCCCGTCTTTTAATAGAATCTTAGCGTGTTCGATCTGATCAGCAAACTTACTCGGGATTGACTTCTTCAGCCATTCTTTTATTGCTGGTTCGGGAAGTGCGCCTGTGAATTCATTTATCACTTCACCATTTCTGAAAAGCTTAACATTTGGAATTCCACGGACTCCATATTTCACAGCAACTTCCTGATTTTTATCAGTATCAACCTTTACCAACTCCCAGTTTTCTGAATTTTCAGTTGCCAATTTTTCAAGGATTGGTCCTATCATTCTGCAAGGTGCACACCACTCAGCCCAAAAGTCAACCAGGACTGGCTTATCATAGCTTTTTTCAATTACATCTTTTTGGAAATCTTTAACTTCAAAGTTCATTGGTATACTGGTATTAAGTTATTTCTTTTTGATGCATTTGATGAAGAATATCGGCTTAAGATTCAATAAATAATTGATACAATTTATAATTGGAATCTGTTAACTAATTCCAATTAATTAGAATTAAAAACTATTGATTTCTAACAAATGAAAAATATTAGATCGATTAATTTCTAAAAGGAAATAAAAACGAAACCAAAAGTTTTTCGTGGCAGAAAAGTTGGTATTTATAAATATCAACTTTAAATAAGTTGACTTTTAAAAACAAAATGACGAATAACGAACCAATTTACCCCATACGAACTGCTGCAAAGCTGCTTAATATTTCTGTTCATACGCTAAGGATGTATGAAAAAGAAAATCTTATCATTCCATTCAAAAAATCTTCAAGTCACAGGCTTTACTCAGATGCAGATATTGAACGAATTAAATGTATCCGTTCCGCAATAAATGATTCGAAGATAAGCATTAGCGGAATTAAAACGATTTATTCGATGATGCCTTGCTGGGAAGTGATGAGTTGCAGCAAAGAAGACAGAAGCAGGTGCAGTGCATATTTAACACACAGTGGTCCTTGCTGGTCAGTAAAGGGTGATAATACTGTCTGTGCTACTAAGGATTGCAGAAGCTGTTCGGTCTATAAAGACTTTGGTGAATGTGACAGCATCAAAAATTTTATAAGAAATAAATTGATGGAAAAAGAATGAATTCTTTATCGAGAAGAAGATTTTTGAAAATATCTAGTGCAACAATTGCAACCGCTGCAGTGCTTGCCGGATCTGCAAAAACTTTTGTTAATAGTGCAGATAAGATTAATAAAGAAAATGAAAAAGGAATTAAAAAGATTCCGACTTACTGCGATTTGTGTTTCTGGAAGTGCGGAGTGATGGCTTATGTGAAAGATGGAAAATTATGGAAAGTTGAAGGTCATCCTGATGATCCTTTAAGTAATGGAAGATTATGTCCAAGAGGAACCGGTGGAGTTGGTGCTCATTATGATCCTGAAAGATTGAGATCACCATTGATCAGAAAAAGTTTACGTGGAGAAGAGAAAGTGGGTTGAGGTAACCTGGAGCGAAGCATTCGATTACATCGCAGAAAAGATGAACAAAATAAAAATTGAATATGGGCCTGAATCGATGGCATTATTCAGTCACGGAATTGGCGGAACATTTTTCAAACATTTATTCAGAGCTTATGGATGTCCGAATGAAACAGCACCTTCATTTGCACAATGTCGAGGACCAAGAGAGACAGGATTTTCATTAACCTTTGGTGATATTGTCGGATCACCTGAAAGAACAGATATACAAAATGCAAAATGTCTTGTTCTGATTGGTTCTCATCTCGGTGAGAATATGCACAACACACAGGTTCAGGAATTTTCAAGAGCAGTTGAAAAAGGTGCATCAATAATTGTTGTTGATCCGAGATTTTCAGTGGCAGCAGGAAAAGCAAAATATTATCTGCCGATAAAACCAGGAACCGATTTAGCTTTACTTCTTGCGTGGATGAGTGTTATAGTAAATGAAAAACTTTATGACGTTAATTATGTATCTCAGTATGGATTCGGTTTTGAAAATTTTGCTGCTGAAGTTTCTCAATACACACCTGAATGGGCTTACATTGAAACAGGAATTGACCCCGAAGTAATCAGAGAAACAGCAAGAGAAATGGCTCGATACAAACCTGCTACACTTATTCATCCGGGAAGACACGTAACATGGTATGGCGATGATGCACAAAGAAGTCGTGCAATTGCATTACTGAATGCTTTGCTTGGAAGCTGGGGAAGAAAAGGTGGATTTTATATGCCATACACTTACAGTATTCCGAAATATCCTTATCCAGCTTATCCAGAATTAAAAAAAGAACCGGTTGATAATCCAGACAAGAAATTTGCATTTGCGGAAGGCGAACAAATCTCAACAGGAATAAGAGAAGCAACAATAACAGGAAAACCTTATCCGATTAAAGGATGGTTTATTTATGGAACAAATCTTTTGCAGGCTTTGCCAAATCAAAAGGAAACAATTCAAGCAATTCAGAATCTTGATTTGATGGTTGTTGTTGATGTTGTTCCGAGTGAGATTGCTGGTTGGGCGGATGTTGTACTTCCTGAATCTGTTTACTTAGAAAGATATGATGACTTGAACAATTCTCCATTCAGAGAAGGTTTTGTTGGAATACGTCAGCCGGTTGTTGAAGAACCGAATGATCAAAAACCAAACTGGTGGATGGCTAAAAAGCTTGGAGAAAAACTTGGACTCAGTGAATACTTCCCGTGGGAAAATATTGAAGAATATCTTGATACAAGATTGAAGTTAGCCGGCCATTCGTTGAATGAATTAAAAGAAAAAGGAATTATCAAAGGACCTCAACAGCCAATTTATTTTGAAGATGGAGTTGAACCAGAATTTTTTACTCCATCTGGTAAAATAGAATTTTATTCAACTCAACTTGCAGAAGCCGGTTTCGATCCTGTTCCGAAATACACAAAACATCCTGATCCACCATCAGGATATTTTCGACTTCTTTATGGGAGAGCTCCTGTTCATACTTTCAGCAAAACACAATCAAATCCGCTGCTTCGTGATATGATGAGTGAAAATGAAATCTGGATTAATGCTGACATCGCTGAACAATATGGATTGAAACAGGGTGATAAAATCAAATTAAAAAATACTGATGGAGTTATTTCTGACGAAATAAAAGTTAAACCAACAGAAAGAATAAGACCTGATTGTGTTTATATGGTTCACGGATTTGGACAGAAATCAAGACAACTAAGAAGCACTTATAAAAAAGGTGCAAGTGATGCAGAACTTATAACTCAATACAAAACTGATCCGCTGATGGGTGGAACTGCGATGAATGTGAATTTCGTAACTTTTGAGATGGAGGTGTAAGATGGCACGATATGGAATGGTGATAGATACGAGAAAATGTGTTGGCTGTCAGGATTGTGTCGTTGCCTGCAAAACTGAAAACAATGTTCCCGTGGGTTACAACAGGGATTGGATCGTTACAGAATCATTCGGAAAATTTCCTGATATAAATATGGAAATTAGAACTGAAAGATGTAATCATTGTTCAGAGACTCCGTGCGTTTCTTGCTGCCCGACAGGTGCAAGTCACATTCACGATGTTGGCGGCGTTGTACTTGTCACACACGAAATGTGTATTGGCTGCAAAGCTTGCATTCAAGCCTGTCCGTACGATGCACGTTTCATTCATCCTGACGGTTATGCTGATAAATGTACGTTCTGTATTCATAGAGTTGAAAAAGGTGAGAACCCTGCCTGCGTTGAAGTTTGTCCGACTTACTGCATGCACTTTGGTGATCTTGATGATCCAAACAGTGAAGTTAGCAAGCTTTTAAATTCAAGAAAATATCATACTCTTATACCTGATGCCGGAACTCAGCCAAATATTTTTTATTTAGTGTAAGGAATTTATAATGCACGAAATTTTTACAACAAGAAATAATCCTCACGTTGATCCATTTATGACAATGTGGGGATGGGAAATTCCTGTTTATCTTTTCCTTGGTGGAATGGTGGCAGGAATGATGATAATCGCCGGATACTTTTTATTCAGCGGCAGACATAAGGAAAGCAACTGTTCCTGTTATTCAATTCCTCTCACAAGTTTTATTCTTTTAAGTGCAGGTATGTTTGCATTGTTTCTTGATTTAGCACACAAACCTTATGTGTGGAGACTTTATACAACTTTTCAAATAACTTCACCAATGTCCTGGGGTGCATGGATTTTGATTTTAGTTTATCCAGCTTTGATTGCAAACATCATCCTTCGTCCTCCTTTATGGATGACACAACGATTTCCAAAGTTGAGCGATATTTCCGGAAAGCTGCAGGCTCATCCATTCTTCATAAAAAATGTTGGAATATTAAATATGATTTTGGGAATGATGCTCGGAGCTTACACAGGCGTTCTGTTAAGCTCGATGGGTTCACGTCCGCTTTGGAACACTTCATTGCTTTGGGTTTTATTTCTTGTTTCCGGATTATCGGCAGCTGCAGCTTATGTTCATCTTATTGCAAAGAACAAAGCTGAAAGTGAATTGCTTGCAAAAGCAGATAACGGTTTTCTTGTAGTTGAATTATTTGTTTTTGTAATGCTCTTCCTTGGATTGATGTCTTCTGCAAGACCACACCTTGAAGCTGCTCAATTATTACTTACAGGAATTTATGCACCGGCATTCTGGGTTTTTGTAATCGGTTTGGGAATTGTCATTCCACTTGGAATACAGCTACTTGCAGTCAATCATAAAATTAAGCACACACCAATCGCTCCGATAATGGTAATAATCGGAGGATTGATTTTAAGATTTATAATTGTTTCGGCTGGGCAATACAGCCATTGGTTTAACGCACATTTTAAATAATGGAGAAAAATATTGATGACGACATTAGTTAGAAAAATTACTCACATCTTTGAAAAGGAAGAGGAGAAGGTTGTTACCAAATCTCAGCCTTATTCAAATCCTTATCTTGTTGGTGTGGGGCTTGGTCTCGTTCTCTTGACTGCTTATTTAATTATGGGCAGGGGATTAGGTGCTTCAGGTGCAATGACAACATTAGTTTCAGTTGGTGTTGACAAAGTTGCCACTGAACATGCAAACAACAATACTTTTTTTAGTGAATATCTTGGTGACGGAACAACAAATCCTTTTAAAGACTGGCTTGTCTTTGAAGTGATTGGAGTGATAGCCGGTGGATTCATTTCCGGTTCACTTGCAGGAAGAGTTAAAAAAGGAATTGAGAAAGGTCCGAGAATATCTGCAGTTAAAAGATTAATGTTTGCATTCGTTGGTGGAGGTTTGATGGGTATCGGTGCAAAGCTTGCAAGAGGATGCACAAGTGGTCAGGCTTTATCTGGTGGAGCAATTCTTAATCTTGGAAGCTGGGCATTTATGATGATGGTTTTTGCCGGTGGATATGCTGCAGCTTATTTTATGAGGAGGCAATGGACATGAACGCACCATTTTTCAAATTCGAATATTTCAATTTTGATGTAAGCTTGATAATTGCTTTCATCATCGGGATCGGTTTTGGTTTTGCACTTGAACGCGGAGGATTTGGTAATGCAAGAATCCTTGCTGCTCAATTTTACTTTTCCAATATGAGAGTTCTCAAAGTTATGTTCACTGCAATTGTAACTGCAATGCTGGGAATTTATTTTCTTTCTGTAATTGGTTTTATGGATCTCTCACTCGTTTATGTGAGTGAAACTTTTATTCTTCCACAGGTAATTGGTGGATTGATACTCGGTTTCGGTTTTATAATTGGTGGTTACTGTCCAGGAACTTCGCTGGTTTCTGCTGCAACAGGAAGACTTGATGGAATTATGTTTGTTGTTGGAGTGATGGCTGGAATTTTTGTTTTTGGTGAGATGTTTCCTCTTGTTGAAAATTTTTACTACTCAACAAATATGGGAAGCTTAACACTTCCGCAATATTTTAATTTATCGTACGGACTGGTTGTTTTCTTTGTAGTTGTTATGGCTCTTGGAGCTTTTGCTGCTGCTGAATGGGCTGAGAAAAAGTTTGCAGATAAAAATCCGGAGAACAGTTTATGAAAAAGATTTTCAGCAGTCTGAGCACTCCGAAGAAACTTGCAGTCGTTGCTTTGATACTCGGTATCATTGCTGTTTTTGCAGGAAGTCCGTATATGGGTTCTAAAGTCAAAGTGAATGTAAAAGATCTTGCTCTTACAACTGTTAACAATTCAGATAAAATAAAACCGCTTGAACTTGCAGACTGGATCATCAAAGGCAAATCAGATTACACTTTAGTTGATGTAAGAGATGAAGATCAGTACAGCCAATATTTTATTCCGACTGCAATAAATATTCCTCTTCCTGAATTACCGGAGTCAGATTTATTACGGAACCAGAAAATTATTCTTTACTCAGATGATGATGTGAATTCAGCACAAGCGTGGTTCATTCTTAAATCAAAAAATTTCAATGGAGTTTATTTACTCGATGGCGGATTAAAGAAATGGCAAGAGGAAGTTCTCTTTCCAAAGCTTGCTGTAAATGCATCGAAGGAAGAGATTGCACAGTTTGAAAAAGTAATAGAGATGAGCAAATATTTTGGTGGAGTTCCGCAGACTGGATCAACTGAAACAATTGACACCAAAGTTCAAATGCCAACTCCGCAGGTAACAACACAGCCAAATGTTACCAAACCAAAGAAGAAGAAGAGGGAAGGGTGTTGAGTAAAAATCCTGAATCCTGTCCCGAATTTATTTCGGGATCTGTTCCATTTCAGGATCTTAGAATTAAATTGAATTAAGGGCTTCCTTAGGATGCCTTTTTTGTTTTGAGGAAGACTTTCTTGTTTCTTTTAATAGATGAATCTAAGTTTCGAGAGTAATTATTAGTCAACTTTCCTAAACAGTTTTGTTTTTGTGACATTAATTTGAAACAAATTCATTTAGTATAAACCATAACTAGGACTGGAAATGAATTGTGCTAATTGTGGAAAGATTATAATCGAAGAAAATGTTCAGGAAGACGGTTATTCGTTTTGTAATTCTATCTGCAGATACACCTGGCGAGAAAATGGCAAGCCCAATCCCTATACTTCTATTGATGATGCGAGTCTTCATAAAATCTTGACAGATTTCAACCTGGACTATCAGGTAGAACCACCAGGATTTGAAGATCGTGGAATGCACATTCGATTGAGTTATTGGCGAGCACCCAAGCTATTTATTGACAACAAAGAAATTAAGCCAGTTAAGAAAAACATTTTCTACCGAAATAGAAAGTTTTTAGCATTAAGTAATTTCGGTAATACGGTAAGTATTAAACTCATTCATAGACCACTTGACTTAATTCCAAAACTTCAAATTGAAAGACAAAAATTTGAAATAGGTCGACCTTTAAATAAATGGGAATATGTATGGATCTGCTTGCCGTTAATTTTAGTTCTGATAGGAGGTGCGATAGGTGGTATTTTAGGATCAATTGCAGTTTACTCCAATTCTATTCTAATCAGAAAACCCAGGAATGTTTTTCTTAAAATATTTTTTACCGGTGCAACAACAATTGCATCATTTTGGTTCTTCATCCAGTTCGTCGGATTTGCTCTTCCATTTACACAATATTTTACTCCACCAAAATCTGTTGATGAACAACTGAAAATGATTTCAGCTCAGGTTAACAAACAATGTCCCATTTTAATCGATAATGAAACAAGACTTGACAGCACAGTTTCAGGTTCAGACAAAATGATGATTTACTATTATACACTCACTCAACAACTTAAGACTAATATTAATATTGACGAAGCAAGGGAATTTCTTACATATCAGATAATTAATTATATCAGAACAAAAGATGAAATGCGATTTATGAGAGAGAACGATGTTACCTTCAGGTATAAATATAAGGATAAAGCATTTGTAGATGTGCTCGATATTGTGATTACAGAATCTGATTATGATTGAATTTTAGCAAATAGTTTCTGAATCAAACAAGTCTTTGCCCGATTAGCCTGGCTGTCACGAATGATGTCGTCACCTAACTTGATATTCTGTAAATAAATATCTAAGTTAGATGAGAATAATTCCTATCTAATAATATTTATCTATGAAAAAAGAAAAACACGGTATTGACTTAAAAGACAGCAATTTAAAAGTTACACCTCAAAGGATTGCTGTTCTTCGAAGCGTTAAACAATCTAAAGAATCATCCCACTGCTGATAAAATCAAAGAGTATGTTGTAAAAAATCATCCCAACATTGCAGTTGGAACAATCTATAAAACGCTGGAAACTTTTGTTGAAAAAGGATTGGTCAAAAAAGTAAAGACTGAAAAAGATGTGATGAGGTATGATGCTATACTTGATAATCATCATCATCTCTATTGTGAAGACACAGAACGAATTGAAGATTTCTTTGATGATGAACTTGATAACCTGATCGACAAATACTTTCAGAAAAAGAAAATTCCCAACTTTAAAGTGAAGGATATAAAACTGCAGATAATCGGAACATTCAATAACAAAAAAAATTAATTAAATAACTATTAACCTTTAAACATCAGGAGAATTAATATGAGTGATGAAAGCAAATGCCCCGTAACCGGAAGTACTTCTTTCGGCAGGGGTACATCGAATAAAGAGTGGTGGCCGAAACAATTAAATCTCGGCATCCTACACCAGCACCATCCTGCATCCAATCCACTGGGTTCAAAATTTGACTATGCAAAAGAATTCGACAAGATTGATTACAAAGCTCTCAAGAAAGATCTTTATGCAGTGATGACTGACTCACAGGATTGGTGGCCGGCAGATTGGGGTCATTATGGTGGACTTTTTATTCGTATGTCCTGGCATAGTGCTGGTACTTATCGAACAGCAGATGGACGTGGCGGCGGTGGAACAGGCAACCAGCGTTTCGCACCTGTAAACAGTTGGCCTGACAATGGCAACTTAGACAAAGCACGACGATTGCTCTGGCCAATCAAACAAAAATATGGAAATAAAATTTCCTGGGCTGATCTGTTGATATTAGCTGGCAACGCTGCACTTGAATCAATGGGATTTAAAACTTTTGGCTTTGGTGGCGGACGTGAAGATATCTATCAACCCGAAGAAGATATTTACTGGGGTGCTGAAAAGGAATGGTTAGCTACCAGTGATAAACCAATGAGCCGTTATTCCGGTGAACGTGAATTGGAAAATCCTTTGGCAGCAGTTCAGATGGGATTGATTTATGTAAATCCTGAAGGTCCTGATGGAAATCCTGATCCGGTTGCTTCTGGTCGTGATGTGCGCGAAACTTTTAAACGTATGGCAATGAATGATGAAGAAACTGTTGCTCTCACTGCCGGTGGACACACATTTGGTAAAATGCACGGTGCAGGTGATCCAAAATTAGTTGGTCCGGAACCGGAAGGAGCTCCGATTGAATTGCAGGGTTTAGGATGGATAAATAAATTTGGAACTGGTAAGGGCATACACCAAACCACCAGCGGTTTGGAAGGTGCGTGGAAACCAAATCCAACAAAATGGGATATGGGTTACTTCGATATGCTTTTCGGTTACGAGTGGGAAAAAGTTAAAAGTCCTGCTGGTGCATGGGTATGGCAGGCTAAAGATGTTAAACCGGAACATATGATTCCTGATGCTCACGATCCTTCAAAGAAACATCCGCCAACGATGACAACTGCTGATATGTCTTTACGCTTAGATCCGATTTACGAACCTATTTCACGAAGATTCCACAAAGATCCAAAAGCTTTTGCGGATGCTTTTGCAAGAGCGTGGTTTAAACTTACTCACCGTGATATGGGACCAAAAGCCCGCTACCTCGGACCGGAAGTTCCAAAAGAAAATTTAATCTGGCAGGATCCGGTTCCAGCAGTAAATCATAAACTAATCAATAAAAAAGATATCGATGGTCTTAAAAAGAAAATTTTAGCTTCAGGATTATCAATTGCTGAACTGGTTTACACTGCGTGGTCTTCTGCATCTACTTTCCGTGGTTCTGATATGCGTGGCGGAGCTAACGGTGCTCGTATTCGTTTAGAACCGCAAAAGAACTGGGAAGTAAACCAACCGAATCAGCTTGAAAAAGTTCTGAAAGTTTTGAAAGGCTTGCAGAAAGATTTTAACAATCGTAAAGACGGCAAAAAAGTTTCTCTTGCTGATCTGATTGTACTTGGTGGATGTGCTGCAGTTGAAGCTGCCGCTAAAGCAGCCGGACAAAAAATTGAAGTGCCATTTACTCCAGGACGTATGGATGCATCGCAAGCTCAGACAGATGTTGAATCATTCGAATATATGGAACCCGAAGCAGATGGTTTCCGTAATTACCAGAAAAAAACTTATACAGTTACAGCAGAAGAAATGCTGGTTGACAAAGCACAGCTTCTTACTTTAAGTGCACCAGAGATGACAGTGCTTGTCGGCGGAATGCGTGTGCTTGGTGCAAACTATGGTAATTCAAATCACGGAGTATTCACAAACGAGGTTGGTAAGCTGACAAATGATTTCTTTGTTAACCTGATGGATATGGGAACAGTCTGGAAACCAACTTCAGATAAAGGAGATACATTTGAAGGTCGTGACCGTAAAACTGGAAAAGTAAAGTGGACGGGAACACGAGTCGATTTGATCTTTGGTTCAAACTCGCAGCTTCGTGCACTTGCTGAAGTCTATGCACAAGATGATGCAAAAGGAAAATTCGTTAAGGATTTTGTTGCAGCCTGGAACAAAGTAATGAACCTTGATCGCTTTGATTTGAACTAAACAAAATGTGTGTCATTCTGAGTCCGGTAATCGCCGGACGAAGAATCTCAAACTCTAAACTTCTAAAGGGCATCTCCTCGATGCCTTTTTTGTTTTAAAATTTCTTTTCTTGATTCTGTCTACGAACAGCCATAAGTTTCTGGAGTAAATATGGGAGGGTTTTTCGATATTGAAACTTAGATACTTGTCCGCCTCTGGTAGATGCAACTGCAAGAATTTCCATGGACATTTAATAATAATTCTGTGTAGTATAATTAATAGTTATACGCTAGATGCAATAATCTCAGAGAGATTTTCTATAATATAATTACCAAATTAAGATATTGGTTAAAAGTGATATGAAAATTTATGTTTTTGTGTTTCTACTTTATATCCTATTTTATAATAGAACCAGTACTTTTACTATACAATAATGTTGCAACTTTCATCAATGAATATTGAGCCTCTAATAGATTATTTTTCAAGCTATACAGCTCTTTCCGATCAAGAAATTGCAACATTGGAATCATCCTTTGTGGAACGAAAAATTAAACGTCGGCAGTTTATACTGCAAGAAGGCGATGTTTGCAAATTAAACTCTTTTATAGTTGAAGGATGTTTCCGAATGTATTTGGTTGACAAAAATGGTAAAGAGCATAATCTGCAATTTGCTGTGGAAAATTGGTGGATTGGTGATATTGGAAGTTTTCATTCCGGTGAACCAAGCCGATTATATATTGAGGCATTAGAGAATTCAACTATTCTTCAGATCAAAAAAGAAGATCAGTTAAAGTTATTTGTTGAACATCCAATATTTAATAGGATTTTCAGAGTATTTACCGAAAATGCTCTTGTTAGTTGTCAACAAAGAATTTTACAAAATATAAGTTCGAACTGCTGAAGAAAGATATCTTGATTTCGTAAAACGATTACAATTTTTTGGAGCCGTATTTCAAATGTTCAAATAGCTTCATTACTTAGGTGTAACACCTGAATTTATTAGTCCTATCCGCAAAAAAATTTCTAAGTCTTAATATATCTTAAGACTATTTCTTAAACTACTTTATAGGCGCCAGAGCTTTCACTTCTATATTTTTATTTCAGATCTAATTAATAAAATTATTTAATAAAAGGTAGGAGAAAAAGAATGGAAAAGAAAGCAAAACAAGAAATAGAAGCTGTTTTAATGACTTACAAAGAAGCATTGAACGCATCTGACTCGGAAAAAGCAACTTCACTATATACTAAGGATGGAATTTTTATGCCGCTGGGGGCTCCGTCTGCAATTGGTTCGGAGAAGATTAAAGGAGCATATGAATTTGTGTTTTCAAATATTCAATTGAATATAGAATTCTATATTGAAGAAATAGCTGTTGAAAACAAATTTGCTTTTGCAGTTACAAGTTCAAAAGGTTCTACCCTTATACACGCAACAAAAGAAACAATCCCCGAAGAAAATAGAGAACTATTTATATTCGAAAATGAAAAAGGTGTGTGGAAAATTGCACGTTATATGTTTAATAAAACAAAATAAAAATTATAAAGGATCATTAAAATGAAAAATTTAATAAATGTAATATTGTTTTGTGCATTGTTTGTTCAAGCGCAAGCTCAACAGTCTTTGGAAAGTTGTAGACCAGTTTGAAATGGACATTAGATAGATCAATTAAAGTTGATTACGAAATAGGTTATGCGATTATCGAAGTAAAGCCAGACATTTATGTACTCACCGATGGCATTTGGCAATCGGCTGTAATTGTCACTTCAGAAGGAGTAGTATTGATTGACGCCCCGGAAAGCTTTGGTGCAAAGATTCAGCAAGCAGTTCACGAAGTTACGGAAAAGCCAATTACAACCTTAGTTTACTACTAACGGTCACTCCGATCATATAGGTGGTTCGCCAAATTTAAAGGACATAAAAAACTTAGAGATTATTTCATTAACCGAAGTAGCTAATTTTTTGCGTGAACAAAATGACCCCAGAC
Source organism: Ignavibacteriaceae bacterium (assembly GCA_034522695.1). GTDB lineage: Bacteria > Bacteroidota > Ignavibacteria > Ignavibacteriales > Ignavibacteriaceae > IGN2. Next base: position 824 of record JAXHLB010000005.1, on the reverse strand, counting down.
GATTTAATCCCTAATAAAACGTTTAAAGGTTCTTTTGCCTTAAAAAAAGGTGACAAAGAGATTCTCCTATCAAACAATATGAATTATCATTCTAATGAAGGAGATTTATTTGTTTACATTCCTAAAGATAAATTCTTAATGGTGATTGATGTGTTGGCACCGGAATATGTTCCATTTAAGAATTTGGATTTAGTTGATGATGTTCACAATTACTTAAAAGTATTTGACCAGGTATTAGCTTATGATTTTGATGTATTTGTTGGAGGGCACTTAACAAGTATTGGTACTAAAGATGATGTGTCACAAACAAAAGAATACGTTCAAGATTTATATGAAACTGTCAAAAGAATACATAGTACAACCGATATGATGAAAGTAATGAGTAATGCTGCTGAAAAGATTGGCTGGAATAACAAATATTTACTATTCGATTTATTTCTTAACAAAGTAATTGATGACAGTTACTCCGAAATGGAAGCTCGTTGGAGTAACAAATTAGCTGGAGTTGATGTGTTTTCCAGAAGTCACATTTCAACTATGCTTAACTATGTTAGATGGGATGACTAAATTAAAAGAAGAATAGTTAATTAAAATTAGCAATAGCGGTTTGGACACAAATCCAAATTGCTATTGCTTTTTGTTTATAAAAAATATAGTTAAATCTATTTGAAAAGTATTGGTTATTTTTGGATCATATTTAATTAGCAAGAAGCGTATAACCTGCAAATCAATCGGGCGTCGTTAAAATTAAAGTAGACTTCGATCTCCATTTTAGCTTTAAAGTAATTTCTTCAAATCAATCCAATATCATTTAAAGAGGTAGC
>JAXHLB010000004.1:0-3669 GCA_034522695.1 Ignavibacteriaceae bacterium | reverse complement strand
AAATTAAAAGGTATCTCAAATGAAATATTTATCAATAACTATTTTGATCTTTTCGCTGTTCCTTCTGGGATGCGACAAAAAAACAGAACAAAATAAAGACGCAGAGGATATTGCAATGCTCAAAGAAAAAATTGAAAAGTTTGCACCAACAGAACTTAAGTACGATTCAAGCACACTTGATGAAAGAGAAAAAATTGTGGTAGAGAAGCTTTACCTTGCATCCAAAATTATGGATGAACTTTTTCTCGACCAGGTTTATTCGAAGAATTATGAAATCAGAAAAAACCTGACAGATCAGGCTGCCAATGGTTCCGAGAAAGCAAAACTCGAGCTTGAATTGTTTACAATTATGTTCGGTCCTTTCGACAGACTAGATCACGATGCACCTTTTATCGATACTTTGAATAAACCACTTGGAGCAAATTTTTATCCTGAAGATATGACCAAAGAAGAATTTGAAAGCTGGATTAAAAATAATCCAGCAGATGAAAAAGCTTTCACTTCCGAGTTTACTGTTATTAGAAGACAGGACGGAAAGCTGGTTGCAATTCCATATAGTGAATATTGGAAGGATAAACTAACTGAAGCTTCAAAATTATTAAAAGAAGCTGCTGAGTACGCTGATAACCCAACACTCAAAAAATATTTGAACTCACGCGCAGATGCTTTCCTTAGCAACGATTACTATCAAAGCGATATGGACTGGATGGATTTGAAGGATCACAAGATTGAAATTGTAATTGGTCCTTATGAGGTTTACGAAGACGGTATGTTCAACTTTAAAGCTGCATTTGAAAGTTTTCTTACTATAGAAGATCCTGCTGAAAGTGCAAAGCTTGATGTATTCAAAAAATATTTGCGTGATATGGAAATTCATCTTCCAATTCCCGATGAACACAAAAATTTTAACCGTGGCTCTGAGTCTCCACTCGCTGTAGTTAATGAAGTATTCACAGGCGGCGATACAAAATCAGGTGTTCAGACATTAGCATTCAATCTTCCAAATGATGAAAGAGTACGCCAGGCTAAAGGCTCAAAAAAAGTATTGCTGAAAAATGTTCAGGAAGCGAAGTATAAACAAATACTCATACCCATAGCCGAGCTTGTACTCGATGCCGAACAGATGAAGTATGTTACATTTGAATCATTCTTCACTCATACACTGATGCACGAAATGTCTACGGGATTGGTCCTGGCTTTATAAAAGTTGATGGAAGAGATACTGAAGTAAAGAAAGAGTTGAAAGAAACCTACTCAACTATGGAAGAATGCAAAGCAGATATACTCGGAATGTATAACAACATATTTATGATTGAGAAAGGTGTTTTCCCTGAAACATTTGCAAATGAAACGTGGGTTACTTTCCTTGCAGGAACTTTTCGCTCAGTACGCTTTGGAATTAACGAAGCACACGGCGGTGGAAATGCAATTATTTACAATTACCTGCTTGAAAAAGGTGCTTATGAGTACAACGAACAAACTCAGAAAGTAAAAGTTAATTTTGAAAAGATTGGTCCAGCTTTGCAAGAATTAGCAAATATTGTATTGATGATTCAAGCAGAAGGAAACTATCAAGGTGCAAAAGATTTGATAGCAAAGTATGTTGTAAATTCTCCATCAATGGAAACTTTGAGAAAGAAACTTGAGCATCTTCCGGTTGATATTAAGCCGGTTTATGAAATAGAGAAATAGGCCCCACCTCCGACTACGGCTTTGCCTTCGCCGGGACATGCAACCCCTCCCCAACTTGTCCGGCGAAGTTTATAACGAAGACGGAAGGGGAGAGGCTTTAATTAGTAGAGAAACAAATAATATTGAAAAATTACTGTCACCCTTCGACAAGCTCAGGGTGACATTTTTTTAAAATTACTTCATCAAGATCATCTTCTTAGTCGAAGTAAAATTGTCAGCAGTTAAAGTGTAGAAATAAGTTCCGCTTGGAAGGTTATACGCATCTCCACCAGAGGCGGATCCGCCTTTGGCGGAAAAATTTACTTCATAGATTCCTGCGGGTTTGGACATCGTTGACCAGAGTAGCAACTTCGCTTCCGAGTATATCATAAACTTTTAATGATACGAAGCCGAAGCTCCCGATTTCGTATTGGATTGTTGTTGTCGGATTAAACGGATTTGGAAATGCATCCGATAAAGAATAACCGGAAACAACCGGATCAGGAGTAACATCTGAAGGACTGTTGCCTGATTCTATTAAAAGAAGACCCGCATCACCCAGAGTTGCATTGTTAAAATCTGAACCGGCAATCAAAAAATATTTGTAGCCGACATTTATTACATCAAAACATCTGTCTTCACCAGCGTCACCGTAAATTTTTGTTTGTACTGTGTCGCCGTTTTCGTCTGTCCAGATTACAAAATAATTAAACTCACCTGAAATACCCGAATCAGTGCTTCCCATTACAAGGTAACCGTTATCTCTTTTCAATATTCTCCTGCCTTCATCGTATCCGGCAAAACCATAAGTTTTCTGCCATTGAAAATTTCCGAGTGAATCCGTCTTTACGACGTAAGCATCCAGTTCACCTGCACCAAAAGAGGAAGTGTGGCCGCAAACAATAAATCCATTATCTTCCGTTTCGATAACGGAAACACCCTCATCAAAATTGTTTCCGCCAAAAACTTTTGTCCACAGAGTATCACCGGAAGCATCAACTTTTAATAACCATAAATCGCTCCAGTTGTATTGACCTGCAATAATATATCCGCCATCAGAAGTTTTACTAATTCCGTAACCACCATCGTTTCCGACTGTGCCATAAGTTTTAAACCACAACGAATCGCCGTCAACATTGGTTTTAAAAATGAACAGATCTTCTTCACCAACACTGAATGATTTAGTTACGCCGGTAATGACTAAACCGCCATCATCTGCATTTGTTAAAGAAAGAGCTACTTCTTTTTGAGGTCCGCCGAAATTCTTTTCCCATTGAAGATTGCCATCTATATCTACCTTAACGAGATAAATATTTTCGAAGTTAAACTCTGTATCTGTTAATCCGGTTGCAACAAACTTACCGTCTGAAGATTCAACGAGGTCTGCAAAAACATCGTTTCCATCCCATCCGAAATTTCTTGTCCATACCGAATCACCATTTGAATCAGCTTTGAACATATAAGCATTTCCCCATCTTCCCAGTCCGTACGATTGAGTGTAGCCAGCGACAATGAATTCATCGGTATTAGTATAAACAACCGAGTTAGCTTCATCGTATTCTGTTCCCCCAAACATTTTATTCCATACTATATCGCCTGGATTTTGTGCGAATAAATTAATTCCTGTGAGTAACAGAACAGGAATAAGTTTTTTTAACATTAGCGCTCCTTATGTAGTTAATGAATTATGATATGAATATTATGGATGAATTACGGGCGCCAAATATAGACCGGTTGCTTGTGCTATTCAATCTGCTTTTTTATAGTGCGTGACCTCTGTCACTTAACTGTTATTTGATTAAATTTGCGACTCATTTTATTTAAATAGCGATATAATTTTTTTTGGAATGACAGAACAAAATAGAAATAGTTATAACGAAGATGTTCACTTTGTAAGTAAAGATGAACGAGAATTTATTATTGTTGGCACAGCACACATCTCACGCCAGTCTGCTGATCTTGTAAGGGAAGTAATCGAAAAGGAAAAACCTGATGTCG
>JAXHLB010000003.1:0-111995 GCA_034522695.1 Ignavibacteriaceae bacterium | reverse complement strand
AAAACTTGAAGCATATATACTTTATTCTTCTCCCATTTTTAATGTAGTGCTTTTCAAACATAGTAATTACGTTTGAAGGAAATTCAGCTACAGGGTTCTCATATAAGTGCTCACTAAAGTGAATAATCTCGCATCCAAAATCAGAAATAGTTTTTAATGCATATTCATATAATCCCTGATTATCAGTTTTGAAATGAACCAAACCTGAATCGACTATTAACTCTTTATAAATTTTTAATAAGCCTGGTGAGATTAATCGTTTGTAGTGGCTTGCTCGCCTTACGTGTGGATCCGGAAATGGAATAAAAATTTCATCAATAGATTTTTGCTGAAAGATTTCATTAAGGTTTTCAGCTTTAGCTATGAGAAATGCGACATTATCTAAATTTTGATCAATGGCCTTCAAAGCGCCATTAAAGATTCGCGCACCTTTTACATCAACACCGATAAAATTTCTGTCTGGAAATATTTGAGCTAATTCAATCGAATAATCACCATGTCCGCAGCCTATTTCAATCGTGAATGGTTTACTTGACTCGAAGTAATTAGCGATCGCTTTCTTGACATCAGTATCCAACATGCTAAAAACGTTGGGTAATTCTTTTACTTTCGATAGTCTTTTCTGTTTTGTTCTGGCCATTTACTTAAATATTAAATTTAGATTTTTAACGGAACAATCTGTTTTATTTTTATGAATTTCTATTGAAAAACCAAATATAAATACTTAGTTTGCTTTTGAAACATCCGTAGAATGTAAAAATGCAATAAAAATCAGTGCTCATTTAAGTATTTATATTAATTTAAATTGTGGGAGGATATATGTCATTCAAAATCAGAAAAGTAGAATATTTCTACTGCTCGGTAGTTGACCAGCCGGGAGAAGCTTATAAACTGCTTTCACAATTAGAAAAAAGCGGTATCAATCTACTTGCATTTACAGCAATACCAGTCGGACCAAACAGAACACAACTAACTCTCTTCCCCGATACTCCTGATAAGCTTGTATTGGAAGCTAAAAGATCCAGTTTTGCACTTGATGGACCTCACCCGGCTTTACTTAGTTCAGGGAGATGATGAACTTGGTGCATTGGCAGATATTCATCAAGTACTTTATGAAGCAAATGTGAATGTTTATGCATCGAATGGAGTGACTGACAGCAGAGGATGTTTTGGTTACTTGCTTTATGTCAGACCTGAAGAATATGAGCGTGCTGCTGCTGCTTTAAAAGTTTAGCATATTTTATTTCCGCTTAATTATCTTTTAAAAAATTAAACAAGGTTTTAATGAAGAAAAGAACTCCATTTCCTTTTGTTTTCTGGATAGCAAACAGTATTGAAGTGCTGGAAAGATTTGCTTACTACGGCATTTATCTCGGCTTTGGAATTTACATGGAATACCTTGGCTTCTCAAAAGGACAGCTTGGAATTGTTCAAAGTTTATTCCTATTATTTTCGTACGCTACTCCGATTTTCTCAGGCACATTTGCAGATAAATATGGTTTCAAAAAAGTATTAATCATCTCGTATCTGGCATATCTGCCAACAATACTTTTATTGATTGTTACAAAATCCTTCACAGGTATTGCATTAACAATGCTGGCTATTGGTTTTGCAGCAGGCATTTTTAAACCTTTGATATCCGGGACTGTAAGAGTAACCACAGATTCTACGAACAAGACTCTCGGCTTCGGAATTTTTTATGCTATGGTGAATATCGGTGCTTCGTTTGGACCTGTTGTTGCCGGTAAGTTGAGAGCGATCTCCTGGAATCACGCATTCATAGCAGCTGCAATTGGTATCGGATTGATGCTATTAATTACAATCTTTTTTTATAAAGAACCGAAGCGTGAAATTACGAATGCAACACTCAGGCAGAAGTTTAAGGATATGTATGTTGCCTTATCTGATATAAAATTTCTGGTTTTTCTAGTTCTTCTTGGGTTGATGTTTTGGTTACCACTGTGGGCATTCTTTAATCTCGTTGCTGTTTATGTTGATAAAAACCTGGATACGGTGCGATTGTTTCTTGTGATTGATAGTATTTTTCCAACATGGTTTTCTAACATTCTCTCCGCTGAAGATGAAACCGGAACAAGAAAATTATTAGGTGAAACTATTGCTCACACCGGATACATCATAATGATCTTTCAGATTTTCATCTCCCGGATATTTGAAAAGTTTAAAGCTATTCCATCTTTCAATCTCGGCTTGTTTATAGCAGCATTAGGAATGTTCACAATTGGTTATGCATATCTATCAGCACCTGAAGTTGTTTTCCTGGGGATATTTCTTATTTGCTGTCGGTGAAATGATATCTTCACCAAGAATACAGGAATATATTATGTGGCTTGCACCAAAGGAAAAAGCGGGATTGTATATGGGCACAAACTTTTTAGCTACTGGTCTGGGTGGTGCACTCAGCGGAGTAATCTACACATCACTTTATGGTTACTTCAGAGATACCGGCAATCCGGAATACGTTTGGTTTTGTCTTGCTGGTAATTTTTTGCTCGGAATAATTACAATATATATTTTTACAAAAACAGCTGGTGAGTTTAAAGAATTGGAGGTGTGAAAAATTGAAAAGTCTGCGAGTCTCAATCACTAATCCTATATTCATTGTCTTGTTTATTAGTCTTCTCTATCCATTTGTTGCTCGGTCACAAAGCAGCACTGCCTCCTTTTTGTATTGGCAGCCATCCGCTAAATCGTATTCTATGGGTGGAATTGGAAGTGCTTTAAGCAATGACATATTCTCGGCATATTACAATCCTGCAGGATTGGCTTATTCAAAAAAATAACTTTGTCAGGTCATTTGTCAATCCATTCCCTTTTTTCGAAATATTGCTAACTCCTTTTTTGGCATTTCCTACAAGATCGATAATTCGAATGCATTAGGATTCTCATCCAATTTATTTTGGATGGGAAAACAAACCAGAACTTCAGAGGGTGGGCCAGAACCATTTGGATCAGAGGATACTCCATTTCATTGGCATATCAAACTCTCATATAGTTATTTGATATTAGATCATTTTTCTGCCGGAATAAGTGCAGGCATTTTACAAGTTAATTTATCAGATAGACCTGTGGGGGAGGAACAAAATAAACCTAATGCCACAACTATTTTACTTGATATGGGTATACTTGCAAAAGATTTACTCGCTGAGTCAACATATGAATTGGATAATAGCGCAACTAAATATGCACCATTTTTTGGTTGGCTGATAGAAATCGGAGAGGGTTATACAAACCGTGGTCTCTCCATTGGAATGTCAATTTCTAACTTAGGACCTGATATAGCTTTTGTTGACGAAGAGCAATCCGATCCGCCCCCCTCAAAACTTTTACTTGGTTTAACCTATAATGTTATTAATTCAAATGAAATAGGAATACTTCTTGGGACTGATTTAGAGAAAAGACTTAATGAATCCAACACACTTGATTATCTACATTTAGGAGGAGAATTGAAATTATTCAGAGTTTTCAACTTTAGAATGGGATACTTTATGAATACTATTGAGGACGGCTTATCCTACATAACATATGGGGGTGGAATTAGTCTAAAATATTTATCAATTAATATTGCAAGGTATAACAGATCATTTCAATCAACGTGGCATTTCGATTCAGTAATTTCATTGGAGTTCTAAAATGAATATTAAAATATTTTATCAAATAATTCTGTTAGTTTTTATTCTCACTCTCCTGTCTTGTTCCGATGAAAATATAGTTGGGAATTTTGTTGCAGATAGCGAGGAACTGGAAGAGGGATCAGAAGTGTTCTTCCTAATGAATCAAAACTATCCAAATCCTTTCAATCCAAGTACGAATATTAGATTTCAAGTTGCTAAGCAAATTAGATTAGAATTGACTATATGGTCTGAAGATTGGATTAAAAAAGAGACATTATTAGACAAATCATTCGAGCCAGGAGTTTACGAAATCACTTTTAATGCAGAAGGCTACTCAAGTGGAGAATACTTTTACACAATGACTGGTGAGGACGTAACACAAATAATGAAAATGAAAATTGTTAAATAATCTTCATCTTTTGTTACACTAATATTAAATTATCACTATATTATTAATTTATGCCACGAATAATAACATCACCAACAATAATTGAGTCTGCAGGTAACAAGCCGAAAATCATCCGGGAATTTATTGGCAGAGTAAATTCTTCAACAAAAACAATCAGCATTGCAAAAATGACAAGTCCTGCTGGCTGGGAAGAGCCAGGTCAAACGCCAGAATTTGATGAGTATACTTTAGTACTTAAAGGAATGTTGAGAGTTGAAACCAAAGACCAAACATTTGATATATATGCAGATCAGGCAATAGTTACTTATGCCGGTGAATGGATAAGATACAGCACACCAAATCCGGAAGGAGCGGAATATGTTGCCGTTTGTTTACCAGCATTTTCACCGGATACTGTTCACAGAGATTAATTTATTAATACAATAAATAACAAGGAGGAAACAATGAAAAAACAATTCGTCGTCTCAATCATTTTCATTATTGCATTTTTTATTTCTTGTTCAGAAACTCAGGAACAAAAAACCGAACTTGCTGAACAGGAAGTAGAATATATTTCCGAAGGAACAATACTTAAAGGCTTCCTGGTTTATGATAAAAAAATCGAAGGTAAAAGACCGGGGGTGCTCGTTGTCCATGAATGGTGGGGACATAATGATTACGCCCGCAAACGTGCCAGAATGCTGGCTGAGCTTGGCTATACGGCACTTGCTGTAGATATGTATGGTGATGGGAAAAAGGCAGACCATCCAGAAGATGCGCAGAAGTTTGCCGGAGCTATCTTCAATAACGTAAAAACCGGCGAAGACAGGTTTTTAGCTGCATATAACTTTTTGAGAGATCAGGAAACAGTTAATCCGGATGAGATTGCTGCAGTTGGATACTGTTTCGGTGGTGCTGTAGTATTGCACATGGCAAGAATTGGAATGGACCTAAAAGCAGTTGCAAGTTTTCACGGCGGCATACAAGCCATAACTCCTGCTGAAGAAGGTAAAGTTAAAGCATTCGTCCTGGTTTGCAATGGTGCAGATGATCCGTTTGTAACACAAGAACAAATTGATGCTTTCAAAAAAGAAATGGATGATGCAAAAGTTCAATACGAATTTGTGAATTATGAGGGTGCTGTTCATAGTTTTACCAGCCCGGCAGCAGATAGTCTTGGACCAAAATTTAATATGCCGCTAGCTTACAATGAAAAAGCAGATAAGGAATCCTGGCAGGAAATGCAAAAAGTGTTTAATAAAGTATTCAGCAAATAAGAACCAAAAAGCTTCTAAAGCTGGATTAAATTCAATTGAGCGAACTGCGGCAGAATTTTATTTGCTATTTATAAATAATAAACTCGTAGAGAGTAAAATGAGTAGTTGATAAAATTCTGCCTTTATTTTTTCTTGCTTTTATCCAATATTTGCATCAGAAGAATCACAAATTCTCCTCCCAAAATCTGATCGCCTCTTTAAAAAAGAGTAGCCTCCTAGTGGTCAGATTCGGGCGGTCGGGATACTTCCAAACAATGTTATGCCCTCACTTTCATTGTGATAAAATTTTCCGACCGCCCATTTTTATTTTTTCTTCATCATATTTTCAAAAAACTCATCAGTTAATCCAGTATTCACTCTATAATTAGAATAATTCAAATAAACTTTCCCAGTCTCAGCTTCTTCTGAGTCCTTAGTTTTTCCTTTTGATTCGGAATCACCGGGTTCATTAAATCTTTTTGATATGAGTGAACGATCAACTGTAAAACTGAAAACCAAAGCAGAAGGCAGCCAGAAGCCTTCGCTTGTTTTTAAGTATTTCAGATCAATAATATATGTCCCCTGAGGCTTACGGGATGATTCAACTTTCAAAATTAAGTTTCGTTTCGTATCAACCCAAAAAGAACTTAAAATTACATCAGCGTCACCTTCCAGGGGAATAACTTTTATAACAGAAGTTATTATTCCGTTAACAGTATCTTCCCTTTCATAGAATGCAGTGTACTTATAATTAAGAAAACCGAGTGGAGAGAAATTCAACCCTGATTTAGGCACCATTGCAAAATTTTCTGAATCAATATGAAATTTATCAGGCTTTTTATAATAAATGGTCGCTTCCCTGTCTGGCATTTTCAGGAAATCAACATCTACTTTTATTTTAACATCAACCTGGTAGTCTTCAACTTTTTCAAATTCGAGCTTGACCCTTTCAAGTATTACTTCAGGATTTTTCTCCTGTGAGCAGATTACTGCTGTAAGAATTAAAACACTAATAAATATTTTATAAATCATTTTTTTACTTTAATAAATAATTTTAACTGAGTATGTCTTTTTTATGAAAAATAAGCGAAGTTGCGGTGAAGAATATTATAATATGTCCGCCTAATATTAATACAGACTTAAAAACCTCCGCCAAATCGATTGGATCGTTAAAAAATTCCCTCCAATCTAACATATAGCTTGTAAATAAATAAGGTCTTATTTCCCGGAGAATTTCAACATCAAATGCTGATAGTATTATGAAAATTATTATAATTGCCATAGTTGAAACAATTGGTCCGATGGCGTTTTCTACTAATGAAGAGAAAAATATGGCCAAACTGCAAACAACGGTCATACTTAAAATGGCAAAACCGTAGGCTAAAAAAAACCTCCAAAGAATATCACTTTTTTCAAAGACAATTATTGATTGATTACCTGTTACAATTAGCTCGCCACTGCCAAAAATTATCAACCCAACCACCAGGCTCATAAAAGCTAGAAATAGTATAAGTGAGCTGGTATAGATCAATCCAGAGAGAAACTTGGAGGTAACAATTTGTATCCTTGAAACAGGTCTCGTAACCAGAAGCCTGTAAGTGCCTGCTGTGGCCTCCCCTGCAAGCAAGTCAGCAGCGACCAGAGTTATTAGAAAAGGTATATGTATCGTGAGCGCATTCAGTATTAAGTAGGAAATCCAGTACCCGTTTAGAAGATTGCCAACAAGTATAAAAGAATCTCTTAATCCTCGTGTCATAAATTCAAGCGATTTCTGTCCTTCAAGATACATTGCAAGATGGAGTAATGGAACTAGAATTCCGATTGCAATAAATCCAATATACGTGCGCCACTTCCTGAAGATTTTTAACAGTTCAATCCTGACTAAAGTAAATATCATTTTGCACCTGAAGTGATATTTAAAAAATAATCCTCAAGGGATCTTACCGGGATAAGTGCATTTACCAGCACGCCATTTTCTACAAGATATTTATTCAACTCCGGAATTGTTTTCTGTTCGATACTCAGGATGAACTTATTTTCTGTAATTGATTCGATACTCTTATACCAAATCGTATTCTCCAAAATTTTTCTTGCTGCTTCTGCATTTTCAACCTCAACAGTAACTTTTAGCGTACTTGAATTTAAAAGTTTACTAACCTCACCTTCGACAATCTTACTTCCTTTGTTAATTATGATCATCCGGTTTGCGACAAGTTCAATTTCTGAAAGAATATGTGATGAAAGCAATATTGTCTTATTTTCTTCCTTACTAAGTCGAATTATCAGGTCCCTGATTTCTTTCATTCCTTGAGGGTCAAGTCCGGTTGTTGGTTCGTCAAGAACAATCAATTCCGGATTATGCAATAAGGCCTGTGCTATTCCGAGTCTTTGTTTCATCCCGTGAGAGTAAGTTTTTACTTTGCTTTTAGCACGGTCTTTAAGTCCAACCAATTCAAGTAGTTCCAAAATCCTTTTATGAGTTACCTCTTTTCCTGAGATTTTAGCTAAAATTTCAAGGTTTTTGATTGCTGGAAGGTATAGATAAAAATCAGGCTTTTCTACAATTGCACCAACATTAGCGAGGATTTCTTTACGGTTTTCCAGTAAAGTTTTTCCAAATATTTTTATCGTTCCGGAGGTTGGTGTAATAAGTGAAAGTAACATCCTGATTGTGGTACTTTTTCCGGCACCATTTGGTCCGAGGAATCCAAATACATCGCCTCTATTAACTGTCAGTTCTAACTCATTAACCGCAAGAACTTCTTTGAAGCGTTTTGTAAGTCCGTAAATTTCGATTACATTTTCTTTTGAATTCAATTATTGATCATTTCCAAAGTATTTTTAAGCTACTTCAAAACTAATGTAAAATATTTTCTGGTTAAAGACATTTTATTTGAGCGGTAATCACTTGTCTTAAAAAAAAATCTTTCAAATCAAAATTTAAATCACAAATCAGAAAAAATATTTTTTAAATTCAAGTGAAATTTAATTTGCAATTTTTAAAAATTATGACAAAGTTAGCATTGCCTTGTTGGAGCAAAAAAAAATGAAATTTTGTGATACTATTTCTTTCTTTGAAGAAATTTTACTTCCTTTAGACTCCAACTCAAAACCATTTTAATAGTTTTTTTGTTACTTAAAAATAATTACTAATAAAGTGAATATCCTTCTACTTTTAATAAATTTTTATTCTTTAAAATTAAATCGATTTAATACCCGGAGAACTTGATGCAGATAAAAAGACTATTTACTACGGCTGGTAAGGACCCTCTTTCATCAATCAAATTTGTAAAACGCAGATCAGAAATAAAAAATCCTGATGGATCTATAGTTTTCAGGATGGATGATGTATCTGTCCCCGAAAGCTGGTCACAGGTAGCCACTGATATTATTGCTCAAAAGTATTTTAGAAAAGCTGGTATTCCCAAGTTGTTAGTCAGGATGCAGGAAGAAGGTGTCCCTGAATGGCTGCAGCCTTCTATCGCAGATACTGAGAGACTGGGCTCGCTTCCTGAAGATGACCGTTTCACCTCAGAACGTGATTCGCGACAAGTATTTCATAGATTGGCAGGATGCTGGACTTACTGGGGCTGGAAGGGAAATTATTTTAACTCAGAAGAAGATGCCAAAGTTTTCTACGATGAACTTATGTATATGCTGGCCAATCAGTTTGCGGCGCCTAATAGTCCTCAATGGTTTAATACCGGTTTAAACTGGGCTTACGGAATCACTGGACCTTCCCAGGGGCATTATTACGTTGATTATCAAACAGGGGAACTGGTATCTTCAACTGATGCGTACACGCATCCACAACCGCACGCCTGCTTTATTCAATCAGTGAGTGATGACCTCGTCAACGAGGGCGGAATTATGGACCTCTGGGTTCGTGAGGCCAGATTATTTAAATATGGTTCCGGAACAGGTTCAAACTTTTCTAATTTAAGAGGAAATAATGAACCGCTCAGCGGCGGCGGAAAATCTTCCGGCTTAATGTCATTCCTAAAAATTGGCGATCGTTCAGCGGGTGCAATTAAATCCGGCGGAACTACAAGAAGAGCAGCAAAGATGGTTACACTCGATCTCGACCATCCTGATATCGAGGACTTCATAAACTGGAAAGTTGTTGAAGAACAAAAAGTAGCTTCGCTTGTTACGGGTTCTCATCTTGCTAACATTCATTTAAATAATATAATGACAGCATGCCACGCAGAGCATCCCGAGAATGACAGATTTAATAAGCAGGTTAATCAAAAACTTAAATTCGCTGTTCTCGAAGCCCGTAAGGCAATGATTCCAAATAATTATATTGAGCGAGTCATCCAGCTTGCAAAACAGGGCTTCAAGTCAATCGAATTCCCTGAATACGATACTGACTGGAATTCAGATTCTTATGCCACTGTATCAGGGCAGAATTCTAATAACTCTATAAGAGTCACAAATGAATTTATGAATGCAGTTCTGGATGATAAGGACTGGAATCTCTACTGGAGAATTGAGAAACGAAAAGCGAAAGCAGAGAGCCGTAATCCAAAACCCTGCAAATCCCTAAGAGCCAGAGATCTTTGGAATGATATTGCTTTTGCAGCATGGTCTTCTGCTGATCCGGGAATTCAATATCATAATACTATTAATGAATGGCACACGTGCCCGGAAAGCGGTGAAATCAAAGCATCGAATCCTTGCAGTGAGTATATGTTCCTTGACGATACGGCTTGTAATCTTGCATCAATGAACCTAATTAAGTTTTATAATCTGAAAGAAAAGAAATTTAATGTAGATCACTACCGGCACGCTACCAGAATCTGGACTATCGTTTTAGAAATCAGCGTGACAATGGCACAATTCCCAAGCAGGAACATTGCCCAACTGAGTTATGAATACAGAACTCTTGGATTGGGTTATGCAAATCTGGGAACACTGCTTATGCTTCAGGGAATTCCTTATGATAGCAACGAAGGTTTTGCAATTTGCGGTGCGTTGACCGCAATAATGCATACGTCAGCTTACGCTACTTCAGCTGAGATGGCAAAAGAAATAGGCACTTTCCCCGGTTACAAACAAAATAAAAAACATATGCTTCGGGTAATACGTAATCACAAACGTGCTGCTTATAATGTACCTAATGAAGAATATGAAAATCTTAAAATTTATCCAGTTGGTATAAATCCAAAACATTGTCCTTCCGATCTTTTGAAGGCTGCAAGAGAAGATGCTGACAGAGCATTAGAACTTGGTGAACAATTTGGATTCAGGAATGCTCAGGTTACCGTAATTGCACCAACAGGTACAATCGGTCTTGTAATGGACTGCGATACAACTGGAGTTGAACCAGATTTTGCTCTGGTAAAGTTCAAAAAACTTGCCGGCGGTGGTTACTTTAAAATCATAAATCAGTCGATTCCTCCTGCACTTGAAAGATTAGGCTATAACAAAGATCAGATAACTGAAATTATTAAGTATGCTAACGGTCAGGGAAAACTGCAGGGTTGCCCATATATCAATCCTGAATCTTTAAAAGCAAAAGGATTTACAGAAGAAGCTATTTCGAAAATTGAAAAAGCACTTCCAACAGTTTTTGAGTTAAGCTTTGCATTTAACAAGTTTACCCTGGGTAATGACTTCTTAATAAATAATCTTGAAATTGACGAGGACAAGTTTAATAGGTTCGACTTTAATCTTTTAGAAGAGATTGGATTTTCCAAACAGGAAATTGCATCTGCAAATGACTACGTTTGCGGAACGATGACTGTTGAAGGCGCTCCATTCCTTAAACACGAACACTACCCTGTTTTCGATTGTGCCAGCAAATGCGGCAAGAAAGGCACAAGATTCATCCGGGCAATGGCCCACATAAAAATGATGGCTGCTGCACAGCCTTTTATTTCCGGTGCAATTTCAAAAACAATCAACCTTCCAAACCAGTCAACTATTGAAGATGTTAAAGATGCTTATATGCAATCCTGGAAGCTTGGCGTAAAAGCAAATGCGCTTTATAGAGATGGTTCAAAATTATCCCAGCCGTTAAATACACTCAGTGAAGAAGATATTGAAGCATTGATCGAAGACAAAGATAAGAACGATATGGTCAAAGTTGCTGAGAGGATAATTCACAGATACATTGCTAAGAGAAGAAGGTTACCGGATAGAAGATCGGGCTACACACAGAAAGCAAAGATTAACGGGCAGTCGGTTTATATAAGAACCGGTGAATATGATAACGGACAGATTGGCGAAATATTTATAGATATGCACCGTGAAGGAGCTGCGTTCAGAAGTCTGCTTAACTGCTTTGCTATTTCAATCTCTCTTGGACTGCAGCACGGTGTTCCGCTTGAAGAGTTTGCTGATGCGTTTGTATTCACAAGATTTGAACCCAGCGGAATTGTAACCGGAAACGAAAAAATCAAAATGGCTACTTCTGTTATTGATTATATTTTCAGAGAGCTTGCTGTTTCCTACCTGAACAGATACGATCTTGCACACATTGAGCCTGAAGAAATTAAATCCAAAGCTTCTCCGGGTATTGTAAAGAAGTTTGCTGAACCGGATTTTGTAAGCGAAGAAATAGTAAGCGAAAGACTTGTCGAGCTTGATAAGGATAATGTTGATGATTTCTCAGCTCCAACAAAAAGCCAAAACTCACACTTGAAACGTGATACACCAACAGCAACTAGTAAAAAAGCTGAGAAGAATACACAGGTAAAAATGGCAATTGAAAGAGGTTATACCGGAGATATCTGCACTGAATGCCAGAGTATGACAATGGTAAGAAACGGAACTTGCCTGAAGTGTATGACCTGCGGCTCAACTTCGGGGTGTAGTTAATATTATTTAATATTTAAAACTTAAAAGCCGTTCTCAATTGGGAACGGCTTTTTTATTTGTCAAACTATTTTTTTCGCTCGTCGTTTGTTCTTCTGATGGTCTCTCTTATTCTTAATCAACTGATCCTGTGTTTTTTTCAATATTTGAGTTCGATCTTTCCAAAAATTCAATTCCACCTCTAAGCTCATACCATTCAACTTTTTCTGTAATTTCGCAGCTCCTTTTCGCTTCATAGCTAAACTGCTAAACTTTTTACTCATAACTTGTCAGCCCCACTACTTTGTATCTTTGTTATAGTTCTTCCGGATTTATTGTTTGAAAAAAATCCTTAGCTATGTTTAATAACTTTTTATCAGATGAAACGAAGTAATCCAATTTAGAATAATTGTTGGAAAAAATTGCGGATGCTAATTGAAGTGAATCTAAAGTACTTAAACTTTTATTTATTCCTATGCTATCAAGCATATTCAACGCTATGTCTTTAACAGAACGATCAATAACTATTATATTAAATTTTTGAAAATCATTATCAAATAACTTAAAAACTTCGGCTAAACTTTTATCATCAATTTGCTTTTCTCTATACTTTTTTAATAATGCTGAATGAAGTTCTATTATTGTTATATCTGAAGTTGTTAGAAATAATTCTTCTGATATTCTCTCTAAGTATTGAGAAAATTTTTCTGTTCCTTTTTCTTGATGGTATATTTTTACTATCGCACTCGTATCAAGAAAAAGGTTCATCTTTCCTCTCGTTCAGAAATAATATCGTCTGAAATATTTCCTTTTATAGATTTTGTTAATTCTCTTATTTTTGCAAATGACAATTCTTTGAAATTTATCTTTGGTATAACAATAACTTTAACATCGGTTTCTTCCTTAAATGGTAAATTTCCAATAGATAAATATCCGTCTTTAATTCTCGCATCTATCACATATTGATTCATTATTCTTTTTCCTTTCATTTCTTTGTAATAAATCTAAAGAATTCTCACTACATTTACCACTAATGATTATAGGGCTAACGACGTGGTTTTTAAGCTGCCGCTCCGAACAGGAAAGCCGAAATGAATACGTAAGTTAAAATGGCAATTGAAAGAGGATATACCGGAGATATCTGCACCGAATGCCAGAGTATGACAATGGTTAGAAACGGAACCTGTCTGAAGTGTATGACTTGCGGTTCTACTTCAGGGTGTAGTTAATATTAATTCAATATTTAAAACTTAAAAGCCGTTCTTAATTAGGAACGGCTTTTTTATTTTTGTCACTGTACATTCATAAAACACAACCAAAATTAGGCACTTTTGTTAGAAACTTCAGCAACGCCATTGACAATTATTAACCCATACTTCCAATTTTCAAGCTTATAGATAGCGTTAATGCCTCATTCGCCATTTTTTCAGTTATTATAATATCATTTTCCTTAGCCCTATTAATTATTTCATTCACATTCAAATCTACACCAGTAAAAACCACCATTGCCTCATTATATTTTTTGGAATTCGAAATGGCAACAAAAAAATTGTTCTCATAATCTGGGACTACGAAAATGGACTTTCCTTCACTTGCGACTAACATCTTTTTTGTCATTATTCCCTTTATAAATACTTTTTACATAATAGGTTGAGACGTTTGCTAGTCAGTAATTAAAATACTAAAAATGAAAAACCAACTCCTAATAAAATAGAAACATCATCAGGATGATCTATAGGCATGTTCATAATTTTACCAATGATTTTAAATTCTTTTGAAATGTTCAATTGTAAAGTTGCACCATATTTTATATCGAAGGAAGTATCAGTACCGTTTATTTCATTTGCCTTAAACCTATAATTTGCACCAATAAATGGCTTAATTGATATTCCATAATTAGGAAATAATTGGATTGATCCAAGTAAGTTAATATCATAATAAGGACTACCGCTATAGAAACCTCTTTCAGCTCCGGGAAGACTATAAATAAATTCGCCACCAGGTTGGAGACTCAAAATAAAAGTTTTATTGTTATATAAATTCAAATCAGAATACAACTTAACATTATGAGTAATTATCAGAGTATTGTATTCTAAAAACACACCGGTATAAAATTTATTTTCAATATTTTGATTCTGTGCAAATACTTCATTAACTAATAAGAGGGAAAAAATAATAGCGATATAAATTTTAAATCCCATTTTTAATGTGCTGGCTAACTATTAATTATTCTGAACTATGCTGCAAATTTTCACTGCGTTTTCTCCGTCAACCCATTAGATTCAAACCTTCTTGCACCCATAAAAGTCCTTGAGTAATAATCATAATCCAGTGCAGTGATTGTTACACCCTTTTTAGTGCTTGCGTGTGCAAAGAGATTGTCGCCAATGTAAATACCAACGTGTCCGGGTTTTACTCTTTTGCGTGTGTTAAAAAAAACGAGGTCGCCAAACTTTAATTCGTCATCAGATGATAAAACTTTTCCCTGGTTGTATTGAAGACGGGCAGATCTCTCAAGACTAACATTAAAAACATCTTTATAAAGTGCCTGAGTGAATGCTGAACAATCTATTCCAGCTTTTCGTATGTGCCGCCGTATTTATAGGGAGTTCCCAGGTATTTTATTATTTCCATCAGCATCTTTTCCCTGAGAGTTGTATAGTCAAATCCAGGCACATCAATGTTAACATCGTTCTGATTCGTGGCAAGCAGACTCGAAACATCAATATCAGGTTCTTCTGAAGGAAGCTCATCAGTATCTTTCAAATCAAGGTTCAGGTCAACAATCATAGAATCATCCTCTGACGTAAACCTGACTGAAGATTTTTTAGATTCTTCATCAGCGGATTTCTTACCAAACCTGACAGTGTTACTTGATGAACAAGCGGAAATGATTAACAGGGAGAATAGAAACAGGAATATTTTTGCATTGAGGGTTCTCAATTTCACCCAAGATATTTTTTCAATTCTTTACTTCTGGTTGTGTTCCGCAGCCTGCGGATTGCTTTTTCTTTTATCTGGCGGACTCTTTCACGCGTAAGGTTAAATTTTTCACCTATTTCTTCGAGCGTCAGTGGTTCGTCAACGTCGAATCCAAAATAAAGTTTTATCACCTCCGCTTCACGTGCTGAAAGTTTGGATAGTGCTCTTTCGACTTCTTCTTTGAGCGATTCATCCATTAAAATTGTATCAGGTGATGGCTGGTCTTCATTTTCAAGCACATCTAAAAGACGGTTTTCTTCACTCTGATTAAATGGTGCATCCATTGAGACGTGTTTGGCAGATAAAGTCATAGCCTCTGAAACATCCTCTACATTCATTTGAAGTTCCTCGGCAAGTTCTTCAG
Source organism: Ignavibacteriaceae bacterium (assembly GCA_034522695.1). Lineage (GTDB taxonomy): Bacteria > Bacteroidota > Ignavibacteria > Ignavibacteriales > Ignavibacteriaceae > IGN2. The sequence goes on along the minus strand of JAXHLB010000003.1, from coordinate 96,572 downwards.
AGCTTGGTTCTCTTTCAAATTCCTGCTCAAGATTGCTGTACGCTTTACCAATTTTGTTCAACGCACCAACACGGTTAAGAGGCAACCGAACAATTCGCGATTGCTCTGCAAGTGCCTGCATAATTGACTGGCGAATCCACCAAACTGCATAAGAAATAAATTTAAATCCACGGGTTTCATCAAACCTTCTTGCGGCTTTTATTAGTCCAAGATTTCCTTCATTGATTAAATCACCGAGAGAAAGTCCCTGGTTCTGATATTGCTTTGCCACACTTACAACGAACCGTAAATTAGCTTTGGTTAACTTTTCCAGCGCATCTGCATCACCCTGCCTTATTTTAATAGCAAGCTCAATTTCCTGCTCAGCAGTAAGTAACGTAACCTTCCCGATATCGTGGAAATATTTATCCAGCGACTGAGAATCCCGATTCGTAAACTGCTTGGATATTTTCACGGCTTACTCTTTTTGAATTTTTCTGAGTTAACAGAATCAACAATACCTACAATTGATGCATCCACAGGAGCCATATCAACCGGCAAAGGTATTACTGCTTCGGAGGCTGTTATGTAATAAACAATTTCTCCCGGACCTGAGCCAACTGTATCAACAGCAATGATCGGGTCACCGGTTTTTTCAAGTTCACCATTTAACGGCTGAACGATCATCAGCTTAAAGCTGCTTAAACTCGGATGCTTTCTCGTAGCCCAAATATTACCTATAACTTTTCCCAGAAACATTTTATTCCAAAACGATTTTAAAGATTATTTTTCAGATACATCTAGTTTATCAACAATTCCCATTATCACGGCATCAACAGGTTTATCTTTTGTAAAGCTTGTCATTCGTGATGAACTTCCTGTTGCAACCAGAACGACTTCACCTTCACCAGCACCAACACTGTCAACTGCAACAACAAAGCGTTCCTTCTCTTTCAAATCCAGGCTCAGTTCACGAACAATTAAAAATTTTGCGCCAACCAGATTTTCATCTTTTTTTGTTGACCAGACGGTTCCAATAACTCTTCCAAGAAACATTTATACTCCCACTTCTTGTGGATGAATGATTTTCAAATTTGTTTTTTTATAGCGATTACTATTCAATGTCACTATCGGTAATTTATTTATCAAAGAGACAACAGCAAATAATGCATCACGAACATTTTCAGTTTTGTCAGCAAAATCCGGAATACTCAATGCGTATCTCGAGTGTAAACCAAGCACCTTTAATGAATCCAGAACGCTCCTGACTGCCAATTTTTCATTATCATCCTTGCATACAGCCAGCAGTTCAGATGCGTTCAAAACGGTTGTAAAACAAATACCTGTCTGCATAAGATTCATTAAATAATTATTTTCATTTGAAGTCAGGTAATCAACCAGCACATCGGTTTCTAAAAGGTATTTAACCATTCGTCATCCGCTTTTTGAAATCGGTGCTCTTCAATTTTGCGTTTGCTAAAATCAGCTTGACGATTACCCAATCCGGTAAATCCTGAACTTTTTTAATTCTGCTGAAGAAATCTATATCCACCTTCAAGTTTATAATTTCGTCTTCAATTGAAGGTTTAATTTCTAAGTTGAACTGAGTGTAACCAGCTTCTTTTAAATCTACAAACTGATCTGAGAGAGAATTGTCGGAACCTCGCTCATTCAAATCAATAAAAAGAGATTTAGGTTCTTTCGGCTCACTCCTACTCATTCAGGAAACTGACTCCGCTAAGCTTGTTTTCAACATTAAAATAATCAGCAACTGTCTTTCCGACATCTGAAAATGTTTTTCTTATGCCTAAATTTTTCCCAACAACACCTTTTCTGAAAAAAAGCAACGGAACATATTCCCTGCTGTGATCAGTGCTTGGTGTTGTCGGATCGTTTCCGTGATCAGCAGTAATCACAAGCCTGTCACTTTCATCCAGACTATTCAAAAAGCTTGGCAGAAACTGATCAAACTCAACTAGCTTTTGAGCAAAACCTTTCGGATCATTTCTGTGCCCAAAATACACATCGAAATCTACAAGATTTGCAAAAATAAAGCTACCCTGTGTTTCGCCTGCAGATTTTAATAATTGCTCACAGCCCTCTTCGTTTGATTTAGTTAATAATTGTTTCTTAATCCCTTTATAGTTGAATAGATCATTTATCTTGCCGATACCGATTGTGGTAATGTTGTTTTCAGAAAGAATATCAAGCACAGTTGGTTCGGGAGGATCCAGTGAAAAATCTTTTCTGTTTTTTGTTCTTGTGAAATTTCCAGGTGTACCGATAAAAGGTCGAGCAATTACTCTTCCAACCTGAAGAGGATAACTTAAAACTTTTTCCCGGGTGATTGAACAAATTTCGTACAGCCTTTTGAGTGGAATGATTTCTTCGTGGGCAGCAATCTGAAAAACTGAATCGGCAGAAGTGTAGATAATTGGATAGCCGGTTTCCAGATGTTCTTTACCAAGCTCATCAATTATTTCTGTTCCTGATGCTGGTTTGTTGCCTAATATTCCTTTGCAGCCGGTCTCTTTTAAAAACCTACCAACTATTTCACTATCGAAGCCGTTCGGGAAATAAGAAAAATCTGTAGTAACATGTAGTCCGGCAAGTTCCCAATGACCTGTTGTCGAATCCTTTCCCTCGGATAATTCAGCCATCTTTCCGAACGAAGCTTGAGGGTTTGTAACTTTATTGATACCCACAATGGGTTCGATATTTCCCAGGCCGAGGGTTTCAAGATTTGGCAATTTCAATCCGCCAACAGCTCTGGCAGTATTGCATAATGTGTTGCTTCCTTCATCATTGTACTTGCCTGCATCAGGAAGTTCCCCAATACCAACTCCATCAAGAACAATTACAAAGAAGTTTTTCATTTCAGTAAAATGAAATTTTTAATTTACATTGAGAACGGCGTTACCGCCTTTTTCGAGAGCCTTATTAAGTGCGAGATTTGCATTGTGCATTACTTCATCAGCATTATCTTTGTTTGTAGTGGAAGCAATTCCGATGGAAACAGTGAAGGTAGTTTGCTTGGAGACTACAGATATAGGTTTTCTGGCAATTTTAACACGCAGCTTTTCTGCCCATACAAAAACATTTTTAGTAGTGGCATTGAAGAAATAAATTCCAAATATCCGTTCATCCAATCTTCCGAAAAGATTCAGCGGGGTCATCTCATCCGAAATAATTTCTGAGACAACCGAAATAACTTTTGGCAACGGATTATCATCAAAGAGTGACTCCTGTTCAATAAAATCATCAATTTTTAAAAGTGCTAAAGTTCCGGGAATTTCCAGCTGCTTCGATTTAATTAAGTCTGCGGTAAGTCGTTCTTTAAATGATGAAGCATTGAGCGCTCTGGTTTCAAAATCAACTGAAGTCAGATTCTTCAATAATTTTTGAGTAGAATGTGTGTAAATAATATAAGCCAGGACATTCAAAGATTTTTTGAGGAACTGAACATCCTGGTTACTGTAAGCATTTTTCTTTAAGCTTTCAAAGCAAATGACACCATAAATTTGCTTATTGTAGATAAGTGGAATTGCAACAAACGATCCGTCAAAGGATACATCTTCAGCACGTGAATATCTTTTATAATTACCCGCTGAGGTATCATCTATTTTAACAGGAATTCCGGTAACTATTGATTTGCCAACAAGAGTTCCATTCAGATCAATCTGAAGATCTATTCCGATGTATTTCAGCGCAGTAGTGTTATCAACTTTTTCAGTTTTGAATATTTTCTCAATCGGATTAAAATAGATAAATGCAAAAGCATCCCATTTAATCATATTTTTTAGGGCTTCAGGAAGAGCATTTATCATTTCTTTTTCATCTTCAAATTCATTCTCAGGACCGAGGATTTTTAACAATCCTTCAAGTCTCTTCTGGGAGATGGTATCAGAATATTTTTCCTCGAATATTCCTATAAGCATTGTTATCAGGCGTATAAACCGGCCAAGCGAGTAAATTGTCTCAATTCCAAAAGCGTCTTCAACCTTTGAATCGATTGCAATAATTGCAACAAGTTCATTATTATAAAACACAGGTACACCGGCAAAACTTTTTATTCCCTGATTAGAATCATAATATCTTATTACATCTGCTTCCGCAGTACGGGAAATATCAGTCAATAATTCAGGTTCACCGTTCTCAACTATTTTACTTAATACATCGTCTTCAATATCAAATTTTCTTTTGGTCAACTGGTTAGAAGAGGAGACGAACTTCTCAATAATTAATTTTTCTTTTTTCTTATTATGCCAGAAGTAAATTGCTGAGTGAGCATTGTAAAGCTCTGCCATAACAGTGAGCATTCTTTCAATAACAAATCCAAATTGCTCATCGTGTCCGGTTCCGGGAGGCAGAGTTTCCTTAACAATTTCATCAAATCGTTCTTTTAAATCGTGGGGTTTGAGCGTGGTTTTTGATACACCGTATTCCGGTTTGTAGTTTTCGTCTGTTATAACATCGACTTTTCTATTCTTCGATACTATTTTGAAGGATTCTTCCAAATCAGAACGTGGAGCAGTAACTGGTTCAGAAACAGTATCTTCTGCTTCAGAAATTGAATAACCGCCTGAAAATCTTACTGAATCTCGTAGGAAGATAATAAATGCAACATAAATTACTAGAAGAGCAATTATTATAAGTCTGAATGTGAGGTCGTCACTGAAGAATAAGCCAGACGCAAGTAATGGTATAACCAGAAATATTAAGATTCTTTTACGTTGTCTTTTATCAAGCATGTGACGGTTTCAATAGGAAAAATTTATTAGTGAAATAAATTTAACAACTAATTGTTGAAAAATAACATTCAGATCAATTTAAAAGAATAGTTCAGTAATCTTTTTTTGTATGGGTTTCTTCCATCTTCCGGTAACAGTCGAGTAAAGAAACAGATTCTTGTTCAATTTAAGTTCAGGAAAAAATGAATGGATTGTACTTATTGCCTTATGAGTTTCTGATTGATTCAGCTTATCTGCTTTACTGAGAATTACAGAATAATCTTTGTTCGCAGTTTTTAGCCATAGATTTAATTGAATATCCAGCTCAGTCGGTTCGTATCTGGGATCAATTAGGTGAAATGCGTGATAGATACTTGTTGATTCAAGAATATATTTTGAAACCAGCTTACCCCACTTTTCTCTTTCTTTGATACTGGTCTTGGCATAGCCGAATCCGGGCAAGTCAACCATAAAAAACTTATCATCGGCTTTGTAGAAATTTATTGATCTGGTTTTTCCCGGAGTAGAACTTGTCTTCGCTATTCCCTTCCTATTAGAAATACTATTAATGAAAGAAGACTTACCTACGTTTGACCTTCCGCATAAGATCAATTGCGGCAAGTCAGATTTGGGCAGATCATCAAGCTCAAATACAGATTTTAGGAACTGGATATCTTTAAACATAATAAGTAAAAAAAAAGAGTAACCGAAAATTTCGATTACTCTTATAATACAAAAAATTAGCTAAATTATTTTTTAGGAGCTTCAGCAGCTTGTTCTTCGAGGAGCTTATCTTCTTTCTCAGCCTTTGCTTTAGCTTCTTTCTCTTTTGCTTTAGTCTCTCTCTTTTCCTTTTGCTGTTCTGCCCTTGCGGTAACAACCTCATTGTAGTCTACAAGCTCGATTATTGCCATTTGCGCTGCGTCACCTTCTCTATGTCCCAGTTTCACAACTCGTGTATAACCACCGGGTCTGTCACCAATCTTAGGAATTATATCTGAGAATAATTCTTTAACAACTTCTTTATCTTTAATTAATTCCATCACCTGTTTCTTTGCGTGTAAATCACCTTTACGGGCTTTTGTAACAAGTTTCTCGGCAAAACCTCTGGTTTCTTTAGCCTTAGCAAGAGTTGTTTTAATTCTCTTATGTTTAAGCAGAGAAGTTATTAGAGAGTTTAAAGTAGCCTTCCGATGGCTTGCTGTTCTTCCTAATTTTCTTCCCTTAACATTGTGTCTCATCTGTTTACCCTTATCGTTTTATTTAGGTTCTGCTTCAACTTTAATATACTTGTCCACATCCATGCCGAATTCTATTCCAAGATCTTCAACAATTTCCATAAGCTCAGCCAGAGATTTTCTTCCAAAATTTCTGAACTTGAGCATTTCTGCTTCATCTTTTCTAACAAGGTCGCCAAGTATTTTTATATTCGCTGCTTTTAGACAGTTGTGTGATCTTACACTCAATTCAAGATCATCAACCGAAGTCGTAAGTATCTTTTTAATTCTGTCAAACTCAGTATCCTTTTCCGTAACCGGCTGTTCTTCTTCCTGTTCTATATCAAAATTGATGAATAACTGAACGTGTTCCCTCAGGATTTTTGCAGCCTGAGTAAGAGCATCATCAGGAGTGATTGAACCATCAGTTGAAATTTCTAAAGTCAGTTTTTCGAAATCATTTTTATCACCAATTCTAACATTCTCAACTGTCATTTTAACATTTCTAAGAGGTGTGAAAATAGAGTCAATCGGGATAACGCCAATAGCCTGATCCGGAGATGCATTCTCGACAGCAGGAACGTAGCCAGTACCTTTGCCAACTCTTAATTCAACATCAAACTTTGCACTCTTATTCAGAGTAGCAATATGAAGATCAGGGTTTAAAATTTCTACTTCATTACTTGCTTTTTGTATATCAGCCGCTGTCCATTTTTTATCACCATTAAATGATAGGTCAATCTTATTAGGTTTTTTGGAAAGTAATTTCATCCTGACCTGCTTAAGATTTAATACGATTTCGGAAACATCTTCAACTACACCAGGAATGGTTGTGAACTCATGTAATATGCCGCTGAATTTAACCGAGGTAATAGCAGCACCCGGCAGAGATGAAAGAAGCACTCTCCGAAGAGAATTGCCTAAAGTTACTCCAAATCCTCGCTCAAGCGGCTGAAGAGTAAATTTTCCAAAAGTGTTTGAATAATTTGATTCATCCAAAACCACTGATTCAGGCATAATTAAGTGTGATGTATTCATTAAAAAATCCTCTAAAATTTCAAAAATTAATTATTTAGAATAGAGCTCTACAACCAATTGTTCATTGGCGTTTAGAGGAACATCTGCTCTTTCCGGAACCTGAAGAAATGTTCCGGTTAATGTTGCTTTATCTATAGTAAGCCATGGATACGCACTCTCCTTAACCCGCTTAAGCGAATTATGAATAGCGTCCAGCTTCTTACTTTTATCTTTTACTTTTACAATATCGCCCTGAGAAACAAGGTATGACGGAATATCAACCAGTCTGTCATTGACCATAAAATGTCTGTGCTTTATAAGTTGTCTTGCCTGACTTCTTGAAGCCGCAAAGCCTAATCTAAAAATTACATTGTCTAATCTTCTTTCAAGAATCTTTATCAGGTTTTCACCAGTAATACCCTTTTGCTTAATTGCCTTCTCAAAATAATTCCTGAATTGAGTCTCAAGTAATCCATACATTCTTTTAATCTTTTGCTTCTCTCTTAGCTGTATCCCGTATTCAGATACTTTTGATCTTCTGCTCAATCCATGTTGACCGGGTGCATAATTCTTTGATTCAATCGGGCACTTTTCAGTATAACATTTCTGCCCTTTAAGAAAAAGCTTCTGCTTTTCTCTCCTGCATAATTTGCAAACTGAATCTGTGTATCTTGCCATTTAACGATAACTCCTTCTTTTAAACTCTTCTACGCTTTGGTGGTCTGCATCCATTATGAGGGATTGGAGTTATATCTTTTATTGATGAAACTTCCAAACCTGCAGTATATAGTGATCTGATAGCTGCTTCTCTGCCGGAACCGGGTCCTTTTACTCTTACTTCAACTTTTCTAAGCCCGAGAGCATAAGCTTCTTTGGCAGCAGCTTCAGCAGAAACCTGTGCAGCAAAGGGTGTATTTTTTCTTGATCCTTTAAAACCGTTTTTACCAGCAGATGACCATGATAATGTGTTACCATAAATATCTGTAATTGTAACAATAACATTATTAAATGTTGCTTTTATATGAGCAACACCATTCAGGTCTACCTGTGTTCTCTTTTTAACTTTTTTTACTGATTTAGCCAATCAAAATCCTCCGATTAACAAAAATTATTTCTTAGTTGGTGTTTTCTTCTTGCCGGCAACAGTTTTACGTTTACCTTTTCTGGTTCTGGAATTAGTTCGGGTTCTCTGACCTCTTGCCGGAAGACCTTTTCTGTGTCTTATTCCTCTGTAAGCTCCGATATCCATTAATCTTTTAATGTTCTGCTGAACTTCAGAACGGAGCGCGCCTTCAACTTTAAACTCAGCAGTAATAACCGCTCTTATTTGTGCTACATCTTCTTCAGTAAGATCGCCAACTTTTTTATTGGGATCTATTTTTGCTTTTTCAAGAATATCAGAAGACGATGTCGGTCCTATTCCATATATATACTGAAGACCGAATAACACTTTTTTATTTTTAGGTAAATCAACACCCGATATACGTGCCAATTAAAACTCCTTTATTAATTTTAACCTTGTCTCTGCTTGTGCTTTGGATTAGAACAAATAACCCTAACCACGCCCTTGCGTCTGATTATTTTGCACTTATCGCATATTTTTCTTACTGATGATCTAACTTTCATATTACACCCATTATTTATATCTGTAAGTAATTCTTCCCTTTGATAAATCGTAGGGAGACATTTCAACCGAAACTTTATCGCCAACAAGAATCTTTATAAAATGCATTCTCATCTTGCCTGAAATATGAGCAAGAATTTCATGACCATTATCCAGCTTTACCCTGAAAGTTGCGTTCGGTAAAGTTTCAGTAATAACGCCATCTATTTTTATTGGTCCTTGTTTAGCCATTAACAAACAGTTAAGATTTCCGGTGAATTATCCAATATTAAAATCGTATGCTCAAAATGAGCTGATGGAGAACCATCCGCCGTTATCACAGTCCAGCCATCCGGAGAAGTAATCACTTCATATCCGCCAGCATTAACCATAGGCTCGATAGCAATCGTCATTCCTCTTTTCAGTTTTGAGCCAGTTCCTCTTTTTCCGAAATTTGGAACTGCTGGATCTTCATGAAGAAATTTACCAACGCCATGACCACAAAGATCTCTTACAATAGAAAATCCGTTTTGCTCAACATAATCCTGAACTGCTGCTGATATATCGTGGACTCTGTTTCCATTTTTGGCTTGCTCAATACCAAGTTGCAATGATTTTTCTGTCACTTCCATAAGCATCTTTTTTTCATCAGAAATTTTTCCAACTGCAACGGTTATTGCTGCATCACCATAATAATTATTTTTAAGAACACCAACGTCGAGAGAAATTATATCTCCGTCTTCAAGTTTAACCTGACCAGGAATTCCGTGTACTACCGCATCGTTTATCGAGGTGCAAACTGAACCCGGAAAACCAGGCAAACCTCCCTGCGAATAACCTTTGAATGCAGGAATTGCATTATTACTTTTTATATAATCTTCAGCTATCCGATCTAATTCAAACGTCGTTACACCAATTTTGACATTACTCTTAACCAGGCGAAGCGTTTCTGCAACTATCCTACAACTCTCTCTAATAAAATCGATTTCTTTTTGAGTCTTTATATAAATCACAAGCTAACTAGGATCTGCGTCCTTTGAATTTCCCGGACTTCATAAAACCATCGTAATGTCTCATCAGCAAGTGGGATTCAATTTGCTGAAGTGTATCCAGCGCTACACCAACAATAATAAGCAGACTGGTTCCACCGAAAAACTGAGCGAACTGACCGGATACTCCAAAGCCTGAAACGAATGCAGGTAAAATTGCAACGATAGCCAGGAAAATAGAACCGGGTAAAGTAATCTTAGTTAAAATATTATCAATGAACTCTGAAGTTTGCTTCCCTGGTCTTATACCTGGAATAAATCCACCCTGCTTTTTCATATTATCAGCAACATCTTTTGGATTAAATGCGATTGCTGTATAAAAATAAGTAAAGAACACAATCATCAGGGCATAAATAGTTGAATAAACGGGAGAATCATAAACAAAATAAGTAGATAAACTCTGCAAAAATTCGTTATCAGGGAAAAATGATAAAACCGTATTTGGTATAAACATAATTGACTGAGCAAAAATAATGGGCATTACTCCTGCGGTATTAACTCTTAATGGAATATATTGAGTTACACCACCATAAATTTTTCTCCCTACAACCCGCTTTGCGTATTGAACAGGAATTCTTCTTGTGCCTTGCGTAACGAGCACAACACCAGCAATGATAAAGAACATAAAAATTAAAATTACTATTTCAATTATGATCGATCTTTGCCCAACGCTAATTAATCTGATTTCATCAAAAATTGAATGCGGGAATCTTGCGATGATTCCGATAAAAATTATTAAAGAAATTCCGTTGCCAATACCTCTATCAGTTATTTGTTCTCCCATCCACATCATAAAAATAGTGCCTGATGTAAGTATTATGATTGTTGAAAGAACCCATGCAAAACCACTAACGGTTTCAGGAACAATTGGTAATCCTTGAACCTGAATATTTAATAGCCTGATTGTAACACCCCAGGCCTGCATTCCAGAAATCAGAACCGTACCGTACCTGGTAAGCTGAGTAATTTTTTTTCTGCCTTCTTCACCTTCCTGCTGCAGCTTTTGGAAATAAGGCACAACAGCACCAAGAAGCTGAATTATAATTGATGCCGAAATGTAAGGCATTATTCCAAGTGCAAATATCGCTGCATTTGAGAAAGCACCACCGACAAACATATCGTACAAACCAAAAAGGTTATCCGTAGTTGCATTCTTCATGCTCTCTGTGAGCAGTGTTGTATCAACACCGGGAATGGTTATATGTGCACCTAACCGAACAAGAAAAAGTATAGCCAGTGTATAAAATATCCTCTGGCGGAGTTCGTGTATTTTAAAGATGTTCCGGAAAGTATCTGTAAGTCTCGACATTTAATACCGCATTAAATTAACTTTATTGAACCGCCAGCCGATTCTATTTTTTCTTTTGCACTTTTGCTGATTGCATTAACCTCAAGATTTATTTTTGCTTTTATTTCGCCTTTAGCTAAAATCTTTACCGGCTTTTTTATGCTGGAAATCAAACCTAGATTTTTTAATTCTTCAATGTTTAAAACTTTGTCAGCTTTATTTTCATCAGCTATTCTTTGCAGAGCATTAAGATTTACAACCTGGTAAGTCTCTTTAAAAATATTTGTGAATCCGAATTTCGGAATTCTTCTTTGCAAAGGCATCTGACCACCTTCAAACCAGGATCTCTTTTTCGAACCTGAGCGCGAACGCTGACCATTCATTCCTCTGGTTGAATAGCCGCCGTGGCCCGAGCCTTCTCCTCTACCGACTCTCTTTCGTTTTTTCCTTGAGCCTTCAGCGTATTTTAAATTACTTAGAATATCCATTTTATAATTTCCTTATTCCTTTACTGCTTCAACCTTAACAAGATGAGAAACTTTATTAATCATACCCCTTATTTGTGGAGTATCATTATGGACTCTCTCCCAATTAGGTCTGCCAAGACCCAGAGCTTCAATAATTTTTTTCTGTTTCTCTGGTCTGTCTATGATACTTCTGGTTTGTATTATTTTTAACTTAGCCATATAACCTCTTTTACGAAGCAAAAATTTCCTGAATAGTTTTTCCTCTTTTGTTCGCCATTGTCTTAGCATCAATCTGCATAAGCAATCCATTTAAAGTTGCTTTTACCTGATTATGCGGATTGCTTGAACCAAGAGATTTTGTTAAAATATCCTGAACACCAGCAGCTTCAAGAACTGCTCTAACGCCGCCACCAGCAATAAGTCCGGTTCCCGGAGAGGCTGGTTTTAAGAGCACTTTACCAGCACCAAACCTGCCAACTATTTGGTGTGAAATAGTTCCCCTTCGAATTGTGACCTTCACAAGATTTTTCTTTGCATCATCAATTCCTTTTGATATTGCATCGGTTACTTCATTAGCTTTTCCAAGTCCAACGCCAACGACCCCGTTTCCATCACCAACCACGACAATAGCGTTGAAGCTGAACCGGCGTCCGCCTTTAACAACTTTGGCAACACGATTGATGTGAACAACTTTTTCTTTTAATCCGTCTGAATCAGTGGATTTAACTCTTTTCAAATTTATCTCCTAAAAACTTTCATTATAAAAATGGAAGCTGCCGGGAGAGGATTCGAACCTCTGCAGACGCCTCCAAAGGGCGCAGTCCTACCGTTAGACGACCCGGCAATAAACATTAGAATTGAAGTCCTCCCTCGCGGGCACCATCAGCTAAAGCTTTAACTCTGCCATGATATCTAAAACCACCCCTGTCAAACACAACATTCTTAATGTTTTTTTCCAATGCTTTTTTTGCAAGCATATTACCGATAAGCTTGCTCTTATTTATTTTCCCTTTAATTGATTTTACTTCAGCTTTTGCTTCTTTAGCTAAGCTGGAAATCGCGACTAAAGTGTTTCCGGTTGTATCGTCTATTATTTGAGCATAAATATTATCAAGACTTCTGTAAACTGAAAGACGTGGTCTTCCCTCTGTTCCGGAAATCTTTTTTCTGATTTTAATTTTTGCTCTACTTCTTGATGTCTTCTTTTTCATTACAAATAAAACTCCTAAAAATTATGCCCCAGCAGTCTTACCGGCTTTGCGAATAATTCGTTCATCTGAATATTTAATTCCCTTACCTTTGTACGGTTCAGGTTTTCTGAAAGATCTTATTTTAGCTGCAACAAGTCCAACTAATTCTTTGTCAATGCCTGATATTATTATTTGAGTCGGAGCAGGAACCTCAAGTTTTACTTCATCAGGCGGAACAAAGTAAATCGGATGTGAATAACCTATATTTAATAATAAATTTTTTCCTTTGAGTTCAGCCTTATAACCGACGCCAACAATATCAAGAGTCTTCTTATATGAATCAGTAACTCCGATAATCATATTCTGAATCAATGCACGTGTTAAACCATGCAGTGATCTTGATTCTTTTAAATCGTCAGGTCTGCTAAACTTTATTTCACTCTCAACAACTTCAGCCTTAATCGCGGGATGAATTGTTCTGTGAAGTTCACCTTTTGGTCCTTTAACTTTAATTACCTGGCCTTCCAAATTAATATTGACGCCTTTTGGAATCTCTACAGGTTTTTTACCTATTCTGGACAATTTTTAATCTCCGACTTTAAATTTTACCATATATAACAAAGTACTTCACCACCGATTAGTTGATTTCTCGCATCCTTGTCAGTTAATAAACCTTTAGGAGTAGAAATAACTGCAGTGCCTAAACCATTTAAAACTTTCGGCAGCTTGTCAGCTGCTCTGTAAACACGCAAACCGGGTTTACTTATTCTCTTCAAACCGTTGATGGCTGGTATTCCGTTTTTATATTTTAAAACAATGTTCAGTTTATTTTGTTTATTGTCATCAATTATTTCGTAATCAATTATATAACCTAAATTTTTTAGAATTTCTGACAATCCTATTTTAGTTCTGGATGCCGGAATTTCAACACGCACTTTTTTTGCTTTAGTAGCGTTTCTAATCCTGGTCAAATAATCTGCAATTGGGTCTGTAACTGGCATTTAAACTTTCTCCGTTTACCAACTTGATTTTTTTACGCCTGGAATTTCACCCCTCAGAGCCATTTCTCTGAAGACTAATCTTGAAACTCCAAATTTTCTATAATAGCTTCTTGCTCTTCCTGTAAACATACAGCGGTTCTTTAATCTGGTCATAGAAGAATCACGAGGAAGTTTTTGAAGCTCTTCGTAGTCACCGTTTGCTTTCAGTTCTTCACGCTGTTTCCTATACTTTTCATAAAGTCTGTGTCTTTTTGCTTCTCTTGCTATTAAACATGTCCGGGCCATTAAATCTCCTAAGCTGTTTTAATTTCTTTTTTAATAAAAGGCATTCCGAAAGATTTTAATAATTCGTAAGCCTCGTTATCAGATTTAGCAGAAGTTACAATTGTAACATCCATACCAAGAACTTTAGTTATCTTATCAACGTTTATTTCAGGAAAAATAATCTGCTCTTTAACTCCCAGAGTATAATTTCCTCTTCCATCAAAAGATTTGTCCGACAAACCACGAAAATCTCTCACACGAGGAAGAGCAACATTTATAAGTCTATCGAGAAACTCATACATTCTTTCTTTACGCAGAGTTGCCATTGCGCCGATGCTTAGACCTTCTCTTAATTTAAAGTTTGAGATTGCTTTCTTCGCCTTTCTAATGCTGGCTTTCTGACCTGTTATTGATTCCAGTACTTTAACTGCTTCTTCAAGAATCTTAGGTTCAGCAACCGCAGCGCCAACTCCCATATTAACCACAATTTTCTCTATCTTCGGCACCTGCATGATGTTCTTATAGCCTAAGGTTTTCATCAAACCGGGAATGATTTCAGCACGATAGTAATCAAAAAGTCTGCTTGGAATTTTAACATCCTTTTCAGCGGATGGTTTTTCAGCTTCTTTTTTAGATTTCTCTTTCTTCTCTTTTGGTTCTTTTACTTGTTTTTTTTCTGCCATCTGTCTAACAATAATTTAAATTCTTATTGAATCATTTCTCCGCTTGCTTTGGCAACGCGGGCAATTTTCTTTTTACCAGTTTTTTCGTCAAGGATAACTCTGGAACCCATACGTGTTGGTTCATTACTCTTAGGATCGAGAATCATTATGTTTGAAGCATGGATTGATGCTTCTTTTTCAAGAATTCCTCCCTGAGGACTTTTCCGGTTAGGTTTTGTATGCCTTTTCCTAAGATTTATTCCTTCAACGATAACTCTATATTTCGCTGGAAATACTTTAAGTACTTTTCCGGTTTTTCCACGATCATTGCCGGAAATTACCATAACCATATCATTTTTTCTGATTTTCATAATTAACCTTTTACAATACTTCAGGTGCTAATGAAACGATTTTCATAAACTGTTTATCTCTCAACTCACGGGCAACAGGACCAAAGATACGTGTACCACGCGGCTCGTTCTGAGGATTTATCAACACTGCTGCATTTTCATCAAAGCGAATGTATGAACCATCTTTTCTTCTAACTTCTTTTTTAGTTCTAACAATAACTGCTCTTGAAACTTCACCTTTCTTTACTGTTCCATTCGGCATTGCAGTTTTGACACTAACTACAATTGTATCGCCAACTGTGGCATATCTTCTGCCGCTTCCGCCTAATACCCTGATGCATCTTACTTTCTTTGCACCAGAATTATCAGCCACGATCAGATTTGTTTCTTCCTGTATCATCGCTCGTAATTCTCCTGCCTACTTGGCTTTTTCAATAATTTCGACTAAGCGCCATCTCTTTTTTAGGCTGAGTGGGCGTGTTTCCATAATTTTAACTTTATCACCTGGTTTACATTCCTTTTTTTCATCGTGAGCCATCAGCTTGGTAGTCTTCTTAAAATATTTTTTATAAATAGGATGAGCAACTTTTCTTTCAATTGCAACCGTAATTGTTTTATCCATCTTATTACTAACTACAACTCCAATCCTGGTTTTTCTTAATCCGCGCGTTTCCATTTTTTAAGCGTTTGCTCCTTTCACTGAACTACCTGCTGTTTGCAATTCTCTTTCCTGAAGAACTGTTCTCAACCTTGCGATATCTCTTTTCACATTTTTTATTTTGGCTGTGTTCGTCAATTGCTTCAACTGATGAGAGAACCTCAAGTCAACAAGACTTTGCTCTTCATCTTTTATCCTCTGAACTATTTCTTCAGTTTTCATTTCTTTTATTTCATGAATCTTCATTTCAAAGTCCTCAGCTTATTCAAAATCTGGTCTTGAAACCACTTTAGTTTTAACAGGCAGCTTGTGAGAGCAAAGCTGAAGTGCATCATTTGCAACTTCTCTTGTAACACCGGAAACTTCAAACAGAATTCTTCCCGGTTTAACAACTGCAACCCAAAACTCCGGGGCGCCTTTTCCTTTACCCATTCTTGTTTCAAGAGGTTTTTTAGAAACCGGTTTGTCTGGGAAAATTCTTATCCAGACACGACCGTCTCTTTTCATTTTTCTTGAAAGAGCAACACGACAAGCTTCAATCTGCCTGCTCGTAATCCAGGCTGGCTCTAAAGATTTCAAACCAAAATCTCCAAAGGCAACTGAACTGCCTCGCTTCGCGTAGCCTTTTCTTCTACCTCTATGTGCTTTTCTAAATTTTACTCTTTTCGGCATTAACATAATGTTAGCTCCTGCTCAAAATTATTCCATAGCTCTCTTGCCGAGTATTTCTCCACGGCAAATCCAAACTTTAATTCCTATTGAGCCATAGATAGTTTCTGCTCTGCCATTTGCATAATCTATATCAGCTCTTAATGTGTGAAGCGGTATTCTTCCATCTTTATATTGTTCAGTTCTTGCTATTTCAGCACCACCTAATCTACCACCACACTTAATTCTTATACCTTCGGCACCCATTCTCATCGAAGCTGTGATTGCCATCTTCATTGCTCTTCTGAAAGAAACTCTTCCTGCAATCTGACTCGCAATATTCTCTGCAACCAGATAAGCATCGAGTTCCGGTCTTTTAATTTCTGAAATCTGAATCTTAACTTCTTTTTTAGTTAATTGTCTTAATTCTTCTTCAAGCTGGGTTATTTCTTTACCGCTTTTACCAATTACAACGCCCGGTCTTGATGTATGAATATTTAATATTACGTTCTTAGATGTTCTGTCAATTATTATTTTAGAAATACCTGCTTTTTTCAATCTGTTTCTTACGTAGCTGCGAAGCTTTTCGTCTTCTTTAAGTTTAGTTGCATAACTTTTACTCTCATACCAGTTCGAGTTCCAACCTCTGATTAAACCTACTCTTAAGCCTATCGGATTAGTTTTCTGTCCCAAAAATTTCTCCTTAAATTATGCTTTTTTTGCTACTATAATTGTTAAATGACAGGATCTTTTTCTAATCCTGTATGCTCTGCCCTGAGGTGCAGGTGATATTCTTCTCAATGTCGGACCAACATTCACATACGCTTCCTTTACGAAAAGATCAGCAGGCTCAACTCTGACAGTTTCCTCTTTTGTATTAATAAGATTAGAAATTGCAGACCTTAAAGTCTTCTCCGCATCTTTAGATGAATGCTTTGGAGAGAAGTGAAGAATCTCCAATGCTTTATCTACTGATTCACCTCTTATTAAATCAATCACCAATCTCATTTTCCTTGGTGATGAACCTATAAATCTATTTATTGCTCTTGCTTCCATCAACTTGATCTTTCTTAATTAACCGGCTTTAGCTGCTTTTTCTGCTTTAGTACCCGGATGACCTCTGAAAATTCGTGTAGGTGAAAATTCACCTAATTTATGTCCGACCATATTTTCAGTAATGAAAATCGGAATCATCTTGTTTCCATTATGAACTGCAATAGTATGACCAACAAAATCAGGTGTTATTATAGATGCACGTGACCAGGTCTTAACTATTTTCTTTTGATTCGCATTATTAAGCTGCTTGATTCTTTCAAGCAGTTTATAATGTATAAAAGGTCCTTTTTTTACCGAACGAGGCATAAGCTAAACCTAATTTTTCCTTCTTTTAATAATGTATTTATTAGATTGATTTTTTCTTTTACGAGTTTTCAATCCTTTCGATTTCTGTCCCCATGGAGATACCGGATGACCACCGCCTGAAGTTTTACCTTCACCGCCGCCCATCGGATGATCAACAGGGTTCATCGCAACACCTCTAACGTATGACCTTCTTCCTAGCCAACGTGTTCTTCCTGCTTTACCAAGACTAATATTTTCGTGTTCTGAATTTCCGACCATTCCGTATGTAGCCAAACAATTTACATTTATCAATCTCACTTCTCCGGAAGGCATCTTAAGCTGAGCTAAGTTTCCTTCTTTTGCCATCAACTGAAGAGAACTGCCAGCACTTCTTCCGATCTGACCACCTTTGCCGGGTTTAATCTCAACGTTATGAACAAAGCTTCCTAATGGCATTTCTTTAAGCGGCAATGCATTACCAACTGAAATTTCACTTCCGGGTCCAGATGATATTTTATCTCCAACCTTCAAACCATTCGGGGCAATTATATATCTTTTTTCGCCATCAGCGTAGTGAAGCAGCGCAATTCTAGCCGATCTGTTCGGATCATATTCAATAGAAAAAACTTTTGCAGCAATACCGTGCTTATTTCTCTTAAAGTCTATGATTCTGTACCTTCTCTTGTGACCGCCGCCAATATGCCTGGAAGTAATTCTGCCAAGATTATTTCTGCCGCCTGATTTCTTTAATGCAACAGTAAGAGATTTCTCGGGTACAGTCTTAGTTATCTCTTCAAAAGTATAATTACTTCTGAATCTTGTTCCCGGAGTTGTTGGTTTTAATTTTTTAATTCCCATTTAAATACCTGTTCTTAAAAGCTAAACTGCTTCGAATAGCTCAATTTTTTCCCCTTCTTTAAGGGTGATAATTGCTTTCTTATATTTCGCTGTCTTCCCTGTAAATCTTCCTTTTTTTCTAAACTGAGTTTTTGTTTTTCCCGGATGATTTATGGTCTTTACTTCTGTTACATGAACATTGAATTTCGCTTCAATAGCTTTAGCAATCTGAATTTTATTTGCTTTTGGATTGACTAAAAATCCATACTTACCATTATCGGCAGTTATATTTGTCATCTTCTCTGTAACAAGAGGACTTATTAATATCTGGTGCATATCAGCTCACCGCCTTTTCTTCATTGTTACCGAAGGTTTTAGCTATGGCCTCAACAGCAGTATGCTGAAGAACTAAAATCTGGTTGTTCAGAATATCATAAGTAGAAGCTTTGCTTGCCTCCATCACACTAACTTTATTAATATTTCTTCCGGATTTATAAAGATTAGTTTCATTCTTACCTGTTAAAAGAAGAATCTTTTTTCCGTTCAGATTTAATGCTTCCATCATTGAAACGAAATCTTTCGTCTTCGGTTTATCAAATGAAAAATCTTCAACTACTATCAACTGTTCATCTTTAGCTTTGTAGCTAAGTGCAGACTTCCGTGCAAGCTGCCTTACTTTTTGTGGAAGCTTCTGCCTGTAATCTCTTGGACGTGGACCGAATATAGTTCCACCACCAATCCATAATGGAGAACGGGTCGTTCCAGCTCTTGCAGTTCCTCTTCCTTTTTGTCTCCAGGGTTTCTTACCGCCGCCGCTTACTTCTGCTCTTTCTTTAGCTTTATGTGTTCCCTGCCTCTGATTAGCAAGAAAAGCTTTAACAGAAAGATAGATTGCGTGATCATTTGGCTGAATGCCGAAAATCTCATCATCAAGCTTAAGTTTTTTACCCGAAGGTTTACCGTCTATTTTTAAAATCTCTAATGTCATGATTATTCAGCTATTAATTCTTTTTTATAAGCTTATGGCTTAATCAGTTCAACTATTGAATTTATTGAGCCTGGTACAGCACCTTTAATCAGTATTAAATTATCTTCAGGGATAATTTTAATTACCTTAAGATTACGTATGGTAACATTCTCAAATCCCATTCTTCCTGCCATCTTCATACCTTTAAAAACTCTTGAAGGATAAGAGCTTGAGCCAATTGAACCCGGAGCTCTTAATCTATCACTTTGTCCGTGAGTTGTTCCACCAACACCACCAAAATTGTGACGCTTCATTACACCCTGAAATCCTTTTCCTTTACTCTTTCCTCTAACTTTGATGATTTCGCCTTCTTTGAAAAAATCTACTTTTATGTCGTCACCAACTTTCAAGGTATCTGCATCAAATCCCTTAAATTCCTTTACAGTTTTAAAAGGAGTCAGATTGTTTTTCTTAAACTGCCCTAAAACCGGTTTACTAACATGTTTTTCTTTCTTCTCTTCAAAGCCAATGGCAACAGCGGAGTAACCGTCTTTTTCTTTATTACGAAGAGAAACAACTTTACAAGGTCCTGCCTGAATAACAGTGACCGTTACTAAATCACCCTCAGCATTAAAGACGCTGGTCATTCCTATTTTTTTACCTAAAATTCCCGGCATATCAAACTCGGTTTTAAATTATAACTTAATTTCTATGTCAACACCCGCCGGAATATCAAGCTTGCTCAATGAATCGACGGTTTTATTATTTGAATTATGAATATCAATTATTCTTTTGTGTGCGCGTGTTTCAAATTGCTCTCTTGATTTCTTATCAACATGAGGAGATCTTAATACAGTATAAATTGTTTTACGTGTCGGAAGAGGAATTGGTCCTGAGACCACTGCTCCAGTACTTCTGACGGTTTTAATGATCTTTTCAGTTGACTTATCAATCAATATATGATCATAAGATTTCAACTTAATTCTTATTTTCTGACCAGCCAATTAGAAACTCCTTTTATTTAACACAAGTGAAAAGGGAGATGAGATACTCCCTTTTCTAAAAAAGAATATTTAATAATTATTTATAAATCTTTGTTACAACACCAGCACCAACGGTTCTGCCGCCTTCACGAATAGCGAATCTTAAACCTTCTTCCATAGCGATTTCAGAAATCAATTCAATTTTAAGATTTACATTATCACCAGGCATAACCATTTCAGTGCCTTCAGGAAGAGAAGCAACACCTGTTACGTCAGTAGTTCTGAAATAGAACTGCGGTCTGTAACCATTAAAGAATGGTGTATGTCTTCCACCTTCATTTTTTGACAAAATATAAACTGAACCGTCGAAAACGGTATGAGGAGTAATGGAACCTGTTTTTGCCAAAACCATTCCTCTTTCGATTTCATTTTTATCAACACCTCTAAGCAAAATTCCGGCATTATCGCCAGCCATTGCTACGTCAAGTTCTTTTCTGAACATTTCAATTCCGGTCACAACTGTCTTTTTATGAATGCCAAGACCGATAAGCTCAACTTCTTCCTGAAGTTTTACTTCACCTCTCTCTACTCTTCCGGTTGCAACTGTACCACGACCTGTAATAGAGAACACGTCCTCAACAGGCATCAGGAATGGCTTCTTGGTTTCTCTTTCCGGTATTGGAATATATGCATCAACTGCATCCATAAGCTTCCAGATACAATCTAGAGCAGGATCATCAACCTTTGAATCAGGATTTGATACTACCTCAAGAGCTTTTAATGCTGAACCCTGAATTATTGGAATCTCATCACCAGGAAATTCATAAGAGGTCAATAAATCTCTTAATTCAACTTCAACTAATTCAAGAAGTTCAGGATCGTCAACCATATCTACTTTATTCATGAACACAACTATTTTAGGAACACCTACCTGTCTTGCAAGGAGAATATGCTCTCTGGTCTGAGGCATAGGTCCATCCGTAGCAGCAACAACCAGAATAGCACCATCCATCTGTGCAGCACCAGTAATCATGTTCTTCACATAGTCAGCGTGGCCAGGACAGTCTACGTGAGCGTAGTGTCTTTTTTCAGTTGAATATTCCACATGAGCTGTTGCTATCGTAATGCCTCTTTCTCTTTCTTCAGGTGCATTATCAATACTGTCGAATGTTCTAATCTCCGATAAGCCTTTTTTATTAAGAGCCATTGTGATGGCGGCTGTTAATGTGGTTTTACCATGATCTACGTGACCAATTGTACCGACGTTAACGTGCGGCTTACTTCTGTCAAATTTTGCTTTTGCCATCGGTTTCTCCTTTTAAATTTGTTCCTTTAATTATTTATTCTTTATTAATTATACTGCTGTTGATTTCTTACCTAATGATTTTTCAGCAATCTCTTCTGCAATAGATTGAGGTACTTGCTGATAATGATCAAATTGCATTGAGTAAATTGCTCGTCCTTGCGTCATTGATCTTAAAACTGTTGCATATCCAAACATTTCAGAAAGAGGTACAAGTGCTTTAATTACCTGTGCATCTTTCCTTGCATTAAAGCCTTCAATTTTTCCTCTTCTCGAATTTAGATCACCCATAACATCTCCCAAATAATCTTCGGGAGTAACAACTTCAACGGACATAATAGGTTCTAACAAAATTGGTTTTGCTTTTTGACATCCACTCTTGAATGCCATTGAACCAGCAACCTTAAATGATAATTCATCTGAGTCAACATCGTGATATGAACCATCGTACAACTTAGCTTTTATATCAACAACTGGAAATCCCGCAACCACACCATTTCTCATTGCTTCCTGAATTCCATGGGATACTGCCGGAATATATTCTTTCGGAACAGTTCCGCCAACAATACCATTTATGAATTCAAATCCTTTACCCTGCTCGTTAGGTCCTAATTCGATTTCAACATGTCCGTACTTACCACGACCACCAGATTGTTTAATGAATTTGCCTTCAGCCTTAACATTTTCCGTGATTGTCTCTCTGTAAGCAACCTGCGGCTTACCAATATTTGCTTCAACTTTGAATTCTCTTTTCATTCTGTCAACAAGAATTTCCAAATGAAGTTCACCCATTCCACTAATCAAAGTTTGACCAGTTTCCTGATCAACATTTACTCTGAATGTTGGATCCTCATCCGAAAGTTTTGAAAGAGAATCGGATAATTTATCCTGGTCAGCTTTAGTTTTTGGTTCAATTGCAATTTGTATAACAGGTTCCGGGAAAGTTATCTTTTCAAGAACAACTGGATCATCTTCAGAACATAAAGTATCGCCAGTCCGGGTATGTTTCAGCCCAACTACAGCAGCAATATCTCCAGCTTTAACTTCAGTAATATCTTCACGATGATTCGCGTGCATCTGTAAAAGTCTTCCAATACGTTCTTTCTTCAGACTTACTGAATTATAAACATATGAACCTGCTTTTAAGACTCCAGCATAAACACGGAAGAAACATAATTTACCGACATACGGATCATTCATTATTTTAAATGCAAGAGCAACAAATTTTTCTTTTTCATCAATTTTTCTTGTTACCATATCGTTTATCCCGATATGATGAGCTTCTATTTCCTTAGAATCTACAGGTGAAGGAAGTAAATCAACCACATAATCAAGCAGTTTTTGAACTCCTTTGTTCTTAAAAGCTGATCCGCAAAGTACAGGAATTATCTTCCCTTCAATTGTTGCCTGTCGAAGCACTTTTAGTACTTCATCTGGACTAATTTCTTTTCCGTCTAAATATTTTTCTAACAAAGTATCATCAACATCAGAAACAGCTTCAAGCATTTGAGTTCTGTACTTGTTGGCTGTCTCAAGTAAATCTTGTGGAATCGGAATTTCATCGAATGTAGCACCAAAGGTTTCTTCGTGGTACATTCTTGCATTAAATTGGATAAGATCAATGACTCCTGAAAACAAATCGCCTTGACCTATTGGTAAATTTATTGGAACAGCATTCGCTTTCAATCTGTCCTTCATCATTTGAACTGCATGATAAAAATCTGCACCAACTCTATCTACTTTATTAATGAATGCAAGTCTTGGGACACCATATTTATCTGCCTGTCTCCAAACCGTTTCAGATTGTGGTTCAACACCACCAACAGCGCAGAATAAAGCTACAGCTCCATCTAATACTCTTAATGATCTTTCAACTTCAACTGTAAAATCAACGTGACCTGGTGTATCAATAATATTTATCTGATGATCATTCCAGTAACAAGTTGTTGCAGCACTGGTAATTGTAATTCCACGTTCCTTTTCCTGATCCATCCAATCCATAACTGCAGCACCATCGTGAACTTCTCCAAGCCGATGTAATTTACCGGTATAGAAAAGAATTCGCTCAGTCGTAGTGGTTTTGCCCGCATCGATATGCGCCATAATCCCAATATTTCTTACACGCTCTATTTTAGTTCTTTGTGACATAATTTCGTTTTAATTTCTTACCACTTAAAGTGAGCAAAAGCTTTATTTGCTTCGGCCATCTTATGAGTATCATCTTTCTTTTTAACTGCTGAACCTTCATTATTTGAAGCTGAAATAAGTTCCTGGGCAAGTTTTTGTGACATTGTTTTATCTCCACGCTGACTTGCATACGTTTTTATCCATCTCATCGCCAACGCATTTCTTCGATCCGGTCGAACTTCGCTTGGAACCTGATAAGTTGCTCCGCCCACTCTTCTGCTTCTAACTTCAATTACAGGTTGAACATTGGAAAGTGCCTGCTTGAAAACTTCCAGCCCCGGTTTTTTTGTTTTACCTTCAATAATATCAAAAGCAGTATAAATAATTTTTCTTGCTGCTGATTTTTTACCATCATTCATTAAACAATTAATGAACTTTGCAACCGTGATATCATTGAATTTGGGATCTGGTTTTATATATCTTTTTTCTGCTCTTCTTTTTCTCATACGTTATTACGATTTAGGTTTTTTAGCTCCATATTTAGATCTTCCTTTTTTTCTCTCTTCAACACCACTAGTATCCAAAGTGCCCCGGATTATGTGATATCTGACACCCGGCAAATCCTTAATACGACCTCCTCTGATCAGAACAATAGAATGTTCCTGAAGATTGTGTCCTTCGCCAGGGATATAAGCAGTTACTTCCATATGATTTGTTAGCCTTACTCTGGCAACTTTTCTAAGCGCTGAATTAGGTTTCTTAGGAGTAGTTGTGTATACTCGTGTGCACACACCACGCTTTTGCGGACAAGCACTTAAGGCTGGTGCCTTCTTTTTTGCTAATATCTGAACTCGCCCTTTTCTAACGAGTTGATTAATAGTTGGCAATACTTTCTCCTAAGTTTAATTCATATAAAAAAATTCGGATTTCAAATATACTTCTTCGTAACAATTAAGTCAAGAATTACAGACACTTCTAAATACTATTCAACACTAGTTTCTTCAGTTTTAGGTTCTTCTTCTTTTACTTCAGAAGCTGGCTCCATTTCACTCTTAAGTGCAACAGCTCTGTACTTTTTAAGTCCTGTTCCTGCCGGGATCAAATGACCCATCACAATGTTTTCTTTTAGTCCGATCAATCTGTCAATTTTCGCCTGAATTGCTGCATTTGCAAGAACTTTTGTTGTTTCCTGGAATGATGCTGCAGACAGGAAGCTTTCGGTTGAAAGTGCGGCCTGAGTTATACCTAAGAGAACATGCTCAAATGTTGCAGGCATTGTATCCCTGACTTCCATCGGTTTTTTCTCTCTCTTTTTGAGGTCCGCATTAAACTCCCGTGCTTTAGACTTCTGCAGTATAGAACCATTTTTAGATTTTGAATCACCTTTATCTTCAACCACTACCATATTTGTCATTTTGTTATTTTCTTCAATGAACTCAATTCTATCCACTAAATCTTCTTCAAGGAACCTTGTATCACCCGGAGAAACGACTCTTACCTTTTGAAGCATTTGTCTTACAATAACTTCAATATGCTTGTCATTAATTTTAACACCCTGAAGACGGTAAACATCCTGGATTTCATTAACAAGATATTCCTGAACAGAACTTGTTCCTTTTATTCTTAAAATATCATGAGGGTTCATAGGACCGTCTGTGATTTTTTCACCTGCTGGGATATCATCTCCTTCTTGAACAAGTATATGTTTTCCTAAAGGTACTGCATATTTCTTCTCATCCGAACCATCTTGAGCAACCACAGAAATTTCTCTCGATCCTTTCTTTCTTCCACCAAACTTTACTATACCTTCAATATCAGAAACAATCGCAGGATCCTGAGGACTTCTTGCTTCAAATAGCTCAGTTACTCTCGGCAGACCACCAGTAATATCTCTCGTCTTAGTCGTTTGCTTAGATATTTTTGCAAGCACGGTTCCTGCTGTTATTGATTCACCTTCCTCAACTGACAAATATGACCTTGTTGGCAAGTTGAATGATTTTTTCTCACCGGCCTCAGTAACGATCACAATGCTTGGTGTAAGTGTTTTATCTTTTGAATCAGTTACAACTTTCTGAACGTGTCCAGTTTGTTCATCCGTGACCTGCTTTAATGTTGAGCCATCAACAAGATCTACAAAACCAACTTTACCGGGAATATCAGCAATGATTAATGCATTGTAAGGATCGTGATGATAAAGAGGTGAATTCTTGTTTACTTTTTGTTCATCATCAACAGTAAGTTCAGCACCGTAAGGTACATCATATTTTTTAAGCTGACGATTATTTTCATCATAAATACCAACAGCGCCTCTTCTTCCGGTTACAACTTTTACTTTCCTATCAGGTCCGCCAAAAGGATCCTGATTCATTTTTTCTACGAATACTACTTTTTCAAACTTTACTGTACCTTCGATATTAGTTTCAACCTGTGATTGAGTTGCAATTCTTGAAGAAGTACCACCAAGGTGGAATGTTCTAAGTGTAAGCTGCGTACCTGGTTCACCAATTGATTGTGCTGCAACGATGCCAACCGCTTCACCTATTTCAACAAGCTTGCTGGTGGTTAGATTTCTACCGTAACATTTAGCACAAACACCTTTCTTGGATTCGCAGGTTAACACCGTTCTGATATAAACAGCATCAATATTAGCATCTTCAATTTTTTCAGCGATGTCCTCAGTGATAATCTCACCCGCTTCAATAATCAGTTCTTCTGTTATTGGATGATAAACATCTTCCTGAACAACTCTTCCGGTAATACGTTCACCTAATGGTTCTCTTTCCTGTTCAACATCCTTAAGAGCTTTAACCTCTATGCCAAGGATAGTTCCGCAGTCTATTTCAGTTATAATTACATCCTGAGAAACATCAACTAATCTTCTTGTCAAATAACCTGCATCTGCAGTTTTGAGTGCAGTATCGGCCAATCCTTTTCTTGCACCGTGTGTAGAAATAAAGTACTCGAGAACTGTTAATCCTTCTTTAAAATTTGCAACAATTGGATTCTCAATAATTTCACCAGCCTGACCTGATAATGTTTTCTGAGGTTTCATCATCAAACCTCTCATGCCTGCTAACTGTCTTACCTGTTCCTGAGAACCTCTTGCACCGGAGTCAACCATCATATGAAGTGAATTAAATCCACCTTCTGCGCGTTTAATTTTTTCCATAAGAGCGCGCGATACGTCATTAGTAGTGTGAGTCCAAACGTCTATTATTTTATTATATCTTTCGGCATCAGTAATAACACCCTGTTCGTGCTCGTTAAGAATACCATCAACTTTTTTATTTGCCTTAGCGATAAGATTTTCTTTTTCTTCAGGAACAACCATGTCTGCGTAACTAACTGATAATCCACCTTCACTCGCAAATTTGAATCCAAGATCTTTAAGATCATCGAGGAATTTTGCAGTTACCTTGTTACCAAGCTGGATATACATCTTGCCGATGATTCCACCAAATATTTTCTTAATGAGCAACTGATTAATGTAACCCATTTCCTTTGGAAGGACTTGATTGAAGATAACTCTTCCGGTTGTTGTCTCAATAAAATTACCATCTATCTTAACTTTAATCTTTGCATGCAAACCAACCTTCTTACTATCATAAGCGATTATCACTTCTTCGGGAGAATAGAATATCATTCCCTCGCCCTTATCGCCTTCTTTCTGCTTCGTTAGATAATAACAGCCGAGAACTATATCCTGAGTAGGAACAACGATCGGGCTTCCATTCTGTGGAGATAATATGTTATGACTGCTGAGCATTAATAATGAAGCTTCGAGTTGTGCTTCGTATGACAATGGAACATGCACCGCCATCTGGTCACCATCAAAGTCAGCATTAAATGCAGTACAAACCATTGGATGAAGCTGAATAGCTTTTTCATCAATAAGTATTGGCTGAAAAGCCTGAATACCTAATCTATGCAACGTAGGAGCTCTGTTAAGCAGAACAGGATGTGCCTGGATTATTTTTTCCAGGATATCCCATATCATCGGATCTTTTCTGTCCACAACTTTTCTTGCACTCTTTACAGTTTTATTATGTCCTCTTTCAATAAGCTTTCTAATCAAAAATGGCTTAAACAATTCAACCGCAATATCTTTAGGAAGACCGCACTGATGGAGCTTAAGTTCGGGACCAACAACGATAACTGAACGTGCAGAATAATCAACTCTTTTTCCTAACAAGTTCTGACGGAATCTTCCCTGCTTTCCTTTGAGCATATCACTCAAAGATTTTAACGGACGATTACTATCGCTTCTAACAGCACTTCCTCTTCGTGAATTATCAAACAGAGCATCAACTGCTTCCTGAAGCATTCTTTTTTCATTTCGAAGAATTACTTCCGGAGCCTTAATGTCCATCAATCTCTTTAAACGATTATTACGAATGATTACTCTTCTGTAAAGATCATTCAAATCGCTGGTTGCAAATCTTCCACCTTCGAGTGGAACAAGTGGTCTGAGTTCCGGTGGAATAACCGGGATATAACTTAGAACCATCCATTCAGGTTTGTTTTCAACTTTTATGTTTTCTGCCTTGAATGCTTCAATAACTCTTAATCTTTTTAGAAGATCAGCTTTTTTCTGCTGCGAAGTTTCAATTTTAACCTGCTCACGAAGTTCTTCAGACAGCTTTTCTGCATTTGTATTCCTGAGAATAGTTTTTACAGCATCGCCGCCAATTTTCGCAACAAACTTATCAGGATGAGTATCTTCAAATCTTTGATTCTCTGAAGGTAATGAACTCATCACTTCAAAGTACTGATCTTCAGAAATCAAATCACCTTTCTTAAGTCCAGTCGGTCCAGGATTTAGAACAATATATGATTCATAATAAATAACCTTTTCAAGTTCCTTAAGACTTAGCCCGATAATGTTTCCTATCTTGGAAGGCTGTGATCTGAAAAACCAGATATGAACAACAGGAACAGCAAGACCAATGTGTCCCATTCTTTCGCGACGAACACTTTTCTGAGTTACTTCAACACCGCATCTGTCGCAGATAATACCTTTATATCTGATTCTTTTATACTTACCGCAGAAACATTCCCAATCGCGTGTGGGACCAAATATTTTTTCACAGAACAAACCGTCTTTCTCAGGCCGGAATGATCTGTAATTAATTGTCTCAGGCTTAGTAACCTCTCCATATGATCTTGATAAAATATCATCGGGACTTGCAAGACTAATCGTAATGCTGTCTATATCCATCATTGCATGTTCTTGGATTCTGAAAGCCATATTTTATCTCCTAAGTTCTATTAAAATTCTTTTAAATAATTGAATTAATTAATCGTGACATCGAGCCCTAATCCCTGCAGCTCTTTAATTAATACGTTGAACGACTCCGGTATATTGGGCTGCAACAGGTTATCACCTTTAACAATTGCCTCATAAGCTTTAGCTCTTCCTGCAACATCATCACTCTTAATAGTTAAGATTTCTTGCAGAGTGTAAGCAGCACCGTATCCTTCAAGTGCCCACACTTCCATTTCTCCAAATCGCTGACCACCGAACTGAGCTTTTCCACCAAGCGGCTGCTGTGTAATTAATGAGTAAGGTCCAATTGAACGTGCGTGAATCTTATCATCAACAAGATGACTTAGCTTCATCATATATATATATCCACACGTAACTTTCTGATGGAACATTTCTCCCGATCGTCCATCATAAAGATCTGTCTTCGAACCTAATTCCATTTTTGCTTTTCCCAGCCATTCTTCAACGTCTTCTACTTTAGCGCCATCAAAAATCGGAGTAGCGAATTTCACTCCAAGTGTTTTTCCTACCCATCCGAGTGCAGTTTCATAAAGCTGACCAAGATTCATTCTTGAAGGCACACCGAGCGGATTCAAAATAATATCCATCGGAGTTCCATCTGGCAAGTAAGGCATATCTTCCACTGGAACAACTTTCGCAACAACACCTTTGTTACCGTGTCTGCCTGCCATTTTATCACCAACCGAAACTTTTCTCTTCTTTGCAACATATACTTTTGCAAGCTGAACTATTCCCGGAGGCAGTTCATCGCCGCTGGCAATTTTTATTTTCTCTCGCTTATAGTCTTCACCGATTTCGGCTGTTTTATCAAAATAATTTTTAAATAAAGTTTTTATGTGCTGATTAGTTTTTTTACTATCGAACCATTCAAGTGTATAGTCAAGCTTAGTTACATCTTCAATAGATGAGAAGGTTGAATCTTTAATGGTTGTGTTGCCTCTTAAAGCAACTGTTCCATCAAGATCCCTGATTCCGGTAGTTACTAATCCTTCGCAAAGCTTGGTTAATTTTTCAACAAGCTTCGCGTAATTTTCTTTTAAACGAATATTGTGTTCGTGCTCAAGAGTATCAAGTAAAGTTTTTTCAGATTTCTTTGAATCTGCATCTCTTTTCTTTCTGCTGAAGAGTCTGGTCTTAATGACTGTTCCTCTTAATCCCGGAGGTGCTTTTAACGAAGCATCTTTAACATCACCGGCTTTATCTCCGAATATTGCTCTTAGCAGTTTTTCTTCCGGTGTAGGATCGGTTTCACCTTTTGGTGTAATCTTTCCAATAAGAATATCACCTTCTTTAACTTCCGCACCTTCTCTAACTATACCGTATTCATCAAGGTTCTTAACTGCTTCTTCACTAACATTTGGAATTTCTCTTGTTAGTTCTTCCTCACCACGCTTGGTTTCGCGAACCTGAAGTTCAAATTCTTCAATATGAAGTGAAGTGAAGTCATCATCTTTAACAAGTCTTTCACTCAATATTATAGCATCTTCAAAATTGTATCCACGCCACGGCATAAAAGCTACAAGCACATTTCTGCCAAGTGCAAGTTCACCTTCTTCAGTTGCCTGTCCATCAGCAAGAACATCTCCTTCTTCAATCTTCTGACCTTCAACAACGTATGGTTTTTGATTTATGCAGGTTTCCTGGTTTGTGCCATGAAACTTTATCAGGCTATACGTAACTCTTCTTACATCATTGAATGAAGTAATTGCTTCTATGCTATTTGGGTTGATATCATATCTGACTGTTATTTTGGTTGAATCAACGTATTCAATAACACCACTATTCTCAGCTACTATTATAGATCTCGAGTCACGTGCAACTCTTCCTTCCATACCTGTTCCAACTATTGGATTCTGAGGCTTCAGAAGCGGTACAGCCTGGCGTTGCATGTTTGAACCCATAAGTGCTCTGTTAGCATCATCGTGCTCAAGAAATGGAATTAGTGCTGCTGCAGGACTAACAATCTGTGCAGGAGCCACATCCATATATTCAACTTGATCTGGAGAAACGATAGGAAATTCTCCTTGCAAACGGGACTTAACTCGTTCTTTCACAAATTTCGACTGCTCATCTAGTTGTGCATTCGCCTGAGCGATTGTAAAAATATCTTCTTGCTCAGCGCTAAGAAACTCAACTTCTTTAGTTACTTTACCCTTATTTACTTTTCTATAAGGAGTTTCAAGGAATCCATAACGATTAACTCTTGCATAAATTGTCAGCGAAGAAATCAAACCGATATTTGGTCCTTCAGGAGTTTCAATTGGACAGAGACGACCGTAATGTGTGTAGTGAACGTCACGAACTTCAAAGCCGGCTCGTTCTCTTGTTAAACCGCCGGGTCCTAAAGCTGACATTCTTCTTTTGTGTGTAAGTTCAGCTAAAGGATTTGTTTGATCCATAAACTGTGATAGCTGATTAGTACCAAAGAATGCATTTATCACACTTGTAATCGTACGTGCGTTAACAAGATCCTGAGGTGTGAAGTTTTCCGTATCGCGCATGTTCATTCTTTCTTTTATCGTTCTTGCCATACGCGCCATTCCAACATTAAACTGCTGACTAAGCTGTTCACCCACCGTTCTTACTCTTCTATTACCTAAATGATCTATATCATCAACTGGTTCCGTTCCGTTCTTCAGCTTGATCATATATTTCATAATTTCAATAATATCCTGAATTGTAAGCACAGTAGTTGTTTCAGGAATATCTAACTTAAGCTTATCGTTCATGCGATGACGACCAACATCACCAAGGTCGTATCTTTTATCATTAAAAAATAATTTTTCAATTAAAGCTGCTGCTGTTTCCGCATCAGGTGCTTCACCTGATCTTAATTGCCTGTAAATTGCATAAAGTGCTTCATCTTTTGACTGAGCACTATCTTTCTTTAATGTATTTACAATAAGATCCTGATCCGGGGAAGTATCGCGGGAAAGAAATCTGATAGATTCAATTTCAGCTTCTCCCAATCTTTCAACATCTTCCTCAGTCAGAAGGGTTCCGCCACCAAGAAAAATTTCACCCGTTGACATATCAAATACATCGCTGGCAATAGCTCTTCCTATGTAAGAGGTCAAATCAGCTTTGTTAACGTTAACTTCTTCAACAAGGTTAAAAAGATTAAATATATCGTCGTTGCTTGTATAACCCAGTGCTCGAAGCAAAGTTGTTGCTGGAAATTTCTTTCTTCTGTCGATATAAACATTTAAAACATAATTGATGTCGGTAGCAAACTCAACCCATGAACCGCGCAGAGGAATTATTCTTGCCGAGTATATAGGAGTTCCGTTTGGATGAACTGTTTCTGAAAAAGCAACTCCGGGTGAACGGTGCAATTGAGAGACAACAACTCTTTCTGCACCATTAATTACAAATGTTCCTTTCTCAGTCATGAAAGGTACGCTGCCAAGATAAACTTCCTGTTCAACACTATTCACAAACTCTTCAGTATCAGGATCTTTTGCAGATAACCTTAGCTTTGCCTTAAGCGGTGCCGCAAAAGTTAATCCTCTTTCCATACATTCTTCAACAGAGAATCTTGCCTTTTCAACGTTGTAATGAATGTAGTCCAGCCGGTAATTCTCTTTATTATCGAATATCGGGAAGTTATCAATAAATACTTTTTGAAGACCTTTATTCTCCCTGTCATCAGGAAGTTTTTCGAGCTGAATAAATTCTTCGAAAGTTTCATTCTGGATATTCAGTAAATCAGGAACATCCATAACAGATTTTATAGATCCAAAGGAAATACGGTTGTTATTCAATTATCCTACTCCTTTTAATAAAAAACTTGATTTTTCTAAGCATAAATTTGCGTCTTCCTAAACGTAAAAAGCGATAGAACGGAAAACCGTACTATCACTCTTCACAAAAGGATTTAATATCGGCTATGAAATGATTATTTCAGTACTACAGTAGCGCCGGCTTCTTCAAACTCTTTTTTGAGTTTTTCAGCTTCATCTTTTGATATGCCCTCTTTAACTGTGTTCGGTGCACCATCAACAAGATCTTTTGCTTCTTTCAGTCCTAAACCGGTATGTGCTCTAACCACTTTAATTACATTGATTTTCTTTTCTCCGGCAGCTTGTAAGATGACATCAAACTCTGTCTGTTCTTCAACTACTGCTGCTTCTCCGCCAGCCATTGGACCTGCCATCATCATTGGTGCTGCAGCTGTTACTCCAAACTCTTCTTCCAGAGCTTTTTTAAGATCCGCAGCTTCCATAAGGGACATCCCTTTTATCAATTCTAATGCTTGAGTTACTTTTTCTGACATTTTATTCTCCTGATGTTTTTTTAATTCTTAAAAAATTATGCTGCTTGTTTTTTTGAAATCTGTTCAACAACGCTTACCAGATCTCTCATAACAGCATTGATAGCTCCAACAATTCCCGATACCGGTGAATTGAGTGAGCCCATTATACTTGCTATTAATTCATTCTTTGTCGGAAGTGTAGCCAATAGTTTCAACTGGCTGCCGTCAAAATACTCTCCCTCAACATAGCATGCTCTAAGAGAAAGTTTTTCTTTATCACCATAATATTTATTGATGATTTTTGCCGGTGCAAGCGGATTTGATGTTGTAAAGGCAAATCCAATCATACCGGTTAAATGATCTGCAATTTTATCGTACTTACCCGATTCCTGAAGAGCTCTTTTTACAAGAGTATTTTTATATACTTTGTAACGAACTCCTTCATTACGGAATTGATTTCGAAGAGCACTTATGTCTTCAACATTTATCCCGTGATAATCGGTCAAGTAAACTGCAGATGAACTCTCAAGGAGTTCCTTTATCTCAGAAATTATTTCTGATTTTTCGTTTCTGTCCATTTTACTCCCGTTTCAATAATTAGTTAACGTGTCGGTTAGAAGCATTTATTTTTTGAGTGCGTAAACTTTTTTATACCTGACGTACTGTATATTCGTCTTTAGTAATTCTTAATCCCGGTCCCATTGTGCTTGATAAGAACAAGCTCTTAACATACTGACCTTTAGCGGAAGCGGGTTTCATTTTAATAATAGTATTGATGAAAGCTTTTGCATTTTCAACAAGCTTTTCATTTTCAAAATTTAATTTCCCTACTGAAGTATGAACAATACCGGTTTTCTCAACTCTGAATTCTATTTTACCAGCTTTAATTTCTTTAACAGCATTAGCAACATCCTGTGTAACAGTCCCGCTTTTCGGATTTGGCATCAATCCCTTTGGACCAAGAATTTTTCCAAGCTTTCCTAATTCACTCATAGAATCTGGAGTTGAAATAATAACGTCCACATCTGTCCATCCACCTTTAATTTTCTCAAGATATTCTTCAAAGCCTGCATAATCAGCACCAGCATCCAGTGCTTCCTGAGCTTTAGCTCCTTTTGAAATTACCAGCACAGAAACAGTTTTTCCTGTACCGTGCGGAAGTGAAACAGTTCCTCTCAGCATCTGATCAGCCTGACGAGGATCAACACCAAGACGCATTGCACAATCAAGAGATTCAACAAACTTCACTTTCGAGGTTTCTTTGAGTAAAGCTACTGCCTCTTGAAGTGTATACTCTTTATCTTTTTTTAATTTTGACTGAAATTCTTTTCTTCTTTTTGTAATCTTCATATTTAAACCAAAGTATATTTAGTTTCGGAAAATAAAATTTAATCTTCGACAGTAAGTCCCATACTTCTTGCAGTTCCTGCAATCATGCTCATTGCGTGATCAAGATCGAATGCATTTAAATCCTTCATCTTTATCTCTGCAATCTCCTTAAGTTGATTACGAGTTACCTTTCCAACTTTTGCCTTATTAGATTCGGCTGAACCTTTTTCAACTTTCGTTAACTTCTTAAGAAGTACTGCAGCAGGAGGTGTTTTCGTAATAAAGGTGAAGGACTTATCTGAAAACACTGTAATAACAACAGGGATGATCAATCCATCTTTATCCTGTGTTCTTGCATTAAACTGTTTACAGAACTCCATTATGTTAACACCCTTTTGACCAAGTGCCGGTCCTACAGGTGGTGATGGATTTGCTTTACCTGCTGGTATCTGTAATTTTATAAAACTATCAATTTTTTTTGCCATTGTTATTTACCCTAATCGAATAAAAATTATTTTTCTAATTCTGCTTGAACGAAGTCAATCTCAACCGGAGTTTTTCTTCCAAAGATTGAAACCATAACCTTCATTTTCATTTTTTCTTCATTTACTTCCTGAACAGTTCCACTAAAGTTGTTGAATGGACCATCAATTATTTTAACAAGATCACCGTTCCTGAAAATGGTTTCCATTCTTTCAGTACTTTCGTTCTGAGTAATCCTGCCGACGATTCTTCTTACTTCTTCCGGCTGAAGAGGATTTGGCATCTTACCAGTGCCTAAGAAGCCCATCACAGATTGTGTTCTTAGAATGAACTCCTTAACCTGATTATCTAATTCTGCCTGAACAAGAATATATCCCGGGAAAAAGTTTTTTGTTTTACTTCGCTTTTTGCCATCCTTAACTTCGAATACTTTTTCTGTAGGAACGAGTATCTCTTTTATCTTTAACTTTAACTGTTCGTTCTCCAGAATTCCAGTTTCCAGAAATTGCTTTACCTTGTTTTCGTGTCCAGAGAAAGTTCTAACTACATACCATTTTGCTTCCATCCATCTTACCTGTTAAAATATTCCCTTCATTACCTGACTAATGAGCATATCTATTATATAAGCGAATCCAGCTAGTATAATACAAACTACAATAACAATTTTAGTAGATTCAAAAAGTTCAGCCTTTGTAGGCCAGGTAACTTTTTTCATTTCCTTCACTACGTCTTCAAAAAAATTTTTTATCTTTTCTTTCATTTTGCAATCAATAATTTTTAGTGGCACGTCAGGAGGGACTCGAACCCCCAACCTGCGGTTTTGGAGACCGCTGCTCTAGCCAATTGAGCTACTGACGTATTATTTAGTTTCCTTAAATATTACGTGCTTACGAGCTACAGGATCATACTTTTTATATTCAACTCTTGAAGGATGAGTTCTCTTATTTTTGGTAGTAGTATACCTGTATCCGGTACCTGCGGTACTCTCTAAAGTTATTATTTGTCTTATATTACTTTTTGCCATAGTTTGCTCCTAAAATATTTTGAGCTGACGACCGGGATTGAACCGGTGACCTCATCCTTACCAAGGATGTGCTCTACCAACTGAGCTACGTCAGCGATGTGTAGAGCGGGAGACGGGACTCGAACCCGCGACCAACAGCTTGGAAGGCTGTGACTCTAGCCAACTGAGTTACTCCCGCCTAAAATTAAAAAGAACATTGCCTTCATTAATAGAACTGAGCAAAGAAAATCACTTTCAAAAAATTGTTTTTTGATTAAAAGTAAAATTTCAATTCAATTTTTAAAGCAAGAAAAAGGAGTACTAAAAATTATTTTCTAAAAATGAAAAACACTGCTTAAATTCCGTGGGCGGCGAGGGATTCGAACCCCCAAAGGCATACGCCAACGGATTTACAGTCCGCCCCGGCTCTCCAACTCCGGCGTCCGCCCAATTTTTCAAAAACCGAGCAACAAATATATTCGCTGGTGAATAAAAATGCAAGTTATTTGAGGGTTGATGCTTAAAGAGTTAATGTTTCCACAATTCGCGGTCTAAACTGCGATACTGGATTGCCTCACTGACGTGTTGAGGTAAGATATTTTCAGAATTATCTATATCAGCGATTGTTCTGCTTACCTTCAAAATCCGATCATAGGCACGAGCTGATAAACCAAGCTTGGTCATTGCCATTTTCAGCAATTCTTCTCCTGCACTGTCTAATTTGCAATATTTCCTTACTTCTTTAGAGCCCATATCGGCATTATTAAAAATATGCTTGTATTCCTTAAATCTATTTAATTGAATATCTCTGGCTTTAATGACCCTATCCCTGATAATTTCAGACTTTTCCGCTGGTGCTTCGGTGGCCAATTCTTTATACTTCACAGCTGGAACTTCAATATGAATATCTATCCTATCAAGCAATGGTCCAGAAATTTTTGCCATATACTTTTGTATCAAGGGAGGTGTGCAAGTGCATTCTTTATTGGGATCAGTAAAATAACCACAAGGACAAGGATTCATAGCTGCAGCAAGCATAAAGTTGGCAGGAAATTCTAATGAAAGCTTTGATCTGCTTACAGTAACACGTGAATCTTCAAGCGGCTGCCTTAATACTTCCAATACGTTTTTTTTGAACTCGGGTAATTCATCAAGAAAAAGAACACCGTGGTGAGCAAAGGAAACTTCACCGGGACGAGGAAAACTTCCCCCTCCTACTAATGCAGCATCAGAAACCGTATGGTGAGGACTTCTGAATGGTCGCTCAGTTATTAGAGCTGTCTCCCGGGATAAGATTCCAGCTATGCTATGGATCTTTGTAGTTTCAAGAGCTTCTTCAAATGTGAGTGGAGGAAGAATAGTAGGCAATCTTTTTGCAAGCATAGTTTTTCCTGAACCAGGCGGACCAATCATTAATATATTATGAGCTCCAGCAGCCGCAACTTCTAATGCACGTTTTACATTCTCCTGTCCTTTAACATCAGAAAAATCCAGATGATATTTATTTACTCTCGAAAATATTTCTTTCCTATCTGATTTAACAGGAATTAGCTCATTGGTTGCATTAAGAAAATCAACAACTTCATCCAATTTTGTAACCCCATAAACATCAATCTCATCCACAATTGAAGCTTCGATGGATGATTCAATGGGTAAAATAATTCTTTTAATCCCCTTCTTTTTTGCTTCAACTGTTATCGGGAGAGCACCCTTTACGGGTCTTAATTTGCCATCAAGAGAAAGTTCTCCAAGAAAAACTGTATCATTTAATTTATTTGATTCGATTAAACCAGTTGCTGTGAGCAGCCCAATTGCAATTGGAAGATCAAATGAACTTCCTTCTTTTTTTATATCGGCAGGAGCCAGATTAACTGTTATTTTTTTTAGAGGATATTCGAAACCACTATTCTTTATTGCCGCTGTTACTCTTTCGCGGCTTTCCTTGACAGCATTATCCGGCAGACCAACAATTATAAATCCGGGGATTTGTTTTTCAACATTAGTTTCTACTTCAACAAGGTAAGCATCAATTCCATAAGTAGCGCTTGATAGAATTTTTGAAAGCATATAAAGTGAATGTTAATTTTTTCTCATTAAGGAAATATTCTTTCAACCAATCTATTTCGCGAAAATCATTTTTTTGGTTTGAGAGGATAGCGGAGTAGTTATCTGATATAAATAAATCCCCGATGTTAATCCTGTTGCATCAAATTTAAACTGATAAACACCGCTGGATAAAAATCCGGAATGAAGCAATGCAACTTCTTTGCCTGCCAGATCATAAACCTTAATCTCAACATCTGAATCCTGAAAGAGTTCAAATTCTATTAAAGTAGTAGGGTTAAATGGATTTGGATAGTTTTGCCCAACTATCAAATCTTCAACCACTCCCTGCCCTACTTTAACAACATCTGAATAAACTTCAGAGCCGTCCTTATTTACCTGCTTTACTCTGAAATATACAATTTCAATTTGCTCATTTTTTTCGCTGAGCATTGAGTAGGTTTTTTCTTCATCATTGTTTGCTGCCACTTTACCGGCTTCAATAAAATCACCATTACCAATTGCTCTTTCCAGAGCATAATGATCAACATCTCTATAGCTGCCGCCATTCCATTCTATTTCATAAAAATTATTCATCAATTTAAAACTAATCTCCGGTGCCCGCGGAAATAGTGGTGCATCAGACTTAACTAATTTAATTCTTTCATAAAAGATACTTTTCTGATTTAGAAGACTGCTTAATTCCGTTTCAGAAAAATTCATCTGGAAGATAACATTTGAGCTATCATCGGAATAATCTGGATAATTTCTATTCCTGCTTATGGAAGTAAAAGAATCATTCAGGTTAACCAAACGAAGCTGATCTAAACTAAACTCACCCGATGACATTTCATTTTGAAAATGCAAAACAAGATTGTCAAAGTCTAAATAGTTATTGATTTTAACTCTGGCTAATTCTTCCTCATTGCAGAGAAATGTAAGCTCATTATTCCGTTTGTCAAAATTAATATTGAAGTGATACCAAATATTCTGCGATATGAAAAAAGGTTTTATCTGGAACAGATCGTTATCCTTAGAATTAATAACGAGCATTTGGTTTTCATTTATTGACAAATAATACTCGACCCAATTTGTTTCCCAGTTGATAATCTTCAAGAAGGTTGAATTGAAATTTTTAGCTTTCAGCCAGAACTCGACTGCTAATACTTCATCAAAATTATAAATGAGAGGTAAGTTCAGATAAGAATTCTGAGTTAATGAAGCTGCATTCTCTGCTGTTAAATACTTCTCATAATAATTAAATGAGAGATTAAACTGATTGGTAATATTCGAACTAATTTTATTTTCCGAATTGGCCAGATGACCTAATATTTTTTCCTCACCAATAAATTCGCCATAAAATTTCAAGCTATTTGAATTAGTGCCAGTGGATTTTAAAAATAATACCAATTGAAAATATGCTTCATCCGCAAAAAGAGTTGTGTCCGAAAAGTCAATAGTAAATTTTTGATAATTCTCAGAATATTCAGTTATAAACTCTGTTTTGGCTGGAATTTGCAATCTGATATTATGAGTCCAAAGTTCCAGTTTATTAATATTAAGTGAAAAGTCAGGTAAGAAATAAATATCGAGCCTATCAGCCTCTGGAAATTTTTTGGAAGTGATAATTGAAACTTCGAAACTGCCATTGGAGGGAATGAACTCAGGAACAAAAACTTTGAAGTTATCTTGCGCAGTTGTCTGATCAAATGCGAAAAAAAGCAAAAAACACAGTAATATGTTTATTAGTTTAAACATCCTTCTGCAATTAAAGCAATTAATATGATTAGTTCAACTACTTATATTGACGGAGAAAGTCAATACGATCCTGTAGTTTGCCGACAGGTATTAAAAGTTTATCTTTTCCGTAGATTGCGTCTTCACGATTTGTGAAAGCCATCTCATAATCTTTGCTCATGACGATCGCTTCTTCGGGACATACTTCTTCACAAAAACCGCAAAAAATGCATCTTAACATATTAATTTCAAATTTTACCGGATATCTTTCTTTCTCTAATTCAGTCTCTGCAGCTTGTACTTCAATGGCTAATGCCGGGCAAACTCTTGAGCATAAACCACACGCAACACATCTCTCAACTCCATTTTCTTCCTCGACAAGCACTGGTCGTCCACGATATGAACCGGAAGGAATAAATTTAACTTCCGGGTACTCCATAGTGAACTTTGGCTTGAACATCGTACGGAATGTAAGTGCTAAACCTTTAATTATTTCGGGGACATAAATCTTTTCCCAGAAATTTAAGATCTTTTATTCGTCTTCTTTTTGTTGGGGATTCCATTTCCATAAAATTTTTACTTATTCAATTATATGTTTAAATACTAATCAACTCAATACAAAAACAATCCTACATACCAAATATCATAATTAATGCTGCAACCCAGATTATATTTATTAATGACAGCGGGAACATCACTTTCCAACCAAGATTCATAAGTTGATCATATCGAAATCGTGGTAAAGACCATCTTACCCAAAGGAAAAAGAAAAGTAACGCTGCCATCTTTAATAAAAACCCTCCGAAACACAAAATAGTTTCCAGGATTGGTGAGAGACCTAATTTTTCGATGTAAGGAATTTGCCATCCGCCTAAATATAGAGTAGCAATGAATGCACTTGCCATAATCATATTTGCATATTCAGCGAGGAAAAATCCTGCAAACTTCATACTGCTGTATTCGGTGTGAAATCCTCCGACAAGCTCCGGTTCAGCTTCGGGCAAATCGAAAGGTAGTCGGTTTGTTTCAGCAAATGCAGATACAAGAAAAGTTATAAAACCGATTGGCTGAACAATTGCATTCCACATCCAGCCGGATTGTGATTCAACAATTGCAACTGGTCTGAGTGATTCAGAAAACAGCAGAACTCCCGCAACCGAAAATCCCATCGAGACTTCGTAAGAAATCATTTGTGCAGATGAACGTATTCCTCCAAGAAGTGAATACTTGCTTCCCGATGACCAGCCAGCTAATGTTAAAGCATAAACTCCAAGTGAAGTTAATGCGAGAATGAACAGAACACCGATGTTAACATCTGCAACAATAAGTGAAATATTGTAATCTCCAATTTGAAGATCGGGACCAAAAGGAATTACAGCATAAGTAGATAATGCCACGAGCAATGCAATCACAGGTGCGAGTGCGTGAATTTTTCTATCTGCATTATCGGGAACAATATCTTCCTTCAGCACAAGCTTAAATAAATCCGCAAATGGCTGAAGAGAACCATGCCATCCAACCCTGTTCGGACCAATTCTGTTCTGTGCCCAGGCACTGACTTTTCTTTCGAAGTAAACGAGGTATGCAACTGTTACCAGCATTGTTCCAACAACTACAACGACTTTAATCAGTGTGATGATTACAATTTCGAGTATGCTCATTTTTAGGATACTTTTACATTATTTGAAATTTCAGATTTTACTTTCGCTCCAAGTTCTCCAATCACATCATAATCCAGATTCTTAAAAGCATCAATTGAATTTGCCATTTCAGCAAAAATTTCTTCGGCCATATTAAATTTAAATTTGCTGCCCATTGCTTTAGCAACAGAAGTTAAAATTTTCCAGGTAGGAAGTGCATTTATCTTTTTACCTGAAGCCCATCTGTCCCATTTGGTTCCGAATTTATCCAATCTGCTCATACTCATTCCATCAAGTGCGCGATCCTGCTCAACAACAGAAATAGCAGGACGAATTCTCTGAACAACTCCGGAAACATTAACAAACGTTCCGTTCTTTTCAGCAAAAGTTGCAGCAGGGAAAATTAAATCGGCGAGTGCGGTGCTTCTGTTATGATTGGTTGAATGAACTATTAATAACTCTAATCCAGCGATTGCATTTTCAAATTCAGGGAAAGCTTCAACGATATCATCTTCAATTAAATAAAGTGCTTTAATTTTTTTCTCTTTGATTGCATTTAAGATTCCCTGAATATCCAATCCGGATTTTGATGGTTGAATACCAGCTAACTCAGCGCCGAGTGAATTTGGAGTTAAATCTTCTGTTCTTAAAATATCATCAGCAAAGGAAGGATCAATATGACGAATGAAATCAAGATTACCTGTTCCAAGTACAGTTTTGGCAAACTTTGCAATGATGTAATTATCTTCACAAGTTGCATATGCTGATCCGATTACTGCAATCTGTTCTTTTGTAAATGATTTGAGTTTTGCAACAGCTTCATTTACTGCTTCGTCCCAACTTTTCTCAATTAACTGTCCATCTTTCCGTAATTGAGGAGAGTTGATTCTGCTATCTGCATTTACATTTTTGAAAGTGTTCAATCTTCCGTGATCGCACATCCAATAACTATTTACATCTTCATTGTGGCGGGGAACTAATCTTAAAATCTCATTATTTCTCACCCAGATTTCTGTATTGCATCCTCTCGAACATCCAACACAAATAGAATTGGTTGAAGACATATCCCATACGCGTGCTTTGAATCTGAAGTCACGATTAGTTAACGCACCGACAGGACAAATATCTACAACATTCATTGAATATGGATTGTCCAGTTCTTCACCGGGATAAGTAACGATTGTAACTCTGTCCCCTCTCTTCACAAATGTAAGTTCAGGATCTTTCGCAATTTCATCACAGAACCTGATGCAGCGTGAACAGGAGATACATCTTTCACCATCAAACATAACTCTCGGACCAAGAGCAACTCTTTTATCTTTATGAACTTTTTCTTCAACAAATCTGCTTTCACCAACACCATATTTATATGCATAATCCTGCAGCTTGCATTCTCCCGCTTCATCGCAAATCGGACAGTCAAGCGGATGGTTAATTAGCAGAAATTCCATCACAGCATTTTGTGCAGCAACAACTTTTTCATTTTTTGTGTGAACAACCATTCCCTCTGAAGCCAGAGTTGAACAGGCAATAACCAGCTTCGGCATTTTTTCAACTTCAACAAGACAAATTCTGCAATTGCCTGAAACAGAAAGCTCCGGATGCCAGCAGAAATGTGGTATCTCAATTCCGTGATCGCGGGCAGCTTCAATTATGGTTTGCCCCTGTTTGAACTCAATTGTTTTTCCGTCAAGATTAATGTTCGGCATAATTATTTTTTGTTTTACAAAATTATTTTGTGTCTGATTTGAGAATTACTTTTATAAGTTTTGATTCATTAAATAATTCGTTCGCTGCTTTCTGAATTTCTTCACCTGTAATCCTGTCAATTTTAGCAAGATACTCTTCAACAGGAATAACTCTATCGTAATAAAGAATTGAGTTTGCTATCCGCATCATACGGTTTGTTGTACTTTCAAGACTAAGAAGCATTCCTCCTTTTAAATATTCCTTTACCTTTTTTAGTTCCTTTTCGGAGACAGGAACTTCTTTTAATCTT
The DNA here is from genome assembly GCA_034522695.1 of Ignavibacteriaceae bacterium. Lineage (GTDB taxonomy): Bacteria > Bacteroidota > Ignavibacteria > Ignavibacteriales > Ignavibacteriaceae > IGN2. The sequence goes on along the minus strand of JAXHLB010000003.1, from coordinate 53,115 downwards.
TTAAATTCTTTAAAGATAATCTCAATAACCCTTGCGTACTGATTCAGGTTGGTTGAAAAATAAATTCCAAAAGCAGAAGTATCGTTATAAGAATTTAAGAAGGAGTTAATCTGATAAGTGATTCCCAGTTTTTCTCTAACGGCAAGAAAAAGTCTCGAGCTGCTGCCTTCACCAATGAGTGCCGATAAAAATCTTACAGGAACTCTTCTCTTATCATTATAACCATACGTTGCTCTTCCGATAATCGTATGAACCTGCTGGACATCTTTTTCAATAAAAGCATCTTCAACTTTTTTATGATTGAATTTATCCCTGCTTCTTCGACGCTTCGATTCTCTTTCAGTAATATATTTTTCGGTTAGCTTAATCAGTTCATCGTGCTTAACATTTCCTGAAGCAACAACAAGCAATCCACCTGTGTTATAATTTGAGCCGTGAAAATTGAATAATTCATCCGAGCCAAAATTCCGGATATTTGTTTCTTTACCGATTACAGGATAACTAAGTCTGTTTCCGCTGAAAATTATTTCTTCAAATTTATCATAGAGAAGCTCTTCAGGATTATCATCCAGATCTTTCAACTCATCTATCACAACTCCGGCTTCTTTTTTAATATGATTTTCTTTGAAGAGTGGATTCTGAATCAGATCAGATAACACACTGAATGTTCTGCCAAGATTTTCTGTCAGTCCTTTTGAATAATAGCAAGTGTGTTCTTTTGAAGTGAAATGCGTTCAGGTAACCACCGTAAGATTCAATTTCTTCAGCTATCATTTTTGCAGTGCGCTTCTTGGTTCCTTTAAATAACATGTGTTCAATAAAGTGGGAAATTCCATTGTTGCGTAACGATTCATCGCGGGCACCAACATTAAACCAAAAACCAAGAGTAAATGATTTAACATGTGGTATAAATTCGGATATTATCTTTGTCCCGCCGGGGAGTGTTGTTAAGTAGTAATTGTCCACAAATTTTGCTGATTATAATAGAATTTGAAAGCAAATATAAGAACAAAAGGAATAACGAGAAATGAATCTAATGTTCACCCCGTTGGATAATCCTTTCAAATACAATTGTAAATTAAAAAAAGTATCCAACGGGGTGAATTGTTTTCCTAAGTGATCGCAACTTAATTAAGTAATAATTTGATATTTTCAGGAAGCAGTTCATAGAGATGCGGATGCGTTTCAACTAATCGCATTATATCGCTAAATCTTTTTGCCGTTTGCTTTTTCTTCTTTCTTCATCTGAATAGGCCCAAATTTTGCCCTTCAATAAATTTTCAAGCGAAGAGACTTTCATCTGATATCCCAAAACATTTTTGACCGAAGAATTTTTTATAAACGATTGATACCTTTCATCAGTCTGAATCTGAATGCGCAAATCTGAATCAGGGTGAGCCAGGTTAATGCTATGAGGAAATTTTATTACAGTAAATTCTCCCTGAGGTTTTGATATCGTCTTTAGCAGTCTTTCGACGTCCTCAATTGTTAAAACCAAATCCAGATCAAGGCTTGCTACAGGTTCCGCATAAGCATTAACACCTAATCCACCGATTACACAATAATCAATTTTCAGTATTGCCAATTGATCAAGAAATAACTGAATTACATCGATCTTCCCATTTGCTAAACTATTTAGAAATTTTTTACCTGTCATTAAACTTCCACACTCTTTGGATATTTCTTCAAATACTTCTGTAAGAAATCTCCGATTGCCTTATAAGCTTTCTCAAGAATTTTTTCATTTGGAAGAAATACAACTCTGAAATGATTAGTTCCCGGTACTTGTCCAAATCCACTTCCCGGAACAACAACTACTCCGGTTTCTTTAATTAATTGAGCAACAAAATGTGCATCCGATTCAATTCCGTGCAATTGCGGAAAAGCGTAAAAAGCTCCTTCCGGTTTAACGCAGGAAATTCCTTCGATTGAATTGAGCATTTCGACAGTCATATTTCTTCGTGAAGTCAATTTCGCATTTGCTTCAACCAGATGTGATTGATCACCTTCCAGAGAAATTTTTATTCCGTACTGTTCAGGATGATTTGCTGATAGCCTTGCTCTCAAAATTTTATTTATCGCTTCCATGTAATCTGATAGAATTTCTTTTCTTCCGCTTACAATTCCCCATCCGATTCTGAAACCCGGCACCATATAATTTTTTGAAAGTCCGCCAAAGGTCACACACGAAACATCTTTATTCATTGATGCAATTGAGATATGTTTCTTTCCATCAAAGAGAAGCTTGTCATAAATTTCATCAGCAAAGATTACTAGATCGTGTTCGAGTGCAAGATCAATTATTGCCTGAAGATTCTCAGTTGTATAAAGTGAGCCTGTTGGATTATTCGGATTGATTAAAATTATAGCTTTTGTCTTTTTATTGATTTTACTTTTTATATCATCAATATCCGGCAGCCAGCCATTCGATTCATTTAAGTAATATGGATTTTCCATCATCTGAAGTTTGCTTGCAATTGCAGTATATAATGCGGATAACCTGGAGTTGGAGTTAAAACATTTTCGCCATCGTTTACAAGTGCAGTCAGACAAATATCAATTGCTTCGCTTGCACCGGTTGTTACAAAAATATCGTGGACATTTGTAATTCCTTTTCGTTCAGCTTCTTTTTCAATTGCAGTTACAGCTTCTTTAATTCCTGAAGAAGGTGCATAACCATTTAAGTTTTTCATCATTGCATCGTAAGTTGCTTTTACCAGATGATGCGGCGGCTGGAAATCAAATAAGGTTCGGATCACCGATATTTAGGTAAAGCATTTCCTTCCCCGACTTTGCAACTTCATTTGCAAGCACTACAATATCTCTTACAGCATAAGTGATATTATCTGTTCTTATTGCAGGGACTATTTTTTTCTGATTCATATCTGCTCCAAGATTACAAGACTAGAATAAATTTCATTGCAAATTTAAGGGAAATTAATCTGGAATGCGATTATATAATAAATAATGGGTCCTTTCATTTAACATTAAAAATTTGTAAGAGAAGACAGAGGTTTGATTTTTTTTTTTTTTCTTAATCCCTTGTGTGCGTTAAAACAATCTCCATAACTGTTACTCATTTTACAACCTTACGAAAAATCACTTTTTTTTTTTTTTTTTTTTTTTTTTGTTCCTTGCTGTTTTTATTTATATTCCTTATTAAATAAATTTATGAATGATCCTTAAAATTCGGAGGCCTTTGGTTGGTTCTGCGAAAGGATGAAGGAAGTTGCCAGGTAATTAATGATAGTGAATCGAAAATTGTTGTTCTTTCAGCTATGTCCGGGACACAAATGCTACTTGTTCAAATTGCTGAAACACTTTACGCAAAAAGAATTCGAAAGCCAGCCAACTGATCAGTCAGCTTGAAAAAAAATACAAGCAGGTTGTTTCAGAATTATTTTCAGATGCTGAATTCAAAAAAGAAGGATTATAGCTTTAATTGATTCCCACTTCAATTATATAAAATCATTCACACAGGATCTTTTCACAATTCACGAAGAGAGAGCAATCCTCGCACAGGGAGAATTAATTTCAACTGCACTTTTGCATCTTTATTTGCAGGAACAAAAAAGAGATTCAGTCCTTCTCCCTGCTTTAAACTTTATGCGGATTGATACAAACGGCGAACCCGATAATTATTACATAAAAGAAAATCTTGAACGTGAATTACAAAAATATCCCGATAAAAAACTGTTCATCACACAGGGATATATCTGTCGAAATCTTTATGGCGAAGTTGATAACTTAAAACGCGGTGGAAGTGATTACAGTGCTTCTCTAATCGGAGTTGCGATCAATGCGGAGGAAATTCAGATTTGGACAGACATCAGCGGATTCCACAACAACGATCCGAGATATGTTGATAATACTCATCCGATAGAACGTTTGTCGTTTGATGAAGCAGCAGAGCTTGCGTACTTCGGGGCAAAGATTCTTCATCCTTCGAGTGTGCAGCCAGCAAAGCTTGCGAATATTCCTGTAAGACTTAAAAATACTATGAAGCCGGAAGACCCCGGTACTAATATTTCAAGCGAAGCCAATGGTTCGGGAATAAAAGCTGTTGCCGCTAAAGATGGAATCACTGCCATAAAGATAAAATCAGGCAGGATGTTATTAGCTTACGGATTTTTAAGAAAAGTATTTGAAGTCTTTGAACGATTCAAAACTCCAATTGATATGATAACAACTTCTGAGGTCGCTGTCTCAGTTACAATCGATGATACGACTTATCTTTCAGAATTAACCGAAGAACTTAAATATTATGGTGCTGTTGAAGTTGATTCTGATCAGACGATTATCTGTGTGGTTGGAGAAAATTTAATTGAGCAAAAAGGAATCATCAATAAAGTATTCGAAGCTTTACAGCATTTTAATCTTAGAATGATTTCGTATGGTGGAAGCAGGCACAGCATTTCCATTCTCGTGAGTGCTAATGATAAAAAAGATGCACTCAACTCATTAAACGGAATATTTTCCACCTGAGGCGGACAAGTGAAAATGTTCAATGAAAAAATCATATCAAAGTTTAATCAGCTCGAAACTCCTTTCTATTACTATGACCTCGGGCTGCTCAAAAAAACATTGGATGAGTTAATTAAAGAATCTTCCAAAAGAAATTATAAAATTCATTATGCACTAAAGGCTAATTCAAATGACAGAATTTTAAAAATAATAAGTGATGCTGGTTTAGGAGCTGACTGCGTAAGCGGAAATGAAATTACAAAAGCTGTCTCAACAGGTTTTAAAAATGATGAAATAGTTTTTGCCGGAGTCGGAAAATCCGATAAAGAAATCAGAACAGCTCTTGAAAACAATATCGCCTGTTTTAATGTGGAATCAATTCAAGAGCTGGAAGTAATTAATTCAATTGCTTCTGCTCAAAATAAAATTGCGCCGATTGCTATAAGAATTAATCCAAATGTTGATGCGAATACTCATCACTACATCACCACTGGTCTTGAAGAAAATAAATTCGGAATAAACACCTGGGAATTACCAGCGATACTTGAGAAACTTCCTACACTAAAAAGCATAAAACTTATTGGACTACATTTTCACATCGGCTCGCAAATTACTGATCTGAATGTTTTCAAAGGATTATGCATAAGAATAAATGAAATTCAAAATTGGTTTGATGAACATCATCTGCAAATGAAAAACATTAATGTCGGCGGCGGACTCGGAATTAATTATGAGGATCCCGATTCAGAATTACTTCCAGACTTTAAATCATACTTCGAGGTATTTGAGAAATTTCTTGAACTCCGACAAGGACAGGAAGTTCACTTCGAAATTGGCAGAGCAATCGTTGGACAATGCGGTTCACTAATTTCAAGAGTGCTTTATATCAAGGAAGGAGTCAATACAAACTTCGCTATTCTCGATGCCGGAATGACAGAGCTGATAAGACCAGCACTATACCAGTCCTATCATAAAATTGAAAATATTACTACATCGAAAATCCGAAATCCAAAATCTGAAATAAAAAAATATGATGTAGTTGGTCCTATCTGTGAATCGTCTGATACATTCGGAAAGTCAATTCTACTGCCTGAAACAATAAGAGGTAACTTGATCGCCATCAGATCAACCGGTGCATATGGAGAAGTGATGGCTTCGAGATATAATCTTCGCGATGTTGTTAGCCACTACTTTTCAGATCAGATCTAAATCATTCAATCTGGATTGCAATTTTATTTCTGTACTTACTACCCTCCAGTATATTTAGAAAAATTCATCAATCAACAAGTTTCCATTTATGTCGTCACTGGCAAATTTTGTCGTTCTTAATCAGTCAAGATTGGCCTAAATAACTTGATATTTCGTAAATATTACAATTGTGTAGCGAACATTTTAATAATTTAATTGATTTTGAAGTGGAGGTGAGTTGGCATAAATGGTGCACATTTGAGACAATAATGACGAAATTTTTGACAACGAGTTATGTTCACATTATTTGAAAGACATAGATTAATAGTTTCAGTATCTCTTGCCCTGCTTATTATCTCAGTAGTAGCGGTAACTGTATCCAGCTTTTCTCCTTCAAAAAAATCAGAATATTTCAGAGAGTTAAGAGAGATTTACAACACCGTAAATAACTACGAGAAGGAAATCAATAGCTGGGAAGCTGCTAAGAATACACTGGTTGATTTAAACTACTGGAATGATTTTATTCCAAGGTATGATGCAGTAAGCGAAGAAGATAACGATGTACTCTTAGTGCAAAACCAGGTAAGAGATTTGGCTGTCAAACATCAGATGCGATCCTTACCTGAAATAAGAAAATATTTCGGCGAATATCTCAACGACAGACTTGCAGGTTTAGAATATAAAATTACAATTCTGAATGATGAAAGAAATAAAATTATTGTTTTTACTCACGACAGTTTTACTAAAAGAAGTTCGCTTGAAAAATTCCACAATACTGTTGCAAACGATCTCAGGATTTTAGGTTTCAAGCAGATACGATATAAATGGTACGAGCTTGAAAAACTAAATGAGGAAAAATATATCCATTACAATTTCAGCGACCTGCCGGATAATGAAGTAAGGAAATTTAATATCAGTGCTATAAAAAACTGAACTCATTCACCATTTATACAGCTAAAAAATTCAAACTCTTTAGAAAACCTAGAATCTACTTACCGCAATTCTTGCAAGCTGACTAAGCCGCTCAATGCTTAAATAGGGATCTCCCGTATCAAAGTTTACAAATGAGGATACGGAAGCAACTTTACTTCCATCTCTAAAGAATACTATAAATTGAACCGGACCTTCAGGAGCAGAAAAAGCTTCGTCACCTATACCGCTTAACTTTTCGTGGACATACTTTTCACCGGTCTTCCATTGATCGTAAACATTCATATCGGCGATAACAAACATTGCATACATTTTGTCATTCAAAGCAAAGTTTAAACTGCCGCCCGCACCAGGTAAAGAACCTTTATCAACCAGCTTAATACCACTCACTCCTGAAACTTTCTCTATATCAGCAATTGTGAGAAGATTAATTTTACCAGCAAGATCTTCCACACCCTGCTTGCCTGATTCAATCAGTTCTTTTTCTTTTTCCTGAAGCTGCTGGCCTCTTTCTTCGGCAGAATCACCTTTATCCCTGCAAGCAGAATAATTATCAATAATGTGAGTGATAAGAGTATTGATAAAACGATTTTAAGCTTTTTGTGTTTTCATTTTATTTCCCTTTCTGTTGTTTTTTTCTACTTCATTTTTAAGGTATTACCACAAGGTATAATCCCCAGGTTGTACTTCCCCAGGCAGTAACTGATTGTAATATCTGAACCTGTTAAAACTGCGTCATCAAGATTAAATGCTAAGCCGCCATTCCAAGTACTATTAATGTCTTCATTCAAAAATTCAACCCAGGATTGTGTGTTATCATCCCAGTAATAAACGATCATATTTTCATTGATAGTAGTGTTTTCATCAACATCAACGTAATCATCTCCGTTGCTTACAAAATGACTTCCTTTAGGTTTTAACGAAAGCGTTCCTACTCTTACAATTCTTGACTGACCGTTATCTTCATCAGCATTATATGATAAAGTTCCCGTACCAAAAGTTACTTTACCATATTTATCAATATGAACATCAACCTGCGTGGTTTCATCAAATGATGGGAATTCGTTAGTGAACCTCAATTGCAGGAATCCGTCATATTCAACATTAAAAACCTGAGGCGGACCAGTAGGTTCTTCATCTGAACATGATATGAGAAGTATTAATAGTACAATAAGTACCATAATAAATAGTTTTGGGAAAATCATTTTTTTATCTCCTCTTTTTTATTTCTTTCCATCAAAGTTGTTTATTCTTCGTCCTCATCGCCGCTGTCTTCTTCTTCTTCTTCATAACCCTCTGTTCCGAATATTGGCAAATCCGAGAATTTTACATCCTTAGGTATCTCAAAATATTTTTCATCAACCGGAATATTTACCCTTATTGATGTAACTTCCTGCTGTGTAAGCTCTCCACCAAAATTAAGATTTAGGTACATCAGGATTCCATTCCATGTAAGAAGTTTCCCATTTTCACCTTTATATGCTAAACATTCTTTACCGAGATATTTTTCTGTTCCAGCTCTTACTATTCCAAGTTTAGCATAGATCTCTTCTGTGTACTTCTCAATTTCTTCCAGACTGTTTTGCTGAATCCATTCTATTATCGGATTCTTTAATTTCCATCCTTCATTGGATCTGGACTTGTCATAAATATATTGATACTCACCCAGCGATATAACCCATCCTTTGTTTAATTCAGCATCCCTCTTTGTATCCATCTTCATTGCACACCTGTTGCCGTAATTATCAAAGTAAAGTGTACCAACACCAACTTCGTTGCCTGCATATTTATATTCGATAATTCCTGATTGTATACCATAAAGCTTAAGTGGTGTGTCCTGTGCCTGTAACTGATTCGTTATCAGAAGCGCAATGAGCAAACAAAAAAAGCTAACGAGAAAACGTTCTTTGCGTATCATGACTTATTCCTTTCTTTAAATTTATTTTTTAATTAGTTCAACTCTTCTGTTTTTTGCTTTGCCTTCTGCAGTAGAGTTATCCGCAATTGGTTTTTCCTCTCCAAAGCCCGCTGAGCTTAATCGTACAGCATCGATACCTTCTTTGGTGATAGCTTCCACAACTGCTTTTGCACGGGCTTCGGAAAGTTTTAAATTGGATTCGTTGGTTCCATCTGAATCCGTATGCCCTTCAACACTAAGCTTGATATCTTTGGCTTGTTTCATCATTTCAATTATCTGCTCAACAATCGGCATTGATTCTTTTTTTATTGTAGCTTTTCCTGAATCAAAATTGATATAAAGAATTGCTTTACCTGTTTCGTTTAGTTCTTTTAGAATAGCATTTGCGGTTATTTCTTGTTCAACTTCACCTTTTTCGACAATTGTAAGGTCATAGTAGTAATCGCTGGCATAAACTTCTGCCCAGGTTTCTTTATTCCCCTGTTTCAAAAACATATAGCCACGGTTTTTGAACGGTTCAAAAATCTGACCGCCAATATCCTTGATTGCATTAGTGAAGTTCCTCACAATTTTTAATGGTGCTTCTTCACAATCGCATTCATAATGGATTGTGGTTTTGGTGCCTTCTACGATTGATTCGCTTTCGCCGTCAAGAGTGAAAGTATAAGTTCCAAATTCTTCAACATTATATTCTGTAATATTAAATCCAGAAATACGATTGAACATTGGATGATCCTTACTGCCTGCAATATCCTGCGGAAAGGAAATTGAGCAGAAAATAAATAGTGAAAGAACTGTTGCAATGGTTTTCATTTTTTTCTCCTTTAGATTATTTGAGGTATAACATTTTAATTGTCTTTGAAAAATTTTCTGTTTGAAGTCGACAGAAGTAAACTCCGGAAGATGGATTATGTTTGATGGAAGATAGACTAAACTCAACTTCGTACATACCTGCAGGTTTTTCTTCGTTAATTAATGTTGCAACTTCGTTTCCAAGAACGTCATAAACCTTAAGCGTTACCTGCGTCACGCTGGGTATTTGATACTGGATTCTGGTCGATGGATTAAATGGGTTTGGATAGTTTTTCAGATCATAATTTTTAGGAATTAAAATCAAGTCTGAATTTTTATTATCCACATCAGTTATCGTTCTGTAGTAAGGTTTAATTTTACCATTAAGATTCTTTGTGATAGTCGTCTGGATAGTCCCATATTCGTAATGGGGTTGGAATATTGTTTCGGTTCCGTTATAACCAAAAGAATAAGCCGAATCCTGATATGTAAATGAACCAAATGGATCAGGCTCTGTCCAGGAAGTCTGAACTTCACCACTTCTGGAATATGTTCCCTCAAAAGTTTCCCAATAACCGCCTGATAACCATTCCAATCTATTATAATTAGCTTCACCATCACCGTATCCACTTACATCAAAATATTTTATGTTATCACCGTACTCCAGATAAACACCCACATCATCAGTACGAATTCTATAATTATCGGTTCTTAGTTCACTACCAACTGCCAACTCGTTACAGAATGTAACCATTTCACCAAAAATCTCTAGGACACCATTTAAATATTCAGTCGATTTATTTTTTGAAAATTCCGCTGCATCTCCATAAGCAAACCATAATATTGGCGGATCATTTCCCGTATAACAAAAATCATTTCCATAACCACCACACTCGTTTTGAATAAGCCCGAAAACGGTAAGCTTACCTGAGTAACTTTCATACAACGATCTGAAATCAGTAATGGTTGGTAAGTTAGGTATTATGATTGACCAGGATGTATCTGCTGTAACATTAACCCGCACATTTACTGTTGCTCGCAAATCCCAAACATCAGCAGGTGATTGTTTAACAGAAATAAATTTTGCATCTGCTGCAACTATTTCACCGGCACCGTGCGGATAATAGTAAACGTGTTCAGCATATATTTCCACCCAGACAGGCGAACTGCCGGCAGTGTAAGTAACCTGTACTTCTCCGTCGTTATTGGTAATCACAGAATTTGATGAAAGTGTGCCTGAGCTTGCAGTTAAATTTATTTCTCTATTAGGAAGCTTAAAGTCATCACAATCTTTTAGTCGTAAAACAATCTGAGTAGATTCATTAGTATTGAGATAAAATTTCTGAGGTTTAACTTCTAACTCGGCTTCAATTGCTACATCTGAAAGTAGATTTCTCTTTTGCTTTCAAAATCCCTTATTTTTCCCAATAATGGTTTTAAGAATTGAGCTGCATTCTTTCCGTTATTTATCCCGGCAATTGCAGGATTGTATTGAATTGTGTTTTGGCTAACAATCTCTCTTGTCTTTCCTGTTTCAAGGTAAACAGTTATTTCATAACCAGACCCACTTGGAAATATTTCAGAATAAACAATGTAATCAGCATAGGAAAGCGAACCGGAACCGGGAAGGTTTTGCCAATTGTAATTTATCTGGTACGAAAGAGAATCAAAGTCCGGCAGTGAATCTGCAGCCAGAACAAACTGACCGTCATAAAATGAGAGACAATCTTTGCTCGGGTCGTTTGAAAATAATTCTGCGTTGATTCCACTTGCTATAAAATTAAATTCTAACCAGTCACTAAGCGAAAGCGGATCGCCCCAGGAAGGCTTAGGCACCTGGACATCACAATCAAATAATCCGATGGAACGGCGAGGACATTTTTCACATTCCCAGTTTTGGGCAAAAAGAATCCCAGACCAGGAAAGAAGAAAAATTAAGAGCGTGATTGAATTTTTGTAATACATTTTATTGCTCATTCAGCATTTATTTTAGATATAACATTTTAATTGTCTTTGAAAAATTTTCTGTTTGAAGTCGACAGAAGTAAACTCCGGAAGATGGATTATGTTTGATGCCTGACTGCCGGCTAGGCAGGGAGATGGACTAAACTCAACTTCGTACATACCTGCTGGTTTTTCTTCGTTAACTAATGTTGCAACTTCGTTTCCAAGAATGTCATAAACTTTAAGCGTTACGATGCGTAATGCTGGAAACTTGATACTGAATATTGGTTGATGGATTAAAAGGATTGGGATAATTTTGATAGAGAATAAACTCCAAAGGTTGAGCATAATATTGTTCCTCACCAATAAATGAAACTCCCCCGTTTGTAGTTTTAAGAATTGTACCACCATTTCCAACTATCCAGCCGACATCTGCATTTATAAACGATACGCCGCTTAACCAATTACTTGTTCCACTGTACTGTTGTTCCCAGCTATTTCCACCATCTGTCGTTCGAAAAATCGCACCGTTATCCCCAACAACAGTTCCGTTACTTGCATCCGGAAAATCTACATCATAGAAATAGTTATAAACACCCGTTGGTTGTTGAGACCACGTTGTTCCTCCATCAGAAGTATATAAAATCGTTCCTGCACCTCCAACTGTCCAACCTGTGTTTTCATCTATGAAGTCAACAGCAAGCAACCAGTTTGTTGTTCCACTTACTTGCTCATTCCAGGTACTCCCACCATTTGAACTTCTTAAAATAATTCCATCTAAACCAACCGCTACTCCTATGTTTTCATTTATAAAGTCGACATCATAAAGCCTTTTAATTGTTCCACTATCATTTGTTTAATCCAATTGGTTCCGCCATCTATTGTCTTGATTATAATTCCACTATCACCAACAGCTATACCTTTATTTTCATCTGCAAATGACACACCAAGCAAATAATTATTTGTGCCGCTCGATTGAGTAACCCAATTTGTTCCTCCATCTGTAGTTTTCAGAATCACACCCTCGTTACCAACGATAGTTCCGGTATTTATATCGTTGAATGAAACATCATAAAGAATGGTCATAGCTGGATTTGCCTGTTGATTCCAGCTTACTCCACCGTCGGTGGTTTTTAATATTGTCGCCCCTTCACCAATTATAAAAGCAATATTTTCGCTAAGGCTTTTTACTTTAAAGACTATGTATGAAGACAGTACTGTTTTGTAAGACCCAGTTAATTCCTCTATTTGTTGTTTTGAGGATTGTACCAAATTGACCAATGGCAAGACCATTGTTATTATCTGAAAAGTATACTCCGTACAGCGGCTGATGGTTGTTTATGTATTGGTGTGACCAGGTTAAGCCGCCATCTGTTGTTCTGAGAACATCATCCCACATACTGACTATCCATCCACTGTTGGTATCTGTAAACCAAACACTTCTTAAAGCACTTGATACATTACTGTTAATAGGAGACCAATTTGCTCCTCCATTGGTAGTTCTCAAAATAGTACCGGTTGCGCCAATCACAATACCATTATTGTCATCCGTAAAAAAAACTGAAGTTAAATATTGGAGAGTTCCACTTGATTGACTAAACCAGGATGTTCCTTCGTTTGTTGATTTAATAATAGTACCGCTATCACCCACAGCAATGATGTCGTTTGAATTAATGAAAAAAACATCAGTCAGGTGAATTGTTGTTCCGCTGATTTGCTGAATCCAGTTTGTCCCTTCATCAGTTGTTTTGATAATTGTTCCATCCCAACCAACTGCTATTCCTGTATTTATATCCACAAAATGAACAGCATATAATGAGCGCCAATTGTTTGAATTCTGATGTATCCAGGTATCACCGCCGTTTGTAGTTTTTAAGATTTCACCATCGTTCAAAACAATTATACCTACGTCTGCATCCAAAAACTGAATATCCTGTATTGTTGCAGTTCTGTTACTTTTCTGTGTAAACCAGTTGATACCTCCATCTGTTGTTTTCATAATCGTACCATAATCTCCAGCAACCCAACCGGTCCTCTCGATTAATAAATGATATTCCATACAAAGAATTTCCTTGTGGTAGTGGATTTTGCCAAAACCATTGGGCTAAACTGAATTGCGAGAACAGCAGAATGAGTGTTAAAATTTTTAACAATGTTTTCAAAGGAACTCCTAATGATTAATTGATTTATAGTTAATAAATACGTTGATCATATTTAAAAGTGCAAAGTAACACCTCCTGCAAATCCATTTACGTTTGCACCCAGGTCAATTCCAAGAATTAGCTTTTCATTTAAATAATTTTCATACATATGACCGTAACCTGGCTTTCCTTCCCTAAGCCTATCATTATAATCTGAAGCACTTACACCTGCATCAATCATAGACCAAACCCACGTTCCGACTACCATTCCTAATCCAACGTACAACCATGGAGTTTCTTCTTCATAATAATAGCCATATGATGCCCAGTAGTATTCATCTTCTTCCCATTCCTCTGAATATCCGGCAGCAAAGTACAATGCCCAACCTCCGGCGTAAAGGTGACATTCATTATTACACCCTTTGTGACATCTCCATTATAGTATTGCCCAATACCTGGTACCAAAGCAGATAGTAACACAGCAACAGCTGGATCTTTTTCAGATCCATAATATTCTACTTGTTGCTCGCTGCTCGTTTGGCTTTGAATAGGTTCCTTTGTCATCTTTTCTACATCTTCCATATTGTAGACGAAAATACTATTGTCTTTAGTCTGAATTTTTAACGATACATTCGGAATTTGTTCAATGATAAGTCCACGAATTATTGAGCCATTTTTCAGGTAAACTACATCATCATAGTTTTGCTGAGATATGAGAGTCCCTGATAAAACAATTAGAATAGTTAAGATATAATAGAGTTTTCATTTTTTTCTCCTTTAATTATTTGAGATATAACATTTTAATTGTCTTAGAATAATTTTCTGTTTGAAAACGGAGAAGTATATTCCGGATGTTGGATGCTGATAGTGGAGGGAACAATTCATATCTTCCTGCTGTTTTTCTTCTTAACTAAAGTCGCTCTTTATTCCCAGTATGTCATAGATTTAGGTCACAATGCATACTGCTAATTGTGAATATGGTAGTTGGATTAAATGGATTTGGATATTTTCTAATTAAATAATGGTAATTATTTCTCTTTCAAAACTCCCGTTCAACTATAACCTTTACTTATATCTCTCACCTCTTTCCCATCGATAAATAAATAATAATTTTTGTGATCCGGTTTGACCTCATACATAAATTCATACCAGTGATTATCGGAATTGTTTGCTATTTATAATAATCTTCTCTACACCCTTGGAGCTATTGCCCTTGAATCTATAGTAAACTGAAAACCAAGAGGATTCTCTTAGGCTTTTGGGAAGACCCTCTCATAGAATACCCGGTGATATTAATAAATTCTATTTCCATTACTCTCTCCTATTACCATCATAATTGGTCGTTCCATTTGTCCTTTTTCTTCATTCTGAATGCCATCTGCATCTTGTCAATCATCATCTCAATACACCAATATCAGCAATCCATTTCCATTTTCATCACCATCCTGCGGTCTGCTAATTCCTCTTTGATCGTTGGAAGACAGGTCAGATTATTTCCACTATCGATTGCCGGATCCATTAAAGGGAGACTTCCTAGAAAATAATTTGAAGTGTCCTAAAGTCTGTCCTATATATTTCCTGTAATGTCCCCTGATATTGTTGCACCCGTTTGAACTTGAATTAAATTATATCCTTTTGAATAAATCCTTCCATAAATATCTTTACTTGAAGTGTTAAATATTACCTGCACAATATATTAGATAATACTATAATGGTATCACTACGGCAACAGAATATCAATATTCCCCACATTATCTGCATAATTATCGAAAACTGTAAATCAGTCATATTCAGGAATCCGTATACATAAATCCCACCAGCTCTTGTCGGATGTGAATTACCTGAAACTGTAACAATTGTCATATACAATTTCCTGCATCGTAAATTCCACCCCCTCCGTAAACTGCATTTCCTGTAGTCGTATTATTACAGACAGCAGAGTTTTTCATAAACAGATTGTTTCAGAACCAATTTAATCCCACTACCACCAACATAACTTTCATTATTTAATATCAGGCAGTTTTCAATAAACATATTCCATTGTGTAAACTGCAATTCCGCCACCTCCTGAGTTTGGATAAACCGATTCATTATCTTTAATTATACAATCAATAATTCTTATAGTATCCGCAACACCGCAAATACCTGCACCGCCACCGCTAGTGCTTCTACCCTCCTTAAATGTTAAGCCGCTGAAGTAAAATTCTTGCCATAGCAATAATTCATATAAATCACTCTACCATTACTATTAGAAGAAATGGCAATCAAATCGGCCCAGGCCCAATCATTACCAATCCATCTGTTAATTCTAAAACACCAGTATTATAAATTTTACCTCTGACATTAGGTGCAAAAAGGATTGTATCCTGTCCCGATAATGCATTTGCATCTTCTACCGCCTGCCCAAGTGACCCGCACCGTGAATTGCTGTTTGTTACTGTTAATCTTTCCGCCTTTAACTTATTGTATGTGCATAGACAAATATTAAGAGCACACAAAATGATGTATAACTTTTTCATTTATTACTCCAAAGATTAGATGAAAGTAATCTCTTATTATTTATAATTTTTTTTTGTTATTTATTATCTTCGACAAATTTTTTCATCCCTGTTAATATTAAATTATCATTCTGAATTATTTTTCTTTATTAATCAGAATTATCAGTAAAGCAATTAGCAAGATCATATAAATAATCTTGAATAAATTTTTTTTAATAGCTTCTTTGGTTTTTCGCTCATGATTTTCTCCTTTCTTTCTTATAATTCAATATTGAATAGAATTAACATCAGTGCGATTGTTATGATTATTATTAATAGATATATCCCGATGGAAAAAAGTTTCTCCTTCTTTTGTATTTCTGATGAACCATCTGCTTTGCTTTTCTTTTTTTGTTGTATTCGAATCGTTTAAATGAAATGGATTTTAGAAACATTTTTCATAATCACCTGCACTTGTTAAAGTATTTAACTTCTAATTAAACCGGGCTTATTGCTAAAAAAAATTGTTTTTCTTTAAAGAAATGTAAAAGATTGAAAGGCTGGAAATTGTTGATTTGTGACTATGTTTTGCTGTTTTGTGACAAAGTGAATTAGAAACTATCAGGGGGTAGAGTTTGAATTGCTTGTAAATTTGTGATTGAAATCTGAGGGAAGAACGTTAAAATGTTTTTAAAGGCCCTGGTAAATTGGGCAGGACTTTCGAAACCAACTTCGTAAGCTATTTGGGTTACACTTAAGTTTGTTTTCGATAAGCATTTGTGCTGCACATTTTAATCTCAATGTTCTGATAAACTCGCCGGGACCTTGTCCGGTTATTGCTTGCAGTTTTCTATGCAGCTGACGACGGCTTACAAACATTTCCTGAGCTAGAAATTCCGTATCAAACTTTTCATTACTCAGATTCTTTTCTGAGAAACTGCAATTACCTTTTGCATAAATTCACTATCAACTTTGCTGCTTGTTATCGAATCAGGCTGTATGTTTATCTCTTTACTGAATTTTTCTCGCAGGCGTTTTCTTTGTTCAATAAGATTCTTTATTCGGGCAGCAAGCTCTTCATAATTAAACGGCTTGGTCAGGTAATCATCTGCACCGGTTTCAAGTCCTTCAATTTTACTTTCATCAGTTACCTTTGCAGTTAATAAGATGAAAGGTATGTGACTTGTCTGCCAGTCAGATTTTATTTTATTACAGAATTCAATTCCATCCATTCCAGGCATCATTAAATCACTGAGAATTAAGATCAGGCATATTTTCCAAAGCAAGTTTAATTCCTTCTTCAGCTCTACCTGCCAGCAGAACATTATAATCGGGTTTCAATAAGTCGTTAACGTAGCTTCTTACATCGGGGGAATCTTCAACAAAAAGAATAACTGGTTTACCGGCAGGTTCTGTTTCTTCTGATTTATCTTTAATCTCATCATCAATCAATAAAGAAAAAGCTTCGGGCTTTTTATCTGCTGACTTTATAAATGAAGGTAGTGTTTTTTCATCTTCGAGTTCTATTGTTTTTTCCAGAGGAATTGTCAAAGTGAAAACTGTTCCTGCTCCTTCCTTGCTTTCAAGAGAAATATTCCAGCTGTGTAATTCCACTAATTCTTTAACAAGTGCTAATCCAATTCCAGAACCGGCTTGATTTCGCTTTGAATCGTCTTCAACTTTTAAAGAACCTCTCGAAGATTTTTGCTTGATATTCTTCCTGAATGCCTGTTCCTGTATCGCTGACTTTAATTATTACCGTTCGAAGTTCAGCTAATAAATCAACTGATACTTTCCCACCCGATGGTGTGAACTTGAAAGCATTACTAAGAAGGTTGTTAATAATTTTTTCCAGCTTATCCCTGTCTAAACTCATATTTAATTTTATCAACAGCAGAACTAAAGTTGAGTGAAATAAATTTTTGCTCAGCCAATGGCATAAAGGAATATGTGAAGCCTTTAAGTAAGCTAACCAATTCAACCTGCTGTTTGTTAAGTGGAATTGTTTCGGCTTCAAGCTGTGAAAGTTCTAAGAAGCTGGTCGATGAGGTTCTGCAGCTTTTCAGTATTTCTAAAAAGCATTTTATAATAGTCAACCAGGTTATCTTTTAATTCTTCCGCTGATCAATTGTTCAAGCGGTCCTTTAATTAGAGTTAAGGGAGTTCGGAATTCGTGAGAGAGGTTTGCAAAAAATCTTGACTTCATCTTCTCTATTTCACGAAGATGATGAGCTTCAAACTCCTGCATTTTAAGTTCCTGCTGCAATCGTGTTCTGTATTGCTGAAATTTTATAATACCCCAAACACCAAGTAAAAATATCAAAGCGTAAAGACCAATTGCCCACGGAGTCTGCCACCACGGTGGTGTAATTATAACTTTTAACTCACGGATATTTTCATTCCAGACTCCATCGCTATTCGTTGACTTTGACTTTAAAGAGATATATTACCGGGATTAAGATTAGTGTAAGTAACAAACCTTCTTGATCCGCTGTTTATCCAATCATTATCAAATCCTTCCATTTTATAGGCATATTGAATTGAATTTGGTGAAGTATAATCCAGAGCGGCAAACTGAAAAGAAAAGACATTTTGAGTATGAGATAATTTTATTTCATTCGTATTGAACAAGCTGCTCTGCAAGGGTGAATCATCTTTTATTTCAACTGACTTGTTGAAAATCTGAAAATCAGTTATTAAAACAGGTGGGATAAAAGAAGAAAGTTTAATATCTGATGGATAAAAATAATTCAAACCCTCCGTGCTTCCCATAAATATCAATCCATCTTTATTTCTTGCAACAGAAGATAAATTGATATCGCCACCGATCATACCATCTGCTTTGCTGAAGTTAGTGAACCTGTTTTGATAAGTATCAAAAAATGAAATGCCTGAACTTGATCCAATCCATAAATTTCCATTATCATCTTCAATAATACTTTTGATCGAATTATCAGAAAGACCATGTGCAATTCGTATATGAGTTATTTCAACATCAGGTTTTGATATTAAATCATTTTGTTTCTTTGAGATTTTTTAACAACGAATTTGTTTAAGACCATTATTCGTTCCAAGCCACAAAATCACTTCATCTTCATTGACGTTTTTAAGATGAGTATGATTCACAAATTGAATAAATACTATTACTGCTGATGCTTCCGCTATCTTCCGCCATCCATCTCAAAAATTTTCCGCCATCTTGATCAATAAATAAATTTAATCCTCCGCCATCGGTTCCAATCCACATCCGTCCTTTTTTATCCTGATGAATTGACCATACATCTTCATAGCTCAGACTAAAGAATCCGCTGGTTCGTTCAGCCAGCCTTTGTATGTTCCTGTTGAAGGATCAAGACGTGCAAGACCAAATCCCCAATAACCAATCCAGATTTTATTATCTTTATCACAATACACTACCTTATTATACTTTATTGGATTGAGTGCTTACCCATTCTGAAAACATTTGAACATTTTGAAGCGATCCACTTTTTAAAATCAGATTTAAATAAATCCTGAACCATAAGTACCTATCCATAAATTTCCTGAATGCATCTGATGTGAGCGACCAGACATTTAGATTTTTCAGATTTGTCCGAAATCTTATTAATTAGAATATTTTTTCGTTATCTTGTGTGTTTGAATATACAGGCCTTTATCTGTACCGAAGCAGATATTATTATCATTATGTAATAGTGATAGCTTTAATATTTTTTTTGCTTCAATTCTGATGGATTTAATCTAACCTAAATTTGCTCTGAAAAGATCATTGAACTTAGTGCTTTTTACTGAAAAGTAGCTTAGATCCTTTATCCAGTAGCCAGCCATAGGACTCCGGAATGATCTTTGAATATCCTGTGTATCTCATTACTGAAAATACTTTGTGGATCATTTTATCTGCGGTAAATCGTAGAAATTGTACTGCCCTTATTAAATTGTATCTGATCAGACCAGCATAAGACTCAATCCATAAAATTTTATTTCGCATCAGAAATTTCTTCCAATTACACCAGCCACTGATGTTCCGAACTGGAGATTTTCTGGATTAGGGATTTTTATCTGAGTGAAAGTTTCTACTTTCAATATCATACTTGTTATTCCGTCTGCTGTTCCAATCCAGATTATATTTTTGGTCTCATATTAGATTGTGTTAGCTTCCATAATGATATTGCTACTTAAGGAATTGTACGTCATCTTCAAGATTTAATGAAATGTTCAAAGTTGTTAGAGATATGATTCTGGATTAAACTTATTTAAACCAAAGTAAGTGCTTATCCAGTAATTGCCATTCGCTGTCTTCAAATATTGATGAAATATAGTTGTTGCTTAACGATGTTTTATCATTTGGCTTATTGTACCAATGATTAATTTTTCCTGAAACAGGATCGAGTCTGTATAATCCCTTTCTATATGTTCCAATCCAGATTTTTCCCTGGCTGTCTTCATAAATACAGGTAATAGCATTCTCTTTAACATCATCTGTTTTGATTTTCCATTTAGTAAATTTTTCAGTTGCAGGATCAAACCGGTTAAGCCAGCCGTTTTTTGTTCCGAGCCAGATATTGCCATTTTTATCTTGAGTCAAAGCCCAAAGCGAGTTATCAGAAATTGAGTTAGGATTATCCGGTTCGTGCCGGAACACTTTGAATTCATAACCATCAAAACGATTCAATCCGTCATCAGTTGCAAACCATAAAAAGCCATACTTATCCTGAAGAATATCAAAAACATTATTGTTTGAGAGCCCGTTCTCGGTGTTGAGACGGTTGAAGTAAATTGATTGGGAGAATACAATAGTTGTAAGCAGAATACTGAAGAGTAATATTTTAAATCCCCGAATCATAAATGAAAAAGAATAACTATTTATGTCATCTTAATAAAACCATCTTCTTTGTTTGTATTAATTCACCAGCAGTTAATTGGTAGAAATAGATTCCGGATACCAGATTCCGGATTCCGGATGAAGCATTTCCGCCGGAGGCGGATCCGCCTTTGGCGGAAAATTCAGTTTCATATTCTCCAGAAGGTAACTGCTCATTAACTAGTATTGCGACTTCATTACCTAAAACATCAAACACTTTTAATTGTACAAATTGCATACTGCTTATTGCATATTGTATACTGGTGGTTGGATTAAATGGATTTGGGTAATTCTGTCCTAAATAAAATTCAACCGGATTACTATTCTCAAGCTCAATATCAGTTGGAGTATCTATATTAAAATTAAGAACATCACTGAACGTAAATGTTGCTTCTGAAGTATAAGCTTTAACCTTCCAGAAATATTCCCCGCTTTGAAGTTGAGATAAATATGTTGTGTCGGTAATCTGACTGACCTGCAATACCACATTATTAAATTGTTCATCGGATGCAACTATCAATTCATATTCCACCTGATCATAAAGATTCAATGAGTATGTTGAATGCCAGATAAATGTTACTTCATTTTGATACAAAGTATCCTGCGGTGAAATCAGGCTGAAATATTTTGGCTTCAGAGGTTTTAATTCATATTGAAGAATTATGGAAGTATCACTTTGTGCTAAATCACCAAAAGCATATTTGAAGTAAGAAGAATCTTCTTTCAAAAATAAATTGAAAATGCTCGCTAAATATTTTCTTGTAGTGGCAAGCTGCTGTGTTGCTGTAAGATAACCATTCGGATCCGTCCAGTCCCATATTCGTGTATCCATAAATTTTGTATGATTGGCACCTTTAATTAATGGCAGAGCTTTAACAGGATTTGCATTAGTGTACATAGGTATCTGATGCTGAGGTGGAGGTGTTATTCCATCATTCTGTGCAGAGATCAAATAAACAACTCCTTTAATCTGGTTCATCACATTAATTGCAGAAGGATTTGTTTCAGCAGCAGCAAGTGGTGCAGCAACTGTAATTGTTGAATCATTTGCAGAAGCAAGAAGACTCGCTCCTCCACCCATTGAGTGACCGGTTAATCCTGCTTTGGTTGTATCAATAAGATTAAAAAATCTTGAAGAAGAATTTGAATTCTGAGATTTTATATAATTAACGCAGAAGATCAGGTCATACGCAAGCTGAAGATGATTGTTATCAGGGAACTGTGGAGCAATTACTACAAACCCATAACTCGCAAGATGCTTGAAGTGGGATATGTAATAGCTGTTTTGCATAAAAAATCCGTGACCGAATGCTATTGTTTGATAAGGTCCGTGCAGAGTATCAATCTGTGCTTCACTTCCTTCAACAAATGAAGGATAGTAAATGATTGTGTTTAAAGTTCTTCCTTCACGGTTTAAAGTAGCACTAGTCCAGCCAGCCTCATAAGGTCCTTTGTTGTTGGGCTGAGCAAAGCAATTTACAACCAGCAATGGCTGGTACATTAAAAATGAAAAGTAAAAAATTAAAAATCGAAATCAATAATAATTTTTTCATAGCTATCTCATCTTAATAGAATCATTTTTTTTGTTTGATATTCCTCTACTTCGGTTTTTTTTCCCCCCATTGCCGCCTTCCTTGGTTCGCCGTCCTTCCATGCTTGCGGTTCGGGCCGTGGGGCTTTTGTTTGCCTGTTATCCGACCCTTGTCCCGACTTGCGACCCTTTGGATCGCTCATCTCTTTCCGTTGTAGGTTTCCTGTCTTGAGCGGGTTTCGGGGCCTCGTACTACTAGCTGATAAAAGTACACTCCACTCGAGAGATTCTGACCTTCGTCAGAATGACTATTAAACTCTACTTCATAAGTACCTGCTGGCTTGTATTCATTTACAGGAGAAAGCCTCTCCCAACCCTCTCCAAAGGAGAGGGCTTTTAAGATTTTCATCTTACTAACACCATCTTCTTTGTCTGAATAAAATTCTCCGCTTTTAATTGATAGTAGTACACTCCGCTTGATAATCTGCTTGCATCATATTCAATCTCATAAACTCCGTTACTAAGTTCTTCGTTAACCAAAGTTGCTACTTCTTTTCCAAGTATATCATATATCTTCAAAGTCACTAAAGTCCCTCCTTTGGAGGGATTTAGGGAGGCTGGTATTTGCCAACTGATTTTCGTGCTTGGATTAAATGGGTTTGGGTAATTCTGATAAAGAACAAAATCTTCCGGTAAATTTTCTTCTGTAGTTACAAAAACCGGATCGCTTGTATTTAGGAATAAATAATTTCCTTTACTCTGATCCCAGTTGGTAATTCCCATATCCAGATCCCAGGAAACTGATGCTTCAACTAAAATGTTCGCTCCTGAATCTGGTTGAGAGGCAAGACTTATCCATCCATTTTCAAGATCGTAACAGTATTGATTATATTGAAGCGTGTCTGAATCAACTATAACTCTGCTAAGCTCCTGCAGCGGAGTGCGCGGCATATAAAATAATTTCTTTGCTCCATCGCTTATAAAAATTTCCTGAACATCCTGCATTGCATCTTTATCCACATCACCCATAACAATTACTTCAACAACACTCGTGCTTGTGGATGTGTATTGCGGAGTAGTTATGAATGTTCCGTTATTATTCAAATAAATTCTAACTGGCTGCCACCAACCCCCGGTTATTAAATCTAAATCAAGATCGTTATCAATATCTGCAAGATTAATTCCGGAACCATATCCTGAAAAAGTTGATGTCCAGAATGGGGTTGTGTTCAGTGTTCCATTGTTGTTAAGATATATTTTGAACCTGCCTGAGCCGCCTAACTGACTGTTATCAGATATTGCAAGATCAAGAAATCCATCATTGTTTACATCTCCAATGAAAAGTGAATTTGCAAATTGACTCGCATCTGTTGACTGCCAGGTTGGAGTGACACTTATCGAATCTCCATAATTTTCAAAAATATAATTCGGATTACTTTCACCTGCAAAGACAACATCAAGATCACCATCATTGTCAAAGTCTGCCCAGTTGACATCGTAACTATAAATCGATGCTGTTCCTTTCCACGAAGGAAGTGTCTCAAGAATACCACCAATGTTGTAATAAATTCTTGGTTGTGCAGGATTACTGTAGTACGCTTCACCACCGGCTACTGCAAGATCCAGATCACCATCTCCATCTGCGTCACCAAATGCACAACTAAAAGTATAAAACAGATCAGCAGAAATCCAATCGGGATTTGAAGAAAGAGTTCCGTTATTATTTAAATAAAGTTTCACTTTTCCAGGAGTAGTAAATCCACCCGTCCCGATGTATACAGAAACTGCGACATCCGGCCAGCCATCACCATTTACATCACCTACATCAAGATGACCATGGTAATCTGAATCTGTTGCCTGCCAGTTTGGTGTTGTTGGAAATGTTCCGTCTCCATTATTGTAATAGACAACAAGTTTTTGAATAGAAATATCGTTACCATTTGCAACAACAAAATCCAGCCATCCATCTTTATCTATATCTGCAAATGCACCGCCGGTTGAAACGCTGATCACATCAGTTGAAATCCAGTTTGGATTTTGATTGAAGGGCACCTGAGAATGCACTGTCAAAAGAAGTAATTAAGAATAGAATTATCGAAAAGAATTTTTTCATTTTAAACCCCTAACTGCTGTTTAATCTGAAATACTTATTTAAACCAAACGCAAATTAATAATTTCTGCCATCAAACACATTTAAAATAAAAAACCCCTCCTTATCAGGAGGGGCTTAAATTTGTTCTTATGTTTCTTCACTCTGTTTTTTTTTTTTTCTAGTGTTTGTTCTTTATATATTTCACTTAGAATTAATGGTCACCGAAATCGATAAATTATACTACCAGTAGGAATAAATAACTGAGAATAGAATAAGTTATGAATCCCTCCGGACTAAACTACACTATGATTCCCAATCGTAATGTTCATTTGACCTGTTGTTGTAAAAAGGAGGATTGAGATTTATTATGTAGAAAGGAAGAAAATATAATACACTTAATAAGGGAGGTTACCAATAGATATTTTGATAAAGTAATTGTATCCATGCATTCTCTAAGAATATAATGTTATTTACGCTGGGTGGGGTTTATTCGGGTCAATATCCTTATGCTTGTTAGATGAGGGGTTTTCCCGAATCAACACATTTTTCCCGAGAAATTATTATTCACTTAATAGAAACACAATAAAGAAATTAAAAATATAAAAATTTATTGTCTGAATGGAGATGTATCTTATTATGGTTTCCTTTTTCTTCCAATAATTTTATACCAATGCGGTGAAGTGACCATTGAGTCGTTTCCACAAAAAATGTTTCCTGCTTAAGGATCTCTAAATGGTGTGTGGGTTTTCTTTTTTTTTCTCCTTTTTTTTCTTACTTAATAATTATCATCTTTTTAACATCGACAAACTTATCAGCTTCCAGCCTGTAGAAATAAATTCCGGAGGTTAATGTGCCGGCATCAAAATCTACTTCGTGGTAACCTTCTTTAAGTCTGCTGTTTATAATTTCAGCAACTTCTTGACCCAATGCGTTGAATACATTCAATCGTACATCAGTCTCTACTGGTATTGAGAATCTGATTGTTGTGGTTGGATTGAAAGGATTAGGATAATTCTGTTCCAGCCCAAATGAACTCGGTGCAACTATATCAACTTCAATTGTTTGCGAGTAGCTGAACGAACCATCAAAATCAATTTGCTTAAGTCTATATGAATATTTTCCAGAGCCGAGCTTTGTATCAACAAACGAGTATGATTTTAATTCTGTGGTTGTTCCGAATCCTGGTACATATCCAACCTTTTCAAAGCTGCTTCCTTCACTCATTCTTTGAATATCAAATCCCTGGTTGTTGGTTTCTGTAGCTGTTGTCCAGCTAACTTCCACATCTGCACCATTTGATGCTGCCGTAAATGAAGTCAACTCTACCGGGACTACATATTCCAGACACATATCATCCCAATAAATATTATCACTGTTAAATGAATTACCATTGAATGTTATTTCTATTTGCGTATTAGCAGCACCGGATGCGGGTGTAGTAAAATTACCAGAAAATAATTGCGGACCAACATTGCCGGTTGCATCAACTTGTGAATAAAGAGTTGTGCTCGTAGCGCCTCCATCATAAGTAACAGCTACGGTAATCGTTCCACTAGGATTTGCATACCAATCAAAGAAGTAATTGAAAGAGTATGTCATCAGTTGATTATCCGGCAGCGGAATAACAGCGGACCTTATCTTGGACACTCCATTAAAAGATGGAGTCCAGCTCATTCTAAGTTAGGAGAATTTCCTCCAGCATTCGATGAAGCGGCAGCAGACCAGTTTGTCAAACCCAGTGGTCCAACCATAGTCCAGTTACTCATACTGGTGAATGCATCACACCATTGAACTAAATTTGGATCCTGAACAGTTGTAAAACTCCATACAGGTCCGGGAGAATCGCAGGTATCTCCAATCTCTATAACTCTCCAATAATAAGTTGTTCCGTAAGTAAAAGTATAGCCCGTAATTGTCCAGCTGGTTGCTAGTGTGCCACTCTGAACTAATGATAATGAAGAAGGATTTGTTCCAAAATAAAGTTCATTAGTAACAGCACCAATTCCATTTGACCAGGTTAACTGAGTGAGATTAAGAGGTATACCAGTTTGTCCGTTTGTTGGATTTGGATTAGAGGGAAGTTCAACGGGACAACCTCCTGCGCCCTGATCTACTGCTGCCCAGAATGCCTGTATGAAATGTACTTGTTCCATTGTTATTCCCACCAGAGCTTGAACAACCGCCGTGAGTATGAACACCAACCGCAACATTTGTCAACCCATCAATAACCGGACTACCGGAATTTCCACCTTGGGTGTCAGTTACATACCTCATTGTGGTTCCGCTTGACGCCGCATTTGGTCCCATATGGGTTTGCTGTGTCTGATTTGTTGAATCTCTTGTTCCATTACCAAACCCGGGCGGTGGACCATCTACACCATAACCTGTTATTCTGATCGAATCTGGTCCAGAGATTCTGAACCAAAGGCCAATACGCATTCTGTGCCTGTTTCGGCATTAAGCCGGTAATTGAGTTAGGATAAACTTCAAACACTCCCCAGTCAGTTCCCCACACCACCATTAGTAAAAATTTTTGTTGACACGTTTACGGAATATTGGTCTTCCGGACCTGGATGCTGAATTGTACCATTCGGTAATGATATTGGAACATTAAACTGAACCACAGTTGAACTGCTGCCATCAAGGCAGTGACCTGCAGAAACAAATTTACCATTCGGAATTATCCACGCTGTGCAGCCAATACTAAGTAATCTTGATGTTGCAGGTTGATTAGATGAAATTCTTTCATCGGTCGGTCCACAGATAGAAAGAAAAGGATCCTCATGATGCCATTCTCCAATAATAAGTTCATCAATTTTTATAAATACTTGTCGGTCCGTTTGTGCAAGGAATAATTTTATTTCAACAGCACTACCATTGAAGTATGCACTGTAGTTGTTCCATTGTTTCATTGAACCTGCGTCAAGTTTTTGCCATCGATCATCATACAAGCGATCTCAGGATTATATAACTTTCGTGACCAAGGTTTAAATCAGAAAAATGTAGTTGCATCCAGGGAATGTTGTGTAATTCAATCACACCAATTAAGATCTCCGATGGAGTTGTACCCAATGTTCCGTCACCATCATAATATTGAGATTCGAACTGGTAGGATTGAATGGTGTATTGCAGTGGTGCGGTTTGAGCAAAACCATTTGAAAAGAAAACTGTAGGAGAAAAGCACCAGAGCAAAGAAGAAAAAGTGTAGACTTGTTTTCATAATTTAATACCCTATATTGATTGAAGGAAAAGAGATGAATTAACGCTTAAAAAAAGTATGAATTTCAATCCCAAACTAAAAAAATATTCTTGCAGATTCAACCTTTTCTAATGGCAATTATTTCATGAGAATCATTTTTGTTTGAAGAAATTCTCCCGGTTGTTCACCTATAGCATATATCTGATAAAAATAGACACCACTTGAATGCCTTCTTATTGTATCATATCTATCTTTCATTTCCTCATTGATACTTGATTCACTACCAAGAATCAAATATTTTGATGATCACTTGTCGTAAGGTATTAACAAAATTTTTGATCACTATAGGGATTGTATGGGGGGATGAATGAGAATTAAATATTTTGTGATTATTGCTCTTTGTACTCACCAGATTATGAGCCCTTACCCATTGAGTATCGCGGAGGCCTGACATTATACTCCAGCCCACCGCCTGTCCGTAGTTACAAAGCCAACCTCTTTCTGTAACCGGTCCCACTAAAAGGAAATTTATTTGTAACAGAGGTGGATCAATAATTATATTTCCATTTCCATCTAAACCTCTTGCAAAATTGCAGGATCAGCCCTTGATTCGGTGGACGATAAGAGGATCTCTACAGCATCATCACTAATTCCGTGAAAGCTCGTCATTTTGAGGTTTTTATATTATTTCTTTTACTCCTTTAAACCGCCTATCCTCTGTGATGAAATCACTGGCCGTATTTGAGTATATACCCAACTGTTATGGATTATATTAAGAATTACTATCGAGAGGAACCAACAATACTCATTTCAATTGCTGTATCAACAGCCGGATATTTTCAATTCCATAATAAATATCAATATCCGCCCATAACCAAAATATGCTGAATCAATTGTTTCTGTTCCTTTATTGATGATCGTCCACTCAAAAATACAACATCTTCAAGCCAACTCTGTAGTCCCCATTCAGATGGTATGTTGCTTGATGAATTTCAATAGGCATAACCGGAGTGTGCAATGTGATTATTCCAGACTTTTCTGTCATTAATGGTTGAATCCATCGAATTGTAACTTGTCCAGATCTCTGGTGATTAAAGATAACCGGTAAATCATTCTCATTAACTTCCGCTCCATATTCTGAAGGCCATTCGAGGTAATCCTTGCCTCCATTTAATGTATCAGCCAATCCGATTTTGTAAACCCGGTATTTTGCTGAGTCTTCGGGATGTATTGATCGCCGCATCATTATTAATGAGGACCGGGAGAGTAAGAGCTGCCCATTGTTCAATTGCCAGATGAATAGTTCCATTAATTTTCCCTACTATCCAGGGACATGATCATACACAATCTGGTATTTTTTTGAATTATAATCCCAAAAGGAATAATCCGTACCTTCGGGATAAACCACCATATTATTAATGGGAATATGTATTTTATTTATATCTAAATATTTAGTGAGTAATATTTCCCCACCAGGGTTGGGCATTCAATTGAGGAAGAATTATTAAGAGAATAGTGTTATAAAAAAATATAGTCTTCATTTCAAAAAAATCATTTTTTTAGTTTGAATTATTTATTTCTGCATTTATTTCTCCAAAGGATCCTTCCGGACAGAACCTCTGATTAGTAATTGATAGAAGTATATTCCACTTGAGAGATTCTGACCTTCGTCAGAATGACTGGAGAAACTCAACTTCATACTCACCTGCAGTAAATTCTTCGTTTACCATTGTTGCCACTTTCATTTCCGAGAACATCATAAACTTTTAATGTCGCTCTCACCTGTCCTTCTGAACACCCTCTCCCCAGGGAGAGGGATGGGGTGAGGGTTAAATTTTATTTTTGTAGATGGATTGAACGGATTCGGATAATTCTGATAAAGGACAAACTCATCAGGAATATTGCTCACCTCTTCTTCTGCGATTACCGGCTCACCGATTATAAAAAATCCTTGCCGGTAGTAATTGAAGAAGCGGTATCTGTCGGTGTATAAACAGTGTAACGAATTCTGCAGGTATCAGTTGATGCTGCTGATTCTGGAATAATCCATTGATGATGACCATTGTTCGTAAGATCCGCAGCGATAGTATTCCAGGGACCGATCGTATCATTCAGTGATAATTCAAGTTTTACGAGTGATGAAACTCCTGCGGGAACTTCGCTGATCCATTTTATTGTCTGAACACTCTGAACATTTATTTTTTTATTTGGTGAAGGATAAACGGGTTTTATTAGTAAGACTGTCGGCCGGAGAATTTTTCCTTAAAGAAACGAAGATGATTTTGATAATTAATCCAGGTTCCTTCTTCATCAACAAGAACGATATCAGGATATCCATTATGGTCAGCGTCGCCATCAATTCTGAATGCTTTAAGTATCCCGGACTTGGGTAAAGTAAATTGTGCAGCCTGACTCCAGTTACCAGCACCATCACCCAGCCAAATACTTATCAAGCCATTCCCAAAGGCTGCAACGTCAGCATATCCATCTATATTCATATCATAAATCTGCGTAACCGAAAAGCTGCCGCTCGATGGCAATCCATTTGACATTGAAACCCAGTTATTTCCAGGATTCCATTTCCATACTTCAACTCCTCTGGCAGAATTTATAAAAGACACTTCATCTGTTCCATCATTATCAATATCCCCAAGATCGGGACCATCTCTGTAACCGGCTAAGAGACAAACTAAAATTTCCTGTTTGGTCATTCAGATATACCACCCCATTTCCCTGAGCAACTGCAAAGTCGGGATAGCCATCATTATTAACATCACCAAAAACAAAATCCATCGAAGAATTACCACCGGTAAATCCAAATGATTGAGTCCAGGTTCCATCTAAATTATTTAAGTAGATATGAACACCCGAGCAGCAGCCGAACGAGTTTGCACCAATATCAAGATCACCGTCGCAGTCAACATCGGCAAAGTCGGTGCAGAACATTCCCCAGTCTTCGCCGTTTGTAGCAAGTCCGTTGTCCCAGGGTGTCCATGCTGTTCCCAACCCGTTACCAAGAGCAACTTCCAATATCTGGTCTCCAAGGTCTTCACCGGAATAGTTATGATGAATTCCATAACCAACATCAAGCTTTCCATCATTGTTAACATCGCCTATTGCAACTCCGCCATATCCAAAATTTCCAATCTGAACAACAGACCAATTTGCACCGGTGCCATTTCCAAACCAGATCATCACTCCGTGCTCACCGGTGTTGATGTATGGTGAGCCGTGATCGCCGACTGAAATTATATCCAGATTTCCATCTCCATTCATATCAGCTAGTTCAAATTCTGTTCTTCCGCCTTCAAGAAATGGATTGTTCAATCCAGTTGATGATTCAACATAAGTTGGAATGTACTGAGGGTATATCGCGTGAAAGCTGATTAAACTAAGAAGTAATAATTTTTTCATTAGTGTTCCCTACTTTAAATAAATCATTTTTTTGTTTGAATGAATGTTGCCCGTTTTTAGCTCATAAAAATAAATTCCGCTCTTTGATTTCCAAAAACTTCCTTCATGCGGCCCAGCCTGAAATTCTTCTTAATAATGTCGAACGTGCTGCCAAGATATCGTAAATAGAATTTCCTAAGATTATATGGTTCAAAATATTTTTTTCTTATTATTGGGTTCTGTTAATTTGTATTTTTATTCTAATTTTTTTCTCATTTTCTTCTTTCTTCTCCCGTGGACATAATGCGCCATAACCCATTGGGTATCCTGGGTGTACTTACCGGCCGTGACTACAACCCGGCTCCGCTCCTCCGACTGAGGAAGATAATCATATTTGTTACAGGATCCCTTATTTTGGCTTGTGGCGATGTCTTTCCTCCTCAATCCTCTTGCCATATTCCGGCTCGTTTGTTCGCGGGTATGGATCGTCATCCTTATTCATGAAACTTGTGAGTCTATTTTTGTATCTTTTTTTCTGCCTTAATTTGTTCTGGGCTATTCAACATACCACCGACATTGTATTTCCGTCCTGGTCCACATACATTTATTATATCCTCTGGTTCTGTTATTTATATCATATCTTCCAACCAATATCTGAATCGATTTTTCTATCCTTTATTATTATCCTCATCCTCTTTACTCAACCTCTGGATACCGTAAACAACTATGATTCATTGGAATACTGGATTCCAATTTCTTATTAATGCTCTTTATATTTTTTTTGTTTTAATAGGAGCTTCAAATCTATGAGTATCTTTATTCTCTTATATCTGTTCGATCTTAGGATTTCTTGTCCTATTATTTGGCCGGGAGATATCCACTCCACTGCTTATGTGCAAGATGTATTTGTTCATTTATTTTTCCGATTACCCAAACCCTGATCAAACACCATTGTTCTTTTAACTGAATTAAAATCCCAATACTCCACGATACCTGTAATCTATCCACCCACATTGTTAACCGGATTTTTTATTACGGTTAACTTAATTCCTTGAAATCTACGATTATTCCACCAATCCTGTGCTAGTAAATTATTTACAAAGCTTACAAGAATAATACGATAAAATTTTGAAAGGTATCATTTCAACAAAATCATCTTTTTATTTTCAAAATACTACCAACTTGCAGCTGTAAAAATAAATTCCGCTTGAAATCTCAGGTCTGGAGACCTGAGCTACATTGAATTCAACTTCATATTCTCCTGCAGGTTTTTCTTCGTTGACAAGCCTTACAATTTCATTTCCTAAAATATCATAGACTTTCAATCCAATAGCCCTTCCTCCCCTCCATGGATAATATTTGAGGGATTAAATGGATTAGGATAATTTTACTAAATAAATTATTTAATAATTCTCTTCCTAACATAACCATTAGATGATTCAAATTACTCTATCAAAATCCATATACTTTACAAAACACCATATTATAACCAATCACTACCACCTAATTATTAACTCTTCATGTCTACCCAATCTAACTCTCCAAAAAGAACCATTTTCTATATATACCTATTCTAATTTTTTCCAAATTAACTTCACTGATAGGATTATAAATATCCTTCTACCAATTGGCCATAAAAAGGTGGTGGAGTTAATGGAGGTTCATTAAAACATAATTATCTATTACATTTCATCATTAAAATACCCATAAAAATTGTACTTCATAGAGGATTCCCACCATAACCCATATTCCATTCCGGAGGATAAAATATCCTAAAACCATCTCTCGAATTACTCATCTATAAACCACTGTTGGAAGACATAATCCACCACTTTAAACCGATCCACCACATTAAATACATCCATCCCCATAATTAAAACCATAATACTCTTCTAAATACCCACTTCCATGGTATATATAACCAAAAATTACTATAAAAACCGAAGGTGTGACCGAAGGGTTACGAGATCACTATTTTACAATCTTTACAGATTTTTCCTTATACTATAGTTTTAAATGATGGGATCTTCAACCGGATCCAGGGATTTCCGAAACTTCCAGTTTACAGAATCCCTGACAAGCTAACTGCTGCCAGTACTACGATTCAAATCATCTAGAAATTCAAATACCTGACCAGATATTACATCATTAAAGATACACTCATACACTATAAAAATTATAATCATTCCTTTTCATAATTTCCTCCTTCAAATAAAATACAAATAAGAAATACTTTTCATATATATTTTAATTTTATTTCAATAATATCATCTTCTTATCTCTGAAAACTTTCCTGTCTTCAGTTTATAAAATAAATTCCGCTTGGTAATCCAGTAGCATTAAACTTAACTTCATAATTACCAGCCGGTTTTTCTTCATCAACCAAGGTTGCGATTTCATTTCCTAAAACATCGTAAACGATTAAGGTAACAAGAAACCTCTCCCTTGTTCCCTCTCCTTGGTAAGGAGAGGATAGGGTAAGGTCGGAATTGCAAATTTTATTTTTGTTGTTGGGTTAAATGGATTTGGATAATTCTGATATAATTGAAATGAAAGCGGAGCTTGATTTTCTTTTTCTACATCCACTACGGGCTCACCTCCGCTGGTTGTTCTGAGTATAATTCCATTTTCCCCAACTGCAAATCCAGAATTCAAATCTTTAAAGTGAACTTTATTCAGTTTCAGAGAAGTCCCGGTGATTTGCTGCTGCCAGTTGATTCCAGCATCATAAGTTTTTAAAATTGTTCCTTGACTACCAACAGCATATCCAACCTGACTTGCACCACTTATTGGAAAATCAATTGACCATAACGGATTCGTAAACATTGTTGATATCCAATTTGATACCGCTGTCAGTAGTTTTTGCAATCGCACCAGTTCCATCCCAAACTCTAGCACTTACATAACCAGTATTCAAATCAGTAAAATCAACTCCGGTTGCTCTGCCTTCATTGGTATTTAAATAGAACGCAGTAAAATCCCAGTTAACTCCTGAGTCCGTAGTTTTTCCAAACAGAGGTTGAAAGATTGAATTCTCTCCCGCAACAAATCCAATCTGCGGACTAAGCATATATGCACCCCAGAATCCTCCGCCGAATAAACCAGTCTGAACAGTCATACAACTCAATGAAGTACCAGTGTCTTCACAATAAAGAATTGTTTGAGAAATACATCCGCATATTCCCTCACCATCTGAAAAAGATACGGATAGAATATCTTCAGGTATATAGTTAGAACCCCCGGACCATGTCACTCCACCACTATCAGAGAAATACATTGTTCCTGAATCGCCGACAACTAAAATCGTATCCCGATGAAACATATATAAATCGTTTAAATCATAGGTAGTAGGTGGTTGAAGGACTTGCCAGGTTTTTCCACTGTCGATGGATTTGATTACGGTACCTGAGTTACCACATGCAAAGCCGACTTCATAATCATAGAAAAAGATTGAGTTGAGTTCTTCAGTTGTTCCGGAAGGAACTATCTCCCAACCCGGCTGCTGTGAGAAGCAATTGAAAATTATAAATGAAAAATTAAAAATCGCTATTGCAATTATTTTTTTCATAATCACCTCACTTTAAATATACCATTTTCTTTGTTTGGACAACTGCTTGTCCTGAATTTATTTCAGGACCTCCAGCATTTAATTGATAAAAATATACTCCACTTGAGAGATTCCGTCCTTCGACGGAATTAATATTGAATTCAACTTCATATTCTCCTGCAGGAAGTTCTTCGTTAACCAAAGTTGCAATTTCATTTCCTAAAACATCGTAAACTTTAAGAGTAACAATTTGTGGGACAGAATAATATTCTGTCCTACCAGGAATTGTAAAATGTATTTTTGTTGTTGGGTTAAATGGATTGGGATAGTTTTGGGAAAGGGAGAAATTAAACGGATTATTAATTTCTCCATCAATGGATGTAACTCCACCATTTTCAGTAAATAAAATTTTTCCGCTGTCACCAACAGCCCATCCGGTTGTGTCATTTATGAAGAAGATAGAATTCAATCTCCCGATTCCGGTGTACTGTTCATTCCAGGTGGTGCCTCCATCTACAGTCTTTAGAATAAATGCTTCATGAGGATTTGGTGGAATAAACATTTTAAAACCTGCAGCATAGACTGTAGAATCGTTCGGACACGAAATTGAATGGATATATTCACCAGGGGCAAACTTTTGGTTGAACCAAGACATACCACCATCGGTGGTTTTTGATATATCATAACTGCCAAGAGTATTACTGCTAATCCATCCCGTCTGATGATCTGCAAATCTTATACACATTGGCGAACCAGCAAGATTTGCAGAATACTGTGTCCAACTCGTTCCACTGTCCGTTGTTTTACTCACAGCCCATATACCTCCAGCCCACCCATAATTCTCATCTATAAAAAACAAAGCTTCATAATATTCATCAGGAAGACTATATTGAATCGACCAAGTGGCTCCCCCATCGGTGGTTTTGCTTATAAATGTTGCGACATCGATTATAAAGTAAAGCTGCCAACCTGTATTTGCATTTATAAATTGTAGTGCAACTAAATTTTGTCCAAATGGTTGAGCAGACCACGTTGCACCACCATCTGTTGTAGTGAGGATAAGATGATAATGATAAGCCCACCCATAGTTTTCATCAACAAAAATAATTTCTCTAAGATCTTCTGTGGTTGTTGAATTCTGTTCAAACCAATCCTCACCTCCACTAGTGGTTTTTATAATTACACCTTCATTTCCACAAGCCCAACCTATGTTTTCATTTATAAAAAAGACTGATTGAAGATGGAAAGTGGTTCCGCTGTTTTGCTGATACCATTGTGCAGATGCGGCAACTACTGGAATAAAAACCAGTAAAAATATTTTAAAGGTTCGCATTATAACACCCTTTGTTTATTAAATGTTAATATTTATTTCAACAAAATCATCTTTTTAGTTTCCCAAAATTTTCCAGATTGCAGTTTATAAAAATAAATGCCGCTTGATAATCTCAGTCTGCAGCCTGAGCTACTTGAATTCAACTTCATATTCTCCAGCAGGTTTTTCTTCGTTAACAAGTGTGGCAATTTCATTTCCTAAAACATCGTAAACTTTTAATGACTCACAAATCCGAAATCAGCAATCCGAAATCCGATATTCGTAGTAGGATTAAATGGATTAGGATAATTCTGCTCAAGGTTAAACACATCTGTTGCATTTATTACTTTAATCATATCCGAGTATTCGTAGAACCCATCAAAATCAATTTGCTTTAATCTGTAGTAAAGAGTTGAATTATTTACTTCGAAGAGATCATCGATAAAAGAATAATCATTAATTTTCTGTGGTGGTTCCCTTTCCTTCGACAAATCCTATAGTTCTCCATTCTTCGTTTTCTGTCTTTCGTTCAACTTCAAAACCCAAATTATTAAGTTCACTTGCGGTTGACCAGTTAAGAAGAATTGAGGATTCTGCCTGCTCACCTGTAAATGAAATCAGTTCTACAGGAACGCCTCCCGAATTGTCTGTAAATAATACAAAGCCAGAATCAATATTATTCGAGCCGGTAATATACCATCTGGTATCATCAACCATTTTTGAATATAAGGGAATATAATTTTCATATTGAGGGAACTGGGAATAGTACCAGCTGTTACCGCCATCAGATGAAATATCTATATAGGGAATTTGAGTGCTTGAGAAATAGTACCATAAATCATAACATAATTCGTATTCTGAATTACATCCACTCCTTCGAGGAATTCTGAGCCAGTATATAATTTTATTTGCTGCCAATTATTTCCTCCATCTTAGTTTTATAAACCGCGGATTGGAATGTTGAGTTAATTCCTCCAATAATGATCGTATTTAAGTTTAGATATGCAACACTAAAATGCTTGACATTCCGGGATTTAATAAGTATCCCAGTTTTCCCCGCCATCTGATGTTTTTAATATAATCCCGTTACCCGGATTCCCTGTAAATTCACCAACTGCGATTCCATCCAGATTATTTACAAACTTTATATCTTCAATCCATAAATACTGTATAAAAGGAAATACATAGTGCCAGTTGTTTCCGCTATCAGTAGTTTTAAGAATTGCACGACTATTCCCTCCCGGTGATGAAGCCAGCACAAAACCAGTTTGCTGATCAACAAAGGAAATTCCAACTAGATAATAAACTGAATCTTCAAATAATCCTTTCGGATGCCAGGATAATCCTCCATCAGTAGTTTCAACAAAATAACCTCGATAATCTTCCTGGCGTGAAAAATTCATTCCTAAATTCTCACATTTTCTTTGAAGTCGAGGATTATTTAATGGGGAATGATAATAATTTGTTAAGTTGTTCGTGAAAGTTAGATTATAAGCCCCGGCAGCATATGCAATTAGATCATTAATCACCTATGCATCAACCATCACTCTCATAGAATCAGGTACGGCTGATTCTATCTCAAGACTTCCACCATCATTCGTATAGTACGTTACTCCATAAATCTGTTGTGAAAGATCCCCTTCCCAGCCACCAGTAATACCATGATACTGGTTAGAAAAATCTATCCCAAGTGTTACAACAATATCTCCCGGTAATATTTGTTCAACCCATTGCGCATTTACGATAACTGTCAAGGTTATTAAAAGAAACAGTAATAAACAAACAATATTTTTTCATAAAGCTACCTTTATTTTAATAGAACTAATTTTTTTCGTCACTACTGAATTTTTTCCGTGCTTAAAGTATAAAAATAAATTCCGCTTGAAATCTCAGGTCTGGAGACCTGAGCTACGTTGAATTCAACTTCATATTCTCCAGCAGGTAACTCTTCATTAACAAGTGTGGCAATTTCATTTCCAAGAACATCGTAGACTTTTAATGACTCACAAATCCGAAATTCGCAATTCGAAATCCGATATTCTGTAGATGGGTTAAATGGATTGGGATGATTCTGCTCTAATTCGAAAGAATAAACCTTCTCATTTTCATTCTCTGTTCCAACCGGATTGCCATTCTTGAATTTTACATTCATACTATCAATATCAAAATTGCCCATTTCATCATAGACTTCAACGATAATTCTGTAATCTCCATCTTCATAATTATCGGTATCAAACGCCAGTGCTTTTTCGGAAAGTTCAACTACTGAATCTCCATTATTGTTTGTGAGGTTATGATAGAAATTTCTATTCATATCCATCCAGCCGGAAGGAAGCAATGTATTATCTCGCTGATAAATTACACCTGCATATTCCATATACCATCCGCTGTTATAAAACGGATACTTGTGATTTAGTATATGTCCGAGCGTACGCGGTTTGATGATTTGACCGTTTGATATTTTCTTAATTGTGTACCAGGTAGTGTAGGCAGGCTGCTGCCATTCCGAATCACCAACATAGTCAACAACTTTTACAATGATATCAATCTCACCAAATAAACTATCTGGCTGCAAGTAGATTGCTGATTCATTTTTTGCAAATGCAAATTTTGACCAGGGAAAAACCTGTTCAATTGCTGGCGGTATGATATCCGGATATGGCTGAAGTGCTAAAATTGGACTGAAGTTAATTCCCCATTCATCATCATTATAATACCAGACAAGTCCGGAGTCGCTGATATTTACAAAGTGTATGTGCCCCCAGTCTCCGCTCCATTGAATTATATCCCCGAGGTAATCATGAATTTGAACTGTATCACCAATATCAACCTGTATTGTAGTTTCGATCAGATGTGCAGAAAGCCAGCCATCCGATCTTCCCGGAACCTGAACAGGACTTACAGCAGTTCTCCAGTAAATGTCACCGCCAGTTGTTAAAACTAATTTTACAAAACCATCAATCACTGAATAAGTTGGTTCGCCAATTGGAGTAATCAGATCAAGTCCCTGGTGTAGATAAGAGTTAGCACCGCCTAAACCCATATGCTGTTCGTAATGATTCCAGACAGTACGCATACTATCGAAAGGAAAAAATGGCCACGGAATAGGATCGTAATTCGAGTGAGACTTCCTTTCGAGATTTAGCTTCTCAAACTTTTGGAGCTGTCTGCTTTGCCCGGATTTATCTGCTAATTTATTTCCGCTCAAATCATAAACTCTTAGCAAACCCGTTGATTCTTCTTTATTTCTTTTATGAATTCCTGCTGCGAATTTGATCATCAATAATTTTCAAATCACGAAAAGAAAGATCACCGCCAATCTTATCTTCAAAAAGTAATTTGTGATTAGCCAACGAATAAACTTTAATTCGGAATTTATCAATCAATCCAACTAAGTTTTGTTCCGTTGAAACTATAATCTTTCGCGGGAGATTCATTCCGGTTTGAATAGTAGCCTGTAATACGGAGTTATTATAGATAAGTATTTGCCCTTCCTGCGCAACAGTGACAAATTTGTTTTTATCATCAATCGCAAATTGAAATCCCTTTTCGATTACATAGTTATTTCCGGTATTGAGTGATATGATAGAAATTCCTTCCGACGACTGCACACCCATTGTTTCACCCGAAGAAGAAATTACAAACTGGTCTGCTCTTTCAAACTCTTTGCTAAAAAGAAAATTGCCCTCTTTTGAATAGAAATGAATTTTTAATTTTCCTTTGAAATGTTCCGAGTGATCATAGAAAACCAGCTTACCTGAATTTGTTATTTCAACATCACTGCCGGGAACTTGTGATAAAGTTAAAATCAGATTGTTGTTCTCATGTATAATTTCAAATTACCAAGCTCACGCATTTCATCTGTAGCAGCTGCAAGCACATCGATAATGCACCAGTATTTCCTATTTTCCGATGAAACTATCGCTGAAGGATTTACATCTGAGCTAATTATCGTTCCGTTTATGCTTGTTGTTAAATTTTCAATTGAACTCTGAGCAAAATTATTTGAACTGAATAAAATAGCTGTGAGAAAGAAAAAAGTTATAAGAATTCGCATAGTTGATTTCCTTTATTTGAATAAAACTTGTCCTCCGAAGGTTTATCGAAGGAGGATCATTTTTTTTGTTTGTATTCCAATTTCGCCTAACAGAATTTGATAGAAATAAACTCCGCTCGTGATCCTGACCTTGTCAGAATGACTGCTGAATTCAACTTCATATTCTCCGGCAGGTTTTTCTTGTTAACGAGTGTTGCAATTTCATTCCCCAAAATATCGTAAACTTTTAAAGTAACAATCTGATGGGACAGAATAAAATATTCTGGAGTTATTTCATAAATTTTATATTTTGTTGCAGCGTAAAGTTTGTTTGAGTTTGGCTTTTTGTAAATGCCGACAATCTTTCTGTCAAGAGTTTTATAAAGACTGAAATTGCTTCCGTAATCTGTTGAGATGAAAATATTTTTTGTGTCTGCAAGATATATGAGTTCCTGAAACTGAAGTCATCATTACTTATAAAAATTTTTGAATCGCTGGAATATTTTGTTTGCCAGGAAAATGGTTCACCATTGTTTAAAGAAATTCTTAATACAAAGTCACCATACATTGTTTCAAAAAGTCTGAAAATATTATTGGCATTGGCATCAAACACTATTTCATCGTTTTCGGCACTTGGATATTTTTTCAAGTGTATCGACTAAATAAAAATTTGATACCTCCATTCGTGCTTTTGTACAGACGACCATCATAATTTGCAATGTATCCGTTATCATTAAAGCAAAGAAGAGATCTGATCATTATCAGGTTTAACTGCAAGAAATTCTAATGAATCCGAAATATGTATCCAATTAAAGCCACCGTCTGCATTTTTAAACTCTGATTGATTATTATCCTCTATAAATATCCACCTGCATATAATATTAAGCTATCATTCTGATTCGAAATATCTATTTTATTGACTTCCTGCAATCATCGAAGAGTTAACATTATATAATCACTATCAAATCGCTTGATATAAGGTCATGGGATCCCAAGATCGCCGTCGACCGCCACAATAAATAAATTTTGTAAAATCATCATTCCAGAAGTCATAATCATTCACTACTCATGAAAAATGTACATACTGGATCTGATATGACTATAATCTTCAAGAAAAAGTGTATCCGATAAAGTCGATAAGATCTAAATGATAAATATTATTAGTCTTTGATAAAAAGAATATTTGCCCCAATAGGACTGTATAAATCCTATAAAACAAATGTGTGTTACCAAGCTGATCTTCCATCCCCTTCAGCTCGGAGAATTGCGGTGAGATGTTTGTCTGTGAGAGAATATTTGTGAAAAGACAAGCAATTATTAAAACTACCCACTTTTTCATAACTCCACCTGATTATTGATGCTAAACGTAAGAAATTATGGGCTGGAAGTCAACTTAAAAATATTGAATTGTTCATCAATGTGTCACCCTGAACTTGCCTGCCTGCCGGCAAGGCGGGTTTCAAAGTCTTCACTGGTTAGGTAAAATCAAACGATTCTGAAATGAATTCAGAATGACTGAACTACAATTTTCGTTGACGAATTATTTCGAATAGCAGTATTCCCGTTGCAACAGAAACATTGAGTGACTGGATTTTTCCACTCATCGGAATCTTAACCAGAAAATCGCATTTGTTTGCCGTAAGTTTTCTGATTCCTTTTTCTTCATTGCCGACAATCAGCGCGATTGGAATTTTGTAATCAACTTCCGTAAAGTTTTTAGCATTCTCCAATGAAGAACCAACAATCCAGAATCCTTTTTCTTTTAGCTCATCTATTGTTTGTGAAAGATTATTTACCTGGCAGATTTTCAGATGTTCGGTTGCGCCTGCAGAAGTTTTTGTTACTGTCGAAGTGATTGTTGCACTGTTATGTTTTGTAAGAATAATTCCATTTACTCCGCTGCATTCTGCCGAACGAAGAATTGCACCAACGTTGTGTGGATCCTGAATTTCATCGAGAATTAAAATTAGGGCCTCACCCAAACCCTCTCCAAAGGAGAGGGCTTTATTAAGCCCCTTCCCTTGGGGAAGGGGTTGGGGATGGGCAGATTTAAGTATCTCATCAAGTGTAGCAAATTTGAAATCCTGTTTGAGTGCTATTACTCCCTGTGCATTCTGATTTGGTGCGTAGGTTCTGAATCTTTCGAGTGGAATCTGGTTGCACTTTATTCCCCGTTTCTTTGCTGCAACACGAATAGCGTTTATAATGTTCCCCTGCTGCCCGAAGAGTAAGTAAACCTGTTCTATC
This sequence comes from Ignavibacteriaceae bacterium, assembly GCA_034522695.1. GTDB lineage: Bacteria > Bacteroidota > Ignavibacteria > Ignavibacteriales > Ignavibacteriaceae > IGN2. Next base: position 11,046 of record JAXHLB010000003.1, on the reverse strand, counting down.
TCTTCGTTCGAGTTGAGTGCTTCAAGTACAGGTTTTCTTCCGATGATTATGTTCATTTTTTAGTCTTCCTCAGTGGTTCTCTGAGTTTCTCTGTGATCTCTGTGTCACAAAAAAAGTTACACAGAGGACACAAAGCTTTCACAGAGAGCCACAAAGAAATAAATCAAAATTTCAACTACGTAATTTGGAAATGATTTCTTCAACTTTATCAAACCTAATTTTTTCCTCAGTACCTGTCGACATATTTTTTAAATTCATCAATCCTTGTTTGTATTCATCACCGCCAATGAACAGAACATACTTTGCATTCGACTTATTCGCTTCTCTCATCTGAGCTTTCACACTTCTCTGTAAATAATCAAAATCAACCGAAAGATTTTCTTTCCTCAATTTTCCCGCGAGCTCACTCACAAATGATTCAAGTTCATCACCAATTCTTACTAAGTAAACATCAATCGCTGGATTCATTGCACTGAAAAACTTTTCTCGTTTTCACAGGCAAGAAGTATTCTTTCTATCCCTGCTGCAAATCCGGTTGCTGGAGTTGGTTTACCTCCAAGAGTTTCAATCAGCAAATCATATCTCCCACCACCGCAAAGTGCAGTTTGTGCACCAACGCTTCCGCTATCAATTTCAAAAGTTAGTTTTGTGTAGTAGTCCAATCCTCTTACAAGTGCCGGATCAATCTCAAAAGGAATTCCCGATTTCTTTAACTGCTCTTTTACAATTTCAAAATCTGCTTTACTTTCTTCATCAAGATGATCAATAAGTCTTGGTGCATCTTTAATTATTTTCTGATCTGATTCAACTTTGCTGTCAAAAATTCGAAGGATGTTTGTTTCAAATCTTCTTCTGCTGTCTTCGGAAAGTTTATCCTTCTTATCGGCTAAATAATTTTTTAAAAGCGATTTATAATTCTCTCTCGTCTCAGGTGTTCCAAGCGAATTTATTTTTACAGTTAGATTTTTTAGTCCGAGAGATTTCAGAATTTCATACGCCATCTGAATCATCTCAGCATCCAGCAATGGAGAAGGACTACCGATTGCTTCTGCACCAAACTGATGAAACTGTCTGAATCTTCCGGCTTGTGGTCTTTCCTGCCTGAACATCGGGGACATATAAAATAATTTTACCAATGACTGTTGTGCACCAAGTGAATGTTCAAGGTACGCACGAACAACTGCGGCGGTCATTTCAGGTTTTAGAGTAAGACTTGCTTCGCTTCTGTCAGTGAACGTGTACATTTCTTTCCCAACAATATCAGTCTCTTCCCCAATGCCTCTTGCAAAGAGTGCAGTCTCTTCAAAAATCGGTGTGCGGATTTCTTTGTAGTTGAAATTGCGGAAAATTTTCTCAACAGTTTGCTCAAGATATTTCCATCGTGGAATATCAGAAGGGAGAATGTCTTTTGTTCCGGTTACTGCTTTGATCATGTGTAAAATAGAAATGAGTTTAAGATGTTTTTACTAAACATCAGAGTAGCTCTGTTCTTCTTCTTCAAATATTTTCAGGATTGATTCCTTGCTGTCTGCATTGATAAGTTTTTTTCTAAACTCTTCGTTGTTCATCAGCCGGGAAATTCTGCTGAGAAGTTTAATGTGTTTTGCCACAAGATTTTCTTTACCAATTAACAAGAAAATGAGATGAACCGGTTCTCCATCCAGCGAATTATACTCAATTGGTGCCTCACTCTTTCCGAAAGCAGCAAGAATATCATTAACAGAATTTGTTTTGCCGTGAGGGATTGCAAAACCTTTACCAACACCGGTTGACATTTTTTCTTCTCTTTCAAAAACACACTTCCTGACTTCTTCAAGATCAATTATGCGTTCATCACCTTTCAGCAGATCAACCAATTCGTTAATCACATCATCTTTCTTTTCACTTTTAAACTCAGTGAGAACGTATTTTATATTAAGTAGTTCGTGAACTTTCATATCTTCAATTTAATTAGAATAAAATTAATTGCTCTGTGAATTTAATTATAACCATTCCTTTAACAAACTTTTAAATTATTAATTCAGTTAACCGGATGATCTTCTTGAAATTTCTTCAAGCGTTTTTCAAGTTCCGGGAATTGATCTCTCTGAACAAGAGAAACACAGGCTCTTATTCCTTCTAGTCTCTGACTCCCGGTTATTGCGAGAGATATTGCACTTATTCCGTAATAAATCATTTCTTCCAGAAGTTTTTCACCTGAGAAATTTGGATATGCGTATGTAAAATAAAAACCATCTGCAATCGGGTCATTTTCATCTTTATCATAAACAATATAAAAGCCATTATCGGTGAAAAGTTTTTTCATAATTTTGGCTTTTTCGCCGTACTCTTTTACAATCTCCACAAAATTAAATTGATTGTCGCTTGCAGCTTTTAGCATTGCAGCAAATGCATATTGAACTGAATGAGTTACTCCGGCACTTAATGGATAAACAGTCCCGAAAATCATTGCTCTTCCAAATAAATCTGTAGTATAAAATCTTTTTAGGTCGGGACATTTTTTTTCATAGAGCTTATCGGACATAATCATCAAACCAATTCTCTGTCCTGCATAACTGAATGCTTTAGAGCTTGAGATGAAAAGAATATAGTTATCTGTATATCTTGCAGCAGTTGCCTGGTAAGGTGGTTTTCCAGGATGATAAAGATCTTTTCTGAAATCCATTGCTACGTAAGCGAGATCTTCCAGAACAACTACATTGTATTTGTCTGCAAGTTCAGCAATAATTTTTAATTCCTTTTCTGTAAAACAAATCCATGAAGGATTGTTTGGATTAGAATAAAGCAAAGCAGCGATATTTCCTTTTGACAGATATGATTCAATTTTTGCTTTCAGCTTATCGCCGCGATAATCATAAACATCAAAAGTCTCAAATTTTTGTCCAAGCAGCTTAAGCTGCTGCTTGTGTACTGGAAATCCGGGATCAAGAAAAAGAATAGTATCTTTTTCTTTATACATTCTGCTTGTTGTTATGAAAGCAGCAAAACTTCCCTGCATCGAACCGACGGTCGGGATACAGCCTTCAGGATTTACATCAATATTCAAAAATAATTTTACAAACCTCGAAGCTTCAGTTTTTAGCTGAGGAATCCCCTGAATATCCGGATAAGTATTAGCAACTCCTTTTTTCAGTGCAGCAATTTCAGCCTCTACACCAACAGATGCTGCCGGTAAACCAGGAATTCCCATTTCCATCCTTATAAATCTTTCACCCGACTCTTTTTCAATATCATCAACTAATTTTTTTAATTCACGGATGGATGCTTTACCGATATTTTCTATTCGGCTTTCTTTAATTTTTCTTGAAACAACTTCGTAGTTGATTGGTGTGTTCTTCATCAGAAATTTCCTTAATTATCGGGAGAAAATTACAAACGAAATTTAAGAATAATAATTCAGAGTTGTGCAAAAAAAGACTTTTACTAAACCCTTACAGTTGTTCCCTTCAAATTAATATTGAAATTAAAAATAAATCCACAACACAATTTCTGAATGTCTTGATTACTTATTGTTGAAACGCTATGTCGTCCCTGACGGGACTTTTATTCATGGTTGTAAACATTTCTAGAAATATTAAATCCCTAGCGGGATTTTTGTAGTATCAATTAATTGTAAATAGCCTTTGTCCCATTTGGGACAAAATATTTTTAGAACAAAATAATCTTATCAAAAACCGAAAGTCCCGTCAGGGACGAAATAAAGTAATTATTTTGGACCGATATGAGTTGCGAAGCAATTAAACATTCCGATGTTCGCAGTTTGAACTTTGCGCCGATTTTTCTATTTGAATTGTTGAATGTTCAATCCCAAAACGGTTATGAAGTTCCCCGCAGATTTTTTTCAAGAAGTAATCGTCTTTTGTTTCACCCGGAATTACCAGATGAGCAGTGAGAGCTGTTTCTGTTGTGCTCATTGCCCAGATGTGCAAGTCGTGAACTTCTTTTACTCCGTTAATTGATTTCAAGTAGTTGCCAACTTCTTTCAGATTAATTCCATTCGGAACGGCATCAATAGAAAGTTGAAATGAGTCTCTGAGCAATCCCCACGTTCCGATAGTAATCACTAAAACTATAACCAGGCTTATTGCTGGATCTACCCAAAGCCAGCCGGTTGAGTAAATAATAAATCCGGCGAGAACAACTCCAAGTGAAACTCCTGCATCTGCAGCCATATGTAAGAAAGCACCTTTTATGTTGAGATCTTCTTTTCTTCCTTTCATAAAAAGAAATGCAGTTATACCATTAATTATAACTCCAACTCCAGCAACAGCCATCATTGTTAGTCCCTGTACCGGTTCCGGTGAAATAAATTTTCTGATTGCTTCAATTGTAATTGCACCAACAGCAATCATCAAAAGAATTGCATTAAAAAGAGCAGCGAGAATTGTTGACTTTCTGAAACCGTAAGTTCGTTTTTCTGTAGTTGCAGTTTTGGCAAGATAAGCCGCACCCCAGGCAAGTAATAATCCGAGTACATCGCTGAAGTTGTGTCCGGCATCTGCAAGCAATGCCATCGAGTTGATCAGCAAACCATAAAACACTTCAACTAAAATGTAAATTACATTCAGCGTTATGCCAATTATGAATGCTTTGTTGTAATTTAAAGACTGATTGCTATGTGAATGACTATGTGACATTTTTATTACTCAGTAATATATTCAATTTATTTTTATTAGCAATTACAATTTATCAAAACCCCGTTACAGTATTTCGTAAAAATGTTAAATAGCATTTTCGCCTCTTTCATTCGTTCTTATTTTCACAACGGTCTCTAAATTGGCTACAAATATTTTCCCATCGCCCAGATTTCCGGTGTGTGCCGTTCTTTGAATTGTATTTACAATTTCATCAACAAGATTATTATGAACAACCAACTCGATTTTAATCCGTGGCACAAATTCGTGTAATCCTTCACTGATTTTATCTTGTTCATCTCTAGCTTTTGTTTTACCAAATCCTTTAATCTCGGAAATTGTTATACCCGGCAGACCTTCAATTTTATTAAGCCCGGTAATTACAGAATCCAGTTTAAAGTCTCTGATAATCGCTTTTATTTCTTTCATACTTTTTCCTTAAAGATTTATTTAATATTGTTTGCTTCAAATTGTTTTGGTGGACATTTAACATCTCCATAGGAACAGAACACACAGCATTCACCTTCCTTTGGTTTCAGAATATTTCTGCATTTTGTGCATTCATAAAAATGCACGCAAGCATCCATCGGCATTTCTTCTTCCATTTCAAAGCCGCAAAATGGACAAGTTATAACTGACTTTGTTATTACTTTATTTGGTCTATCCATCACATCTCTCCATTTTCATATTTTATTGAAAACCATTTATATAAAGCCGGCAGGACCAATAGTGTAAGAATAGTTGAAGTAAACAACCCGCCAATTACAACAGTTGCAAGTGGTCTTTGAACTTCGCTGCCAGTTCCAGTGGCAAACAATAATGGTATTAAACCAAGCGCTGTAGTTAATGCTGTCATCAATACCGGTCTTACTCTCAACAAAGCACCCTTTACCGAAGCTTCATCTATCTTCAATCCCTCTTTCATTAATTGATTAAAATAAGTAACGAGTATCATTCCGTTTTCAAGTGCAATTCCGAATAGTGCAATAAAACCTACAGAAGATGGAACGGAGAGATTTTGTCCCGTTATCCAGAGTGCAGCAACACCACCAACAAGTGCAAGTGGAATATTTAAAAGAATTAGCAGTGAGTTTTTAACAGATGCAAAATTAAAAAAGAGTAATAAAAAAATTAACAACAATGTAATGGGAATAACTACTGCAAATCTTGCATTTGCTTCTTGTTGAAGCCTAAACTGTCCGCCCCAAGTTACAAGATACCCCGACGGGAGCTTTACGTTTGTCTCAAGTAATTGCTGTCCTTCTTCTACAAATGAACCTATATCTCTGCCAGCAACATTTGCCTGTATGGTTATAAACCTTTGGTTATTTTCACGGGTTATCTGCCTTGGTCCTATTACTTCTTCTATTTCGGCAAGCTGACTTAACGGAACATTCATTCCGTCTGGTGCTTTAATAAGAATTTCCCGAATTGTTTTTGCTGTTCTTCTTGCTTCGGGTGTGAACCGGACAAGTATGTCAAACCTTCTTATTTCTTCAAATATCTGTCCTGCCGTTTCACCGCCAACTGCTGTTCTAATTACCTTCTGAACATCCTCTACATTTATTCCATAACGGGCAATACTATGTCTGTTAACTGAAATTTTTAACTGCGGTGCACCAGTTACCTGGTCAACCTGAACATCTTCTGCTCCTTTTACAGTTCTGATAACTGAAGCAATTTTTTCAGCTTCATTCTTTAAAACTTCAAGGTTGCTGCCAAATAATTTGATAGCTAATTCTGCTCTTACACCCTCAAGAAGTTCATCAACAGTCATTTGGATTGGTTGAGTGAAATTAACAAGCGCACCGGGTATTTCTCCAAATTCCTCACGGATAATCTCCTCTAATTCAGTCTGAGTCATATCGCGCCGCCATTGATCCTTTGGCTTAAGAAGAATATACATTTCTGCACTGTTTATAGGATCTGTATGTGCACCTACTTCGCCTCTTCCTATTCTTGTAACTGCACCTGCAACTTCCTGTATTTTCATTAATCTTCTTTCGGCAATCAATGTTAATCTTGTGCTTTCAGTTAATGATATTGAAGGAGCCATTGACATCCTCATTACTATTGTTCCTTCCTGTAAGGTTGGGGTAAACTCGGAGCCAAGCTGAGGGAAAATTATTATTCCTGATAATAAAATAACAGCAGCTAATACTATTGCTATTGTTCTTCTTCTTACAAAAAATCTTACAATTGGCTCATATAATTTTTGCAGTTGAACCACAATCCACAATTCTTTTTGTTCTTTACTCTTTTTTAATTCTCTCTTAGTTCTTTTCATTAAATATGTGGAAAGAACCGGGGCAATAAGGATCGCAAATATTAATGAACCCAGCATTGCCAGTGCAATTGTATATGCAAGGGGACTGAATGTTTTTCCTTCGACACCCTGAAGTGTAAACAGCGGAATAAAGACAGCAATAATTATTACTATGGCAAATGTGATTGGTCTGACTACTTCTTTACTCGCCACAGAAATAATGTGAATGAAGTTTTCCTCTTTACCAGATTCTCGTTTAAGCCGGTCAACATTTTCCACCAATACTATAGTTGCATCCACCATCATTCCTATTGCAATAGCCAGTCCGCCAAATGACATTAGGTTTATAGAAATATTAAAGTAACTCATCCCTATAAATGCAAAGAGAATTGCGAATGGTATTGATAATGCAACAACAAAACTTGGTCGGAATGAGCCCATAAAAACCATCAGAATAATTACTACTAAAATAATACCCTGCCATAAAGCATCGGTTACTGTTGTAACCGCCGATTCTACAAGAGATTTTTGTTCGTAGTAAGGAACAATTTTAATTCCTTCCGGCAGTATCTTATTTATTTCAGCAAGCTTTCGTTCAACCGCACTAATTACTGTAGAAGAGTTTGTTCCATATAATTTTACTACCATACCCGAAACTACTTCTCCAATTCCATTCCGTGTTTGGACACCCCGTCTGATTGCACCGCCTATTTCAACATTCGCCAACTGGGATAAATAAATTGGGATTCCATCTTCAGCTTTAATAATAATATTATTAATATCTTCTATTTTTTGTGTCAACCCGACAGACCTTACTACAAATTCTTCAGCATCCTTTTCAATAAACTGGGCACCAACATTTAAATTATTCGCTTTTATTTTCTCAACAATTTCATTGATTGTAACATCATATCGAAGCAACGCATTCGGATCTACAGCAACCTGAAACTGTTTTTCATATCCGCCAATACCGAGCACTTCTGTAACGCCCGGAACAGTTTGAAGCTGATATTTTATAAGCCAGTCCTGAATTGTTCTTAATTCTTCAAGTGAATATTTGCCGGTAGTATCATCGAGATAATAAAACAAAACCAAACCCATTCCGGTTGATATTGGTCCCATTTGCGGATCACCAAAACCTTCCGGTATTTGTTCTCTGGCTTCTGTTAATCTTTCATTTACTAACTGCCTTGCAAAATAAATATCGGTTCCATCCTCGAAATAAATATTTACAACTGATAAGCCGAAGTTTGAAACAGACCTTATCGTTTCAAGATTCGGCAGTCCGTTCATTGTTACTTCAATCGGATATGTAACATATTTTTCAACTTCTTCCGGCGCTAATCCTTCTGTAACTGTAAAAACCTGAACAAGTGAAGGTGAGACATCCGGGAATGCATCTATTGGAAGCTGCTTATAACTTAAATAACCAGCAGCCATTATTATTATTCCTAAAACTAGAATCAGAAGTCTGTTCTTTAATACAAAATCTATTATTCTATTCATTTCATCTCCTCTTAATGTCCGTGCTCGCCGCCGAAAGATTCTTTTAAAATCTCGGCTTTGAGTATGAATGAATTTTTAGATACATATAGATTGCCGGCATTTAATCCCGATACTATCTCAATATTGTCATCATTTTCATTACCCGTTTTTACTACGTGTGGTTTAAAACCACCATCATCATCTTTTACAAAGACAACTAACTGTTCGTCTAAAGTCTGGATTGCATCTTTTTCAACCACAACCGGATACTTTTTTTCGCTTACATAAACTTTAGCTGTTACAAACATCCCCGGAAGCCATTTCCCGGATTGATTATTCAATATCACTCTTGCAGTAGCTGTTCTTGTTTTTTCATCTACAATAGGACTCACATAAGAGATAGTTCCCACTTCATCAATATCCATTGAACCAACAGATACAAGTGCTTTTTGCCCTACTTTAATTTTCCCAAGATCTTTCTGATAAATATTAAAAGTGGCCCAAACTTTTTCGAGATCCGCAATTGTAAAAGCGTGTGCTTCGTTTCCAATTAGTTCACCCTGTGTCATATGCATTTCTATTATTGTTCCATTAATTAAAGACTGAACTTCATAAGAAGTTAAACTTTCATTGCTTTCGATTAGAGCAAGTGTTTCACCCTTAGTAACTTTATCGCCTACGGTTTTGTAAACCTCTTTAACAATGCCGTTAAATCTTGGTATTATATGCGAAATCCTTGAAGGTTCGGCTATGATTTCGCCGGTTAAATCAATGTGTGTTTTTATTATTCCGGCTCCAGCTTGTTTAACCTCAATTCCGAATTCTTTCATTGTTTCTTCTGATAAAACAATTTCTTCTGAATGATCTTCACTTTCATTGTTTCTCTCAGCCTCATTATGTTCTTCTGTTTCAACAGTTTCATTTCCTGCTTTTTCATCAGAACAACCTGCAATCAAAATCATCCATATAAACGTGAGGAAAATAATTCCTGTTAATTTCATCTGTTTTTCTCCAAATTTATTTTTCATTTTAAAATTTTCTTTCCTGTTAAATTTTCAATTTCTATTAAAGAATTGTAGTAATCTGAAATCTCCAGCAAAAACTGGGTCTGAGTTTCGAATAAAGTCCTTTGCGCATCGAGCAAATCAATAAATGCAAACCTTCCCTGCAAATATCCATCCCTTGTTATTTCATAAGCTTTTTCGGATTCCGGAAAGATGTTTTCTCTCAATTGCACAGCATTGTTATAGGCACTTAACAGATTGTTGAAGGATTTATTGAGAAATGAAATAACCTCCAGCTTGCGTGCATTTACAATCTCATCCATCTGATGAATTTTTACTTCAGCCGACTGAATATTTCCCTGGTTCCTGTTAAAAAACGGAAGCGGTATTGAAAGTCCTGCGACAAAAGCGTTTGTTTTCAGCTCGTTTAAATATCTTACACCCAGACTTGCTGATAAATCCGGGATTGCCTGAGATTTTTCCAATTCAAGCAAAACTTTTCTAAAACTAATTTCGTTATTAAGATTTTTTATTGAAGGGATATCTGTCAAATTTCCAATTACTTCTTCTTTATCCGGTGGTGTGAGCAATTGGTCAAACAGAGTTGTTGAAGGGATAAAATTTTTTCCGGTAGTTCCAAGCAGAGAGTTTAATGTTGTATTTGCTGATTCATAATTTCTTTGCAGCCGCTGAAGTTCTATCCGGCTGTTTATTAATGTTACTTTTACTTTTGATTCTTCGGCCGGTGAAGTTCTTCCTGCTTCAACTCTTTGTGAAATTGTATTTAATATTTCTTCATTTAGTTTTATGAATTTTTCCTGAAGATTTATCCGGTTTTGAATTTCATACAATTTAATAAAGGCTGATTTAACACCTGCCATCAAATCCAGCTTAAGCAATTCATATTCACCTTTTGCGGAATTGATCTGGCTTGCTGCAAGATTAACACGACTGCTTCTCTTTCCGCCAAGCTCAAAAAGCTGGCTTGCCCACAAAGTGTATTCGCTTCCCTGAAATCCGTTTAATTCTTTTCCGCCAAGAAAGTTTTCGGCTTCAAGTTCAACTTCTGGATTAGGAATCAGTCCTGCCTGAATTTTAATTCCTTCAAGTGAAGAAATTTCATATTTAAATACTTTTAAATTTGGATTGTTTGATAAAGCTGTGTCAACAGCTTCGCTCAATGTTAAATTTATCTTGTGGTTACTCTCTTGTGCAAATCCGAATGTCATCCAAACAAATAAGAACAAGACAAACACTTTGTTCATAAAAAACTCCTGGTTTATATTCTAAAGCCGATTAAATCGAAAAATATTTTGGTCCGGCATTTCGCCGAACTGTCAGGTTAGATCAGAAGGAAAGTAAAAATCAGATAAGAAAAGATTTATTGAAGATATGTTTTGATTCTAGCTTTAAATGATGAAATGAAAAATTCTGATGCTTCTCATAAAATAATTTACTGTTTTCAACTTGTTTGAGACAGTTAGGACAGATAAAATCAATTAAAATAATATTTTCAGTAACTGCTTTATCGCTTGCTGCAGTTTTTACAGATATGGTTTGGACTAGGGTACAATAATCCTGTGCTTCACATTTGCTGTTTCCTTCAAGCTGGTCTATTATTTCAGAATGAATAAAGTTGAAGGCCAGAGCAATCAGA
>JAXHLB010000002.1:0-33236 GCA_034522695.1 Ignavibacteriaceae bacterium | reverse complement strand
TAATTTTTATATTGAGTCACCTCTTCACCTCTAAAAGATTTGAGAGAATTTCCTTTTCAGGTTTTGTAAGTACGGATGAATAATCCAATAGAAACTTATCAACCTCAGGATTTATTCTGTTAAGAAGAGCAATTCCTTTTTTTGTTATACGTGCAAGTGAAAGTCTTCTGTCATTATCTGAATAGAATCTTTCAACAAGTCCTTCTTTAATCAATCTGTCAATCAATCTTGTTACATCTGGAGAAGGTTCAACCATCCTTCTGATAATTTCTCCTCGTGGATATCCATTGGGATGAGCGCCCTTTAAAATTCTTAAAACATTAAACTGTGCAAGAGTAATATTGAAATCATTACAAACGATTTCTAGTTTTGAATGCAGATAGTTTGAAGCGATGAACAAATTCAGCAATCCTTCCTGCTCAATTCCGCTGAACTTTTCCTGCTTCAAACGCTTTTTAAGTATTTCGCCCATTTATGATTCCATTTTAGATAATGTCTGATGCAATTATATCAATCGATTAGATGAAATCCCAACAGCAAAATTCAAACCGAGTGCAAAAATCCTGTATGGTTTAACGATTTGCATATCGCTATTTTCGACAAGAAAAATTAAATCACTATTGAAATTAACTGAATGACGTTTCTTAACCCGGCGATTTTATTCGGACTTTTGGCTGCATCTATTCCCATCATAATTCACTTGCTGAATTTGAGGAAGCTGAAAAAAATTGAGTTCAGCACACTTCAGTTTTTAAAAGAACTTCAGAAGAATAAAATCAGGAAAATAAAACTCAAGCAATGGCTGCTTTTAGCTTTGCGTGTTTTAATCATTCTCTGCATCGTGACAGCTTTTGCCAGACCAACATTAGTAGGTGTTTCAGTTGGCGGAACAACTTCTGCTGCAAAAACCACCGCAGTTTTTATTATGGATGATACATTTAGTATGTCTGTTATTGATCAGGATGGTTCTTATTTCAATCAGGCAAAAGAAAGTATAAAAAATATTTTAAATCAGTTTGAAGAGGGAGATGAGTTTGGTTTAGTGTTTGTCTCTGGTCAGCCGGATGAAATTGAAATGACATCAAACCGCTCAAAGTTTGAACAGGAAATTGATGCTTCAGCAATTTCGTATGCTTCAGGAAAACTGAATAATGCAATCATTAAAGCGGCAGAGTTAATCGGAGAAGCAAAAAATTTCAATAAAGAAATTTATCTATTCAGTGATTTTCAAAAAGGAAGACTAACACTTGAAAGCGAAATTACTGATCTGAAAGAACAACTTGGTGAGCAGGTTCGTTTGTATACTTTTAACTTCTCGGTGAAAGAAGTATTCAATTTTGGAATTGATGAACTAAAAATAAACACTCAGATTTTTGAGAAAGATAAGCCAATCAAATTCGATGCTGTGATAAAAAATTATTCAGACAGAGCAAAAGACAACCTGGTTGTTTCGCTATTCATCAATGGAGAAAGACTAGCACAGCAGAGTATCAATCTGAATCCGGGTGAATCTAAAACCGCAAACCTTGAAGCCTCAGCAAAAACCTTTGGTTACAATGAAGCTCTTGTCGAAATTGAAGAAGATGATCTGCTGGAGGATAACAAAAGGTTTACATCTTTTTATATTCCTGAAAAAATTCCCGTGTTGATTCTTGCTGATAATTTAAGCGATACAAAACTTATAGAAGCAGCTTTGAAATCAGTTTCAGAGCAGGGCTATTTTGATTTAACAGTAAAAAAAACTGAGCAGATCTCCGGCACTCAGCTAAATAATTTCCAGGTGATGATAATGGTGAGCAGCAATTTTGTAACTGCAAGAGAGAAAGTGAATCAGTTTCTAAGCTCAGGAAAAGGGGTAATCATTTTTCCGTCTTCTGAAACTAATCCAACAGGATTTAACAATTCATTAAGTGCAATCGGACTCACATCAGCGGGAAGTTTTGTAAAAACGGAAAGAGGACAATCAATCCGCTTTAATGAAATTGATTTCAATCATCCTGTATTTGAAAATATTTTTATGGATGAAAAGAAGAAGCAGGTTGAATCGCCTGATATAAATTCTTACTTCAGAATAAATCCCGGTGGTAAAGGGAAGAGCATAATAAAACTGGAAGATGAGAGCAGTTTTTTCAGTGAGTATTCGGTTAGTGGAGGAAAAATTTTATTGTTCAGCAGTTCACCTGTTTTTTCGTGGAGTGATTTTCCGATTAAAAGTATCTTCGCTCCGTTGGTTACCAAATCTGTAATGTACCTTTCAGCAAAAAATATAAGTGATGCAAATTTTCTGGCAGGCGAAACGATAAATGTTAATGTGTCGGAAAGAAGCCTTCCACAAATTAAAATTGTAAGACCTGATAACAGGGAGGATTTAATTACCCTGGATGAAAATCAGAGATCGGATTTTATTTCATATAGTTCGACCTCAACTGCCGGTAATTATAAATTCTTTTCCGGTGAAAAACTTTTAACCATGAGTAGTGTTAATACAGATCCTGCTGAATCTGTTACAGAGTATATTGGTGCAGGTGAGTTTGAAGAGTATCTTGAAAAAATAAATTTTAGCGGCCGGCATATTCGAATTGATAAAAATGAAAATCCTGCACAGATGATTTTGCAGGCGAGGTTTGGTTCGGAGCTGTGGAGATATTTTGTGCTCATTGCAATTCTGCTTGCTCTTGTTGAAATGACTATTGCACGAAATGCGAAAAAGGAAATTGAAGGATTCGACATAGTTGAGCTGATGATTGCGAGGGAGGAACGACCGAAGCAATCAATGTTTGATTATAGAGATCACTTCGCTTCGCTCGTGATGACACATTTAGGTTTATATATGCCTCTTAAAGAATGAGATAATTTATTACTGTGATTGAAATAAGAAACAAAAAAACTGAACGTGCAATGCTCATTGCTGTTCAGACAAGAAATCTGAGCAGGGAACTTGTTGAGGAACATCTTTCCGAACTTGAAGAACTTGCTGATACTGCAGGTGCTGATTCGATATTTAAAATCATTCAATCAAAAACAAGCATAGATCCGGCGTTTTATATTGGAAAAGGAAAAGCAGAAGAATTAGCTCAGCTTGTTGAGCTGAATGATATTGATCTAGTTATTTCTGATGATGATCTGACTCCGGTTCAGGTTAGAAATCTTGAAAAACTTTTTAATCGAAAGATAATCGACAGAAGCGGATTGATACTTGACATCTTTGCTCTTCGCGCCAAAACGAAAGAAGCAAAAACTCAGGTTGAACTTGCACAGCTTGAATATATGCTTCCAAGATTAACTCGTGCGTGGACACATCTTTCAAAACAGTACGGCGGAATTGGAACAAAAGGTCCCGGTGAAACACAGATTGAAACTGACCGAAGAATGATCAGAACACGAATAAGTCATCTGAAAGAAAAATTAAAAGATATTGAATCGCAGCGGCAAACTCAGAGTAAAGGCAGAAAAGATTTTGTTAGGATTTCAATCGCGGGTTACACAAATGCAGGCAAATCAACCTTGTTTAATCTGCTGACTAAAGCAGATGTTTTTGCGGAGGACAAACTTTTTGCAACACTTGATTCAACTACACGTACAATTAGTTTCAGCAGCAAAGATAAAATTTTGATAAGTGATACAGTTGGATTTATAAGAAAACTTCCCGCACATCTGGTTGCATCTTTTAAGAGTACACTTAATGAAGTCCGGGAATCGGATATTATTCTTCATATGATTGATCTTTCTCATCCATATTACGAAGATCATTTGAAAGTTGTGGAAGAAACGCTGAAAGAATTCGACAGCGAGCATAAAAAAGAAATAAAAGTTTTTAACAAAGTAGATTCGGTAACCGATAAAAGCATTATCGAATATGTAAGAAATAAATTTCCAGGCAGTGTCATTATCTCGGCTATGAAAGGGATTAATATTTCTTCACTTGTAAAGTCAATAGAGAATGTTATTAAAGATTCTTTTGTTGAGCAGGAGTTAACACTCGGAATTGAGCAGACAAAACTTGCCTCACAGATTCACGATCTTGCAGAAGTAATTTCAGTCAAATACAATCACGATACTGTTTTGTTTAAGTTCAGAGCGAACAAAGAAAATTCTGAGAAGATTAAGAAGCTTTTAACGGCTAGTCGTTTGAATAAATAGAAAGGGGTTTCAAATGAAAACATTGATATTTGGATCGATACTAATTTCGTTGTTGATTACCAACGTTGATAGAAGCTTTGCTCAATCAGAAGACAAAAAAAATAACTTCCCACTTACAATCGCGTACATTGATATATTTAATCTGGATTCAATTTATACCCGATCTCAATGGGTTACGCGGAGTATTCCTCCTTCAAGGTCATATCATTTTGAGGAATATGTATATACATTAGTATTAAATATCGTAGTACTTGGGGAAGATATTTGGAATAAGCCGTTCGCACTGATTTATGAATTACCAGATAAAGAAAAAGGATTTATTGTGGTCAATGAAGAAGAATATGAATTAGCGCCTGAAAGATTTAATAATTTACTTGTTGAAATTCATACAAAGAAAAAAGGCTGGGCAAAGTTTGAATTGGCTTTATTTGATGAAGTTTCTGGTGGTGTTTACATTCCAATAAATTCTTATCCTTTGAGGAGAAGAGATTTTTTATTGGAATGAAAATAAATCTTTCTCATAATCTTACTTTTATCCCTCCTCTGATTTCTCCTGCCTAATAGTTAATTTTGAACTCACAATTCATCATCTTTTTTTATCTACAAAGGATAACAGGAAGGAAATAATGTCTATCATACTCAATGGATCAGGATTAACCGTTGAAAAATTAGTCCGCATCGCACGAAATAAAGAACAAGTAGAACTAAGCAAAGACTCACTCGAAAGAATTAAAACCTGCCGTGCAATGCTCGAAGAGAAAATTAAGGCACACGAAATTATGTACGGAGTCAATACCGGCATCGGGGAATTTTCTGAAGTTGTATTGAATGACGATCAGGTAAAAGATTTTCAGAGATATCTTATTTACAATCACGCTGCTGGTATTGGCGATCCAATGCCTATTGAACACGTGCGGGGAGCAATTGCAGGAAGAATAAATGTTCACGCTCACGGAAATTCAGGATGCAGACCCGAAATAACTTTAACTCTTGTTGAAATGCTGAACAAAGATTGTATCCCTGTTGTTTGCGAAAAAGGTTCAGTTGGTGCTTGCGGTGATTTAGCACCAATGTCGCAAATTGCTTTGCTGATGATGGGCGAAGGGGAAGCATTTTACAAAGGTGAAAGACTTCCCGGAAAAGATGCATTTGAAAAAGCAGGAATAAAAGTTCCCGGACTTCAGGCAAGAGATGGACTTGCAGTAATTAACGGTTCAAATTTTATGACGGCGATTGGTGCATTACAGTTATTTGATATTAACCGCTGGTTGAAGCAAGCTGAAATTGCTTGTGCAATGTCTCTTGAAGCTCTTCTTGCAAATATGAAACCTTACGATGTTCGGCTTCACAAGCTGCGCGGTTTCGCAGGAGCGGTTCGTAGTTCGCAATCAATAAAAAAATGTATTGAAGGAAGCGATCTTCTTACAGGTAAGTTAAAAATAAAAGTTCAGGATGCATATTCGATGCGGTCAACTCCGCAGGTTATTGGTGCTGCACACGATGCAGTTGCTTACGCAAAATCACAAATTGAAATTGAGTTGAATGGTGTCGGTGATAATCCAATTTTCATTCCTGAAGATAAAATCACATTGACCGGTGCAAACTTTCAGGGAACTCCTGTTTCTCTTCCGATGGATATGATCAGTGCGGCAGTTACAATGGTCAGTGTTTTATCAGAAAGAAGAATGAACAGATTGAACAATCCTGCTTTGAGTGTCGGACTTCCTGCATTTTTAACAAAAGGTGCGGGAATGTTTTCCGGTTTGATGTTGAGTCAATACACTGCTGATACTTTAATTGTTGAACAGAGAATTTTATCAACTCCAGCCTCAACACAATCAATTCCTGCTGCTGCTGACCAGGAAGATTTTGTTTCGATGGGAATGAATACCGCACTTAAGAATAAACAAATAATTGATAATGCTTATGGTATATTGGGAATAGAATTTATGGCTGCTGCACAGGCACTCGATTTCCGTGAACATCAGACAGGCAAGGGAGTTGCAAAAGCAAAGGAAGTAATTCGTAAACACGTTGAATTTCTTGATGTTGATCGCCCGCTTTACAATGATCATAACAAGATGAAAGCACTTGTTAAATCTTGTGAGATACTTGAAGAAGTTGAAAAAGTTGTTGGGAGTTTGGAATAGGAAAAAATAGAACGCTGATTTCGCAGATGAGACTGATCTGCGCTGATCTTAATAATCTGCGTCATCTGCGTTCCATTGTATTTAAAGAAGTAATAATATGGAAATCATTTACTTAATAGTTGGATTATTAATTGGTGCAATTGCTGCTTGGTTTATTGCTTCCTCAAAATTTAAAGGAGAAACCGGCAGAGTTGAAGAAAGAAGTTCCATTCTTGAAAAGGAAAAATCAAATCTTGAGAATAACTTAAGTTCAGAAAGACAAAAAGTACTTGATCTGAACTCAAAACTTTCGGCACTCCAGTCCGATTACAACAATCTTCAGCAAAAACTTATAGAGCAGAAAGCAGAAGTTGAAGAACTTCAACAAAAGTTTACAAAGGAATTTGAAAATCTCGCCAATAAAATTTTCAAAGAAAAAACAGATGAGTTTTCAAAGCAAAGCAAAACCAATCTTCAGGAAATATTAAATCCTCTCAAAGAACGAATTACTGAATTTCAAAGCAAAGTTGAAGAAACCAACAAGGAAAGTATAAGAGGAAATGCCTCCTTACGTGAACAGCTTTCAATGCTGAAGGATATGAATCAGCAAATAACTCAGGAAGCAAAAAATCTTACAGAAGCATTAAAAGGTCAAAGCAAAACTCAGGGTAACTGGGGAGAGTTTATTCTTGAAAGTATTCTTGAAAAATCGGGATTGGTAAAAGGAAGAGAATACGTTGTTCAGGAAAGTCTGACTGCTGAATCTGGGAAAAGATTTCAGCCTGATGTAATAATTAAGCTGCCGGAAAATAAAAGTATTGTGATAGATTCAAAAGTCTCGTTAGTTGGGTATGAAAAATTTATTTCACAGGAAGATGAGCATCAAAAACAACTTGGGCTTCGTGAACATATAAACTCAATTCGATCGCACATAAAAAATCTAAGTTCAAAGAATTATCAAAATTTATATCAGCTTGAAAGTTTAGATTTTGTTTTAATGTTTATGCCTGTTGAACCTGCGTTTGCACTTGCTGTTCAGAATGACCAGACAATTTTTAACGATGCGTTTGAAATGAATATAGTTATTGTCAGTCCATCAACTTTACTTGCAACCCTCCGGACTATTTCGAGTATTTGGCGACAGGAAAAGCAAAATAGAAATGCAATGGAAATAGCAAAACAAAGCGGAGATATGCTTGATAAGTTTACTGCATTTGTTGAAGATCTGCTTTCGGTTGGTAAAGGATTAATTTCTGTTAAAGATAATTATGATAAAGCTATGAACAAGCTGACTGATGGAAGAGGGAACCTCGTCAATCGTGCAGAAAAGATCAAAGAGCTTGGAGCAAAAACTTCAAAGTCACTTCCACCAGCAATGTTGAACCGCTCAAAAGAAGATTCTGAAGAATAAATAATGTGAGTATCATTCCTGTAAAAGCCTGCCTTGTCGGCAGACAAGCAGGAATCTATAGAATGATGACTGCATAGATTCCGCATCAAGTGCGGAATGACAATTAGATATTTTCATCATTAAATCATTTAGGAGGCTCTATGAAAAAAATAATAATTCCTTCTCTGCTTGCAGCGATTGTTGTGTTCATCTGGATGTTTATATCCTGGACAGTAATACCGTGGCATAATATGGATATGAAAACCATAAATGATCAGGCACTTATTGAACAGATGAAATCATCATTGACTGAACCGGGAATTTATCTTTACCCCGGAGTACCTGAAGATCAAAGTGATTCAGGTATGCAAAAATGGTTTGACCAGCACAAAGCAGGACCATTAGTTCATTTTATGGTTTACAATCCACAGGGTGCAGAGTGGGATATGGCAATGCCGATGCTAAGTAGTTTTTTTATCAATTTTATTTCTGCATTTATTGCTGCAGCATTACTTATGATGACACTCGCACAGAATCCGGGATTTTTAAGGCGAGTAATTTTTGTAATGATGCTCGGGTTGTTTGCTGGTTTTGTCGGTCCATTTGTTGAATGGAACTGGTGGAAGTTTCCATTTGGTTATACCATTGTTGGTGTGATTGATTTATGTATTACCTGGTTCTTAGCTGGTTTGGTTTTAGCGTGGAAAATTAAACCGTAAAAGAAATTTTTCACTGTGACGATTCAATCGTACTGATATGGCTAGAGATACAAATTTACTGGATAATTAATGATTGTAAGACCTCCACAAACTAAAGAAGAATTTGAAAGATACAGAGATCTACGCTGGAGAATTTTACGTGCACCCTGGAATCAGCCAAGAATAACAGAACAGGATGATCTTGAAAGTGATGACTTTCCAATAATGGTTTGTGAAGTTGATGGAATTCCAATTGGAGTTGGAAGAGCTCATTTTATATCGGAGAATGAAGCGCAGATTCGTTCAATATCAGTTGAAGAAGAATGGTCAGGAAAAGGAATTGGCTCTATTGTTTTGAAAGAACTTGAAAAAATAGTTATTGCAAAAGGTGCAAAGCGAATAATAATTCATTCCAGGGGTAACGCTGTTGAGTTTTATAAAAAGAATGGATACCAGGTTGTTGAACAATCATATACTTTGTTCGGAGTTATCCATCATTTTTTAATGGAGAAAAAGATTTGATTTTTTTGGGGGGGGAAGGTATTCGAGAGGTGTATGTTTTGAAGACTGAAAAATGTGCAAGGTGCAGCGATATTTCATTCCAGGGGTAACGCTGTTGAGTTTTATAGAGCACGGATACCAGGTGTTGAACAATCCTATACTTTATTTGGAGTTATCCATCATTTTTTAATGGAGAAAAAGATTTGATTTTTTCATCACAGTGCGACCGTGAAATCCTGGAGAGTTTTTTTGATTTAAGATCAACGATTAACGATTGAAGAGTTTTGATTTTAATTTCTTAAATCAAAAATCGCTAATCTTCATTCGTATATCAGTTCCATAAAATTATAAAAGTATCAGTCTAGTATTTTGGGGCTGTAGCTCAGTTGGGAGAGCGGTTCGTTCGCAACGAACAGGTCGTCGGTTCGATCCCGATCAGCTCCACAAAGAATATTTCAACTTCCCATCTTTAAAATTTCATCCCACTCATCTTTTGTAACTGGCTGAATTGATAACCGCTGTCCGCGTTGGATGAGTTTCATACTTTTTAATTTAGGATTTGATTTTATCTCATCAAGCGTAACAGGTTTCTTGAATTCTTTTGATAGTTTAATATCAACCATAAACCAGGTTGGATTTTTCTTATCAGCTTTTTGGTCATAGTGATCGCTCTTGGAATCGAATTGTGTATGATCAGGATAACCATCTTTCACAACTTCACAGTATCCAACAACAGCTAACGGTTCCGTACTGCTTTGGTAGAATAAAACACCATCGCCTTTTTTAATTTCATCACGTAGAAAGTTTCTTGCCTGGTAATTACGAACACCATCCCAGCAGGTTGTTTGGTTTTTACTTTTCTTTAAATCATTCCAGGAAAATTCTGATGGTTCGGATTTGAAAAGCCAATAGTTTTTCGTCATTTTGCTTACTCCAGTCTTCAGAGTGTTAATATAATGCCCATTTTTAGATTGTGGCAGTTTTATAAATTGCTATTAAGTTTAAGTGAGAATATATTTCATCCAAAATTAAAACTCTAAAATGGGTCATTTAAAAGGTCATACTTTGTTATTGCTTAGTGGAATGATTTATTCTCAACCGAAGGGTGATTTCCAAATCGCCAGACTGAAGTATCAGGGTGGAGGCGATTGGTACAACGATCCTTCTGCAGAAGTTAATTTGCTCAACTTTATTCAACAAAACACAAACATAAAAGTTGATGCACGCTACCAGTTTGTTGATCTTTCATCGGATGAAATATTTTCATATCCTTTTTTATTTCTCACCGGTCACGGAAATATTGTTCTCTCAAAAGATGAAGTTTACAGGTTGAGAACTTATCTTGAGAACGGCGGATTTCTTTATATTGATGATGACTATGGACTTGATAACGCAGTCCGCCGTGAAATGAAAAAGGTTTTTCCGCAGGATGATTTTGTTGAGCTGCCTTTTAGTTATGGACTATATCATTCATTTTACAAATTTGAAAGCGGACCACCCAAAACTCACGAGCACGATAAAAGTACTCCACAAGGTTTTGGAATTTTTATAAACAACCGATTAGCAGTTTATTATACATTTGAATCAAACCCCAGTGATGGGTGGACTGACGCAATCGTTCATAATGATCCACCTGAGAAAAGAGAAGAGGCTTTGAAATTTGGAACTAATATTGTAATCTGGGCATTATCACAATAATAAATGGGAAGCGAATCAAAATATTATATTGAATTATTAAAGAAGCTGGAAGGTTTCATCAGGAAGGACTATTTGCAATTTCTTCTTTTTGGAATTCAAGCTTTCATTGCTGCAGTCCTGTTAAACTTTACATTCTATTCTTTCCTTGAATTGATTGCGAACTTCAACTCGACAATCAGAACAGTATTATTTATACTCTTCATTGTTCTTGCACTTGGATTACTTTTCTTCTTTCTGATTAAACCAATTCTTAAATACATCGGATCTATCCGCAAAGAAATTTACTTCGATGCTGCAGTTAAAGTTGGAACAAATTTTCCCGAAGTGAAGGATGAGTTGTTAAACTCAATGCAGCTTGTTTCTGAAAATGAAAAGGTAAATCTTTATTCTTCCAATCTGATAGAAGCCTCATTCAAAAAAGTTTACGAGCGAGTGAAGGATTTAAACTTTCAGTCAATAATAAACTTTGAGCGTGCAAAGAAAATATTGCCTTACTTCACTGCAATAACGGTTATTTGTATCACTCTTATTCTTTTCGTGCCGGGATTGACTGCGGCTTCGTATCGTATGATTAATTTTAATCAGGAATTCGTTCCGCCGCCCAAATTCATTTTTGAAATTACTCCGGGAAATAAAGAAATCACCAAGGGAGATGGAATAGATATTTCAATTAAAGTTAAAGGTTCAAAACCCAAAACGGTTTATCTTGCTTCACGAAAGGAAGCTGAGGCAGATTTTCAGAAACAGGAATTATTGCCTGACTCCTCAGGAAATTATTTTCTCAAAATAAATTCTGTAAAAAGTTCCTTCAGGTATTTCGCTGAAGCAGATGGATTCCAGAGTGAATATTTTGAAATTCGAGTAATAGACAGACCAATTGTAAGAACACTCGAAGTTGAAATTATTTCACCATCTTATTCGGGCATTCCCAAAGCTGTCCAAAAGGATAACGGAAATATTCAGGCACTTATTGGAAGTAAAGTTTCATTTAAGATTTCATCGACAAAAAATCTCAAAGAAGCCAAACTTGAGTTCGCTGATTCTTCGATTGTAAATCTAAATGTTGACGGAGATTATGCTTCCGGTAGTTTTTCAGTCAGGAAAGATAACAGCTATAAAATCAAACTTATAGATGAAATCAATAATGAAAATCTTGCCCCGATAAATTATCAGGTAAAAGCACTTTATGATGCCTTCCCCGTTATTGAGCTTCTGTCTCCAAATCAAAATACAATGCTTGCGAATGATAACCGGGTTTCACTCGTTGCCAAAGCTTCGGATGATTATGGCTTTTCAAAATTAATGTTGAATTACAGATTGTCTGCATCGAGGTATGAACAGCCTCAGACTGAGTTCAGTTTGATTGAAATTCCAATCGAAAAGTCTCAGTTAGAAATTAATATAAATTACATCTGGAACCTGACTCAAATGTATCTTGCAGTTGATGATGTGGTTACTTATTACCTGGAAATTTTCGATAATGATTTTATTAGCGGACCAAAATCTGCAAGAACTCAAACATTAACAGTGCGAGTTCCATCGTTGGATGAAATTCTTAATAATGCAGATCAACTGCAGGCACAGAGTGAAACAGAACTTGAGCAAACACTTAAAGAAGCTGAGGAGTTGAAAAAGGCACTTGATGAAATTGATAAGGAATTAAAGAAGGATGAAGAGAAATTAACATGGGAAGAAAAACAGAAAATTGAAAACGCACTTGAAAAATTTCAGGAGCTTCAGGATAAGGCTGATAAAGTAAATGAACAGCTTGGTGAAATGAAGCAGAATCTCCAGGAAAATAATCTGCTGTCAAAAGAAACGATGGAAAAATATATGGAGCTGCAAAAGCTGATGGATGAAATGACCAGTGATGAGATGAAAAAAGCAATGGAAAAACTTCAGAATGTTTTGAAAGATATGAACAGGAATATGACGCAGGAACAGCTTCAGAACATGAAGATGGATGAAGAACGTTTTAAGAAAAGCATTGAAAGAACACTCAACTTGCTTAAGCGAATTCAGGTTGAGCAAAAAATGGATGAGCTGCTTAAACGTACTGAAGAGATGACTGAGAAGCAGGAAAATCTTTCTGAGCAAACAGAACAAAGTGATCCATCAAATCAAAAGGAAAATGAAAATCTAAGTAAGAAGCAAGATGAAATGACTAAGGATTTAGAAAAACTAAAAAAGGAAATGCAAGATCTTGAAAAGAAAATGAGTGAAATCCCGGACATGCCGCAGGAAGAGATGGAAAAGTTAATGGAGGAGTTTGATCAGCAGCAGAATCAACAATTATCGGAACAGGCTTCACAGGATATTCAGCAAAACAAAAAGCAAAAAGCAAAACAGAATCAGCAGCAGCTTTCACAGAATATGAAGCAAATGCAGCAAATGATGCAGCAAATGAAAGACTCGATGCAGCAGCAAAATCAGATGCAGACTTTTACAGATATGATGAAGATACTTGACAATATTATTTCTTTGTCAAAGCAGCAGGAAGATTTAAAGCGTGAATCTGAGAGCCTTGAACCAAATTCATCTATGCTGGATGAATTAGCAAAGCAAGAAAATAATCTATCAAACAATCTCAATAATTTAATGCAGCAGATGTCTGATCTGTCACAAAAAACATTTGCAATAACTCCGGAGATGGGAAAATCTTTGGGTGATGCTAAAAAACAAATGGATGGATCGGTTCAATCGATGAAAAACAGAAACGGAATGCTGGCTGGGAATCAGCAGGGTGAGGCGATGAAATCATTGAACGAAGCAGCAATGATGATGAAGAGTTCAATGGAATCTATGATGCAGGGTGGAAGCGGGCAGGGAGGTATGATGTCGCTAATGCAGCAATTGCAGCAGATGTCCGGTGACCAAATGAATCTTAACAATCTTACACAGAAATTACAGCAGATGCAGCAAGGTGGACTCACTCCTCAGCAGCAGCTTGAAATGCAGAGACTTGGACAGCAGCAGCAACTCATTCAAAAATCTCTTGAGCAGCTTAATCAGGAAGCGAAAGTTTCAGGCCAGTCGACAAAACTTCCGGCTGATCTTGATAACATACTGAAAAAAATGCAGGAGGTTATTACAGATATGCGAGGAGAAAAATTGGATGATAACCTAATTCAGAAGCAGGAAAATATTTTAAGTAAACTGTTAGATGCTCAGCGGTCTATCAATGAGAGAGATTATGAAAAGGAGAGAGAATCACGAACGGGTGAAACGATATCAAGAAATCTTCCGCCGGAGCTAAATCTATCATCACCAAATTCAATGAATAAAATTCGTGACGAATTGAATAAGGCAGTTAAAGAGGGATACTCAAGAGATTATGAGGATTTGATAAGGAAATACTATGAAATTCTACAAAATGAAAGCCTCCAGAATCAGTAGAAATTCTCGTCTGGCCAATTTTAAATTCTAAGATATTTTACCTGAGAAACAGAATATTTTCATTTTTTGAAAATTTTAAGGATAAATCTGTATATTTTTGAGAAATTGAAAATCTATTAATGAACGAATTAATTGAAAATACTCTCCACATTATTTCTAGGATAAGTCAAAGCAGCAAAGGTTACATTTTGCAGTTGGACGAGCACAGTTATAAAGTGCTTAAAATCTGGGGAGGAAAAACTGCAGATTATGAATTGCTGAATGATGTATTATTCAATGTCTTTATTACTGATGGAATCAACTCTGAAAATGTGGCTGACTTATCTTCTGTAAAACAATTACTAAAAAAAATTCCTGCAGCAGATTTATTTATTAATGAATTAATAACCGAGTCTGAAAAAAATCAGGTTGTTTATATACTTCTTTTTATTGATGAAAAAGCCAGACTTACTTCTGATTGTAAAGATAAAATTGTTTCTATTCTTTCTGTTCTAAGCCATCAGGTTAAAGACTGGCTCGAACAAATTTCCGAAAATTCAGGAGCGGTATCAACAGCAGAAATTAATTCGGAAGATGGAGCAAAAATTTTGGAGGATTGGAAGCATAGCTTCAATCAATTAATTGAAACTTCTCCTGATCTCATATTTATTTCTGATCATTCAGGAAAAATAATTCTTGTAAACAAAACCGGAAGTGAACTTTTAGAATATTCACCGCATGAATTAAAAGGTAAGCATTTAAATGATATTGTTGAGCAAGAGGATTCGGCGATTGTAAATTTTTCAATTAACCAGGCCTTGATTAAAAACAACTCTGTGAAATTCCGGGCACACCTTTGCAGTAAGTATGAACAAGTTTTTCCCTTTGAGATAAATTGTAAAAAAGTTACAAAGAACGGCGAAGTTTTGGGGATGATTAGTATTTGTAAAGATTTAAGTGAGAATTTTAAATACTCAACTGAGCTTCAAAAGCTGAAACCAAAGTTGATTGAGAGTTACAGGTTATTATCTATTGAGAGAGCAAGAACCAAACCACAGAAAACGATGATTGATGAACTTAACCGGTTGAAGAGTGAATTTATATCTAATATCTCGCATGAATTTAGAACAACTCTCGCTTCAATTATAGGTTTTTCCGAAACGATAGAGTCTGATCCAAATCTGCCTGCTGAAATGAAGAGAGAATTTAACGGCTTAATAATGAGTGAAGGTAAAAGACTGGCTAGAATAATCAATGATGTTTTAGATGCCTCAAGAGTGGAAGACGGAAAAATTGCAATCAACAAAACCATATTAGACTTGTTGAAGCTTATACAAGAAGTAATAGACGATAATTATCAATTGGCCTCAGGGAAAAAAATTGCACTTTCGTTTGACCATCCGCAGGAAAATATTTTTATAGAAGTTGACAGGGAGACTATTTTTCGTGCAATAAATGCATTGGTGAATAATGCGCTTAAGTTTACAGGTGAAAATGGAAGAGTTAAAATCGTTGTAAATAATCTATTCAGAGAAGTTGAAATTATCATCAGTGATACCGGAATTGGTATAGCTGAGGGTGACTTACCCTATATATTTCAAAAGTTTTACAGAATTAGCAGACCTCGAGGTGAATTCGCTGAGTCTGGAGTTGGCTTGGTTTTTGTAAAACATATAATCGATTTGCATAAAGGTTTAATTACGGTTCAAAGTGAACTTGGCAGCGGAACCACATTTCTGGTAAAATTGCCTAAAACAAGTAAAATTGAAAAGAATGAGGTAACTTTTGAGTAAGCTAATATATATCGTTGATGATGAGCAATCCATCTCAAAATTGCTTTCTTTTTGGGTTAAAGATAAATGGGGCTATAACGTAGAATTATTTCCCAACAGCGAATCAATGCTGAGAAAAATAAATTCTAAACCTGATCTGATACTACTGGACATTATGCTTCCTGGCCTGGATGGCATAGAAACCCTGAAAAGAATAAAACAAATTGATGAAAACCTTCCGGTAATTATGCTTTCTGCTCAGGGTAGAATTGATGTTGCGGTAGACTCACTTAGATTTGGTGCATACGACTACTTTTCAAAACCCATAGATCAGCAAAAGCTTGAGCTTGCAATTAAGAATGCAATACGCAACTATGATCTGGTAAAGGAACTGCAGAACTTAAAAGAAAATGTTAAGAAAGAATATAGCTTTGATAATATAATAACTGCAGATGGTAAAATGCAGGATGTGTTTAAGTTAGTATCAAAAGTTCTGGATAATGAAATCTCGGTTTTAATTTATGGAGAAAGCGGTACAGGTAAAGAACTTATTGCACGAGCTATTCACTATAACGGTAAACGAAAAGATAAACCATTTGTGGTAGTTAACTGTGCATCCATTCCCAGAGAACTACTTGAAAGTGAATTGTTCGGTCACGAGAGAGGATCCTTTACAGGTGCACATCAAAGGAAGCTCGGCAAATTTGAAGTTGCTAAAGATGGTACTATTTTTCTTGATGAGGTAGGTGAACTTGAAATGCTTCTTCAGGCAAAGTTGTTGAGAGTGATTCAACAAAAAGAATTTGAACGAGTTGGCGGAACCGAATTGATTAAAACCGGTGTGAGGATTATTTCTGCAACCAACAGGGATTTGAAGCACGCTGTGGAAGACAAACAATTTCGTGAAGATCTTTATTACAGATTGAATTCATTCCCCATCTTTATACCTCCGCTGAGACAGAGAAGATCCGATATACTTGTACTTACTGAACATTTTGTTGATGAGTTTAATAAGAAACTTCAAAAGAATATAAAAGGTTTTAGTAAAAAAGCTCTTAAACTTATTTATGAATATGATTGGCCGGGAAATATTCGTGAAATGGAAAATACTATAGAGCGATGTATTATAATCACAGATAAAGATATGCTTGATGTTGATGATTTGCCGCAACACATAAGAGCTGCAGATAAATCAGGTTATATAGATCAGCCCGGGACAATATTTACTGATGAAACTATAGTCCCATTTGAGAAAATAAAAGAAGAAGCTATTAGACACGCCTTGAAAGTAACTAAAGGAAACATAGTTGAAGCAGCAAAAAGATTACAGCTTGGGCGTGCAACAATTTACAGGTTAATGGAAAAGTACAGCATTGAAAATCGTACTTATGAATAATTTTTAAATAAGTGATTTAATATGGATTTAATAAGAAGTGAAAAAAAAGGTATAATTATTTTTAAGATACACCTTCTTCGTGCAACCATTAAAGAAGCAGAAGTATTTAAGAATATGCTAAAGAAGGATATAGATTCTGGCAAGAATAAATTAATAATAGATTTATCGTTTTGTGAATTTATAGATTCAACATTTCTTGGAACTATAGTCATATCTTTAAAAAAGGTAACAGCAATTGGCGGTGATATAAAACTGGTAGGTTTTCAACCAGCCGTTCGTTCCATGTTAGAACTCACAAGAATTAGTAGGGTCTTTGAAACTTTTGAATCAACGGATGAAGCGCTAAGCAGCTTTAAATAAACTTGAGCAAATCGCTCAAACAAAATCTTGATTCACTTCTATTAGTGATATTTAATTTTTAGAATTTAATTTAGTTTTGACAGTATATTATGTCTGTTGGTCAAAAAAAATCTATTCTTGTTATTGATGATGATATCACAATACGCAAGCTTATTTCACACCATCTAAATCTCAACAATTATAAAGTTTTCCTTGCATCCAATACCGATGAAGGATTCAATCAGCTTTACAATAACCACATTGACCTTGTTTTGTGCGATGTGACAATGGATAAGATGGATGGATTTACATTTTGCCAGATAGTCAGAGAGAATCAAAATTATCGTTCAATTCCCTTCGTGTTTGTAACCGCAAAAAATACTCTTGAGGACAAATCCCGCGCTCTTGAAGTTGGTGGGGATGATTTTATAACAAAACCATTCAATGTTGACGAATTGATTTTAAAAGTTAAAGCACTGATTAGAAAATCTGAAATTTATCTAATCTATGGAACACGAAAGAACCTTGAAGAAGCGTTCACTAAAAAACAATCAAGAATCGTTCTTATTGACGATGATGAAGCAATTGCTAAATTACTTCAATTTAACCTTAACAAAACCGGAATTGATTGCAGAGTAGCTAACAATGCAAAAGAAGGATATAAACTTGTTGAATCTTTTCAACCAGACTTGATTATTGCAGATATCGTTATGCCCGGTATTGATGGTTTTGAATTCAGAGAAATGCTGCTTAACAACCAGGATCTTGCTTCAATTCCGTTCGTATTTCTTAGTAACAGAGGAAGTGAAAAGGATATTCTTGATGGATATAAAAAAGATATAACTGATTATATTATTAAGAATGAAGGTCCGAAAGTTTTTGTGGCTAAAGTTTCAGCTATCTTAAAGAGTTTATCAAAAGAACGAAGAAAAATTGTTGCGGAGTTGCACCAGGCAACGGATACTTTACGCACAAGTGTTGTTCCTGCAGATTTTCCTGAATTTGAAAATTTCAATATCCAGTATTGGCACGAGCCATTTTCGGGTATTCCGGGCGGTGACTTTATTGACCACTTTGCTCTGGATGAAAATCATCTTGCACTTGTTATTGGTGATGTGATGGGTAAAAAATGGGGAGCCTGGTATTTTGCTTTTGCTTATGCTGGTTATATCAGGAGTGCTATTCGTTCAGTTGTTCAGGATGGCGGAATTTTTTCTCCTGCCAAGATCATCTCAAAAGTGAATAACTCAGTTTATCACGATTCAAAAATATCCGAGGTTTTTTCAACTTTATCAGTTGTTGTTCTTGATAATAAAAATATGATTTTAAATTATTCCGGTGCAGGTGATCTCCCTATTTTCTATAAAAAAAATTCCGATGGGATTATTTCTAAAATAGAATCAAGAGGATTGCTGCTCGGTTTTAGCAGTGATAGTTCATTTGAAGATACAAGCATTAAAATGGAAAAGGGAGATGTTGTGTTTCTTACCACTGACGGGATTATCGAATCCTTGAACATTGACGGGAAGCAACTCGGATCTAAGGGATTGATAGAAATAATTAAGAATATCGATACAAGCGATTCTTCAATCAGTTCTATTAAAAATCAAATAACCCGGTTTACTTCAGAACATTTTGAAGATGATATCAGCCTTGTAATGATTTCTGCAAGTAACTGATATAAAGTAAATGCAAAAAATGATTTCTGAATATTTTTATTCAGAGAATATTATCTCGAAAAATCGCAGTTAATTTAATTATTCAGTTGCCTGAAGTTTTTCTGTCTTATCAGCAATTTTAAGCTGTTCAATCAGCTCGTCGATGCGACCTTCCATAATGTTCGAAAGATTGTATAGTGTTAAACCTATCCTGTGATCTGTCACACGGTTCTGTGGGAAATTATAAGTTCGGATCTTATCGCTGCGGTCACCGCTTCCAACCATAGATTTTCTTTGAGCAGAAATTTCTTCATTGTGCTTTTTTAATTCAAGGTCATACAATCTCGCCTTCAAAACCTTCATTGCTTTCTGTCTGTTTTTCAATTGTGATCTTTCATCCTGGCATTGAACAACTAAACCTGTAGGAATGTGAGTCATCCTTACAGCAGTTTCAACTTTGTTTACATTTTGTCCGCCTGCACCACCAGCTCGGAAAATATCAATCTTCAAATCATTCGGATTGATTTCAATCTGAACATCTTCAGCTTCAGGAAGAACTGCAACCGAAGCTGCCGAGGTATGTACTCTCCCGCTTCCTTCTGTTTCAGGAACTCTTTGAACTCTATGTACGCCACTTTCAAATTTCAGATCACCATAAACGTTATTACCGTTTACCGAAAAGATTACTTCTTTAATTCCGCCAAGCCCTGTGTCGCTAATATCAATCAGCTCAATCTTCCAATTTCGTATTTCAGCATAGCGGCTGTACATTCTGAAAAGCTCACCGGCAAAAAGAGCAGCTTCTTCTCCTCCCGTACCGGCTCTTATTTCCATAATTATACCTTTATCGTCATTGGGATCTTTTGGTAAAATCAGGACTTTTATTTCCTCTTCGAGTTTTTCTTTTTCAGCATTTAGTTCATCAAGCTCAGCTTCTGCCATTGAAACCAGATCATTATCGTTTACAGTTTCAATAATCTCTTTATTACCTTTAATATTTTTTAGGACCGAAGAATATCTTGCATACGCTTCAACTATTTCGGAAAGATCGCTTCTTTCCCTGGTTAGTGCAACCAGCTTTTCCCGGTTGCTGGATATACCCGGATCCGATAGCTGTTCGTTTATGCTGTCAAATTTTATTTTTATTTTTTCTAACTTATCTGCTAAATTCATACTGTGTTTCTAAAAATTGTGTGCAAATATATGAAAGCACACTTTTAAAGTCTAAAAAACCAAGGTATCTCCGATATGACTGCATCAGAGCCCGCTGAAATAAAAAATCAAATGAGAATTACCAGCACAATCTATTATGCGCTGGTAACCGGTTTGTTATTATTTTTTATTGTTGTCATTGTTCTGATTCAAGATAAAGATCCCTCAATCGGGAAGGACGTTGATAACATTTTTACCATCATTGTACCTGTGTTTGGATTAATGATGATGTTTCTTTCGAGAATGATTTATAACCAAATGTTATCCAAAATTGATGCAGGCAGTCGTCTGATTCAGAAAATATCTGGTTATAGAACAGCAAAAATTGTTGCCTGGGCAATGATTGAGGGAGCTTGTTTTCTGGCACTTGTAGCAACAATGTTGACTTCGAATTATCTTTACGTAGCCGTTTTTATTTTCCTTTTTGGTTATTTCTTTTTAATGAAGCCATCAAAGGAATCCTTAATTCGTGATATGCATTTAAATTCAGACGAAAGTGATTTAATCCTAAAGAGTTAATTATGAAAAAGTTTGACATACCCGTCCATTATAAAAGTTCTTTCATCACTCAGATAAAGAACAGCAGAAAACTTGATGACCCCAGAAAAAAAGATTTTTCTCCGACCTTGCTGGATTTCGGTCCGGTCAGATTTTACCTTGCCCGCCATTTTGGTTTTTGTTACGGAGTAGAGAATGCAATTGAGATTGCCTATAAAACCATTGAAGAAAATCCCGGCAAAAGATTTTTTCTTTTAAGTGAGATGATTCACAATCCCGGAGTTAACCACGATCTTCTAAGCATGGGAGTTCGTTTTATAATGGATACTTCAGGCAATCAGCTTGTTGCCTGGGAAGAAATTAGAAGCGATGACATAGTTATTATTCCTGCATTTGGAACAACACTTGAAATAGAAAAGAAACTTAATAAGATGGGGATCAATCCCTATAGCTATAATACTACCTGTCCTTTTGTTGAAAAAGTTTGGAATCGTTCTGCTGACCTTGGCAAACAAGGATTTACAGTTATAATTCATGGAAAGCATTATCACGAAGAAACCAGAGCAACATTCTCTCATTCAGTACAAAATTCTCCTTCAGTCATTGTTCGCAATCTGGAAGAGACAAAATTTTTAGCTGAAGTAATTCTCGGTGATAAAACTGAAGATGACTTTTATGAATTCTTTGAAGGAAAATTTTCTAAAGGATTTGATGCCAGGATTCATTTGAAAAGTATTGGGGTGGTAAATCAGACAACTATGCTTGCATCCGAAACACAGGAGATAGCTGATCTTCTGAAAGAGACGATGATAAAGAAATATGGAATGGAAAATCTGAACGAACATTTTGCAGATACACGGGATACATTGTGTTATGCAACCAACGAAAACCAGGATGCTACTTATGGTATGCTTGAAGCAGCCGCTGATTTTGCGATAGTAGTTGGCGGTTATAACAGCTCAAACACCACGAATATTGTAAAAATCTGTGAAGAAGAAATCAGGACTTACTTTATTGATTCAGCAGACAAAATAATTTCAGAAAATGAAATCAACCACTTTGATATTTCAAAGCAATCGGTTGTAATGTCAAACAATTACCTGCCTTCAAAATATCCTGTTGACATTATGATAACAAGCGGAGCTTCCTGTCCTGATGCTATTGTAGAAGCCGTGATCAGAAAAATTCTTTCGTTTTTTGATAATGCAAAAGATGTTGATACGGTCGTCAGTGATGTTCTTGAAGGAATCTAGGTTATTAGAAAATTAATTTTTCATTTCTTTGCATTGCCTCCGAAATTTCATTCAATAGCTTTTGAAATAATTCCTTCACAGTAAGAATTTCTTTAACCAATCCTGAACTCTGACCTGCTTCAAGTTCACCCTCAATTTCATCTCCTTCAAAAATACCAAGCCGTTAACATTTTGTTCCAAGCAGCTCTTTAAGTTGATCTTCATTCCATCCTTCCAATTCTGCTTTAAAAGCACAGAGTGCAAAATCGTTTTTCATCATCCCAACCAATCAATTAATTTGAATTTTTAAGAGAAAAAAGACATTTTAAGTTAAAAGTCAAATTCCTATATTAGAGACAAAAATAAGGTTATTATAATGTTATCTCTGCAAAATCAAATTGACGAAATTATCAGTAAAATACCGTTTAAATATCAGTCATCCATACTTGAGTACGCTAAGTTGATGAAGGAAAAAGCAGATAAGGGTGAACCAAGTGATACGGATTATTTAAATAGTATTCCGGGATTAGCAGATTCAATTATTAAAGAAGCCAGGATTGATTTAGGGGACTACTCTGAAGAGCTTGACTGGTAGTGTATAAACTTCTTTATTCTCCGCAGGCGCAAAAAGATGCAAAGAAAATTGCATCCTCAAATTTAAAAGGGAGAGTGGAATTGCTTCTTAACATTATATCACAGAATCCTTACGCATTCCCCCCGCCATTTGAGTTTCTCACAGGTAATCTTAAAGGTTTTATTTCAAGAAGAATTAATAAACAGCACAGACTTGTTTATGAAGTTTTAGAAGCAGAAAAAATTATAAAAGTATTTAGAATGTGGACTCATTATGAATAAAAAAATTAGAATTTAGAAATGTTATCTCCTATTTAAATTATTAATTTTTCTGCGTGCAATTTCAACCTCATTTAGCAGTCTTTCAAATAATTCTTTTACCGTCGGAATATCCTTAATCAATCCAACGCCCTGACCTGCTTCCATTTCACCTTCAATTTCATCTCCTTCAAAAATACCAAGTCTTTCTCGCTTGCTTCCAAGAAGTTCTTTTAGTTTGCTTTCATCCCAGCCTTCATTTTCGGCTTTAAATGCACGATCAGCGAAATCATTTTTTAGCATTCGCACCAGACCAATTTTCTTAAATGCCAGAATTGTTCCATCATCTTTAGCTTCAACAACTTTCTGCTTATAATTTGGATGAGCAGAAGATTCAACTGTTGCGGCGAATCTTGTTCCGATCTGCACACCTTCGGCTCCAAGTGAAAGCGCAGCAAGAATTCCTCTGCCGTCAGCAATTCCTCCTGCTGCAATCACAGGAATTTTCAAAGCATCTACAAGTTGTGGAATTAAAGAAATTGTGGTTGTTTCATTTACTCCATTGTGTCCTCCTGCTTCAACTCCTTCACCAACAACCGCATCACATCCGACTTCCTCAGCTTTTAATGCATGCTTAACAGATGGAATTACGTGAGCGACTTTTATATCATTCTCTTTAAATAGCTTAATAAATTTTCCTGGATGCCCTGCCGATGAAAAAACAATTTTCACTCCTTCTTCAATTGTTACTCTTACTAATTCTTCAGCATCACGGCGAAGTAATGGAATGTTAACTCCAAATGGTTTATCTGTTGCTGCTCTGCATTTCTGAATGTGTTCTCTGAGTAACTCAGGTTTCATTGAGCCGGAGCCAATCAACCCAAGTCCGCCTTCATTTGAAACTGCTGAAGCTAACTTCCAGCCTGAGACCCAAACCATTCCTGCCTGGATAATCGGGTAATTGATATTGAAAAGCTCTGTTACTTTTGTCGTAAATTTCATATTAATAAAAAGTCTTCTGAATGAATGTAATTGTTAATTAAAGTTATAAAATCTACCTCAAAATTAAGCCTGTTTAGCTTGTTATTAAAAACCCCTTTTCCTAAGTTTGTAAGCCTTTTTCAAAAAAGCACTTAGACAAATTTTTCAATTCATGAAGGTAAAACAATAATGTCATTTTTCTTTACATCAGAATCAGTTTCTGAAGGTCATCCGGATAAAGTTAGTGATGCAATATCCGACGGAATTCTTGATGCCATTTATGCACACGATCCCTACGCAAGAGTTGCTTGCGAAACTTTTGTTACAACAGGTTTAGTTTTAGTCGGCGGTGAAATTACAACAAAAACATACATCGATGTTCCTGATGTTGTAAGAAAAACAGTTCAAAAAATTGGATATACAAAAGCTGATTATAAATTTGATTCAGAATCTTGTTCAGTTTTAAATGCAATTCATTCACAATCTCCTGATATTGCAATGGGAGTTGATACCGGCGGAGCGGGTGACCAGGGAATTATGTTTGGCTATGCTTGCGATCAAACTCCTGAACTTATGCCGATGCCGATTATGTTTGCTCATAAGCTTGTAAAAAAACTTGCAGACATCAGAAAGAAAAATAATAAGTTAATGCCTTATCTTCGCCCGGATTCAAAATCGCAGGTGACAATTGAGTATGATGATAATGGAAAACCTTTGAGAGTTGATGCTGTTGTTATTTCAACCCAACACGATGGTGATGCAAAGCAAAGCAAAATTAAGTCTGATGTTATTCAACACGTAATTAAAAAAGTTATACCTGCAAAATATTTGGATAAGAATACAAAGTATTTTGTAAATCCAACCGGTAGATTTGAAATTGGCGGACCACACGGTGACAGCGGCTTGACAGGAAGAAAAATTATTGTTGATACTTACGGCGGTTGGGCTCCACATGGCGGCGGTGCATTTTCCGGGAAAGATCCATCAAAAGTTGATAGAAGTGCTACCTATGCAGCCAGACACATTGCAAAAAATGTTGTTGCAGCTAAACTTGCTAAAGAATGTTTGGTGCAGGTTTCTTATGCAATCGGTGTTGCACAGCCAATTTCTGTTTTTGTGGATACAAAAGGAACCGGAGTAATTCCTGATTCTAAAATTTCTAAAATGATCCAGAAAGAAGTTGACCTTACTCCAAAAGGAATCATTTCAAGATTAAAATTAAGAAGACCAATATATCAGAAAACCTCAGCTTACGGACATTTTGGTAGAAATGATAAAGATTTTACCTGGGAACAGCTTGATCTGGTTCCTGTATTTAAAAAGTATGCAAAAAAATAGTTTATTAATTATGAACTTTTTATATATAATATAGTGTTTAATTGTTGTTGATTAGTAATTAGAAATTAAAAAAAGAAAAGGTATTAAAATGAGTGAAGTGTTAGAGAAGAAAATTGATTTCTCACTAAAATATAAAGTTAAAGATATCTCTCTTGCTGAATGGGGAAGAAAAGAAATAGAACTTGCCGAAGCTGAAATGCCCGGCTTGATGGCATTGAGAGAAGAATACAAAGGAAAGAAGCCTCTTAAAGGCGCTCGTATTGCTGGTTGTTTACATATGACAATTCAAACTGCTGTTTTAATTGAAACTCTTATTGATCTTGGCGCTGAAGTAAAATGGTCATCGTGTAATATTTTCTCTACTCAAGATCATGCTGCCGCTGCATTAGCTGCTGCCGGTGTTCCTGTTTTTGCCTGGAAAGGAATGAACGAAGAAGAATTTAACTGGTGTATTGAACAAACTCTTTTCTTTGGAGATGAATCCAAACCGCTCACTTTAATTTTGGACGATGGCGGTGATCTTACAAACATGGTCTTCGATAATTATCCTGAATTAGCAGCTGGCATTAAAGGATTATCGGAAGAAACCACAACAGGTGTTCATCGTTTATACGAAAGAATGGCAAAGGGGACACTTCCAATTCCCGCAATAAATGTTAATGATTCAGTTACAAAATCTAAATTTGATAATAAATATGGCTGCCGTGAATCTTTGGTTGATGCAATTCGTAGAGCAACTGATTTAATGCTTGCCGGTAAGGTTGCTGTTGTTGCTGGATTTGGTGATGTTGGTAAAGGTTCTGCGGAATCATTAAAGAATGCAAATGTAAGAGTGATCGTAACGGAAATTGATCCGATTTGTGCACTGCAGGCAGCTATGGAAGGTTATGAAGTTAAAAAGATGGATGATGCTGTGAAAGAGGCTGATATAGTTGTTACAGCAACCGGAAATACTAATGTCATAACCGATAGGCATTTCAAGTTGATGAAAGATAAAACAATCCTTTGTAACATCGGACATTTTGATACTGAAATAAATATGGCCTGGCTTAACAAAAATTATGGAAATACCAAGGACACGATAAAACCACAGGTTGATAAATACACAGTTGATGGAAATGATATTATCGTTCTTGCAGAAGGCAGATTAGTTAATCTTGGTTGTGCGACTGGTCATCCTTCATTTGTAATGTCTAATTCATTTACAAATCAAACACTTGCACAGCTTGAACTCTGGAATCATCCGGAAAGATATGAAAACAAAGTTTACACTCTTCCAAAACATCTTGATGAGAAGGTTGCACGACTTCATCTCGCCAAGATTGGTGTTGAGCTTGATGTTCTTAGACCTGAACAGGCTGAGTACATCGGTGTGCCGGTTGAGGGTCCGTTCAAGCCTGATTATTACAGGTATTAAAATATCACATAAAACTTTATTATAAGGCGAACAGAAGTCCCTTTCTTTTAGAAATCTGGCTTATATCAGATTTAAACCAAGCTTTATTGATTCTCATATGATTCATCCAAAAAGTTGTTTACGAACCAAGACCAAATTATGCATCTCTTCAAGAGTTGGAAGAAAAGCTGGGATTATCACAAACCAACTGAGGAAGAAATACAGGATTTTTTACTTTTTTGGAATGATGTTTACAAGGTATGGAGGGAGCTTTATCCGGATAAATTGGACATGGAATTACTTGAACATAAAGCTAAAGTCAGGAAGTGATTTTGAATCATATGACGTGGTTTAAGGCTTGAATCAACTTGAAAAAACTCTCCTGAAGATTGACTATTCTCTTAAAAACCAATTCTATTGATTATGCCGTTATTGGAGGTACAGCAGCAATAATTTATGGGAGACTTCGAACAACCGAAGATATTGATGCAACTCTTCTGTGTCGAACTGGAGAGATTTGATAAGCTTTTATAAATTAATTACAAATCACTATCCTCCAATGCTTTCAGATTCGGGAAACTTTTCTTAAGAAAAATTTTATCTTGCCTGTTATGCGATCCTGAAACAAAAGTTAAAATTGATTTCGCGGCAGGATTAAGTGAATTTGATAGGAATGTTATCCAAAGAAAGGTTCAAAGAAAGTTTGGCAAAGTTATGATAAATGTATGTTCTCATTGGAAGATTTAATAATCTATAAATTAGTAAGTGCCCGTCCACAGAGATGATACTTCGGATATAAAAGAGTCTAATGAAAGCTAGAAAAGATGAATATGATATAGTTTATCTTAAAAACATGGCAGAAGAATTCTATAGAAGTTGAACGCAGTGATGTATTAGATAACCTCAATAAATTTCTTACGGGACGTGAGATAAGATATACAGGACACTTTTTTAATATTGAAAGATTATCTCACGTCCTGAACCAGTAAATTCCTCAAAGCGGCCTCTAAATTTTCAAACTTAAACTTATAACCAGCGTTTAATATTTTTTCAACAGAAGTTCTCTGACTCATCACAGCATAATCTGCCAGTTCACCTGTAACAATTTTCATTGCAAATTTTGGAATAGGGAAGAGGGCTGGTCTTTTTAAAGTTTTGCCAAATGCTTTAGCGAATTCTTTCATCTTCACTATTCCCGGCGAAGCACCATTGATTCCACCTTTAACATTCTCATTGTCAATTGCGTGCAAATAAATACCAACAATATCATCAATATGAATCCACGGAAACCATTGCCTGCCGCCAGCCAATGGTCCGCCGACGAAAAATTTGAATGGCAGAAGTAATTGCTTAATTAGCCCTTCGTCTTTCATTAGAACTAAACCGGTTCTGATTGAAACTCTTCTTACTCCAATCGATTCAACTTCT
Organism: Ignavibacteriaceae bacterium; assembly: GCA_034522695.1. Taxonomy (GTDB): domain Bacteria; phylum Bacteroidota; class Ignavibacteria; order Ignavibacteriales; family Ignavibacteriaceae; genus IGN2. Next base: position 5,224 of record JAXHLB010000002.1, on the reverse strand, counting down.
TCAGCTTCCTTTTCCCAGTCATTGCACAGATTTGCAAGGAAATCATTTCCGGGCGAACTGTTTTCATTGAGGACTTCATCGTAGCGGTTGCCGTAATAACCAACTGCTGAAGAAGAGATAAACACTTTCGGTTTTCTTTCAACTTGCTTTATTGCTTCAACTAAATTTCTTGTGCTGATTATTCTGCTGTCATAAGCAAGTTTTTTATATTCTTCATTCCATCTCTTTGCACCAAGGTTTGCACCGGCAAGATGAACTACCACATCCACACCATGTAGCTCATGCATCCATCCTGTCCGGCGTAGCTCTTGCGAAGACGGAGCGTCCGTGTTTTCGTAGTCCCACTTGACATACTTGCTTGCATTGACTATTTTTTTCTTAGCGTTTTCAGGATTTCGGGTGAAGACAATTACTTCATCTCCTCTTGCTATTAAGTGCTGCACAAGATTTCTCCCGATTGAACCTGTTGCGCCTGTTATAATTATTTTTTTCATAAGTTGGCTGTTAAGTAATAATTGCATTCTATTCTGACAATTTACGGTAAACAATAATTATAAAAGATTAGTTCTGTGTGCAAAAGCCGGTGCGGTTTGCTAATTGATATTGATAAGTAAACAATTTTATTAATAATTAGAGTGGTGGAGAGCAATGAAACATAAATTACTATCTGGTATCCTCCTTTATTTAGTTGGATTTACAATATCATTTGCCCAGGTTGATATAGGGCGGAGTGAGGCAAAATATTTAAGTGATACAAATAAAACAGGTTCAATAGATCTTAAATCAGATCTAGAAATTCAGAGATTATCTGAATTAAAAAGCTGAGCCTTCCACCTGCACAACAAAAACTTTCAACAGATTTACTTCAGCTAATTAGACCGGAATTTCTTCCCAAAGCAACTTCACTTGAACATCATTCTGAAACGATGAAATCGCTTAAACAATTCAAACCTTTTGAGCAGCCGGCTAATTTTGAAGAAAGCATCAGCGAAGGCACTGTATATGTTTACGTTTACCTTAATCAGGGTAATTCAACTTCAATAATTAATAGTTTTTCTGAAGAAGTAACGGACAGGGATGAGAAAAATAATTTGGCTGTCGCATGGGTAAAAGTAAAGAACCTTGAAACGCTGGCTTCGTTAGATGGTGTAAGAACAATAAGAACTGTAATGCCTCCAGTTTATCGAACAGGTTCAGTAAATACACAAGGTGATGCTGTTCATCGGACTTCAAATGTTCGAACAACTTATGGCGAAGATGGAACGGGAGTAAGAGTAGGAATCATCTCTGATGGTGTCGATACAGGGCGACTGCTCAAGCAAGTGGTGACTTACCACCTGATGGTTCAGGATTAACAGTGCTTAGCAATACCGACGGTGGAGACGAAGGCACAGCAATGCTTGAAATTGTTCACGATATGGTTCCCGGTGCTGAATTATATTTTCATGACTTAGGAGGGAATACAGTTGCCTTTAATTCAGCTATTGATGATCTCATAACGGCGGGTTGTGATATTATCTGTGATGATATTGGGTTGGGCTTACTAGAACCGTTCTATGAAGATGGAACAGTTGCATCTCACATAAATTCGGTTATAAATGCAAATGATATAATCTATGTTTCATCAGCGGGTAATTCAGGAGGTTCTCATTATCAGGGAGATTTTTTTCCTATACCTGCACAACCGACACAGCATGATTTCAGTGAAGGAGGTACCAACGGGTTTCTATCTTTACCTTAATATAGCTCCGTTGAAATTGTAAGTCGGTAGATTTTACAATGGGATGATCCATTTGATGGGCTCAGTAATGATTATGATCTGTATTTAGTAGATTTAAATACATCAGCTGTTCCGTTGCGTCTAGTACGTTAATCCAAACAGGAACGGAGGATCCGCTTGAATATTTTCAATTATACAGACCATCTGGAGGTGCAGGCTTATATGATTATGATGTAATTGTTGAAGCAAATTTTCGGGTGATCCGTAAAAATTTAGAAGTCTTTATTTTATGCTCCATTTAATTATCTCAAACAATATTAAACCTGAAGATGCAATATTCGGTCATGCTGCTGTTGATGATGTTGTATCAGTAGCGGCAGCTTTTAGAGGACTCCAACCATTATCGAATCATTTTCTTCACAAGGGCCATCGACTATTGTTCATCCATCTCCAATCTCCAGAATGACTCCTAAAATTACCGGAGTTGATGGAGTCTCAGTAACTGGTGCGGGAGGATTTCCTTCAACATTTTTTGGAACTTCAGCGGCTGCACCGCATATTGCAGCTATACTCGCTCAAGCCTGGAGTTTTGATTTAATGCAGACTGGGGATGATGTTAGGCAGTTACTCTATGACTGGCCAGTTGATTTAGGCACTGCTAATTATGATAATATTTTTGGATATGGTAGAGCGGATGCTCTGAATATTTTTGATGGTGCCCCTCCCCGTTCGAACTATCTTCCTTCACTGCAAAAGTTTTGAAGAGCGGCGGAGTTCAGCTTGACTGGCGAACGGAAACGGAAGTAAGTAACTACGGATTTGAGGTGCAGCGATTACAAGATTACAAGATTGAAAAATTACAAGACTGGGAAGTGCTTGGATTTGTTGAAGGACACGGTAATTCAAACTCACCAAAAGATTATTCTTTTACTGATATCAATGCTGGATATGGTAAATATTCATATCGCTTAAAACAGATTGACACTGACGGACAGTTTGAGTATTCAAAAGTAATCGAAGTTGATGCTGGCAATATTCCCGGTGGATTTGTGCTTGAACAGAATTATCCGAATCCATTTAATCCATCTACCACAATTAAATTTGCTCTGGCTGAAACTCAGTCAGCAAAACTGATTATCTATGATGTACTCGGCAATGAAGTCGCTGTTTTATTTAATGGGATAGCAGACGGTGGAAAAGTATATGAAGTCGAATTCAATAGTCATTCCGCATCAGGCCAGTCATTCCGGCTTGCCCGGAATCTCACGAGCGGAGTTTATTTCTATCGGCTCGCAACTGAGAGCAAAGTAGAAAACCGGAAGATGCTTCTTCTAAAATAAAAATGACCGAGATATATTCTAATATCATAAATGAAAAAGTTGATAGGCCGTCTCCCGGTAACCAAAATTATTATAGTTTGGTAAAATTAGAATTATGAGTGATATAGCTAAACAAATACTTCAGGAAATGAATAAGCCTTTAAGTGAAAGGTTAAAAGATCAATTTGTAAAATACCTGGAAGAAATTGAACAGGATAAGCTTATTGAAGTTGCTAAAAGAATTGATTGGAATCCCGCGGTTCAGCTTTTCGAATTGGAGTATAAGAGATTATGGAATAATATGACCGTACCTAAAAGTATTAAGGAATTGAAAGAATTAAACAATGAATTTGCAAACCTTGTAATGGCAAGCATCAGACAAAGGTTATTTTATTCAGCCTATTCTTATTTGAAATCTTTAAAAGAAGAAAATAGACTTAACGATGAGAATATTAACTCGCTTATGAGTGATGTTTTTAGTGCAGGTATGTATGATTTATTCAGAGTTTTTGATTTTCAGTTAACATTAACATCTTTAAGTAAGAATGATGATCCGAAAGTAATGATTAGAAAAATTCAGGAATTAAAAAAGAGGGCGGAAGCCGGAAATAAAATTGCTGATAAAAAACAATTAGTGAATGAAACCAAAGTATTTCAAATGATAGAAAAAGAATTAGAAAGAAGGGAAAGAGTCGGTCAAAGGTGGAGCATAAGAGCTGCCTGCGATTATTTTGGAAGTAATGAGTTAGGGTATACGCAGGATAGTTCGCATCAATCAGAATTGGATAATTTCTATCAAAGGTATCTTGCGTATCAAAATAAAAGTAAGCCCAATGCGTAAATAGTTTAAAATAACCTTCCGTTAATAGTCCATATTAAAAACCAATTTATCCCGCATTGCGGGATTTTTTATTATTTGCCTGTCGCAGCGCAGTCCGTCATCATCGACCTATCCTGACCTGTGTAATTACTTTTATACGGTAAATTACTGCCGCAGGACGGGAGTCCTGCGCTACGGAAAATTTTATTTCCCTGTGGCTTCTTTCATCAAATTAATTTACTTTTAAAACCAGATGATAGAACTTTAATCTCAACCAAAATTCCTGCGAGGGTGTTATGAAAATAATTTTAACTATACTGATATCAGTTTTATTTGCCTATTCTTTTTGGTTGTGTCCGAATTAGTTTAGATGGAGCAGGATCCTACACACAGGATTTTAACACATTGGCAAATGTTCCGAATGTTTCTCTTTTCTATTCTACCTTTGGGTTGGGCACTAGCTGGAATAAGGAACTAATACTAGGAATGATGGGAATTATGATGCCTCGATTGGTAGCGCAAATACAGGTGATACATACAGTTTTGGTGCTACCGCCTCAACTGAAAGAGCTTTTGGAGGATTATTGTCTGGTACATTAACTCCAACTATAGGTGCAAGTTTTACTAATAATACAGGTTCACTAATAACACAGATTCCGATTACTTATACCGGAGAACAATGGAGGGCAGGTGTAACAAATCGTGGGGCTGCTGACAGATTAGATTTTCAATTCAGTACTGATGCAACAAGTTTATCAACCGGGACCTGGACAAATTATGATGCTTTGGATTTTAATGTCCTAATATTCTTACATCAGTTGGGGCATCAGATGGAAATGCTTCTGGAAATAGAACTACTCTTTCATCTACCATTACAGGGCTTAGCATTCTGGATGGTGCGTCCTTTTGGATAAGATGGACTGATTTTGATATTACTAGTTCTGATGATGGTTTAGCAATCGATGATTTTTCTATTGATGAAACAAACCTCCCAGTCGAACTCTCTTCCTTCACTGCTAATCTTTTGAAACTTGGCGGTGTTCAACTTAACTGGAGAACGGAAACGGAAGTAAGTGACTTCAGCTTGGAAGTAGAACGAAATAACCCACCCCTCAATCCCCTCCCGGGAGGGGAAGAAAAGGGGTGGGTGAAAAATTGGATTTACGGAAAAACAGCGCAACCGCAATTCTCCAAAGGATTATTCTTTTATTGATCAAAGTGTTTCAGGTGGGAAGTATTCCTATCGCTTAAAACAGATTGACACTGACGGGCAGTTTGAGTATTCAAAAGTAATTGAAGTTGATTTGGGTTCACCAACAAAATTTGAGCTAGTAGGAGATCATCCGAATCCTTTGAACCCTGCAA
>JAXHLB010000001.1:0-33089 GCA_034522695.1 Ignavibacteriaceae bacterium | reverse complement strand
GGTGAAGAGGAATAATGACTGTTCTGTTTACACAATCAGTATAAACAAAACTGAGCGATTTTAATTAAACTAACTTTACAAATTTTCCATACTCAATTTGCAGACACACTAAATCAACATTGTTAATGACTAATAATCATAATTGATCACAAACGATTTTTTAGAAACAGCTCCTTATAAAATCAGCAGTAAAATTGAAAGACAAAGCATAATTCGATACATAAAAATCATGACAGTTAATTAAGACGCAAGTTTTTTATTGTTTTAAGGTCCAACATTGCGTTACCAACATCTCCGAAAAATTTCATTTGTTCCATTCAGATTTTACTGCTTTAAAGACATATTCATTTAATCAGTTCTGCTCATCACTTATTTATTCGATGAATTTATCTGCCTTAGAAAATCAATAACAGGCTAGTCCATTTATTTCTAAGAGCTGAAATAATCCTAAATTAAAGCTCGCCTCTTTCAGCCGCTGCTTTAAGATCTTCATTTGCAAAGATTGCAATCTCAACTCTTCTGTTAAGCTGCTTTCCTTCAACTGATTCATTTGTTGCAACAGGTTCCATTTCACCTATTCCGACAGTTGAAAGTCTTGAGGGATTAACTCCCTGTAACTTCGTATAATCTGAAACAGCCTGAGCTCTTCTCTCGGATAGAGTCTGATTGTATTCCTCTGCACCATCAGAATCAGTATGTCCTGCTATCAGGATATTTGAATCAGGATACTTTTTAAGAATGTCGGCGAGCTTGTAAATGTTTGTTTTAGCATCAGGCTGCAATGTTGCTGAATCGTATGCAAATAAAATTCCGGAATCGAAGGTAAGCTTTATGCCCTCGCCTATTCTTTCAACTTCTACACCTTCAATTTCATTTTCCATTTCTTCAGCCTGCTTATCCATATGATTTCCTATTAAAGCTCCGGCAGTTCCGCCAACCACTGCACCGATAATAGCACCTGCGGCTGTATTACCTAATTCATTACCTACAATTCCTCCTACCACAGCGCCGCCAACACCGCCTATAACACCGCCTTTAACAGGAGTGCTTGTGCCGCAGCTGAAACTAAGCAGAGCCACGCTTGCAACTACTGCAATTAAAATTATTCCTCTTATCTTTTTCATTTTTGTTCCTCTTAAAGTTATTTAAAATAGTTATACATTTAGTTTGTTGTTACTATCAACTGCAATTTTTTTATTCTTGCTTTCAGCATCTCCACCGAATATTTTCATTTGAGATTCCTCAAATTTTTTGTTGATAGCTAAAAAAGCAGTAAGTCTTATTTCTGTCGGTGCTCTTTGATCAAGAGCGATTCTTTTCAGAATTACCAAGTTACCACTGGTGAACTTCAGCATTTTAATTTGAGCACTTGTCATATTGTTCTCTGTGTTTTCATTTAAAAAGTATTTATTCAGATGGAAGACAAATAACTAAAGGCGGGATTAACCCGCCCTTAATTTTCCCACCCAATTTTTAGCTCAATTAAACCAGTATCTTATTCCTAAACCACCGCCGACTCCAAAGTCAGTTTCGGGGGATAAATCAAGAATAGGTACGAGTTCCAGAAAAACATCTATTGGTGCATCAGCAAATAAATAATCTATGCCTATCGGAACTCTTATTCCAAAACTAGGATCATCAGCCAGAACAACCCTGCCGCCAAGTCCAATATAAAGTGGTAATTTACCTGAAGGGACCGGCATTAAATTAAAAGAAGTGCCAAGCGTACTCAGCCTGGAAAAGTAAACTGCCATCATTATGATTATTATTATGATGATAATTTTTGAATGACCACGCTGCTGCGAAATCAAATGCATTGTCGCTGCTGGTCCACAGTTTTGCACTTAGACCGGTTGGTTCTCCTAAAATAATTCCCATTCCAAACCCGTGGTCCTGAGCTGTAACTGGTTTTGCTAAGATCATCATCAAACCCAAAACCATTGTGAATAATATATTTTTTTTCATAACTAATATTCCTTTTATTGTTTTCAAAAATTTATCTAATACTTAAGTTGATCGTTCCTAAATTCGTATTTTGCTGTGCTACAACGATTACATTAGTAATGGTTGTATCGTTATAAGCAGGGTCTGCTGAGAATACTTCTACCCTGTAAGTCTGCTCTAATAATGCCATCAACATGAATGACCCGGTGATCGGTTCGGCTACTGTAAGTGCAGTATCGGTGCCGCTTATTGCATAAACAAGACCTGCAGCGCTTACCGGATTTATGTTTCCTGAAATGGTTCCGGAGATTACTAGTGGCGTAACTCTGATAACAGGTTTCAGCTTATACTGTCCGTTACCCGTAACTACAATTGAACGCTCGGCATCAAAATCAAGCAATAGCTCGTATAGAAGTCCATCCTCGATAACAAATGAGTGATTAAGTTTAACACCAGTTTGCTCTCCACTTGGAATTTCAAGAGGATACGTAACTCCATCAACAACAACGTTACTTCCTGTCCCAATTATTAATCTAATCTGAGTATAACGACCTGCATCGAGCGGGTGATCACCAAGCACAGCACTTGCACCGTTTCTTAATAAAAGCAGATCATAAGTAGCTGTAGAATTGTTTATTACAATCCAACCGTCATTTGAACCAGCATCTGCCTTATGAACCTCAACTCTTGTAACAACTATGTTTACCTCGTCATAACCAGCGGGGGCATCAACCATTGTTATTTTAACTTGTCCCTGCCCGGTTTCAGGCGAAGTTGAATCAGAGCAGCTAAAAACGAAGATGGCCGCTGTAAAAAAACTTAAAAGGACTGCTATATGAAATATTTTCTCTTTTATATATCTCATTGTCAAATACTCCTCCTTTAATAAAATTGTTAAATGTGTTTATCGCTTTTAGAGTTACGCTTGTTCTTGAGATTTCTAAGAAATCATTTTTAAACACATTAAAAGGTAAACGAAGAAGCCTGGCCAATCAATCGGGCAAAGGGATGAAAAAGGAACTAAGCTATTGGTTGAGATAAGCTGGTTTTTCGCAGAAAGTAGAGCATTACTTGTTAGTTTTAAAATAAAAAGGGTGTCCGCAGACACCCTTTAATCAGATTAAGGTCAAATTACTTAGTTCGTTTGAACTCAATTCTTCTATTCATTCTTCTGTTTTCTTCGGTATCGTTTGAAACCCTCGGGCTTTCTTCACCATAACCAACAGCAGATATTCTTTCAGCAGGAATTCCTTTACTAACGAGCCATGCTTTAACAGAATTCGCTCTTCTCTCAGATAGTTTCTGGTTGTTTGCATTGCTGCCAACATTATCCGTATGTCCACTTATTTCAACAAGGATATCAGAGTGTACCTGTAATGTCTTAAGTGCACCCATAAGAACCTTCTCGGATTCAGGAGTAACATCAGACTTATTAGTTGCAAAAGTAATACCCTCAAAACGATAGGAACATTTAGTTGTATTATATCATCCTTAGGATCAAGTGGATCGGTTCCGCGTTTAACTTCAACACCATCACCAATTGTTCCGCCGTCTGTATCAACTTTCAAAGGATCTGTTTTGTAAGTCATCACTTCTTTATCATCATTTAAACCATCACCGTCAGTATCAGCTTTTAATGGATCGGATTTGTATTTCAACACTTCATCGCCATCTGATAAGCTATCACCGTCTGTGTCAGCTTTGAATGGATCGGTTTTGTATTTTAATACTTCGTCACCATCTTTTAAACCGTCTTTATCTGAATCAGCTACTAATGGATCAGTTTTATATGTATTAACTTCTTCACCGTCTTTCAAGCCATCACCGTCGGTATCAGCTTTATTAGGATCGGTTTTGTACTTCAATACTTCTTCACCATCTTTTAAACCATCACCATCAGTGTCCGGGTTCAGCGGGTTGGTAAGATATGTGTTGACTTCCTCGCCATCCTTTAAACCGTCGGCATCTGTATCCGGATTTTCAGGATCTGTTCCGAATTTCTCTTCATCACATTTTCCCAGTCCATCCATATCTCTGTCAGATTCGCAGTTTTCACCTACAAAGGTTAAACCGAGCGATACATTATAATATGCATCCCCGGCTTCTGCATCTAAGCTTTTATAAGCGTCAAGATCATATGAAGTAGTAATAGCTCCGCCAAGTGAAAAATCAAGTAGAACAATATCTGAAAGTGCAATTTCAGTACCTATGCCGGCTGGAAAATATGCAACCCAGCTATTCTCTATTGTTGATGAATTTGGATCAAGGTCAGTGTTGGGTCTGGTTTTAACATTAAAGTTCATAGCGCCGCCGCCAATGTATGCATAAGGATTCCATCCCCTTACTTCGAACGGAGTTACCTGGAATCTAATGCTTAACGGAATTATTGTTGATTCATATTCACCATAATTGACATTGGGGTCATCAAAATATGCTTTACCTGTATAAGTTCCGTAACCAGCATTTAGTGACAATTCTAATGCATCAGTTAATTCAAACGCAAAAAAACCGTCAGCAAGCCAGGAAGTTTTGAACCAATCGAATGAAGTATTGTTATCTCCGCTAAATCCAAAATTTGCGAACTCATTTTGTGGAAACAACATACTTCCACGGAAACCAAACTTGGTTCCCCAATCATTAAACTGTGCATAGTTAGGTTGGCTCATTGCAACCAAACCAAGTAATACGATCAAGTAAATTAGTCTTTTCATTTTTTTTCCTCTTTTTATAGTTAGTGAATTTTCATACATGATATTCCCTTTATTATTAAACGAGCTTGTGTCAGGGATTTCTATTAAATCAAACTTTATTAAACACACAACAAGCTATTAGAATGTTCTTGGCAAAACAATCGGGCAAAGGGATGAAAAAGGAACTACATCTTTTGAGTGAAAGGTTACTGATCTATACGGAGGTTACTTTTAACTCTGGATCAAGCTAAACGCTTCCAGCTAATTGCCCTGACCAATACGAACATGATTGCGTCCGCTAATTACCCTGGCCAGGACCAACAAAATTGCGATTACCATTAGAACATGTATAGCTCCACCCATGGTGAAAGACGTCAGGAATCCAAGTAACCAAAAAGCTGCCAAAACCGCTGCGTTTATAAAATACATAATAAGCCACCCCTTCAAATTTTTATTTCTATTTTTAAATACAAGAATAAATTATGAAGAGAAGCGAGGGGAATCAATCCGGCAAAGGAATGAAAAATGGTCTACATCCATTGGATTAAAAAATGATATTTACTCCTCTAATAGTGAAGTGGTATCCGAAGAAGATTTCTGAGATTCAGAAAGATGAACATATTTTGCAATCTGAACGCGCGTAGTAACCGCTAATTTTTTGAGGATGTTATGGACGTGACTTTTAACAGTGTAGGTTTTAATGTTAAGCTTTTGTGCAATTTCTTTGTTGGTAAAACCTTCGGCAATCAACTCGGTTACCTCCTGCTCACGATTTGTCATACGAATTAATTTAGCTGTAGCAGGAGGAGAAGCGGGCTTGTTAATTGCCTGTTTAACAATCTGAGAAAAAAGTGAACCGATTAAGGGAGACGGTAAAACCTTAAGTCCTCGATTGACTTTAAGTACCGTTTCAACAAATTGAGCGGTGTCCGCATCTTTAAGTATAAAGCCTTCTACTCCAACTTCTATATATGTGGAAACAATAGATTGCAAAGGTATCAGTCCCATTACTATTATCTGAATTTCCTGAAACTGTAACCTGATTAGCTTTACAAGTTGCAAACTTTTTTGATTCGCCAATATCAGTTCGATAAGCAAAATATCCGGCTTGAGCTTGCCTATCGTCGGCAATACATCTTCACCACTACCAATATTACCAACAACATGTATATCGGGCCGCTTTTTGAACATGGATGCCATGCTCTCACGCAGAATTCTATTATCTTCAACAAGCAGCAGTCGGATTTTATTCATTTTTTCTCCTCTCGCTCTAAAAGAAAATAAATATTTGAATAAGTCTTAATTCTCATTGAACTATTTTGCATTCATTATGATTGCCGGTTAATTAGAAAATAAATGCTATGCCTTTTAAGATGGAGCTCCTTATGAAATTGGTTTTGGTAAAGTGAACACAAATTTTGATCCTTTCCCCGGTTCAGTTTCAACCCAAATTTTTCCTTCGTTTCTTTCTACAAATTCTTTGCAAATGGGTAAGCCAAGCCCGGTTCCTTTCTCGCCCGCAGTTCCGTTGGTTGTAAATATTTGGTTGAAGCTGAATATATCCGGAATTAACTTTGTCGGGATTCCCGTGCCTGTATCCTCAACAGACACTTCAATCAAATGGCTTTTCTCAACGGATGAAATAACTATCCGTCCTTCCTTCTCGGTAAATTTGATAGCATTGATTATAAGATTCTGAATAACAGAGCGAAGCATAATATTATCTGCATAAACGAAAGTTCCGTTCTCGATATTATTGAATATAGAAATGTTTTTTTCCTTAGCAATCTGATTTGATATTCCAATTATTTTATTTGCCAGATTATAAACGTTAACATTTTCCGGGTTATGCTCAAGCATGTTCCTTTGTATCATTGACCATTGGAGCAGATTATCCAGAAGACCATATATGTTCCTCAAGTCATCATTCAGCCCTTTGCTGAATATGACTATCTCTTCATTCGATAGAGTGTCAATTTCGGTAGCAAGTATTTCTGAAAAACCGAGCAATGACTGGAAAGGACTTCTTAAATCATGTGCAATAATTGAAAAGAATTTGTCTTTGGCTATGTTGAGAGCTTTGAGTTCTTCGTTGGATTCAGTCAAAGAATTCTCCACCCTTTTATATTCAGTCAAATCTATTAATGCTACCTGACATTTTTTTTCTGATTCCAGTAGGTCATCTAACTCTAAACCTTCCAATCGAACATGGAACAGACGTTTATCTTTGTTTATCATGCTAAATTCGCAAGACTGTTTTTCAATAGAATTAAAAACTGTTGAGATAAAAGAATGAAAAATATCTCTTTCATCCACTGGTATTAGAGTATTAAAGTGTTTACCTATTAATTTATTTCGATCAATCCCAAACATTTGACTGGCGCTTAAATTTGATTCCTTAATTATACCTTCCGGGTTCAGAGTGAAGTAAGGAATTGGTGAAAAATCAAAGAGGCTGACATATTTATTTCTGGACACCTCCAGCTCTTCTTGTGCAATCCTAAGCTCTTCGTTTTGATGTTCAAGCTCAACCTGATGAACCTGAAGCAGATACACCAGTCTCTGAACATCATCCATTTGTTTGGTTGCGGGCTTTTTTGTTTTGGGTTCGGTTTTTTTCTTCACGCTTTTCTTAACGTTTTTCTTAATGTTCTTCTTCAATTTTTCCATTTTGGTTTTACCCGTTTTACTTTTAACTGTTTTTTTTATACCTTTTTATTCTCTTTAAGTCTGGATTGCCAAAAGAATGAGTTTAGATTCTGTATCTCCCTGAAATATCTCGCGGGCATTTAATAATATTTTTTTTTTGCCGCCTTTTTTAAAATTATATTCAACTTCAAAATCCTCAAAAAAGGAAGCTGTTGGAATTATCTCCTCAAGCAGTTTCCTCAGTTCAGGTATATCCCAATTATTATCTTCAAGATTATATAATAACTTACCCACTGTTTTTTCGCTGGTAGTGTCAAACACTTTATAAAAAGATCTGTTAGCTGAAAGTACTTTTAATTTATCATCAAGAATAAGAAGTGAATCACGCAGCGTCTCAACAATATTATTAGAAAAATCACGTGCAATCTGGATCTCCTGGTTCAACTTGGTAATCTCGCCGTAAGCAATTTTTAATTTTGTAATATCGGCAAACGTAATCACGATACCCTCAATAACATTGCTATGTGTTCGGTAAGGTAATATCCGCATTTGATACCATAGATCATTTTTGGTTTGCACCTCAACTTCCTTAAAGGCAAGAGTTCTTAAAACTTCTTTTGCGTCATCAATGAACTTGTCATATTTAAAATTTGTAGCAATATGATCTATCGGTCTGCCAATGTCGGAATTAATAACATTTACAACCTTTGAGGTATTAAAGGTAAATCTTTTAATCTTCAGATCATTATCCAGAAAGATGGTCGGTATATCAATGCCATCCAGAAGATTTTTCATATCATTATTGACACTTGATAATGCATCATTTATGTTTTGAAGTTCGGTGTTTACTGTAATTAATTCCTCATTCAACGATTGTAATTCTTCTTTAGAGGTTTCCAATTCTTCATTTGAACTTTGCATTTCTTCATTTGTTGACTGCATCTCTTCGTTTGTTGATTTAAGCTCCTCATTAGTAGTTTCCAATTCCTCAACGATTGTCCGTAAATTTTCTTTAGAAGCTTTTAATTCCCGCTCAAGATTTTTAATAAATTTTTCAGATTTTTTGTCATAGTGGATTTTTTTTGAAAGTATTACTTTTTTCTGCGGTGCCATGTCCTCAAAAATGATCAGCAATGAACCCATCATAGATGGTGGTTCTTTAACAGGTTTAACAGTAAGTTTTATTAGCTGAAATTTACCATTGGATTTTACTCTTATGCCTTCAGCAGATAAAGTTTTATTGCTGGCTTTTGCTTTTCTAATCATTGCAGAAAGCTCTTGCTGCAATCCTTCACGGGCCATTTCAAAAATGTTCATCTTTGCTTCGCCGTCAGAAAGCTCAAGGTATTTGCCGGTTTTACCATGTATGTAAAGTATATCACCATTTTCGGATACTAACACGCAGTTTGGCAAGTAGCTTTGCAGAATTATTTTTTCTGCTAAGTGAACGATGTTTTTTACTTCATTCATTTTTATTCCAGTTTCATAAGGTTTTCCAATTGCCCGTGCCACCGGGAATTCAATAAATTGTTGTGCCGAGTAGATAGAGTCCCGGCTTCTGTAAAATTTCCATTTTTTATCCAATATCGAGAACAGATCAACAAACCCGCCGATAGTTTCCGATGAACCGAGAAAAAGTATTCCTTTTGGCAAAAGACTATAATGAAAAAGCGGAATTATTTTTCTCTGTAATTCGGAATTAAAATAAATCAGAAGATTACGGCAGGAAATGAGATCAAGTTTGGTAAACGGCGGATCTTTTATAACACTCTGCGGTGCAAAGACCAGCATTTCTCTTATTTCTTTTTTAACATGAAATTGATTTCCTGAGGAAATAAAGAATTTTTTTAATCGCTCTTTACTAACATCCTGTTTAATTGCTGTATATGTACCGATACGGGCTATATCAATTGAACTGCTGTCAATATCTGTAGCAAATATTTGCACATTGAAATTTTTACTGGCTTCTTTCATACACTCACGCAATATAATTGCAATTGAGTAAGCTTCTTCACCGGTAGAACATCCGGGCACCCATATTCTAATCTTACTGTCCTCCGGTTTTGTTTTTACTAAATCTGCCAATAACTCTTTTAATCTCTCGAAGGATTCCGGATCTCTGAAAAAATTTGTTACGCCGATTAAAAGTTCTTTAAATAGTCCTTCAATTTCTCGGGGGTTTTCCTGAAGCAGCCGGATGTAATCTGGAAGACTATCCAGTTGAGCAATAGTCATTCTTCTTTCTACCCGCCGGTAGAGAGTGTTTTGTTTGTAAAGTGAAAAGTCGTGACCGGTGTGCGTTCTTAACAATATGAATATTTTTTGAAATGCATCGGGAATTTTGCCATCGCTAAGCGCAGTATCTAAGAAAACACCTTTAACCTTTTGATTGATAAAATTAATTAATTGAGCCGGCATCTCTTCGGGCGGAAGAATGTAATCGACTAATCCTGTTTTAATTGCACTGCTTGGCATACCATCAAATTTTGCTGAATTTGGCTCCTGAGCCATTATCATTCCCAGTTCATTTTTGATTGATCTTAAGCCTGCGGAACCGTCAGATGCCATTCCGGAAAGAATAATACAAATAGCTTTTTCACCTAAGTCTGCAGAAAGAGATTTGAAGAAAGTATCAATTGGAAGCCTGAATCCATGTGCCTCCGGAGGTTCAATTAGCTGGATTATACCATGCAATATTCCTAAATCCCGGTTAGCGGGTGCAACATACACCTTGTTAGGCTCAACCTTCATTCCGTCCTGCGCCTGAAATATTTTCATCCTGGTAGTTTTTTGAATTAGTTCAGGCATAATACTAACGTGATTAGGATCTAAATGTGAAACTACTATAAAAGCCATCCCGGTATCCTCGGGCATTTTTGCAAAAAATTTTTCAAGAGCATCTAAGCCGCCTGCTGATGACCCAATACCGACCACATAAAATGAATTATCCGATGACGATATATCAACTGTTTTTTTCTGTTTTTTACGCGGAAGTTTCTTAGATTTTATTTTTTTCATCATGGTTCTCTTGATAGACAAAGCAAGATACTCGCTAAATTTTTACCAATATAATAACTTAATGTTCTATAATCAATCTTAATATTATTTTCAATCGATTAATAAGCATCATAATGAATGTAAGGTACTAATTGATTATCCTTATAACAGCATTTATAGACTGCTGAATAATACTATGTTTTTGTTAATATCTAATTCTCCCATATAACTGATTTAGTTTTTAGAAAATGCTCAATCATTAATTCTAATCTTTCCGGCATTCCCATCCTGAATGGTTCTGCTTGGATTTTAATCTTCCGAACAGTGCTGGTCTGTAATATACATTTACTCCTCTGTTCATCGTTGGCAGTACGTATTCAGGAATGTCCGCACAATCACAGTGTTCAATCGTTGCCGGAAATGTTTTTTTCTTTTCACTTAAGATGTTCAATGTATTTTCATAAGTAGGATAGACAAAGTGCAAGTATTCTTGAACGCTGTCAACATCGTACACTGCAACACTAACCGCAGTCTGGACATTTCTTGTCAGACGGTCAAACGATTGTTGAGCAAATCTATTTGCAAATGCAGGTACATCACCATCCTGCAAACCTAGGTTCAGGCTTTCCAGAGAACTGAGATCGAAGTATGATAAATGAAGATTGTCTGGAGAAGCTATTACTGTTCGTGCATAAGGTCCAAGCGTACCGATACTATAAGGCGTACCACCATAACAAGTTGAGAGTACCAGGAGATCGAATTTTGTGGAATCAGTTGTGAAGCCTTTCATTCCGTTCGCAAGATCATGAACAGTGAACGTTCGGTCCGGATACGATGCATCGTAGCCAGCACCACCCAACTCGGGAATTTCGTGACCAAAGTAAAGGAACATACTCACTCTCTCCGGTTGACTCTCAGCACGGAAACTTTTATAGAAATTCACTTCAGTATCTAAATTTGAAAGCTCCTGATCGCGCCAGTATAGTTCATTCGCGATAAGCAGTCCATTCCGGTAGTAATAAAATTCTCCATCCCGGAGTGGAAAAAAGAACAGAAAGTGGCTCCTGGGTTTTTGGTGAAAGATAAATACTTCAGCGTTTGGGTTTTGCTGTGCAACCCTTATTGCTTCTGCCAGAGTTTTCTCGTCTGCTTTGTATTTGTTACCGCTGGTATCATGATAGAGATAGTCATTATCACCATGAATAACTAATAAGATTGAGTATTGTACGGCAATTGAATCCTTCTCAACCTTTTGAGATTCAAGTTGAACAGGTAAGCCAGCACTGCAGGACAATAGAAACACAGAAAGTATAACACAACCAATGCTCTTGAAAAGCATAGAGTTCGAGGCACTCCTGACAGACCAACTGTTAGGGTTTTGCATATGTATGTCAGATCAAATAGAGACTACTATATTATTATCAAAACCAGGAGTACAATCAGGACTACAATAAGAATTGTAAGAAGAGCTGACGCCTGTTCCATATCCTGCACGACGTAATCAGCAAAGGCATTAAGTTGTGCATCCTGTACATATTGATAGCCATTGATACCTTCAAGCTCATTTTGTTTCTCTTGCAGAGTAGCTTTGAAGCTTTCAATTCCGACCAGATCATCTGCCGAAGATAAACCTGAACTAAGAACCTTGTCTAAGGCATTAGACATATTCTGAAATGATTCGCTGAGAATTTCACGCTTCTCGTCCGCATTTTCAGTTGCCTTCACTTTCTCGGCTGTCTTGCTAAAATATTGTTTAAGATCGCCTTTTGCATCCGCATTTACCGGAATGGCCAGCACAAACATCATGAAGATAGATAGAAATGCTATCAGTGTTTTCATTAGTAACTCCTTTTAGAAATTGATTAATACATTCGTCCGTATTGCTTAAGTGCATATTCAAACAATACGCCTCGCCATATGATTCTCTTTTATAACCGCCTGTTAGTTGCAAACATCCTTAGTTTGACGCTTTTATTTTAAGGCATTAATAAATACCTCAACTAACCTATTTGAAACTATTTAATTACTGGTCACAAAAAAATAGACCAAAGGGATGAAAAGGGAACTAAATCCTTAGTTTGAATTAATGTTTGAGTACTGTTTGATTACTGAATGGTTACTGTACCTAATCTGTCTTATGGTGTATTCAGAATAGATTAATGTTCTTTGAATAAGAAGAACCTTACTTCTGTAAATGTAGTATCTCTTTAAAATGAATGTTCCTCATTTTAAGATGAGGAACATATAAGAGCTTATTAGAATGTTACTGCCAGGAATTCTTAAACATTAAAACCGGTTATCTTGCAAAGCGGTATTATAGTACCATTGAACTTCAACCCAAGCAGGATCACCTATATTGCCACCGCCCCAGTTTACTATTTTAAGCTTGGAGTAATGACCATCATGATCGTAAAGAAACACATAATTGTTTTCCCGGTCACCTATATTGTCTGTCCAGGTACCAGTAGTTCTTAAAGGTGAATCTACTTCGTCAAAAATATTAGTTCCGGAACTGACAAAGAAGTCCGTTTCTCTTATGAGAGTACCATAAAGATCAGCACTCTGAACAAGGTATCCTGCACTGGAGTAAAAAATATCCACAAGGTTCGCCTCCGGAGAAGAAACTCCATGAGCTAATCCTGTAGAAAGATCCAATCCGCTTGGTTGGCTTGCGCTCGTTCCAGAGGTTTCATAAATTTTTACCGGACCATATAATGTTAACATAATATCTGAAACAAGAACTACCGGCCCGACAACACTCGTCTGACCTCCCGTAACACTTACAGTGAAAGTAGTATCTCTATAGTCTTGCAGCTTGAGGGTTATACTTCGCGTACCCTGATCAACATCATTGATAGTATCGGGAGTTGTTTTAAAAGTGTTCGAACCATCTATCCATATCTCGGCATCAGCCGGGCTTGATGTTAGATAAATTTTACCTGTCGGAGTTGGGGTAAACGGATCATCCGAGTCACAGGATGTTATCAACATCACTATAGGGATGATAAGTAATAAGATTAGTTTTTTCATTTTTGGCTTCCTTTATTTTTTGTTTAGATTAAATGAATATTTTGAACCATCATTGTTCAAGGTAAAAGTACCCGAAAAGTTATCAGCTTCTTTTGATAAACTGCCGCTGTATTCTCCCTGAAAACGGCTCTGCAATTGATCTGTCATTGACATTTTAAGAGTTGTGGGGCTGAAAGTACCTTTTACTTCCTGGTTAATTGCCTGCCTGTAACTGATGTTTATTTTCCCCGAGAAACTGCTGTCAGTCTGGTCGGTTATGTCCAGAACTGCTGTCTTTCCGTCAAATACCCCGGTCCATTTACCGGTTATATCAGGTGTTTCTGTTTCTATAGTTGAATTATCCTTATCACCGTTTTCTTCTGTCTTCTTATCACAGCCGAAATAAGCCACTACCGTAAGAATCAGCAATAAAGTGAAAATCCACTTAACTGAATTATTCTTCTTCATGTGTTTTCCTTTTTTGTTAATTATAAAATTGTAATACTATAGTAAATTTTTTAATTGCATTGTTCATTTTTATTTACATGGAAGATTACGATGATTCAGGTAATAGTATCAATCGGGCAAAGGGATGAAAAATGGGCTACATCTATCGGATGATTATGGAAGATGAAAAACTAAATCAAAGCTATTTTCTTAAATCAATTTCGATTTATACACTTATATCTGATTTGTTCAATAAAGGATATTCAGGCTGAGGTTATTCAAATAGCAGTTTCATGATCACGAAAATAATCTGTCTAATTCTCTTCTTTCCCTGGCCAATTTAATCAGAGTTCTAAAAAATTTATAAACAATGAATAGTATAACTGCACTAAATAAAAATTGCATTAAATTCATAATGTATTTCTAACTTAAAAATGAATTAGCGACGATCGTAACAGATAACTCAACTCTTAAATTTTTTCCTCTCCTTAATTAATCTCTCTTTGACTTTCTTTTTAGTTAGTCCTTTAATAGGAAAATAATAGGTTGAGCATGTTTGCAGATCCGTCGCAAGTGCAAATTTATCCGCCCCATTAACTTTTTGAATACCATCAAACTTAGCCCCTGCTTCCTTAATGATAGAAGATCTAAACATAGGAAACCTCCATTTAGTCATTTAGTTTTTAACTCGATTTTAATTTATAAAGAGAAATAAAAAAAATAAATCGGTCAAAGGGATGAAAAAGGAGTTACATCTTTTGGATGATTAACGACAAGACTGGAAATTAAGCGATAATTAATGAAGTTGTCCCTATTACTGTTTAGTTGGATTCAGAGAGTTTAATCATATTGTGGCTTTAGAGATAAGTTAATCCTCCGATGGGGAAAATAGTTCAAGAATCCTTTATTCAACAGCTTGGTGATGACCGTATTGTAGAATTCAGAAATATAGGATCAAAATATTTGAGAATGGAGTTGAATAAATTAAAAACCCCAATAGCTATCTATCGGGGTTTATTATATATCTGTTCTATAAAATTATTTCTTTTCTTCCGGAATATTATGTTTGATTTTTTCCCAGGCTGCTTTTATGTCCAGCTCTACGAAGGTCGGGCTTTCACTATTATGACAGCTCACGCAAAAATCTTCAAGTTTTTCGTGCACGATTAACCCTTTTTCGATTGATAAATTTTTATCCTTCATTACTTTCATATCTTTATAAGCTGATCCGGCTCCATGGCAAGTCTCACATTGAACGCCATCTTCAATTTTAAATTTCTCACCTAACATTGTTGCATCCAGATTATAGCCGGTCACATGACATTTTAAACATTCCCAGGTTTCAGCTGCGGGCTCTTTAAAACCTTTTTCCTTAGCAATTTGATTTGCTTTATCAGTTTTCAAGGTTTCAAATGCTTTCGCGTGAGCACTGTTTTTCCAGATTGAAAGTTGACTGCCTTGTTTTTCAGATTTATGGCACATACCACAGGCGTCGGTACCTATATAGGTATTCCCACTTTGACATAATATTGATGCGAATGGTAAAAGTAGAATAGTAAAAAGACAATAAAATGAATGTTTCATAAAACCTCCAGATAGAAATGATGAATCAGGATTGTATTTAATTTAAATTGTAAAAAAAATAATTACTAAGTTCATTTTTTATACGACAGGGAAAGCAAGTTTAAGATTGACTTTGTATTGTTTTATCTTGCCGTCTTCCACACTTGCCATATGTTTTATTACTTCAAATCCTGTTATCCCCTTTATACTTTTTGAGGCTTTCTTCAATGCCTGCACAATTGCATCATCAAATCCTTTTGAGGAGATACCAATGATTTCAATAATTTTTACTGCGCCTTCACTAATGTGTTTACTCATAACAACTCCTTTTTTTGTGATATTGCTTATTATTAATTAACTGTTTCTACTTTACATTAAAATTAAACAGTCATTGCTAAACCTTATTGGATAATTGTTTCTCTATAAAACTCATATTCGAATAAGATACCAACTTTTCTATATTAAATATTTCCAATACTCCTTTCAATTCTTGAAAGTACTGATCTTTTCTGCGCTCTGAGCACGTACAAGGATTACATTCACAATCAGATAACTTCTTATTTAGTAATTCATCTATTCGTGCATCGAGTGATAATGTATTCTTCATAGTCTTTTCCATTCCAATATGGTGCTTAATTTTCATTCGGATTATCCAGTCACCGAGGATGACCAGAAATTATTATTATAACAAGTGAAGCCACCGGAAGCGTGTGAATAACAGCACCTGTATTGGTTGGTACCATTAGTCCAATCAACCAGCATATAATCACTCCAGGTGCTATTTTGACAAGCATAAGAAGGCTAAATTAAATTTTAATGAGAAACTATGAAGAAAATTGAGGTGACTCAATCGGACAAAGGGATGAAAAATGGGCTACATCTTATGGGTGGTATAAAGAAGTAAAATTTTACCTTGATTTAAAAGAACGACCCGATTGATGTGGAGTTTATAATTTTTGCCAATACCCGGAATCTGATATTAAATCCTGCACACCAATTATTGCAAATTGAATTCCTATGCAGATCAGGAGAAAGCCCATTATTCTGGAAAGACTATTAACTCCATTTACACCAAGTATCCGACTGACAAAACCAGCACTGCGAAGAACTAACCAGGAGATAATTGCGGTAACAACAATTGCAAGTATTACACCCGCAAAAGCAAAAACTTTATCGTAACCGTGACGTCCATCAATCGATGATGAAATTGTAATAACCGTTGCAATAGCGCCCGGTCCTGCTAAGCTTGGCATTGCAAGCGGACTGAATGAGATGTTGCTTTTTTTAATCGCCTCTTGCTTTTCAACTTGAGTAATCTTTGCTTCACCCGGAAATAGCATTTTAAATCCAAGAAACCCTATTACCATCCCGCCAGCTATGCGAATACCGGGGATAGAGATTCCGAAGAAAATCATTATAAAATGTCCAGCCAACAGAAAAACAACTAAGATACCAGTCATATAAATGCACGCCATAATAATTTGGCGATTAAGATCTTTTTTAGTTAGATGTTCGCTAATACCAAGTAGGAGTATAGCAGTGCTGACCGGATTGATAATGGGAAGAAGGGTTACAAGTGTTACTAAAACTGATGAGAGAAAAGCAGTTATATCATTCATAAGACATTATTTAATTGTCGCCTGATAAAAAATATTCATAACAAACTCCCGATAACAATAAAACCAGAAATGATAATTAAAATACCGGCAATTTTGTTTACCCAAATCAAGCCAACTAAATCCAGTTTCTTTCTGAAAAGTATTGAACCTGAAGTAAGTAAGAAAAACCATAAACATGAACCGATAAAAACTCCGGCAACCAGAACTACTGCAGAAAAAAAACTGAGCCCATCTCCCAAACCAAACGCGGCAAAAACAGCAATAAAAGCAAAAATGGTTAAGGGATTGGTAAGTGTTAGAACAACGACAGTAAAATATGATCTTAACCTTCCGCTGCCGCTGATTTTAAGCTTCGGATCTTTTGGCTGGGCTCGAAAAGTTTTTATACCAAGGAAAAAAAGAAGCGCTCCTCCAGCTATTCGTATCCATAATCGTTGGTCCGAAAGTGTATCTGAGATGACTGTAAGTCCAAATACTGCAACACAACCGTAAAACAAATCTGCAGTTGCAGCTCCAAGACCTATTATTAGACCGCTTAATCTTCCTTCGGTAAGCGTCTTGCGGATACACATTATTCCAATAGGTCCGATTGGAATTGCCATTATAAAACCTATGGCTATCCCTTTAAGGAAAAAAGTTAATTCCATATTATAGTCTTGTCTTGCCGTTAATAGTTATATGATAAACATGAAAAACGCTGATTACTTTATAGTCTAATTTCGGAACGGCACAACTTAATAATCCGTATCAAGATTGAGTATAATGTTAGAAAAATATTTTCCTCTTTCCTTTTGAGTCAACCTATTTTCAGGATGACTCTCATTGGCTTTATTACCAATATAAGAGTTCATAACTGATGGATAGACTATCTGAACATAGGGATAGCTTCTATCAAATTCATTTCCACTTACAGTATTTGCAACATCCAGCATTATAAAATGCTCGGGTTCTATCATTGATTCTGCAATTATCATATCTTTATCCATTGAAGAATCACTCAACAGCTATTCTTTATTTTGGAAAATCTCGTTAAGTGCGACCACAACAGTATCTACTTCACGATTAAAATCTCTTTTGAAATCTTCCCAATTATCTTTTCCCGCATATTTATAATTGTTCAGTTTTTTCTTCAATTCGATATTATTTTGTTCTAACGTTAGTAATTGGTTCTCATATTTAGTTTTGAATTTTGCAGTTGTAGTTTGCATTGCCGC
This sequence comes from Ignavibacteriaceae bacterium, assembly GCA_034522695.1. Lineage (GTDB taxonomy): Bacteria > Bacteroidota > Ignavibacteria > Ignavibacteriales > Ignavibacteriaceae > IGN2. The sequence goes on along the minus strand of JAXHLB010000001.1, from coordinate 14,957 downwards.
TTTGATATCGTCAATTTGCTTTTGGTTAGCATCAATTTTCAATTCGGCATCACTCTTGAACTGCTGCCATTCCTTTTCAAATTGAGTCTGTGCATCTAGCATATCTTGATTCGCCTTTTTAACCTCTTCTTTGGCGGTATCTTGATTGTTCTGACAACCTGTAAATACTGATCCTGCAATTAGCAAGAAAATTGCTAAGATAAAATATTTGTTTCTCATAATTCCTCTTTCCTTTAATTTGTGTGAGTTTTAGTTAATTGATTACTATTATATAATATGAAGAAATATCGGCTTGTTCAATCGGTCAAGAGGATGGAAAAAGGACTACATCTTTGGTATGAGTAAATAATCTGACTCAGATTGTGTTTTGTTAATGGGTCAACTGTTGACCATTGAAATACTCATGGAAATTGTTTTAAGAGTTTCATCTAAGTATAAATAATTTGACTCCTTTTTCTGTTAACCTATTTCAGGCCGATTCATTTAGAAAAAAGCCCGCCAATTTTTTGGCGGGCTTTAAGAAGAGGTCAAATAGAAGTTTTTTATTTCATAAAAATTATTTTCTATAAACCCGGTTCCTTAAAGGAGCTGGGTTTGTTAGTTATTACTTCAATAAAATCATCTTCTTCATACTGGTAAATTCTCCCGCTTTCAACTGATAGAAATAAACTCCGCTGGGCAGGTTTGCTGCATTGAACTGAGCTGTGTGAAATCCTGATTCCATCTCTTGATTTACTACTACGGCTACTTGTTGTCCAATGCTGTTAAGTATGATAACTTTTACAAATGACTTTTCTTTTATACCGAAGCCAATTGTTGTTGCTGGGTTGAATGGATTGGGGTAGTTCTGTTCGAGCAAGTATGATTTAAACGTTCTGTAATCGACTTCAATCACTTCTGAGTATTCATAACTTCCAAGGTAGTCGATCTGTTTTAATCGGTAAAAGTATTTTCCATCGATAAGGTTTTTATCACTGTAAGAATAATCCTGTCTTTCTGTTGTTGTTCCTTTACCGTAAACAAAACCGACGGTAGCAAAATCATTTCCTTCAAAACTTCTTTGCACTTCGAATAATTGATTATTAAGCTCCGTTGCTGTTGACCAGTTAAGTATAACTTCTTTTTCCGTTCGATGTTGCTGTGAAGGAAGTTAATTCAACTGGAACAACACTGGTGGCATCTAATGTAACTGCAGTCTGTGCCAATGCTTTGCCGTCAAAAGCTGCACCATTCTGCATTACAATGGCTGTTTGACATAATATAATTCCTTTAAAATGAGAAGATGTTCCAAGAGTAACGTTACCGGCAACCTGCCAGAAAATATTAGAAGCCTGTGCGCCTCCCTGTAAAGTAATAGTAGCTCCGTTTGCCAGGATTAGACCTTGTGCGATCTGAAAAATCCAGACATCGCTCGCAGTACCCGAGATAGTGACACCGCCAGCAGATACCAGTACCCCAGTACCCCATTTATAGAGACCTCGAGTAAGGGTCTGCCCGGTGAGATCTCCGCTGTACAGTTCAGTATAATCTGGATTTGGCCGACCAGCTGCGTCAGTGTATGCGGTTTCCATGTCACCTACAGCTACTGTCAACATTGTTGGAGTTGGTGCGGTATAATCTGCAGCATATATTTTTCCTGTAACTAAAGTTGAAGTTGAGAATGTACCTGATGGGTCCAGTATCAAATCAAATCCGGTTATGGCTGTTGCAGCAGCAGGGCTAATACCCAAATCTCCAACGATTGCAGTAGTTCCGGTTGTTGAAATACCCGTTTTTGCTAGAACTACAAAATTGCCAGCTGTTCCCAAATCCACTGGTGCCGGCGAAGATTGAGCTAGCGCAGCGTCAGGCTTCATCAAAGTTAGAACCAGCATCGCACCGAGGAAAAACGTCCACCTGCTAAAGAACGTTTTTGGATTTGTTAAATTAGTTTTCATAATAACCTCTATTATAGTTTATAAATTTATTGTAGTGAACATGCATGACCTGCATTGTTCTTTAATTACACCATCATTATAGAAAGAAAAGGAAAACGGGACAATCGGGCAAGAGAATGAAAAAGGAATTAGATTTTTTTAACCTAAAGGATGTAGACCATTTTTCATCCTTTTGCCCGACTGTTACGCTTCTCATAAATTCATATATTTCAATAGATTTTTAATACATTCAAAAACAAGAGGTTTAGTATGAAATATTTAAAATTATTTGTTCCGATTATCCTGCTTGCAATAACATTTTATTATTGCAGCACAGTTCCAATTACGGGGAGATCTCAGCTTCATCTGATTTCCTCTGCGGATCTAAATGCATTGAGTTTCCAGCAATACAGTGAATTCCTGCAGCAGAATAAACTGAGCACAGATGCTCAAAGCACTGATATGGTGAAGACAGTTGGATCAAATATTAAAAGTGCTGTTGAAATTTATTTTGCACAGCACAATCTTTCTAAAGAACTGAGTGGATATGCTTGGGAGTTTAATTTAATCGAAAGCCCTGAAGCTAATGCCTGGTGTATGCCGGGGGGGAAAGTTGTTGTTTATTCAGGAATACTTCCAATAACACAAAATCAAACCGGGTTAGCTGTTGTAATGGGTCACGAAATTGCACACGCAATTGCACAGCACGGTGCTGAGAGAATGAGCCAGGGATTAATGCAACAATTAGGTGGTGTTGCTCTTTCTGTCGCATTACAAAACGAACCTCAAACAACACAGAATATTTTTATGACAGCTTATGGTTTAGGCTCTACTGTCGGTGTGATTCTTCCATTCAGCAGAACACAGGAAAGCGAAGCAGACAGGCTTGGATTGATATTTATGGCAATGGCTGGTTATAATCCAAATGCAGCTCTGGATTTCTGGACGAGAATGTCGCAAAGTAAAACTGGTGGTTCACCACCGGAATTTTTAAGTACTCATCCTTCAGATCAAACGAGAATTGCTAATCTTAAAAAGTATATGCCGGAAGCCATGGAATATTATAAGAAGTGATTTAATAGGAGGCTGTCTCAAAAGTAAAAATAACTTTACTGTCACAGGGAGATATTAAATTTACTAAGGAAAAAAAAACTGAACTTATGAGACAACCTCAATAATTAATATTTGAGTATCACAGATATTTGATCCTTACTGGGATTACTCCAATAAAGAATACGAAAACCTTTTCTATCCGATACGAATAGTGTCAAGGCTTCCTATGACTCCGAAGGCACTCAATAGCCAGAGAATCACAGCAATGACTACAACCACATTCAAGATTTTCTTGATGGTTGACTGCATCGGGATGTAGCTGTTAATCAGCCAGAGAACAACCCCGACAACTACCAAAACAATTACTAATGTAATCAGTGACATAACTATTTCCCTTTCATAATTTGTTTCTTGACTGGATCTCCTTCAGTGGAGACTATTATTCTTTTTTTTGCGATTTCCGATTTAATCAAATGTTTTTATGATTACTATAATATGATATGAAGTAATTTGTGATTGTTCAATGGAGCAAAGGGATGAAAAGGGGAGCTACATCTTTTAGGTGAGTAAATAATACAATAAGGATTATATTTTAATGATGCGGCAATAATTAACCTTTGAAACTATCCCCGGATATTATAAGATAGAATAAAAAATCTAACAAGCTCCTATTTAACATAAAAATATTGTCTTACTCTTTTTTCTTAATGAAAATTTTGTTTGACCATAGAATACTCTCATATCGTATGGTTGCACCAATTTAAGAATTACTTTCTTTTACTTTCTTCTTAGAAAATTTTAATAGCCCTTTTTCATTAGCTGACATATTGTTGCCAAGTAGGAATCCAAATGGTTCTACAGGGTCAATACGATCAAATATTACTTTAATTATGGCTATAATTGGTAAAGAAAGAAACATGCCCGGTATTCCCCATAAGGCACTGCCGACTAATACTGCTACGATTGATATAAATTCATTAATTTTTATTTTTGACGAAACAATTTTTGGAGAAATTATATTATTATCTAAAAACTGAACAACGCTAAATAATATAAGTACCCAAAGAGCATATATTGGCGCTTTAGTTGCCAGAACTATTACAATCGTTAAAGCCATTGCAACAATACCCCCGATATAAGGAATAACATTGAGTAAAGCACTTATTACCCCAAGCAATACAGCATATTCAATTCCTAATATGATTAATCCCAAAGTATTCAAAACCGCAACTATACCAGTCTGCATAAGCAATCCTACTAAATAGTTCTGAATAAGTAATTTTGATTCTACAAGTACTTCAGCAACAGTTTTATGTTTTTCAGCGGGAAAAAGCTTACTAATAAATTCAAGAAATAGCTGCTTGTACCATAAGATTAGAAATATATAAATCGGTAATAATAAGAATACTGTGATAAGACCACCTGCAGATAATATAGTGGGACCTATTAATGATTTGCCGGCAGTTAATGCTTCCTTCTGCATTTGAGCGAGCCATCCATTAATTTTTTCTGTACTTACATTAAAAATTTGTGAGATCCACTGGATAACCTGGTTAATAAGAATATTAATGTTTTCTTCAAGCTCCGGCAGCATCTCGCCAAACATAATTATCTGCGAGGTAATAAAATATAACAATGCAGCTAAACAAAGAATTGCCAAAAGAATTGTAATGAGAATGGCAACAAAACGATGAACTTTTTTTCCGCATAAAAAATTAACTATTGGATTTAGTAAGATGGCAATGATTAAAGAAAATATAATAGGTATTATTATTGCTTGCCCTATATAAAGAATATAAAACAGGATAAATATACCCAAAACGATTTGGGATACTTTAGCATAAAGAGGTAATTTTATAGTAGTGTTCATATTTTTCAATTCTTTTTTTATAATTTCATATACATTTATCTGTCAAAAGAAAAAAGCGATGCATCTTTATTTTTTTTTCCGGTAATCATATCGCTAATAATTTCGGCTGCAATTACACTAAATGTAATTCCGTTTCCGCCAAAACCCAATGCGTAATAAGTATGAGGTGTTTTGTTATAAGTGCCAATGTATGGCAGAGCATCCTTTGTACTGCCGAATGTTCCTGTCCAACTAAATTCGGGATTAAGTTCAATTTCAGGAAATAGTTTTGAAAAATCTTTTTTTAACAACGCAGATTTCTTTTTGATAAGCTTGTTGCGCTTGAGCGGACTATAAAACTCTTCATCTCTTCCTCCAATTATAACCCGATTATCTTTGGTTAAACGCATATACAAATATGGGTCGGCAGTATTCCACAGCAATGTCCCATCTTTCCAAACCGGTACGTGAGATTGTATATGCTCTGAGGCGAGTGCGTAAGTTGAATTAAGTTTTACGATTTTTTTGGCTACAAATTCAGTTATTTCATAACCGGATGCATTAACAATTTTTTTTGCTGTTATGCTGTGTCCGTTTTCTGTAAATAGTTTTACTCCATTTCTTTGATATTCTATTTTTGAAATTAAAGTTCTGTCATATACTTCATGACCTTTTTTTATAACTGCCTGAAGCAGTGCATGCGTAAACATATATGCGTCTGTGGTGGCGCCTTGCATTGATAGAATAGCTGCAGGAGCAGTGAAACCGTATCGCCCTCGAATTTCTTTCTCATCTAAAAGCCGCACTTTAAATCCTGCTTTTTTACGATATGTAAATTCTGATTCAATAAGTTTTTTATCTTTTTTATAAGCAGCAAAAAATAGACTCTTTTGTTTTTCAAATAGTGTAAATTTTATTTTTTCTGATATGCTTTGCAGAGTGTCAATAGCTTCACTGCACATTATATATGCACGTGCTGCAGACTGGAAACCAATTTGATCTGAAAGTACTGATAACGGGATATCTAATTCGTATTGTAATAGGGAAGTACTTGCACATGTACTGCCTAAACCAATAGTTCTTGCATCAACAACATTACAATCTAAACCAGCATTACTAATGTAATAAGCTGCTAACGCTCCCGAGATTCCACCGCCAATTATAATGACATCCGTTTTAATTGATCGTTCCAGTTTTGGATAAGTGGCGACCAATCCGTTGTTAATTAACCAGTATGGATAACCTGTTGTAAGATTCATAAAAATAAATAATTACTAATTGTCTTCATTAATTAAAACTTATTTCGCAGAAAATATAAATTCTCATTTGGGCACCCACACCGAAACCGATCTGCCGTTACAGCGGAATTCACCCCAACCATCTTGATTGGTAACTATTGGATTACTTACATGGTTTGTAAGATCATAATAGGTTGTGTTTGGGTAACCAGTTTCCATATACTTACTACTATCATCCCCATTACTTATAATTACGGCCATCCCTCCCGGATTCTTATCGTTACCGGTACGCGTCCACCCAATACAATTTGGGTGATCAAAGTAATCATACTGATCTCCGTATGCATTATTTCTGCGCGCTTTCAAAAATAAATCAATTAGCCACTGATGTTTTTCTATCCAGACTTCATTCTGATTTCCATCTTTGCCTGTATCCTTGTAATGAGCTCCATAATAATCGGCAGAAAAAATACATGGGTATCCTTCTCTTCTTAAAAGTATTAGTGCATAAGCCAAGGGTTTGAACCAAGCTTCTACAACAGATTCAAGAGATTGTAAAGGTTGTGTGTCATGGTTGCTTACAATCGTCACGGCAAGGATTGGATTATCCTTTACAAGGGTATCATCAAAAATCGTTTGTAGATTAAAGTTATTTTCGAGTTTGCTTGCTTGAGCGAATTTATAATGGAGCTTTACATCAAAAAGCATTATCGTATGATCGGTCATATCTAAGAAATGCTTCAATGCCTCAGTTTCTTCGGACCAATATTCACCAACGGCAAAGAGTCTCTTTCCGCTGTATTCTGATAAATGCTTTAGCCAATCCAGAAAGAATCTGGATTTTACATGTTTAACCGCGTCAAAACGAAACCCATCTACGCCGGTGGTTTCAAGGTACCATTCTCCCCAGTGAAAGAGTTCCTCCCGCACATGGGGATTGTTAATATCCAGGTCGCATCCCATTAGATAGTCGAAGTTGCCTTTTTCCTGATCTACGTCATCATCAAATCTTCTTCCTTCAAAAAGAAAAATGTCTTTTTTGTTTTCATCGAACGCGTTATGATCAACAGAATTAAAGTGCCACCAGTGCCATTGCAATTCGGAGTATTTGCCATTTCTGCCCGGAAATGTATAATTGGTCCAGGCTTTAATAGACTGCAGTTCACCAACTGGTTCTTTCCGGTTTTCCGGATTAAAAGGAGTCGCTTTAAATTCTTCTAATTGATCTGCGCCCAGTTTATGATTGAAAACAATATCCGCGTACACTTGTATTCCCTCTTTCTGAACAGCCTTTATCGCTTTAAGATATTCATCGCGGGTTCCATACTTGGTGCGGACAGATCCCTTCTGATCGAATTCCCCCAGATCAAAGAGATCATAAACACCATAGCCAACATCGGATCCACCGGCAGTTCCTTTATAAGCAGGCGGCAGCCAAACCGATGTAATTCCAGCTTCAGCAAGAGCTGAAGCATTGTTTTCCAATTGTTTCCACAAATTGCCATCGTCTTCAGTGTACCAGTGGAAATACTGCATCATTACGCCATTAAACTCGTTCATTAATACTCTCTTTGATTTTTAATAATCATCCATCTTAGGTCCGCCTTGGCGGATTGTTTCGGGATCTCATTTCACTAAGCATTTTAGTATGCTGAAAACAATCCTGTCTGCACGACAGGCAGGATTCAGCTATAAAAGTGCAATAAATATTAAATCAATTCACTTTTGCACAGCAGTAACACGTGTTTTTTTAAGCAGGCACTTTGCCTGGTTTTTCGCGTTCCCAAAAACGATGTTGAGCAATTGCTTTGATAAATTCTTTTGGATTACGATTAATTAATACACCTTTTGCCAGAAGATTTTTATCTGTTTTATCTTTCATTTTAATTCCGGCTGCAGTTTTATTCAACAAATCCACACCTTCTGCCTCAGCAGCAATAGCTTTACAATGTTTATAAGCTTCATTAATAAAATGAATAGCGTCCGGCTCATTCTGCAATGCAGCCGAACTCTTTTGTCCTCCCGGAATATAAACGGCATCAAACAGAACTGATGCAGCGGTCAAAAAACTCTGATGAACTTTTATCTGCTTATTTTTTTCTGATGTGATATTTCCTAAATGAGGTGCAATAATATTTGTTTGTGCTCCTGCCGCTTCAAGCGCATGTTTCATTTTATTTAATGACACATCATCAACACCATCTGCTGCAAGTATTGCAATCTGCCTGGTTTTAATCGTATCCTTAACAGTGTTTGCCATGCTTAGAGCTTTTGATTCCTGAATTGACGACTTAACCTTTACCGGCTGAAACTTTTTAGGATCTCCATCAGCAGGAATACTAAGATTAAGTGGTTGTTCTGGTGATTTGGGTACGGCAACGCCTAATCCCTGTGCCACTTTTGCAGCTAGAGATTTATCAACTTGTGTAAGCATGCCTAATACCCGCATTCGGATAGCTTCATTTTTTAACTTCCCTAATTCAAAACGGAATGCATCCACAATATGATTTTTTTCGGATTCGCTCTGGCTGTTGAAGAATAATGTTGCCTGGCTGAAATGATCAAAAAAGCTTCGACTACGTGCCCGCACTTTACGAGCATCTATTTTTTCGTTGTATGTTACGAATCCACCATCCGCAGCTGAAGCCTGAAATGGACAGCCATTACCTGTTGTATTAGGATCATAGCTTGATTTACCGGCATTAATAGTTTGCCGCATATGTCCATCACGTTGATTATTGTGTACCGGTGCAACAGATCTATTAATCGGTATTTCATGAAAGTTTGGACCACCCAACCTGATTAGCTGTGTATCGGTGTAAGAAAATAAGCGACCCTGCAATAATGGATCATTACTGAAATCAATTCCTGAAACAACATGACCGGGATGAAATGCAACCTGTTCAGTTTCGGCAAAGAAGTTATCGGGGTTACGGTTCAAAGTCATCTTGCCTATTATTTGTACCGGAACAATTTCTTCGGGAATAAGTTTCGTAGGATCAAGCAAATCAAAATCAAATTTATGTTCGTCTTTTTCCTCAACTATCTGAACTCCAAAATTCCATTCAGGATAGTTACCGCTCTCAATTGCTTCCCATAAATCTCTTCGGTGAAAATCAGAATCCTTACCCGAAATTTTTTGTGCTTCATCCCATGCAACAGAATGTACGCCAAGTAAAGGTTTCCAATGAAATTTTACAAAAACTGATTTATTATCTTTATTAACAAACCTGAAAGTATGAACGCCAAAACCTTCCATCATTCTCAAACTTCTCGGAATAGCACGATCGCTCATTGCCCACATAACCATATGCATACTCTCAGGCATAAGTGAAATAAAATCCCAGAAAGTATCGTGTGCAGAAGCTGCCTGTGGAATTTCATTATCCGGTTCGGGCTTGACAGCATGTACAAGATCAGGAAATTTTATCGCATCCTGAATAAAAAATACAGGCATGTTATTTCCGACTAAATCATAATTACCTTCTTCAGTATAAAACTTAACTGAAAATCCCCTTACATCTCGAGCCAGATCTGTAGAGCCGCGTGAACCTGCAACGGTACTGAACCTAACGAAATACGGGAGTACGCTTGCCGGGTGTTTGCAAAAATTTTGCTTTGGTATATTTTGCCATGGATTTATTCAGCTCAAAATATCCGTGTGCACCACTTCCTCTTGCATGAACAATTCGCTCCGGAATTCTTTCATGATCAAAATGAGTAATTTTTTCACGAAGATGAAAATCCTCCAACAATGTTGCGCCGCGTTCACCCGCCTTAAGGGAGTTCTGATCATCATTAATGCGCAATCCTTGATTAGTAGTTAAAAATTTGTCCTGTCCACTCTCTGTATTTTTAGCAAGGTCATTGATCTTTGAATTGTTATTTTTTTTTCTATTTGATGTTTTCATTTTTGTATGATGTCCTTTCTAATTAATAAAACTAAAAGTTTCTTTCCGATTATTTCTGTTACTAACCAGAATGTTATCAATTTTTTTAAGTCGAATATTTTCAATGTTCAACTTTTCAATATCTTTTTTCTAAAAGAAAAAGCGCAGAGTGAAAGTTCTCAGCGCTTTTTATTCTTAATGATTTACATCATTATTTTTACACCTCAACTGTTTCAGCAGCCTCAGCATTAACCATAGAAACAGCAATTTCAGTTAATTTTACATCCGATTCTTTTTCTTCCTCAAGCGTTTGTTCCAGTAAGTTTACAGCCTCTTGTAACTTAAGCGTTTCTGCAAATTGACGAAGCGTTCCATAAGTAGCGATTTCATAATGCTCGATTTTTTGGGCTGCTAAAATTATTCCTGCATCGCACACTGCATCTGCTTCGCATTCCTCCATAATTTCTTCACCTTCTTTTATCAATCCTTCCATTGCTTTACATTTTTTTGCCGTCGGTTTTTTATCAATAGATTCAAATACTTTTTCCATACGGGTAATCTGTTTTTCAGTTTGTGCCAAATGGTTTTCCAATGCCTTAATTAATTCTTCTGATGTTGCATTTTTAATCATTTTAGGAATAGCTTTTGTTAAGGCTTTTTCAGCCCAATAAATATCTTTCAATTCATCTTCAAATAATCTCATTAGTTGAGATGATTGTAGTCCGTCATTGTTCGTCATCTGTGATGACTTTGTTCTGGTTTGTGAACTCGTGTTTGATTGCTTTTGCATCGTTTTTCCTTTTTTTAATGAATTAAATTATGTTTCGATTTCAACTTATGTTTTGAGCTTAAGTATATCAATCGGGCGATGGGATGAAAATAGAGCTACATCATTTGGATGAGTGTACTTCACTGCAATGATCAAACTTGTAAATTGAACTCTAATAAGTTCTTAGTTGGGATATCAATAGTCTCTTATTTTTTTCTCTTAAGAAACATTCTATATAACAATAAAATAATTATAGCACCTATAGTTGCACCAATAAAACCTGCTGTTTCACCAGGTTCATAAATTCCTAAAAATTTACCGAGATAAGTTGCAACAAATGCACCGGCAATCCCAAGTAGAATTGTAATTATGCAGCCGCCAGGATCTTTACCAGGCAATAATAATTTTGCAATGACTCCTGCAATTAAACCGACAATGATAGTTCCTATAATTTCCATTACTGCTCTCTTATATTTTTGTTGATAAATTTTTCAGCTGAAATCATCTTTATTAGGGTTGATTTCTTTTTCTTTTCCATTAAATTCTTTCATCTTTAACTGAATTGTTTCAATTAAGGATGAACAATTTGAACTTACTTGAACACTTAAACTAAATTTTAATTTCCGATACGAATCGTATCGAGGCTTCCTATAACTCCGAATGCACTGAGCAGCCAAAGAATGACTGCGATAACCACAACGACATTCAAGATTGTTTTAATAGTAGCCTGCATAGGGATGTAGCTGTTGATAAGCCACAGCACAACTCCAACAACAACTAAAACAATTACTATTGTTATTAATGACATATACTTTATCCTTTCAAATTTTTTAACGAATCACTTTCGACTTTACACTTGCTATTTTATAACTTCACTCTTCATAAGTTTAATATCTTCTCCATAATAATTAAATAGCACTTTTTCATAATCCTCGGTCATATGCACATCAGGATCAAACTCAGGACTATTCTTTATGGATTCCTGAGAAAGATTCACATACAACTTTTTCTTCATTCCGATTAATCTGTTTTATCCAATGGGGCGATACTAAGAACTTTTCTTCCTGGCAGCCAATTGTGGGTATCTACAATAAAGAAGACAAGATTCCATTTATTATCGTCAATTATAAAATCTTCAACATGCCCTACTTCTCCATCATTAGATTGAATATTGTATCCTTCAACATTCTTTGTGCTTCGTAAGTGCGGATCGCCCTTAGGTGTTTTGGAATGTTCACTATTATTTGCTGTTGATGTGTTATTAATCATTGATGGAAATGGAAGTATTCCAACATTTCCGTCGATGAATACATCTCCCCAATAAACCGGTAAACCATAATGATTGAATAATTCAAGTTCATTTTGTCGGGATACAGTTTTTTTAGTTTCAGTATCAGGACTATTGCGAACTTGTTCCATAGTAAGGTTTACTTGAAATGTTTCTGACTTCCAATCAGTTACTCCAAGTGCTGAGTGTGGAATCAATACTTTTCTCTCAGATAACCAAGTTCCTGTATCCACAACAAGGTAACGGATTGTCCATGTATGGTCGTCGAAATAAAATTCACTTACTTTTCCTAATTCACCATCCTTTGCACTAATGGTATAGCCAATTAAACTATTTACACTGCGTTGCATATTGACTCCTTGAATTAATTGTTTTACATAAAACTATAAGTATTTATCCTGTTCGAACTCCGCAAATTTGATCAGTTCTGCATTAAACTTTTTAGTTTCCTCCAGAAACAAACTATGACCGCTATTCTCAAAAGCAATGATATGTGAATGCGCTATTCCTTCATTCATTTGTTCAGCCAGATCAAAAGAACATATTTTGTCTTTTTTGCCATGCATAATCACCGTTGGAATTAATATTTTCACCAGATCACTTCTCAGGTCTGTATCGCGCAAAGCAATTAAACATTGAGCTGTTGCATAAGAAGAAGCACTTAAACAAATTCCATTTAACCAACTTCCGATACCTTCACTTATTGAGGTTTTAGTGGCAGAAAATATCTTTGCGAAATCTGCTAAGAGTTTCGGTCGATCTTTATAGTTCAATTCAATTAATTCATCAACTGCACTTTTGGGAAGATTGTAAGGAAAATCTTTGCGCTGAGTAAAAATTGGTGCTGCTGCTGCAACCAAAGCCAGTCTGGAAACATGAGCCCCATCGTAGTTTGATACAAAACGAATAGCAATGGCACCTCCCATAGAAAAACCAACTAAAACAGCGTCGTCTATTTCCAGCGTATCTAAAACTTTTTTTACATCCGCCGCGTGCACATCGTAATCATAAATTCCGTAAGGCTTATCAGATTTACCAAAGCCTCTTAACGTAATTCCAATTACACGAAAATTTTTATTTATCAGATCGTTGTATTGGTATTCAAACATTTCATCACTCAACGGCCAACCATGTATTAACACAATAGGTCTGCCCTCGCCCGCATCTGTTACATGAAGACGAACATTGGGTTCTACTTCTATATATTCCGCCCTGGAAACTGCAGTTATTGTATCATCAATTGTTTTATTCATTTTTATTTTCCATCTTATTTTAAATTGATTTTTGAAAACAAATTAATCTTTATGAGTAATTGTACTTCCTGATTCTTTTCAATCTTGAATTTAAAAGCTTAGTTAATTCTAACCCGTTGTCAATAATTCTTCAAACGTCCTTGTATTGAAGTAAGAGAAGACTTTAACTTATCAACGGCTCCTGTCACTGCCTGTTCGTTGGTGTCTGCGTGATTAGTAACGGCTATCGGTTTCATTCCTTCAAGACGGGCTTCAATCATGCATCGTTTATCGTTTTGCCCGCTCTTATGGCCATTCTCATCTGAAAGATGTACTTCCAATCGTGATATGTGATCATCAAACCTGCTTAATTCATCTGATATTAATGAGGTTAACGAAGCTCTAAGTTCTTCGCTTCCGGTTACATTGTTGTCTGTATTAAGTTGAATTTTCATAATCGTTAAGCCTTTTAATTTTAATAAGATTGTTTCATATAAGATTTTTATAATCTAGTTTTATTTTGCCTGCGAGTTTTATAAGTTAAATTTAAATGTCTAATAACGATATAATGCCGCAATGCCGGTTTTAGCAGGCATTTTTTCCGGCGGAATAAACATAACTTTACCACCCATTTTTGTTACCAATTCTCCTATATCGTCAAGAATGATCTTTCTAACTTTGGTTGTGTTGAATCTGCCTGTTTGAAAGTACCGGTAATTTTATTTCTAAGTCTTTCAGCAATTACCCGGTCTTTCTCAATAAGAATCGTGTCTACTCTTCCTGCTTCAGCTGCTTCGACTACTTCCTTAATGTTATCACTGCCTGAATTATTTGCCTTTGCTTCTTCGAACTTATTTCGCCGAACTTTTTAAGCTTTTGTCGATCGTCTGGTTCAATAATCTCCCATGCCTCATTTTATGAGTTTATCATTTGAAATGGATTCAGGGTTGACCGCAATGCTCTATCCTAACAACAATGGGTTTTTACTTACCCTTTTTGAAAAAGACTGTGATGTTCCAGCAGTACTCGCAGTATTGAGCGGCATACGTCTCTAGGTTTTGAATATTTTTCGTCAAATCGTTTTGGCAATAATTGTAAAAAATCTTTCAGCATCTTTGTCAACTTCATCTTTCTTGCTGCCATGACCATGGTGCATGTCTGAACTTTCTCCACTTATTCAGCCAGTAAGGTGCAACAGTCGTATGTTTGTTGGTTGAGTAGTCTCCAAGTGCTTCTGTTATGGTTCGGGGGAAGATCAGACGGTAGCTCTGCCTCAACGATAAAATGGGCGGTTTACTTTGAAGAGTCTTGTGTCATGAAGACTCAAACCGGAAATGTGGTAGCTGTCTACGGACTGTGCGAATATTCTGGAAGTGGTTTTATATGGAAACTATCAGCTACGACTACCAATTCTTCAACTGCTATCGGTAACTTAATAATTTTGAAAACTTCAGTAGTACCAAGAACAGCAAGTCCATCTAATGAATGACCCCAAAATTCGCGGTTATTACTCATAAGTTTTATAAAACTTAAGAAATTTCTTCACTTCGATAGCAGAATATTGTTCTAATAAGGATTCCTCTAATTGTTTAACGAGATTTTGAAACCTGATCGGATTCTGAAGGTTTTCAGGATGACTTCTATGAGTAGTCATGTAAAGTGAAAGACAAGGGGTCTGGTTTACAGAGAGTAATTCCTGAATCAATGTCTTTCGCCAGAGCT